>NZ_PHNT01000009.1:84323-133189 GCF_002834145.1 Roseovarius salinarum | reverse complement strand
GGCATGGCGCGCGCCAGCCGCCGCGGGCAGTGGCCCGCGCTGCGCGCGATGCGCGGCGCCGCGGCGCGTCCGGCGGCGGCCTCGGCGCGCTTCGTCTCGGGCTTGGCTTCGACGTCGGTGGTGGCTTCGGCGGCCGGCGTGGCGGTTGCTGTCCGGGTCTCTGCCGGTGCGCCGGTCGTGTCCTCGGCCCGCGCGGAGCGGATCGCGGCGGCCATTTCGCCCAGATCGCCGGGGCGCTGGCGCGGACGCAGCGAGGCGCGCAGGACAGGCTGGGCGGCGGCGGCGGGCACGTCCTGTTCGGGGGCGGACGCCGCCAGCGTCGCCGGGCGCATGCGCGGGCGCAATGGTTGCGGTTCAAGCTGCGGATCGAAACGTGCCGGGCGTTGCGGCGGCACCGCCGCCGGCGCGCGCAGGTAGATGCGCGACACGGGCGAGGCGAGGTCCGGCCGGATCACCGTGCCGGAGCCGCTCAGCGACGCCAGGACCGGCACCTCCGGCACCGGCCGGCGCGCGGAGCCGGCGGTGACCGGCATTGACGGTGCCCGTTCCGCAACGCCGGCCGTCGCGCGCGTGGAGATCGGTGTGGGCGCACCCGTGGCCACGGCCGGCACATGGGTCACCACGTCGGGACGCATCAGGAACGCCGCCGCGCCGATCCCGGTCATGCCGAGAAGAAAGACGCAGGAGATGGCGGCGGCGCGGGGCGCGGCCAGACCGTCGAACAGGCGCAGGCCGCGCCGTGTCATGTGCAGGAGAGGATCGAATCGCATGCCGTGGGCCTAAATGCGAAACCTTAAGGGCGCAACTACGCCATGTTACGGCCCCCGCGAACGCCCGGTCAAGCGGCGGGAAACCGCCTGTCGCGCCGGCCACCGCGACGATCCGGGAAGGCCGCGGCCCGACCCGGCCCGTCCGACCACCTCCCGGCAGGCCGGCCCGGGCCGCGGATTCGCGCGCCGGGGGCGGCAATTTCCAGTCGCCATTCCGGCGATCTGCTGGCAAGGTAAGCGACGACACGACGCGACACCAAGGATGGAAAGACACATGCGACATGCAGCGAAATCCGTCATGATCGCCCTGCCCGCCGCGGCCGTTCTCGCGGCCGCCGTGCCCGCCGCGGCCCAGTCGACGGACGCCGCCGCCCGGTGCCTCGACGTGGCCGGACCGCCCGATGCGGGCGTGCCGGTCAGCCGCGATGCATTGGCGCGCGACCTGGAGGCGCTGCAGCGCGCGCGCGCCGACTGCGAGGAGGCCGCGGCCCGGCCGGACCCCGCCCCGGCCGCCCTTTACCACATGGGCGTCATCCTGCAGCGCGAGGGCGCGCACGATACCGCCCTCGCCCGCTTCGAGGCAGCCGCGGAACGTGGCGTCGCCGCCGCCCACACCAAGCTGGGCGACTATTACAACTTCGGCATCGGCCCGATCGAGGAGGACCACGACCGCGCCGTCGCGGGCTACCGGGCCGCCGCCGAAGCCGGCGACATGCCGGCCAAGACGACACTTGCGATCATGCACGGGCTGGGCCGCGGCGTGGCGCAGGACAGCGAGCGCATGATCGCGCTGCTGCAGGACGCGGCGGACGCCGGTTATCATTTCGCGCAGGTTCGGCTGGCGCAGGTCTACCGGAACGCCGACGGGCTGGCCGATACGCAGGCCGAGGCCCTGGGCCTGCCCGATCCGGAAAAAGCCGCGACGCTTTACGAAATGGCGGCCGAGCAGGGCAACACCACCGCCCGGACGGAACTGGCAAAACTCTACGCCGACGCTTCACTGTTCGACGACCCGGAGAAACAGGCGGCCTGGACGCGGCGCGCGGCCGAAGCCGGAAACCCGGCAGCGATCAACACGCTGGGGTTCCTGCATGAACGCGGCAAGGGGGTGGCGTACGACCCGGTGCGCGCGGCGGAGCTTTACGTCGAGGCGCTGGAGACCGGCGAGATCAAGGTCTCCGGGCTGCGCGGCCGCGACGGCGGGCGCACCCCGAAGTGGGACAGGCAGACGGCGCTGGAATTCCAGAAGATCCTCAAGGACCGCGGGTTCTACCGCGGCGCGCTGGATGCCATCGTGGGCCCCGGCACGCTGGGGGCGGCCCGAAAGCTGGCCGGGGACTGATCGGCGCCTCAGATCCGCGTGCGCTTGAACACCGCCTCGGGGATGTTGCGGATGACCAGCATGACCAGCGCCCAGATGCGCTTGTAGTAAAGGATGTTGCGGCCGCTGTCGCTGGCCCGCACCACCGCTTCGGCCAGGGTGACGGGATCGGTCGTCAGCCGTGGCGAGAGGTCCTTGCCCTCGGTCATCTTGGTCGCGACGAAGCCGGGCAGCACCGTCAGCACGTGCACGCCCTTGCCGGCCAGCCGGTTGCGCAACCCCGACAGGTAGGCCGTGAACCCCGCCTTGGCCGACCCGTAAATGTAGTTGGTGGCGCGCCCCCGGTCGCCCGCGACCGAGCTGATGCCGATCAGCGTCCCGCTGCCGCGTGCCTCGAAACGGTTGGCCAAGATCCCCAGCACGTTTGCCGGCCCCTCGTAGTTGGTGCGCATCACGGCACGCGCCGCCGCCGGGTCATGTTCGAGGTCCGCCTGATCGTCCCCAAGCAGGCCCACGGCGCAGACTGCGATCGCCGGTATCTCGGGCAGCGCCCCGACGAACCCCTCGTGCGTCTCCACGGCGAGCGCATCGAATTCGTGCAACGTCACGCTTACCCGGTGCCGCAACTCGATGTCGCGTTTCTCGGGATCAAGCGAGGCCGGGTCGCGCGCGGCAAGTTGCACGGGATGCCCGCGCGCCGCGAAGGCATGCGCGACGGCGAGCCCGATGTCCGAGCGCCCGCCGAGGACGAGAACCGCACCGCCGCCGCTCAAAGGCCCAGCCTTTCGGACTGCATCGAGGCGAAACCGCCCGCGTGGCCCGCCTGCCGTCGCATCCGGGCGAAGGCGTCGGCACGATCGTCCGAGGCATGCAGCGTGGCCGCCGACATCCGGGCATCCTTGGCCAGGTAGAACCGGCCGCCGTGGTCGAGCGTGATCTGGTCGAGTTGATCCATCAGGCGAAGTGTCCTTGTCGAGACGGGGAAATCCAGCGACAGCGTATACCCCGGCATCGGGAATGAGAACCGCCCGGTTTCCGCGCCGAACTTCTTGAGAACCGCCAGGAACGACCCCTGCCCCGCGTCCGACACCGTGCGCAGCAGCGCCTCGAGCCCGCGGTGGGCCTGCGGTTCGGGCAGCGCGCACTGGAACTGCACGAACCCGCGCCGCCCGTAGATCCGGTTCCAGCCCAGGATTCCGTCGAGCGGGTAGAAGAACCTGTCCCAGTGCTCGAAGACCGGCCCTGCGCGCCGGGCGCCCAGGCGGTAGTGGACCGCGTTGAACAGCCCCACGCTGTAGCGGTTGAGCGTGATGCCGGGCAGATCCAGCGGCACGCGGCCCCGCGGTGTCGCGGGCGGGCCGAAGGGATCGCGCCACAGCGTCGCCGGCAGATCGGCGCGCAAGGCATGTTCGCCCAGCATCAGCAGCGATCGGCCCAGCGCGCGCCCGCGGGCAAGGCAATCAAGCCAGGCCACCGAGTAGGTCCGGTCGCCGGTCGCCTCGAAGGCCGCCATGGCCGCGTCGAGGTCCGGTGCAGGGCGCGTCTCCTGCCGGATCCAGCCGCTTTCGACGGGGCGCAGCCGGATCGCAGCGCGCAGGATCACACCCGTCAGCCCCATGCCGCCCAGGGTCCAGGCGAACAAATCGGGGTTTTCGCCGCGCGAACACCGCCGCACCTGCCCTTCGGCGCCCATGACATCGATCCAGTCGACGAAATTGCCGAAGGTGCCGTCGCGATGGTGGTTCTTGCCGTGCACGTCCGCGGCGATCATGCCGCCGAGGCTGACGAACTTGGTCCCCGGCGTGACGGCAGGGAACCACCCGCGCGGCAGGAAACTGGCGATGATGTCGGCCAGCAGCACCCCGGCCTCCGCCTCCAGCCGCCCGGTGTCCGGGTCGAAGGCAAGCATCCGGTTGAAATGGCGCATTTCCAAGGTGTTGGCGGCACTCATCGCGCTGTCGCCGTAGGCGCGGCCGGCGCCGCGGGCGATCAGCGGGCCGTCGGCCAGCGCGGCGGTGATCGCGTCCGCGTCGCGCGGCGCACGCAGCCGGCAGTCCGCCACCGGGTATCGTCCCCAGCCAGCCAGCTTCACCGGACGGCCTCCGCATCCGTGCGGCGTGGCGCGAAAACGAACCGCTTGTCGAGGTTGTACTTGGTCACATAGCCCACCGTCAGCCCCAGCACGGCCCCGGCCTCGCGCATCAGGTCACTGCGCCAGATCAGCCAGAACGCCGTCTCGGTGCCCCAGAAGATACAGGTCGTCACCACCCCCATCGCCGTGTAGAGCGCGAACTTGCGGCCGTGGGTGGCCAGCCCCGTGGAGCGGTCGTCGAAGATCCAGCGCTTGTCGAGGACGTATTTCACCACCAGCCCGGTCAGCGTGCCCGCCGCGATCGCAACGGCAAGCCCCAGCCCCGGCGCCGGCCAGGACATGGCGAGAACGGCCCTCTGCGTGGCGAGGTTGACCAGCACGGCGGCCACCGCGAAGAGGGCGTAGCGCGCGATCAAGGCCCGCCGCGTCAAAGCACCGCCGCCCCGATGCTGAAGCCCGCGATCAGCGCCATGCAGACAAGGCTCGTGCGGTCTTTCACCGCGTAAAGCACGGGGTCGTCGTCCATCCGGCCGCGGTGGGTGATGAGCACGATCCGGCTGATCCAGTAGAGCAGCACAAGGCAGATCCCCCACAAAAGCCACGGCGCCGAGTAGAGGACCTGCACGCCCGGCGCGTTGAGGTAGAGCGCCAGCACCAGAACCGAGACATAGCCCGACGCGCTGGCCATCTGCGCAACCAGCGGGAGATCCTCGACGTTGTAACCCCGCCCGGCCGCCGCCAGCACCCCGCGATGGGCCAGATCCACGAGTTCGGCCTGCCGCTTGACGGCGGCCATGGCGAAGAAGAAGAAGATCGAGAACGCCAGCAACCAGACCGAAAGGCCGATCCCGGTGGCTACCGCGCCCGCGACGATGCGCAACGTGTACAGCCCCGCCAGGGCGCAAATATCCGCGATCGCCCGCCGTTTCAGCGCGAGCGAATACCAGGTCGTCAGAAAGAAATAGCCCAGCAGCACCAGGAAAAGCGAACCGCCCGCCAGCGCCGCCAGCCCGAGGCCCGCCAGCAGCAGCAACGGCGACATCACCGTTCCGTGCGCGATGGGCACCCGGCCCGCCGCGAAGGGTCTTTGACGCTTGCGCGGGTGCGCCCTGTCCGATCGCAGGTCGAGAAGGTCGTTGAGAACGTAGACCGACGACGACACCAGGCTGAACGCCGCGAAGGCGAGCAGCGCCTGAAGGATCACGGGCCACGCGAAGGCCTGCGCGGCCAACATCGGCACGAAGACAAGAACGTTCTTGAGCCACTGGTGCGGGCGCAGCGCCGCGGCATAGGCCGCCAGCCGCCGCGATGGCGCCCCGATGTGATCGTGATCGCCGCCCAGCGCGGCGACCCGCCGGCGCAACGTGGTGGGCGCATTGGCCGTGATGGCCCGCGCGGCATTGCGCCACACCGGAAGGTCCGCCGCGCTGTCGCCGATGTAGGCATAGCCCCGGGCGCCGTAGCGCGCTTCGAGGAAGCGCGACTTGCGCGCGCCCTTCAGGTTGGTCTCGCCGTCCGAACCGAAGACCTCGTCGAACAGACCGAGGTGATCGGCAACCGCCTCCACAAGCGTGGCGTCCGACGCGCTGACCAGGGCGGCACGCCCGCCCGACGCGCGCCAGTCGCGCACCCGCGCGATCACATCCTCGTTGAAGGGCAGGCTTTCGACCGACACGCTCGCCTGCCGCGCCAGCCGCCGCTTGAGCGCAGCGCGCCCCGACACCAGCGCGCGCACCGAGGCGAAGGGCGTGCGCCAGTCATCGGCCAGCCCCGCCCAGAAGCTTTCGAACAACATGTCCGACAGGATCAGCGTACCGTCCAGATCGACCACCAGAACGGGCAGCTCGGCCTGCGCATCCTTCGCCGTCATAAAGGTTTTCCGCCCTGCCCTTTTTGCCGTCGTCGGCACGGTAGCACGCCCGCGCCAGAGGCGGAAGCCGCCAGCGACGGTCCCGCCTCTGGCGCGGGAGCGGCATATCTCCTAGATACCACGCCCATGCACCTGACGCTGAACAGCCTCGACGATCTGGCCCGGCTGCCCGCCGATACGGTGATCGACGCCCGCTCGCCCGCCGAGTTCGCCGAGGATCACCTGCCCGGTGCGATGAACCTTCCATCGCTCAGCGATGCCGAGCGCGCCGAGGTCGGCACGATCTACGTCCGGCAGGACCGTTTCCTTGCCCGAAAGATCGGCGCGGCCCACGTCGCGCGCAACGTGGCGCGCCACCTGGAGGGACCGCTGCGCGACAAGGACGGCGGCTGGCGTCCGCTGGTCTATTGCTGGCGCGGCGGGCAGCGCTCGGGCGCCTTCGCCTCGATCCTGCAACAGATCGGCTGGCGGGCGCGTGTTCTCGACGGGGGCTACCGTGCCTACCGGCGCCTCGTGGTGCGGCTGCTCTACGACCGGCCGCTGGACCTGCGGCCGGTTCTGCTGGACGGCAACACCGGTACGGCCAAGACGCGCCTGTTGGCGCTTCTGGCCGACCGGGGCTGGCAGGTGGTCGACCTCGAGGGGCTGGCCAACCACCGTGGCTCCGCGCTGGGCGCCATGCCGGGCGGACAGCCAACGCAGAAACTGTTCGAAGGGCGAATCGCGCAAGCGCTCGCCCGGCTCGATCCGGCGCGCCCGGTGGTGATCGAGGCCGAGTCGAACAAGGTGGGGCAGCGCATCGTGCCGCCCGCGCTGTGGCAGGCGATGCGCGCCGCGCCCCTGGTGGAAGTCAGGGCCCCCGCGTCGGAGCGCGCGTGCTACCTCGCGCGTGCCTACGCCGATGTCACCGAGGCGCCCGAGCGGCTGGTCGGGCGCCTTGACGCGTTGCGCAAGCTGCAGGGCCACGCGCGCGTCGACGCCTGGCAGGCCATGGCGCGCGCGGGCGACTACACCGAACTCGCCCATGCGCTCATCCGCGACCACTACGACCCGGGCTATGCCCGGGTTCGGCGGCGGCAGGGCAAGCCGCCGGTCGCGCGCATCGACCTCGACGCGCTGGACGACGCCACGCTGGCCACCGCGTTGCCACGTCTCGAGACCGCGCTTCACGACGCCGCGAAGGGCTAGACGAGCACGATCCCGCCGCCTTCCGTCACGGTGCCGATCCGCACGGCGGGCAAATCCTGCGCGCACAGGCCCGCCAGTGCCGCCTCGGCCTGCCCGGGCGCGACGGCGGCCAACAGGCCACCGGCCGTCTGCGGATCGAACAGCGCCGCCCGACGGGCCGGATCTCCGTCGTCGCCGCCTGACAGATGTGGCGCGACATGCGCCGCGTTCGCCGCGTGAAGCGACGCGCGCTCCCCCGCGGCCAGCAAGCGTGCGGCCCCAGGCAGCAGCGGCAGCGCGTCCAGGCTCAATTCCGCGCCACAACCGCTGGCCCGGCAGATCGCCAGCAGGTGCCCCGCCAAACCGAAGCCCGTGACATCTGTCATGGCATGGGCGCCACGCAATTGCGCAGCGTCGATGGCAAGCGGGCGGGCCATCGACCCGAACGCGGCGACGACCGTGTCGCCGTCGGCGCGGGTGGCCATCTCGGCGGCAAGGATCACCCCTGTGCCCAGCGGCTTGGTCAGGATCAACGCGTCCCCCGGTCGGGCGCCGTCCAACCCGATGGGGTCCGCCTCGGCCATGCCCGTCACCGTGACCCCGATCGTCGTCTCCGCGCCCTGCGTCGTGTGCCCGCCGATGATCTCGGCACCGGCATCGGCCATCACGCCCTCGGCCCCCGCCATGATCTCGCGCAGTGTGCGCCGCTGCAGGCGCTCGGTCATGCGCGGCAGCACGATATTGAGCAAAGCCGCCTGCGGTGCCGCGCCCATGGCCCAGACATCGCCCAGCGCGTGAACGGCGGCGATGCGCGCCATCATCCATGGATCCTCGGAAAACGCGCGCAGGTGATCGGTGCTGAGCAACTGCCGCTGCCCGCCGATCACGAGCACGCCCGCGTCGTCGCCGGGGCGGCTGAGCACGTCCGCCCGACGCGGTGCGGCGAGGCCATCCAGCGTTTCGGCCAACGCGCCCGGCCCCACCTTGGCGCCGCATCCGCCGCAGATGACAGCGTGCCCCTCCAGCTCGGCCTGCACGCCCTGCGCCGCCTCGCGCGGAAGTGTCGGCGCGGGCATCTCGGGCAGCGCACGGAACCTGTCCATGAATCGCCGGTCGATCCGGTCCTTCCAGTGCCAGAGGCCGGGCAGATGCACGCCAAGCCCGCCCTTGTCTGCCACGGCCTGCCGGCCGCCCATCGACACCAGCTTGAGGAAATCGCGCTGCGGGCGGAACCGGCGCGGTGTGTGCCCCGCCAGCGCGGCGCGCAGGTTCTGGTACAGTACCGGCGCCGCGCGCACGGCATAGACGCCCGCCTTGGGGCGCGGCGCATGGGTCAGGTGCGCGCAATCGCCGGCGGCGTGGATCTCGGGCGTGCCCTCGACGCGCAGGGTGTCATCGACCTTGATGAACCCCTCGTGCAGCGGCAGGCCGGTGTCGGCAAGCCAGGGCCACGGCCGCGCACCGGCGGCCCCCACCGTCAATGCGGCCGGGATCTCGCGGCCATCCGTCAGGCACACCGCGCCCGGCGTGACCTCCGCCACGCCGGCCCCTGTCACCATCTCGATCCCGCGCCGCCGCATGGCACGTTCCAGCGCGCGCCGCGTGCCGGCGGCGGTGCCCTGCAGCGGCGCCCCCGCCTCGAGCACCCGCACCCTGGGCGGCGTTCTCGACAGCCCCGCCAGCCGGTGATGCATCGCCAGCGCCAGCTCCACCCCGGCCACGCCACCGCCGATCACCGCGACCTCGGGCGGCAGATCGCCGTCGGTCGCCTTTGTCAGGAAAGCGTGCCACCGGTCGGCGAAGGGGCCCAGCGGCTTGGCGGCGATCGCGTGGTCGGCGAACCCCGGCACCTCGGACATGTGCGACGTGATTCCGATGTCGATGGACAGCACGTCATAGGCGATGTCGGGCCGCCCCGCGACATGCACGCGCCGCGTCGAGGGATCGAGCCCGACAGCCCGCCCCTGGACCAGCCGCGCGCCGGCGAAACGCGCCAGCCGCACAAGGTCGATGTCCAGCGCGTCACGGGTATAGTGGCCGGCCACGAAGCCGGGCAGCATGCCGGTATAGGGCGCCTTGGGGTTCGGGTCGATCACCGTGAGCCGGGCGCCCGGCAGCGGCGCCATGCCCCAGCGGCGCAGCACCAGCGCATGCGCGTGGCCGCCGCCAATGAAGACGAGATCGCGGGTCAGGGGCACCTGTGGGTCCATGCGCCCGTCTCTATCCCCTGCCCGCGCAAGGGGCCAGTGGGCAAAATGCCCGAGGCGGTCACGGAAGCGTGCGCAGGGCGGCTGGTGCCCTCGCCCGACACGAGATCCCCGATGGACGCGGCGTATCGGCACCGGCCCAGCGCCCCCGGGCGACAAGGCCCCATGACGGCTTCGCCCATGCGTGACGGCAGCCCCGGCCCCTCAGGGCCGGCGGCGCACGGTTCGAGCAGTTCGTCCGCGGTTCCCGATCGACGGGCATCCGCAGGCGAACGACGCCCGACGGACTTGCGTGCAAGGGGCGCCGTGCGTTGCCGATGGGTTGCAGAGGACACCTCGGTTCGAAAAGCGTTTCCAAGGAGCGGTGACGGCAGCACCGCGACCCTCGACGCGGCACACTTGGGCAAGACCGTTTGACAGGCGTGCTACTTTGGTCGCCATGTCGCAAAAAAACGGGGGGCGGTGATGCTCATCACGGCATTGCTTTTCGGACTGGCGGCGTTGGGGCTTCTCGCGCTGGCAGCGAAGTACCTTCTCGGTCCGGCACCGGCCGACTATCACCGGCAGATCCTGGCGCATGACGGCCTGGACGACATCGAACCGGTGAAACACATCTTTCGCGCGCTCTACGTCATCATCGGCGCGGTATTGACATCGGTCGCGCTTGGCATCGGCGCGCTCGCCGCGGGGCCGGTGCTGGCCGGGTCCGGGCCGGCGGCGGCGATCGCCACCGGCATGGCCCTGGTGGCCGGCGTGCCCGGCGGCTTCGTCGGCTGGCAGGCGGAACGCCGCACCGGCGTGCGCACGCCCTGGCGCCAGGCAGCCGCGCTCACCGCTCTCGTCGTTTCGGGAGGCGTGCTCGCGGCGGTGTAGCGTAACGGGCCGCGCGACGCGCCGGGCCAAACGCTCCGCGGACGGCCTGATGCACCACTCGGGCGGGGCACTGTCCGCGCACCGGGGCCGAACAGCGGGAAGGTCCCGCATGGCCGCCCCTCGGAGCATCGTGCGAGCGCCCGGCGGCGCACCACAGGCGGGCCCGGGAACCTGTTGTCAGGTGGCGAACTCTAGCCGCGGCTCAGCAGGATCCGGCGCGGGTACTCGGTGAGGTACTCGCAGCCCGTTTCGGTAACGACGACCGAATCTCCGATACGCCCGGCCACCCGCCCGTCGACCGAGATGCCCCCGTCCACGGCGAAGGTCATGCCGGGCCGCAGCGTGGTCGTGTCGCCGGCCTTGAGCTCGGGCGCCTCGAGGTAGGCAACCCCGATGGAGCGGCCCGTGCGGTAGCCGGTCTCGTAGCCACGGGCGCGGTAAACCTCGTCGGCGGCGGCGGCGACCTCCTCGGCCGCGACACCGGGCCGGATCGCGGCGATGGCAGCCTGCTGCGCATCGATCGCCGCCTGCTGGACGCGCGCCGCCTCGTCGGTCGCCTCGCCAACGTGGAACATCCGGTCGAAGCCCAGCTTGTACTGCTTGAACTGGGCCATGTTGCAGAAACAGAAGTAGACGGGGTCGCCGCGTTCATAGGCCTTCACACTGGCGCGGCGGTGCACCATCGCGGTATCCGCCCCGCTCTGCACGATCTGCAGGTTGTGGATCATGGGAGAGACGAACCGTTCCCAGCCCGCGTCGGTCAGGAACCCCGCCGCCTTGCGCGAGCCCGCCTCGATCACGGCGACCGCGGACTCGTATTCGCGCGCGCCCTCGCGCAGTGAATCATGGGCCGCGCGCATCATCGCCCCCGCGATCTCGCCGGCCTGCTTCATCACGGCGATCTCGAAGGACGACTTGATCATCCGCATCGCGCCCAGCACCGGGGAAATGTCGCGCAGCCGCGTGCCCGGGTAGGTGTCGTCGATCCAGTTGCGCAGGATGGCGGGCAGCTGGTCGCGCTCCACCCACAGCTCTCCCGGCGCCTCGCCCAGCACGTCGCCCAGCACGCGGGGCCAGCGGCGCGGGCCCGAATCCTCCCATGCCCGCACGTCGTCGACCCATGTCATGGCCGCCACCATCTGGGATTCCATCAGCGGCGTGACGACCACCGGCGCGGCATCGGCCTCGACGATCAGCACGGTGGGCCGCCCGAATTCCACCCCCAGGTAGCCCCAGAAGCCGGCGAGGTAGGCGATCGAGCTTTCGTCGGTGAAGATCGCCCGTTCGATGCCCGCCCGCCGCATCCGGTCCTGCAGTTCGCGCGTGCGCGCCCTCGCCTGCTCCAACATGAGACGTCTCCCTTCGCCTGGTGGCCCGCGGCACGGCGGCCGCCCAAGCGCACGCTAGGCGACGGGGCCGTTGCGCGACAACCGGGTCTTGCGCCCGGCACCCGCGCCGCATGTCCCGAAGCCGACGGCGTGGATGCGACACGCGATGTCGCGAACCGGCCACAGGGCCACCCGGTGCAGGCCTAGTCTGGCGCCACACGCATTGCCCGGAGGCCCGATGAAAGCCGCCCTGATCACCGAATTCGACGGTCCGATCGACATTTCGCAGGTGCCCGACCCGACCTGCCCGCGCGACGGGGCCGTGGTGGCGGTGCAAGCCTGCGGCGTGTGCCGCTCGGACCACCACGCCTGGAAAGGCGCGGACCCCGATGTCGCGTTGCCCCACGTCATGGGGCACGAATTCGCCGGCGAGGTCATCGAGACCGGGCCGGAGTGCCATGCCTTCCGCCCCGGCGACCGGGTGACCGCCCCTTTCATCCTGGGCTGTGGCACCTGCGCGGACTGCCGCGGCGGCGAGCCCACCGTCTGCGCGGGGCAGACCGTGATCGGCTTCACCGTCTGGGGCGCCTTCGCCGAGCGAGTGGCGATCCCCTGGGCGGACTACAATCTCGTCCGCCTGCCCGACAGGGTGGATTACGCCGCCGCCGCCGGCATGGGATGCCGGGTGACGACCGCCTTCCGCGGCGTGGTGGACCGTGCGGCGCTGCGGCCGGGCGAATGGCTGGCGGTGCATGGGTGCGGCGGCGTCGGGCTGTCGGCGGTCATGATCGGCGCGGCCCTTGGCGCCCGGGTGTTGGCGGTCGACATCGACCCCGGCTCGCTGGACATGGCCGACGCGCTGGGCGCCGATGCCACGCTGGACGCGGGCAAGGCGGGTGGTGACGTCGGCGCGGCGGTGCAGGACATGACCGGCGGCGGGGCGCATGTCAGCGTGGAGGCTCTGGGCCGGACCGAGACGTTCGAGGCCTCGCTGCGCGGCCTGCGCAAGCTGGGCCGGCACGTCCAGATCGGGATGCCGGTGGGCGGCCACGCCAATCCGCCGCTACCGCTGCTCGATCTCGTCTACGCGCGGCAACTCACCCTGCACGGCACGCGCGGCATCGGTGCGCACAGGTTCGCGGCGCTGTTCGAGATGATCGCGGCCGGCCGGATGGACCCTGCGCGGCTGGTGACGCGCCGCATCGCGTTGTCGCAGGCCGAGGGCGCGCTGCGCGAGATGGACGGTTTCGCCGGGCGCGGCGTGACCGTGATCGACAGGATGGACGCATGAGACAGCCCCGAAAACGCCACCGTTTTTCCCCGCCCCCGGCAGGATCCCGCGCGAGACTGGAGGGATAACCAGAGGCGCCGGTCGGGCGCTGCCCGCCCCGGCCTGCGCCGCCAACACGGAGCAGACCCATGGCACGAGCAGCCCAATCGCCCCAAACACCCGCCGCCGGCGAGGCGGGCCAGCAGACCCAACGCGAGCCCAATCCGCCGAGGACGCCCGCCCAGGCGGGCGCGCAGCCCACGCCCAAGACGGTTTCGCGGCAGGTCTTCAACGATTTCGCCGCCATCTGAGCGGCGGGGCGAACACGAAAAAGACCGCACCCCAAGCGGATGCGGCCCTCGATTTCGCGCGTCGTGCGTTGCTGACCGGGCTCAGCCCACCAGTTCGAGCCCCGAGAAGAAATAGGCGATTTCCTCGGCGGCCGTCTCCGGCGCATCGGAGCCGTGGACCGAGTTCTCGCCAACCGATTCCGCGTATTCCGCGCGGATGGTGCCGGGTGCGGCCTCGGCGGGGTTGGTGGCGCCCATCACCTCGCGGTTGCGGGCGATCGCGTTCTCGCCCTCGAGCACCTGCACGACGACCGGTGCGCTGGCCATGAACTCGCACAGCTCGTCGTAGAACGGGCGCTCCTTGTGCACGGCGTAGAAGACACTGGCCTGTTCCTTGGTCAGCTTGATGCGTTTCTGCGCGATGATGCGCAGCCCCGCCTCCTCGAACTTGGCGTTGATCTTGCCGGTCAGGTTTCGGGTGGTGGCATCGGGTTTGATGATGCTCAGCGTGCGTTCGACAGCCATGTCAGCCCCTCTTTCGCGCAGATTCATGTGGTGGTGCGGTCCGGGCCGGGGTGCCCGGCCGGTTCCGGATCGCGGGTCCGATAGCACGGGGACCGCGGGTTGAAAAGGCGCAACGTGCCGTCGGGGCGCCGGCAGGCCCGCGGTGATTGACGCCCGCGCGCCCATGCGCCACACCGCGCCCATGCTGCGCATCGACGACATTTCCTATTCCGTGGCCGGTCGCCCGTTGTTCGAGCACGCCTCGGCGACCATCCCCGATGGCCACAAGGTGGGCCTCGTGGGGCGCAACGGCACCGGCAAGACCACGCTGTTCCGCCTGATCCGGGGCGAACTGGCGCTCGAGGGCGGCCAGATCACGCTGCCGCCGCGCGCACGCATCGGCGGCGTGGCGCAGGAGGCCCCGGGCACCGACGCATCGCTCATCGACACGGTCCTGGCCGCCGACGCCGAGCGCACCGCGCTGCTGGCCGAGGCCGAGACGGCGACCGACGGCGCGCGCATCGCCGACATCCAGACCCGGCTGGCGGACATCGACGCCTGGGGCGCCGAGGCGCGCGCGGCGTCCATCCTTAAGGGCCTGGGGTTCGACGATGCCGCCCAAAGGATGCCGTGCAGCGCCTTCTCCGGCGGCTGGCGGATGCGCGTGGCGCTGGCCGCGGTGCTGTTTTCACAGCCCGACCTGCTGCTTCTGGACGAGCCCACCAACTACCTCGACCTCGAGGGTGCGCTATGGCTGGAATCCTACCTCGCGCGGTATCCGCACACCGTGATCGTCATCAGCCACGACCGCGGTTTGCTCAACCGTGCCGTGGGCGCCATCCTGCACCTCGAGGACCGCAAGCTCGCGCTCTACCAGGGGGGCTACGACGCTTTCGCCGAAACCCGCGCCGCCCGCGTCGCCGCGGCCGAAGCGGAAGCGAAGAAGCAGGAGGCGCGCCGCGCGCACCTGCAATCCTATGTGGACCGGTTCCGTTACAAGGCGGACAAGGCCAAGCAGGCGCAGGCGCGGATCAAGGCGCTGGCGAAGATGAAGCCCGTGGCCCGCCCTCAGGAAGCGGCGTTGCGCGCCTTCACCTTCCCCGAGCCCGAGGCGCTTTCGCCCCCGATCCTGCGGGTCGAGGATGGCGCGGTGGGCTACGACGACACGCCGGTGCTGTCACGGCTCGACCTGCGCATCGACCAGGACGACCGCATCGCGCTGCTCGGGCGCAACGGCGAGGGCAAGTCCACGCTGTCGAAGCTTTTCGCCGGCAAGCTGCCCCCGATGTCCGGGCGGCTGCACACCGCCGCCAAGCTGCGCGTCGGCTATTTCGCGCAGCACCAGGTCGATGAGCTGCACGAGGACGAAACCCCGCTGGACCACATCCGGCGTCACCGCCCGGACACGCCGCCCACGCGGCTGCGCGCGCGGATGGGCGCCTTCGGCATCGGTGCCGACCAGGCCGACACGCCCGTCGCGCAGCTGTCGGGCGGGCAGAAGGCACGGCTTTCGCTGATGCTGGCCACGCTGGACGCGCCGCAATTGCTGATCCTCGACGAGCCCACCAACCACCTCGACATCGAAAGCCGCGAGGCGCTGATCGAGGCGCTGACCGCCTATTCCGGCGCGGTGATCCTGGTGAGCCACGACATGCACCTGCTGGAGCTGGTGGCCGACCGGCTGTGGTTGGTGGCGGGCGGGCGCGTGCGGCCCTACGACGGCGACCTGGAAAGCTACCGCGCCGAACTGCTGGCCGGCGACAAGCCCGGCCGGCGGGCCGGGACACCCAAACCGGCCAAGCCGCAAAAGCCGGCAAGGGAGGCGCGCGCGAACCTGCGCCAAGAGGTGCGCAAGTGCGAGGCGCGCGTCGAGAAGCTCAACGAGATGCGCGACCGCATCGCCGCCAAGCTGGCCGATCCCGCGCTCTACGACGACGCGCGCGCCAACGAGGCCGCCGAATGGCAGAAGAAATACGCCGAGGTCATGGACGGGCTGGACCGGGCGGAGGCGCTGTGGATGGACGCGCTGGAACGGCTCGAGGCCGCCGGCGGCGACGCCTGAGCGCGCCCGGCCGCCGCCGGCGGCGACCCGCCCTGCCGGCGCCGCGCGCGACACGCCCCTTGCCAAGGCGGGCCGGACATGGTCGCAATGGCGCATGGACAGCGCCTTTCTGATCACGGCCTTCGTCACGCTTTTCGTGATCATCGATCCCATCGGCATGACGCCCATCTTCGTGGCGCTCACGCAAGGGATGACGGCGGCGCGCCGGCGGGCGATCGCCCTGCGCGCCTGCATCACCTCGGTGCTGATCCTGATCGTCTTCACGGCCTTCGGCGAGGCGGTGCTGGACTTCGTCGGCATCTCGATGCCGGCCTTCCGCATCGCCGGCGGCATCCTGCTTTTCCTGACCGCGCTGGACATGCTGTTCGAGCGCCGCACCAAGCGGCGGCAGGGCCAGGCCGACCAGGCCGAGGAGGAGGACGACGGCGACGACCCCTCGGTCTTCCCGCTCGCGGTGCCGCTGATCGCGGGGCCCGGTGCGATCACCTCGGTGATCCTGCTGGCCGGCCAGAAGCCCGGGCTGGAAGGCATGGCGTGGGTTATGGGCGTGATGGCCGGGGTGATCGCCATCGTGCTGCTGCTTTTCCTTGCGGCGGGGCTGCTGGAACGCGCGCTGGGGCGCACCGGCATCAACGTCGTCACCCGCATCCTCGGCATGCTGCTGGCCGCGCTGGCGGTGCAGTTCGTTCTCGACGGGCTGAAGGGCTTCGGGCTTGCGGGGTGATCTTACAATACGGCACGGATGCGCCCATATGGGGCGCACACGCGCGAGGGACACGGCATGAACGACTTCGACACCGCCCAGTTGATCTATCTGGTCGTGCTCGGCACGGCCATCGTTCTCATCTACGTCACGCACCATCGCGGCTCGCTGGGGCGGATGATCCAGCAGGCGATGATCTGGGCGCTGATCTTCGTGGGCGTGATCGCGGCCGTCGGCCTGTGGGGCGACATCCGGCAGGGCATGCGCCCGGGCCAGGCGGTGATGACGGGCCCCGGCAAGATCGAGCTGCCGCGCGCCCCGGATGGCCACTACTACGTCACCGCGCAGGTCAACGGCGCGCCGGTGCGGTTCGTCGTGGATACCGGCGCGTCGCAGATCGTGCTGTCGAAATCCGCCGCGCGCGAGGCCGGGATCGACCCGGACGGGCTGGCCTACGTCGACCGCGCCTACACCGCCAACGGCGAGGTGCGCACGGCACCGGTGAACCTTGGCAGCTTCGAGATCGGGCCGATGCGCGACACGGGCCTGCGCGCCTGGGTCAACGAGGGGCGGATGGACCAGTCCCTTCTCGGGATGAGTTACCTGCAGCGGTTCGAGAGCGTCGAGATCGCGAACGGCAAGCTGGTGCTCACGCGGTAGCGGCCCGCCGGCGTTGCGGTTGGCATGACAATTCCATGACGGCGCGCGATCCCGGTTTGCCCCTCGGCGCGTTGGCGTTATGACCCGCTGCATGGACGGGCCCGACCTCTGGCAGTTATTCCGCGTCTTCGGGCGCATCGGCGTGCTGTCCTTCGGCGGGCCCGCGGCGCAGATATCGCTCATGCACACCGAGCTGGTGGACCGCCACGGCTGGCTAGAGGAGCGGCAGTTCCTCGGCGCGCTTTCGTTCTGCATGCTTCTGCCGGGGCCGGAAGCGATGCAGCTGGCCACCTACGCCGGCTGGCGACTGCGCGGGGTGCCCGGCGGGCTGATCGCGGGGCTGCTGTTCGTTCTGCCGGGCGCGGCCGTGATCCTGGCGCTGGCGCTGGGATATGCCGCCTTCGGGCAGGTGCCGCTGGTGCAGGCGCTGTTCGCCGGCATCCAGGCGGCGGTGGTCGTGATCGTGCTTCAGGCCCTGCTGCGCCTCGCCGCCAAGGCACTCGAGGGCTGGGATGCCTGGGCGCTGGCGCTGGGGGCGTTCGCGGCGATGTTCGTCTTTTCGGTGCCCTTCCCGGCGGTCATCGCGGTGGCCGCCTTTTGGGGGGCACTGGCCCGGCCCCGCGAACAGGATGCCGCCGCGCCCGCCCCGCACCGCGCGCCACACTGGCGGGGCACCGCCACGACAGTCGCCACCTGGGGGGCGCTCTGGGCGGTGCCGGTGCTGGTCGCCTGGGCGGCCGACGCGGAATTCCTGACCGGCGTGGCTGTCTTTTTCAGCAAGCTCGCGGTCGTGACCTTCGGCGGCGCCTACGCGGTGCTCGCCTACATGACACAGGCGGTCGTCGAGACCCACGGATGGCTGACCACGCCGCAGATGATCGACGCGCTCGGGCTCGCCGAAACGACACCCGGCCCCCTGATCCTGGTGACCCAGTTCGTCGGCCATCTTGCCGGCTACCAGGCGGGCGGCCCCGGGCTGGCGCTGGCCGCCGGCGCGCTGACGCTGTGGGTCACCTTCACGCCGTGCTTCCTGTGGATCTTTGCCGGCGCCCCCTACATCGAGACGCTGCTGGCGCGGCCCCGGCTGAAGGGCGCGCTCGCGGCCATCTCGGCGGCGGTCGTGGGCGTGATCCTGAACCTGTCCGTCTGGTTCGCGCTGCACGTGCTGTTCGGCCGGGTCCGCGACACCGCCTTCGGCGCGATTCCCGACTGGAGCAGCTTCTCGCCCCAGGCGGCCGGCCTGACGGCGCTGGCGATGGCGCTGCTGCTTGGCCTGCGGCTGCCGCTTCTTGCCGCGCTCGGGCTGATGGCGCTGGCCGGTGCGGCGGTGCAGGCACTTGTCTAGCGCGTCCGGGTCTTTCGTTTCGCGCCGAATCCCTTATGCTGACCTTCAGGAGGATGTGCTGCCCGATGACCAGTTCGATCGACTACGGAAACCTGATGCACCGCGCGATGCGCGGACTCATCCAACAGGTGCTGACGGATGTTCAGCAAAACGGCCTGCCGGGGGCGCATCATTTCTTCATCACCTTCGACACCACCCATCCCGACGCGCGCCTGGCCGGCTGGCTGCGCGAGCGTTACCCGTCGGAAATGACGGTGGTGATGCAGCACTGGTTCGACGACCTCGAGGTCACCGACGAGGGCTTCTCGGTCACGCTGAACTTCGGCGACGCCCCCGAGAACCTGTACGTGCCCTACGACGCGATCCAGACCTTCGTCGACCCGTCGGTCGAATTCGGCCTGCGGTTCGAGACGCAACAGACCGACGAGGCCGAGGACGAAGAGCCAGACGATGACACCGCCGGACCGGAGGCCCGCGACGACGACGAGGCCCCGGCCGGCGAGGCGGACGTCGTCAGCCTCGACAGTTTCAGGAAATGACGACGGCATCGCCCGTGAAGATTTTGTGAATTTGTGACGCCCGTTATTGCCCGCCCCGGAAACCTCGCTAGGAACGGGCGCGACGGATCAGCCGAGGAGGACGTCTTTCATGGCCAGCGATTTGGGTGTGTTTCTGGGTGAGTTGCTGCGGCGCCCGGCCGAGGTTGTCGCCATCGCGCCATCATCGGGGGCGGTGGCGCGCCGCATGACCGAAGGCGTGGAGGATGTCGACGGCCCCATCGTCGAGATCGGCCCCGGCACCGGCAGTTTCACCAAGGCGATCCTTGCCCGCGGCGTGGCGCCCGAGCGGGTGACCCTGCTGGAGACCAACGCCCGCTTCTGCGAGACGCTGCAGCAGAAATTTCCCGGTGTGACGGTGCTCAACCGTCCCGCGCAGGAGATCGACCAGATCGGCCTTGCAGGCGTTGGCGCGGTGATCTCCGGCGTGCCCGTTCTGGCGCGCCCCCAGATCCAGCGCGACGTGGTCGGACGCGCCCTGGGCGTGATGGCCCCGGGCGGCTTCTTCAGCCAGATCACCTACAGCCCCAACGCCCCCATCGGGCCGCAGATTCAACGCGAACTGGGCGTTTCGGCCGAGAAGCGCGGCACCGTGTGGGCGAACCTGCCGCCCGCCCGCGTCTTCGTGTTCCGCCGCCTGAGACATTGAATTCGCGCGCGTGTCGGGTATGAAGTCGGCGACCCGGAACAAGGAGAGCCGACGATGACCGCGACACGCACCGAAACCGACAGCTTCGGCCCGCTCGAAGTGCCTGCCGACAAGTACTGGGGCGCGCAGACCCAGCGGTCGATCATGAACTTCCCGATCGGCTGGGAACATCAGCCGCGGGCCATCGTTCGTGCGCTGGGCGTCATCAAGAAGGCCTGCGCTCAGGCCAACGTCGCGCAGGGCACGCTGGACCCGAAGATCGGCGAGGCCATCGTGCAAGCCGCCGGCGAGGTCGCGGATGGCCAGCTCGACGATCATTTCCCGCTGGTGGTCTGGCAGACCGGCTCGGGCACGCAATCCAACATGAACGCAAACGAGGTGATTGCCAACCGCGCCATCGAGATCCTGGGCGGGCGGATGGGCACCAAGGACCCGGTCCACCCCAACGATCATTGCAACATGGGGCAAAGCTCGAACGACACCTTCCCCACGGCGATGCACATCGCCACGGCAATGACGGCGCGCGACGTGACGCTTCCGGGCCTGCGCAAGCTCCACACGGCGTTGCAGGCGAAGACCAGGGCGTTCGACGGCATCATCAAGATCGGCCGCACGCACACGCAGGACGCGACGCCGCTGACCCTGGGCCAGGAGTTCTCCGGCTACGCTCACCAGGTCGCGACGGGCATCGCCCGCGTCGAGGCCGCGCTGGGACGCATCCACGAGCTGGCGCAGGGCGGCACCGCGGTGGGCACGGGGCTGAACACCCGCAAGGGCTGGGCCGAAACGGTCGCCGGGAACATGGCCGAAATCACCGGCCTGCCCTTCGTCACCGCCCCCAACAAGTTCGAGGCGCTCGCGGCCCATGACGCGATGGCCGAGATGTCGGGCGCGCTCAAGACGGTGGCGGCGAGCCTCTTCAAGATCGCCAACGACATCCGGTTCCTGGGCAGCGGCCCGCGCTGCGGGCTGGGCGAATTGATCCTGCCCGAGAACGAGCCGGGCAGCTCGATCATGCCGGGCAAGGTCAACCCCACGCAGTGCGAGGCGCTCACCCAGGTCTGCGCGCATGTCATGGGCAACGACGCGGCGGTGGGCTTCGCCGGCAGCCAGGGGCATTTCGAACTGAACGTCATGAAGCCGATGATGGCCTACAACGTGCTGCAGTCCATGCAGCTTCTGGGCGATGCGTCCGTGGCATTCACCGACAACCTCGTGGACGGGCTTCGGGCCAACGAGGAACGGATCGAGAAGCTGATGCGTGAATCGCTGATGCTGGTCACCGCGCTCGCCCCGGAAATCGGCTACGACAACGCCACCAAGGTCGCCAAGACGGCGCACCGCAACGGCACCACGCTGAAGGAAGAGGCCGTCAACCTCGGATTCGTGGACGAGGCCACCTTCGACCGCGTCGTGCGCCCCGAGCAGATGATCGGCCCCAAGGACGCATGAGCCGGCCGGTGAACCTCAACCGCGTGCGCAAGCAGAAGACGCGGGCCGACAAGAAGGCCCGCGGCGATGCCAATGCCGCGCGGTTCGGGCGCAGCAAGGTGGAAAGAGAGCTGGACGCAGCGCGCGCCGAGAAGTTCCGGCGCGAAACCGACGGCCACAAGCGCGACGAATGAGCGGCCGGCCGGTCAAGCGCTCGCTGACCCTGCGCGGGCACCGCACGAGCGTCTCGCTGGAGGACGCGTTCTGGCACGCGTTTCGCGAGATCGCCGCCGAACAGGGCAAGCCCGTCAACGTGCTGGCCGCCGAGATCGACGCGGCGCGCGACCTCGACACCGGGCTGGCCTCGGCGATCCGGGTCCACGTCCTGCAGCACTATCGCGGTTAACCGGCTGTTTACCCGGGTGCGGGCAGGGTCGGGGCATGAACCGGATGCACGCCCCCCTGCCCGCCGACCTGTGGATGCGCCAGATATTCGACGCCCGCGCCGCGCGCGAGGGCGGGGTCGTGCGCCGGCAGGTGGCGCATGTCGAACGGATGGTCGGCCGCCCCGCCTTCGAGGCCGAATTGCGCCGCCGCGGTTTTCACGCCATCGAGAATGCGGGACATTTCGTCATCTTCTGCAACAACGAACCGGTGAAAGTCCTGTGCTGAGCGGGCCACTGGCCGCCCAAAACCTTTCCGAAAGGTTTTGGAAAAGGTTTTGTCAAAACCTTTGGCAAATCTTTTGACAAAAGATTTGCCGCTCAAGGCGCGCGCGGGGTGACGCGCAGCCAGATACCTTCGCGCCCCCGGACCGTCAGATGCGCCACGGGCATCGCCGGCCGCTCGGCCACCGCTTCGAACCGGTAGTCGCGCACCAGCATCGCCAGGAGAAGCGGGCCTTCCATCATCGCGAAGCCCGCACCCGTGCAGACGCGCTGGCCCGCCGAGAAGGGGATATAGGCATCGCGCAGGCAGGCCTTGCCGTTGTCCGTGGCGAAGCGCCCCGGGTCGAAACCGTCGGGGTTGTCCCACAGCCGCGTGTGCCGGTGCAGGTGCCACGGGCTGAGAACGATCTGCGCGCCCTTCGGCACGTCGCGATCGCGGAACCGTTCGGGGCACGCGGCTTCGCGCACCATCATCGGCACCGGGGGATAAAGCCGCAGGGTTTCGCGGAACACGTCCCGCGCGAAGCGCAGCCGGCCCACGACCGAGAAATACGCGCGCCGGGGGTCGATCTCGGCCTGCGCCTCGTCTGCCACGCTGTCCTGCCATTCCGGATAAAGCGCCAGCAGGTAAAGCGCCCAGGCCAGCGCCGAGGCGCTGGTCTCGTGCCCGGCGAGGAAGAAGATCGCGACCTGGTCTACCATCTCCCCGGTATCGAACCGCTCCCCGGTTTGCGGATCGGGGGTGGTCATGATCTTTGTCGCCAGGTCGTCCGGCGCCGTGCCGTCCGCGATCTGCGCCATCCGGTCGGACGTCAGCCGCGTGATCAGGTCCCGGATCTGCCGGGCGGTGGCCCGCGTGCCCCGGCGATGGAACCGCGGCACCCAGCGCGGCAGCGGCAGCAACGCGCCAAGGTTGACCACGGGCTGCGTGCGCTGGTGGGCACGGAAGCTTTCGAAGACCTGCCCCGCGACCTCGTGCTCGATCGGGATCGAGAACAGCGTGCGAAAGATCACGTCGGCGGCGGCGTGGCTGGTCTGCGCCTCGATCTCCACCGGTTCGCCGTCCGCCAGCGGCGCGAGCCGATCCGCCGCCGCCCGGCCCGCGTCCCACATCGCCGGGAAGGTGTCGCGCAGCCGCCCCCCCTCGAAGGCGGGGTCGATGATCCGGCGTTGGCGCTTCCATGTCGCGCCGTTGGTCACGAAGACCGAGTCGCCCAGAAGCGGCGCCAGTCCTTCGCGGATGCGGTCCGATTTCGGGAAATCATCGGGCCGCTCGCGCAGCACGAGATCCACGAGATCCGGCTGATTGCACAGGAACGACCGAAAGAACGGCGTGCGGAACTCGGCCATCCAGGCGCGGTAAAGACGGGCGGGCTGTGCCGACAGGATGTCCCGGCGGAACAGCCGCAGGTAGCGCCACAGCGACACGCGCCCTTCACGTGCGGGGGGCTTGGGCGGCAGGCGGCTCATGCCGACGCCTCCCGGACACGGACGACCGGCCGCTCGATCCGGCTGGGCGACGGCGCGCGCCCGGCAAAGCGGTCGGCCAAGCTGCGCGGCCCGGCGGTGATCGCGAAATAGTCGTAGTCGCCGGGCCTGTCGAAGGCGCAAAGATACTGGAAATGCAGCCGGAAGAACCGCCACCGCAACGCGCGCCACCGCGCGGGGCTGAGCGTCTGCGTGAATGCGGCCGAGAGGACCAATGGCCAGCGCTTGCCCGTCGCGGGTGCCGCGCCCGAAACCGCAACGGGATCGCACAGGGCGAACGCGCAGCCGTCTCCCGGCGCGGTCACGTCCACCCAGGCGATCTCGGGCCGCGTGCAAAGATACGCCAGGTCGGCGCGCAGCCGGTCCGCCCGCGGCAGCACCGACACCATCGGGATCACCTGCCCCAGCGTCAGAAGCGACAGCGCCGGGCCGTCATCGGGCACACGGCCCGCGCGGAGCAGGTCGGCCAGGCAGGTCACGGCCAGATGCGCGCCGGAACTGTGGCCGACGACCAGCACCTCGTCCACGTCATCGGCCAACGCGTCGGCAATCGCGTCGGTGAACACGGCCAGGCGCGCCTCCAGCGCCGGTGGGTTGGCCCCCTTGAACTGCGCGGAATAGGCATAATCGTGCATCAGGTAATAGGCATAGAACCGGTTGTCGCGCCGGCGGAACCAGCCCAGCACCAAGGGCACGACCGCCAGGCCTGCCCAGGCGGCCCAGGGATGCGCCAGCGCCAGCAACCGGCCCGCCGCCCACGCCAAGAGCAAAGCCAGCACCAGCTGCAGCAACAGGAAACCGACCGGATAGAGCGCGGCGATCACAGGCCCCTTGCGCAAGCGCATGAGTCGAAACAGCGCGCCGGTCGCGATGTAGGTCCAGGCCGTGCGCGCCAACTGCCAGTAGGTCGCGGCGATGCCATGGCCCATGCTGGCCTTCACGATGTCCGACCACACCAGCACATCGACGTCGGCGGTGACATCGGCGCCCTCGACGCGCGCGTCGACATGCCAGCCGAACCGGCCCGCGCCACCGCCGGGCGACACCCGGATCGCGTGGCCCGAGATCTCTGCCTGCGCCGCCGCTTCCTTGCGGTAAAGCTCGCGGTAGCGGCGCGGGTGGATCGGATCGTAGCCCGGGATGTAGAAGACGCGCCGGCGCGCCACCGGCCGGCCTGCTGCGCTGATGTCCATGCCTGACCTCTTGCCCTGCGCCAGCCTAAACCGGATTTTGGACGAGAGTAAGGCCGCCGCGGCGGGCCGCGCGCCTCAGCCCAGTGTCGCCAGCGCCGGGAAGGTTTCCAGCAGCCAGTAGGAGAAGTCGGAGAACCCGCCGGTGACCATCAGCAAGCCGATGGTCCACAGCAGCAGGCCCATGACACGCTCGATCCGCTCCATGTGCCGCTTCATCCAGGTCATCAGCCCGCCAAGCCGCGGCAGGAAGGCCGCGACCAGCAGGAAAGGCACGCCAAGCCCCGCGGCATAGATCGCCAGAAGAACCGTGCCGCGCGTGACCGAGGCCTCCGACGCGGCCAGCGACAGGATCGCACCCAGCTGCGGGCCGATGCAGGGGGTCCAGCCGAAGGCGAAGGCCAGCCCCAGCACATAGGCGCCCGCTGCACTGCCCCCGCGGTCGCCGGCGTCCATCCGTGCCTCGCGATCCAGAGCGGGTATGCGGAACACGCCGACGAAATGCGCGCCGAAGATCATCACCAGCACCCCCGCCACGAGGCTGAAGGTATCCTGGTACTGCAGGAAGGCCGCGCCGATCGCCGAGGCCGTGAACCCGAGGAACAGGAACACCGTCGACAACCCCAGCACGAAGAACAGGGCCGGCATCACCGCGTGGGCCCGCCGGCCGCCCGTCTGCGACAGCTCGGCCAGCGTCACGCCGCTCATGTAGGCCAGATACGGCGGCACGATGGGCAGCACGCAGGGGCTGAGAAACGAGATGATCCCGGCCACCAGTGCCACCGTCATGGCGGGCAGAAGTCCTGCGTCGATGATTTCGATTCCGAACATGCGTCCCACATAGTCCATCACGGCGGGAAGGTCACGGCGCGATCTGTCACAACATCGTGGACAGCCGGTCGCACGCGCCCTATCCCTGCGGCATGGACGATTGCGATACCCTCGACGCGCGCGGGCTGCTGTGCCCGCTTCCGGTGCTCAAGCTGCGCAAGCGCATGCAGAAAATGCCGGCCGGCAGTTTCGTCCGGCTGTTGTCGGACGATCCCGCGGCACGCATCGACGTCCCGCATTTCTGCAATGAATCGGGACACGAACTGGTGGCCGCCGACGAGGCCGACGACCACCAGAGCTATGTCGTGCGCAAGGCGGGCTGACACCACCGCGGCGCGCGCTGTGTCGCGCGCTCAGCGGCCGCCCAGCGACCACCAGCCGCGCCGGCGCGGCCGGCGCTTCTCCGCATCGTCCGAGTCGTCCGTGTCCGTTCCGGCCTGCCCGGCGTCCGGGGTTTGCGCCTCGCCGGCGGGGACGCCTTCGGCCACCTTCGCCGGCTGCGCCCCGGGTTCGGCCGCGGCCTGCGGTTCGGCTGCCGGCTCCGGCGCGGCGGCCGGTTCGGAATCGGGCGACGTGGCGCTCCGGTCTGACCCTTGTGCGACCGAGGGCTCTGCCTTCGCCTGCGGCTCTTCCGCGGGTTCGGCCTTCTTGCGGCGGCTGCGGGGCTTGCGCGCCGGTTTTTCGGGCTGCGCGTCCGGCGCATCATCCTTCTCGCCCGAAGGCTCGGGCGCCACATCTCCGTCCGATCCACTTGCCTCAGTGGGCGTGCTGCCGTCTGCCTCCGCCGGTTCGGCGGTGGCCTCGTCCGCCTCGGACGTTTTCTTGCGTGGCTTTCGGCTGCGCTTGGGCTTGGGCTTCTGCGCGGTCTCCGCGTCTTCGCCCGTGGCTTCGCCCTCGGCGGCGGAGTCGGCCGTGGCGTCGGCAGGCCCTGTTTCTGCCGGTGCCGATCCCTCGGCCGTCTCGCCGTTATCCGCCGCTTCCGTTTCAGACCCGGACTTGTCGCCGGACTTGGACCTGCGGCGGCGCCGCCGGCGGCGTTTCTTGGGCTTGGGCGCCTCTTCCTGTTCGGGCGCCGGCGCTTCGGCCGCCTCCGGCGCGGGTTCTTCCTCTGCCTCGGCGATCTCGAGCCCGGAACTGTCGACCGACACGACCGGCGCACTCGCTTCCGGCACCCGCCGCGAGGCGGTCTTGAACTTCTCGATGGCGAAATCCGGGCTGACCAGCATCGGGTCGCCCTCGATCCGCACGGACAGGCCGTAACGCGCCTCGATCTGCGCGACATGCTCGCGTTTCTGGTTCATCAGGAAGTTGGCGATGCCCACCGGGGCCTTGACCAGCACCTCGCGCGACCGGCCGCGCACGCCTTCCTCCTCGATCTGGCGCAGGATCGACAGCGCGAGATTGTCGTCCGAGCGGATCAGCCCGGTGCCGTGGCAGGCCGGGCACGGCTGGGTGGTCGCCTCGATCATGCCCGGACGCAGGCGCTGGCGGCTCATCTCCATGAGGCCGAAGCCCGAGATGCGCCCGACCTGGATTCGCGCGCGGTCGGTTTTCAACCGCTCCTTCATCCGCTTCTCGACGGCGGCGTTGTTCTTGCGCTCGTCCATGTCGATGAAGTCGATCACGATCAGCCCGGCCAGGTCGCGCAGGCGCAGCTGGCGGGCGATCTCCTCGGCGGCCTCCAGGTTCGTCTTGAGCGCCGTCTCCTCGATCGAGCCCTCCTTGGTGGCCCGCCCCGAGTTCACGTCGATCGCCACGAGCGCCTCGGTCACGCCGATCACGATGTAGCCGCCCGATTTCAGCTGCACCGCCGGGTTGAACATCGAGCTGAGGTAGCTTTCGACCTGGTAGCGCGCGAAGAGCGGAAGCGTGTCCTGGTAGTGCTTCACGTTCTTGGCGTGCGAGGGCATGATCATCTTCATGAAGTCCTTGGCGATGCGGTAGCCGCGCTCGCCCTCGACCAGGACCTCGTCGATCTCGCGGTTGTAAAGGTCGCGGATCGACCGTTTGATCAGGTCGCCTTCCTCGTAGATCTTCGCCGGAGCGACGGACCTCAGCGTGAGTTCGCGGATCTGTTCCCACAGCCGCTGGAGGTACTCGTAATCGCGCTTGATCTCGGACTTGGTGCGCTTGGCGCCCGCCGTGCGGATGATCAGGCCCGCGCCCTTGGGCACGTCGATCTCGCTGGCGGTGGCCTTGAGCTTCTTGCGGTCCGCGGCATTGGTGATCTTGCGGCTGATGCCGCCGCCGCGCGCGGTGTTGGGCATGAGCACGCAGTACCGCCCCGCGAGACTGAGGTAGGTCGTCAGCGCCGCGCCCTTGTTGCCGCGTTCTTCCTTCACGACCTGCACCAGCAGGATCTGCCGGACCTTGATGACCTCCTGGATCTTGTACTTGCGCGGCCGCGGCCGGCGTGGCGGGCGGATGTCCTCGGCATCGTCATCATCCGATACCGCCTCGATCGCGCCATCAGGGGCGTCGCGCCCGCGCGTGCCGGCAGGGGATGCCTCGTCTGTCTCGGCTTCCGCGGTCTCGGCCGGCGCCTCGTCACCTTCGGCGCGGTCCGTATCGGCGGGCGCCCCGGGCTTCTGCTCGGCCTCGCCGCCGTCCTCGCCGGCGGGCGTGTCCAGCGGCTCCGCCACCGGCGTCGCGCTGACCGTATCCATGGGCGAGCTTCCCTCGGGCGTGGTGCCTTCGAGGTCGATGGTCTCCATTCCCGAGATCTCGCCCTGATCCCCCGGTTCCGCGGTCTCCACCGCGTCGCCGCTGGCCGTCTTCTCGGCCTTCGACCGGCCGCGTGACCGACGCTTGCCGCGCGGCTGGTCCTCGACGTCCTCGCCGGCCGAGATTTCCTCGGCGTAGGCCTGTTCCTCCTCCAGCAGCTTTTCACGGTCGGCGACCGGAATCTGGTAATAGTCCGGGTGGATTTCCGAGAAGGCGAGGAACCCGTGGCGGTTGCCGCCGTAATCGACGAACGCCGCCTGAAGCGACGGTTCGACCCGGGTTACCTTGGCCAGGTAGATATTGCCGGCGAGCTGCCGCTTGTTTTCCGATTCAAAGTCGAATTCCTCGACCTTGTTTCCGTCGACCACCACGACGCGGGTTTCCTCCGCGTGGGTGGCGTCAATGAGCATTTTCTTTGCCATGTTATCCGTGTGCACCGCGGCAGCCGCGCCGGCCCGGGCGGGGCGGCACGTTGCGGGTGGTGTCTTGCAAGGGCGACGGCACGCACAGCGTCAGCGGTGCCGGTGACGGCCCCTGCCCTGACTTGGTTATCCTGCACGCGCCTCATCGCGGTTCTTCATCTCCGGCGCCGCTTGGGGCGCCCGTTCGGGGCCCGGCATGCCTGTCGCACGGCGCAGGTGTCGGGCTTTCTGTCGGCCCGGATTCCGGGCCAGATCGGCCTGTTCAGAAGCGGCGGAATAGCTTTCCTGCAAAACGTCCGAAACAGCGAAACTCTTGGCGGGCGCCGCGCACCCTTTGCCTTGCTGTTACAATAAAGCGTCCCGCGCGGCGATTACAATGGGGAAAATTCCCGCCATATCCGTCGCATGGCATGCGGCCCGCATCACGGCTGCAGCCCGTACCGCGCGGCACGTCCGGCCGGGCCCGTCTTGCAACTCACATGTAGTCGCCGCGCTGAAGGCCGTATTTGGCCATTTTCTCGTTCAGCGTGCGCCGCGGCAGGCACAGCTCGTCCATCACCGCGGCGATCGATCCCTTGTGGCGGCGCATGGTGTTGTCGATCAGCATGCGTTCGAAGGCTTCCACGTATTCCTTCAGCGGCTTGCCCTCGGTGGTCATCACCGGCTGCATCTCCTGATGGTCGGACATCAGCAGCGACGCGATGGTCCCCGAGCCGCGGCGCGATTGCAGGACAGCCTGTTCCGCGACGTTGATGAGCTGGCGCACGTTGCCCGGCCACGGCGCCTGCAGCAGCTGCGCCGCCTCCTGGGCATCGACCTGCGGCGCGGCACAGCCGTAATCCTCGGCGAACTGGTCGGCGAAACGGGTGAACAGCGTCAGGATATCCTCGCCGCGGCTGCGCAGCGGCGGCACCGTGATGCGCAGGCTGGCAAGGCGGTAGAACAGGTTGGGGCGCAGCGCGTCCTCGATGCTGCGGCCCTCGTCCTGCATGTTGCAGATGGCCACGATGCGGGTTTCGGGCGGCGTGCCCTCATCGTTGAGGAAGGTCAGCAGCCGCGCCTGCATGGCGTCGCTGAGCGCCTCTATGTCCTCGAGCACCAGCGTGCCGCCGCGCGCCTCCTCCACGGCGGGAATCTGGCTTTCCTCGGGGTTCATCGGCCCGAACAGCCGCTTTGACAGCGCCTCCTCTTCCATCGCGGCACAGGACAGCAGCACGAACTTGCGCCCGGCACGCGCGCCGACGGCGTGCAGTGCATGGGCCACCAGCGTCTTGCCGGTGCCGGTCTCTCCGTCGATCAGCACATGGCCATCGGCCTGGCCGAGGTCGAGAATGTCCTCCTTCAGCCGCTCCATGACCGGGCTGACGCCGATCAGCTTGTTCATGAGCTGGCTGCCGTCGCTCAGTTCGCGGCGCAGGGCGCGGTTGTCCAGCGTCAGCCGGCGGGCGTTGGTTGCCTTCTTCGCCAGTTCGTTCATGCGCTCGGGGTTGAACGGCTTCTCGAGGAAGTCGTAGGCGCCGAGCCGCATCGCCTCGACGGCCATCGGCACGTCGCCGTGGCCGGTGATCATGATGACCGGCAGGCTTGAATCGGTGCCCATCAGCTTCTTGAGGAACTTCATGCCGCCCATCCCGGGCATCTTGATGTCGGTGACCACGATGCCGGGATAATCCGGCCCCAGCACCTTGAGCGCGTCCTCGGCACTGGCGAAGGATTCGGTATCGTAGCCCGACAGCGCCAGCCACTGGCTGATCGACTGGCGCATGTCGCGTTCGTCGTCGATGATCGCGATCTTCATGGCGTTGGGCATGTCCCGTCACTCCGCTGCACGCGTTTCTCCTTCCGGCAAGATAGGCAGTTGAACCTCGAATACAGCCCCCCCGCCCGGCGCATTGCGGGCGGTCAGCCGGCCGCCGAGATCGTTCACGATGCCCGACGAGATGGCAAGGCCCAGGCCGACCCCCTGCCCCGGCTGCTTCGTGGTGTAGAACGGCTCGAACAGGTTCTCGAGATCCTCGATGCCCGGGCCGTTGTCGCGCACCGTCAGCACCGCGGTGTCGCCGGCGGCCAGCAGGATGTCGATCTGCGCGTCCTCGACCGACTGCGTGGCATCCATCGCGTTGCGCAGAAGGTTGATCATGACCTGCTCGATTCGCACCCGATCGGCCATGACCATCACGGGCGCCTCGGGCAGCGACCGGTTGATCCGCACCTGCCGCTGGCGCAGTTGGGGTTCCATCATCGCCAGCGCCGAGGCCAGCGCATCGGCCATGTTCACGGGCTCGAAATCCTCGCCGCCCTGCCGGGCATAGGACTTGAGCTGCCGCGTGATCGCGCCCATGCGCTCCAGCAGACCGTCGATGCGCTGGAAGGACGACAGCGCCTCGTCGGGGCGATTGCGCGACAGCAGCAGACGCGCGCCGGCAAGGTAGGTCTTCATCGCCGCCAGCGGCTGGTTCAGCTCGTGGCTCACGGCCGCCGACATTTCACCCAGCGCGGCCAGCTTGGAACTTTGCGCCAGCGTCTGCTCGGCCACGGCGAGGTTTTCCTGCACCCGTTCGCGCTCGGCAATTTCCCGCTGCAAGCGCGCGTTCAATGCGCGAAGCTCTGCCGACTCGCGCTGGAAAAGCGCCATGCGCAGCGCCGTCTTGCGGTTGAGCATCCAGAAGGCCAGCGCGAGGAGAATCGCGAACCCCATGATCTCGAGCGCCAGCACGCCGTTCACCTTGTCGCGAACGCTGGCGTAGGTGGTGAAGCTGGCGATGCGCCAGCCGCGAAAGCCCACGCGCCCCTCCACGCGCATCACCGCCTCGCCGCGGACATAGGCATCGGCCGGCAGCGCCGTCCAGTCGGCGGTGGCCTGGATCGCGCGCTGGATGGCGCTGTCGACCGGCTCGTGCTTGAGCGCCTCGGACTCGGTCAACCCGCGCCAGCGCGGCTCGGTCGCGAGGATGATGCGGCCCTCGCTGTCCGTCACCAGCACGGCGTCGGAAATGCCCGCCCAGGCGCGTTCGTATTTGCCCAGGTCGACCTCGGCGACGATGACACCGGCCACACCGCTCTGGCTTTCGACCTTGCGGGCGTAGTAGAAGTTGTAACCCCCCGCTTCCTGCTGCAGAACCTTGAAAACCGTGTCCTTGGACCGCAGGGCATCCACGAAATAAGAGGCCTGGCGGTGCGATTCACCGAGCGACTTCCGATCGGTGGAGGCCACCGTGCGCCCGTCCTTGTCCAGCAGGGACAGCGACTTCGCGCCGATCTCGTCGAGATAGGACATCAGCCGCTGGGTGGACTTCGAGTAATCGCCGGAATTGAGCGCGCCGATCAGGGCCGGATCGCGGGCCAGAAGCTGCGGCACGATGGTGTTCTGCCGAAGTTCGCTGAGCAGGTTGCCCGCGTAGAGCACGAGGCGCAGCTCGGCGCGGTTGCGGGTGGTTTCGGTGAACCGGTCGGTCAGCAGTCGGTTGGTGACATAGACGGTGACGACAGCCAGCAGCACGAGGCCGAGAAACGCCAGCCGCGTGCGCCAGGTGGTCGTGCGCATGCGCCTGAGCGGAGCCTTGGCCGGTCTGTCTTCCATTGGCGCAGTTTACGTGGCGCGTCGCGGCGCCTCAAGCGGTCAGGCGGGAACGACCTGCGCGACAAGGCCCTCGAACAGCGCCGCACCGTCGGTGCCGCCGTGCAGCGGCTCGGCCATGCGTTCGGGGTGGGGCATCATCCCCAGAACCCGGCGGTTTTGCGACAGGATGCCGGCGATGTCGTCGACCGACCCGTTCGGGTTGTCGACATAGCGAAAGGCGACGCGGTCGTCGCCGCGCAGCCTGTCCAGAGTGTCCGGGTCGGCGAAGTAGTTTCCGTCATGGTGCGCGATCGGCACCGTGATCGTGCTGCCCGGCGCATAGCCGGCGGTGTAGGGGCTGTCGGCGGTCTCGACCCGAAGCGCCACGGCCTTGCAGATGTATTTCAGGCCCGCGTTGCGCAGCAGGACGCCGGGCAGCAGCCCGGTTTCGGTCAGCACCTGGAAACCGTTGCAGATACCCAGCGCGTAACCCCCGCGGTCGGCATGTGCCACGACGGACCGGCAGATCGGGGAATTCGCCGCTATGGCCCCGCAGCGCAGGTAGTCGCCGAAGGAAAACCCGCCAGGGATGGCCACAAGGTCGGTGCCTTCGGGCAACGCCGTGTCCTTGTGCCAGACCATCGAGACGCGCGCGCCGGCGCGCTCCAGCGCCACCGCCAGGTCGCGGTCGCAGTTGGAGCCGGGAAAGACGAGGACGGCGGCGTGCATCAGCCCACCTCCACCGCGTAGCTCTCGATCACCGTGTTTGCGAGCAGCTTCTCGCACATCTCGTTGACCTTGGCGCGCGCGGCTTCGGGGTCCGTCTCGTCCAGGTCAAGCTCGATCACCTTGCCCTGGCGCACGCCCTCGACGCCCTCGAAGCCGAGGCTGCCAAGCGCGTGGCGCACGGCCTCGCCCTGCGGATCCAGAACACCGTCCTTCAGCATCACCTGCACGCGTGCCTTCATCTTCTATCCTTCCCAAAGAAGCCCGCGGACCCTTCGCCGGGCTCAGTTGATCAGCGTCGGGCGCGCCACCTGCGTGTTGCCCTTGGGCATCAGCCCGAGGCGCGAGGCGACCTCGGTGTAGGCGTCCGTCAGGTTGCCCAGGTCGCGGCGGAACACGTCCTTGTCGAGCTTGCGGCCGGTCTCGATGTCCCACAGCCGGCAGCTGTCGGGGCTGATCTCGTCTGCCACGATCAGGCGCTGGTAGTCGCCGTCGTAGACGCGGCCCACCTCGATCTTGAAGTCCACCAGCCGGATTCCCACGCCGAACATCACGCCCGACATGAAATCGTTGACGCGCAGCGCGAGGCTGAGGATGTCGTCCAGGTCCTGCTGGCTGGCCCAGCCGAAGGCAGCGATATGCTCCTCGGTGACCAGCGGGTCGCCCAGATCGTCGTTCTTCAGGCAATACTCCACGATCGGCCGGGGCAGCTGCGTGCCCTCTTCGAGCCCCAGCCGCCGGGCCATCGACCCCGCGGCATAGTTGCGCACGATGACCTCGAGCGGCACGATCTCGCAGGCGCGCACGAGCTGTTCGCGCATGTTGATGCGCCGGATGAAATGTGTCGGCACGCCGATGTTGTTCAGCCCCGTCATGAAGTATTCCGAGAGCATGTTGTTGAGCACGCCCTTGCCCTCGATCACGTCCTTCTTCTCGGCGTTGAAGGCCGTCGCGTCGTCCTTGAAATACTGCACCACGGTGCCCGGCTCGGGCCCTTCGTAGAGCGTCTTCGCCTTGCCTTCGTAGATCTTCTTGCGCCGTGCCATGGCCACTCCTCGCTGCCGCGGGGCGAGTCCCCGCAGGCGTTGCGCCCTGATAGTCCATGGGCGCCAAGGTCGCAAGACGGCGCGCGGGGTCTTGCCCTCGAAGCCGCGGGGCGTCATATCTGTGCCGACTTCAACGCATGCCCCGGGGAGCCGACCCATGACCACATTCGACGACCGCGAGACAGCCTTCGAAAACAAGTTCGCCCACGACCAGGAGATGCAGTTCAGGGCCGAGGCGCGCTGCAACAAGCTTCTGGGCCTCTGGGCGGCCGAGATGCTGGGCAAGACCGGCGAGGACGCGCAGACCTACGCCGCCTCGGTCGTGAAGGCCGACTTCGAGGAAGCCGGCCACGAGGACGTGGTCCGCAAGGTGGCGGGCGACCTGGGCGACAAGGCCACCCCGGAAGAGATCCGCGCCAAGCGCGCCGAGCTTCTTGCCGTCGCCAAGGGACAGATCGCCGAGGAACACTGAGCCCGGGGCGCGCCCGCGCCGCCACGGACGCCCCGTCGCGTCCCCGCAGGGGGACGCCCCCGAAACCAGGCCGACCGCCGCGGGAGGCAAGATGACCGATGCTTTGTCCCGGATGCTGGGCCGGCGCGAGTGGCTCCTCGCCGACGGCGCCACGGGCACCAACCTGTTCAACATGGGGCTGGAATCGGGCGATGCGCCCGAGCTGTGGAACGACCGGCACCCGGACCGGATCCGCCGGCTCTACGCCTCGGCGGTGGAGGCGGGCAGCGACCTGTTCCTGACGAACTCCTTCGGCGGCAACGCCGCCCGGCTCAAGCTGCACGATGCGCAGGACCGCGCGCGCGAACTGTCCCGCATCGCCGCCGAGCTGGGCCGCGACGTGGCCGACACCTCCGGCCGCGAGGTCGTCGTCGCCGGCTCCGTCGGCCCCACGGGCGAAATCATGGCGCCGATGGGCCAATTGACCCACGAGCTGGCGGTCGAGATCTTCCACGAGCAGGCCGACGGCCTGAAGGAGGGCGGCGCCGATGTGCTCTGGCTGGAAACCATCTCGGCGCCCGAGGAGTACAAGGCCGCCGCCGAGGCCTTCCGGCTGGCCGGCATGCCGTGGTGCGGCACCATGAGCTTCGACACCGCGGGGCGCACGATGATGGGACTGACCTCGGCTGACATGGTGACGATGGTCGACGGCCTCGAATACCCGCCGCTGGCCTTCGGCGCCAACTGCGGCGTGGGCGCCTCGGACCTGTTGCGCACCGTCCTGGGGTTCGTCGCGCAGGGCCCGGAACTGCCGGTCATCGCCAAGGGCAATGCCGGCATCCCGAAATACGAGCACGGCCACATCCACTACGACGGCACGCCCGATCTCATGGCCGAGTACGCCGTGCTGGCACGCGACGCGGGCGCGACCATCATCGGCGGCTGCTGCGGAACCATGCCCGAGCACTTGGCGAAGATGCACGAGGCGCTGGAGACCAGGCCGCGGGGGCCACGCCCGACACTGGAACAGATCACCGAGGCGCTCGGGCCGTTCTCCTCGGCCGCCGACGGCACCGGCGAGGGAGAGGAGCCGACACCGCGGCGCGGCCGCGGGCGGCGGCGCCGGGGCTGACCCGCGGGGGCCGTCGCACCCGTCCCGGCGGCCGGCCCCGGCCGCGCCGGGACGATGAGTATTTGGGGCAAGATGAAGACGGGCCGCGGCCCCTCAGCCGCCGCACGTCGCGAACAGGTCGGGCTGATCGGGATCGCGCGGTGGCGGGCGGAACAGGTCGCAGCGCAACGCGGGCTGCGGCGCGTCGAGCCCCAGCCGCCGCGCCGCGACCCGGAAGCGCTGCGCGATCATCTCCGCGTGCGGCCCCTGCCCGCGCATCCGGCGGCCCCACCGGGCATCGTAATCCTTGCTGCCGTGCATGTCCCGCACCAGCCCCATAACCCGGCCCGCACGATCCGGGCAATGCTCTGCCAGCCATTCGCGGAACAGCGGCGCGACCTCGCGCGGCAGGCGCAGCATGATCCAGCTGGCCGCCGCGGCACCGGCATCCCGGGCGGCGTACAGCAGCGCCTCGACCTCGTGATCCGTCAGCCCGGGAATCACCGGGGACGTCATCGCCCGCACGGGCACGCCGGCCTGCGCGAGCGCCCGGATCGTCGCCAGCCGACGGGCCGGGCCGGGCGCGCGCGGCTCCAGCCGCCGGGCGAGGCCGGCGTCCAGCGTCGTCAGCGAGATGCCCACACGCGCCAACCCCCGCGCGGCCATGCGTGACAGGATGTCAAGATCGCGCTCCACCAGCGCGCCCTTGGTGACGATGGCCACGGGGTGGCGGGCGTATTCCAGAACCTCCAGGCAGGCGCGGGTGACGCGCCATGCCTCCTCCACCGGCTGGTAGGGATCCGTGTTGGTGCCGATGGCGATGGGCGCCACGCGGTATCCCGGCGCAGCGAGTTCACGCCGCAAGGTGTCCGCGATGCCGGGCCGCGCGATCAGGCGGGTTTCGAAATCCAGCCCGGCCGAGAGGCCCAGCCACGCGTGGGTGGGCCGCGCGAAACAGTAGATGCAGCCATGTTCGCAGCCGCGGTACGGGTTGACCGAGCGGTCGAAGGGCAGATCGGGCGAGCGGTTGTAGGTGATCGCGCGACGGGGCCGTTCGGCGCGCGCCTCGGTCCGCAGGAGCGTCCGGCCCGCGCCCGCCGGATCCCCCGCCGCATCGGGTTGTCGCGCGTGGCGTTCGAAGCGCCCCGCGTCGTTGCTGCACGCGGCACGGCCCGGGGTTCTGAGCGCGGGATCGATGCGAGGGGCTTGCGTCATCCGCCCCACGATGGAACATTTGGCGAACATTTGCAATAAATGCCGCTGCGGCATGGAAACTTCCGCCGGGCCACCGCCACAAATCCGCGTGACAGGTCGGTCGCGGGATCGGCCATGTCGCAATCCGAACAGTCCCGCTGCGACAAATTGACGAAACGTGAGGCCGGAACAACGCGCGCGACCGCGCCACAAGAGCCGGGGAAAACACGCCATGTCGGAAGAAGAAGACGACATCATCCTTTCGGAACTGGACGACGAGGAACTCGTCCAACAGATGTTCGACGACCTCTACGACGGTCTCAAGGACGAGATCGACGAGGGCGTGAACATCCTGCTCGAACGCGGCTGGGCCCCCTACAGGATTCTCACCGAGGCGCTGGTGGGCGGCATGACGGTCGTGGGCCAGGATTTCCGGGACGGCATCCTGTTCGTTCCCGAGGTGCTTCTGGCGGCCAACGCGATGAAATCGGGGATGAACATCCTCAAGCCGCTTCTGGCCGAAACCGGCGCGCCGCGCGTGGGCAAGATGGTGATCGGCACCGTCAAGGGCGACATCCACGACATCGGCAAGAACCTCGTGTCGATGATGATGGAGGGTGCCGGCTTCGAGGTCGTGGACATCGGCATCAACAACCCGGTCGAGAACTACCTCGAGGCGCTGGAGACCGAACAGCCCGACATCCTGGGCATGTCGGCCCTGCTGACGACCACGATGCCCTACATGAAGGTCGTGATCGACACGATGGTCGAACAGGGCGTGCGCGATGATTACATCGTTCTCGTGGGGGGCGCGCCGCTGAACGAGGAGTTCGGCAAGGCCATCGGCGCCGACGCCTACTGCCGCGATGCGGCCGTCGCGGTGGAAACCGCCAAGGATTTCGTGTCGCGCAAGCACAACCAGGGCGCCACGGGCTGACCGGTCCGCCCCGCGACCGGACAGACGGCCCGCCCCTGTCGCGGGCCGTTTGCTTTTTGGGAGGACGCGATGACGGATCAACTGCCACAGGATGACACCTTGACCGAAACCGGCCTCGACGCGCGGGGCGCCGGGCGTATCCTGCTGATCGCCTGCGGGGCGCTTGCGCGAGAGATCCTTGCGCTCAAGCAGGCCAATGGCTGGGACCACATGGACCTGACCTGCCTGCCGGCCAAGCTGCACCTGTTCCCCGACCGGATCACGCCGGCGGTGGCCGAGGCCGTGGAAGCCAACCGGGCGGATTACGACCGGATCTTCGTCGTCTACGCCGACTGCGGCACCGGCGGGGAGCTGGCGCGCAAGTGCGCCGAGCTCGGCGTCGAGATGGTGGAAGGCCCTCATTGCTATGCCTTCTTCGAGGGCAACGCCGCCTTCGCCGAGCGCGCCGACGAGGAAATGACGGCATTCTACCTCACGGATTTCCTCGTCAGGCAGTTCGACGCCTTCGTCTGGAAACCGATGGGGCTGGACCGCCACCCGGAGCTGCGCGACATGCTGTTCGGCAATTACACCAAGCTGGTCTACCAGGCGCAGACGGATGACCCGGCCCTGACGGAGAAGGCCCGCGCGTGTGCCGAGCGCCTCGGCCTCGCGTTCGAACGCCGCTTCACCGGCTACGGCGACCTTGCCACCGCCCTTGAAGAACAATCGGCAAGATATTGATTTTGAATATTTTCATCTAGCGGCAGACGACGGCAAGGTGTGATGCCCGCGCCGTTGCTGCTCAGGCCGCCTCGGCGCCGACCTGCCGGATCCGCTCGACCATCGCGCGCAGGCCGTTCGAGCGCTGCGACGACAGGTGATCGTGCAGCGCCAGCCGCGCGAGTTCGCCTTCCGCGTCGATCTTCGGCACCTGGTCCACCGGCGTGCCGTTGTAGAGCGCGCGCAACACTGCGATCAGGCCGCGCACGATCATCGCGTCGCTGTCGCCATAGAAGGAGAACACGCCGTTCTCGACGTGCGGGTGCAACCAGACCTGGCTGGCGCAGCCCTCGACCTTCGTGGCGGGCACTTTCAGCGCGTCGTCCAGCGGCTCCATCGCCTTGCCGCGGTCGATGACGTAGCGATACCGGTCCTCCCAGTCCTCGAGGAACTCGAAGTCCGCAACGATTTCTTCGAAGGCGTCGCTTGCCATGCGTGCATTCTCCCCTGTCTTCCGCACAGGTAAGACGCCTGCCGCCGAAGGTCCAGTCCGCGCTTGCATCTTTCCGTCCGCGGCGTGATAGGGTACGCAGACACCAGACAATCCGGAAAAGGCGGCTGCGATGCGGTTTCTGCTCACCCTGTTCACGATCTCGGCGCTGGCCCTGGCCGGCTGTTCCAGCCTGCGCGATTCCCGCGTGAACCCGGCCAACTGGTTCGGCAAGAGCAAGTCCGAACCCCGCGCCGAGCAGACGGAACAGGCCGGAAATCCCCTGATCCCCGAGAACGAGGGCGAGGGGGTGTTCAGCCTGATGGGCGACAAGGACCATGAAGGAACCCCCGTCGCGCAGGTCACGGGCCTCGAGATCAAGCAGGTCAGCGGCGGCGCGATCGTGCGCGTGCAGGGCATCACCCGCCGGCAGGGGGCGCATGACGTGCGCCTGGCCTCGCCCACCGAAGGCGAGCCGGTTGACGGCGTGCTGACCCTGCGCCTGGAGGCCGCCCAGCCCGAGGACACCGCGATCGGCCCCGAGCGCACGCGCGTCGTGAATGCCGCGCGCTTCATTCCCGAACGGGAACTGCGCCGCACCCGCAGCGTGCGGGTGATCGCCGAAACCAACGTGCGCACATCCCGCCGCTGAGGCGGGGGCGCGTCACAGCGGCACCGTTTCCACCGAGTTGCCCTGGACCGCGAGCGCGATCTCGCCGTCGCACAGCCGCAGCGCCTCTGACCCGAAAACCTCGCGCCGCCAGCCGCTGAGCGCCGGCACGTCGCGCGCGCCCGACGCGATGGCATCGAGATCGGCCGCGCTGGCGATCAGCTTGGACGCGACGCCGTAGCTTTCGGTGCGCGCCTTGAGCAGCACGCGCAGCAGGTCCGCCAGCGCGGGGTTGACCTGCGGCTTGTCGCGGGCCTTGTCGGGGCGCGGCAACTCGGCCTCGGGGCAGTCCAGCCCGGCCTTCACCGCAGCGATGATGCCGTCCGCGATCTCGCCCTTGCGCGCCTCGCGCAGAAGCAGCCGCGACCGGCCCAGGTCCTGGGCGCTTTGCGGTTTCGTCGCGGCCAGTTCGACCAGCGCGTCGTCCTTGAACACCCGGTTGCGGGGGATGTTGCGCGACTGCGCGTAGCCTTCGCGGAACCGCGCCAGTTCGCGCACGATCGCAAGGAACCGCGGCGAAGTGTTGCGCGTCTTGACACGCTTCCACGCCTGGCCGGGCCGGGTGATGTAGGTTTCGGGATCGGTCAGCGCCTCGATCTCCTCGGCGACCCATTTGTCGCGGCCCGTGCGGGCCAGTTCCGCGGCAAGATATTCATAAATCTGGCGCAGGTGCGTCACGTCGGCCAGCGCGTATTTCTTCTGCGCCTCCGACAAAGGCCGGCGCGACCAGTCGGTGAATCGCGACGTCTTGTCGAGCGACGCGCGCGCCACCTTGCGCACCAGTGTCTCGTAACCCACCTGCTCGCCGAAGCCGCAGACCATCGCGGCCACCTGCGTGTCGAACAGCGGCCGCGGGATCAGGCCGCCGTCGACGTGAAAGATCTCGAGGTCCTGACGGGCCGCGTGAAAGACCTTCACCACCGACTCGTCACGAAACAGATCGTAGAGCGGGTCGAGCGCGAGGTCGCCCGCGATGGGATCCACCAGAACGGCGGTGTCCTCGCCCTTACCGGGCATCGCAAGCTGGATCAGGCAAAGCTGCGCGTAATAGGTCCGCTCTCGCAGGAACTCGGTGTCCACGGTGACGTAGTCGTGCCCGCGCGCGTCCTCGCAGAATCGGGCAAGTTCCTCGGTCGTGGTGATGGTCTTCATGCAGGGGTCCCGGCTTCGATCTGTCGCGCGTTGACGGCCACCTATAGGACAGCCGCAGCCGAATGGAAATGCCGGACTGTCAGCCCAGGTTCACCGGCGTCCGGTCGCCGGACGCGAAGCGGCGCAGCACCGCGGGGTAAAGGCGGTGTTCCATCTCCAGCACGCGGGCCGCAAGGCTGTCAGGCGTGTCGCCCGGTTTCACCGGCACCCGCGCCTGGCCCAGCACCGGCCCGGCGTCGAGGTCGGCCGTCACCTCGTGCACGCTGCATCCCGCCTCGGCGTCGCCGGCGTTCAGCGCGCGGGCGTGCGTGTCGAGCCCCGGGTATTTCGGCAGCAGGGAGGGATGGATGTTCAGCATCCGCCCCTGCCAGCGCCGCACGAACCCTTCGGTCAGGATGCGCATGAACCCGGCGAGGCAGATGATCTCGGCGCCCGCCTGCACCAGCACGGCGTGAAGTTCGGCCTCGAAGGCCGCGCGATCGCCCTTGAACGGCCGGTGATCGACCACCGCCGTGGGGATGCCCCGCGCCCTTGCCTTCTGCAGACCGCCGGCCCCCGGGACGTTGGACAGCACCAGGCAGGGCCGCGCCGGGTGGTCACCCGTCATGCTGTCAGCCAGAGCCACCATGTTCGAGCCGCCGCCGGAAATCAGGATCGCGACGCGCACGCTCACCCCAGCGTCCCGGTGTAGGTCACGCCCTCGCCTTCGGTGACCCGCCCGAGGGGGACGACCGCCTCGCCCGCCTCGTCCAGCAGGGTGCTGACGGCCTCGGCGCGCCCGGGGTCCACCGCCAGCACCATGCCGACGCCGCAGTTGAAGGTGCGCAGCATCTCGTCCGGCGCGATGCCGCCCTGCCCGGCCAGCCAGCCGAACACGCCCGGCAAGGTCCAGGCGTCGAGGTCCACCGTGGCCCCGCAGCCCGCGGGCAGGACACGGGGGATGTTCTCGGTCAGACCGCCGCCGGTGATATGGGCTAGCCCGTGCACGCCGCCCGCGGCGACGGCCGCCAGCGCCGGGCGCACGTAAAGCCGTGTCGGCGCAAGGATCGCGGCGCCCAGCGTTTCCCCCTGCCCCCAGGGGCTGGGATCCTCCCAGCCAAGTCCAGCCAGCTCCGCCAGCTTGCGCACGAGGCTCAGGCCGTTGGAATGCACGCCGTCGCTGGCCAGCCCCAGCAGCACGTCGCCGGCCGCCACCCCTTCGGGCAGCGCCGTGCCGCGTTCCATCGCGCCCACGGCAAAGCCGGCAAGGTCGAAATCGCCGGCGGCATACATCCCCGGCATCTCGGCCGTCTCGCCGCCGATCAGCGCGCAGCCGGCGCGCGCGCAGCCCTCGGCGATGCCTTCGATGACCCGTGCCGCGGCCTCGGTCTCCAGCTTGCCGGTGGCAAAGTAGTCGAGGAAAAACAAAGGCTCCGCGCCCTGGCAGACCAGATCGTTGACGCACATGGCGACAAGGTCGACGCCCACCCCGTCAAGATGGCCGGTATCGATGGCCACCCGCAGCTTGGTGCCCACGCCGTCGGTCGCCGCCACCAGCACCGGATCGTGGTAACCGGCCGCCTTCGGATCGAACAGCGCGCCGAAACCACCCAGCCCGGCCATGACGCCCGGCCGCTCGGTGCGCCTGGCGGCGGGCTTGAGGCGGTCGACCAGGTCGTTTCCGGCGGCGATGTCCACGCCCGCGTCGGCGTAGGTGATGCCGTTCCTGCCTTCGCTCATCGCCAGTCTCCCTCGGTGATCGCGAAAGCAGTTAGCCCATCACCCCCGCCCACGCAATCGCAAAGCCTTGACGCCCCGGCGCGCCCCGCCTACCACCCGGTGCAGGTCGGGCCTGTAGCTCAATTGGTTAGAGCAGAGCGCTCATAACGCTTTGGTTGGGGGTTCGAGTCCCTCCGGGCCTACCATTCATTTCACGTGTCAAGCATGTCGCCCCATTCGGCGGAATGGTTCCTTGAACCACATTCACGCCGCAAACACCCCCTCGACGCACTCAGGTTGCGTGCCGGCTCGTGTATCCTCCTTGGTATTTGCCCGATCCTGTCGTCTCCAATTGGCGTTCGACGCGCCGTGACGGCAGACTTGACGCCGTGGCCACGGTCGCATGCACGACACCGCCCGGCCAACGCGGTTTCCCGCAAGTTGCCGGCATACATGCCACTCCGGGCAAAGTCTGTCGGGACGCCGGGGCGGCTCAAGCGGTCTTTCCCGGCGGCCCACGCCAAGCCCCAGTTGGATGACCGGCGCGTTCTGTCCGGCATGATCTTCAACAACCGGAATGTCCCGCGCTGGCGTGACACGTCGAAGCGCGCGTTGCCCTCACGCGCCCCTATGCAACCGCTGGAAGCCGAGGGGACAGAAGGGCGTGTTCGCCCGGATCCTGACGGGGCTGGCCACCGGGAATGCGGCAGGGGAAAACCGTCACGATCGACGCGACCTGCCTCCAGCCCCACGGCACGGCGACCAGACGGCCGCGCAAAGGCACAAGGGGGCGGCAACTGGGCCGTGACGGCCATCCGCGCGCCGGAACAGATTCAGGCCAGCGCGCGCCGTTTCGATTTCGCGGCCCGGGACGAGCGCAGCCCGGGGCCGCCAGAGAGGACGAATAGCAGACCCCTGCCATCTCCGCACCGTGGCCGGCCCATTCGTCGCAGGCCGCCGTTTGCCGCGCCTTGTCGTGCCGGGACTTTCCGAGCGGGTCGTGGACGCGTGTCCTGGTGCTAAAGCGGCCGGTCGCAGGCCGGTTGCCGGGCCGGACCCTGCGACTACGCCCGCTCGGCAGGCCGGGTGCCGACGCCCCGGCAGGCGCGGTCCTACTTGATACCCGCGCGCAGGAAGGCCTGCACGAACTGCCGCTGGAAAACCAGGAACGCGGCAAGCAACGGCAGGATCACCATCACCGTGGCCGCCGAGATCACCGAGATGTCCACACCGTTTTCCGGCGCGCCGAAGATCGACAGGCCCACGGTCACCGGCCGTGTGGTTTCCGAGTTCGTGACCACCAGCGGCCACAGGAAGTTGTTCCAGTGCGTCGCGACGGACACCAGGGCGTAGGCAAGATAGGTCGGACGCGCCGCCGGCACGTAGACGCGCCAGAGCACGCCCAGCAGGCTGCACCCCTCCACGCGCGCCATCTCGTCAAGCTCCTTCGGCACGGATTTGAAGGCCTGGCGCATGAGGAAAATGCCGAAGGCCGAGGCCATGTAGGGCGCGCCGATGCCGATGATGCTGTCGAGCAGCCCGAGGGTCGCGGCGACCCTGTAGTTCTCCACGATCAGCACCTCGGGCAGGATGAAGAGCTGCAGCAGCACCAGCACGAAAAGCGTGTCCTTGCCGCGGAAACCGACCTGCGCGAAGGCAAACCCCGCCAGCGTGCAAAGGATGAACTGGCCGATCAGCACCGAGGTCACCAACAGGAAGGAGTTGAGGAAATAGCGCAGCCATGGCGCGCCTGACCAGGCCGTCCGGAAGTTCTCGAGCGTCAAAGGCGCGGCTAGGTTGAAGTTCACCGCGTCCGTGCTGGTGTGGAACGCCGCCCAGAAAGCGAAGACAAGCGGAGATATCCACAGCACGGCGAGGACCAGCGCAAGCCCGCTTTCGATATGGCGCCCGAGGTTCATTGATAGTGGGTCCTGCGATCGAGAACGAAGAACTGCACCGCGGCCAGCGCGCCCAGCACGGCCAGCACCAGCACCGTCATCGCGGCCGCGGCGGGGGCGTCGAAGAAGGCGAAGGCGTTTTCCCAGATGTAATAGAGGATCAGCTTGGAGGAATCGAACGGGCCGCCCTTGGTCAGGATGAAGAGGTGATCGATCAGCTTGACCGAGTTGATGAGCGCGTTGATGAGTACGAACAGGGTGGTCGGCATCAGAAGCGGCAGCACGATGCGGCGCGTGTAGGTCCAGCGGCTGGCGCCCTCGATGTCCGCCGCCTCCTTGAGGTCCGGCGGGATGGTCTGCAGCGCGGCAAGGTAGAAGATCATGAAGAAACCCGCCTCCTTCCAGATCGTCACGGCGCAGATGGCCCAGAGCGCGGTCTCGGGCTGGCCCAGCCAGTTGACGGACGGCGCGCCGAAAAGGGCGCCGATCTGGTCCAGGACGCCGAACCCCGGCGTGTAGAAGAACAGCCAGAGGTTGCCCGCGGCGATCATCGGAAGAACTGTCGGCGTGAAATAGGCGGTGCGCACGAAGCTGCGCGCGGGGATCTTCGAGTTCGCCCAGAGCGCCATCGCCAGCGCGATGACGATGGAGGCCGGAATGGTGACGGCGGCATACAGGATGTTGTTCTGCACGACCGTCCAGAAGGTGGGGTCGTCGAACAGCCGCTGGTAGTTCTCGAACCCGACGAACTCGGACGGGTTGCGGCGCGTGCCGCGCGAAAAGGCCGAGGTCCAGACCGTGGCGAGCGACGGGTAGAATGCGAAGGTGGTCAGCATGATCAGCGCGGGCGCCAGCAGCAGCCAGCCGTGTATGGCGCGGCGGCGCTGCATGAGCGCGCCGTGCGGAACCGGGTGTGCTGTCGCCTGCGCCATGACCGTCTCGTCGCGGGAAGGGGCGGCGCCGGGCTGGGCCCGGCGCCGCCGCGGGATCCATCGTCTTACTGGTAGGCGGCCAGCAGCCGCTCGGCGGCCGCCTGCGCCTCGGCCAGCGCCGCCCCGGGCGATTTCGCGCCGGTCAGCGCGGCCTGGATGGCGTTGTTCAGCCCCTCGCGCACGCGGGCCGTCTCGAAGGTCGAGAACTCGGCGACGGCGTGCCGCAGCTGGTTGCGTGCCACCAGTGCCGGCGGGAATTCCTGCGTGTATTCCTGCAGCTTCTCCGTCTCGTAGGCAGCGGGCGAAACGCCCATGTAGCCGGTCCGGATCGACCATTCCGCGGCCTGCTCGGGGGCGGTCATGAACTTGATCAGCTCAAGCGCGGCCGCGCGCTCCTCGTCGGTGGCGTCCTTGAAGATGTAGAAGTTGCCGCCACCGGTTGGCGAGCCCAGCCGTTCCTTCTTGGGCAGCATGGCGACGCCGAAGTCGAAGTCGGCGTTGTTCTTGACCGCCGTCAGGTTGCCCGTGGAGTGCCACATCATCGCCGTCTCGCCTTCGAGGAAGGCCTGCCGCAGCGTGCCCCACTCGACGGTGCCCTCGGGCATGATGCCGTGCTCGGTCGACAGCGATTTCCAGAATTCCAGCGTCTCCACGACCTCGGGGTCGTCGAAACGGGTGGTCAGCCCGTCGGCGGCCATCAGCTCCTTGCCGTTCTGGATCGCCAGCGCCTGGAACATCCAGTAGGGATACCCCGTCGACGGGATCATCAGGCCGTGGGTGTCAGCGTCGGTGAGGGCCTTGCCCATCTCGACCATCTCGTCCCAGGTGCGCGGCGCCTGCTCGGGGTCGAGCCCGGTCTCGCGGAACATGTCCTTGTTGTAGTAGGCCACGATGGTGGAGCGCTGGAACGGCACGCCCCAGGTCTTGCCCTCGATCTCGGAGTTGGCCATCAGTGCCGGGTAGAAACCGTCCAGCCATGCCTTTTCCTGCTCGGTCGCGATCACGTCCTCGAAGGGCACGATCAGGTCCTGCTCGATCAGGTCGTAGGCGTCGATCGAGAACATCACGGCCAGCTGGGCGGGGTCGCCCGAGTTGAGTGCGGACAGCGCCTTGATGCGGGTGTCATCGTAGTTGCCGGCGTAGATGGCATTGACGCTGATATCGGGGTTCTGGGCCTCGAAATCCGCCACGATCCCGTCGACCACCTGGGTGAGCGGGCCACCCACGGCGATCGGGTAATACATGGTCAGTTCGGTCTCGGCGGCGGCCGGATTGACAAACGCCGCGCTCGCGGAGAGCATGGCGACGGCAGTTGAATAGCGAAGCATTTGGCCTTCCTCTTCAGTCTTGTAGGGGTTGGGGTTGAAGTGCCTTGCGGCTATCACGGGGCGCCGTTTGGCGATGGTCCGCCCCGTAATCCTGCTGCGGGTTCTCTTTGAGCCGGCCCGTGCCGGCGTCGAAGAGAACCCGGTGTTCTTCCGGCAGGCCAAGCCCGATCTCGTCGCCCGGCTGCCACTGGGCATGGCCCGGCGCGCACAGGATCAGCCCGCGCGCGGCCGGGTGGTCGACGACCACATGCGTCTGCGCGCCCAGGTACTCGACCGCACGGACCCGCCCGGCAAGGTCCGCCTGCTGCGGCTGAACGGCCACGATGTGCTCGGGACGGATGCCGATCGTGCGCCCCGCGGCACCCAGGGCCGCGCCCTCGATCATGGCCATCGGCGGGTCGCCGACGAATTCGGCCGCGAAATCGCTGGCCGGCCGCGCGTAGAGTCCCGCGGGCGTGTCGACCTGCTCGACCCGGCCGTCGCGCATCAGCACGACCATGTCCGACAGCGACATCGCCTCTGTCTGGTCGTGGGTGACGTAGATCACGGTGAGCCCAAGCTTGCGCTGCAACGCCTTGATGTCACGCCGGACGGCGTGCCGCAGCTTGGCATCGAGGTTCGACAGCGGCTCGTCCATCAGGCACAGCGGGTGGCCCGAAACCACGGCGCGGGCCAGCGCGACGCGCTGGCGCTGCCCTCCCGACAAGGCGGCCGGCTTGCGCGTCTCGAGCCCTTCGAGCCCAAGCATCTCGACCACCTGGGCGAACTCTTCCTCGCGCTCGGCCTTGGATACCTTGCGTACCTTCATGCCGAACACGACATTCTCGCGCACGCTGAGATTGGGGAAAAGCGCGTAGGACTGGAAAACCATCGAAAGGCCGCGCCGGGACGCGGGCAGGCGCGTTACGTCGCGCCCCTGGATCTCGATCCGGCCCGCCTGAAGCTACTCCAGCCCCGAGATGAGACGCAGGAGCGTGGACTTGCCGCAGCCCGAGGGTCCGAGCACCGAGACGAAACTGCCTTCGGCCACCTCGAGCGTGACATCGGCCACGCCACCGCGTCCGTCCCAGCGGCGGCTGACACCATGCATCGCGACGAAGGGCGTCATGCGACCGCTCCGGCGTTGCCTGCCACCCTCACCCGGTCCCTGAGCGGCTCCACAAGGGCGCCGAACGGTGCGTCGGGGCGGCGGTCGAGCACGACCGCATCCGCCTCGGCGAGCGTGCCGCCCACTGCCGCCGCGCGCCGCCCGAACTTGCTGTGGTCGGCCACGAGAACCGAGGTGCGGCTGTTGGCGCGGATCTGCTCGCGCGCGCGCACCTCGGGTTCGTGGAAATCCAGAAGCGAGCCGTCGACATCGATCCCGCCCACGCCGAAAATCCCGAAGTCGGCACGGTAGGCGGAAAAGACGGAGATCGCCTCCTCGTTCAGGAAATCCCGGTCCGGCAGGCGCATCTCGCCACCGGGCAGGATGATGCGGTTGGCCGAGTTCTCGGAAAGCGCCATCGCCGCGTTGAGATTGTTGGTGATCACGGTCAGCGCCTCTTTCTCCGCAAGCGCCCGTGCCACCAGCGCGGGCGTCGTGCCGATGGAGATGAAGACGGTGGCCCCGTCGAACACCATGCCCGCGACCGTGCGGGCAATTCGCTGCTTGGCGTCGAAATTGAGCACGGAGCGTGCGGCGTATGGCATGTTGGCGCTGCCGTCGATAAACTCCGCCCCGCCGTGCAGCCGGCGCAACTTGGTTTCCTCGCAAAGGGCATTCAGATCCCGCCGCACGGTATGGGAGGACACTCCGAGTTCTTCGGCCAGAGCGTCCACCATGACCCGCCCGTCCCGCTGCGCCAATTCGAGAATCACCGACCGCCTGTCCATTTGCGCCCCCGTTTTGCTCACATGAGCAGACCACTGTGACAGGGGAATGAACGGGACGACGCGAGCGGGACGCGGCGATCGGCCGATCGTCCTTGCGGCAGCTCGGCGAAAGAAAGGTGTGCCCCCCGGCAATCCGGTCCGAGTTTGGCACGGCTCCGCCGTCCTGCCGGCGCCTGTCCGCGCACTGGCGGGCCCACTCACCCCAAGGCGAGTGGGCCCGTCCATTTGCCACCAGGTCGCCGATGACCCGATTCGGCAGTTGCCGCGAAAGGCGGGAACGCCAGCTGGATCTTTCTGCGTTCCCGCCCCTGTCGCCCGGTCAGCCGAGGATCGGCAGATCCTTGCGGTCGTTGGGGTCGAGGTCGCCCGCCGCGATCTGGTTCATGCTCTTGCGGTCATTGACGTCGAGGTCGCCGGCGATCTGGTTCATCGTCTTGCGGTCGTTGACGTCGAGGTCGCCGGCGATCTGGTTCATCGTCTTGCGGTCGTTGACGTCGAGGTCACCCGCGATCTGGTTCATGGTCTCGCGGTCGTTGACGTCGAGGTCGCCGGCGATCCGCTCGGCGGCGGGGGCGGCCAGCGATGCGGTGGCGGTGGTGGCGATGATGGCGAAGATGCTGAGTGCGGTGCGCATGGTGTCTCTCCTTTTGGCGTCCGTCTGGTGTTTCGGGTCCG
>NZ_PHNT01000009.1:0-84313 GCF_002834145.1 Roseovarius salinarum | reverse complement strand
GCGGTGGCGGTGGTGGCGATGATGGCGAAGATGCTGAGTGCGGTGCGCATGGTGTCTCTCCTTTTGGCGTCCGTCTGGTGTTTCGGGTCCGGGGGCGGGCTGTGGTTTGTCGCCCCTTGTGAGACACCATCTGGCGCCGCCGGCGGACATTGAAACCGCCTGTCGCCGCGACGTGAAAACCCGCTCACCGCCGCCCGCGGCGGCGTGATCGGCCGGTGATGACCGGTGAAGGGAGACCGCCCGGCGCGCGCGGTCAGTGCCGCCGCGGGTCGGCCACGGCCCTTGCCGGCTACCGCGCGTGAACCAGACCGGGTTTGCCGGAGAGCAAAAAGCTCGGAAGGTAAGCCATTACCAAGGGAAACCCAGGGGACGGTTTTTCGACAGAGGTACGTGCGCGCGCGGTGCGCATGGTTCTGGAGAACGAAGCGGATTACAACTCGCGCTCGCAGGCGCTCGCCTCCATCGCGGAGAAGTGAACCGCCCCGGGTTTCCGAGAGGCTTCTTTGTTCAAAACCTACGCGGCTTTTTCAAGGGTGTTCATCTGTGCGTAGAACGCCTCCTCCACTTCTTGCGGCGGCNGAAACCGCCTGTCGCCGCGACGTGAAAACCCGCTCACCGCCGCCCGCGGCGGCGTGATCGGCCGGTGATGACCGGTGAAGGGAGACCGCCCGGCGCGCGCGGTCAGGGCCGCCGCGGGTCGGCCACGGCCCTTGCCGGCTAGCGCGCGATCACGATCTCGGCGCGCAGCCCCCCCAGCCGCGCGCTTTCGCCCAGCGACAGGTTGCCGCCGTGGGCGCGCGCGATGTCGGCCGCGATCGACAGCCCCAGCCCCACGCCCGTGCCGCGGTTCTGGTTGCGCGCGGGCTCCAGCCGCGCGAAGGGCTTGAGCGCCTCGCGCCGCTGTTCCTCGGGGATGCCGGGGCCGTCGTCCTCGACCCGGATGCAAAGGCTCTCGTCAGTCAGGATCACCGAGACCTCGGCGCGCGTGCCGTACCGCACCGCGTTGTTGATCAGGTTGTCCAAGGCCCGCCGGAGGCCGTCGCGCCGCAGCGGCACGCGGCCCTGCCCCTCGATCCGTTCCAGGCTCACCGGCACCTGCGCGCGGCGGCTGTCCTCGACCACCTGCCGCACCAACGCGACCGGGTCGGTTTCCACCGGCTCGCCCTCGGCCGCGCCGCGGGCAAAGGCCAGGAATTCGTCCAGAAGCCGTTCCATTTCGGCGATGTCCCGCATCATCGGGGCGCGCTCGGCCTCGTCGAGCATCGATAGCTCCAGCCTGAGCCGCGTCAGCGGCGTGCGCATGTCGTGGCTCACCCCCGACAGCATCAGCGTGCGCTGCTCGATCTGCCGCTCGATGCGCGCCCGCATGTCCAGGAATGCCTGCCCGGCGGCGCGAACCTCCGTGGCGCCCGAGGGGTGATAGGGCACATGCCGGCCCTTGCCGAACGCCTCGGCCGCATGCGCCAGCCGGGTGATCGGGCGCAACTGGTTGCGCAGGTAAATATAGGCGATCGCCGTCATCAGCACCCCGAAGACCACCATGTTCACGAACAGCTGGTGCGGGTTCGACGCCGACACCCGGCGACGGCTCAGGCGGATCTCGCGCGCGCCACCTGCTTCGTCGAAATACAGCTCGACCATCTTCATGTCGGGCAGGCGTACGGCCGCCAGGTCGGGGAAATGCCGGCGGAACTCGCGCACCACGATGCCGCCGGTCAGGTCGTACCAGAGCCAGCTGTCGGTCCGTGGCACCCGTGCCGCCGGCACGCTGCGCGTCCTGATGTTGAGCCGCTCGGCGAGCGCGGCGCGCGCCCGCGGATTCTGGGCCACCGCGCCGGGGTCGCGCAGCAGCGCCACCTCGCGACTGGTGGACAGCGTCATCTGCTCGGTCACCCCCTCGAAATGCCGCTGTATGAAGACGACCGAGACGACCAGCAACAGCCCCAGAACCGGCAGAAGCAGGATGAGCATGGCGCGCCAGTAAAGGCCGCGCGGCATGTAGGATTTGAGCCACCGGAAGGACATGGTCTAAACCTACCCCCGCGAGGGCAGCAGAGGAAGGGCCAGGGGCATGCAGGCGACGCAGGAATTCGACCCGCCGCCGGGGGTCGCCGAAACACTGGCCCCGGGGCTTCGCCGGGTACTGGCGCCCAACCCGTCGCCCATGACCTTCCGTGGCACGAACACCTATCTCGTGGGCGAGCGCGGCATCGCGGTGATCGATCCCGGCCCTGCGGACGATACGCATTTGCGGGCGATACACGATGCGCTCGGGCCCGGCCAACGGGTCACCCACGTCCTTGTCACCCACGCCCACCTCGACCATTCCCCGCTCGCCCGGCCGTTGGCAAAGGAGACGGGCGCACCGGTGCTGGCCTATGGTGATGCGCGTGCCGGGCGCAGCGCCGCGATGGAACAGCTTGCCCGCGCCGGCACGCTCGGCGGCGGCGAGGGCGTGGACACGGCCTTTTTTCCGGACCGGGAGCTGGCCGACGGCGAGGTGATCGACGGCGACGGGTGGCGGCTGACCGCGCTCTGGACGCCCGGCCACTTCGGCAACCACCTGTGCTTCGCCCTCGACGATGCGATATTCACCGGCGACCTCGTGATGGGCTGGGCAAGTTCGCTCGTCTCGCCGCCCGATGGCGACCTGAGCGATTTCATGGCGTCCCTCGCCCGGCTGGCCGACCGCGGGGCGCGGGTGCTCTACCCGGGTCACGGGGCCCCGGTGTCGGACCCGGCCGCGCGGCTGAGCGAGCTGATCGCGCATCGCCGCACGCGCGAGGACCAGATCCTGCGGGCGCTCGAAGGGCACCCGGCCACGGCAGAGACGTTGGCACGGCGGATCTATACCGAGACGCCGCCGGCGCTCCTGCCCGCGGCGACCCGCAACGTGCTGGCCCATCTCGTCGACCTGACGGGCCGCGGCCGCGTCGCGCCGCAAGGCCCGCTGGATGCCGATGTCACCTTCGCGCTGGCCTGATGGAAAGGACTTTGCGGGGTCGAAAAATTCTCACAAATGCGCTGGACGCCCCGCGGCCGGATTGCTATATCGGCGCGCGTGGTCCGGCGTAGCTCAGTGGTAGAGCAGTTGACTGTTAATCAATTGGTCGCAGGTTCGAATCCTGCCGCCGGAGCCAAAACCCCCTAAGCCATTGATTTTGCGAGATGTTCCGGCTGAGGAGTCGGAGCCATCGGGATTTGGCACGGCGCTTGGCACTCCGCTTGTCACAGGAGTCGCCGTCATGCCCCGAACCACCGCCCAGGCGCATCTCGAACGCCGCGGCGCGCTCTATTACTGGCGCCGCCGCTGGCCGAAACGACCCGCGCACATCCAGAACGAAAATTTTTTCAGAAAAGGATTCCTGCTCTTTCCCCTTCGCACTGACGTCCTTCGCAATGCGAAGGTCGTGGCGCGCCGCTTGTCCGGTTTCACCGATCTGGCCTTCGCCGCATGTGCGGAGAGGACGATGGCAATTCCGGCCCAGGACATGGAGACACTGGTGACGGCACTCTGCCGCTTCCAGATCGAAGCGGCGGACCTGGCGCGCGAGCTTGCTCCCACACGCAGCTTCGAGGCAGCCACCTACGAGGAAAGCTGTGCGGATGCGGCCCTCGCGACGTTGCGCCAGGCCATTTTCCTGCGCGATCGGGAGATGGCACGCAGGCCCCTGCGCGCCGCGGCCGAGCGGCTCGGGGTCGACCTCGACGAGGCGGACGAGGATTACCCGAGATTGGCGCTGCGCGCCCTGGAAGCCATGGTCGAGGCCGGAGAGGAAAACATGCGCCGCGACCACGGCAGGACAGCCGGCTCGCAGCGCTACCTGCAGGCGGCCCTCGCCGGGACCCGGGATGCCCCGACCGCGGCCGCAACGGCGCCGGCACAGGGCGTTCCCCCGGAGCACGGGCGGCCGGCGATCGACTTGGTCGCCGGAATGTCCGCGTTGGGTCTTGGAGCAACACCGCAAGCCCCGGTTTGCACGTCCAGCCGGACACACGAACCGGACACGGACTCCCGCCCGGCCGAGCGGCCTGCCAAGGCGCAACCGCGCGACACGGCCCGTGCACCGTCCTGCGCGGCCCGCGAGAAGGACACGTCCCATCAACCGGCCCCTCAACGAGCCACCGGCCCCGCGATCTGTGATGTCGCCGATGAATATATCGAGGCACGCTGCCAGGGCTACCGGTCCTTCCGGCGCAATGAGCAGCCTCATGCGGCCGCAGGCGCGAGCTGGGCAAAGAATTCGTCCGGGAACGTGAAGTCGACCAAGAAACTCCTGATCAAGGCGCTGCCGGTCTCCCGTCTTGGCGATGTCACGGACGAGATGATGTCAGCCGCCTGGTCTCTGATCCAGCGCCTGCCCCGGTCCTACGGCGACAAGCCGGGGGAAAGCCGGAGCCTTCAGGACATCGCGGATGAAGCCGATGCGATGGATGCACACAACGAGAACCTGACGCGCAATCGCCTTGAGAAGCAGGGCGCCAGCCCCGGCAAGATCGAGTACCATGTCAATATCGGGCGCGTGCCGCGGGTCCGGGCGGCCACGGTCTATCGCCACATGCAGGATTTCCAGCGGATCTGCAAATTCGCCGTCGCCAAGGGGTATCTCGGTTCCAACATCATGGAAGAGCATATCTGGGAGAAGCGCGAGTATGAGCGCCGCGAACTCCTCCAGGAGGACAACAAGCGCGAGGTCTGGTTCGATGATCTGCCTCGCCTGTTCCGCACGCCAGTCTTCCAGGAAGAGCTCGAGGAGAAGGGTGATCCGCTGTTCTGGGCGCCGTTGATCTCGGTCCACTCCGGCATGCGCAGCGAAGAGGTGCTTCAGCTGGCGACGGAAGATATCCGCGATGTCGCCGGCATTCCATGCTTTGTTCTGAGCCGCGGCGCCGGACAGAGCCTGAAGAGCCTCGCGGCACGGCGCACCATCCCGGTGCACCAGAACCTCATTGACCTGGGACTTCTCGAACTGGTCGCGTTGCGCGAGCACGACGGGGAACCGCGTCTCTTTCCCTGGCTCGAGCGCAGCAAGGCCAAGAAGACCTTCACGGAGATCTTCTCGAAGAGGTTCAAGGACTATCGAAAACGACAGAAGGTCTACAAGGAGAACATGGATTTCCACGCCCTCCGCACGACCTTCAACCAGGGTCTCGTGCATACCAGCTGCGCCGATACGGCCCGGCGCTATCTGATGGGGCATGTCGAGCACGATGTCGGGATTACCAGTTACACCCCGGACGGCTTCGCCATTTCCGATCTGCTCGAGCGCGTGAATGCCATCGAGATCGACATCTCCATGATCCGGCACCCCTTTGAGACCGGGGCGGCGGCCGAGGTCACACAGCTCGACGCCCACCGGCGAACGCAACGCTCTGCCTGACGGCCCCGCAACCCGAGAGCATCCCCGTCGCTCGACAGCAGCCGGGATGGTGGGTCCTTCGTCCCTGTTGCGCGACAACCGCCGGATGCGATTGAATTCCCGCGCGAATTTCGCAAGGGTTGCCGGAAACGAGCCGCCGTGCCAAGCGTCACGAGGGAGGGTGCCGGGATGAAGGCGTTTGAGTTCGATCAGGCGGTCATCGACGAATACGCGAGGTTCTCGCGCTCCTTCACGAGTGTTCGGGCCCCGGATCTGTCCCGTGCGATCGATGCACACTACGCCGACAAGAAGTTCTGGCCGTCCCCCTTCCTCGCCCTCAACCCGGCCTACGAGAAGGGGCAGACCGTCGAGGAACTGGCCGGCAGCGGCAGCCTCGCGCCCGAGACGGCCCGGGTATTCCGCACCACGGCAGCCGATGGCACCCCGGTCCCAATTCGCTTCCACCGTCACCAGGTCGAGGCGATCAGCAAGGCGCTGCGCGGCCGGAGTTTCGTGGTCACGACCGGCACGGGGTCCGGCAAGTCGCTCTGCTTCTATGTCCCCATCGTCGACCGGATCCTGCGCGCAAGACACGCCGGCGAAGCGCCGCGAACGCGCGCGATCGTGGTCTACCCGATGAACGCCCTCGCGAATTCCCAGCTGGGCGAGATCGAGAAATTCGTGGGGCAATCCGGGTTGCCGGAGGCGATGCAGCCCACCGTCGCGCGCTATACCGGCCAGGAGGACGACACCGAACGCCGTCGCGTCGCGGCGAACCCGCCGGACATCCTGCTGACCAACTACATGATGCTCGAACTGCTGCTCACCCGGCAGGACGAGACCGACGCCAGGGTCATCGGGAATTGCCGTGGTCTGGAGTTCCTCGTGCTCGATGAACTCCACACCTACCGCGGGCGCCAGGGGGCGGACGTGTCGGTGCTTGTCCGGCGCCTCCGCGACCGCTGCCGCGGCGGCGAAGAGCCGATCTGCATCGGCACCTCGGCCACCATGGCCACGGAGGATGTCGCCGACGATCCCGCCGAAACGGTCGCCGGGATATCCTCGCGGATCTTCGGCGCAAGCATCACCGCCGACGCCGTGATCACCGAAAGCCTCCGCCGTGCCACCCGTGACGAGCTTTCCCTTTCCTCGGCGAGATCGCGCCTGAAAGAGGTGCTCGAGGCGCCGATTCCCGCGGACCTGACAGACGACGCGCTCGAGCAGCACCCGCTGGCCGTCTGGGCGGAGCTCGAAATCGGGATCGATGAGGCAAAAAGCCGGTCACGGCGCGACCCCATCCCGCTCGACGCCGCCGTCGAAAAGCTCGCCGCCGATGCCGGCGTCCCCGTCGATCTCGCCGCCGAGCGGCTGGCGCAGTTCCTCGCCATCGCCGCGCTTCCCGAAAAGGACCGGGGAGGCGCCGGTGACGGCGCCTTCATGGCCTTCAAGCTGCATCGCTTCGTCTCGGGCGCCGGCGACGTTCTCACCACGCTCAAGGCGCCGCCCCGCTCGGTTCTTCTCGAGGGGCAGCGCGAAGACCCGGGTGACCCCGGCACGCGCCTCTACCCGACGCGCTTCTGCCGCTCCTGCGGCCAGGAATACCATGTCGTCACGCTCCGCGAAGGCGCCGAAGGACGCGAGCTGGTGCCGCGCGACATCGACGATGCCCCCACGAAATCCGATCCGGAGGACGAAGAGCCCGGCTATCTTACCCCGGTCGAAGAGGCCGGAGACGCCTTCCGTTTTTCGGGAGACATCGAGACCTATCCGGAGGAATGGCGGGAAGAGAAACGGGGCGTCCAGGTGTTGCGACAGAACCGCAAGAAGCAACAGCCGCGCCGGCTGTCCGTGCGCCCCGACGGCACCGTCGCAGAGGACGGCAAGGACGTCTGGTTTCTGCCCGGACGGTTCGGATTCTGCCTCGCCTGCCACGATCAGCCGTCCGCGCAGGCCCGCGAACGCAACAAGCTCGGGGGGCTGTCCGCGGAAGGCCGGAGCTCGGCGACCACAACGCTCGTCACCGCCATGCTCCGCCAGATGAATGCCCCCGCCAATGGCATCGATGACCCGACGAAGCGCAAGACCCTCGGGTTCGGGGACAACCGCCAGGATTCCGCGCTGCAAGCCGGGCATTTCAACGACTCCGTGTTCGTGACCCTTCTGCGGGGCGCGATCCTGCGGGCGGTCCTGGATGCCGGCTCGGAAGGCCTCGCCGATGACGGCTTCGGCACCAGGGTGCAACGCGCGTTGGGCTACCTTCCCGACACGAAGGCGCTGCGTCCCTACTGGATGGCGCATCCGGAGACCAAGGGCGCAACGGTGAACGACGCCTCGCGAACACTGGCCCGAGTGCTGGAACACCGGGTCTGGTCGGACATGCGGCGCGGGTGGCGCTTCACCTATCCGAATCTCATGGGGGTCGGCCTTCTGCGCGCCGAATTCGTTTCGCTCGACGAGCTTCTCGAGGACGAGGAGATCATGGCCGATGCTCCGGATTTCTGGCGCGAGCTCGACGCCGAACGGCGCGGCGGGATCGCGCGCGCGATTCTGGAGGCCATGATGGAATGGCTGGCAATCGCCACGCCGGCGCTCGACCCGCAGGAGCTCGACCCGTTGAAGGGCCGAACGCGCAACCTGCTTTGCGCGCCGTGGGCGATGGACCCCAACGAGGATCTGCGAAGCCGGACCGCCCTCGTTCTCGAGTCGCCCCCGCGCCGGGCGCAGTCGAAACGCGACGATGCACTGATCATGCGCGCCGGTTTCCGCAGCGGCCTGGCCCGCACCATCAACAAGGAGAGCGTTCTGGGGCGGCGCCTGAAGGAAGAGGATTACCTGGCGTTCATGCGCTGGATTCTCGGACAGCTCGAGGATTACGGCATCATTCAGAGCATTGGCACGCTCTCCGATGTGGACGGATGGCAGATCCAGCCCAATGTTGTTCGCCTCGTCCCCGGGCCGTCGCTCGAGGCAGAGACCCATCATCATAATGCCTATTTCCGCGAGCTTTACCTGGGCGTCGCGGACGACCTCGCCAAGGGACAATCGCCCTTCATGGGCCTGGAGTCGCGCGAGCACACAGCGCAGGTCTCGGCCCTGCAGCGGGAGTGGCGCGAATGGCGGTTTCGATACGGTCCCAATGATCGCGACAAGATCGCCGAAAACCGCTCGAACATGATCAAGGAGGGGGAAGGCACGTCGTTCCTGCCCGTACTCTTCTGTTCCCCGACCATGGAGCTTGGGGTCGATATCTCCTCGCTCAATGCCGTCTACCTGCGCAATGTGCCGCCCACACCTGCCAATTACGCGCAGCGGGCGGGGCGTGCCGGACGGTCCGGGCAGGCCGCAACGATCACCACCTATTGCGCGGCACAGAGCCCGCATGACCAGTACTACTTCCGGCGTATCGACGAAATGGTGGCCGGTAGCGTTCGTCCCCCGGCGATCGATCTCGCGAACGAAGACCTCGTGCGCGCCCATCTCCACGCGATCTGGCTGGCCGAAACCCGTACGCCTCTATCGGCCAATATCCCCGAGGTTCTGGATCTCCGGCGCGACGGTCTGCCCCTGTGCGAGGAGATCCGGGCCGCCATCGAAGACCCGGACGTGGCCGATCGCGCGATACCTGCCATGAAACGGGTCGTCGAGGCGGTGCTCGATCATTTCGAGGGGCCGCGGCCGGATTGGCTCGACGACCTCGACGCCTGGGTCGCGGAAACCGCCCGTGGCACAGCCAGGGCCTTCGATGCAGCCTTCGATCGCTGGCGCACGCTGCACGCATCGGCGATGGCTCAGCTCGTCGAAACCCAGAACGCGCTGAAGCGTCCGGGGTTGTCCGCCCGAGATCGATCCCGGCTCGATGCACAGGCCCAGTCGGCGAGCCAGCAGATCGGGATACTCGAGAACGGGAAGGCGAGAAACGGCTCGGACTTCTACACCTACCGCTACCTCGCGACCGAGGGCTTCTTGCCCGGCTACAACTTCCCGCGGCTGCCGCTCTACGCCTTCGTGCCCGCCGGCGGCAGCGATGCGCGCGCTGCCTTTCTCCAGCGCGCCCGGTTCCTTGCGATTTCCGAGTTCGGACCGCGCAGCCTGATCTACCACGAGGGGCGTGCATACCGCGTCCACAAGGCCAAGCTGCCGCCAGGGTCCGTGTCGCCGGACGGCAAGACCCTGGCGACGGAAAAGGTGTTCCTCTGCCCGAATTGCGGCGCAGGGCACACGTCTGAACGAGAACGCTGCCATGCCTGCAACACCCCCATGGCCGGCGGCGTCGCCATCCACCGCACGTTGCGGATCGACAATGTCGAAACGCTTCCCGCCGAGCGGATCACCGCCAATGACGAAGAGCGCGTGCGCCAGGGCTTCGAGATCCGGACGGTCTTCTCCTGGCCCGAGCGCGATGGCCGCATCGACATGACCGAGCGCCGCCTCGTTCTCGACGGCACGGCATTCACCACCCTGCAATACGCCAACTCCGCCGATATCATGCGCCTGAACCTCGGGTTGAAGCGTCGCGCAGCGCCCCAGATCATGGGGTTCCCGATCGACCCGGCCACCGGCCGCTGGGCTCGGCTCCAGGACGAGGTCGCCGAAGAGGACCGCACTGACCCGGAAGCGGTCTATCCGGAACGGATCGTCCCGATTGTCCAGGACCGGAAGAATTCGCTGCTGATCCGGTTCGCCGACCCCGAGCGATGGTCGCAGGAATCGCTGGCGACGACGCAACATGCGCTGATGCGCGGGATCGAGATCGTTTTCCAACTCGAGGAAGGGGAGATCATGGGCGAGCCCCTGCCGGAGCGATCCGAACGGCGCACCATCCTGCTCTACGAGGCAACCGAAGGTGGCGCCGGCGTGCTCGGGCGCCTGATGCGCGAGCCGGAGATGCTCGACAAGGTCGTCGGCGAGGCGCTTTCTCTCATGCATTACAAGGGCGCGGCCGAGGCCGTGGCGAACCGCGATCGCCACGCGCTGGAGGAAGACGACGCCCCATGCGTCGCCGGCTGCTACCGCTGCCTTCTGTCCTACTACAACCAGCCCGACCACGAGATCATCAACCGGCGCTCAGAGGACGCGCTCGATCTTCTGCTGGCCCTCGCGGCCGCGGTTCCGGACGCGGCGGCATCCTTGGGGGGCGATGAGGATCCCTGGTCGAAGGCATTCGCCGATGCTGGGATGCCGCCACCCGACACCACATCCCTGACAATCGGTGACGTCGCGGTGCCCTACGCCTGGTCCGCCCACCGCGTCGCTGCGGTGCCGGCACCGCTCCCAGACGCGTTGCAGGGTCTGGCGGAAGACAAGGGCTGGGATCTCTATTCCCTGCCCCCGACGCCCGACGAAGGTGTACCGGAAGGGCTCGTCACAAGTCTGAAAGGTGCCGCATGACCACGCAATTCGCTCCTGGAGACCTCGTCCATGCCCGTGGCCGCGAATGGGTGGCGCTGCCAACACCCCGGGACGGGTGGCTGAACCTCCGTCCGCTCTCCGGGGCGGAAGAAGACTCGACGCTTCTGCTGCCCGATCTCGAACCCGAGCCGCCGCGCCCGGCCCGGTTCGAACTGCCTCCTGACGCGCGCCCCGCGGTGCAGACGACAGCCGGACTTCTGGCCGAGGCGCTCCGCCTGTCCCTTCGGCGTGGCGCTGGCCCGTTCAGATCCGCCGCGCGGCTCAACTTCGAGCCGCGGAGCTACCAGCTGGTTCCCCTGCTGATGGCGCTGCGGCAGGAGACCCCGCGCCTCCTGGTCGCCGACGACGTGGGCATCGGGAAAACCATCGAAGCCGGTCTCGTCCTTCGCGAATTCATGGACCGGGGCGAGACGGACGCCTTCTCGGTTCTCTGCCCGCCGCATCTCGTCGAGCAATGGACACGCGAACTGAAGGATCGGTTCGGGATAGACGCCACGGCCGTCACCGCTGCTTCAGCCGCGCGGCTGGAGCGGGGTCTGCCCATTTCGCAATCGCTCTTCGACGCCTTCCCGCACACCGTGGTCAGCCTTGACTACATCAAGTCCGACAAGCGGCGCGACGCCTTCGCCAAGGCCTGTCCGGACTTCGTCATCGTTGACGAGGCGCATGCCTGCGTCGGCACGCACAAGGGCAGGCAACAGCGTTTCGCCCTGCTGCAGGGACTCGCCGAGAGCGCGACGCGCGCGATCGTGATGCTCACCGCCACCCCCCATTCCGGGGATGAGGAGGCCTTTGCCCGCCTGTTGTCGCTGATCCATCCGGATTTCGCGTCGATGGATTTCGACGACGAAAGGTACCGGCAGAGACTGGCGCAGCACTTCGTGCAGCGCCGGCGACGCGACCTGACCGACGATGCATGGCAAGAAGCCTCGGCCTTTCCCAGGCACCTGACGAAGGAAGAGATCTTCGATCTCGGCCCGGACCACCGGGATTTCCACGAAGCTGTGCTCGATTACTGTTTTGACGTGGTGGAAGAAGCCGGTTCGGGCCAGCGGGAGCGCCGTCTGGCCTTCTGGGGCACGCTCGCGCTCATGCGTTGCGTCGGCTCCTCCCCGGCCGCCGCCCTCTCCGCGCTGCGCAACCGTGCCGGGCTGGAGCCAGAGCGGATCGAGGAGCAGCTTTACGACGAGGACGGTGACGACGAGGACGCGGTGGATGTAGAGCCCACGCCGATCGAGATCGGTGACAAGGCGCTTGCCGCTCTGATTCATCAGGCCGAGGCGCTGATGTCGGGACCAGATCCGAAGCTCGATCGCCTGGTGAAACTCCTCAAGCCAATCGTGAAGGAAGGTGGGCAGCCGGTCGTGTTCTGTCGCTACATCGCGACCGCGACCCATGTCGGGCAAGCATTGAAGAAGGCATTCCCGAAAGCCCTGGTGGAGACCGTCACAGGGCTGCTCACGCCGGAAGAACGGCGCGACCGCGTGGCGGACATGGCAGATGCTGAGACGCGGATCCTGGTCGCCACCGACTGCCTCTCGGAAGGGATCAACCTGCAGCTCCTTTTCGACACGGTGGTGCATTACGACCTGTCCTGGAACCCCACACGCCATCAGCAGCGGGAAGGCCGCGTGGACCGGTTCGGACAGCCGTCGCCGACCGTGCGAACGATCCTCATGTATTCTCCCGACAGCGCCATCGACGGCGCGGTGCTCGACGTGATCCTCCGCAAGGCAGAGTCCATCCGGAAGGCGACCGGTGTGACCGTGCCGCTTCCGGACGAGCGCGGACCGGTGACCGACGCCTTGATGGCCTCAATGATGCTGCGGCGCCGCGATCAGCGGCAATTCGACTTCTTCGATACATTGACGGATGGCCAGCGCACGATGGACGCGATGTGGCGTGATGCCGAGGAGAACGAGAAGATATCCCGTTCTCGGTTTGCCCAGAACGCGCTCAAGCCGCACCACGTTGCACCGGAATGGGAAAAGACCCGCGACGTCATCGGCAGCCCGGCGGCGGCCGGCGACTTCATCGGCGCTGCAATGGCGCGCTTCGATACACCGACTGACCGTCGCAAGGGAGTCGTCCGCGCCCGCCTCGACGGACTGCCACACGTGCTCCGGGAACGCCTCGCAGACCGGGGCCTGAAAGGCACGGTCCGCCTCGCGGAAGCCGAACCCGCACCCTCCGGAACGACGCTCGCAGGTCGTGCGCACCCCCTTGTGGCGACGCTCTCCGAGGCGCTGCTGGAAACCGCGCTTGAGCCGGATGCGCTACCCGGGCTCGATGTCGGACGCCTGGGAGCGTGGCCTACCCCGGCGGTGACTGAGCGCATGGACGTCATCCTGATGCGCCTGCGGTTCAAGATCACCGTCCATGCCAGGCAGGAACGTCTGCTGCTCGCAGAGGAGGCCGCAGTCGTCGCCATCGACCCTCAGGGAAATGTGCAGGCCGGTGCGCCGGTGCGCCAGATGCTCCTGACGACCGCATGCGGCGATCTCGCGCCATCGGCGCGAGATCGCCAGGTCCAGAAGGCCCGGGATCGCCTCGATGGTCTTCTCGCGGGCCCGATCGCCGAACATGTCCGTGCCCGCGCCGATGAGCTCGTCGAAGACCATGCGCGGGTCAGGGCAGCTGCAAGAGGCATCTCCCGGGTCTCGGTCGATCCCGTGCTCCCGCCCGACATCATCGGTCTTTTCGTCCTGCTGCCGGGAGACCCTTGATGGCCCGCAAGACGTCCGACGCCGCCAGCTTCCCATCGCTGACCGTAGAGGGCGGCCTTCTGTCCTCGGCCATCCTTGACGCCGTCTACGCGCTTGAAGCCGACAAACAGAAGCCCGAACACTACCAGGTCCGCCAGGGCCTTACCCTGCGGGATGAGTTCTCGCTTTCTTTTCGCGTCGCGCAGGCGCATTTCGACAAGTTCGCTCGCCTCGAGTCCCCGGGGCGGAGGGCCACGGAGAATTTCATCCGCGGCCTGCTGACCGAGGCATTCGGTTTCGATGACCTCGACGAGGCGCCCCTGCCCCTGACCATGATCGCCGGCAGCGACCGCGTGCCCGTTGTCGTCGTCCCGTCCGCGGACGACCTGGACCGCGCCTCCGAGACGCTCAGCCAGGACCGGCGCCGCTCGGCCTCCTTTGCACTCCAGGACTATCTCAATGACCGCGAGGAGGCGCTCTGGGGACTCGCCGCCAACGGGACCCGCCTTCGGCTGATGCGGGACAACGCCTCGCTCACGCGTCCCGCCTATATCGAGGCCGACCTCGCCCAGATCTTCGAGACCGACGACCTGGCGTCCTTCGCCATCCTCTGGCTGCTCATACACCGCAGCCGTTTCGGTCAGACCGGCACCCCCGCCACGGATTGCGCGCTCGAAGACTGGCGGGAAGCCGGTGCGCGCGAGGGCGAGGCTGCGCGGGACAAGCTCGCCGGGCAGGTGGAGGAGGCTCTGCGCGTCCTCGGCACCGGATTCCTCTCCGGAAACGAACAGCTCCGTGCCCGGATCGAGAGCGGCGAACTCAAGCTCACCGAATTCTTCAACGAGCTTCTGAAGCTCGTCTATCGCGTGATCTTCCTGATGGTGGCGGAAGACCGGAACCTCCTGCACCCGCCGATTCCAAAGGACGACCCGCAGGCGCGATCGAAAGAGGCGGCGCGCGACCTCTACGCCCGCGGCTACTCCCTGGCCGGTCTGCGGCAGCTCGCCCTGCGCCGGCACGCGCGTGACCGGCACCATGACCGCTTCGAGGGGCTCAAGATCATCTTCACGGCCCTCACCCATGGCGAGAAACGCCTCGCCCTCCCGGCCCTTGGCGGCCTCTTCGCCGAGGGCCAGATGTCCGACCTCCGGGCGGCCCGCCTCCCCAACGGCGCCTTCCTCGAAGCGATTTTCCAGCTCGGATGGCTGCGTCAGGATGGGGCGCTGGTCCCGGTCAACTGGCGTGCCATGCAGACCGAGGAGCTGGGCTCGGTCTACGAATCCCTCCTCGAGTTGCAGCCCCAGATCGCGCCCGACGGCCGCACGCTCCTGTTCGCCACCGACGCCGCCGAGACGAAGGGCAACCAGCGCAAGACCACCGGCTCCTACTACACGCCCGACAGCCTCGTGCAGGCGCTTCTGGATACCGCGCTCGACCCGGTTCTCGAGCAGACCGAGGCAAAGGCGGATGACCCGGCCGAGGCGCTCCTGAAACTGACCGTGATCGACCCGGCTTGCGGCTCGGGGCACTTCCTGCTGTCCGCCGCGCGCCGGATCGCCACCCGGGTCGCGCGCCACCGGGCCGAGGGCACGCCCTCCGCCGCCGACTTCCGCCATGCCCTGCGCGACGTTGCCCGCCGCTGCATCCACGGGGTCGACCGCAACCCCATGGCGGTGGAACTGACCAAGGTCGCGCTCTGGATCGAGACGGTGGACCCGGGCCTCCCCCTCGGATTTTTCGATGCCCAGATCCGCAGTGGCGATGCGCTCTTCGGTGTCTTCGACCTCAAGGCGCTGGAGGAGGGCATTCCCGACACCGCCTACAAGCCCCTGGCTGGCGACGACAAGAATGTCGCCAAGTTCTACGAGCGCGCCAACAAGGACGCGAAGAAGGGTCAAGGGACGTTCGATTTCACCGGCGGGAAGTCCGACCTGCCCACCGCGCCGCTCTCCGCCGAGTTCTCCGATCTGCGTGACCTGCCGGAGGACACGGTCGAGGACGTGCAGGCCAAGGCGAAGGCCTATCGCAGCCTGCGCAAGCAGGACACCTTCCAGCGGGCGCGGATGGGCTGCAACCTCTATAACGCCGCCTTCCTGCTGCCCAAGACGGGCGAGATCCCGGCCTCGGCCAATGACCGCACGGTGCCCACCTCGGAGGATGTCTGGCTCGCCATCGGCCAGGGCAAGGGCCGGAAAGCCGTCATGGAGAGCGCTAAGGCCGCGACGAAGGCCCGCGCGCTGCACTGGCCCCTGGAGTTCCCGGACATCATGGGCAACGGCGGATTCAGCGTGGTCCTGGGCAACCCGCCATGGGAACGGATCAAGCTGCAGGAAAAGGAATTCTTCGCTGCCCGCGATGCAGAAATCGCCACGGCGCCCAACAAGGCGGCGCGCGAACGGCGGATCAAGGCCCTGCGAGACGCGGAGCCCGGCACGTCGAAGCGCGCGCTGTTGGAAGAATTCGAGACCGCCAAGCGCCTCAGCGAGGCAACCTCGACCTTCGTGCGGGTGGATGGCGCGGATGGCGGGCGCTTCCCCTTCACAGGCACTGGCGATGTGAACACCTACGCGCTCTTCGCCGAGCTCTTCTCGCGCGTCGTGAACGAAAAGGGCCGCGCCGGGGTGATCGTGCCCACCGGCGTGGCGACCGACGCCACCACCGCGCCCTTCTTCGCCCATCTGGTCGATGAGAAACGGCTCGCGGCTCTCGTCGATTTCGAGAACTCGGCGCCGACCTTTCCGGCGGTTCATCGAAGTTTCAAGTTCTGTCTGCTCACGATGGGCTGGAACGAGTCCGAGGCGCGTTTCGCCTTTTTCCTGACGGAGCCCGCGCAACTGGCCGAACCCGAGCGCAACTTCACCCTCTCGCCCGAACAGATCGCCGCGATCAATCCCAATACCAAGACCGCGCCGGTCTTCCGTTCCCGCTGGGACGCGGAACTGACCGCGAAGATCTATCGCAACGCTCCCGTCCTGATCGACGAAGACAAGGGGCCGGCGGGCAACCCGTGGGGCGTGAGTTTCATGAGGATGCTCGACATGTCTAACGACAGCGGCCTGTTTCGCACCGCCGCTGATCTGGAGAAGGCTGGCTTCGTCCGCGACGGCACTGACTGGGTGGCCGAGGGCGCCCGACCCGCGCAGGGCGCGCTGGCGGTAGGCAGCTGGTTCGGGTCGCCGACAAGGACGATGTTTCGCGCCGCGTTGGTCATCGCCACGAGATTGGCCAGCGACACCTGGCCCGCCTCGTCGACGAAGAGGTAGTCGAAGGCGCCTTTCAGCTCAGGTCGGGAGAAGAGCCATGCCGTGCCCCCGACCACATCGGCATCGAAGATCACCTGATCGTCGTTCCCTCTCGCCAAGGTGATGCGGTCGTAGGGCGCGTCCATCGACTCCTCGCCTTGGCCGCCCTTGCGCGCGAGAGTCACGTCCTTGACCGAGAACGGCAGGTCGCCGGCTTCCATCGCGTCGATGCAGCCCATCAGGACATTGCGGATCGCGTCATGGGAATTCGAGGACACCGCGACACGTTTGCCCTCCCGGACGAGGGCGAGGATGGCGCGGGCGGTGACGTAGGTCTTGCCGGTGCCGGGCGGGCCCTGCACGGGCAGAACTGTGTCGTCCATGGCGGACGTGGCGGCCTGGAGGGCGGCGACCGGGTCGGTCTCATCGGCAACGGGCAAGGGGGACGGCCCGGCAAAGCGCGGCGCGGCCCGGGACAGCAGATCCTGGGCCGCGCGGTTGGCGCGGGGGCCGATCTGATCGTCGATGACCGTCATGACCGCCGCCGGGATGGGCTTCGCGTCGCGGGCGAAGCTGGGCAGCAGGTCCAGCCGGTCGGGAAGGACGTGATCACCGCGCTGGCCGGCGGTGATGCGCAGGGTCAGGAGCCGCGTGCGCCGATCCATCTCGCGGATCGTCACCGTTGCCATGCCCTCCCCCAGCAGGGTCTGCGCGGACTTGCCCGCCCGCAGTTTCGTCTCCTGCGCAGGGTATCGGTAGCGGCGTATCTGCGCGGACTTGTCGGCTTCCACCGGACCCGTGGCCCGAAGCCCGCCAAGGCTGTCCATGTCGTCGAAAAGCTCCTCCGAGGTCTTTGCGGCGGCGTCGAAGACGGCCCATGCGGCGGGCTTGGCCTCCCTTCGGTGAAACTGCGACAGGTCGAAGAGCAGCGCGGCACGCCCTTCGGGCAAGTCTGCGGCCTGGAGGCGCGCTCGCAGCGCGTCGGCTTCGGCATCCGCCTCCTCGTGCCGTTCCTCCTGCGGCGGAGCGGGGGTGGGCCATGCGCCATCTGGCCGGACTCCGACCAGCCAGTCCCGCAGTGCTTCGGTCGAAACGCAGTCGAGCCGATTGTATTCCTCGATTTCCTCGAGGATCTCGGGATCGTCGCTCTCGCGCCATGCCTCGTAGGCGACGACCGACCCGCCGGCGGTCTTGACCTCGCCGGTGCGCTCAAAACCGTAAAGATGCTCCATATCCTTGATCGAGTAGGATTTCTCGGAAACGGCGACGCCGCCGCGCACCACGGCGTAGAGGTCGCAGAAGCGTCGTTCCCGCAGCCACCTGTCCAGCCGGGCCTCGCCGACGCCGTGCCGGGTGCACAGGCGGCGCAGGGCCGTGATCTCGTAGGGGGCATAGTGGTAAACATGCGCATCCGGGTGGGCCGAAAGGCGGGCGTCGAACAGGTCGAAGAGGTCGATCAGCGCCTGTTTCTCCGCAGCGTGATCATGCGCCCAGAAGGGGATGAAGTCCGCGCCGTCCCAGACGCCATGCAGGTATTCCAGCCCCTCGACGCCTGCGTCGGCGTAGAACGGATCGCCCTCGATGTCGTAGAAGAGGTCGCCCTTGGAAGGTCGGGGGAGCAGGTCGAACCCCTTGCCCTCCGCCGTTTCGCGCAGAACATGATGCGGGCCCTTCGCGGCACGGTCGGTCTGCAGGCGGGCCTGGAGGCGCAGGCGGTCGAGCGTCGGGCCGGCGAGACGGGGCACGCGCTCCTCCTGTTCGGCGAGGCCCGCCATGGTGGTGATCCCGGCGGCCTCCAGCTTGGCCACCTGGCTGCGGCTGATCCCCGCGACAAGGAATAGGCTGTCCTCGCGCTCCCAGACCTCGGCACAATGGTCGCGCCAGCGACAAAGGTCGCAGGTGGCGCAGGGGATCGGCCGGGTGGGCCAGGGATTCGCGACGAAGCGTTCCAGCCGGTCCCGCGCCTGCCGGGCGTAATCGGCATATTCGGGCAGGCGAAAACTTGCCCGGCTGCCGTCGCCCAGCAGGACGTGGGCGTTCTCGGGTATGCGGCCCTGCAGGGGCGCCAGCAGGTCGGAATAGAGTGCGAGTTGCAGCAGGTGCGCAGGCGACGGTTTGCGCTTGAGCTTGGTGTCGGCAACCTCATAGGACCACGGGCCGAGGTCCGAGGGCACGTCGACCCGTTCGAGGAAATCCGACCAGCCGCCCCAGGCGCCGCCTTCCAGCGCGCCCTGGAAAACGACTTCCGGCCCCGCGCGAAGCGCCGCCCGGGTCGCCTCGACCGCCTCCGGGAAGGGTTGATCGGTGTCGATCTCGGTCACATCGCCTGACGCTCGGAGGGCATCGAGATGGGCGGCCTCGTGGGCATCGCCGTGGCGCTGAAGCAGCTCGGCATCCTCGCTGTCTGCCGCTGGTTCCGGACCGCCTCCGTGCAGCCGTTCGAGATCGAGGCGACTGGCGTGAGCGCAGGACATGAAGCGCATCAGGTCGGAGGCCGAGAGGCGGATGCGATCGTTTTCCTTCAGCATGCTTCGGCCTCGTTCCCGGCCGACACCGGTTCAAGGCGCAGCGCCTTGCCTCCGAGTTCGCGGAAGGCGCGCTGGCGGCAGGTGAGAACGATGATCTGCAGATCGCCCGCTTGCCGGTGCAGGGCGTCGAACATGCGTTCGATCCGGTCGTCATCTGTGAAGACCAGGGCGTCGTCGAGGATCACCGGCGCCATCCGGCCGGACGTGGCAAGCATCCGCGCGAAGGCGAGGCGGACCAGCAGGGCGATCTGTTCCTGGGTGCCGCCCGAGAGGATGTCGATGGGTTCCGGCTGTCCATTGCGGACCAGCTTGTCCGGCAGGAGGGATTCCTCGCCCCATGTCAGTTCGGCGTCGGGCCAGAGCAGGTGAAGAAGCGGCTTCAGCTCCTTGGCGATCGGCTCGAAATAGCGCTCGCGGGCCTCGTTGCGCGCGGCCTCCAGCGCGTTTTCCAGCCGGGTCAGGACGGCCACCTCGTGCTCGATACGCGCGAGAGTCGCCTCGGCTGCCTCCAGTTCCTGCTCCGTCTCGGCAAGGCGTTCCTCGACGGCGTCGCCCGAGGACCGGCCGATGCGTTCGTCCAGCCGGGCGAGCACGGGCTTGAGGCGGGTGATCTCATCCCGAGCCTGCTGCTCGACGGACTCGGCACGGTTCAGGGCCGCTCGGGTCCCGGCGAGATCGGGCGCATTGCTGGCCTTCTCCTCATGGGCTGCCTTGGCCGCCTCGTGGACGTCGGTCGCCTTGCGGGCTTCAGTCGCAAGATCATCCTCCGAGACCTCGCCCGCCTTTGCCAAGGCCCGCTCGGCCCGGGCAAGGCGGTCGCGAAGCGAGGCGAGGGTTGCTTCCGCGCTGCTCGCCGCATTCCGCAGGTCCGAAAATCGCTCCATCGCGGTCTCGCGGGCGAGCCGCGCGGCTTCATGGGCCTCGCGTGCCTTGTCCAGTGCGGCCTCCGCCTCCTCCGGGTCGGGGGCGTCGGAATCCTCTTCAAGTTCGGGTATCCGGGCAAGGGCCTCGCGCAGGGTATCGATGCCGTCGGGGGCAAGGCTCCCCAGCACGGCGGCCGCCTCGTCGTGCCGCCGCTCGGCTTTCGCGCGCGCATCTGCCGCGGCACGCGCGGCGTCGAGGTCATCGGCGCCGACTTCGCCGAGCACCTTTCGCAGCTTCTCTGCGGCGGCCTCGACGGAATGGTCGTCACCTGCCTCGCCGGGGCGGACCTCGAGCTCACCCACACCCTCGATCATGAGGCGTGTGACGCGTGCCAGAGGCACCGGTTGGCCGGTGGGCAGGGGCGCTTTGCCGTCGCGGATCGCGCCCTCGCGCCCCTCGGCATAGCGCGCGACCACCTGTGTCGCGGAGGCGTTTCGGGCGGCAACGGCGGTCGCATGCGCGGCGGCCAGCGCCTCGATCCGCCGCAGGGTCTCGGCGTCCGGTCCCGTACGGGCGGCGGCGGCCGATTCCATCGACGACCGCGCCTTTTCAGCCTGGGCGATCCGTTCCGACAGTTCCTTGCGCCGGTCCGCGCCATCCCGGGCTGCCCTGGCCCGCAGCGCGAGGGCGTTGCCGCGCTCGGCCTCCTTCAGGGCAGCTTCCGCCACCCGAAACGCCCGGTCCATCTCATCACGCGACGCACGCTGTTCCTCCAGGAGCTCCTGGTGCTCCTTCGCGTGGGCTTCGGCCTCAGCGACCAGCCGGGTTGCCTCCACCTGTTCGGTGATCGTCGCGCGGAAGGTTTCCAGCCGGGTCCGCGCCGCATCCGCCGTCAGCCGGGCCATCTCGACCTTGCGCGCCTCGGCGTCCAGTTCCTCGGCGTGGCGCTCGGCTGCGGCATGGGCGGCGCGGGCCGCGTCCAGCCGTGCCCGCCGCTCCTCGGCCGCCTCCGGCGCCTCCAGCTCGCGCAGGTCGCGCCGCGCCCGCTTGCGCTCCGCGAGCGCGTCGTGGAGATCCTGCGCCGTGGTGGCAAGGGAGTCACGGTGGAGAGCAAGCTCCTCGACGCGCTCCTGGGCTTCCTTCCACGGACCGTTCGCCCTGGGACGCCCGGTCGCCGTGGCATAGTTCGCCAACTCTTCCCGGCACCGCGCGAGCGCCGCGTCCATCCGGCGCCCGCCCGTCATCGCCTCGACCTCTGCGCCGACCGAGGTCATCAGATCGCGCCTTGCCTCCAGTGCGGCGTCCTGCTCCTTCTTCGAGCCGGCGGTAAGATCGGTCATGCCCTGGCGCACCCATATCAGACCGGAGGGTCCGCCCGCGTCGCCGCCGAGAAGGGTGCCGATCCACGCTTCGGCCTCGTCGGACTGTGCGACAAGTTCACCGTCGCGGTGGACGGTGGCGAATGGTTTCTGAAACCAGCGCTTGGCGAGGATGAACAGGCCATCCCCGGTTTCCACCTCGACGCTCACCTCGGGCGCGCCACCGACATGAGGACGCAATGAGGAGACCTCCTTGTCGCGTGAGCCGTGAGGCTTGAAGAACAATGCCTGGATGGCATCAAAGAGGGTGGACTTGCCCTCTTCGTTGGGCTCGCAGAGCACGTTCAGCCCATCCGCGATCCGGTTCACGCGGGCCGGGTCGGTGAAGCGGCGGACGTTGTTGAGCGTGACGGCACGGATCTTCATTTCGCGGCCTCCCGGACATAGGAATAGAGCCGGGCCACAGCGTCCGCCGCGACCTTGCGATCCTCTTCGGACAGGGCATCGGTGCCTGCCTCCTCCATCAGGGCGTCCGCGGCAAGTCTGAGCGCGCCGCCCTTGTCGATGTCGTCCAGATCGGCGGCCTCGTATTGCGTCCCGAGGGCGTCGGTCTTCAGTTCGAAATGGGCGAAATCCGGGGCACATTCCTCGGCCGCGCGCTGCAGGTCGACCTGGTCGGGCAGTGCCGCCCAGCCCGAAACGGCCAACCGCAGCAGCACGTCGCGGCGGCCCGCTTCGGGAAGGATCGCGCGCAAGGCGGCGGCGGCGTCCTGACGAGAGTGCAGCGGAAGTTCTCTTTCGGCCCATAGGAAGGTGCCGGTTTCGACCTCCTCGACCTGCGGTGGAAGACCCGGTCCCTCGATCGATACGGCAAGGCAGACACCGCGATGGCCATGCTTGAAGCGGTCCTGTTCGGGAGTGCCGGAATAATGCACACGATCCGACACCGCCATTCGCCCGTGCCAGTCGCCGAGGGCAAGGTAATCGAGCCGTGCGGTCCGGTCCCGATCGGGTGCGATCGAGGCGCCGGACTCGGTGAAGTCCGTCACACCGCCATGGGCCAGCCCGATGCGGAGCTTTCCCTCGTCGCTCGACATGGTCACCAGCGGTTCCGAGGGATCGCTCGCGCCCGAGCGGAAGGCGACCGGGCAGGGCAACAGGGTTGCGGCGTCCCCCATGTCCCGCGGCTCAAGCTCGGTCAGGGCGACGACATTCGGCGGCGCGTCCCGGGCGATGGCCTCCCAGAGCGGCTCTGCATCGCGCAGGTTGTCATGATTGCCGGGCAACAGCCACCAAGTGACCTCGGCGGCCTCCCCCATCGCAGCCAGGGACTGCCGGATCACGGTCGAAGAGGGCGTCGCGGTGTCAAAGGTGTCGCCGGCCAACAACACATGCGCTGCCCCGCAATCGCTTGCGACTGACGCCAACCGCCCGATCGCGCCGTGGCGCGCCTCCATCAGCCGGCCCCGGATGTTGCCGTCTTGCGGCTGCGGGATATTGGCGAATTTCCTGCCTATGTGGAGGTCGGATGCGTGGATGAAGCGGAAGGCCATGCTGAAATTCCCGTACCTGATTCTCGCGGTCGTCGCGGACCGTTGCCAATGGTTAATGATGTCGGGTGTCAGAAACTGCCATGGCGCCCTCGATCCATGTGCGCAGGGAGGTGGTAGAAGGTGATGGGTCCACAGGGCACTTTTCACCGGCATCCTTTTTCATTCACGGTCCCGACGATCCCTGTCTGACCACCAGGGCTTCATGACGGCGAGTATTTTCCACTACGGCGGCGAGAATGTGGAACGGTGTTGAGAATTGTGGGAAAGCCGAGTGTCGTTCCGTCAAGGCAGTGCGGGGAAGTCACCACGCCGGTACCCATGGACCATTTCCCGAAGCGCGGTCGGTGAGACGACTTCCACCTGGTCGCCCCATTGATAAAGATGCCAGGCCATTTCCATGTGACCGGAGGCCATGAATCGGACCGTCAGCGCGCCATCGGGTTCCTCGACGGTCTCCTGCTCGGGATGGAAGATGAATTGCCGGGCGGTCTTCGCGGCCGCGGGCGTGAAGCGCCATTCCACAGGGCCGTATTCGGTATCGGAATGAAATGATCCGAAGGCCTGGCGGGAAAACCGTCCGAGATCGAAATCCGGATCCCGCGAGAAGCTGCGTCCCGTGAGGGCGGCGTCTTCGATCCAGTCAAGGCGGAAGCGACGCATCCGACCATCGCCACTGGCTGGTCTCGCCACCAGGTAGCGACGTATTCCAAGCAACAGCCCGTGTGGTTCGAGCACGCGCTCTCTCGGATGCTCGTCCCTCTCCCCCCTGTATGTCAATTTCAGCTCCCAGGGTGCCCGAAGAGCTTCCGTCAGCGTTCCGAGGAGCTTCATGTCGCCGACCACGCGTGGGCCGGGGCGAGACGCGAAGCCTTGCGCCTCGAGAAGAGCCTCTGCATCGGCCTCGGTCCGCCGCGCGTGCACGGCAGGCATCGCGGCCAGGAGCCGGTCCCTGAGAGCTTGCAGACGCTGCGCCTCGTCCGGAGCGCCGTCCCTGGCCGCCCGCTCGGCGGCCAGGTCGAGTGCGGCAAGCTCGCTGTCCCTGATGCCCTGGGCCTGCAGCCATCGCGGATCGCTTCGCGGCAAATGCCACCGCCGGCGTCGGTCGGCGTCCTCTTCTATGTCGACCTGCGGGAAGACGGTTTCGAAGGCGCGCATTATCCGCTGCGCGGTTCGATGGTCACATGCGAATGCCTCCCGCACATCATGGAGCGAGACGCCCTCGAAATTGGCCATTGCCATGTCGGCGACACGGAGGAGATCGGATGCTTTCGAATAAGACATGCATGCTCCTTGATTCCGAAGGCGCCGAAAGCATGCTGGCGATAACAAACCCTGTCACGGTGTCGTGACGATTCTGACTTGTCAAACGTATCGGAACTCAAGTTCGAGGTGCGCAGGAATGACAATCGCAGGGCTTGTCATTACGAGTCGACCTTGTAGTCCTGCGCGGCGTTGATGCGCAACACGCGCCTGAGGCGTGACTTCCCCTTCCCCACTGACGTCAGGCCACGCGGATGATCTCGGCGGTCCCGAGGGCGTTGAAGCGGTTCATGACTGAGCAGGCGAGCGCCACGGGTTCGAGAGAGCCTGCGAAGGATGCGGATGTGGATTTCGGCGGTCTGGCGGTCGGGGGCGAGCCATTGATGCGCCAGTGGTTCGAGATCAATGGCGAACGCAGCGGTGCGCTCGCCGAATGATTTCGGGCAGCGCGTCCGCGCCTCGATCCGGCTTCGGGCGTGGTATCCGGTCCAGCGTTTCCGGAACGCCCGGCCAAGATGTAGGGTGGCGTGCGGGGTTTCGTTGCGCGCGCGTGCCGCCGGGCAGTCATCCTTCCACAGCCGCCCGTTCCTGCGGATCGGGATGATCGGTGTGGCTTGCCGGTCAGTGATGGCCTTGTGGCGGCGGCGCGTGTCGTGGGCGCCATCGGCGGTCACGGTGCCGATCTGCTCTGCCTCCGGGGTCCGGCCGAGCAGGTCCGGGAGGGTTGGGCTGTCGCCGTCGCGGCTGAGGCTTTTGACGGCGGGCACCCCGGGCCGTCGCCAACGCCAGTCTTGCGTTCTGTCTCATACTGAGGCACGTATGTTGGCATTCGCAGGAGTCGCCTGACAGTCGCGCTTAATTTACCGCGCAATATCAATAATTTGGGGTGATCTCTCCGGGTCCTGCCGCCGGAGCCAGAAACCTTGTAGAAGTCAAGAGATTAAGGCAGCGGCCCGGATGAGGTTTGCTTTGCATGCGTCTCAGGGTGGCGTCTGGGGTAACAACTTCAGGGCGGATCAAGCTGGCAGACCACGTCCAGATTGACCGGGCAGTCGAAGTGACCAATGGCGACTGAGCATTAAAGGCTGCTTTCCAGATGGCAATGATCTTGCCCCCGTCACGCCGGACACCGCGAAAACCACGAGTGACAAGACAACGACCCTGAAGGCCACGCCACGCTGCATCGCCGGCGCGATCCCTTTGCTGGTCATCCTGCCTCCTTTGCCGAACCGCGCCAGCACCTTGCCCCCTCGGGCCGGGCATTGATTTGCCCCAGATCAATCATCCGGGGGTGTTTTCGGAATCGGCAGGAAATGGGCGCGTGACCGCGGCGCTGGAGATGAGCCACCTCCCGCTCCGGATGCCCGCCAAACGTTTCACGGTCGATGGCGTCCCATGTCGGCCATTCGCCCTCATCGCGGCGAAGGGCAGTTCTCCGGCCTTCTCTTGGCCCCGGGCGGCATCCGGTTTCTCGCGGTGACGTCGACATGCGAACTTGCCTTGGCCATACCTTCGCCCGGCGATGCCGCAGCCTGATACGCTGTGAGCTTGCCGGGTTCCTGCTTGGTTGCGTTTGCAGCGCCCGGCCGTTTCGGCGGTCGGGCTCATGTCATGTGTCGGGACGTGCCGGCCGGGATGGTCGCTGCTGCCCGGGTGCACCAAGGGCCCGGCCTCTTCGCCCTACCGAACGCTCACCTGTTCTCGATCCGTGACAGCGCATCCTTCATCGCGCGCCGGTACTGCGCGCGATCATAGATATCGTTGTGGCCGGCCCCGGCGATGACCCGGTCCACGACAAGTCTGCCCGCGGCCCTGCGAACGGGCTCGGTTCTGCGCGGCGGCACGATGCTGTCCGCCTCGGCCGCGATCACCGCCACCGGCGCCGTCACCGCCGTCAAGTCGGCGGCCACGTCCATGCGGTGCCGCAGCAGGAGACCGACAGGCAGCCACGGGTAGTGTTCGCGGGCCAGGGCCGTGAGCCTATCGAACGGGGTGACCAGGACCAGCCCCGCGATCGGGCGCGACCGGGCGAGGTGCGCGGCGGGTCCCGCCCCGAGGCTGAGACCGACGGCCACGATCCGGTCAGGCGCCAGCCCGGCGACGATTTCATCGTGGATCTCCGGCGCGTCGTTGAGGATTGCCTGCGCGGTGGGCCGGCCGGTGCTGGGCGCATAGCCGCGGTAGTGGAACGCGACGACGCCCCGGTCGGGGAAAACCGCGTGCAGGTGAAGCGCCAGGTCGTTCGCGTTCCACGCGTTGCCGCCGAAGCCGAGGACGAGGCTTGCCTCCTCCGGCGACGGGCCGTCGGCCGGCAGGTGTACACCGATCAGCGTGTCGCCGGACCCCACGTCGAGCGTGAGGCGCTCGGCCGTGGGCGGCAGCGCCGCGCCCGGGCCCACCATTCCTCTCGGGAACAGCAGCTTGCCCTGAAGCGCCCAGGCGAGGCCTGCCACGACGAGATAAAGGGCCAAGAGGCCTGCGGCGACCTTGAGAAACGGGAACATACGCCACTGTCCCGAATCGACGCCTGCGCCGCAAGACCGCATCGTCCACCCTTACGGTCCGCGCGCCGAGGTTGCGCACGTTCCCCACTTGCTAGCGCCCGCCACACATAAAGGGCCATTATCGAACACCCGGCTTGAAACGCCCGGGTCTGCCGGTGGCCCCGGGCTGCCGGCCCGGGTCGGTGTCGCGGAACACGCTGACGCAAGGCCTGCCTGCCTTTGGCGACGATTGCGAAATCCGGCAAGGACTGCCGGATCCCGATAGCGATCAGGCGATCACGGCACCGAAAAGCGGCACGATCTGCGCATTCCATCCGCTGCGGTTTGCCGTGGGCCCAATTGTGGAGGTATCCGCGTCTTCTGTCAGTCTCGCTTGACGGGTGGGCCAACCGCGACCCATTGCCTTGACGATCGAATCTGCTGGATCGGGCTGGGCGATCGTCACCGCGCCGGGCTCAAGTTCAACGAGATGGTGGCCAGCGGCGAGCTGAAAGCGCCGATCGTGATCGGCCGTGACCACCTCGACAGCGGATCCGTCGCCTCGCCCAACCGCGAGACCGAGGCGATGAGGGACGGCTCCGACGCGGTGAGCGACTGGCCGCTGCTCAACGCGCTGGTCAACACCGCCTCGGGGGCGACATGGGTCAGCCTGCACCACGGCGGCGGCGTCGGCATGGGTTTTTCCCAGCACGCCGGGGTCGTGGCCATCGCCGACGGCACGCCGGAGGCCGCCAGGCGGCTCGAACGCTTACTCTGGAACGACCCGGCCAGCGGCGTCTGGCGACATGCGGATGCGGGCAACGAGGAAGCCATCGACCGCGCGCGCGAACACGGCCTGCGCGTGCCGGGCATCCTCGGGACCTGAGGCGCTTGGGCGGGGTACGAGTGCGTTGCGGAGCGATCCCCGCGCGCGGCTCGGCGCGCTCGCGAAACCTCTCGCTTTCGGCAAGCCCGCCCGAGGCACCGAAATGGCTTGAACCACGACCCGCTTTGCGTGAGCCTGCCGGACATCGGCAGATCGCACCAGGACTGCCCGAGCAACACGCCGGGTCGGCAACAGGTCTTGGCGGCGAAACGAAGAGAGGACAAAATGCGGAAAATTCTATGCGCAGGCGGCATCGCAGCGAGCCTCGCCCTCGCGGCGCCCGCCGCGGCCGAGGTTCAATCATGGAACAAGCGTACCACGGTCGCCCCCGGGGAAACGGTCCAGATCCAGACGATGTACAACATCAACGAGAATACATGCGACTGGCAGAAGAACCCGCCGGTCCCCGAACTGCGGGGCACGCTGGATCACGGGACTTTGAAGGTGCGGAAGGCCAAGGCCGTGCCGCATCAATGCCCAGAGATCGAGATCGACGCGCATCTTGCCGACTATGTCGCAGGGAACACGCCCGGAACCGACAAGTTCACCATCTTCTGGCGCTCGACCGAGGGCAACCTGCACTTCCGCGTGCGTTATGTCGTGCAGGTGAAGTAGCGCCGCGACGTCAGCCCGCAAAGCCTCACGGCTCGCGGAGCGCCTCGCGGCCCTTGCAGAGCGGCTTGAGCAGGTATTGCAGCACCGTTTTCGCGCCCGTGTTATGTCAGGGGTCCGGGGTCATCAAATATGGCATGACGAAAGCCTTCGAAATCGACGCCTTGCACACCTTGGTGGCAGGCACAGAAGCAGGCAGCTTCGCCCGGGCGGCCGTTCAACTCGGCCGGTCGCACTCGGCGGTGTCGATGCGGCTCAAGAAGCTTGAGCAGCAAGCGAACACGCCATTGTTCCTGAGAAAGGGGCGCGGGCCGTCGGAGCTGCCGTCGCGCCCGAGACGGTGCGGCTCGACCGGCCGCCGCTTCCACGCTTGGAACTGCGGATGCTCGGCTCGCCGGACAACTCTCTGCCGGTGCGGGACGTGATGGCGGCACTGCACGGCGCGACATCCAGGCAGCTGGCCATGTCGGGAGCCATGGCATGACCATCCAGCGCCCCCGGATCGAGCTTTGGTTCGAATTCGCCAGCACGTATTCCTACCTCACGGTCATGCGCGCCGGGCCGCTGCTCGAACAGGCCGGGGTCGAACTGCTCTGGCGACCGTTCCTTCTGGGGCCGATATTCCAGGACAAGGGGATGCCGACATCCCCCTTCGTGATCGACCCGGTCAAGGGCGCCTACATGTGGCGCGACGTGGCGCGCCGGGCCGAACGATACGGGCTCGCCTTCCGGCGCCCGCCCAGCTTTCCCGCGAACGGCCTGTCGGCCGCGCGCATCATGACGGCCGCCCTGAACGAACCGTGGTGCGGGAACTTCGCGCGCGCGGTGTTTCGCGCGCAGTTCCAGCGGGGCGAGGACATTTCCGATCCCGGTGTGTTGGAAACGGCGATCACGGATTGCGGGCAGACCGCGACGCCCTGGCTGGAAAAGGCCACGACAGCGCCCGTCAAGGCACGGCTGCGGGAGCTGACGAACAAGGCGCGGGAACACGGAATTTTCGGCGCACCCAGTTTCGTGGTCAGCGGCGAGCTTTTCTGGGGAGATGACCGGCTGGAGGATGCAATTGAACATGCCACGCGCGCCAAGCCGTACCCTTGAGGGTCAATTGGTCCCGCGGCAACGGAAACCGGGGCGGGGATGTTTGCCGGAAACGACCGGCGCAGCAATCGACCGAACCCCGTCGAATGGCGGTTTCATGCGCGATACCTTCGAAACCGGGGTATTAGGTGCGCTTGGCCCCTCGCCTTGCCCATCGCCATGCCGGCCACTTTCAGTCGCCGGTGCACGCCGGTGTGGATGGCGTCCCCCCCCGGGGACCGATGACAAGGGTGTCGTTGCCGGTGTTTCGGGGGCGACGCACGCCTTCACGGTCCCGGGCTCAGAGCGCTACAATGCGCGCGGCGCCGATGCGCGCCGGGCCGGCCGGCGGCCCGGACAGGAACCGGCAGGAAGGAGGCAGACGGCATGACACTCACCCGACGGGCCACGATCCGGGGCGCCCTGGCCTCCATCGTCGTGCCCGGTGCCGCCCTCGCCGCGGACCCCACGCTGCGCACCATCCCCTCGAGCGGGGCACGCGTGCCCGCGGTGGGGCTGGGCAGCTGGATCACCTTCAACGTCGGCAACGACCCGGTCCTGCTGGACGCCTGTGCCGATGTCATCGCCGCCTTCGTCGACGAGGGCGGCGGCATGATCGATTCCTCGCCGATGTACGGCTCGTCGCAGGACACGATCGGCCACGGGCTGGAAAGGCTGGGATATCCCGGCACGGTTTTCGCCACCGACAAGGTCTGGACGAGCGCGGCCGACCGCGGCCCGGCCCAGATCGCACGGACGCGCGCGGCCTGGGGCGTGGACGGCTTCGACCTGTTGCAGGTGCACAACCTCGTCGCTTGGGAGGCGCACCTCGAGACGTTGTTCGAGATGAAGCAGGCCGGTCGGCTGGGCCACGTCGGCCTGACCACGTCGCACGGGCGGCGCCATGACCTTCTTGAACGGCTGATGCGCGACCACCCGTTGGATTTCGTGCAACTCACCTACAACCTGGCCGACCGCGCGGCGGAGGACCGGCTTCTGCCGCTGGCGCAAGAAAGGGGCATCGCCGTCATCGCGAACCGCCCGTTCCGGCGCGGCGCGCTGCCGCGCGCGCTGGAGGGGCGGCCGTTGCCCGATGTGGCCGCCGACCTCGGGGTGCGCACCTGGCCGCAGCTGCTGCTCAAGTTCATCATTTCACACCCGGCGCTGACGGTGGCCATTCCCGCCACCACGAAGGTCGCGCATGTGCGCGAAAACAAGGCGGCCGCGCGGGGGGCGTTGCCGGACGCGCGCATGCGCCGGCGCATCGTCGCCCACTTCGAAAACCTGTGACGGAGGCGTCGCTCGATTACGCGCTGTCCGACCTGCTGCTGTTTTCCGAGCGGGTCTACTGGCGGCTGTTCGTGCTTGAGAACGCGGCGCTGTGGCCCCTGCCCCTGATCGCGCCCGCCGCGATCGTCGCGGCGGTTCTGCTGCAGGTCCGCCGTCCCCCGACCGGCGTGCGCCTCCTGGCCGCGCTGCTCGCGCTGGGGTGGATATCGGTCGGGCTGAGTTTTGTCTGGTATCGGTACGCGCCCGTGAACTGGGCGATGGGTTACGTGGCACCCCTGTTCGCGGTGCAGGCCGCGCTTCTGACAGATCTGGCCGTGCGCGGACGCGTGCGCATGGCGCACAACCGCGTCCGCCGGGCGGCCGGGCGTGGCCTGGTCGTGGCGGCCGCGCTGGCCTACCCGGCCCTGTCGCTCGTCCAGGGCCGCGCGCTTGCCGGCGCAGAGGTGGCCGGGATCGCGCCCGATCCCACGGCTGCCGCGACGCTCGGCCTGGCGTTGCTGGCCCGCGACAGCTGGCGCGGACGGGCCGTGTGCGCGATCTCGCTTGCCTGGCTGGGTCAAAGCGCGCTGACGCTTTACGCCCTGGGCGGCCCGACCGCCATACCACCGGCACTGGCCATGCTGACGGCGCTGGCCGGGGTGATCGCGGACCGGGCACCCCCCGCCCGTTCGCGTTAGCGCCGCCACGACCTTTCGCCCGCCGAACCCGGCGCCGGCGGATCCCGCGCCGTTGACGGTGCCCGGAAACGCGCAACATTTGAGCCTGCGGCGTGCCCGGTTGCGTTTCGCGGTCGATTCCGGATTGCGGCCATGCCACGATCCGACGAAGATCGCGCCGCGAGTCCGCGCGCCGTTCCGCCGCGGTTTTCAACCGGATCTGTCAGGGCATGGCCCGGGAGGCCACGTGTCGAGACGCCAGGACGCAAACGGGCACGCAGAGCCCGCAGAGCCGCTGCGCTTCGAGGATGACCCGGGGGCGTCACACTCCGCGTGGATCGCTCTCGCGCTCGTCGGGCTGGTGGTGGGCTGGTTCGCAAGCGGGATGCTGATGCAGGACGACGCGCCGGGCACGCCGGCCAAGGCGCGTGAGAGCGCGCCGGTGCAGGTGGGTGTCGCGCCCTCGGCGGCCGAGACGGTCGCCGATGTCCTGGTGGTCGAGGGTCAGGCCATGCCCGACCGCAACACCGCGGTTCTGGCCGAGGCGCCCGGCAAGCTCGTCGAGGTGCCCGTGCGCAAGGGCGCGACGCTGCGCACCGGCGACATCATCGCGCGCCTGGACGCGACGGAGCGCGAGGCCGCCGTGCGCCGCGCCGAGGCCGAGGTTGACCGCGCGTCGCGCGCGTTCCGCAATGCCAAGACGCTGCTCGACCGCGGGGTCGGCACGGTTGACAGGGTCGCCAGCACGCGCGCCGCCTTGGCCGCCGCCGAAGCGCAGCTTGCCGCCGCCAAGGAGGCACTCGATGACACGACGATCCGCGCGCCCTTCGGCGGACGCCTCGAGGACCTCTCGATCAACGCCGGTGAATACGTGACGGCCGGCGCGTCGGTTGCGCGGATCGTGGACAACGCCCCGCTGACCGTGCGCGCGCGCGTCGCCCAGCAATCCGTGGAACAGGTCGGCGCCGGCCAGACGGCGCATGTCGCCTTCATCACCGGCGAGGAGCGGACCGGCACCGTGACCTTCGTGGGCGCGAATGCCGACCCGGGAACGCGCACCTTCCCGATGGAGGTGGAGGTCGCCAACGATGGCGGCAAGATCCCGTCGGGGGTGAGCGCTGAAATCCGGATCGAGACCGGCAAGACGAAGGCACACCGTGTCTCTCCGGCCCTTCTCGCGCTCGACGAGCGCGGCGCGCTCGGCCTCAAGACCGTCGATGACGACAACCGCGTGGCGTTCTACGAGGTCGATGTCATCAAGGCCGGCACGGACGGGGTCTGGGTGACCGGCCTGCCCGGGTCGGTGCGGATCATCACCGTCGGGCAAGGCTTCGTGCGCCGCGGCGAGCGGGTCGCCCCCCGCCCCGACGCGCGCGCCGGGCCCGCGAACGGCGCCGGGTCGCCATGAAGAGCCTGATCGACGCCGCCTTCTCGCGCAGCCGGGCGGTGCTGCTCGGCCTGGTGCTGCTGCTGGCCGTGGGGGCGGCGGCCTACCGCGGCATTCCCAAGGAGGCCGCGCCCGAGGTCCAGATCCCCGTCGCGATCGTGACCACCTCGCTCGAAGGGATCTCGCCGGCCGACAGCGAACGGCTGCTGATCCGCCCGCTGGAGGCCGAGCTCGCCGCGCTGGCGGGCCTCGACGAGATGACCGCGCAGGCCGGCGAGGGCTTCGCCTCGGTGGTGCTGGAGTTCGAGCCCGGCTCGGATGCCGAGGTCGCGCTGGACCGCGTGCGCGAGGCGGTCGACCGGGCCCGGAGCGAGCTGCCGTCGGATGCGCGCACCCCGGTGGTGCAGGAAATCAACACGGCGTTGTTCCCGGTACTGACGGCGGTGCTGTCCGGGCCGGTGCCCGAGCGCGCGCTGAACGGGATTGCCGACGATCTAAAGGCGCGGTTCGAGGCGCTCGAGGGCGTGCTGGAGGTCGATATCGCCGGCGCGCGCACCGAGGTGCTGGAGGTGCTGATCGACCCGACCGTCTTCGAGACATACGGCCTGTCCTTCGAGGAGCTGATCGCGCAGGTCGCCCGCAACAACCGGCTGATCGCCGCGGGCGCCATCGACACCCGCGCCGGACGCATCGTGCTCAAGGTGCCGGGGCTGATCGAGGATATCGACGACGTCATGGAGATGCCGCTGAAGGTCCGCGGCGATGCGGTCGTCACCTTCGGCGACGTCGCCGCGCTGCGCCGCAGTTACGAGGACCCGCAGGAATTCGCACGCTACGACGGACAGCCCGCGCTTGTGCTCGAGGTCACCAAACGGGTGGGTGCCAACATCATCGAGACGGTCGATGCCGTGCGGGCCGAGGCCGCGGCGGCCGCATCCGAATGGCCCGAGACGGTGCGCATCGCCTATCCCCAGGACCAGAGCACCGAGGTGGAGGACACGCTCAGCGAGCTCGAGACGAACGTGATCGCGGCCATCCTTCTGGTGATGATCGTCATCATCTGGGCGCTCGGCGTGCGCTCGGCGCTGCTCGTGGGGCTGGCCATCCCGGGCGCGTTCCTGTCTGGCGTGGCCGCGCTGTGGGCGATGGGGCACACGATGAACATCATCGTTCTGTTCTCGCTGATCCTCGTGGTGGGCATGCTGGTGGACGGCGCCATCGTCGTCGTGGAATACGCCGACCGCAAGCTGGAGGGCGCAGCGACCCCGCGGCAGGCCTACGCGGCCGCCGCCAAGCGGATGGCCTGGCCGATCATCGCGTCCGTGAGCACCACGCTGTCGGTCTTCGTGCCGCTGCTGTTCTGGAGCGGCGTGGTCGGGGAGTTCATGAAGTACCTGCCGATCACGGTCATCCTGACGCTGGCCGCGTCGCTCCTGATGGCGCTGGTCTTCGTGCCCGTCGTCGGCGGTGCGCTTGGGCGTCGGCGCCCGCAAACCGCGCATGCCAAGCGGGTGCTGCACGAATCCGAGCGCGGCGACCCCCGGCGCCTGCGGGGTGCGGCCGGCGTCTATGCCCGCTTTCTGGGGCGGGCGCTGTCGCGGCCGCTGACCGTCGTGCTGGTGTCCGTCGCGGCGCTTCTGGCCGCGCTCACCGCCTATGCCCAGCACGGCACCGGGATCGCTTTCTTCCCCGAGATCGAACCCGAGACACTGATCGTCGAGGTCCGCTCGCGCGACAACTCCTCGGTCTACGAACGCGACGACATCGTCCGACGCGTCGAGCGGCGGCTGGCAGGTCGGGAGGATGTCGAAAGCATCTATGCCCGCACCCTCCTGGGCGCCGAGGACGCCGAGGTGATCGGGCGCCTCACGCTGGAGCTGACGGAATGGGACACCCGCGCCCCGGCCAAGCGGATCGGGGAGGAAATCCGGACCGCCATGGCCGACATCGCGGGGATCGAGGTCCAGGTGCGCACGCCGAACATGGGGCCCACGCCCGGCAAGCCGGTGAACCTCGAACTGCGATCGGACGACGCGCAGGTGCGCGACGCCGCGGTCGAGGCCGTCCACGCCATGATGGACCGGATCGGCGGCTTCACCGACGTCACCGACACCCGCCCCCTTCCCGGCGTGGAGTGGCGCATCGACGTCGACCGGTCCGAGGCATCGCGCTTCGGCGCGGATGTCAGCCTGCTCGGGCAGGCCGTGCAGCTTCTCACGCAGGGCGTCGAGATCGCCGAGTACCGCCCCGAGGACGCCGACGCGCCGGTGCCGATCCGGGTGCGCTTCCCGGCGCCCGAGCGCACGCTGGCGGACCTCGGCGGCCTGCGCGTGCCGACGCGTGCCGGCCCCGTGCCCATCGGGAACTTCGTCCAACTGGAACCGGCCCCGCGCAGCGGCACGATACGCCGGGTCGACCAGACCCGCGCCGCGATCGTCGAGGCCGATGTCGCGCCCGGCCTTCTGGTCAACGACCAGGTCGCGGCCCTGCGCGCGGCGCTGGAGTCCGAGGGCCTGCCCGGCGAGGCGGCATGGTCGTTCAAGGGCCAGGCCGAAGAGCAGCAGGCGGCGATGGAATTCCTTGCAACCGCCTTCGTCGCGGCCATCGCCCTGATGTTCGCGATCATGCTGCTGCAGTTCAACAGCTACTACCAGGCGCTGGTCGTGTTCACCGCGATCGTGTTCTCGGTCACCGGCGTGCTTCTCGGCCTGCTGGTCACGGGGCGGCCCTTCGGCGTCGTCATGGGCGGGATCGGGATGATCGCGCTGGCCGGCGTGGTGGTCAACGACAACATCGTGCTGATCGACACCTACAACCGCCTGCGCGCGGCCGGCCAGGGCGCGCGCGAGGCGGCACTGCGCACAGGCGTGCTGCGCATGCGGCCGGTGATCCTGACCTCGGTGACGACCGGGCTGGGGCTGATGCCGATGGTGCTGGCGCTGACGGTGGATTTCTACAACCGCGACATCATCCACGGCGCGCCGTCGACACAGTGGTGGACCGAACTGTCGTCCGCGGTCGTGGGCGGTCTGGCCGTCTCCACGATCCTGACCCTCGTGGTGACACCCGCGCTTCTCGTTCTGGGTCCGGGCCAGCGCGCGGCGGCCGGCCCAACCTGAAGGGCGGACGCACAACTGTCCCCTTGCGCGCCTGGCGGACGACCCGTCGCCGTCCGGCCCCGGTTTGAGGGAGGGTCATCGGGTGGCAGGTTCCAGCCCTTAAGCGTCGAGGGCGTTCAGCGGTCTTGCGGAAAACCCAACCGCAGCCGCTCACCCCGGCGGGGCCGACCTTCGGTCGGCTCCATTTGCCAAGCCAAGCAGGATAATGCCCATTGATGCAATTCCTCCTGCTGCGGCGGCAACTCGACGGCCAGTCCAGCCGCGAAGGCTTGGAAGGCAGCTGCATTCAGGCTGTTCAGCCCGACCAGGACAGGAATACCCAGGGCAAGTGCATCCGCGATCACGGGGCGGACCCCCGCCTTCGGCTTCCAGCTTCCCGAACTTGTTCACAATCAGAATATCTGTACTTCCGGGGACCGCCTTGTCGTCAACGAGGGCAGGTAATCCTCGCGGAAACGCCGCGCCTTCTCAGGCGTGACGTCCTCAAGGCAGGCCACCCTGTCCTCATCACCAAGGAAATCCCTCAGATGACGCAGCGCCGTCTCGGCGTTCAAGATGGTCGTGCGCTGTAGCGGCTTATACCCACGACGGTTGCCCGGCTTTCGCTCCTCGAGGTACTGTGGAAACGCTTTCGAGATCGGGAAGCCCTTGCCGAACGCCACCTTGCCGAACCCTTGCAGCTTCTTGAGGGGAACCCCTCGACTCTCGGCTGCCTCGAGCCTGTCACCGAGAATGGACCCGACAGCGCCTTCATCGCTGCTGTCCTCGGCGACCATCTGACGCCATTCCAGGGCCTTCTCCAACGAGAAGTCATCTGCCCCATTGCCCGTGTCGGCGAGCTTCCTGATCTCACCTAGGGCCACGTCACGTCGCTTGCGTGCTTCAGGCAGGTGACGGGTCTTCAATCCGCGCCTGATCTCGCGGCCAAACGGCTTGCCGGTCCACGGGTTTTCCATTCCCACCAATTCCGGCGGCGTCACCATGCGGAACACCCAGCCGGTACCGGGGCCGCGCGGTTGAATCAGGTAGTGCATGTCCCCAGCCTCTTGCGTGTGGTCCATTCTGGACAACGGCTTGTTGGACATCGTCAGGATTTTTCTGCAAAATCAGTGACTTACCTGTCATGGCGGAGAGAGAGGGATTCGAACCCTCGAGACCCTTTCGGGCCTACACACTTTCCAGGCGTGCGCCTTCGACCACTCGGCCACCTCTCCGTGTCGGGGTATCTAGCGTTGCCGCCCCGGGATTTTCAAGGGGGAAATCGGCCGGAAATCGCCGTATCAGGCATCCAGGTGCAGGTAGACGCGGCGGTTCTGCCGGCCCTTCTTTTCCACCTTGCCCAGCCGCAGCCGGCCGATCTCGCCGGTTCGGGCGACATGGGTGCCGCCACAGGGCTGCAGGTCCACGGTCTGATCCCCCTTGCCGATGCGCACGAGACGGACCTGCCCTGCCCCGCGCGGCGGCGCGACGGACATCGTCTTGACCAGCGCGGGATTGGCCGCGAGCTCGGCGTCGGTGATCCAGTCCTCGGTCACCGGCAGGTCGAGGTCCACGAGCTCGTTGAGCTGCGCCTCGAGCGCGTCGCGGTCCTGCGGCGTATCGGCCATGTCGAAATCGAGCCGCCCCTTGCCCGCGCCGATCGACCCGCCGGTGACCGGCAGCGGGATCACCACCGACAGCAGGTGCAGCGCGGTGTGCACGCGCATGTGGAGACTGCGGCGGTCCCAGTCGAGCGTCTGCGTGACCGCTGTGCCCACCGCCGGCAGGGCCTGCGCCTCGGCCGGCACCAGCACGATCGCCCCGTCCTCGCCCTTGACCGTGGTGGCGACCTCCATCGCGCCGCCCGCCCAGGCGAGCGAACCGCAGTCGCCGGGCTGGCCGCCACCGGTGGGATAGAAACAGCTCCGGTCGAGCACCACCCCGCCCTCGGGCGTGTGGGCCTCTACCGTGGCCGCGGCCTCGGCAAGATGCGGGTCGTCGCGAAACAGCATCTCGGTCATGCGTCGCCTCCGTCTGCATCCGGGTCCGCCACGTCGGCCTCCTCGAGCGGCACGCGGGCCGGCTGATCGCCCGTGGGCGCGCGCGTTCCGCCCTCGGGCGTGCCACGCAACGTCTCGGGGTTGCGCAGCCAGATGTCCCGCTGCGGATAGGGGATCCCGATGCCCGCCTCGGCGAAACGGCGCGCGATCTCGTGGTTCATGTCGGACCTGACGTTCAGCACCCAGTTGATGTCGCGCAGGATCGCGCGGATCTCGAAGGTCAGCGCGCTGTCGCCGAAACCGGTCAGGATGACGTAGGGCGCAGGGTTGAGAAGCACCAGCGGGTGTGCCTCGGCCACCTCCTGCAGGATCGCTTCGACCTTGCCGGTGTCGCTGCCGTAGGCCACGCCGACCGGCACGATCAGGCGGCCCACCGTGTTGCCGCGGGTGTAGTTCGTCACCGTCCCGCTGATCAGGTCGGCGTTGGGCACGATCACGTCCGAGCGGTCGAAGGTCTCGATCCGGGTGGAGCGCACGCTGATGTCGCGCACGTAGCCGTGGGTGCCGCCGACCTCGATCCAGTCGCCCTCGGAGATCGGCCGCTCGATCAGCAGGATGATCCCCGAGACGAAGTTCGACACGATGTTCTGAAGGCCGAAACCGATGCCCACGGACAACGCACCGGCGACGATCGCGATCGAGCTCAGGTCGATCCCCGCGCTGGTGATGGCGATCACCGCCGCAAGGAATATGCCGACGTAGCCCACGCCCGAGACGATGGCCGTCTGGCCGCCCTGGTCGATGCGGGTCTTTGGCAGCACGGTGTTGCGCAGCGCGCCCTGCACCAGCCGGGTCAGCATGTAACCCAGCGCGAAGACAACGGCGAAGATCAGGAAGACCGTGGGCGAGATCCGCGTGCCGCCCACCGCGATGCCCTCGGTGAACCGGGTCCAGAGCTCGGTCAGGTCGGCGACCCGTGCCCCCCAGATCAGCGCGAAGGCCGGCATCGACAGCAACGCCAGGACGAACCCGCCCAGCACCGGGATGAGCGAATCCGCGGCACCGTCGGTGTCACCGCTGAGCAGCGCATAAACCTCGATCAGCATGCGCTGCAGCACCAGCAGGCCGGCCAACAGCATCAGCGACAGCAATGACGGCATGATCAGCGCCTTGGCCGCGGTCATGTAGCCCACGGCGGCCAGGCCCGGCGCGGCAATGCCGAGAATCACGAGCGCCCGGGCCAGAAGCCGGGCCATGCGCCCGCGGAACGTCTCGCCCGTGTCGTCCGCGGCGTCGTCGCGGCCGATCTGCAGCAGGATCCGCGCCAGACGCACCAGCAAAAGACCCGCCACCACGAGAACGGGAAACAGGATCACGTTCATCGCGGCCTGGGACCAGTCGGCGAAATCCGCGATCCCGTTCAGCACGCGGAACAGCGCGAACACGAAGCCAAGGGCCGTGCCGTAAAGCCGGCCGGCGTGGCGTTGCGCATCGTCGAGGTCCAGCGGCGGGCCACGCAGGTCGTGCGCGGGGAAGATCCGCAGCGCCAGCCAGCGTGCCAGCAGATAGACCGCCGCGGCCGGAACCAGCGCAGCCAGCAGCAGGTCACCCCGCAGCCCCACCAGCCCGCTGGCATAGATCGCCTCGACAACGGCATAAAGGCCCAGGAACGGCAGCAGGATGGTGCCCGTCGAAACGAGAAACGCCAGCAGCCAGCGGCCCGAGTGCGGCGGCCGGCGCAGGATCGCCCGGGTCAGCCGGTCGACCCAGCGGCGGCCGCGCGCCAGCAGAACGCCCCCGACCGCGAGCAGCAGCAATACCGCCGGCAGCGCCTCGTTGGTTTCGCCGCGCTGGACGGGGTTCGTCCAGGCCGCGACCACCTCGTTGCCGATGCCCCGAAGCGTGCCGAGCAGTGCCGAGACTCCGTCCGGCCAGTGCACCGGGTTCACCGGCGACGGTCCGAGTTCCAGCAGTTCCTCCGTCTGCCGGTCGCGGATGATCTGGTCGATTCCCTTGATCAGCCCGTCGGCGCGGCTGTGGGCGGAGTCCGCGCGCTTCACGGGCGCCCGCAATTCGGCGAGCCGTCGTTCGAGTTGTTCGCGCTGAAGCGCGATCTCCGGCGACTCGCCACCTTCCTCGGGTTTGGGCCCCAACGCCTCGAGCTGGCTCTGCACCGTCTCGATCGTGCTTTCATTGACATCGCGCGCGCCCGAGAACCTGTCGCGCCAGTTCACCAGTTCGGAGCGCAGCTCCTCGAGCGCAACGGTCGAGGCGCGGCCGGCCTCGATGGCCTCCTCGGCCCGGGTGGCCGTCTTTTCCCACTCCGTGTAGTCGATCTCGGAGCTGCCGGCCCCGGCGTTGTCCTCCTGCTGCTGCGCCTGTTGCGCCTGCACCCATAGCGGCGCACTTCCCGGCCCGAGCGGAACGAGCGCCGCGGCCAGCACAAGGGCAAGGAACAGCCGGAAAAGCATGGCGCTCACTCGACGAACACCCCGGGGATCGAGCGCGGCGCCTTCTCCAGCCAGTCCGGCGTCGGCAGCCCCTTCTCGCGCAGGAACTCGGGGTTGAACATCTTGGACTGATACCGCGTGCCGTAATCGCACAGGATGGTCACGATGGTGTGGCCCGGCCCCATCTCGCGCGCCAGCCGCATCGCGCCGGCCACGTTCACGCCCGAAGAGCCGCCCATGCAAAGCCCCTCGTCGGTCAGCAGGTCGAAGACCACCGGCAGCGCCTCGGCGTCCGGCACCCGCCAGGTGAAATCGGGGGTGAAGCCCTCGAGGTTGGCGGTGATGCGCCCCTGCCCGATGCCTTCGGTGATCGAGTTGCCGGGATTCTCCTCGCCGGTGTAGATCTTGTAAAGGCCCGCGCCCTCCGGGTCGGCCAGCCCCATCTTCACGCCCCTGGGTTGCAGCGCGCGCGCCACACCGGCCAGCGTGCCGCCCGATCCCACCGCGCAGATGAAGCCGTCGACCTTGCCGCCGGTTTGTTCCCAGATCTCGGGGCCGGTGGTTTCCTCGTGGGCGCGGCGGTTGGCGACATTGTCGAACTGGTTGGCCCAGATTGCCCCGTGAGGTTCGGTTTCTGCAAGTTTCTGCGCCAGCCGGTCGGAATACCGAACGTAATTGTTGGGATTGCTATAGGGCGCCGCGGGCACCTGGACCAGCTCGGCCCCCGCGAGGCGCAGCATGTCCTTCTTTTCCTCGCTCTGCGTCTCGGGCATGACGATCACCGTCTTGAATCCCATCGACGCCCCCACCAGCCCGAGCCCGATGCCGGTGTTGCCGGCGGTGCCCTCGACGATGGTGCCGCCCGGCTCCAGCACGCCGCGCTCGATCGCGTCGCGTATGATGTAGAGCGCCGCGCGGTCCTTGACCGACTGGCCGGGATTGAGGAACTCGCATTTGCCGAGGATCGTGCAACCGGTTTCCTCGCTTGGCCGGCGCAGCCGGATCATCGGGGTGTTGCCGACGGCCTCGGCCAGGTCCTGTGCAACCTTCATGGCGCACCTCCAGAACGGTGGTATCTGGTTTCCGGTGTAGGCGCTGCGCCGCGCGAACTCAAGCGGCGGCACGCAGGCGGGCGCGTTCCCGCGACAACCAGATCAGCGCCATGACCAGCGGGCCGACATTGGCCTCGCCGCTGGCGACAAGCTCCATCGCCGCCTCGAATTCCAGCACGTGGGTGCGGATGTCCTCGTGTTCGGTGGCCAGCCCGCCCTGCCCCTTGGCCGTCTCGGGCAGCGCGCAAATCCCGACGAAGTTGTGGAAGAACTCGGTCGAGCAGCCGGGCGAACAGTAGTATTTCGCGATGGGCTCCAGCCGGTCCAGGGCGACGCCGGTTTCCTCCAGGCATTCACGGCGCGCCGCGGCCTCGGGTGTCTCGCCGGGGTCGACACGGCCCGCGACGGGTTCCAGCGTCCAGGGGCGCGGGTCGCCGCGGCCGAAGGGGCCCATGCGGAACTGCTCGACCATCAGCACGCGGTCGCGCCCCGGATCGTAGGGCAGCACGATCGCCGCATCCATCGCGACGAAAACCTCGCGGCGCACCGCCTCGCCGGTGCCGCCGTCGAAGGTCGGATGGCGCAGGTCATAGGCCCGGGTGACGAAATACTCCGCGTGCGGGCTTTCCACCGACAGCACCTCGACGCTGTCGGCCGGGGTGGCGCTGCGCACCTGCGCCGGGGCGCCGCCCGAGGCGGCCAGCCGCGAATTCGCCCGGGCAAGGATCATCGGCATGCGCCGCGCCAGCGCGTCGGCGGAAAACCGGCCGTGATAGCCCATCGCCTCGTCGGCGGCCCGCAGCCACAGCGCGGCCCAGCGCGGCCGCCACGCCTGTTCACGCCAAGGCGATGCGCCGGCGCGGCGTCCCTCTGCCGGCAGGGGCACGAGCGCCTCCGTGCGCGCGCCGGATACCTCGACGGTCGCGCGGCGCAGCTCCAGCCCCATGCCACCGGCGAAGAACGCGAGCCGGTCCTGCCGATCCCGCGACAGCCCGGCCAGAAGCGCTGCGGGGGCGGCGGCACCTTCCCGGGCCACGGCCAGCGCCGTGCCGTCGTCCGGCTCGGCCACCTGCAACGCGCGATCGGGCAGCGTGGCCGGTCGCAGCGTCAGCTCCGCCTCTGGCACGCCCAGCACCCTGGCCAGCAGCGCGGAATGCCGCAAAGGCCCGTAAACCACAACATCCGTCATCGCGTCAGGACCACCGTTTCGATACCCATTCGGCCACGCCACCGGTGACGATGCCGCCCAGAAGGAGTGCGCCGATCACCCGCGCATCCAACAGGACCGCGCCGAACTCCACCGCGACGGCCGCCAGGCCCTCAAGCGCCTCCACCGGCCCGCCGTAATTGCGATCGAGCGCACGCGCGAGCATCTCGTTGATGCTCTGCACCAGCAGCCCCCAGAACACAAGCGCGGCCACGCCGCCAAGGCCGCTGCTGGCGGACTGGACATAGCCGTCGCCCGCGCGCCGGCCCGTGATCAGCCAGCCGCACAGCACGCCGAGGCCGAGGTTGACGTGGTTGAACCACCCGAAAACCGTCTGCTCGGGCATCAGTGGACGGATCAGCTCGGACACCCCCCACCCGACCGCGCCAAGACACACCGCCGCCGCGAGCTTCGCGGCGGTGGGCATGATGGCGGTGTCGGGCATTCAGGCGGGCTTGGCGATCGTGATCTGCGTCACGTCGCAGTTTCCGCTGCTGAAGGTGCTTGCGCAAGAGGTCAGGTAGAAATTCCACATGCGGCGGAACCGGTCGTCGAACCCCAGCCGGGCGATCTCGTCCCATTTCGCGTTGAAGGTGTCGTGCCAGCGGCGCAGGGTCTGGCTGTAGCTTTCGCCGAACTCGACCGACCGCGCGACGTGCAGCCCGGCGCGCTCGACCTCGCGCCGCAGGACCGACGGGCTGGGCAGCATGCCGCCCGGGAAGATGTATTTCTGGATGAAATCCACGCCCTTGCGGTAGGCCTCGAAACGATGGTCCTCGATGGTGATGACCTGCAGCGTCGCCGTGCCGCCCGGGCGCAGGCAGTCGCGCAGCTTGTCGAAATAGGTCGGCCAGTAACGTTCGCCGACCGCCTCGAACATCTCGATGCTGGCGATCCCGTCGTAATGCCCCCGCTCGTCCCGGTAATCCTGAAGCTTCAGGTGAACTTTGTCCGAAAGTCCTGAATTTTCAATGCGCTGCCTCGCATAGTTCAGTTGCTCCCGACTGATCGTCAGCCCGGTAACGCGCAGGCCGCGTTCGCGGGCGGCATATTCGGCGAACCCGCCCCAGCCACACCCGATCTCGAGGACATGGTCGCCGGGCTTGACGCCCATCTGGTCGATCAGGCGGGCATACTTGGCCTCCTGCGCACGTTCGAGACTTTCCTGGCCGGTCTCGAAATACGCGCTGGAATAGGTCATCGTGTCGTCCAGCCACAGCCGGTAGAACTCGTTGCCAAGGTCGTAATGGTGGGCGATGTTGCGCCGCGCCTGTCCGCGCGAGTTCGACCGCAGCCAGTGACGCAGCCGTTCGAAGGCGCGCACCAGCGCCATGCCGGGAAATCCGGCGTAGAGTTCATCGTTGTCTGCCGTGATGAAATCCATCAGCGCCTGCAGGTCCGGCGTGCTCCACGCCCCGTCGAGGTAGGCCTCGGAAAACCCCAGGTCGCCCTCGCGCACCAGCCGGGCGAAACAGTCGGGGTCGTGGACGTGCAGCTCGGCCACCGGGCCGGGCGCAGGACCATCGACGCGGAACCGGCGCCCGTCGGGCAGCACGAAGTCGAGCCGGCCGTGGCGGATGCGGCGGGCCGTCTGGAAGACGGGCGCGAAATAGCGTGGCAGGTTCCGTTCGCCCCGGGTGTCGGTTCTTGTCATCTCGTCTCCTCGTCGGTTGCCCGCACCGGGGCCGTTACGGTGGCAACGCGGCGCGCGCCGCCCTGTTTTTCAGAACGTCCTGTTCTCGTAGGCGTCGAGCGCGCGGCGGCGGCCCTCGGCCAGACCCACCACCGGCGTTTCCGGATAGGCCGCCTGCGGGGAAAGACCCCAGCGGCGGGGCACCGCCTCGAAGTAGCCCAGGGCGGTCCTGGCGGGCCGCGCCTGGCCCTCGGCGATCCAGCGGCGGACATAGGCGCCGTCGGGGTCGAACTTCCTGAGTTGCGTGTCCGGGTTGAACACCCGGAAATAGGGCGTTGCATCCGGCCCCGACCCGGCCGCCCACTGCCACCCCAGCGCGTTCGAGGCCGGATCCCAGTCGGTCAGGCAGTCGGCGAACCAGTCCAGCCCGATCTTCCAGTGGGTCAGCAGGTGCTTGGTCAGGTAGCTTGCCACCACCATCCGCGCGCGGTTGTGCATGGTGCCCGTGACATACATCTCGCGCATGGCGGCATCGACGAAGGGCACCCCCGTGCGCCCCTGTTTCCATGCGCGCGCTTGCGCGCTGTCACCGTCGCGGGACCACGGGAAGGCGTCCCATTCGCCGCGCCAGTTGTCCCGGGCCAGCCGCGGGGTGTGATAGATCAGGTGGTAGGCGAAGTCGCGCCAGGCCAGTTCCTTCAGCCAGTCCTCGGCACCGGCGTGCCCGTCGTGCAGCGCGCGCAGCGCCGCGTGCCAGCAGCGCCGCACCGATATCTCGCCCAGCGACAGGTTCTGCGACAAGCCGGACGTGCCGTCGGCCGCCGGAAGGTCACGCTGGGTCGGGTAATCGGCGATGGGGCCGCCGGTGAACCACGCCAGCCGGTCGCGCGCGGCGGCCGCGCCCACGCGCTGCCACGGCCGGCAGACGGCCGCGCCGCGGTCCATGGCAGCATCCATCGCCCAGGTTTCCAGCTGCTCGCTCGCCGGCCATGTTCCGGGCGCCGGCAGACGCGCCGGTGGGGCCTGCGGTTCGGGCACCGCGCGGTCCTTCACCGCGTTCCAGAAGGGCGTGTAGACGCGGTACATGCCACCCGTTTTCGTTTCCACCGTCCAGGGCTCGAACAGGACGTGGCCGGGATGGCTGTGGGCCGCGATTCCCTGCCCCTTCAACGCGGTCTTGACCCCGGTGTCGCGCGCGATGGCCTCCGGGTCATAGGCGCGCGTCCAGCGCACCGTGCCCGCCCCCGTCTCGGCCACGAGGTCGCGCAGCGCCGCCAGCGCATCGCCGCGGCGCAGGATCAGCCGGCTGCCCGCGTCTTCCAGTTGCCGCGCCAGGTCCGCCACCGCCAGCCCGAGCCGCCAGCGCGGGGCCGCGCCGAGGTTTTCCACCGTCTCGTCATGGATGAACACCGGGATGACCGGACCGCCGTCCGCGCAGGCCGCCACCAGCGCCGGGTGGTCGTCAAGCCGCAGGTCGCGCCGCAGCCACAGAAGTGTCGGTGCCGGTGTCGTCATGCCCGCCCCTTGCCGTTTTGCGGTATACGCGGTGGCCACATCCCTGGATCACAGCACCTCGTCCAGCGCGGCCAGCAGGCGGTCGACCTCCACCGGCGTGGTGTAATGCACGAAGCTCATCCGGAGCACGCCGCGTTCGGGGTCGACGCCCATCGCCCTGAGCGGGCGCACGGCGTAGAAATCCCCGCCGCCGGCCATGATGTCGTGCAGCGCAAGGTCGGCGGCCGCCACCTCTCCCGACCGGTCGAGCGCCACCGCCACCGTGGGCGCCCGCCCCTCGGCGCGGTCCGGACCCAGCAGGCGCGCGCGCGGGTGCGCAGCGAGGTAGTCCAGCAGCGGCTGCAACAGCCGGGTTTCGTGGGCGCGGAACAGGTCGTGCACGCCGGCCGCACGGCCGGCCGCGTCGCCCTCGATTCCGTGGTGCATCGCCAGCGCATCGACGTAGTCGGCCAGCCCCGCGCAGGCGGCCACCTGCGCGTGGTCGGGCCCGGCGGGCGTGAACCGCTTGTAGAGCGGCTCGGCGTTGAAGAAATGCCCCTGCTCGGGCAGCTGCAGCCCCAGGTCGCGCCGGATCACCATGACGCCCTGGTGCGGCCCGTAGGTCTTGTAGGCGGAAAACAGGTAGATGTCGGGGCCCATCTGGCCGATGTTGCACAGCCCGTGCGGCGCGTAGCTGACCCCGTCGACGCAGACGAAGGCGCCGGCGGCATGGGCGGCGGCGGTGATCTCCACCACCGGGTTCACCGCGCCGACGACGTTGGAGCAATGCGGGAAACACACGAGCCGCACGTTGTCGTCCAGCAGGGTCTCGAGGTCGGCGAGGTCCAGCAGGCCGCTGTCGGCGTCGATGCGCCATTCGCGGATCTCGATGCCGTCAGCCGCCAGCCGGCGCCACGGGCCCGAATTCGCCTCGTGGTCCTGGTCGGTCACGATGATCGCGTCGCCCGGCGCCAGCCACTGCCGGAACGCCTGCGCCAGCACATAGGCGTTCTGCGTGGTGGACGGGCCGAAGCTGACCTCCTCGGTCTCCACACCCAGCATGGCGGCCATGCGGGCGCGGGCCTCGTCCATCTCCGCCCCGGCGAGCCGGCTGGCATCGTAGGGCGCATAGGGCTGCACCTTGCGGCTGCGGTAGAACCGCGTCAGCCGGTCGATGACCGCCTGGCAGGCGTAGGAGCCGCCGGCATTCTCGAAGAAGGCCCGGCCGGCCAGCCCCGGTTCGTCGAAGGCGGGAAAGAGCCCGCGCGCGTAATCCGTATCCAGCATCATGGGATGCACCAAAGCGCGCGGCCGCGCCGGGGTCAAGCGGCCTTGGTCGGCGGGCCGGCAGAATCCGCGCCGGCGACCGGGCAATGAAAAAGGCCCCGGGCGATGCCGGGGCCTTGATCGTTGTGTCTCGAGGCCGCGTCAGCTCAAGGCGCGCTGCTTCTCCGACATCAGCCCGCGCAGGATGCCGTAGCACAACACGAGCAGGATGATGGTGAACGGCAGACCGGTGGAGATCACCATTGCCTGCAACGCCCCCAGGCCCCCGCCGACGAGCAGGGCGATCGCGACGAGCCCCTCGAAGGTGCACCAGAAGAAACGCTGCGAGACCGGCGCGTCGACCTTGCCGCCCGCGGTGATCGTGTCGATCACGAGGCTGCCGGAGTCCGACGAGGTGACGAAGAACACGATCACCAGGATCACGCCGATCGTCGAGGTGATCGCGGCAAGCGGCAGGCTCTCGAGCATCGCGAAGAGCGAAAGCTCGGGGCTGTAGCTGTCGATCACGTTGGCCTTCACCGCGCTGGTCTCGGGGTTGGCGATGATGTCGTTGATCGCCGAGCCGCCGAAGACCGCCATCCAGAAGATGCAGACGATGGACGGGACGATCAGCACGCAGGTGATGAACTCGCGCACCGTCCGGCCGCGGCTGACGCGGGCGATGAACATGCCCACGAAGGGCGACCAGCTGATCCACCAGGCCCAGTAGAAGGCCGTCCAGCCCTGCATGTAGCCTGTGTCCTCGCGCCCGTGCGGGTTGGACAGCGGCACGATCTCCTGCACGTAGGCGCCCAGGGTCGAGAAGAAGTCCGTCAGGATGCCCACGGCGCCGGCGGTGAACAGCACGAACAGCAGCAGCAGCAGCGCCACGACCATGTTGATCTCCGACAGCACCTTGACGCCGCCGTCGAGGCCGCGCAGCACCGAGACCAGCGCCACCGCGGTGATCGCGACGATCAGGATCACCTGCACGGTCACGTTGTTGGGCAGCCCGTAGACATAGCTCATGCCGGCGTTGGCCTGCTGTGCGCCGAAGCCCAGCGAGGTTGCCAGTCCGAACAGCGTCGCGAAGACGGCGACGGTGTCGATGATGTGGCCCCACCAGCCCCAGACGCGTTCGCCCAGGAGCGGGTAGAAGGCCGAGCGGATCGACAGCGGCAGACCCTTGTTGTAGGAAAACAGCGCCAGCGCCAGCGCCACGACGGCGTAGATCGCCCACGGGTGCAGCGCCCAGTGGAACGAGGTCGCCGCCAGCGCCATGCGCCGCGCTTCCTCGACGTTGCCCTCGATCAGCGCGCCGTCCTCTCCGAACGGGCGAACCGTGCCAAGAGGCTCGTCGCCCCACGGCGTGCCGAAGTAGTACGCCGGTTCCAGAACGCCGAAGAACATCAGGCCGATGCCCATGCCGGCGGCGAACAGCATCGCGAACCAGCCCGCGTAGCCGTAGTCCGGCGTGGCGTCGGTGCCGCCCAGCCGCACCGAGCCCCAGGGGCTGACGATCAGCAGCAGGCAGAAGATGACGAAGATGTTCGCGCCCCACAGGAAGAACCAGTCGAAGTTGCTGGTCAGGTAGGCGCGCATGCCCAGGTCGCAGAACGCCCCGGCCTCGCATCCTTCGACCTCGGCCGCGTCAACGCCGTTGAAGATGGCGTTGGCCGTCCCCGGCGCGGCCAGCGCGAAGATCACGAACGCGATCACCAACAGCCCCGAGATCACGAAAACGGGGTTGTGGATGTCGATACCGAACGGACCGACCTTGGTCTGGATGTTGTCCTGACCGATCCTGTAATCGGTCTCGATGATATCGGCGGCGCCTTCCGGCGTCGGGATACCTTCAATGTCTGTTTCATCGGCCATGTGAGGCCTCCCTGTTCGAAGTTTCTGTCACGCGGCGGTCACGCATGGCTCAGCCCCGCACGACCAGCACCGAGCACTTGGCATGCTCGGCGATCTTGCCGCCGTTCGACGGCCAGATGTAGTCGAGGATGTTGGGCATGTGGCTTTGCATCACCACCAGGTCGGCGCCCGTGTCGTCGATCGCCCGCAGCAGCGCGTCGTCGACATCCGTCGTCGGGTCGTGGGCGATAACGGGGTCGGCGGTGGCGCGGATGCCGTGCTTGTCCGCCTGCGCCTTGGCGAATTCCGCCAGCTTGCCCTTGTATTCCTGCGGATTGTGGGCCGTCGCACTCGGTGTGCCGGTCGTGACCCCGACGAAATGCACCTCCGCGTCGTAGTGCTTGGCCAGGTCCGCCGTGCACTGCAACGCCTTGGCCAGATCGCCCTCGTGGGCAAGATCGACCGGCGTCATGATCTTGTTGAACACGTCTCTCCCTCCTATTGCGCGCTTTGTGATTGGTAACCCGCCCGCCCCGGCCGGGCCGGGGGCGCGCGCATTCGTCTTGCTTGGGCTGCGCCATGCTGACGCACCCCGCGAAGCCCGACGGTAACGCGCCTTTCGCGCGGAAATCAACTGGCCGCGGCGTTTCGGCTTCCGAAAACGGCGCCGCCGGCACGCGGCGGCCATTATCAGGCGTTCACGTCCACCACAACCCGGCCGCGGACCTGACCTTTGAGGATGTCGCTGCCCAGCGTCGGCAGGTCCGACAGCGTGGCCGGCTGGACCATCGCCTCCAGCTTCTCCATCGGCAGGTCACGCGCGATGCGCGACCACGCGCGCACCCGGTTGTCGTAGGGCTGCATGACGCTGTCGATGCCCAGAAGGTTCACGCCACGCAGGATGAAGGGCGTGATCAGCGCACCCTCGATCGCCGGGCCGCCGGCAAGACCGACCGCGGCCACCGAGGTGCCGTATTTCATCTGCTTGAGCACCCGGCCCAGGATGGCACCGGCCACCGCGTCCACGCAGCCGGACCATTTCTCGGATTCCAGCGGCTTCTTCGTCACCTCGGTCAGCTCGTCGCGGGCCACGATCTCGGTTGCGCCCAGCCCCTCGAGATAGTCCGCCTGCTCGGGCCGACCCGTCACCGCGGCGACCTCGTGACCCAGCTGCGCCAGCACCGCCGTCGCCACGGACCCGACGCCGCCCGCCGCGCCGGTCACCAGCACCGGGCCGTGCCCGGGCGCCAGCCCGTGGTCCTCCAGCGCCTGCACGGCCAGCATCGCGGTCAGCCCGGCGGTCCCCACCGCCATCGCCTGGCGCGTCGTCAGCCCCTCGGGCAGCGGCACCAGCCAGTCGGCCCGCACGCGCGCCTTCTGCGCGTAGCCGCCCCAGTGCGCCTCGCCCACGCGCCAGCCGGTCAGCACCACCTTGTCGCCGGGGGTGTAGCGATCATCCGACGACTCCTCGACCGTGCCGGCGAAATCGATCCCCGGCACGTGCGGATAGTGCCGCACCAGCCCCCCGCCGGGGCCCACGCACAGCCCGTCCTTGTAGTTGACGGTGGAATACTCCACCGCGACCGTCACCTCGCCGTGCGGCAGGTCGTCCTCGCCGATCTGCTTCACCCCGGCCTGCGTCTTGCCGGTCTCCTCGTCCTTTTCCACGATCAGGGCGTTGAACATGTCATTCTCCTTTTCGGTTGAGGGGGCGGACCCCGCTTCATCTTGCTCGAAATACTCCGGGGAGCGGGAGGGGGGACCCCTCGCCCCGCGGCGACTGCCGGACGCTCACGCCCAGAATGCCGCGCGAACGGCCGCCGCCCGCACCCCGTCGGGCGCGGCGATCTCCAGTTCCGTGCCCGGTCCCCAGTGTGTCATGCGCACCATGCCGATGGCCACGTTGGTCCCGTGGTCGGGCGACCACGCGGCGGAACTGACGCGGCCCACCGTCTGCCCACCGGCCCTTATCGGCCACCACCGGTCACAGGTCGGCACGGCGGACCCGTCGATCTCGATCGCGCGGATCTGCTGGACGGGGCCCTCCTTGGCCACCCGCAGCAGCGCGTCCCGGCCGATGCACCCGATGGCCGATTGCGTGTCGCAGAACCGGCCCAGCCAGCATTCGTGCGGCGTGTTGTCGTCGGTCATGTCGTTGCCGTAGCTCAGCATGCCGCCCTCGATCCGCTCGATCAGGTTGGGGCAGCCCGCGCGCACGTCGAGGTCGGCGCCCGCCTCCATCAACGCGTGCCACAGCGGCATGCCGATGTCCGCGCCCTCCACGTAGATCTCGAAGCCGCCCTGCTTGGAATAGCCCGAGCGCGCGACCACCAGCTCGCGCCCTTCGAATTCGAACCGGCCGAAGCGGAAGAACCTCACCGCGCGCACCCCCTCGCCGAAGACGCGCGCGACCAGGTCCTCGGCCCGCGGGCCCTGCACGGCCAGCGGCGAGACGTCGGGCTCGTCCACCAGAACATCGAGACGCCAGCCGTTCACGATCCCCTTGACCCAGTAAAGCAGGTCGGAATCCGCGATCGAGATCCACCAGCGATCCTCGGCCAGCTTCACGGCCACGGGATCGTTGAGCATGCCGCCGGTTTCGTCGACGATCGGCACGTAGGCGCAACGCCCGGGGAGCATGCCGCGCAGGTCGCGCGGGGTGAGCATCTGCATCAGCCGCCCTGCATCGGGGCCGCGCAGTTCCACCTGCCGTTCGCAGGCCACGTCCCAGACCTGCACCGCTTCCTTCAGATGCTGGTAATCCTCCTCGATGCTGCGGAACACGGTCGGCAGCAGCATGTGGTTGTAAACGGTGTAGGCCCGGACGCCGGCCGCCTCGACGCCGTCGGAAAACGGCGTGCGGCGCAACCGGCGCGAAGGCGAAAGAAGGGGGGCGGTCATCTGCCTGGCTCCTCGGGCATGAGGAATAGATCGGTGTCGCCGGGGGGCGCCCCGGCGGCCGTCAGCATCGCGTGGACCTGTCCGCGGTGATGGGTCTGGTGGTTGAAGAAATGCGCCACGCACAGGCACTTGGGCCGGCTGACGGCCCGGCCCGCGGCACCCGAGTGCCACACCAGTTCCCCCGCCAGCGCCTCCGGCGTGATCGCCTCGGCCCAGGCCCGGATGCGCGCGTCCATCTCCGTGCGGCGTGTGGCGAACGCGGCCCAGTCATCGAACAGCGCCGGGCTCTGCGCGATACCGCCCGGCGGCCGGTCGCCGCCCTCGAGGCGCGCCATCCAGACCAGATCGGCCCACAGCACGTGGTTCAGCGTGCCCGCGATCGAGCCGAAAAAGGCACCGCGGTCCGCGCCCCGCGCGGCGTCGCCCAGCCCGTCGGCGGCCGCGACCAGGCTGGCGTTCTGCCACGCGTTGTAGCGGGCCATCAGCGCGCACCACTCCGGCGTGACGGTCATTTTCCCGGCCCGCTCCAGTCGATCTGGCAGATCTCGGCGCTGCGGCCGTCGAAATCCCAGACCCGGCCGTAGGCGCGCACGCGCCCCTTGTCGGCCTGCGCCACGGTGATGTCGGGCCCCATCCAGTACTTGGTGTTGGCCGCCACGACCTCGCCGCCGTCGGCACCGGCCACGGGCGTGATCGCCCCCTGGATCGCCTTGCCCACCATCAGCCGGCGCGTCCTGCCTTCCGTCTCGAAGACGATCGGCGCCCGCTCGGCGCCGAGGAACTCGCTGACGAGAACCTTGAACAGCCCCGTGGTGCCGCGTGCCTTTCCCGACATGATGGCCACCAGCCCGTCGAAGGCGGCCTCGTCGGCGCGCTCGTCGACATAGGCCGCGGCCTTCCAGTTGCCGCGCGCCATGCGCCCCGGGATCTCGAGCAGCAGCCCGACGTTCAGCCCGCCGAGGTCGCTATCGCCGTAATGGCCCTCGTCAATGCGGATGCCGGCCCAGCCCATGCAGGTGCCCTCGGTGGGCGGGTGGTTGCCCAGGCTGATCACGCAGGGGCAGAACACCGTGCAGTTGCAGTTGAGTATCAGCTCGCCACGGATCCGCCAGGGCACCGTGCCGGGCTCCGCCGCGGGTGCCGCCCGCGGCTCGGTCGTGTCACCATCCATGATCCTTCCTCCCTCTTTCGACCGTCATGTCACGATCGGCAGCGCCACGGCCGCCGCGATCAGCCCCGCGCCCAGCGGCCGGGTCAGCGGCCGGCCAAGCTCCGGCAGCTTTTCGGCCACCATGATGAGCGTCGCCAGCCCCATGAACGCGAGGCTCATCACCCCGCCGACGAAGGCCAGCAGCATCAGCGCCCAGCAGCAGCCCAGGCACACCGCGCCCAGCCGAAGCCCGTTGCGCCACGGCCCCTCGGCCCAGTGCTGCACGAAGAACGCCAGCGGGGCGCGGCACTTCGACAGGCAGGCCTCCTTGAGAGGGCTGAACTGGTAGAGCCCGGCCAGCGCCAGAAGCGCCGCCGACAGCCATGCCGACCGGCTGTCGCCGAAGGCGCTGACCAGCCCGCCGGCGAAGAACGCCATCTGCAGCGCCGCGGCCAGCGCCGAGAACCCCAGCCACACCGCGAAGTAGCCCGCCGCAAGACGCGCGAAGCCAGGCCGACCGGTGCCCGGCAGATCGTCGTAGGTGGCCAGCGCCGGCAGCGCCGTGGGCGCCATCATCGCCGCCGACATAAGCCCCCACATCGCGAAGACGCGCGCGAACCCGGCGGCGTCCGGGGTCACGCGGCACAGCGAAACAAGGAAATCGGTGCCGTAGACCGCGCCCGCCTCGCGCAGGGCCGCCGGCACGGCCATGGCATAGAGCGCGGCCCAGGCCGCCAGGATCAGCACGAACAGCACCACCCAGTGCGCCCCGCTCATCCGCCTGATGCCGGCTGCGATCATCGCCGCCTCCCCGCGACTCTCCCCTTGCCAATCAAATTGTCAGACATTTAAATGCCTGACAAATGAAAAACGCGCCCGACCCCAAGGCCGATCTCTCGGCCCAGATCGCGCAGGCGATCCGCGACGCCATCGTCGAGGGGCGGATGATCGTGGACGAACGCCTGCCGTCCGAGGCCGAGCTGGCCGAACAGTTCTCGGTCTCGCGGCCCACCGTGCGCGAGGCGCTCAAGCGGCTGGCCGCGCAGTCGCTGATCCGCACCGCGCGCGGGGCCTTCGGCGGCGCCTTCGTCAACCATCTGCGCTACGAGGACGCCTACGGCCAGCAGATCACCACCTCGACCCTGCTGCTGTCGATGAACGCCGTCAGCTTCGAGACCGCGTGCGAGGCCCGCTACGCGCTGGAACGCGCGTGCACGCCGCTGGCCGCCGACCGCCGCGGCCCGGACCACCTCGCCACCATGCGCGCAGAAATCCACCGGCAGTCACAGGCCGGGCTCAGCGACGAAGCGTTCTGCGCCTCCGACGTCGCCTTCCACCGCGCGCTCGTGGACGCCGCCGGCAACCCGGTGCTCAGCTACCAGCTCGCCGGCGCGGTCGAGGCGATGCAGCCACTGATGAACATGATCACCTTCACCGCCCGCTCCCGCGAAGCGATCGTGCGGCTGCACAGCCGCATCGCCGACGCCTTGCAGGCCCACGACGCGGCCGCCGCCGAATCCGCGCTGCACGAGCTGGAAGCCTACACCCAGACGCTGGGCCGCGACGTCATGGCCGCCCGCGCCGCCCGTGCCGGGCAGTGACCTCGCGCGCCCGCGCTTCATCTTGCCCGAAATACTCCGGGGGAGTCGCGCGCCAGCGCGACGGGGGCGGCGCCCCCGCCCGGCGCGCGCCGCTCAGCCGATCACGTCGAGCACCGTGCCGAAGGTGATCCGCGCCACGCGCAGCAGGTCCGTCACGGGCACGAACTCGTCGGGCTGGTGGCACCGGCGGAAATCGCCGGCACCGAAGTTGACGCAAGGCATGCCCGCGTCGCAGACGAAATTGCGCATGTCGCTGCCATAGGGCGGCCCCCAGACCTCCGGCTCGGCCCCGCCGAGACGGCGGATGTTGTCGGACAGCGCCCGCACCAGGGGGCTGTCCGACGGCGTCTCCGTCGCCTCGTTGAGATCGAGGAACGTCACCTCGCCGCGCAGCCCCGCGATGCCGCCCAGCGCACGGTCCAGCCGCGCGCGCAGATCGTCGCCCACCGCCGCCACGCTTTCGTGGGGCAGCATCCGCCGGTCGACCACCATCTCGCACCGCCGGGCGGTGGCGTTGTGCGTCTCGCCCGCCGTCATCCTCGTGACGCGGCAGGCGGGGCTGGCCAGCAGGTGGTGTGTCTGCCCGCCGACGATGGCATGCGCCGATTCCACCTCGGCCATGAAGCGCCGGGCGGCATGCAGCGCGTCCGGCGCATCGGGCTCCGCCAGCCCGCAATGCGCGGCGGGCCCCTCGATCACGACGCGGTGCCAGCACGCCCCGCGTGTGCCCGGGCCGATGCGGCTGTCGGTGGGCTCCATGGTGATGGCCATGTCGCCGGCATGGCCCATCGCCAGCAGGGTCTTCGTGCCGGGTTCGTCCATCTCCTCGCCCATAGGGAAATGCGCCAGCAGGGTGCCGGGCAGCCACGCGCCGCTGTCGTGCAGCGCCTTGAGCATCGCCATGATCGAGGCGAGCGAGCCCTTCATGTCGCACGCCCCCAGCCCGTAAAGCCGGTCTCCTTCCCGCGTCGCCTCGAAGGGCGGGCGCGTCCAGAGGTCCGGATCGCCCTCGGGCACCGTGTCCATGTGGGCGTTGAGCACGAAGGTCGGCCCCGCGCCGCAACCGGCCACCCGGGCCACCACCTGCGGGCGCGCGGGATCCGGCCGGTCGATCAGCTCCGCCTCGATGCCCCAGCCGGTCAGCGTGTCATGGATGAAGCGCGCACAGGCCGCCTCTTCCCCGGGCGGGTTGCGTGTGGGGATCGCCACCAGGTCGGCCGTCAGCTCGAGGATCAGCGCGTCGGAAAGCAGGCCCAGAATGGCCGTCTTCTGCTTCGTCATGTGGATCCCCTTCGCGCCGGTGCCACGCGCAACCTATCCGCCCGCACGGACGAGGCAAGCCCCGCCGGCCCGCTGACAGGCGCGGCGGGCAGGGATAGGATGCCGGCATGTCCGACGATTCCCTGCCCGCCGCGCCGCCACCCGCCGCCATCCTGGAGGCCGCGCTCTACGTCGATGACCTCGACACCGCCGCGCGGTTCTACGGCGGCGTGCTGGGGCTGGAAGAGATCGCGCGGGTGGAGGGGCGGCACATCTTCTACCGCACGGGCGACACGGTGCTTCTGGTCTTCAACCCCGACGCCACGGCGCAGGGGCCATCGAACCCGCGCCTGCCCGTGCCGCCGCACGGCGCCCACGGCCCGGGGCACCTGTGTTTCACCGCAAGCCGCGCGGAGATGGACGCTTGGTCGGCCCGGCTGGACGCCGCGGGCCACCCGATCGAGGCCGATTTCGACTGGCCGAACGGCGCGCGGTCGATCTATTTCCGCGACCCGGCCGGCAATTCGCTGGAGATGGCCGAGCGGCGGCTTTGGTTCGGCTGACGCGCGGCCGCGCCGGTTACCCGGCCGGCCCGCCGTCCTAGAACCCCAGCTTGTCGCGCATGAAGGCCAGTGCCACCTGCAGCCCGTCGGGGGCGATGCCGTGGCCGGTGCCTTTCATGACATGGGCATAGACGTCCTGCCAGCCGGCACTCTGCAACGCCTCGGCGGCCTGCGGCAGTGACTCGGGCGGCACCAGGTCGTCCTGGTCGCCATGCACCAGCAGCACGGGCGGGCGGCTGACCGCGTCGTCCTTCAACAGCTCGGGAGACAGCAGCTTGCCCGAAAAGCACACCAGCCCGGCCAGCTCGTCCTCGCGGCGCGGCCCGACGTGCAGCGCCATCATCGACCCCTGGCTGAAGCCGAAAAGCGCCACCTGCTCGGGCAGCACGTCCTCGTCGACCATCAGCGCGTCGAGAAAGGCGTTCACATCCGCCGCCGAGGCGAGGAAGGCGCGCTCGGCCTCGTCCTCGGACGTGCCGTCGATCCAGGGGATCGGCGCCCATTGCAGGCCAGAGGGCATGCCGGGGATCGATTCGGGCGCGTCTGGCGCCACGAAGAGCGTGTCGGGCAGGTGTTCGCCCAGCGGGTCGGCCAGCCCCATCAGGTCCGCGCCGTTGGCGCCGTAGCCGTGCAGGAACACGACCACCGAACGGGTGGAGCCCGACTGCGGCTCGCGGCGGCCGGCTTGCAGTACGCGTGTCATCTGATCCCTTCCCTGTCCTTGGCCACCCGGTAGTAAGACCACAGCAGCCGCGCGGCAACCGCCCGCCACGGCGCCCAGTCCGCGGCCATCTCGCGCAGCGCGCGTTCGCGGGGCCGGTCGGGCAGGCCGTAGAGCAGCCGTGCCGATTCCTGCAACGCCAGGTCACCGGGCGCGAAGACATCCGCGCGGCCGAGGCTGAACATGGCATAGATCTCGGCCGTCCAGACGCCGATGCCGGGTACCTGCGTCAACGTGGCGATCACCTCGTCGGTCGGCGCCGTGCGCAGCGCCCGGTAATCGATCCGAGCCTCGGCCAGCGCGCGGGCGTAGCGGATCTTCTGCCGGCTCAGCCCGGCGGCACGCAGGTCGTCGTCGCTGGCCCACATGATCTTGCGCGGGCCGGTCAGGCGCGCCGCCTTCATCCGGCCCCAGATCGCGTCGGCGGCGGCGGTGCTGACCTGCTGGCTGACGATGGCGTTGAGAAGTTGCGCGAACCCGTCGGGGCGCCGGCGCAGCGGGGGCGTGCCGGTCACCGACAGGGCGTGGGCCATGCGCGGACAGACCGACGCGAGGTGCGCGGCCCCCTCTTTCACGCAGGCGCGGCTTTCGATGATCCGGCCCGTCATGCCATCACCCCGGCGACCCATGACAGCGCCGCGTCGACGGTTTCCGCCCGCATCACACCCTCGGGCTGCGGCGGTCGGTCGATCATCGCGACGCGGATGCCCAGCGCGCGGGCGGCCTCGAGCTTTGGCCACGCCGCCGCGCCACCGGCGTTCTTGACCACCAGCCAGTCGACGCCCAGCCGGCGGAACAGGCGTTTCTCGTCGGCGACCGAGAACGGCGGCCGGCCGACCAGGAACGCGCCGTTGGGGAAGGGAAACGGCCCGTCGGGCGGGTCGATCTGGCGGCAGATCAGCCGGCAGCCCGACAGGTTCGCGAAATGCCCCAGCGTCTGCCGACCCGTCGCCAGGAACACGGTGGACCCGTCGGGGATATGCGCCGCCGCGTATTCTTCGGCCGCGATCATCGTCCACCGGTCATCCGGGCCGGGCACCCACGGCGGGCGCAGAAGCTGGCAACAGGGCAGGCCGAGCTCGGCGCAGACCCGTGCCGTGCGCGCCGAGATACGGTGCGCGAACGGGTGCGTCGCGTCCAGAACGGCGGTGATCCCGGCCTCGCGCAGGTAGCCGCGAAAGCCGGCCTCGCCCCCGAACCCGCCGGTGCGCGTGGGCAGGCCCAGCGCCGCGGGCGCGCGGGTGGCACCGGACAGGCTGGCCACCGCCGGCACCCCGCGCTCCGCCAGCGCGCGGGCAAGCTGCCGGGCCTCGCCGGTGCCGGCCAGAAGCAGCAGCGTCATGCCCCTGCCCTCGCCAGGACGGTGCCTGCGCGGTCGATCACGACGGTATCGACGTGCACTGTGCCGGGCAGCATCCCCTGCGCGGTGGCGCGCGCGCCCTCGGCCACCCGGTGTGCCATCTCGGGCCCGGCGATCGCGTGGGCCTCCAACGCGGTATTCGCGGCGGCGATGCCGGGCGTGTCGAGCGCCCGCGCCAGCGCGGCGAAATCCACCTGGCTGCGGCCGGAGTGCAGGTCGCGCGCGCCCTGGGCGAGCTTGGTCATCTTGCCGATGCCGCCTCCGATGGTGATCCGGGGCACCGGGTGTTTGGCAAGATATTTCAGCAACCCGCCCGCGAAATCGCCCATGTCGAGCATCGCCGCGTCGGGCAGGTCGTATAGCGCCTGCACCACGCGTTCGCTGGTCGCGCCGGTGCAGCCGGCGACATGGGTCAGCCCGTCGGCGCGCGCCACGTCGATGCCGCGGTGGATCGAGGCGATCCAGGCGGCACAGGAAAACGGCCGCACGATGCCGGTGGTGCCGAGAATCGACAGCCCGCCCTCGATGCCCAGCCGCGGGTTCCAGGTCTTCTCGGCCAGCGCCGCGCCCCCGGGCACCGACAGGGTGATTTCCACATCCGCCGCCCGGCCCAGGCGCACGGCCATTTCCTCGACCGTCTCGCGCATCATGCGCCGCGGCACGGGGTTGATTGCCGGCTCGCCCGGGTCGACCGGCAATCCCGCTTTCGTCACCGTGCCCACGCCCGCGCCCGCGCGGAAGGTCACGCCGCCGCCCGGCGCGGGCGCCACGCGCGCAACGATCAGCGCACCGTGGGTGACATCGGGGTCGTCCCCGGCATCCTTGACGACGCCGGCCTCGGCCCAGCCCTCGCCCGTCTCCAGGTGGGCGACATCGAACCGCGGGCGTTCGCCCTTCGGCAGGGTGATGCGCACCCGGTCGGGCCGCCCCTCGCCCCACAGCGCCATCAGGGCCGCCCGCGTGGCCGCGGTGGCGCAGGCGCCGGTCGTCCAGCCGCGGCGCAGGGGCGGATCGGGGGCATCGGCCATCGGGGCGGACTATAGGCGCGCGCCCGGCCAAGGCCAATCGCCGAAATGCGGTGGGCGCGCGATGTCGCCTTCGCCCCCCTGCCCGGTCGCTTGCGCCCTTTTCGCCCGGTCCAAAGGCGGGCATACAGGGGGCCATGGACGACTCGATCACGCTTCCCGGGGCCGATTGGCCCGTGCTCGAACCCGGCTGGGTCTGGCTGTGCGGCGCCGGGCCGGGCGACCCGGGCCTGCTGACGCTGCACGCCCTCAACGCGCTGCGGCAGGCCGACGTGGTGATCTACGACGCGCTGGTCGACGCCAGCATCCTCGACTGGGCCCCGGCCGCCGAGCACATTTATGCCGGCAAGCGCGGCGGCAAGCCCTCGGCCGACCAGCGCGACATCTCGCTGCGGCTGGTGGACCTGTCGCGCGCCGGCCGCCGCGTGCTGCGCCTGAAGGGGGGCGACCCCTTCGTCTTCGGGCGCGGCGGCGAGGAGGCCCAGACGCTGGTGCAGCACGGCGTGCCGATCCGTATCGTCCCGGGCATCAGCGCCGGCATCGGCGGGCTGGCCTATGCCGGCATCCCGGTCACCCACCGCGACGTGAACCAGTCGGTGACCTTCGTCACCGGCCACGACCAGTCGGGCGAGGCGCCCTCGTCGCTCGACTGGCGGGCGATCGCCGCGGGCAGCCAGGTGATCGTGATCTACATGGGGATGAAGCACGTAGAGCGGATTTCCGGGGCGTTGCTGGATGCGGGGCGACCGGCAGACGAGCCCTGCGCGGTCGTCACCGCGGCGACCACCGGCGAGCAGAACGTGCTCGAGACGACGCTGGGCACGATGGCAGGTGACATCGCCGCAAGCGGGCTGGAGCCGCCGGCGATCCTCTGCGTCGGCCGGTCGGTGCTGATGCGCCAGGCCCTGGACTGGCAGGCGATGATGGCCGGCCATCCGGCGCGCGACCTGGACCCGCTGGGCCGGGGCAAGCCGGCCGAATCGGCTTGACCGCGCCGCCGCGCCCGGGCGGAGGGCGCCGCCCCGGTCGCCCCGTGCCGCGGCGCTTCCGGCGCAACCGGACCGTGACGAAGGCAGGGTGGGCATGGGCCGGGGCCTGATCCTTGCCGCGCCGACCTCGGGATCGGGCAAGACCACCGTCACGCTCGCGCTGCTGCGGCTGCTGGCGCGCGAAGGCCGGGCCGTACGCGGGGCGAAGTCCGGGCCCGACTACATCGACCCGCGCTTTCACGAGGCCGCCTGCGGCGCACCCTGCCAGACCCTCGACGCCTGGGCGATGGGTCGGACGCGCCTGCGCGCGCTGGCCGCCGGTGACGGGCTGTGCATCGTCGAGGGCGCGATGGGGCTGTTCGATGGCGCCCCGCCGGACGGGCGCGGCGCCGTGGCCGACCTGGCACGGGGGCTGGGCCTGCCGGTCGTGCTGGTGGTCGACGCGGGCCGCATGGCGCAGTCCGTCGCGCCGCTGGTCGCGGGGTTCGCGGGCCATGACCCGCAGGTGCGCGTGGCCGGTGTCATCCTCAACAACCTTGGCAGCGCCCGGCACGCCGAGATGCTGCGCGCGGCGCTCGCGCCGCTGGGCCTGCCCGTGCTGGCCGAACTGCGCCGCGATGCGAACCTCGCCCTGCCCTCACGGCACCTGGGGCTGGTGCAGGCGGGCGAGCGCGCGGACCTCGACGCCTTTCTCGACCGGGCGGCCGACGCGCTGGGCGACACGCTGGACCGCGACGCGCTGGAGGCGCTGGCCGCCCCGCTGCCGGCGCCCTGCGCGCCCGCGCGCATGGCCCCGCCCGCGCAGGTGGTCGCGGTGGCGCGCGACGCGGCCTTCGCATTCACCTACCCGCACATGCTGGACGACTGGCGCGCACAGGGCGCCGAGCTGCGGGTCTTTTCGCCCCTGAACGACGATCCGGTGCCGGAGGCGGGGCACGTCTTCCTGCCCGGCGGCTATCCCGAGCTGCACGCTGGCCGCATCGCCGCGGCGGGGCGGTTCATGGACAGCTTGCGGGCGGCCGCGGAAACCCACCCCGTCTACGGCGAATGCGGCGGCTACATGGTGCTGGGCGCGGGGCTGGTCGACGCCGAGGGGCACCGCCACCCGATGGCCGGGCTGCTGGGGCTCGAGACCTCGTTCGCGGCGCGGCGGCTGCACCTGGGCTACCGCCACCTCGCCCCGCGCGCGGGGCCCTTCACCGGCCCGCTGGCGGGGCACGAGTTCCACTACGCCACCACGCTGCGTGCCGAGGGCGCGCCGCTTTTCGACGCGACGGACGCCACCGGCGCGCCGCTGCCGCCCATGGGGCTGGTGGCCGGGCGCGTGGCGGGATCCTTCGCGCATGTGATCGACCTGGCCGGCTGACACCCGCGCCGAAGGGTTGCCCCCGGCCGCGATCGGGTCTAGCAGACCGGCCATGACCGACATTCCCCTCGACCGGACGGAAGCGCGCGCGAAGCGCAACGTCACCGTGCTGGTGCTGGCACAGGCCGTTCTGGGCGCGCAGATGCCGATGATCTTCACCATCGGGGGTCTGGCCGGCCAGTCGCTGGCCGCGAACGCCTGTTTCGCCACGCTGCCCATTTCGCTGATCGTGCTGGGCTCGATGCTGGCGGCGACGCCGGTGTCGTGGCTGATGCAGCGTTTCGGACGCCGCGCGGGCTTCTTCCTGGGCGCGGGCGCGGGCGCGGCGGGCGGCGCGGTCGGCGCGCTGGCGCTCTACCACGCGTCGTTCCCGCTGTTCCTGCTGGGCAGCCTGATCACCGGCGTCTACATGTCGGCGCACAACTTCTATCGCTTCGCGGCCGCCGACACGGCGACCGATGCGTTCCGGCCCAAGGCCATCAGCTATGTCATGGCCGGCGGGCTGGCCGCGGCGGTGATCGGCCCGCAGCTTGTGAAGGCCACGAGCCAGGCCTTCGTGATCCCCTTCCTGGGCACCTACCTGGGCGTGATCGCGCTCAACGTCGCGGGTTCGCTTCTGTTTCTGTTCCTCGACATCCCCCGGCCGCCCGTGCCGTCCGAGGATGCGCCGCGCGGCCGTACCCGGTGGGAGCTGATCACCACGCCGCGCATCCTGGTGGCGGTGATCTGCGCGATGGTCTCCTACGCGCTGATGAACCTCGTGATGACCTCGACACCGCTGGCGGTGGTCGGCTGCGGCTTCGACGAGGGCAACGCCGCCGACGTCGTCTCGGCCCACGTTCTGGCAATGTACATGCCGTCATTCTTCACCGGACACCTGATCGCACGGTTCGGGGTGGAGAAGATCGTTGCCACCGGGCTCGTGATCCTTGCCGGGGCGGGGGCCGTGGCGCTGCAGGGCGTGGCGCTGGAGAACTTCTTCGTCGCGCTGATCCTGCTGGGGGTGGGCTGGAACTTCGGCTTCATCGGCGCCACCACCATGCTGGCCGGCGCGCACGAACCGCACGAGCGCGGGCGGATGCAGGGCCTCAACGACCTGCTGGTGTTCGGCGGCGTGACGCTCGCCTCGCTCGCCTCGGGCGGGCTGATGAACTGCTCGGGCGGGGACGCGCAGACGGGATGGATGTCGGTCAACCTCGCGATGGCGCCGTTCCTCGCGCTGGCGGGCGGGGCGCTGATCTGGCTGGTGATGCGCCCGCAGGACCCGCAGCCATGACCGACGACGACCTGCGCCCCGGCGAAACCACGGTGGCGGCGGCCGCGCCGGACGACGCGCGGCTGCGGTTCGTGGGGCAAATCCGCACGCCCTTTGCCACGCGCGACGCCTGCCCCCGGCAGGGCGACCCGGACGGGCCGGAATGCCGGATCGAGGTGGATGCGCCCTGGGACGCCGCGCTCGATGGCGTGGAGGCGTTCGCGCGGCTCGAGGTGCTCTACTGGCTCGACCGGGCGCGCCGCGACCTTGTGCGGCAAAGCCCGCGCGCGGACGGGACGACGCGCGGCACCTTCGCCCTGCGCTCGCCCATGCGGCCCAACCCGATCGGCAGCGCGATCGTGACGCTGGTGCGCCGCGACGGCGCGGTGCTGGTGGTGCGCGGGCTCGATTGCCTCGACGGCACGCCGCTGCTGGACATCAAGCCGCACCGCGGCGACCCGGCCGTGCGGCGCCGCGCCGAAGGCCGCGACACGTAACCCCCTACCAACGCCCCGTCGCCGCGCGCAGCATCAGCACCAGCCGGCTGCGGGCCGGGGCCACGTCGACCCGGCCCTTCGCCACGAGATCCGGGTTGCGCCGCACGCGCGACAGGATGGCGCCGCTGCGCCACGCCGGCAGCGCCGCGGGCCGCGCGGCGGCGGAAACACCCGCGCGCGCCGCCCGGGCGCGTTTCAGCCGCGCCAGCCCGTCCTGCGCCAGCCGGGCGATCGCCTCCGGCCGGCCGTCCACCAGCGGCACGCACCCCGCCTTTTCCAGTGCCGGGACGGCACGCATCCAGTTGGCCAGCCCCTGGGCATGGCCGGCGTCGCGCAAGGGGGCCGCGTCGGCAGGCCCCAGCGCGCGGGCGGCGGCGACCATCAGGTTCGCGGCGGTTTTCTCGATGTAATCCTCGAAATGGCCCTCGTCCTCGAAGGGGTCGCGGTAAAGGTCCCAGCGCCGCGCCGCGACCAGCGCGTCCAGCAGGCGCGCGCCTTCGGCGTCCAGCACGCGCGACAACGGCGTGGCCACCTCATGGCGCCGAACCGCCCCGCCGCCGGCGATTTCCTCCAGCGCGTCGCGCCACCACTGCAGCCGCATCTCGCCGATCATCGGCTCCGAGGTCATCCACGGCGCGCGCGAGACCTCGACGTTGAAGGCGTAGATCGCGAACAGCGCCGGGCGTGCCGCGGGCGGCGCCGCCATGGCCGCCGCGAACCGGTCGGGGTCGGCGCGCTCGACGCTCTGCGCGCAGGCGATAAGGTCGTCAGAGAGCACCCAGCATCTCCCGTATCAGCGTCTCGGTGCGCGGGGCATCGACCACGTCCAGGTGCCCGACCCCCGCAAGGACATGGTAGCGCCCCGCGTCGGTGGCGCCAGACATCAGCGGCTCATACGCCTCGGCACGGAAGCTTTCGTCGCGGGCGCCCGCGATCAGCAGGAACGGCGGCAGCGCCGCGACATCGGCCAGGAAATCGCGCCGCGGCGCGTAGGCCCTGTTCAGCCGCCAACTGTACGCCGTCGTCGCGGTGTGACCCAAGGGGCCGTCAAGCACCGCCCGCGGCATGGCGAATTGTATCGCCGTCAGGTGGTCGAGCGCGCGTATGCCGACCATGTTGAGCATCGAAAGGCCGACGATCCGCCGCGTCAACGGATGCGCCCAGCCGCCCGCGTTCGCGCGCGTCGTGGGCGCGTCGTGCTGCAGGAACGGCGCCAGCAGGATCGCGGCGTCGATCATGCCGCCGTGCCGCCCGCCGGCGAAGCGGACCACCAGCCCGCCGCCCGAGGAATGCCCCAGCATCACCACATTGCGCCCCGGCGCGACGTCGCCGATGGCGTGGGCGAGGTCGTCTTCCAGCTGCCCGACGTGATCCACGTCGCCCCGGCGCACGGGGTCGGCGCCGTGCCCGCGCAGGGTGACGGCACGCACCTCGGCCACGTCGCGCAGCGCCCAGGCCAGCCGGTCGAACTGTTGCCCGTGCCAGCCCGAGCCATGCACCATCACCACCAGCGGCTTGTCCGCCACGGCGCCCTCGGCGACGATCGTCACCGGGTGGGCCACGCCGTCGGGCGTGGCGTAGCTGTCGCGCATGAACGCCGGGTCCGAAACCGGCGCCTCGAATCCGTCGGCAAGCAGGCCCGAGAACTCCGGCCCGGTTGCCTGCGGCACCGGCCCGGGACGCTGCGAGGCGATCAATCCCAGCGCAACACCGAGATAGACCAGCGCGGATATCGCGACCGGCATCACGACCTTGCCGAGCAAGAGTCCCCCCTCTCGTGAAACGACGATGGCAGCGTGGCAGCCGCAGATCGCGCGGCGGGCACGCCCCCGGCGCGTGACGCCCCCGCCGCCGGGGTGGCGATGCGCGGCCGGGCGCCGCGCGCGGTCATCCCGGGCCGCCGTCGCGGCTGAGCTTCCAGACGATCGCGTCCAGCAGCGCCTCGAAACTGGCATCGACGATGTTGGCGCTGACCCCGACGGTGGACCAGCGCCGGCCCTGCCCGTCCTCGCTGTCGATGATGACGCGGGTGACGGCCTCGGTGCCGCCTTGCGTGATGCGCACCTTGAAATCGACCAGCCGCATGTCGGCGATCGCGTCCTGGTAGCGGCCAAGGTCCTTTGCCAGCGCCTTGGCCAGCGCGTTGACGGGGCCGCGGTCGCTGCCCGCCGCGTCCATCGACTCGCTGACCGACAGCTTCTTCTCGCCGTCGACCTTGACCACGACGACGGCCTCGGACAGCGACACCATCCGGTTGTACTTGTTCTTGCGCCGCTCGACCGTGACCTTGTAGCGCTTGACCTCGAAGAACTCGGGAAGCTGCCCCAGCTCGCGCCGCGCCAGCACCTCGAAGCTGGCCTGCGCGCTGTCATAGGTGTAGCCCTGCGCCTCGCGCGCCTTGATCTCGTCGAGGATGCGCGCGAGCGCCGGGTCGCCCGGCGCCACCTCGATGCCGGCCTCGGCCAGCCGCCGGCGCAGGTTGGACTGCCCGGCCTGGTTGGACATCGGGATCACCCGCGCATTGCCCACCGCCCCGGGATCGACGTGTTCGTATGTCGACGGGTCCTTGAGGATCGCGCTGGCGTGCAGCCCCGCCTTGTGGGCGAAGGCCGCCCCCCCGACATAGGCCGCCTGCCGCAGCGGCACCCTGTTGAGGATGTCGTCGAGCAGGCGACTGGCATGGGTCAGCCCGCGCAGCGCCTCGTCCGTCACGCCTGTCTCGAAGGCGCTGGCGAAGGGTTCCTTGAGCACCAGGTCCGGGATCAGCGCCGTCAGGTTGGCGTTGCCGCAGCGTTCGCCCAGCCCGTTGAGCGTGCCCTGCACCTGCCGCGCCCCCGCCTGCACCGCGGCCAGCGACCCGGCGACGGCCGTTTCGGTGTCGTTGTGGGTGTGGATGCCCAGCCGGCTGCCGGGAATGCCGGCGGCGATGACCTCCCCGGTGATTCGCCCGATCTCGGCGGGCAGCGTGCCGCCGTTGGTGTCGCACAGCACGATCCAGCGCGCGCCGCCCTCATAGGCGGCCAGCAGGCATTCGAGCGCGTACTCTCGGTTGGCCTTCCAGCCGTCGAAGAAATGCTCGGCGTCGAAGAGCGCCTCGCGGCCCTGCGCGACGACGTGCTCGACCGAGCGCGCGATGTTCTCGGTGTTCTCCGACAGCCCGATGCCCAGCGCGCGCTCGACGTGGAAATCGTGGCACTTTCCGACAAGGCAAACCGCGCCCGTGCCCGCGTTGAGCACGGCAGCGAGCACGTCGTCGTTGCCCGCGGATCGCCCCGCGCGCTTGGTCATGCCGAAGGCCGTCATGGTGGCGCGCGTGTCCGGGGCCGCGTCGAAGAAGGCGCTGTCGGTCGGGTTGGCGCCGGGCCAGCCGCCCTCGATGTAATCGACGCCCAGCGCGTCCAGCGCCTCTGCGATCTGGCGCTTCTCTTGGGTCGAGAAGCTCACGCCCTGGGTCTGCTGCCCGTCGCGCAGCGTGGTGTCGTAGATGTAAAGGCGATGCTTCGTCATGATGCAAACCCGTAGCGGCAATTCGCCGGGACGCTTGCGTCCCGGTTCGCCCCCGCCCCGCCCCCCAGGGCGGGGGCGAAATCGCCCCCACCCCCGGGCCGGGGGCGAACCTCTGTTCCAAGAACAGTCATTCCAGCCCCTCCAGCTTGGCGGGATCGAACCCGGTTCCGGGCACCAGTTCCACCCCGGTCTTGCTCATGCGCACCTCGACGCCAGCCTCGATCATGGCCGCCTTCAGCCTGTCGACCTCCGAGAAATCCTTGGTTTTCATGGCCGCCTTGCGGGCTTCGAAAAGCCGGTGTTCCCAGTCCGACAGATCCACGTCGGGGGCCGCCGCCCATTCCGGCACGCCGTCCCCCATCAGGCCGAGGAACTGAAGCGTGTGGCGCAAGGTCGCAACGTCATCGGCATGCGAGAGCTGATGACACTCCGCGATCGCGCCTGCCGTGTTGAGATCGTCGGACAAAGCGGTGATAACCCCTGTGCAAGGTTTCCCGGTGCCAAGGCCTCGCGCCGCTTGTGCGTACCACTTGCGCAAGATCCTCTCGGCCTCCTCCGCCTTCTTCGCCGTCCAGTCCATCGGCTTGCGGTAATGCGTCTGCAGGAACACGAAGCGGATCACCTCGCCCGGCACCGGCCAGCCGCCGTCCCAGTTGCCCTCCAGCAGGTCCCGCACGGTAAAGAAGTTGCCCTCGCTCTTGGCCATCTTCCGGCCTTCCACCTGCAGCATCTCGTTGTGCAGCCAGTAGCGGGCGAAGTCGCCTTCCGGGTGGGCGCAGCAACTCTGCGCGATCTCGTTCTCGTGGTGGGGAAACATCAGGTCGTTGCCCCCGCCGTGGATGTCGAAGCTGCCGCCCAGCAGCTCGTGGGACATCGCCGAGCACTCGATGTGCCAGCCGGGCCGCCCGCGGCCCCACGGGCTGTCCCAGCCCGGCAGGTCGTCGGCCGACGGCTTCCACAGCACGAAATCCATCGGGTTGCGCTTGTAGGGGGCGACCTCCACCCGCGCGCCCGCGATCATGTCGTCCACCGACCGGCCCGAAAGCGCGCCGTAGGCGTCGTAGCTTTCGACGTCGAACAGCACGTGCCCCTCGGCCTCGTAGGCGCATCCGCGCTCGATCAGCGTCTCTATCATGGCGATCATCTGCGGGATGTAGTCGGTGGCCCGCGGCATGTGATCGGGCTCCAGCGCGCCCAGCGCGCCCATGTCCTCGAGATACCACCGCGTCGTCTCCTCGGTGATCTCGGAGATGGGGCGCCCCGAGTCCTGCGCCCGCTTGTTGATCTTGTCGTCCACGTCGGTGATGTTGCGCACGTAGGTCACGTGCCCGGCACCGTAGACATGGCGCAGCAGCCGGAAGAGGACGTCGAAGACGATCACCGGCCGCGCGTTGCCAAGATGTGCGCGGTCGTAGACCGTGGGCCCGCAGACGTACATGCGCACGTTGTCCGGGTCGAGCGGCGTGAACGTCTCCTTCCGCCGCGTCCTCGTGTTGTAAAGCGTGATCGTCGTCATGAAACCCCTCGCGCGCGTCCCCGCGGCGGGCTTATCAACTAAGTTTCATGGATGGAATAGATGACGGCCCGCCCGAGATATCTCAGCCGGTAATGCAGATGGTGATGCAGATGCCCGCCGTCATGGACCGCAAGCCTAGGGCCCGCCCCGGCGCTTGGCAAGACCGGCGCGCCGGGAAATCCGATTGACAATCGCGGCGCGCTGCGGCTTGCCTCCGCCACGCGGGACACCGGGACAGCAGGAAGGAGACGCGCGATGGAGATGTCGAAACGGATCACCGGGCTGACGGGCGGCGGATCGGACGGCTGGGATATCTTCTATCGCGCGCGCGAGATGAAGGACGCGGGCACCGCCGTCACCGAGCTGACGATCGGCGAACACGACACCGGCACCGACCGGGCGATCCTCGACGCCATGCATGCCGCCGGGATGGCCGGGCATACCGGCTACACCATGTTCACGGGCAACCCCCGCCTGCGCGAACTGGTGGCCGAGCGCGTGACCGCGCGCACCGGCGTGCCGACGACAGCCGCGAACGTGCTGGTCGTCCCCGGCGGACAGGCCGGGCTCTTCGCGGCGCATCACGGCGCCTGCGACGAGGGCGACCGCGCGCTCTTCATCGAACCCTACTACGCCACCTACCCCGGCACGATCCGCGCCGTCGGCGCGCGGCCCGTGGCGATCGCCGCGCGGCCCGGGCGCGCTTTCCAGCCCGACCCCGACGAGATCGCGGCGCAGGCCCCAGGCGCGTCAAGCCTGCTCGTCAACACGCCCAACAACCCCACCGGCGTGATCTACACCCGCGAGACGATGGAGGGCATCGCCGGCGTCTGCCGCGACAACGACCTGTGGCTGATCTCCGACGAGGTCTACGACACCCAGGTCTGGCAGGGCGAGCACGTCACGCCGCGCGCCCTGCCCGGCATGGCCGAGCGAACGCTCGTCGTCGGCTCGATGTCGAAAAGCCACGCCATGACCGGCAGCCGCATCGGCTGGATCGTCGGCCCTGAGGCGGCGATCGCCCACCTGGGCAACCTTGCCACCCACACCACCTACGGCGTGGCGGGCTTCATCCAGGAGGCCGCCTGCTTCGCGCTGGAGCAGGGCGCGGCGTTCGAGGCCGGCATCGCCGCCCCCTTCCGCCGGCGCCGCGACATGGCCCTGAAGCTGTTGGAGGGGCAGAACGCCGTGCGGGTGATCCCCGCGCAGGGCGCGATGTACGTGATGCTCGACGTGCGCGCCACCGGCCTGTCGGGCGAGGGATTCGCCACCGCCCTGCTGGAGGAGGAACACGTCGCGGTGATGCCCGGAGAAAGCTTCGGGCCGGCGGCGGCCGGTCACGTGCGCGTGGCGCTCACGGTGGCCGACGACGCGCTCGCCGGCGCACTGCAAAAGCTGGTCGCCTTCGCGGCCCGCCGCGCCGCCGCCTGACGCCCCCTCTCACCTTGGCCGAAATACTCCCGCCGGAGGCCCTCCGAGGACGCGGCCAGGGGCCGCGGACGAGACATCGCGCGCGCGGCGAAGCCGCGCTCCGCCCGGTTCAATCGCCCAGCATCCAGGTGCCCTCGGGCCAGAAGGCGTGGAAGGCGAAGGCGAACATCACGTCGTGGGCCACCTTGCGGCCCTGCGCGTCGCGCACGCGCACGGTGCCCACCTCGCGGCCCTCGGCGATCCGTCCCGTGTCCAGCGCCGAGGCCTGGCCCTTTTCCCAGCGTATCGTGACGCCCGCTTCCGTGACGCCGCCGGCCTCGCGCACGCGGGTGAGCGGCCAGGCACGGTCGCCCACGCGCACCACGCGCGCCAGCGCGGGAACGCCGTGGGGCGGCTGTTCCCCGCTGTAAAGGAAAGGCCGCGACGCGCTGTCGTAGCCGCGGTAGGGGTTGTGGCCATAGCGGCGGCGATACTCCGGCTCGGCCATCACCAGCCCCTCGGGGTGGCGCGCGCGGAACTGCTGCCAGCTTTCCATCACCGCCGGGATCTGCTCGAGTTCCGTGCCCGTCATGTCGCCGACGATCGCCCGGGCGGTCGCCTGCTGCCACCAGCTTTCGGTCTGGCGGTCGTACATCACCATGTCCGAGTTGCGCAGCTTGCCCGAGACGCCGAAGCTCAGGGTGCCCCGGTCGACCCGGCGGTCGAAGACCAGCGCCGAGTTGCAGAGCGGGCAGAAGGTCACCGCCACGGGCACGCCGGCCACCGTGTCGTTCACGATCTCGTGCCAGGTGAGGTAGCGGATCGGGTAGGCGCGCGGTGTCGCGCCCTCGATCTCCAGCGTCAGGACCGGTTCGCGCCCGTCGATGCGGTCCTCCTGCGCGGCGGGGATGAAATCGGGGGCCGACAGCGCCGGGATGCCGTCCTTGCCCGGCCCGCCCGAGCGGATCTCGTCCCAGTCGTCGATCGCCGTCTTCTCGAAATTCGTGTCGGGCCATGCGTTGCGCCACGCGTTGGGCTCCGCGTGCAGCATCGCGGCGGCCAGAACACCCGCGACGGCAAGAAGGGTGGATCGGATCATCGGCGCATCCTCCTCGGGCAGTGCGTGCACGAAGGATGCCTTGCGCAAGGCCCCCTGGCCAGAGGCCCGCACGCGAACGTGACGACGCGCGAGCGCGCGGGCGCCGCGCGGGCCTCAGCGCCTGTTGCGCAGCTCCTCCATGTCGCGCACCGCCTCCATCCACCGCTTGTCGCTGAGCACGAAGCGGAAGGCGCGCTCCAGCTCGTCGACGGCCCGGCGCTCGTAATAGCGCCCGTGGGCGAGGATGATCCGTTCCGGTCCCCAGCCGATCATCGTCTCCACCGAATCGATGAGCGCCTGCTTGCCCTTGCGGAAAGTCCAGCGCATGTCGGGGGGCATCTTGCCGTCGTGGTCGTCGATGCCCGCCAGCCAGACCACCGGGCGCATCCAGGCCGGCAGTTTGGCGGTCTCGAAGTTCTCGATCAGGTCGGTGAGGATCAGCGTCGCGCTGGCGCGGTGAAAGAACACCGCCTCTCGGTGCACCGCGCTGCCCTGAACGATGATCTGGTCGATCTCGCCCGCCCATGGGTCCTCGGCGCGGTCCGGCCGCAGCGCGTGATCGACCTGCAGGGTCAGCCCCTTCGAGGCGGCGCGCTCCGCCACGCCCGGCGCCGCCCAGGCGGTGGCGCGCGGAAAGGCGGCCTGCCAGTCCGGCAGATTGGCATAATGGATCCAGTTGGGCGCGACCAGGTGCGCCACCGGGCCCAGCGCCGACAGTTCGCCCTGCAACCCCGCGGTCAGCCGCGTGGGCGAATGCACCCACAGCGCGCCACTTGCCAGCCGCACCACCGTCGCGCGGGTGGAAAACGGCAGCCCGTAGAACCGGATGGCCGGCCCGTCCACGATCCAGATGTCGTCGGCGAACGGCTTGAGCGTGTTCAGCGGCTCGTATCCCGTCGGCCGGTCCATCGCCGCCGCCTCAGTCCGTCACGGTCACGTCGGCCATCACGTCGGGGCGGCCCAGCACGGCGCCGTTGCGCCCTTCCCCGCGCTTGATGGCGTCGACGACATCCATGCCGTCGGTGACCTCGCCCACCACGGTGTATTGCCCGTTCAGGTGCCCCGCCGGGGCGAACATGATGAAGAACTGGCTGTTGGCGCTGTCGGGATCACGGCTTCGGGCCATTCCGAGCGTCCCCCGCTCGAAGGGGATGTCCGAGAACTCGGCGGCCAGGTCGGGCCGGTCGCTGCCGCCGGTGCCGGCGCGCGCCATGTTGCCGCCTTCCAGCTTGCCGAACTCGACATCGCCCGTCTGTGCCATGAAGCCGTCGATGACACGGTGGAACACCACGCCGTCATAGGCGCCTTCCTTCGCCAGCGCCGTGATCCGGGCGACATGGTCCGGCGCCACGTCCTCGAACAGGTCGACGGTGACGGTGCCGGCGGCTTCGCCCGCCACCTCGATCTGCAGGCCGGTGGCGAGCGCCGGCGCGGCCAGCAGCGCGAAAAGCGAGGTCAGTGTCTTACGCATCGGCGGCCACCTTCACGCTGAGCATCCGGTCGGGCCTTTGCGGCGGCTCGCCGCGGGCCAGCGCATCGACGTGTTCCATGCCCTCGATCACCTGGCCGTAGACGGTGTACTGCCCGTTGAGAAAGTCGTTGTCCTTGAAGCTGATGAAGAACTGCGAATTGGCCGAGTCCGGGTTCTGCGTGCGCGCCGCGCCCAGGGCGCCGCGCGCGTGGGGCACGTCGGAGAACTCCGCGGGCAGGTCGGGCAGCTCGGAGCCGCCGGTGCCCGCCATGCGCGGGTTGTAGTCCTTCTCCATGTTGCCGTTGGCCACGTCGCCGGTCTGCGCCATGAACCCGTCGATCACGCGGTGAAAGACCACGTTGTCATAGGCGCCGGCGCGGGCCAGTTCCTTCATCCGGGCGCAATGCTTCGGTGCCACGTCGGGCATCAGCGCGATCGTCACCGTTCCCCCCGGCAGGTCCATCACGATCGTGTTTTCCGGGTCCTTGATCTCGGCCATCCGGCCCTCCCTTCGCATCCTCGTCGGCCGCACACTATGACCGGTGCGCGCGAATGCCAAGAGCGGCGCGGTTGACCTGCCCGCGCCACCGCGCCAAGAGAGGGGCGCAGTTTCGCGGCGGCAAGCACGGAAGGGACGATCATGGGCTGGAAGACACTCGACGACATGGACCTGGCGGGCAAGCGCGTGCTCACGCGGGTCGACATCAACGTGCCGGTCGAGGACGGCCGCGTCACCGACGCCACCCGCATCGAGCGGATCGTGCCCACCGTCCGCGACATCCTCGAAGGTGGCGGCACGCCGGTCCTGATCGCGCATTTCGGCCGGCCCAAGGGCAAGGTCGTCCTCGACCTGTCGCTGCGCGTGACCCTGCCCGCGCTCGAGGAGGCGCTGGGCCGCCCCGTCACGCTGATCGAGACGCTCGAGGCGGCCGAGCGCGACACCGAGGAGGCCCGCGCCGCCGACATCCTGCTGCTCGAGAACATCCGCTTCCACCCCGGAGAGGAAGCCAACGATCCCGACTTCGCCGAGCGGCTGGCCGCCCTGGGTGACGTCTATTGCAACGATGCCTTCTCGGCGTCGCACCGCGCGCATGCCAGCACCGAGGGGATCGCGCATCACCTGCCGTCCTGTGCGGGCCGGCTGATGCAGGCCGAGCTGGAGGCGCTGGAGGCCGCGCTGAGCCATCCCGCGCGCCCGCTCATGGCCGTCGTGGGCGGCGCAAAGGTCTCCACCAAGCTCGACCTCCTGTCGAACCTCGTGGAGCGGGTGGACATGCTCGTGATCGGCGGGGGCATGGCCAACACCTTCCTCGCCGCGCAGGGCATCGACGTGGGCCGGTCCCTGTGCGAACACGACATGGCCGAAACCGCGCGCGAGATCGCGGCCAAGGCCGCCCGGTCGGGCTGCGAGATGCTGCTGCCGCGCGACGTGGTCGTCGCGCGCGAGTTCAAGGAAGGCGCCCCGCACGAGATCGTGCGCGTCGAGGACTGCCCGCAGGACGCGATGATCCTCGACGCCGGCCCCGACAGCGTGGCGCATATCCAGCAGGCGCTCGACCGCGCGCACACGCTGATCTGGAACGGCCCCCTCGGCGCGTTCGAGATCGCGCCCTTCGACACGGCGACCAACGCGGCGGCGGCGCATGCCGCCGGGCTCAGCCGGTCGGGCAAGCTCGTCTCGGTCGCCGGCGGCGGCGACACGGTGGCCGCCCTGAACAAGGCCGACGCCTCGGAGCAGTTCACCTACATCTCCACCGCCGGCGGCGCCTTCCTGGAGTGGATGGAAGGCAAGACCCTTCCCGGCGTGGCCGCGCTGCGCGCCTGACCGGCCCCGCCGCGTGGCGCGCCGCGCTTCGGTGTTAGCGCCACCACGATTGCACCGTGTCCGGTGCTTGCCTAGAAGCGGGCGAAGGGCGCGCTAGGCGCCAAGAATCCAGTTTTTCCGGGCGGAGCGGGACATGACGAAAGAAGACCAGAGACTGAAGATTCTCACAGGCAAGGGGTTCATCGCCGCGCTCGACCAGTCGGGCGGCTCCACGCCCAAGGCACTGCGCCTCTACGGGATCGGCGACGATGAATACAGCTCCGAGGCCGAGATGTTCGACCTCGTGCACCGGATGCGGGCCCGTATCGCGCAGGCGCCGGCGTTCAACGGTGACAAGATCATCGGCGCCATCCTCTTCGAAAAGACCATGGACCGGGAGATCGGCGGCAAGCCGTCGGCCGCCTACCTGTGGGAAGAGCGCGGCATCGTGCCGTTCCTGAAGGTCGACAAGGGGCTGGCCGGGGAACAGGACGGCGTGCGCCTGATGAAGCCGATTCCCGACCTCGAAGAGCTTCTCGGCCGGGCCAAGGCCGCCGGCATTTTCGGCACGAAGATGCGCTCGGTGATCGATTCGGCCTCGGAAAACGGTATCGCCGCCAACGTGGCCCAGCAGTTCGAGGTGGCCCGGACGATCCTGTCGCACGGGCTGGTCCCGATCATCGAGCCCGAGGTGACGATCTCCATCGCCGACAAGCGGCAGGCCGAGGACATCCTGCTGGCCGAGATCCGCAAGCACCTGGACGAACTGCCCGAGGGGCAGGAGGTGATGCTCAAGCTCACCCTGCCCGAAGTGGCCGACCACTACCGCCCGCTGGTCGATCACGACCGGGTGCTGCGTGTCGTGGCACTCTCCGGCGGCTACACGCGCGACGAGGCGAACGAACGGCTGGCGCAGAACGCGGGCGTCGTCGCCAGCTTCTCGCGCGCGCTGACCGAGGGGCTGTCGGTGCAGCAGAGCGACGCGGCGTTCAACGACACGCTGGCCAAGTCCATCGAGAGCATCCGCGAGGCCTCGCTCGCCGGCTGACCGGTCGGGGCGCGCTCAGGCCGCCCCGCCACCGAGGCGCTCGAGGATCGCCGCCTCGTCCACCGCGCCGGTCGCGCCCGCAAGCCGGCCGCGCCCCGCGCCCAGCCGGGTGGCGACGTACCCCTCGGCCACGGCGGCGGGCGCCTGCCGGATCAGCACGGACGCCGTCAGCAGCGTGGCGAGGCTTTCCGCGTACCACCGCGCATCGGCCTCGCCCGGCAGACGGGGAAACCGGTCCATGTGCGCGCGCAGCGCGGCGTCGTAACCCTCGATCCGCCCGGCTGCGGCCGTCAGTTCCGCGCTCAGCGCGTCTCCGGCCGCAGGCTCCTTGTGCAAAGTGCGCAGGATGTCCAGACAGATGACGTTGCCCGACCCTTCCCAGATCGCGTTGAGCGGCGCCTCGCGGTAGAGCAGCGGCATGCCCGTCTCCTCGACGTAGCCCGCGCCGCCAAGCACCTCCATCGCCTCGTAGACCAGCGGCGGGCACAGCTTGTTGCCCAGGAACTTGGCCAGCGCCACCGCCAGGCGGGCGAAGGCGCGGTCGGCCTCGTCGCGCCCGTCGAAGGCGCGCGCCACCCGCAGCCCCAGCGCCAGCGTTCCCTCCCAGTCGAGCGCGAGGTCGGCCAGCACCCGGCGCATCAGCGGCTGGTCGATCAGCCGCTTCTGGAATGCGCTGCGGTGGCGCACCCAGTGATCGGCCTGCGCCAGCGCCGCCCGCATCAGGCCCGCAGGCGCCATCGCGGTATCGAGCCGCGTGTGATGCACCATCTCGATGATCGTGCGAACGCCCGCGCCCTCGTCGCCCAGCCGGTGGGCCAGCGCGCCGGCGTATTCGATCTCGGCCGATGCGTTGGCACGGTTGCCCAGCTTGTCCTTCAGCCGCTGGATGCGGATGGCGTTGCGCCCGTCCTCCAGCCAGCGGGGGACGAGGAAACAGGTCAGCCCCGCGTCCGTCTGTGCCAGCGTCAGGAACGCGTCGGACATCGGCGCCGAGCAGAACCACTTGTGCCCCGTCAGCCGCCACGCGTCGCCGTCGCGGACGGCGCGGGTGGTGTTCGCACGCACGTCCGAACCGCCCTGTTTCTCGGTCATCGCCATGCCCATGGTCGCGCCCGCCTTGCGCGCCAGCGGCCTCGGCGCGCCGTCGTAGACGCGCGCCGTCAGCTTGGGCACCCAGGTGTCGAACAGCGCGTCGTCGGCGCGCAGCGCGGGCACGGCGGCATAGGTCATGGTCATCGGGCAGCACACGCCCGGTTCCACCTGGCTCATAAGGTAGACCATCGCGGCATGCGTGGCATGCCCGCCGGCCCCGCCTTCCCACGCCACCGACGCATAGCCCGCGCCGACGCCGGCCGCCATCAGGTCGTGGTAGGCGGGGTGGAATTGCACCTCGTCCAGTCGCCGCCCGCCCGGGTCGAAGGCCACGAGCTCGGGCGGCTGCCGGTTGGCGACCAGTCCCGCCGCCCGCATCGCGGCCGTGCCGATCCGCGCGCCGAAGTGTTCAAGCGCACCCCCGTCGGCCCCGGAGGCCTGCGCATGCGCCTGCAGCGCCGGGTCCGCGCCCCACAGGTCGATGTCGCCGCGCGCGGGCGGCTGGTTCGTGACCTCGTGGGTGGCCAGATCGCTGCGCGGTTGCGTGGCGGACATGCTTCTCGGCCTCCCTGCGGTATCCCGCCGCAAAGGCTATCGCGCGGCCCGCACCCTTGGAAAGGGGGATTCACAAAGCCCGCCGCCTGTGGCATGCTTCCCGGCGATCCCCGGCCACAAGGGGCACACGAGGCAGCGCAGTCATGACCAGCCGGAACCGCCCCGCCGTCGGGCCCATCATCTATGTCGCGATCGTTTTCGGGCTCGGGCTCTATTTCACCTTCGCCGCCGTGCAGGGGGACTATGGCCTGTTCCGCCGCGCCGAGATCGAGGCGGACCGCAAGGCACTCGAGTCGCAGCTCGCCGAGATCGAGGCGCGCGTGGCGCGGATGGAAAACCTGACGAAACGGCTGTCGGACGACTACCTCGACCTCGACCTTCTCGATCAGCAGGCCCGCGACGTGCTGGGCCTGATCCGCGCCGACGAGATCGTGATCCGCTGACGCACCCCCGGCCGGCCCGTCGCCCTGCCCCGACCGCCGCGCAGCCGCGCGCGTCTTGCCGAAGGATCAATCCGCCACCGTGCCGGCCGCGCAGATGAGACGGTAAAGGTGCCAGGTGGCATGCCCCAGCAGCGGCAGCACCAGGAACAGCCCGAGGAACAAAGGCAGCAGGGCCACAAGGGTCAAGGCCGCGATGAACGCCGCCCAGGCCAGCATCGGGACGGGGTTGTCCAGCACGCACTGGAAACTGGTGATCATGGCGGTGACGAAATCGACCTCGCGGTCCAGCAGCAGCGGCAGCGCGATCACCGTGATCATGTAGAGCAGGAGCGCGAAGGCCCCGCCCACCAGCGTGCCCACCGCCATCATGCTCAGCCCCTCGGGCGTCAGGTAGACAGCCCAGGAACTGGACACGTTGGTCATCGTCGACAGCCCCAGGAAAAGCGCGAAGATCATGTGCGCAAGGAAGAACCAGAACAGGAAGATCATGATGATGATCGCGCAGATCGACGGCAACTGACGCCGGCCTTGCTGGGCCACGACCCCGAAGATGCGGTAAAGGTCGAGGGGCCGGCCCTGCTCCAGCCGACGGCTGACCTCGTAAAGCCCCACCGCCGCGAACGGCCCCACGAGCGGAAATCCCACGGCCGCGAAGATCAGCCAGTAGGTGTGTCCCGTCGCCCAGGTGATCGCGGCCAGGATCAGCCCCACCGCCACGTAGGCGCCGGCGAAGACCACGCCGAAGCCCGGGGCGCGCCTCATGTCCGCCGCGCCGCGGCGCAACGCCTCGCGCAGCATGGCGAAACTCACGCGGCCCAGATCGGGCACGCCGTGGGGCGGCGACTGCGCCGCGGTATCCTCGGGCATGGTCATGCGGGAATGAGACCCCGTTTGGTCGTCCAAATCAAGCCCCGGGCGGGGCCTGCGCCGGCCAGTCGGTATGCAGGTGCCAGGCGTGGGCCAGCTCAAGCAGTTGGCGGTCACCGCCCGCGGGCCCGATCAGCTGCAACCCCATCGGCAGCCCCTGCGCGCCGAAACCCGCCGGAACGGCGATTGCCGGCAGCCCGGCAAGGCTGGCGGGAATCATCGCCTCCATCCAGCGGTGGTAGCTGTCCATGTCCCGCCCCGCGATGCGCGCGGGCCATTCGAGGTCCAGCGGGAAGGGCCAGACCTGCGCGGTGGGCAGCGCGATGGCGTCGTAGTCGCGCAACAGCCGCGCGGCAGACGCGAACCAGTCCGAGCGGGTGACGCTGGCGGCATGCACCTGCATCGCGCTCAGGCCGCGGCCCCGCTCGATTTCCCAGAGCGCGGCAGGCTTCAGGCGGGCGCGGGCGGCTGCGTCGTCATGCAGCGGCGAAAGCTTCGCGGCCACGGCCCAGCTGCGCAGGGTCGTCCAGCTGTCCCACAGCGCGGCGGCGTCGAAGGGCGCCGCGGGCGCATCGACGCGGCAGCCCAGGGCCTCGAACTCGCCCAGCGCCGCCTCGCACAGCGGCAGGATCCCCTCCGCCACCGGCCAGGCGCCGCCCCAGTCGCCCAGCCAGGCGATGCGGCGGCCGGTCACCGGCGCGTCGATCCCCGCATAGTCGCCCGGCGCCCGCCCGTGCGGCTGGCGCGGGTCGCGCCCGGCCATCACCGACAGCATCAGCGCCAGATCGCGCGGGCTGCGCCCCATCGGGCCGTTGGTCGAAAGCTGGTGCAGGAAGGTGTCGCCGGCCGGCTCGCCGGGCACCAGCCCCCAGGTGGGGCGCATGCCGTAGACGTTGCACCATCCCGCCGGGTTGCGCAGGCTGCCCATCATGTCCGAGCCACAGGCCAGCGGCAGCATCCGCGCGGCCAGCGCCACCGCCGCCCCGCCCGAGGAGCCGCCGCAGGTCAGGCGGCGGTCATAAGGGTTGGGCGTGGCGCCGTGCACCGGGTTGTAGGTCTGGCTGCCCAGCCCGAACTCGGGCGTGTTGGTCTTGCCCACCACGATCGCGCCGGCGGCGCGCAGGCGCGCGACGTGCAGGTCGTCATCCGCCGCCACCTGCCCGGCGAACAGCGGCGAGCCCTGCGATGTCGGCAGCCCCGCGGCATTGGCCAGGTCCTTGATGCCCAGCGGCAGCCCGTGCAGCGGCCCGCGCACCGGGCCGGCGTCCACGGCGCGCGCCTCGGCCAGCAGGTCGTCCGGGTCGCGCGGCGAGACGACGGCGTTCAGCGCGCCGTTGACCGCGCCGATGCGGTCGAGCGTCGCGCGCATCAGCGCCTCGGCGGACAGCGCGCCACGCGCGATCCGCCCCGCCTGCGCGGTGGCGTCGAGGGAAAGAAGCTCGTCCATGGCGCCATCTGGCCGCAGCGCGGGGGGTCTTGCAATCCCCGCGCTTCATCTTGCCGGGAAATACTCCGGGGGAGTCGCGCGCCAGCGCGACGGGGGCAGCGCCCCCGCCCGGCCCGCGGTCAGCCGTCCTCCCGCGCCTCGGCGCGCGACATGTTGGCCACGTCCTGCGCCAGCGTGGCGGCCATGAACTGGTCGAGGTCGCCGTCGAGCACGCCCTTGGTGTCCGATGTCTCGACCCCGGTGCGCAGGTCCTTGACCATCTGGTAGGGCTGCAGGACGTAGGAGCGGATCTGGTTGCCCCAGCCCGCGTCGCCCTTGGCCTCGTGGATCGCCTCGGCCTCGGCGTTGCGCTTGTCCAGCTCCATCTGGTAGAGGCGCGACTTCAGCGCCCTCATCGCGATCTCGCGGTTCTGGTGCTGCGATTTCTCGGAACTGGTCACGACGATGCCGGTGGGAATATGCGTCATCCGCACCGCCGAGTCGGTGGTGTTCACGTGCTGGCCGCCCGCGCCGGAGGCGCGCATCGTGTCCACCCGGATGTCGGCGGGGTTGACCTCGATCTCGATGTTGTCGTCGACCACCGGGTAGACGGCGACCGCGCAGAACGACGTGTGGCGCTTGGCCGCCGAATCGTAGGGCGAGATGCGCACCAGCCGGTGCACGCCGGTTTCCGACTTCAGCCAGCCATAGGCGTTGCGCCCGTTGATCCGGTAGGTGGCCGACTTTATCCCGGCCTCGTCGCCGGGGCTTTCGTCCTGCAACTCGACCGTGTAGCCCCGGCTTTCGGCCCAGCGGACGTACATCCGCGCCAGCATCGCCGCCCAGTCGCAGGATTCGGTGCCGCCCGCGCCCGCGTTGATCTCGAGATAGGCGTCGTTGGCGTCCGCCTCGCCGTCGAGCAGCGCCTCGAGCTCCTTCTCGTGGGCGCGGCGGGCCAGCTCGTGCAGGGCCGCCTCGGCTTCTGCCACCACCTCCGAGTCGCCCTCGGCCTCGCCCAGCTCGATCATGCCGGTCTGGTCCTCGAGCTCCTGGCGGATCGAGTCGTGCGTCTCGATCGCGTCGACCAGCGCCTGCCGGTCGCGCATCAGTTTCTGGGCCTTGTCGGGGTCGTCCCACAGCGTGGGGTCCTCGACGCGGGCGTTGAATTCCTCGAGCCGGTGCTGCGCGGTCTCCCAGTCCATGCGCTGGCGCAGCAGCTCCAGCGACTTCTCGATCTCGGCGACCGTGTTCTCGGTTTCCGCGCGCATGAAGTCCTCTCGTCTTGCGTCAGGTGGCGGTGATACCCCAGCCCCCGCGCGCGGGCAACCTCAGTAGAGTCCGCCGGAACTCATGCTGCCGAAGCTGGCGCCGCTGCCGGTCGTGCCGGTGCCCTCGCCGGCGGCGGGCGTCTCGCGCGCCTCGCGGGCACGGCGGCGTTCCTCGATGATCTTCAGGTCGTTGCCCATCGCGAAGCCGCCGTCGAACATGACGCCGAACACCGGTTCCTCGCCCAGCCGGAAATACTCGGCCACGACATGCGGCCCGCTGGCATCATCGGGCAGCCGCGCGCCGGAATAGCGGTCGATCTTGATGAAACGCCCGCCCGGCGGGACGCGGAACTTGCCGCCGCCGTATTTCTCGGTCGCCTCCGTCATGAACTGCTGGAAGACGGGGCCGCACATCGACGCACCGTAGGCGCCGGGGCCAAGGCTGCGCGGCTGGTCGTACCCGATGTAGCAGCCCGCGACGATGTTGCTGGTGAAGCCGATGAACCACACGTCGCGCGCGTCGTTCGTGGTGCCGGTCTTGCCGGCGACGGGCACCGGCAGATCCACACGGCCGGCGGCCGTGCCGCGCCGCACCACGCCCTGCATCATCGAGGTCAGCTGGTAGGCGGTGATCGCGTCGATCACCCGCTCGCGGTGCGAGATGATGCGCGGCGGCCGCCCCTCGGGAATCGCGGCGTCGTCGCAGTCCACGCAGCTGCGCGGGTCGTGGCGATAGACGGTCTCGCCGTGGCGGTCCTGCACCCGGTCGACCAGCGTGGGCTCCACGCGCTCGCCGCCGTTGGCGAACATCGCGTAGGCCGACACCATGTCGTAGAGCGTCGTCTCCTCGGACCCGAGCGCGTTGGCGAGGTAGTGCCCCATGTCCCCGTAGACGCCGAAGCGTTCGGCATAGCTGGCCACGACGCCCATGCCGACCTCCTGCGCCAGCCGGATGGTCATCAGGTTGCGCGACCGCTCGATCCCGGTGCGCAGCGGCGTCGGCCCGTAATACTCGTTCGAGGCGTTCTTGGGCCGCCAGACGCCGTCGGGCGTGTCCACCTCGATCGGCGCGTCCACGATGATCGTGGCGGGGGTGTATCCGCTGTCGAGCGCGGCGGCGTAGACGAACGGCTTGAAGCTCGACCCGGGCTGGCGCTTGGCCTGCGTGGCGCGGTTGAACACCGAGTGCTGGTAGGAGAACCCGCCCTGCATGGCGATGACGCGGCCGCTGTTCACGTCCATCGCGACGAAGCCGCCCTCGACCTCCGGCACCTGCCGCAAGCTCCAGCGCCGGAAGGTCCCGTCGTCGTCGGTGACGCGGCGGACGTGCACGACCTCGCCCACCTCGAAGGTCTCGAAGAAATCGCCGGGCAGCCACGCGATGTCGTCGCGGGGCACGGTGTGGGGCGTGTCGGTGTCGCTGGCGACGCCCTCGATGCCCAGCCGCATCCGCTGCGCCTCGATATCCAGGATCACCGCCGGATGCCACGTGCCGCCCAGTTCGATGTCGCGGGCGACCTCGGCCTCGGACAACGCGGCGCGCCAGGCCTCCTCGCTGGCCAGCGCGGTCTCGGGCAGGGTCACGCCGGTGCCGCGCCACTCGCCCTGCTGGCGGTCATAGGATTCCAGGCGCGTACGCAGGGCGCGGGCGGCCTCCACCTGCATCTCGGGGTCGATGGTCGCGCGCACGCTCAGCCCGCCGGTGAAGAATTCGCCCTCGCCGAAGTCGCGCGACAGCTGGCGGCGGATCTCGTCGGTGAAATAGTCACGCGGCGGCAGAGAGGCGCTGAAGGGCGCGAAATCGCCCTGCTGGACCGAGCGGATCGGCTTCTCGACCTCCTGCTCGTAGACGGCCTTCGAGATGTAGCCGTTCTCCTTCATCTCGCGCAGGACGAAGTTGCGCCGGTCCCGCAGGCGGCCGGTGTCGCGGACGGGATGGTAGTTGCTGGGCGCCTTGGGCATCGCCGCCAGGAACGCCGCCTCGTGCGGGGCCAGTTCGCCCAGCGACTTGTTGAAATAGCTCTGGGCGGCGGCGGTGACGCCGTAGCTGTTCTGGCCCAGGAAGATCTCGTTGAGGTAAAGCTCGAGGATCGCTTCCTTGTCGAGCGTCTCCTCGATCCGGGTGGCGAGGATGATCTCCTTGATCTTGCGCTCGATGCGCCGGTCGCCCGAGAGCAGGAAGTTCTTCATCACCTGCTGGGTGATGGTCGAGGCGCCGCGCACCACGTCGCCGCGGGTGCGGATCGCCTCGACGATGGCGGCGGCGATGCCGCGCGCGTCATACCCCGCGTGCTTGTAGAAATTCTTGTCCTCGGCGGAAATGAAGGCGTGCTTGACGAGGTCGGGGATCTCCTCGGCGGGGGTGAACAGCCGGCGCTCGCGCGCGAACTCGTCGATGATCCGCCCCTTGCCGGAATAGATGCGGCTGATCGTGGGGGGGGTGTAGTTGGCCAGCGACTCGTGGCTCGGCAGGTCCTGGCCGTAGATGTGGAAGACCGCCCCAAGGCTCAGCGCGACCATCATCACGCCGAGCGTGACAAGGCTGAAGATCGCCCCGAAAAAGGAAAAGATGGGTCTGAGCACGCCGCCCCCTGAACTGCTGGGTCGTCATATAAGCACCCGCCGCGGCGCCGTCAAAACACATCGTGACGCGCCTGCGCGGGAAACCGCGGCCGCGTCTACTGCCGCACCAGCTCGGCCGCGGCGGCATCGGCGATGCGCCACGCCTGCAGCGCCTCGCGCAGTGCCACGGCCATGCGGGCGCGCCAGTCCGGGTCGCGCAGGTTCTTCAGGTCGCGCGGGCTGGACATGAACCCCACCTCGAACAGCACCGACGGAATATCGGGCGACTTGAGCACCGAGAAGCCGGCGGCGCGGCGCGGCCGCGAATTCAGCGGCAAGCCACCTTCCTTGACACCCAGGACCAGCGCCCTGGACAGCCGGTCGGCGCGTGGGGCCGTCTCGGCGCGGGCCAGGTCCATCAGCACGTCGGCGACCACGTCGTCCTGTCCCGAAAGGTCGATGCCGGCCAGCATGTCGGCGCGGTTGTGCCGCTCGGCCAGCTTGGCGCTGGCCTTGTCCGAGGCGCTGTCGGAGAGCGTGTAGACGGTGGCGCCATGGGCGACCCCCTCGCGCAGGGCGTCGGCATGCAGTGACAGGAAGACGTCGGCGCGCGCGCGGTGCGCGGCCGCCACGCGGCGTTCGAGCGATACGAACCGGTCCGCGTCGCGCGTCATGATGACCTCGAAGCCGCCGGCGCGCAGAAGCTCCTCGCGCAGTTCGCGGGCAAAGGTCAGCATCAGCGCCTTCTCGGTGGTGCCGTCACGCTCGGCGCCGGGGTCGATGCCGCCGTGCCCGGCGTCCAGCACCACCCGCAGCGGCCGGTTGCCGCGCTGGCGCCGGCGCGGCTCGGCGCGCGCGGCCGGTGCCGG
>NZ_PHNT01000008.1 GCF_002834145.1 Roseovarius salinarum | reverse complement strand
GGTTCGACTGCGGCTCGAAGGCGGGCTTCCTGCAGGCGACGGTGGCCTTCGCGCTGGCCCGCGACGACCTGCGCGACGACCTCGCCCGCTACCTCGCCGAGGTCGTCAACGCCGACCGCGCCGCGCAGTGAGGGGCACCCTGCCGCCCCGCGGGGCGCGTCCGGGGGCGGGCTCGGCTTGATCTGCCGGGACGAGGCCCGCGCGCCGGCCTAGCTTGCCGGCACGGCCGCCGCGACCGCGCGGGCGATCACCCGTTCCTCGTCGGTCGGGATCACGAGAACCGGCGTCGCGCCGGCGCCGATCGCGTCGGCATTGCGCGCGTTGGCGTCCGCGTCCACCGCCAACCCGAGGTACGCCAGACCCTCCACCGCCCCGGCGCGCACGCGGGCCGAGTTCTCGCCCACGCCGCCGCAGAAGACCAGCGCGTCGATCCCGCCCAGAACGGCGGTCATCGCGCCGATCTCGCGGCGGATGCGGAAGGTGTAGTAATCGATCGCGGCCTGCGCCTCGGGGGCGTCGGAGGCTTCCAGCGTACGCATGTCGCCGCTGATTCCCGACATCCCCTTGAGCCCGCTTTCACGGTAAAGCAGCTCTGTCAGCGCGTCGGCGTCCATGCCGTGGCGGTCCATCAGGTAAAGCAGCACGCCCGGGTCGATCTGGCCGCATCGGGTGCCCATCGGCAGCCCGTCGAGCGCCGAGAACCCCATGCTCGACCCGATGCTGCGGCGTCCGCGCGCGGCACACATCGAAGCGCCGTTGCCCAGGTGCGCGATCACCAGCCTGGCGTCGGCAAGGGCAGGATGGCGCCGCGCGACTTCCCCGGTGACGTAGTCGTAGCTCAGCCCGTGGAATCCGTAGCGGCGCACGCCCTCGTCGTGGAACCGCCGTGGCAGGGCGAAGGCGTCGTTCACCCACGGATGGCCGCGGTGGAACGCCGTGTCGAAGCAGCCGATCTGCGTGGCCCGCGGAAAGGCGGCCTGTGCCGCGCGCACCCCGGCAAGGTTGTGCGGCTGGTGCAGCGGGGCCAGCGGCTCGAGCGCCGCGAGCCGGTCCACGACCTGCGGCGTCAGCTCGGCCGGCGCGTCGAAATCGGTGCCGCCGTGCACGATGCGGTGGCCCACGCCGGTGACCTCGCGCCCCTCCAGGTGGGGCGCGGCGGCGGCCAGGATCGCGTCGAGCGCCGCGGCATGGTCGGCTGGCCCGAGGTTGTCGCCGCCCGCGTCCGCACCGTGGGCGTCCTTCAGCCTTAGCTCGGCCTCGCCGCCCAGGCGGTCGACCTGCCCGGATACAAGCAGCGCGGGTTCCGCGGCCGCGCGGTAGACCGCGAACTTGAGAGAGGAGGAGCCCGCGTTGAGTGTCAGGATCGCGCTCATGCCCCGCGTGCCCCCTCGGCGTGCAGCGCCGCCACCGCGCAGGAGGCCAGCCGCGCCTTGTCGTCGTCCGCCCGGCTGGTCAGGATGATCGGCACCTGCGCGCCCAGCACGACGCCGGCAGCCTCGGCGTGCGCGATGAATGTCAGTTCCTTGGCCAGCATGTTGCCGGCCTCGAGGTTGGGCGCCACGAGGATTTCCGCGTGCCCCGCCACCAGCCCCTTGAGCCCCTTGGTGGCCGCCGCGTGGATGTCAACGGCGTTGTCCATCGCCAGCGGGCCGTCCACCAGCCCGCCGGTGATCTGGCCGCGGTCGGCCATCTTCGACAGCGCCGCGGCATCCAGGGTCGACGGGATCGCCGGGTTCACGGTCTCGACCGCCGACAGGATGCCGACCTTGGGCTCCTCGAGCCCGACACTGTGGCCCAGGTCGATGGCGTTCTGAACGATGTCGATCTTGGTCTTGAGGTCGGGCGCGATGTTGATCGCCGCGTCGGTGACCATCAGCAGGTGATCCAGCCCCGGCACGTCCATCACGAAGACATGGGACAGCCGGCGCCCGGTGCGCAGCCCGCCCTCCTTGCGCACGACCGGATGCAGCAGGTCGTCGGTGTGCAGGTGGCCTTTCATGATGGCGCGCGCGCGGCCCTCGTGGACAAGCGCCACGGCGCGCGCGGCGGCGGCGGCGTGATCGGGCAGGTCTATCACCTCGTGCCCGGAGAGATCCGCGCCGATCTCGGCGGCCGCGGCATGGATCTTCTCGGCGCTGCCCACCAGGATCGGGGTGATCAGCGTGTGCTCGGCCGCCAGCAGCGCCCCGCCCAGCGCCGAGGGATCCTCGGGGGCGACGACCACCGTCGGAATCGCGGGCAGCGGCTCGGCCAGGTCGAGCAGCCGATCGAAATGCATGTGCCGCTGCACCGTCAGCCCGGGCACGTCGCTGGCGTCGAAACTCTGTTCGCCGGCGGGGGCGGTGACCTCGGCCTCGCCCTCGGCGATGCGCGTGCCGTCGGCGCGGGCCACCCAGGTTTCGAAGGTCACGCGGCGGTTTTCGCCCTTGGCCTTCACCCGCACGCCGGCCACCAGTTCGTCGCCGGCGTGTGCGCGGCCAAGGAAGCGCAGCGACTGGCTTTCGTATAGCGTGCCGGGGCCGGGCAGGCGATTGCCCAGCACCGAGGAGATCAGCGCGGCAAGCCACATCGACGGCGCGACCGCCTCGGGCTTGCCGTCACCGTCGCCGTTCTCGCGCGGCAGGTGCATCGGGTTAAGATTACCGCTTGCATGGGCGAAAACGTAAAGGTCGTCGGCCACGCAGAGGCGGCGGCCCTCGGCCTCCATGCCGATCTCCAGCGCATCGAAGGGCGTGCTGGCGAAGACGGTCATGGCGCGGCCTCCACCGTGTCCACCCGAAGGAGCCGATGCATCCTGTCCAGAAGGTCGCGCGTTGCCTGCTGCATGTCGTCCCTGTCGCCGAGCACGTATTCCACCGTTTCGACCGCGTGGCGGCGGCCGGCGTCAGTACGGATGAGGCGGGGCAGGCTGTCAAGCGCGCCCTGGGGGTCGAAATGCGCGATGAGCCCCTGTTCGTGGATCATCGCGGCACGCGCCTCGATGTCCATGTCGCGGAAGGGCACATGCGTGACCAGCACCTCGTTGGAGCGTTCCAGCCGATCCCGGCGCACGTCGCTGCGCGAATCCGCCAGCAGGATCAGCATGCGCACGATCGCCTCGGCCTCGCCGCCAAGCGTGGTGCGCGCCAGCGCGCGCTGCACCTCGGGCAGGGTGCCCAGGTCATCGGGCGCCAGACGGGCGCGGGCACGGGCATGCGGCGCGCCGTACCAGACCGCAAGCGGGTTGGCCCAGAGTCCGAGGAAGGCGATCTCGGTTGCCGCGGTGCGCATGTCGCGCAGCGCGTCCCAGCCGGCCTCGATGATGTCGGCCCAATGCCGTTCCGCCCGGACGAAGGGATTGCCGGGTGCCGCCGGCGCACGGTGGGCGCGCGCAAGTTCGGCCAGCGTGCCCAGCCCCGCGGCCCACGGCACGGCCGAGGTGGCGGCACGGGGGCCGCGCAACGGGTGGAGCGCGCGCAGGGCATCGCCCGCCTGCGGCGGAACGAGGCTGCGCAGCATCGGGCCGGGGCCCGTTTCGTAGGCTTCCGCGGTGGCCTCGGAGGCGCGCGCGACACCCGCGAAGGCGGTCTCGTCGCGGCGCGCACCGATCACCGCCTTGAGATCGCGCATCCGGCGTCGCGCGAAGCTGACGGTAAAGGTCATCTCGCGACCCGCGCCGGCGTGGTCCTCGATCTGCATCTCGTAGAGCCCCGGCGCCAGGGCCTGGATCGTCTTGAGGGTCGAGGCCATCTGGCTGTGCTCGCGCCGCGCCACCGACGAGGACACGAAGATGCCGAGATGGCCCACTTTCTCGTGGACCATGTAGAGGATGCGCTGGCCCCGGATCTCGATCTCGCGTTCGTCGGTGTAGCTGTCGGCGATCCAGCCCAGCGCCTGCGCGGGCGGCGTGATCTCGTCGCCCTCGCTGGCGAAGACGATCACCGGCGCGCGGATCGCCCGCAGGTCGATCGGCCGGCCCGGCTCCAGGAACGCCTCGTTTCGCCCCAGCCGGTTGCCGACGAACAGGTTTTCCACGATCCAGCGGATTTCGGCGCGGGTCATCAGGTGGAACCCGCCCCACCAGCGTTCGAACTCCAGGAACGCCGCCTCGGCGCGCTCCGGGTCGTGCAGCAGGTCGGCGTACTTGCGGAACCATGTGCGCCCCGGGTTGAGCGCCTCGAAATTGGCCACGAGGTGCGCGCCGTCGAACAGCCCGCCGGACAGGTCTGCCGAGATCAGCGCGGGCAGGACGCCCCCCGCCAGCCCGCCGGAATAGCGCATGGGGTCGCGGCCCAGCCGGCCGCCCCAGTAGGACATCGGCGCGCCGTTGAGCACCACCGGCCCGGTCAGGTCGGGGTGAGTGGCCGCAAGGATCGCCGTCGCCCAGCCACCCTGGCAGTTGCCCACGACGACCGCCTGCGGGCTGTCGGGGTGGCGCCGGGCGATCTCGCGCAGGAAGGCCGCCTCGGCATGGGTGACGTCGGCCAGCGTCTGGCCGGGTTCGGGCATGGGATGGAAGGCCACGAAATAGACCGGGTGGCCGTCGGCCAGCGCCACGCCAACCTGGCTGTCGGTCTTGAAGCCGCCGATTCCCGCCCCGTGGCCCGCGCGCGGGTCGATGATGACATAGGGGCGTTTCCATTCCAGCGCCGGCTGGTCCCTTGTCGGCAGGATGCGCAGCAGGCGGTAGTTGCAGGGCCGGGGCAGGTCGCGGCCCTCGATCACGACCTCGTAGTCGTAGATCAGCACCGGCGGGCTTCCGGCGGCCTCGTGGTCGCGCGCGATCTCGGCGCGGCGGCGCAGGATGTCGGCGGCGATCGCGCCACGCTGCGCGGCGTCGCGCAGGTAGTCCGACCACGCGGCCATGAGCGCGGGCGCGGTCCCGGCCCGCGCGGCGGCCGCGGAGACCTCGTGCACGGCGGCCTGCGCCTGCCCGGCGTGATCCTGCGCGGCATCCAGCGCGCGGGCAAGATGGCGCTCGGCGGCTGTCGCCAGCAGGTCGGTCTGCACGAGCGTGTCCTGCGCAAGACGGCGCGGGTGGGGCAGCTGCTCCATCCTGGTCATCCCATGATGCTGTGGCCGCCGTCGATCGGGTGGACGACGCCGGTCACGTTCCGGGCCGCGTCGCTGGCCAGGAAGGCGGCGTAGGCGCCGACATCATCGATCGTGGCAAGCCGGTGGGTGGGCGCGCGGCGGGCGGCCTCGGCCAGAAGGTCGTCGAAATGGTCGATCCCGCTGGCCGCGCGGGTGGACAGCGGGCCGGGCGACAGCGCGTGCACCGAGATGCCCCTTTCGCCCAGCTCGGCGGCGGCATAGCGCGTGACGCTTTCCAGCGCGGCCTTCACCGGCCCCATGACGTTGTAATGCTCGACGACACGGTCGGCCCCCTCGAAGCTGACGGTCATGCAGGTCGCGCCGGGGCCCATCAGCGGCTCGGCCAGCCGCATCAGCCGAAGGAAAGAGTGCACCGAGACGTCCATCGCGGTGGCGAACCCGTGGGCCGAGCAGTCCAGCACGCGCGCGTGCAGGTCGTCCTTCGGGCAAAAGGCGATGGAATGCAGCAGGATGTCCAGCCCGCCCCAGTCATCCGCGATGGTTGCGAACAGCGCCTCGGCCTGCCCGGCGCGGGTGACGTCGAGCGGCGCGACGATGCGCGCCTCCAGCGACTCGGCCAGCGGGCGCACGTGCGGCTCGGCCCTTTCGTTGAGGTAGGTGACGGCAAGCTCGGCGCCCATGGCGCGGAACGCGCGGGCGCAGCCCCATGCGATCGACTGGTCGTTGGCGATGCCCGTCACGAGCGCGCGTTTGCCGGCAAGGGAATACATCGGTGGTGTCCTTTCGGTCGCCCTTTGCGCGACGCCAGCCTACCGATGCCACGTGTCAGTTTTGTTGCGCTGCAGCATGACCGCGGAGGCCGCGGCGGGCAGGGCGCGGGGCGGGCGACTCACCCGGCATGTCGCCGCCCCCGACCTGTGCGGAAGGATAGGCCGGCACCCGGTACGGGCCTTGATTTGATGGCGAAATCCGATGCGCTCCGCCTGCCGGCCGCCGGTGGCACGTGGCGGGCAGGCGGGTGTGTGATTTATACGTCACAGCTTGGCCAACAACCGGGGCCGCCGGGGCGGGCGCGTTGACACCAAAGGGTCGATTGGCGCATCTGGTTCTTGCCGTTCCAAGCCGCCCTGGCTTCCGGCGCGGCGGAACATGAGAAACATTCCTGCTACTAAGGAGGGACACCTTGAAAAAGCAACTTCTCTGCACCAGCGCGATCGCCCTCGGTTGCGCCATGGCAGCACCCGCGTCGGCCCAAGAATGGGATCCGGGCCTCGGCGGGTTCATGAACCAGCACTTCGCCTATGCCAGCAACAGCGGCTCGGCCCTGGTCGGTGGTGACTTCGACGGCGCCGACGTGTTCTCGAACACCGAGATCATCTTCTCGCCGCGCATCACGCTCGACAACGGCATCACCTTCGGTGCCAACGTCCAGCTGGAAGGCAACACCTCGGGCGACCAGATCGACGAATCCTACATGTCGATCTCGGGCGACACGCTGGGCCGCATCCTGATCGGTTCGGAAAACTCGGCCGGCTACGGCTCGATGGTCGCCGCGCCGACCGTCGACTCGATGTCGATCAACTCGCCGTCGATCAGCGTCTTCACGCCGCGCTTCCTGGTCTACCCGGGCGGCTTCCGCACGGCGGCACTGTCGAGCTACACCGAAGTGGCCGGCAACAACGACGCCGACCGCCTGACCTACTACAGCCCGCGCTTCAACGGCCTGCAGATCGGTGTGTCCTACGCCCGCGACCCGGGTCAGGACAACGCCATCCTGATGGGCAACAAGAACGTGCCGTTCTCGCTGAACGACATCTTCGACATCGGCGTGAACTACAGCCAGTCGTTCGGTTCGACCGACGTCACGCTGAGCGCACGCTACGGCACCGGTGAAGTCGCACCGACCATCCCGGCCATCGGCGACCCCGAGACCTGGGCCATCGGCGCGCAGTTCGGCTTCAGCGGCTTCGTCGTCGGCGGTGCCTACGCCGAGAACGACACCGGTATCATCGCGGGTCTCGGCGACTCCGAAGGTATCAGCCTTGGTGCGTCCTATGACGTCGGCAACGGCTGGACCGTCGGCGCGGAAGGCTACATGGGTGAAATCACCGGTCTCGGCGGTTTCGATCCGGAATACAACGTCTACGAGATTTCCGGCAGCAAGGCGCTTGGCCCGGGCGTGTCCTGGGACCTGTACCTGACCCGCGTCGAAGCCGACAACGGTCTGCCGGGTGTCTTCAACGCCGACACCGACGGCACCGTCTTCGGTACCGCGGTCAACCTGAGCTTCTAAGCCCAGGTCAACCGGACCCTACCGGCGGGGGGAGGTGTGCGCACCTCCCCCCGTTTCGTTCGGGCGCGCGGGCCATGTTGAACAACGGCGGCGGTTGCCCTATGCAGACCCTCGCAACAGCAAATCCGGCCCGGAAGTCGCCACCATGAAGAAAAGCATCGTCTGGCTCGCCTCCTACCCGAAGTCGGGCAACACTTGGGTGCGGATCTTTCTTGCCAACTACCTGATGAACCCGGACAAGCCGGTGCCCATCAACCAGGTGCACCGCTTCGGCATCGGCGATTCCATCGCCAAGACCTATCGCCAGGTCGCGGGCCGCGAGATCGATTACAACGACCCGAACACCGTCCTGCCCCTGCGGGACCGCGTGCTGCGCGGCATCGTTGGCAACAACGCCGACGTGAACCTTGTCAAGACGCACAATATCCGCGACACTGCCTTCGGGGTGGACCTTGTGCCCAAGAAGTATACCCGGTCCGCGATCTACATCCTGCGCAACCCGCTCGACATGGTGCTGTCATATGCCCGCCACCACGGCCTGACGCTGGAACAGACGGTGGAAGCGATCGGGCGGAACGACAACGCCACGCAGGGCGTGGGCGAGGCCGTGATCACCTTCCTCGGCACGTGGTCGGAACACGTCGACAGCTGGACGCGGCCTGCGTCGTACCCGCAGATGGTCGTCCGCTACGAGGACCTTCTGGAAGACCCGGAGACGCATTTCGCCAAGGTCGTCGAACACCTGGGCGTTCCCGTCCAGCAGGAACGCCTGAAGCGCGCGATCCGCTTTTCCAGCTTCGAGGAACTGTCGGAACAGGAAAAGAAATCCGGTTTCGTCGAGAAGTCACGGCAGGCCGACCGCTTCTTCGCCTCCGGCAAGAGCGGCCAGTGGCGCGAGAAACTGCCCCAGGATCTGGCCGACAAGGTCATGCGGGACCACGAGCGCGTCATGAAGCAATACGGGTACCTGTGATGTCGGATCTCAAGCGCATCATCTGGCTGGCCTCCTATCCCAAGTCCGGCAACACCTGGATGCGCAGCCTGCTTGCGCATTACTTCATGCCCAAGGGCCAGGCGCCCGATATCAATCACCTGCGCCAGTTCACCACGGGCGACACGCGGCAGGATTTCTACGACAAGGCCGCCGGCAGACGTTACGACGACGGCAGCTTCGAGGCCTGGCTGAACATCCGGACGAGGGTGATCGAGCTTATCGCGGCCTCGAAGCCCGGCCATCACTTCGTCAAGACCCACTGTCAGACGAAACAGCTCGAGGGCGTCGACCTGATACCGCCGCGGTACACGGCCGCCGCGATCTATATCCTGCGCAACCCCTTCGACCTCGCGCCGTCCTTCGCGCGGCACCAGTCCACCGACATCGACTCCGCCATCGAGCGAATGTGCGATTCCGAGGCAGTGATGGGCACCGAAACCGGCATCTACGATGCGTTGGGCCGGTGGGATGACCACATCTACAGCTGGACCCACGCCCCCGGCCTGCCGCACCACGTCATCCGCTACGAGGACATGCTGGCCAAGCCGGCCAAGGTCATGCGCAGCCTCCTGGGCAATTTCCTGCGCGTGCCGGTCGATCCGCCGAAGCTTGCCGCGGCGATCAAGGCGACGACCTTCGAGGCGATGAAGAAACAGGAAGAGACGCTGGGCTTCGTCGAACGCCCCGACCACATGCAAAGCTTCTTTGCCAAGGGACAGGCGGGGGTGTGGCGCCACGATCTGACGCCCGCGCAAGTGGGCCGGATCCGCGAAGCGTTCCTGCCCACGCTCGAGACGTGGTATCCCGAACTGCTTGACGAGACGGAAGAATTCGCCAGGGCCGGCTGAGCGCCGCGGCGCCGGTCCGGTTGCATCAACCCGGAGGGCCAACGCATGAAACGCCAAATCGCCGCCTGCGCCGCCGTGATCGCGGGGCTTGCCGCCTGCACCACCGGCCAGGTGTCCGGATTTTCCGCGCCGCTGGGGACGGACCCGCTGCTGGCCGGAGGCAGTTATACCTCGGGCGGCGGCATCACGATCGCGCTGTCGTTCCGCCGGGCCGATGACGGGGGAACGGCCGTCTGCGGCGTTTGGGCCGAATCCGGGGCGCAGTCGGCGCTGACCCGTGACCGCGCCCCGCGCGTGCTGCAGACCGCGCGCGTTTCGCTGGATGGCCGCACGCTGTTAAGCAACCTCGGTTTCCTGCGCGAGGTGCCGCCCGCCGCGGACTACGCGGGGCGCGATGCGTCCTGCGCGATTACCGGCCGGCCGTGGCCGGGGCAGGGCGCCATGCAGGCCGCCCGCGTGGACATCCCGCGCCAGACGGTGTTCCGCGACATCGACGACACCGGCGGCGTCGTCGAAATCCATTTCAACCCGACCGGGCCGGCCGCCGGCGGCTGAGGCCGCCCGCGTCACCCGGCCCGGAGCGCATGAAAGTGGTGGACGGGCCCGTGGCCGCCGCCCACGTCCAGATCGTCCGCCCGCGCGATGGCCGCGCCGACGTAGGCCTTGGCGTTGCGCGCCGCCTCATGTGCGGCCTCGCCGCGGCCCAGCCGGGCCGCCAGCGCCGAAGACAGGGTGCAGCCCGTGCCGTGGGTGTTCGCCGTCGCGTGGCGCGGCGCCGTCAGGCGGTGAACCGCGCCGCTTTCATCGGCCAGGAGGTCCGGGCTGGTTTCGCCGCCCAGGTGCCCACCCTTCAGCAGCACCGCGCGCGGGCCGAGCGCGCGCAGCGCCTGCGCCTGCGCCTCCATCCCGGCCGGGTCGCCGGCGGCCTCGCGGCCCAGAAGGTCGGCCGCCTCGGGCAGGTTCGGCGTTATGATCGTGGCGCGCGGCAACAGACGCTCGCGCAGCGCCGCGACGGCCTCGGCGGCCAGCAGCCGGTCACCGCCCTTGGCCACCATCACCGGGTCCAGCACCACGGGTGCGTCCAGCCCGTCGAGCGCGGCGGCCACCGCCGTGACGATGCCCGCGTCGCCCAGCATGCCGATCTTGACCGCGTCGACGCGGATGTCGTCGCGGATCGCCGCGATCTGCGCCGTCACCATCTCCGGGTCGGTCAGCCGCACGCCGGCCACGCCGCGCGTGTTCTGCGCCGTCAGCGCGGTGATCGCGGCCATGGCATAACCGCCCTGCGCCGAGATCGCCTTGATGTCGGCCTGTATGCCCGCGCCGCCGGAGGGATCGGAGCCCGCGATGGCCAGGATGTTGGGGATCATGCCTGCCTCCATTCCATGTCCAGGGCGCGTGCGGCGGCCTCCGGATCCGCGGCGCGCGCGATGGCCGAGACCACCGCGAGTCCTGCGGCCCCCGCACCCCGCACCGCCGCCGCGTCGCCCGGACCGAGGCCGCCAATGGCCACGCAGGGGCAGGGCGCGCGCGCGACGATGTCCGCCAGCCCGTCGAAGCCCAGCGGCGTGGCGTGGTCGGGCTTGGTCGCGGTCGCCCGCACCGGCCCGACGCCCAGGTAATCGACCGTGCCCGGCGGCACCGCGTCCAGTTGACCGGCCGTTTCGATCGACAGTCCCAGCATGGTGTCGGGGCCGATGGCCGCGCGTGCCGCGGCCGGGTCGCCGTCGCTCTGGCCGATGTGCAGCCCGTCCGCGGCGGCGGCGCGTGCGACGCGGATCCTGTCGTTGACCACCAGCGCCACGCCCAGCGGCGCGAGCGCCGCCTTCAACGCCTGCGCGGTACGCGTCAGCGTGGCATCGTCGGCGTGCTTGTCACGCAGTTGCACCACGCGCGCGCCGCCCCGGGCGGCGGCCATCGCCTGTTCGGTCACCGGGCGGGGGGCCTGCGGGTCGGTCACGAAGTAGACCGGGCCGATCATGCCGTGTGCACCGGCGCGGCGGCATCCACGTCGCCTGCCGTGACCGCGTGGAGCTCGTCGAGGAAATGCACCTGGAAGGTGCCGGGACCCTGGGCCTTGGCGGCAGCGCGTTGGCCGGCCAGCCCGTAGTAGGCCAGCGCGGCCGCCGTGGACTCGAAAGGGGATTCCCCGCCGGCACAGAAGGCGGCGATGACGCCGGTCAGCGAACAGCCCATGACCGTCACGCGCCCCATCAAGGGGTGCCCGCCGGTGATCCGCAATGCCCGCGTGCCGTCGGTGACGTAATCCTCGGTGCCGGTGACGGCCACCACCCCGCCGGTCCGGGTGGCCAGCGCCTGTGCCGCGGCCTGCGCGTCCGACACGTCGTCGCCCGCGTCCACGCCGCGCCCGCGCCCGGCCTCGCCGGCCAGCGTCATGATTTCCGAGGCATTGCCGCGCACGACCGTCGGCCCCATCTCGACCAGTCGGGCGGACAGGTCCCGGCGGAAGGCCGTGGCGCCCACGCCCACCGGGTCGAGCACCCAGGGCTTGCCCGCGTCATTCATCACCGCGGCGCTTTCGGCCATCGCGTGGCCCCATTCGGGATCGGCGGTGCCGATGTTGACGGTCAGCGCCCGGGCGAGGCCGGCGAATTCGGCGGCCTCCTCGCGGGCGTGCACCATCGCGGGGGCGGCGCCCGCGGCCAGCAAGACGTTGGCCATGACGTTCATGGCGACGTAGTTGGTGATATTGTGCACCAGCGGCCCGTCGCGGCGCATGGTGTCGAGATAATGCCCTGGGTTCAGCATGGTCGCTCCCCGCCGGCCGGAAAGGCGGGAAACGGGCCGGACTTGGCCATTCGGTCCCGCGACTTCCTCCGCCGGCATGATCCGGTTCAGGTGCAAGGGTTCATCTCAGCCCGCCGACCGCGGGCGCCCCTGTCGCAAGGCGCAACCCAAACACGCGCCGAACGCGGTTGTCAATCCGGCGTCCTGCCGGCCAGGACATCGGCCAGCGGCGTGGCAAGCACACGGTCCTCGGCGGCGTGCAGGTCGCGCAGCAGGCCGGGCAGGGCGCCGGCGGCCTTGTGCGGCGGTGCCGCGTCGCCCCCCTCGGCCGCACCCAGCGCCAGCCCGAGGTCGCGCGCGAGCGTCACGACGGGCGTGGCGTGCAGATCGCGCGTCAGACCGATCGCGCCTTCTTCGGTCGTGACGGCATAGCCGTTGGTCTGCAGTGCCTCGAGGATGTCGTTGCGCGCGTCCAGCGGCACCAGTTCCTCCAGGCGCGCTTGCGTGGCGACCCCGCCGCAGCGGTGAAGTGCGCCCAGCAGCGCGACGGCCACCTCCAGTCGGCCCGCCGGGCTAAGCGCGGCATCGGGCTGTGCCCCGCGGGTCTTCCACCAGTCGGGAAAGGCCGCGGCGAAGACCGCGCCGAAGATGATGACCGTCCATGACAGGTAGATCCACAGCAGGAAGACCGGGATGACGGCGACCGCGCCGTAGATCGTCTCGTAGGTCGTGCTGCTGGTCAGATAGACGTTGAAGCCCCAGCGCAGGATCTGAACGCCCACGCCGCTCACCACGCCGCCCAGCGCGGCGTGACTCAGCCGCACGGACCGCGCCGGCACCAGCTTGAACAACAGCGTGAAGGTCGCCGACTGGCCGGCGATGGCCACGAGCGTATCCAGCACCGGCCAGTCGGCGCGAAGGTCTCTGCCCGCCTCGCCGGCGCCCACCCAGTCCCGTGCGGAGTCCAGCAGGTCGCCCGAGAAGCTGAAACTGGTTGCCAGAAGCAGCGGCCCCAGCGTGAGGATCGCCCAGAAGTTCAGCAGCCGGATCATGATCGGCCGCGGCCGTTCGACCCGCCAGATACGGTTGAGCGTGGTCTCGATCGTCGACAGGAGCAGCAGCGCGGTCACGGCCAGCGCCACGATGCCGACCGCCGTGAGGTCGTTGGCGTTGGCCGTGAAATCCGAAAGGTAGTCGGCCACCTGCGCACCCGCCTCCGGCACCAGCATGTCGAAGAACATCTCCTCCATCCGCGCCCGTGCGGCGCGGAAGGCGGAAAAGCCCGACAGGATGGCGAAGGCGATGACCAGAAGCGGCACCAGCGCCAGCAGTGTCGAATACGTCAGCGCGCCCGCGGCCTGCGTCATTCCGTCGGTGTGGAACCGGCGCACGGCGTACCGCACGAATCCGGCCAGGTCGGCGGCCCGCGCGCGCAGTGCAGCCTGGCGCAGCGTGTCGGTGGGCATTCGGCGCAACGTCATGGGTCCCTCATAGCAGAGCCTGCCCGCGAAGTCCGCACCCCGCCGCCGACGCGGCCGGGGCGCTGCAGGGCGCGATTGACATGGATTAAGGCGTGCCCCGATACTTGCCGTCATATTGCTGGCACGCCGCAGTCACGCACGCATCTGACAAGGAGTGCACCACATGGCACGCAAGCAGACGAAGTCCGACAAGAGCATCTCCGAGATCCTTCGGCCGGCGCAGGAGGCGCTTTCGCTCAACCCGGTCTTCGGTCCGCAGGTCGAGCAGTTCTGGGCCGCGCAGGAAAAGATGCTCGACGAGACCGAGACCTTCACCCGCCACTGGTTCGAACGCCGCCACGAAGCCGCCCGCACCGCGCTCGATGCGGCGCGCAAGGCGTCGGCCAGCGGCACCTCCGACCCGGCGGAGGCCATGCAGGCCATGCGCGACTGGCAGCAGCATTCGATGGAGCGCATGACCGCCGACGCGCGCGAATGGTTCGATTGCATGGCGCGCTGTGCCGGCCATTTCGTCAGCGGCGAGATGGAAGCCAGCGAAGCGGCCGTCGGGACCGCGGCCAAGCAGGCCGGTGCGGCAGCGAAGTCGAAATCGTCAACGCCGGTCTGAGCCGGCAAACACGGGCCGCGCCCGGCAAAGGAGGATCCTTTTGGACGACAAGGACGATTTTCAGGAACGGCTGAACGCCCAGCTGGACGCTTGGCGTGCCGAGATCGCGCAACTCGAGGCCAAGGCCAAGGAAGCCCACGGCGAGGCGCAGCAGAAATACCTCGACCAGATCGAGGACCTGCGCGAATACCAGCGCGAGGCCGAGATCAAGCTCAACGAGATCCGGGCGACGAACGAGGCCGCGTGGCAGGACATCAAGTCCGGCTACGAGGCGGCCTGGAACGAGATCGCCAACTCGATGAAGAAGGCGCTGAGCCGCTTCGACTGAGGCGGCGCATCGCCTGTGTCCGACCGGGCTTGGCCCGGCGCGGCGGCCGTGCTAGGTATCGCGTCCCGCGGGATGACATCCCGCCCAGTCGACGCCCGCGCGGCGCAATCGGACGGCAAGATGCGCGACATGGCCAGGATCCGCGAAACCGCCGACACCTCCGGGCTGCACACCGCGGCGCGGCTGTCCGTGGCCCCCATGATGGACTGGACGGACCGGCACTGCCGGGCCCTGCACCGGCGGCTGTCGCGCCACGCCCTGCTTTACACCGAAATGGTGACCGCCCCCGCGCTGGTGCGCGGCGGCGCGCTGCACCTTCTGGACCACGCGGAGGACGAGCATCCGGTCGCGCTGCAGCTGGGCGGCTCGGACCCGGCCGAGCTGGCGCAGGCCGCGCGGCTGGGCGCCGAGGCGGGCTACGACGAGATCAACCTCAACGTGGGCTGCCCGTCCGACCGGGTGCAGTCGGGCACCTTCGGCGCCGTGCTGATGGAAACCCCCGGTCTCGTGGCAGACTGCTGCGCGGCCATGATCGCGGCGCAACCGCGCGAGGTGACGGTCAAGTGCCGCATCGGCGTGGACGCGCAGGACCCCGAAACCGTTCTGCCCGATTTCCTTGATCGGGTGCGCGCGGCGGGCGTGCGCCGCGTCATCGTCCACGCCCGCAAGGCGTGGCTGCAGGGGCTCAGCCCCAGGCAGAACCGTGACGTGCCGCCGCTGGACCACGACCTCGTGACGCGGATGAAGGCGCGGTTTCCGGATCTGCACCTGTCGGTCAACGGTGGCATCGCCAGCCTCGACGCGGTGCGGTCGTACCTCGACGCGGGGCTTGATGGCGTGATGGTGGGCCGGGCGGCCTATCACCGGCCCGCCGAGATCCTCGCCGCCGCCGACAGGCGGATTTTCGGCGTGCGCGGCCCCGATGCGACGCCGGAGGCCGCCGCCCGCGCCATGTTGCCCCATATCGAGGCGCATCTGGCCCGGGGCGGCAAGCTGCAGCAGGTGACACGCCACATGCTGGGGCTGTTCGCCGGACGGCCCGGTGCGCGCGCCTGGCGGCGGGTTCTGTCGGATGGCGCGCACCGGCCCGGCGCCGGGCCCGAGCTGGTCGAGGCCGCGCTGGCGCAACTGGGCGAGGTGCAGGGCGCGGCCTGACGTGCGTGCCGTCGCGCCCGAGGCGCCGGCCGCAGGCGCGGCGCCGAGACGACCTGCGCGCCGCAAGGCGCTCCGCCGGATCACGCCCGGCCGGCTGCGCCGCGGCCTTTAGTGCCGCGCCGCGATGGCCTGCCCGGCCGCCCAGCCGCTGGACCACGCCCACTGGAAGTTGTAGCCGCCCAGCCAGCCGGTCACGTCCACGCCTTCGCCGATGAAGTGGAGGCCAGGTACCGCGCGCGCCTGCATCGTCTTGGATGACAGCCCGGCGGTGTCGACGCCGCCAAGCGTGACCTCGGCCGTGCGGTAGCCCTCGGTGCCCGCGGGCGTCAGCCGCCAGTTCGACAGCTGCTCGCACAGGCGGGTCAGCGCGGCGTCGCCCTGGTCGGCGAGGTTGCCGGCCAGGCGCAGCTCGGGGCCAAGGAACTCGACCAGCCGGGCGGGCAGGTGCCGCGCCAGCGCGGTCGCCAGCTTCACGCGCCCGGCACGGGCGCGCTGGCCGCGCAGGTCGTCAAGCAGACTGCCCGCCGGGTCGAGGTTGACGGCGATCGCGTCGCCCTCGCGCCAGTAGGACGACACCTGCAGCATCGCCGGCCCCGACAGCCCGCGGTGGGTGAACAGCATCGCCTCGTCGAAGCTGCCCGCGCCGGCCTGCGCGCGCACCGGTACCGACACGCCGGCCAGCGGCGCGAACCGCTTGTCCGAGAACGTGAAGGGCACCAGGGCCGCGCGCGTGTCCGTGACCGACAGCCCGAAGCGCCGCGCGATGTCATGGGCCAGCCCGGTCGCGCCCATCTTCGGGATCGACTTGCCGCCGGTGGCGACCACCAGGTTGCGCGCGGTCACGGTGTGACGCGTGCCCGCGCGGTCCAGCGTGGCGGTGAACCGCGTGCCGTCGTGGCCCAGGTCCGCCAGCGTCGTGGACAGCCACAACTCGGCGCCCGCGCGGTCCATCTCGCCCTGCAGCATCGCGATGATCTCGCGCGATGACCCGTCGCAGAACAGCTGGCCCAGCGTATTCTCGTGCCAGGCGATCCGGTGGCGGTCGACCATGTCGACGAAGTCCCACTGCGTGTAGCGCGCCAGCGCCGACTTGCAGAAATGCGGATTGCCGGACAGGAAGCTTTCGGGCCCGGCATGCAGGTTGGTGAAGTTGCACCGCCCGCCGCCCGAGATCCGGATCTTCTCGCCCGGGGCGCGCGCGTGGTCGATCACCAGCGTGCCCGGCCCGGCGTTCGCGGCGCAGAACATGCCGGCCGCCCCGGCGCCGAGGATCAGTGTTTCGCGCGTCTCGCCCATGTCCCGCGCAGGTGCCGCGGACGCCCGCCGATGGCAAGGGGTTTGCACTGGTCACGGATGCGTTTTCGCGATAAACTTTTGCAAAGACCCCGGGGAACACGGGGTGGAACGAGGCAGAGTTCGGCGGAACGCATGACGGAAATGGTCCATGGCGCTGTCCCGGTGCGGGACGGCGAACCGATTCTCCCCAAATGGTGGCGGACCATCGACAGGTGGTCGATGTCCTGCATCCTCATTCTCTTCGGTATCGGGATCCTGCTGGGGCTGGCCGCCTCGCCGCCGCTGGCCGAGAAAACGGGGCGCGCGCCCTTCTTCTACGTCGAGCGGCAGGCGCTTTACGGCGCGGTGGCGCTGTCGGCGATGTGGCTGACCTCGATGATGAGCCCGCGCCTGGTGCGGCGGCTGGCCGTGCTGGGCTTCCTGGGCGCCTTCGCCGCGCTCGTGCTGCTGCCGGTGTTCGGCACCGACCTGGGCAAGGGCGCGGTGCGCTGGTACGCGCTGGGGTTCGGCACCTTCCAGCCGTCGGAGTTCCTCAAGCCCGGCTTCGTCGTGGTCGCGGCCTGGCTGATGGCCGCCAGCCGCGAGGTCAACGGGCCGCCGGGCACGGCGCTGTCCTTCGTTCTGGCCATCGTGCTGGTGGGCATCCTTGCGGTGCAGCCCGACTTCGGGCAGGCGGCGCTGGTGCTGTTCGGCTGGGGCGTGATGTATTTCGTGGCCGGCGCGCCGATCCTGCTGCTGCTGGGGGTCGCGGGCGCCATGATCGCGGCGGGCACGGTGGCCTATTCCAATTCCGAGCACTTCGCCCGCCGCATCGACGGGTTCCTTGCGCCGGAGGTGGACCCCAACACGCAGCTCGGCTTCGCCACGAACGCGATCCGCGAGGGCGGCTTCTTCGGCGTGGGCGTCGGCGAGGGCGAGGTGAAGTGGTCCCTGCCGGACGCGCATACCGATTTCATCATCGCCGTGGCGGCCGAGGAATACGGCCTCGTCCTGGTGCTGGCGATCATCGCGCTCTATGCCGGCGTCGTCCTGCGTGCGCTGCTCAAGCTGATGCGCGAACGCGACACTTTCATCCGGCTGGCCGGCACCGGGCTGGCGGCGATGTTCGGCGTGCAGGCGATCATCAACATGGGCGTGGCCGTGCGCCTGCTGCCGGCCAAGGGGATGACCCTGCCCTTCATCAGTTACGGAGGTTCGTCGCTGATCGCCGGCGGCATCGCGATGGGCATGCTGCTGGCCTTCACCCGCACGCGGCCGCAGGGTGGCATCGGTGACCTGCTGCGGGGACGTGGACGATGAGCCGGGATGCGCCCCTTCTCGTGATCGCCGCGGGTGGCACCGGCGGGCACATGTTCCCCGCGCAGGCGCTGGCCGAGGTGATGCTGAACCGCGGCTGGCGCGTGCGGCTGTCCACGGATGCGCGCGGCGCACGCTATACCGGCGGCTTCCCCCATTCGGTCGAGATCGAGCAGGTCTCCAGCGCGACCTTCACCCGCGGCGGGGTGCTGGCGCGGCTTGCCGTGCCGTTCCGCGTGGCCGCCGGGATCGCCGGAGCGGTGCGGCGCATGCTGCGCGACCGGCCGGCGGCGGTGGCCGGTTTCGGCGGATACCCGACGATCCCCGCGCTGTCGGCGGCGTGGCTGCTGCGCGTGCCGCGCATGATCCACGAGCAGAACGGCGTGCTGGGCCGCGTGAACCGGCTTTTCGCCCGCCGCGTGGACGCCGTGGCCTGCGGCACCTGGCCCACCGTGCTGCCCAGGGGTGTGGACGCGGTGCACACGGGCAACCCGGTGCGCGCGGCGGTGCTGGAGCGGGCCGGCGCCGCCTTCATCCCGCCCGGTGACTACCCGATGGCGGTGCTGGTGATCGGCGGCAGCCAGGGCGCGCGCGTGCTTTCGGACGTGGTGCCGGCGGCGGTCGCCGCGCTGCCCGACGAGATCCGCGGCAACCTGCGCGTCAGCCACCAGGCACGCGAGGAGGACGCAGAGCGCGTGGCGCGCGCCTATGCCGAGGCCGGCATCGCGGCGGAGGTCGAGCCCTTCTTCCGCGACGTCCCCCGCCGGATGAGCGAGGCGCAGCTTGTCATCAGCCGCGCCGGCGCGTCCTCGGTGGCCGACATCGCCGCGATCGGCCGGCCCGCGATCCTGATCCCCTATCCCCATGCCACCGCCGATCACCAGGCGGCCAACGCACGCGGGCTTGGCGAGGCGGGTGGGGCCATCGTGATCCCGCAGAAGAAGCTTGATCCCGAGACGCTGACCGCGCAGATGGTGACCGTCCTGACGAATCCCGACGGTGCCCTGCAGATGTCGCAGGCGGCGCTGTCGTGTGCCAAGCCCGACGCGCCGCAGGAACTGGCCGACATCGTCGCGGCCCTCGCGAAAGGAGACACGCGCGCATGAACGCGGCAACCAAGCTCCCGGGCGACGTCGGCCCGATCCATTTCGTCGGCATCGGCGGTATCGGAATGTCGGGCATCGCCGAGGTGCTGCTCAATCACGGCTACGTGGTGCAGGGCTCCGACCTCAAGCGATCCAGGCTGACCGACCGGCTCGAGGCGAACGGCGCGACCATCTTCGAGGGCCAGCGCGCCGAGAACCTGCGCGACGCCGAGGTGGTCGTCATTTCCTCGGCGATCAAGCCGGGCAACCCGGAACTGGACGAGGCCCGCCGCCGCGGCCTGCCGGTCGTGCGCCGCGCCGAGATGCTGGCCGAGCTGATGCGGCTGAAATCCAACGTCGCCGTGGCCGGCACCCACGGCAAGACAACGACCACCACGATGGTCGCCGCCCTGCTGGATCACGGCAGCTTCGATCCGACGGTCATCAACGGCGGGATCATCCACGCCTACGGCTCCAATGCGCGGGTCGGGCAGGGCGAATGGATGGTCGTGGAGGCCGACGAAAGCGACGGCACCTTCAACCGCCTGCCCGCGACGGTCGCGATCGTCACCAACATCGACCCCGAGCACATGGAGCACTGGGGCGATTTCGACTCGCTGCGCAAGGGGTTCTACGACTTCGTCAGCAACATTCCCTTCTACGGGCTGGCCGTGTGCTGCACCGATCACCCCGAGGTGCAGACGCTGGTGGGCCGGATCACCGACCGGCGGGTCGTGACCTACGGCTTCAACGCGCAGGCCGACGTGCGGGCGGTGAACCTGAGCTACGATGCCGGCATCGCGCATTTCGACATCGTGTTCCAGCCCGAGGGCACGCGGATCGAGGGCTGCACCCTGCCCATGCCGGGCGATCACAACGTCTCCAACGCGCTGGCGGCGGTGGCCGTGGCCCGGCACCTCGGCATGACGCGCGCCGAGATCCGCGAGGCGCTGGCAAATTTCGGGGGCGTCAACCGCCGCTTCACCCGCGTGGGCGAGGTCGACGGCGTCACGATCATCGACGACTACGGCCACCATCCCGTCGAGATCGCCGCGGTGCTGCGCGCCGCGCGGCAGGCCACCACCGGGCGCGTGATCGCCGTGCACCAGCCGCACCGTTACACCCGACTGTCGTCGCTGTTCGACGATTTCTGCGCCTGCTTCAACGAGGCCGATGTCGTTGCCATCGCCGAGGTCTACGCCGCCGGCGAGGACCCGATCCCGGGGGCGAGCCGCGACGACCTTGTCGCGGGACTGGTGCGCCACGGCCACCGCGATGCGCGCGCCATCGGCAGCGAGGCCGACCTCGAAAGGCTGGTGCGCGAGGTCGCGGGCCCCGGCGACATGGTCGTGTGCCTGGGCGCGGGCACGATCAGCACCTGGGCGGGCAACCTGCCCGCGCGGCTGCGCAAGCGGGCCTGAGCCGTGCCGACCGCCCCCGTCATACCACCCGCGCCCCCGCCGCAAGCGAGCAAGGGCCATGGCTGAGGCTCTCAAGCGCCGGATCGGCCTGGGTCTTCTCACGGCCTACGGCGTCGGCGTCATGGTGGGGGCGGGAATCTACGTGCTGGTGGGCGCCGTGGCGGCCGACGCGGGCGTCTGGGCGCCGGTCTCCTTCCTTCTTGCCGGGCTGATCGCGGCGCCCACGGCGCTGAGTTACGCCGAGTTCTCCACCCGCCTGCCCGAGGCCGCGGGCGAGGCGATCTACGTCGCCAAGGGCCTGAACCTTCCGGTGATGGGCATCGTGGTGGGGCTGGGCATCGTCGCCGCCGGGACGGTCTCGGCGGCCGCCGTCCTGCGCGGCGGCACGGGCTATCTGGTCTCGGTGGTCGATCTGCCGTACCATGCCACCGCCGCGGTGATCGGGCTGGTGATCGTCGGTGTCGCCATCGCCGGCGTGCTGGAAAGCCTGGCGGTCGCCGCCGTCTTCACCGCGCTTGAGGTGCTGGGGCTGATCCTGGTGGTCTACGCCGGGTTCACCGCGCCCGCGGCGGTCGACTTCACCGCGCCGGCGGGAATCGCCTGGGCCGGCGTGGCCTCGGCGGCCGTGCTGGCCTTCTTCGCCTTCATCGGCTTCGAGGATATCGTCAACATGGCCGAGGAGGTGCCACACCCCGAACGCACCCTGCCGCGGGCGATCCTGCTGTCGCTGGCGATCACCAGCGTGCTCTACGCGCTGGTCTCCTTCGCCGCGGTGCGCGCGGTGCCGCTCGATCGGCTGGGGCCCAGCGAACAGCCGCTCGCGCTGGTCTGGCAGGCCGGACCGGGCGGCAGCGGGCATTTCCTGTCGCTGATCGCGGTGGCGGCCGCGCTCAACGGGGTGCTGGCGCAGATCGTCATGGTCTCGCGCGTGCTGTTCGGGCTGGGCCGGCGCAGCCGGGCCTTCGCCGTGTTCCACCACGCGCACCCGCGGCTGGGCACGCCGGTGCGGGCCACCGCGCTGGTGGGCGCGGTGGTGATCGCCGGCGCGCTGGGCCTGCAGGTGGCCGCGCTGGCCGAGGTCACCTCGACCATCCTCCTGGTCGCCTTCGTGCTGGTCAACGCCGCGCTTGTCGCGGCCAAGCGGCGCGGCCCGGCGCGGGCGCCCTTCACCGTGCCGATGGCCGTGCCGGTGCTGGGGCTGCTGGCCGCGCTCGCCGCGCTCGCTGTCAGCGCCACGGTGAGCGCGTGAATATGGCGGTGGTTCTTGCCTGCCTGTGGGTCCTCGCGGGGGTGGGGGTGGCGATGCTGCCGGTGCGCTGGCAGATCGCGCCGGGGCTCGCGCTGCTGGCCGCGGCGCCCGTGCTGGTCTGGCGGCTGGGCCACGAGGCGGGGATGCTCGCCGCCGCGCTGGCCGCGCTGGCCGTCCTTTCTATGTTCCGCAAGCCGCTGCGCCATGGCCTGAAACGCGCCGTCGCGCGGGCCAGGGGGGTGTGCCGATGACCACTTCGCTTCTTCTTGCCTGCCTGTGGGCCATTCTCGCCAACATCGCCGCGATGATCCCCAGCCGCGACAGGCACTGGCGCCGCGCCTGGGTGCTGATCGCCACGGGGATCCCGCTGGTGGGTTATGTCACCTGGGAAAACGGCCCCTGGGTCGGCCTGCTGGTGCTGGGCGCCGGGATGAGCGTGCTGCGCTGGCCGGCGTGGTATCTGTGGCGCGCGGTCACGGGCCGCCGCCCCGCCGGCGGGGAGGGCCCCCGCGATGGGTGAGCTGGCCCCGGTGCTGGCCTATGCCGGCTGGGCGCTGGCGCCGCTGGTGGCCTGGGTCGCGCTGTCCGAGGGGCTGGCGCGCCGCGCGGGGCGCATCGCGGCGATCTTCGCGGGCTACACCGCGCTGGCCGCGCTGACGGGGGCCGCGCTGGCGGGCGCCGAGGCCCCGGCCGTCAGCCCCGCGGCCGTCCTCATGGGCTGGGCCGGCATCGCCGCGGTCTGCGCCGGCCTCTACGCCCTGGGTGCATGGGTGGGCGGCGGCGACTGAGCCTTGCACCCCGCCCGATCACAACCTGCTGGAAAAGGTCGCCCTGATCGACACCGCCACCTGGGACGCCGGGCCCGAGGCGGTGAACACGGAGATCGAGGAAATCCGCCGGGCGCATCACGGCCCGGACGCGCGCGCTCCGGAAACCGTCACGGCCATCCGGCGCGCAGTGGCGGCAAACCTTTCCGCTTTACCGCTGGAACTCGACGCGCTCTGGCAATTGATCGGCGACGAGGAGGAGCGCGTCAGAGGCAGCAACACCATCGACCCGGACGAAAGGGCGCGGCTGCTGGACTTCCTCGGGAAGATGCGAACGGGGGTGGAGCAACTGCACCAGAACCTGCCCTCCGAAGGCGCGCCAACTGAGGATGACGCGGCGACCATGGGCCGCCTTCTTTCCCGGCATGCCCGTTTGATGCGCGAGTGGCTGCAGGACAATGCTGCTGAGAACGTGGATTCGACCTGCCGGATCGCGCTGATCGGTGCGACCACCGGGCTATTCACGGCGATGGGCGTGCCGGCGCTGGCTGCCGTCGGGATCGGCGGGCTTGCTTATGGTGGCGGCAAGCTGGGCAATCTGCGGCAAGCGTTGGGTTCCAGCCGGCCTTCCGAAAAAGAGTGATGCAGGCGCCCGGCCTTTTGCGCCGGCCTCGTATGGCGCCCCTTTACCTCGGCCCTCGGGGCGGGCAAAGAGCCTGCCATGACGACGCTTCCCACCCCCCGCGGCAAACTGTCCGCGGACCGCCCTCTGTCCGACCTGACGTGGCTGCGCGTGGGCGGGCCGGCGGACTGGCTGTTCCAGCCCGCCGACGCCGACGACCTTGCCGCCTTCCTGCGCGATCTTGACCCGGCGGTGCCGGTCTTTACGATGGGCGTGGGATCGAACCTGATCGTGCGCGACGGCGGGCTGCGCGGCGTCGTCGTCCGGCTGGGGCGGGGGTTCAACCACATCCACGTCGCGGGCACGCGGGTGACCGCGGGGGCGGCGGCGCTGGACGCGCATGTCGCGCGCAAGGCCGCGCAGGCGGGTGTCGACCTGACCTTCCTGCGCACCATCCCCGGCGCCGTCGGCGGGGCGGTGCGGATGAACGCGGGCTGTTACGGCACCTACACGGCGGACGTCTTCGTTGAGGCCACGGCCGTCACGCGCGCGGGCGAGGTGGTGCGGCTGGGCGCGGACGACCTGAACTTCGGCTACCGCCAGACCGACCTGCCGGAGGGCTGGGTGATCACCGAGGCGGTTTTCGAGGGGCCGGCGGGCGACCCGGACGCGCTGGCCGCGAAGATGGCCGCGCAGCTGGAAAAACGCGACGCCACCCAGCCCACGAAGGACCGCACCGCGGGCTCGACCTTCCGCAACCCGGCCGGGCATTCCAGCACGGGGCGCGCCGACGACACGCACGAGTTGAAAGCCTGGAAGGTGATCGAGGACGCGGGCCTGCGCGGCGCGCGGCAGGGTGGCGCGCAGATGAGCCCCAAGCACCCCAACTTCCTCGTCAACACCGGCGACGCCACGGCGGCGGACCTCGAGGGGCTGGGCGAGACGGTGCGAAAAAGGGTTTTCCAGACCAGCGGAATAGAGTTACAGTGGGAAATCATGAGGGTCGGCGAACCGGCCCCGCCCGCGACAGGCCACCACGACACCTGAGCGCGGGGACGGCAAGAACAACCGGGCCGGGAAACGGTCCGCGCAACGAAAGGGCCGGGCAAACGGCCCGGGATATTGAGGCACACGGTGGTTGGTTCGGGCAGAGCAACCCCCAAAGTGGCGGTCATCATGGGAGGCCCTTCGTCAGAGCGCGAAGTGTCGTTGGTCACGGGCCGTGAATGCGCCGCCGCCTTGCGGGACGAGGGATTCGAGGTGGTCGAGGTCGATGCCGGCCGCGACCTCTGCGTGCGCCTGCACGACCTCTCCCCCGACATCGTTTTCAACGCGCTCCACGGCCGGTGGGGCGAGGATGGCTGCGTGCAGGGCCTGCTGGAGTGGATGGGGCTGCCCTATACCCACTCGGGCGTGCTTTCCTCGGCGCTGGCCATGGACAAGCAGCGGTCGAAGGCGGCCTACCGCGCCGCCGGGCTGCCGGTGGTCGAAAGCCGCCTGGCCGCCCGCGACGCCGTGCGCGCGCGCCACGTGATGGACCCGCCCTATGTGGTCAAGCCCAACAACGAAGGCTCCTCGGTGGGCGTCTACATCGTCCACGAGGCGGCCAACGCCCCGCCGCGGCTGGCAGCGGACATGCCCGATACCGTCATGGTGGAAAGCTACGCGCCCGGGCGCGAACTGACGACGACCGTGATGGGCGGCCGCGCGCTGACGGTCACCGACATCATCACCGACGGCTGGTATGACTACGACGCGAAATACAAGCCCGGCGGCTCGCGCCACGTCGTCCCCGCCGAGGTGCCCGGGGAAATCTTCGATGCCTGCATGGACTACGCCCGGCGCGCCCACCACGCGCTGGGCTGCCGCGGGCTGAGCCGAACCGATTTCCGCTGGGACGAGTCGCGCGGCCTCGACGGGCTGGTGTTGCTCGAGACGAACACGCAGCCGGGGATGACGCCCACCTCGCTGTCGCCGGAACAGGGCCGGGTGGCCGGCATCGGGTTCGGCGCGATGTGCCGCTGGATCGTGGAGGATGCCTCGTGCGACCGGTGACGCCCCGGACCGATCCCGCGCCGTCGCGCCTGCGCTACCGGCTGCAGCGGCTGATGCTGACGCCGCTGTTCCGTGGCCTGCTCCGCGTCGGCCTGCCCTTCGGGCTGTGCTTCGCGATCGCCGCCGGCTACCTGTCGCAGCCCGAGCGGCAGGAGGCGATGGCGCTGGCGCTGATCGACCTGCGCCGGCAGATCGAGACGCGCCCCGAGTTCATGGTCGACCTTCTGGCCGTCGAAGGGGCCAGCGACCCTCTGGCCGGCGAGATCCGCGAGATATTCCCGCACGCGCTGCCGGTCAGTTCCTTCGACCTGGACCTCGACCGGTTGCGCGGGATGATCGAGGCACTGCCCGCCGTCCGGCATGCCGACCTGCGGATCAAGCAGGGCGGCGTGCTCGAGGCGAAGGTGGCGGAACGCCAGCCGGCGGCGCTGTGGCGCCGCGCCGAGGGGGTGGCGCTGGTGGACCGCGAGGGCGTGGTGCTCGACCCCGCGGCGCGCCGCACCGCCCATCCCGACCTGCCGATGCTGGCCGGGGAGGGCGCCGATGCCGCGGTGGCCGAAGCGTTGCGCCTTCGTCAGGCCGCCGCGCCGCTGCGCGCGCGCCTCAAGGGGTTCGTGCGTGTGGGCGAACGGCGCTGGGATGTCGTGCTCGACCGCGGCCAGCGGATCCTGCTGCCCGAGCGCGCGGCGGTGCGCGCCCTCGAGCGGGTGATCGCGCTGTCGCAGGCACAGGACATGCTGGCCCGCGACGTTGTCGCCATCGACATGCGGCTGGCCGACCGGCCCACGGTGAGGATGACGCCCCACGCGCTGAAGGAATGGCGGCGCGTGCGCAAGATCAGTCTGGAGGCTGCGGACGGATGATCGAACTCTACGAATCGCAACGCGCGATGCGCAACCTTCGCCGGACGGCGATCCAGCGGGGCGTCGTCGCGGTGCTGGATGTCGGCACGTCGAAGATCGCCTGCCTCGTGTTGCGGTTCGACGGCAGCGACCGTCTGGCCGAGGGCGAGGGAATAGGCGCGATGGCCGGGCAGGCAGGCTTTCGCGTGATCGGCGCGGCGACGACGCGGTCGCGGGGCGTGCGCTTCGGCGAGGTCGAGGCGATGGCCGAAACCGAGCGCGCGATCCGCACCGCCGTGCAGGCGGCGCAGAAGATGGCCGGGCTGCGCGTCGATCACGTGATCGCCTGTTTCTCGGGTGCGGCGCCGCGCTCCTACGGGTTGACCGGGCAGGTGGATCTCGAGGGGCACGTCGTGACCGAGCAGGACATCGGCCGCGTGCTCTCGGCCTGCGATCTTCCCGACTACGGCGCCGGCCGCGAGGTGCTGCACGCGCAACCGGTGAACTTCGCGCTCGACCACCGCTCGGGCCTGTCCGACCCGCGCGGGCAGATGGGCCAGAGCCTTTCGACCGACATGCACATGCTGACCGTCGATGCCGCGGCGGTCCAGAACCTCGCGCACTGCGTGAAACGGTGCGATCTGGAACTCGCCGGGCTGGCCTCGTCGGCGTACGTTTCCGGGGTCGCGGCGCTCGTGGAGGACGAACAGGAACTGGGCGCGGCCTGCGTCGACCTCGGCGGCGGCTCGGCGGGCATCTCGATCTTCGTGAAAAAGCACATGCTCTATGCAGACACCGTGCGCATCGGCGGCGATCACGTCACCAGCGACATCTCGATGGGCCTGCAGGTGCCCAAGGCCGTGGCCGAGCGGATCAAGACCTTCTACGGCGGACTGGTGGCCACCGGCATGGACGATCGCGACATGATCGAGATCGGGGGCGATACCGGCGACTGGGATCACGACCGCCGGAAGGTGAGCCGCGCGGAACTCATCGGAATCATGCGCCCGCGGGTCGAGGAGATCCTCGAGGAGGTGCGCACGCGCCTCGACGCGGCCGGTTTCGATCATCTGCCAAGCCAGCAGATCGTGCTGACCGGCGGGGGCAGCCAGATCCCCGGCCTCGATGCGCTGGCCGCGCGCATCCTGGGCCAGCAGGTCCGGCTGGGGCGGCCGATGCGGGTGCACGGGCTGCCGCAGGCGGCGACCGGGCCGGGCTTTGCCAGCGCCGTGGGCATGTGCCTGCAGGCGGCCAACCCGCAGGACGAATGGTGGGATTTCGAGATCCCCGTGGAGCGCTACGCCGCCCGGCCGCTGAAACGGGCGTTGAAATGGTTCAAGGACAATTGGTGACCGCTATATCTGCGCGACTCGGCAAAACCCCGCGTAAAGCGGTCGAAGTTGGCCCATATTTCGTGGGAATGCACGATTTTTTCGTGACGAATGGCGCCCGTATCGGTAAGAATGGGCAAAATAAGGCGGTAAAAACCCGTTCAAGCGGGGAATAACAGCAGGCGGACAGAGCAATGACACTCAATCTCACGATGCCCGGACGGGAAGAGCTCAAGCCCAGGATCACCGTGTTCGGTGTCGGGGGCGCCGGCGGGAACGCCGTGGACAACATGATCGCGAAGGAACTCGACGGGGTGGACTTCGTCGTGGCCAACACCGATGCCCAGGCGCTGCAGCAAAGCACGGCCGAGCACCGCGTGCAGCTGGGCGTGAAGGTGACCGAGGGGCTGGGCGCAGGGGCGCGCGCGAGCGTCGGCGCCGCCGCCGCCGAGGAAAACATCGAACAGATCGTCGATCACCTTGCCGGGGCGCACATGTGTTTCATCACCGCCGGCATGGGCGGTGGCACCGGCACCGGCGCCGCGCCGATCATCGCTCAGGCCGCGCGCGAACTGGGCGTGCTGACGGTCGGCGTCGTTACCAAGCCTTTCCAGTTCGAGGGCGGCAAGCGCATGCGCCAGGCCGAGGACGGCGTCGACGCGCTGCAGAAGGTCGTCGACACGCTCATCATCATCCCCAACCAGAACCTGTTCCGGCTGGCCAACGAGAAGACGACCTTCACCGAGGCGTTCTCGATGGCCGACGACGTGCTGTACCAGGGGGTGAAGGGCGTGACCGACCTGATGGTGCGCCCGGGTCTCATCAACCTCGATTTCGCCGACGTCCGCGCGGTGATGGACGAGATGGGCAAGGCGATGATGGGCACCGGCGAATCCGAGGGCGACGAACGCGCGATCCAGGCCTCCGAGAAGGCGATCGCCAACCCGTTGCTGGACGAGATCAGCCTCAAGGGTGCCAAGGGTGTTCTGATCAACATCACCGGCGGGCACGACCTGACGCTGTTCGAGGTGGACGAGGCCGCCAACCGCATCCGCGAGGAGGTGGACGCCGAGGCCAACATCATCGTGGGCAGCACGCTGGACACCGGGATGGAGGGCACGATGCGGGTGAGCGTCGTCGCGACCGGCATCGACGCATCCCACGTCTACGCGGAAACGCCCGTGCCGCGGCGGTCGCTGGCCGAGCCGCTGCAGCCGGCCGCACAGGCCGCGCAGGCGGTCGAGGCCGCACCGGAGGCCCCTGACGTATATGAGCCGGCCGCCGCCGAAACCCGGTTCGGCGCGACCCAGGCACAGGAGCCCCTGCCGTTCGACGAGATCGACGCGCAGCGCGCCGCTGCCGAGGACCAGCGCGAGGATATCTTCGACGAGGAGCCGTCGGCACAGTCGGCCGTGGGCGACGACCTGCCGCCGCCGGCCTACACGCCGCGTCCCGAACCCGAGGCGCCTGCGATGGAAAACGTCGATGACGATCTCGAATCCTTCGTGGCACCGCGGGCCCCGGCGCCCGGCACGCCATCGCCCGAGGCGCTGGAGCGGCTTCAGACGGCTGTCGGGAACGCCTCCGGCCGTGGCGGCGGGCAGGCGCCGGCGGAGGCGAGAGCGCAGGCCCACCATGACCGTGGCGAGGCCGATCGCTCGCGCTTCGGCATCAATTCGCTCATCAACCGGATGACCGGCGGCGGGCAGGAGGCCGAACGGCCCCAGCAGGCGCGCGCCGCGCGGCAGCAACCGCCGATGCACGCGCCGGCCGAGCAGGCCGAGCCCGACGACGATCCGGCCGAAGACCAGATCGAGATCCCGGCATTCCTGCGGCGACAGGCCAACTGAGACGGCCGATGCGCCGGACGGGGCGCGCAGATGCGACGGGGCCGCGACTGCGGCCCCGTTTTTCTTGGCCGGTCGGTGCCCTGGCGGGCGGTCGGCAAGAACCTGCCGGCGCTGCCGCGGCGATGTTTCAGTCCGTTGCAAAGATTGAATTGAGCCCGGGGCCGTACCTTGGTTAAACGGTTGCTAACCGGGTGACCTCGCCGCGCGTCCGGCGCGCCGACGCAGGATCAAGAACCAGGGGTCAGGAACCAGGGGGACGTCTTGCAGACCACGATCAGCCATCGGGTATCCTTCGACGGGGTCGGGCTTCACTCCGGCGTGGCAGCCTGTGCGACCATCCTGCCGGCGCCCGCCGGTCACGGTATCCGGTTCCGCCGCGGTGACCTGGCGGGTTCCGCCACCTCGGCCCACAGCGAGATTCCCGCGCGCTGGGACCATGTGGAACAGGCCCCGCTGTGCACGCGGCTGCACAACGCCGCGGGGGTGTCGGTGTCGACCGTCGAACACGTGCTGGCCGCGCTGTCGGGGTGCGGCATCCACAACGCGCTGGTGGTCGTGGACGGCCCCGAGGTGCCGATCCTCGACGGCAGTTCGGCGGTATTCGTACGCGGGATCCTGTCTGCAGGGGTGCGCATGCTGTCCCACCCGGTGCGCGCGCTCGAGGTCCTGCGCCCGGTGGAGGTGCGCCGCGGCGATGCCTGGGCGCGGCTGACCCCGAACGACACGCTGGTCATCGATTTCGAGATCGAGTTCGCCGATGCCGCCATCGGCACGCAGCGGAAAAGCCTGAACATGGCCAACGGCAGTTTCGTGTGCGAACTGGCCAGCAGCCGCACCTTCTGCCGCAAGGCCGATGTCGATCACATGCATGCCAACGGCCTGGCCCTGGGCGGCACGTTCGAGAACGCCGTGGTCGTGGACGGCACCGAGGTCCTCAGCCCCGGCGGCCTGCGCCATGCCGACGAGGCGGTGCGCCACAAGATGCTGGACGCGCTGGGAGACCTGGCGCTGGCCGGTGCGCCGCTCCTGGCCCGCTACGAAGGCGTCCGCGCGGGGCATGCCCTGACCAACGACCTGCTGCACGCGCTGTTCGCCGACCCGGGCGCATGGCGCATGCGCACCTGCGATGCCCTCACGGCCGCCCGGCTGCCGGGCGCGGGCGTGCATCGCGACGAGGTTCCCGAAGTCGCCTGATCCGTGCCGCATCCGCGGACCGGCGCCTCTGCCGGGGGCGGGGTATTTCTGTGCTGGCACCCCGGCCAAGGCTGCGATATACACCCGGCAACCGGCAAGGAAGGTGAGCGCGCGCATGACATTTCGCAGGGTTCCGTCCACGCTTGCAGCCGCGCTTGTCATCGGCATCACGGTGGCAGGTTGCTCGCAGAACGCGGCCGTCCGCCGCGGCGAGGTGGACCTCGAGAACTACACCGCCGAACAGATCTTCGACCGGGCGGAATACGACCTCGAGGAAGGCAACGAGAAACTCGCGGCCAAGCATTTCGGCGAGGTTGAACGCCTGTACCCCTACTCGAAGTGGGCCAAGCGCGCGCTGGTCATGCAGGCGTTCGCCTACCATGAGGCCGAACAGTACGAGGACAGCCGCTCGGCCGCGCAGCGGTTCATCGACTTCTATCCCGCCGACGAGGACGCGGCCTATGCCCAGTATCTCGTGGCGCTGAGTTATTACGACCAGATCGACGAGGTCGGGCGCGACCAGGCGCTGACCTTCGAGGCGCTGCAGGCGCTGCGCAAGGTGATCGAGCGCTATCCCGAGAGCGAATACGCCCGGTCCGCCAAGCTGAAGTTCGAGCTGGCCTTCAACCACCTGGCCAGCAAGGAAATGGAAGTCGGGCGCTATTACCTGCGCCGCGACCATTTCACGGCCGCGATCAACCGCTTCCGCACCGTGGTCGAGGATTTCCAGACCACGACGCATACCGCCGAGGCGCTGCACCGGCTGGTCGAGGCCTACCTGTCGCTCGGCCTGACCGACGAGGCGCAGTCGGCCGCGGCGATCCTGGGTCACAACTTCCAGGCGACCGAGTGGTACGAGGACAGCTACGCCCTGCTGAGCGACCGTGGCCTCGCGCCCGAGGCCCGCGGCGACAACTGGCTGCGCAAGATCTACCGCCAGACGATCGAGGGCAAGTGGTTGTGACCCGGGGCTGAAGGGGACGGCGTGCTCAGAGGTCTCGACATTCGCGACATGTTGATCATCGACCGGCTGGAACTCGGGTTCCGGCCGGGCCTGAACGTGCTGACCGGAGAGACCGGCGCGGGCAAGTCGATCCTTCTCGATTCGCTGGGCTTCGTGCTGGGCTGGCGCGGCCGGGCCGAACTGGTGCGCGCCGGCGCGGACCAGGGCGAGGTCCAGGCGTGGTTCGACCTAGACCCCGACCACCCGGCGCGCGCGGTGTTGCGGGATGCCGGGCTGCCCGAGGAGGACGAGCTGATCCTGCGGCGGGTGAACACCCGCGACGGGCGCAAGACCGCCTGGGTGAACGACCGGCGGTGTTCCGGCGAGGTGCTGCGCAGGCTGTCGGAGACCCTGGTGGAGCTTCACGGCCAGCATGACGACCGCGGGTTGCTGAACGCGCGCGGGCACCGGGCGCTGCTTGATGCCTTCGGCGGGCTGGGGGAGTTGAAGGCGCAGGTGCGCCGGGCCTGGCGCGCGGCGTCCGAGGCGCAGGCGGCGCGGGATGCGGCCGCCGCGGCGCTTGAGGAGGCGCGCGCCGAGGAGGAGTTCCTGCGCCACGCCGTGGCGGAGCTCGACGACCTCGACCCGCAGCCCGGCGAGGACGAGAGCCTCGACAGCCGCCGCCGCATGATGCAGGCCGCCGAACGCATCCGCGAGGATATCGGCAAGGCGCAGGCCGCGCTGGGCACCGAAGGGGCCAGCGGTGCGGCCTCGGACGCGATGCGCTGGCTGGAGGGCGTCGCCGACCAGGCCGAGGGCCAGCTGGACGATCCGCTGGCCGCCATCGGCCGGGCACTGGTGGAACTCGACGAGGCGGCCAGCGGGGTCGAGCGTTGCCTCGAGGCGCTGACCCACGATCCCCGCGAACTGGAGGAAACCGAGGAGCGGCTGTTCGCGATCCGGGCGCTGGCGCGCAAGCACGGTGTCCCGGCGGCCGAGTTGCCGGCGCTGTCGGGCGAGTTGCACGCGCGCCTCGCGGCACTGGACAAGGGCGACGCCGACGTCGCGGAACGCGACCGGGTCGCGCGGGAGGCCCGGGCCGCCTATGACGAGGCCGCCGCCCGGCTGAGCGCCGCGCGCCGGGAGGCGGCCGAAAGGCTGGACGCCGCCGTGACCGCGGAGCTGGCCCCGCTGAAGATGGAGCGCGCGGTCTTCGCCACGCAGGTCACCGGGGCCGAGCCCGGGCCGGAGGGCGCCGACGAGGTGGCCTTTACCGTGGCCACCAATCCCGGTGCGCCGGCCGGGCCGCTGGCGCGGATCGCCTCTGGCGGTGAACTCAGCCGCTTCCTGCTGGCGCTCAAGGTTTGCCTGACCGGTCCCGACAGCGGCCGCACCCTGATCTTCGACGAGATCGACCGCGGCGTGGGCGGCGCCACCGCCGACGCGGTGGGCCGCCGGCTCGCCCAGCTCGCGCAGGCGGGGCAGGTGCTGGTGGTGACCCACTCGCCGCAGGTGGCCGCGCTGGGGGCGCATCACTGCCGGGTTGAAAAGCGCATCGCGGACGAGCAGACGCTGACCACCGTCACCGAACTGGGGCCGGCCGAGCGCGTGAACGAGATCGCGCGGATGCTGTCGGGCGATACCGTCACCGACGAGGCGCGCGCGGCCGCCGAGGCGTTGATGGCCAGCTGACACCCCCGAACGGCAAGGATGACGGGACGGGGCGCATTTCGCAGCGGTGCGCTGTCCAGCGGAGCGCCTGCGGCGCGCATCATGCGTGGTCGGGGGGCGCTGCCCCCCGTGGCCCCCCGGAGTACTTGGTGCAAGATGAAGGCCGGGGCGGATCAGCCGCGCGGCGGCACGAGCTTGCCGGGGTTCATGATGTCGTCGGGGTCGAGCGCGCGCTTGATGCGGCCCATCATCGCCCATGCGCCGCCGTGTTCGCGGTCCATGTAGTCGCGCTTGCCCACGCCGATGCCGTGTTCGCCGGTGGCGGTGCCGCCCAGGGCCAGCGCGCGGTCGACCATGGCGTGGGCCGCGCGCAGGGCGCGGCCGGTCTCGTCGGCGTCGGTCTCGTCGAACAGCAGGATGGCGTGGAAGTTGCCGTCGCCCACATGGCCCAGGATCGGCCCCTCGATGCCGTGTCGCGCCACGTCGGCGCGGGCGCCCTCGATCGCCTCGGCCAGTGCCGAGATCGGCACGCAGATATCCGTGACGATGGCCCGCGCGCCGGGACGGGCGGCGAGGATGGCATGGTAGGCGGTGTGGCGCATCGCCCAGAGCGCGGTGCGGTCCTCGGCCCGCGTGGCCCAGTCGAAGCCGCGCCCGCCGTGGTCCGCGGCGATCTCGCCGAAGGTTTCGGCCTGCTCGGCCACGCCGGTTTCACTGCCGTGGAACTCGAGGAAGAGATGGGGGGCCTCGGGCAGGGTGCTGCCCGAGTAGGCGTTGACGGCGGCCACGCTGGCGGTGTCGACCAGCTCGATCCGGGCCATGGGCAGGCCCATCTGGATGGTGTCGATCACCGCCGCGACAGCCGCGCCCACGCTGTCGAAGGCGCAGACCGCGCTGGAGATCGCCTCGGGCTGGCCCTGCAGGCGAAGCGTCAGCTCGGTGATCAGGCCCAGCGTTCCCTCGGCGCCCACGAAAAGCCCCGTCAGGTCGTAGCCCGAGGAACTCTTGCGCGCGCGGCTGCCGGTGCGGATCACCTCGCCCGTCGCGGTGACGACCTGCAGGCCCAGCACGTTGTCGCGCATCGTGCCGTAGCGCACCGCCGTCGTGCCGCTGGCGCGTGTCGACGCCATGCCGCCGAGCGACGCGTTGGCGCCGGGATCGACGGGGAAGAACAGGCCGGTGGCGCGCAGTTCCTCGTTAAGGGCCTCGCGCGTGACGCCGGGCTGCAGGGCGACGTCCATGTCGGCCTGGCGCACCTCGAGGATGCGGTTCATGCGCGTGAAATCCACGCAGAGACCGCCGGAGAAGGCCTGCGCCTGGCCCTCGAGCGAGGTGCCGGTGCCCCATCCGATCACCGGGCAGCGGTGTGCCGCGCAGGTGCGCACGATGCGCGCGACCTCCTCGGTGGTCTCGGGGTAGGCCACCGCGTCGGGCGGGCTGAGTGGGAAATGCGTCTCGCTGCGCCCGTGCAATTCCAGATCGGACTTGGACCGCGTGAGCCGTTGGCCTAGAAAGTCCGAAATCTCGGTGATGGCGTCGTCAATTCCCATGCGGGTCTCATTTGCGTTGTGGTTCGAGGTTTGATTCACCCTTGCCGGGAAAAAGCGGCCGCGCGAGGACAATCCTGGGGAAAGACGATGACGAAATCGGCCCCCTCGTTCCTGTCACAGAAGCTCCACGCCGTCACGCGGGCGGTGCAGGGCGGCTGGGCGGTTTTCCGCGACAAGGGGCCGAGCCAGTTCCAGTTCTGGCTGATCGCCCTGGTGATCGGGATCGCGGCGGGCCTGGCCGCGCTCTTGTTCCGCAAGGGGATCACGGCGTTGCAGGCGCTGGCCTACGGCACCGCCGACATGGGGCACGTCCACAGCCTCGCCGAGACGCTGCCGTGGTACTGGGTGCTGGTCGTGCCGGTGCTGGGCGGGCTGGCGGTCGGGCTGATCCTGCACCATTTCACGCCGGACGCGCGCGTGCGGTCGGTCGCCGACGTGATCGAGGGCGCGGCCATCAACGAGGGCCGTGTCGAGGGCCGCGCCGGGATGGCGTCGGTCGCGGCGTCGTTGATCACGCTGGGCACCGGCGGCTCCAGCGGGCGCGAGGGCCCGGTGGTGCACTTGGCCAGCCTGATCTCGTCATGGGTCAGCGACAGGATCAACGCCGGCGGCATCGCCGGGCGCGACCTGCTGGGCTGCGCGGTGGCGGCGGCGGTGTCTGCGTCGTTCAACGCCCCGATCGCCGGCGCGCTCTTCGCGCTGGAGGTGGTGCTGCGCCATTTCGCGGTGCGCGCCTTTGCGCCCATCGTCATTGCCAGCGTGGCGGGCACGGTCATCAACCGGCTGGAGTTCGGCGACATTACCGAGTTCACTCTGCCCGAAGCCAGCGTCCTGGCGTTCTACATCGAGTTGCCCGCCTTCCTGATCCTGGGGCTGCTCAGCGGCGTGGTGGCGACGATACTGATGCATTCGATGTTCTTCGCCGAGGACATGGCGAGTTACGTGCAGGTGCGCATCCGGCTGCCGCGCTGGTTGCGCCCGGCGCTGGCGGGGTTGTTGCTGGGCGCGATCGCGATCGCCTTCCCGCACATCATCGGCGTGGGCTACGAGACGACGTCGGCCGCGCTGACCGGCCAGCTGGTGCTGCACGAGGCCATCGTCTATGCCGTGGTCAAGACGGTCGCGGTGGCGATCACCATCGGCGGGCGCATGGGCGGTGGCGTGTTCTCGCCGTCGCTGATGATCGGCGCGCTGACGGGGCTGGCCTTCGGCTACATCGCGACCGCCGCCTTCCCCGAGGTGTCGGGGGCGCCCACGCTCTACGCGCTGGCGGGCATGGGGGCGGTGGCCGCCGCGGTGCTGGGTGCCCCGATCTCGACCACGCTGATCGTGTTCGAACTGACGGGCGACTGGCAGACCGGGCTGGCGGTGATGGTGGCGGTGTCGATGTCCACCGTCTTGGGGTCGCGTCTTGTGAAGCGGTCGTTCTTCCTGTCGCAGCTCGAGCGCCGCGGCACGCGGGTGGCCGCGGGGCCGCATGCCTACCTGCTGTCGATGTTCCGCGTCTCGGGCGTCATGCGCCCGCCCGACGACGCGCGTGCCGCGCCCGAGGCCCGTTGCTGGGAACTGGTTGACGAGGGCATCTACGTCGATGCCAACGCCACGCTCGAGGCCGTGATGCCGATCTTCGACCGCGCGGGCGTCCCCTTCGTGCCCGTGGTGACGCTGCACGGCGAGAAGCGGCCGCCCGAACTGCGCGGCGCGGTCTTTCACGTCGACGCGCTACGTGCCTACAACCGCGCGCTGGCCGCGATTTCCGAAGAGGAGCACAGCTGACGCACCCCGCGTTGCCGCGCGGGGTCAGACCCGTTCGACCGCGATGTCGTCGCCGGCCCTGAACGCGATATGCCCCTTGATGGGCGCCGCAGCCTCCAGCGGCGTCTCGTAGCTCCACGCGGCGTTCTCGAGCGTCTGGCTCTTGGTGACGATCGAGAAATAGGTGGCATCGCCCTTGTGCGGGCAATGGGTGCTGTGATCGGTTTCGTCCAGGAACGCCATGGCGATGTCTTCGCGCGGGAAATAGATCACGTCCGGATAGCCGGTCTCGGCCAGCTCAAGCGCGTTGCCGGTCTCGGCCAGAACCGCGCCGCCGGCGCGAACGACCCAGGTGCCCTCGGCGCGTCTGATCTTCATGTCGGCCATCTGCTGTCTCCTGTCCTTCGTGTCACCCGCTGTGCCGCGGGCAAGTAACAGGCGCGTGTCATGCCGCGCCCCCTTGCGCCCTTGCTACAGGGGTTCGGTGGCGGCGTCCAACCATTGTCTCGCCGTGTCGCCCAGCCGCGGGCCGATGCGATCGCGGCAGGCCGCGTGGTAGCGATCGAGCCAGGCGCGTTCGCCCGCATCCAGCATTCCGGCGTCGATGAGCCGCCGGTCGATCGGCGCGAAGCTCAGCGTCTCGAAACACAGCCGGTCGCGATGCGCGTCGCCGCCGGGCAGCGTGTCGGCCTCCTGCACCACCAGCAGGTTCTCGATGCGGATGCCGAAGGCGCCCTCGCGGTAGTAGCCGGGTTCGTTCGACACGATCATGCCGGGCTCCAGCGCCACCTCGCCGGTCCGCGCCAGCCGCTGGGGGCCCTCGTGCACGCACAGGTAGACTCCCACGCCGTGGCCGGTGCCATGGTCGTAGTCCTGGTCGGCCAGCCACAGCGGGTAGCGCGCGATGGCGTCGAGGTCGCGCCCCGCCAGCCCCCGGGGCCAGCGTGCGCGGCTCATCGCGATCATGCCCTTGAGAACGCGGGTGAAGGCCGCGCGCTCGGCCTCGCCCGGCTGGCCCACCGGCAGCGTCCGGGTGATGTCGGTCGTGCCGTCGGGGTATTGCCCGCCGCCGTCGAGCACCAGCAGGTCGCCCGCCTGGATGGTGCGGTTCGTGCCACGGGTCACGCGGTAATGCGCGAGCGCCCCGTGCGGCCCCGACCCGGCAATGGTGTCGAAGCTGATGTCGCGCAGCTCGCCGGTGGCGCGGCGCGCCGCCTCGAGCCGGGTGACCACGTCGATCTCGGTCAGCGTTCCCGGCGCCTGGGCATCGAACCAGGCCAGGACCTCGCACAGCGCGGCGCCGTCGCGCAGGTGTGCCGCGCGGCTGCCCGCGATCTCGGCGGCGGTCTTGCGGGCCTTGGGGCGCAGGCAGGGATCCTCGCCCCACTGGCGGGCGACGCCCGCCTCGTCCAGCTGGCCGACGACCCAGACCGGCACGCTCTTGCGGTCAAGCCGCACCGGGCCTGTCAGGCTGCGCAGCGCCGGTCCGAAGGCGTTGACCGGGCGCAGGCGCACCGCGTCGCCCAGGTGCGCCCTCAGCGCGTCGCCGATCTTGTCGGCCTCGGCGAACAGCGACAGGTGGCCGTCGGCGTGCAGGATGGCAAAGGCGTGCGGCACCGGGTTTCGGGGGATGTCGCTGCCGCGGATGTTGAGCAGCCAGGCGATGGAATCGGGAAGCGTCAGCACAGCCGCGGCCTGACCCGCCCCGCGCAGCATGGCGCCCAGCCGGCCCAGCTTGGCGGCGTGCGTCTCGCCCGCGCGCTCGGCGGGGTAGGGAACGATTGGCCCCAGCGGCGGCGCGGGCTGGTCGGCCCAGACGCGGTCGACCAGGTTGTCGGTTGGGTGCAGGGCAATGCCGCTGCCCGCCAACCCCTCCTCGAGCGTTTCGATCTGCTCGGGCGTGTAAAGCCAGGGGTCGAATCCCACCGTCCCGCCCCCCGGCAAGTGCGCCCGCAGCCAGTCGGCCGGCTTCGTCTCGGGCCAGTCGACGGGGGTGAAATGATCGGTGTCCACCTGTGCCTTGACCTGCACGCGGTAGCGCCCGTCGACGAAGACGCCGGCATGGCCGGTCAGGACGATGCAGAAGCCGGCCGAGCCGGTGAAACCCGTCAGCCAGGCGAGGCGCGCATCGTGCGGGGCCACGTATTCGCCCTGGTGCGCGTCCGCGCGCGGCACGAGGTAGCCGTCGAGACCGGCCTGCTCCATCGCCCGGCGCAAAAGTGCCAGCCGCGGCGGCCCCTGCTCGGGGCGGGCGGTTTCCTCGAAATCCTGGAACATGCGTGCCTCCTGCATCCGGCCGGATCCCTACGTGCTAGTGAACGAGCGGGCGAAGATCAATCGCGCCCGTCTGCGCCGGAGTGGTCCGCCGCTTGATGTGGCTGGAAATACCCCGGCCGGCGGCGGCCGGCGCGCCCCACCCGCCGGGGCGGTCACATCGCCTTGCGGATCCCCATGACCCGCGCGCGTGCCCGCGGGTCGCTGTCGAAGAGCGCGGCCAGCTGCTCGGTCATCGCGCCGGCCAGCTGGTCGGCGTCGGTGATCGTCACCGCGCGGTCGTAGTAGCGGGTGACGTCGTGGCCGATGCCGATGGCCAGCAGCTCCACCTGCCGGCGGCGTTCGACCATGTCGATGACGTCGCGCAGGTGCTTTTCCAGGTAATTGGCCGGGTTGACCGACAGCGTGGAATCGTCGACCGGCGCGCCGTCCGAGATCACCATCAGGATCTTGCGCGCCTCGGGCCGGCGCAGCATCCGGCGGTGCGCCCATTCCAGCGCCTCGCCGTCGATGTTCTCCTTGAGCAACCCCTCCTTCATCATCAGGCCGAGGTTCTGGCGCGTGCGCCGCATCGGCGCGTCCGCGCCCTTGTAGATGATGTGGCGCAGGTCGTTCAGGCGGCCGGGCAGCTGCGGGCGGCCGTCGGCCAGCCATTTCTCGCGGGCCTGCCCGCCCTTCCACGCGCGGGTGGTGAAGCCCAGCACCTCGACCTTGACGTCGCAGCGTTCCAGCGTGCGTGCCAGCACGTCGGCGCAGACCGCGGCGATGGAGATGGGCCGGCCGCGCATCGAGCCCGAGTTGTCCAGCAGCAGCGTGACCACGGTGTCGCGGAACTCGGTGTCCTTTTCCACCTTGAAGCTCAGCGGCGTCGTCGGGTTGGCCACGATCCGCGCCAGTCGCCCGGCGTCGAGGATGCCTTCCTCGCGGTCGAATTCCCAGGCGCGGTTCTGTTGTGCCTGCAGCCGGCGCTGAAGCTTGTTGGCCAGCCGCCCCACGGCGCCCTTCAGCGGCTCGAGCTGCTGGTCGAGGAAGGCGCGCAGGCGCTCCAGCTCGACCGGTTCGGCCAGGTCCTCGGCGCGGATCTCCTCGTCGTGATCGTCGGAGAACACGGCGTAGTCCGGGTCGGCTTCCGAGACGGGCTGCGGCGCCGGCGGCTCCATTGGCGCCTCGCCCTCGGGCAGCTCGGTCTCCTCGGACATCTCGTCCTCGGCCATCTCGTCGACGCTGATCTGGGCCTGCGCGGCGTCCTGCTGGTCCTCCTGGCTTTGCTGGGACTCCGCGTCGGCCTCCTCGGGCTCGGAGTCCTCCTCGCCGGCGCTGTCGGGTTCCTGCTCCTCCTCGCCGGCTTCCTCGGCCTGGTCCTCGTCCTCTTCTTCCGGGGCGTCGGGATCCTCGCCCAGCTGGTCGCCGTACCCGAGGTCGGTGATGACCTGGCGGGCGAACTTCGCGAAGGCGCCCTGGTCGTCGAGGCGGGCCTGCAGCTCTTCCAGCGTGGTGCCGGCATGGGATTCGATGAAGCCTTCCCAGAGGTCCTTCACGTTGCGCGCCGAGGGGGGCAGCTCGCGCCCGGTGGCCAGGTGCCGGATCATGTACCCGGCGGCGACGGGCAGGGGGGCCTCGCCGGCCTCGGTGATCTGGTCGTAGCCCTTGGCGCGCGCGTCGGCCTCGATGCGCGCGTCGATGTTGCCGGCGGTTCCGGGCATCTCGCGGGCGCCCACGGCTTCGCAGCGCGCCGTCTCCATCGCCTCGTAGAGCGCGCGCGCCATCTCGCCCTGCGGGCGGTACCGGGCGTGCAGCCCGTCGTCGTGGTACTTGTGGCGCAGCGCCAGCGCGTCTGCCGTGCCGCGGGCCTGCAGAACCTCCTCGCGCGACATGCGGCGGCTGACCTGCGGCAGGCGCATGGAATCGCCCGACACGCCGGCGGGATCCACCGAGTAGCTGACGTTCAGGTCCGGGTCGTCCGCCATCACCTTGGTGGCGTGGGCCAGCGCCTTCTTGAACGGGTCGGCGGGGTTGTCTGCGGGTTTGGTCATCTATCTCCTCGCGGCGCGACGCTTGTCGGCCCTTGCGGGCTTTCTCGCGAAAACGGCGCGCAAGCACCGGGTGGGCGTGGGCCCGTTCAAGCCAGGCTCAGGTTCGCCGCGCTCTCGGGCAGCTCCTCGTCGAAGCAGCGCTGGTAGAACTCGGCCACCGTCTGGCGCTCGAGCTCGTCGCACTTGTTGAGGAAGGTCAGCCGGAAGGCATAGCCCACGTCGCGGAAGATGGTCGCGTTCTGCGCCCAGGTGATCACCGTGCGCGGGCTCATGACCGTGGACAGCTCGCCGTTCATGAAGGCGGTGCGCGACAGGTCGGCCACCGTCACCATCTGGCTGACGGTCTTGCGCCCCTCGGCGGTGTTGAACACCGGGTTCTTGGCCAGCACGATGTTGGTTTCCGCGTCGTGGCTGAGGTAGTTGAGCGTGGCCACGAGGCTCCAGCGGTCCATCTGGCCCTGGTTGATCTGCTGCGTGCCGTGGTAAAGGCCGGTGGTGTCGCCCAGGCCCACGGTGTTGGAGGTGGCAAAGAGCCGGAACGACGGGTGTGGCGTGATCACCTCGTTCTGGTCCAGCAGCGTCAGCTTGCCGTCGGCTTCCAGCACGCGCTGGATGACGAACATGACGTCGGCGCGGCCCGCGTCGTATTCGTCGAACACGATCGCGGTGGGATTGCGCAGCGCCCAGGGCAGGATGCCCTCGTGGAATTCGGTCACCTGCTTGCCGTCGCGCAGCTTGATCGCGTCCTTGCCGATCAGGTCGATCCGGCTGATATGGCTGTCGAGGTTCACGCGCACGCAGGGCCAGTTCAGCCGCGCGGCCACCTGCTCGATGTGGGTGGACTTGCCGGTGCCGTGGTAGCCCTGGATCATCACGCGGCGGTTGTGCGAGAAGCCGGCGAGGATCGCCAGCGTCGTGTCGGCGTCGAACTTGTAGGTGCTGTCGAGATCGGGCACCCGCTCGCTGCCATCCGCGAAGCCCTTGACGATCATGTCTGTGTCGATGCCGAAAACCTCGCGGACGGAAATGTCCTCGGTCGGTTTCGCGGTCATCTCGGTGTGTCCGTCAGCCATGCGCGCAGTCCTTTGAAATGGGGTCCTCTGATTTTCGGCTCGTGGTGCAACATATGTCCGGCAAGAGCAAGGAAAAGAGGCAGGGTGCTGGCGTCGCGCGCGTGCATCCCCTAGGAATGGACCAAGGGGGCGGATTCGACGCAATGGCGACACCTGAAGAAATCGAGTCACTGCTTTCCCGGGTCGCCACCGGTGACCGAGGGGCGTTCCGCCAGCTTTATCGGCACACCTCCGCGAAACTTTTCGGCATTGCGCTGCGTATCTTGAGTGATCGGGCCGAGGCCGAAGACGCCCTCCAGGACATCTTCGTCAAGGTCTGGGACAATGCCGGCCGTTATCAGGCCAACGGGCTGAGTCCGATGACCTGGCTCATCACACTGGCGCGGAACCATGCGATCGACCGGCTGCGTCGGCGCCGTGCCGGGCAGGGCGGCCTGGACGAGGCGGCCGAACTGGCCGACGACCGCCCCGGGCCGGAGGGGCAGGTGATGCGCACGGCGCAACGAGACAGGCTGGTCGCCTGTTTCGAAGAACTTGAGGCCGCGCGTGCCGAGGCCGTGCGCCGCGCCTACCTGCAGGGCGAGACCTATGCAGATCTGGCCGAGCGGTTCGAAGTGCCGCTCAACACGATGCGAACCTGGCTGCGCCGCAGCCTGCTGAAACTCAGGGAGTGTCTGTCGCGATGAGCGACCATGACATACCGGAACGCGACGAGGACGAGGTCCTCGCTGGCGAATACGCCCTCGGGCTGCTGCCGCCGGACGAGCGGGCGGCCTTCGAGTCGCGACTGTCGCAGGACCCTGAGCTGCGTGCGTTGGTCGCCCGGTGGCAGGAGGACTTCGCCGGTCTGACAGAGGATATCGCGCCGGTCGCGCCGCCCGCGCGCGTTCTGCCCGCGCTCGAGGCGCAGATCTTCGGCCCCGAACAGGGCGCGGGCCGGGCCGGCCACGGGCTATGGCGGCTGCTGGCCGGCGCGGCCGCGGCCTGCGTGCTGATCGTTGCGCTCGCGGTTGTCACCGGCGTTCTGGACACCGGCCCGACACGGCCGGGCGACCCGGCGTATGTCGCCGAGGTGGCCGCGGAGGACGAGAGCCTTCTGGTCGAGGCCGCCTTTGATGCCGAGGACGGCACGCTTTACGTGGATCGCCGGCGGGGCGGACCGCGTCCGGGACGCGCCCTGGAACTGTGGCTGATTGCCGGCGACGACGCGCCGGTTTCGCTTGGCGTGCTGCCCGACGATCCGGAGGCCGAACTGCCCGTCTCGCCCGACCTGCGCGACCGGCTGGCCGGTGGCACGCTGGCGATTTCCGACGAACCGCCCGGCGGCTCGCCCACGGGCGCACCCACGGGCGACGTCCTTGCCGTGGGGCAGATCACGGACTCGTGACCGCGCGTTTCCGCAACCGCTGAAACTCCCGGGGGGCACCTTGCGTGTCTTCGCGTGATCCCGGGCAAGGGGCCCGGGGGCAACAAGGGAGACCAAACCATGTTCAGCAAGACATTCACCGCAACCACATCCGCCATCGTGCTGGCCGCCACCGCGGGTTTTGCCGGGAGCCATTCGGAGACCGGCAACCCGATGGTTGGCGGCGCGCCGATGTCCCCCGACAAGACCATCGTGGAAAACGCCGTGAACTCGGCCGACCACGAAACCCTCGTGACCGCCGTCAAGGCCGCGGGTCTTGTCGAAACGCTAAATTCGGAAGGGCCGTTCACCGTTTTCGCGCCCACCGATGAAGCCTTTGGCATGCTGCGCGACGGCACCGTCGAGGCGCTGCTTCAGCCCGAGGCGAAAGGCCAGCTCAAGCAGATCCTGACCTGCCACGTCGTCGCCGCGGACGCCATGGCGATGGACATCAAGGGCATGGTCGACGACGACGGCGGCATGCACGAGGTGCCCACCGTGGGCGGCTGCACGCTGGAGGCCACCTACAACGGCGACGAGATCACGCTGACCGACGAGCGCGGCCGCGAGATCAACGTGACGATCGCGGACGTCAAGCAGTCCAACGGCGTCATCCACGTCGTGGACCGGGTGATCCTGCCGCCCAGGCAGTAACGCTCACCGAATTGTGCGGGGCCGGGGCCTTGCCGCCCCGGTCCCCACACCCCATCCTGATCGCAAGACATTGACCGAAAGGAGCCACCATGAAACGCCGCAATTTCGTGACCGGCGCGCTTGTCGCAAGCGGCATGATCCCGGTCGCCGTGCGGGCCATGAACCCCCGGCCGGCCGCTGCGGCCGCGGGTGAGTTCGAAGTGACCCGCACCGAGGCCGAGTGGCGCGCCATGTTGACGGACCTCGAATACCGCGTGATGCGCGAGGAGGGCACAGAAGCCGCCTTCTCGTCGCCCCTCGACAAGCTCTACGAGCCCGGCCTCTATCACTGCAAGGGTTGTGACCAGGCGCTGTATTCGTCGAAACACAAGTTCGACAGCGGAACCGGATGGCCGAGCTTCTACAAGGCGCTGGACGGCGCCATCGGCACGAAGCCCGATCGCAAGCTGTTCTACACGCGCACCGAATGCCACTGCAGCCGCTGCGGCAGCCACATGGGCCACATCTTCGACGACGGCCCCGAGCCGACCGGCAAGCGCCACTGCATCAACGGTGTGGCGCTGGTGTTCAAACCGGCCTGAGCACGCCGGGCGACGTCCCGCCGGGCCTGACCAAGCGGATCGCGCGCCCCCTTGAAAGAGGGGGCGGGACGCGTGTCAGGGTGGGCGCAACGCCCACTTGTGACGAAGGAGGCATCGATGAAACGTCGTGGAACGGCCGAATGGAGCGGGGATCTGCGGACCGGCACGGGCCGCGTCTCCACCGAAAGCGGAGCCCTGAGGGACGTGGCCTATGGTTTCGGCAGCCGCTTCGAGGATTCGCAGGGCAGCAACCCGGAGGAACTGATCGGTGCGGCCCACGCGGGCTGTTTCTCGATGGCGCTGTCTATGATGCTCGGTGAACGCCAGCTCGTGCCCGACCGGATCGAAACCCGCGCCGACGTGACGCTCGAAAACCGCGACGGCGGATTTGCCGTCACGGCCATCCACCTCGACGTCACGGCCAAGGTCCCGGACGCCGACGGTGGAACCTTCCAGCAAGCGGCGCAGGATGCCAAGAAGGGATGCCCGATCTCGAAGCTGGTGAACGCCGAGATCACCATGGATGCCAGGCTGGAGTGACCTTGCCCCCACCGCGCCCCGGGGGCCGCTTAACCGGGCAGGATCCGTTCTGGCGCCGCGACCGGCACCGCAGTCTCCCGGGGCCGCACACCCCCCTGTTTCCTCTTGCCCGAAATATCCCGCGCAAGTTGCCTGTAGGGTGACGGGGGCAGCGGCCCCGTGCCGGCGTTGCCCTACTTGAAGTTGCGGCTGCCCTTGATCTGCTCCCAGGCCCACATGACCTTTTGCAGCTGCTCTTCCTGGCTGCGGTCGCCGCCGTTCATGTCGGGGTGCAGCACCTTGATGAGCGCCTTGTAGGCCTTGCGCACCTCCGCCTTGCTCCAGTTGTCCTCGGCTTCGAGGATCTCGATCGCCTGCCGCTCGGTCGGGGGCAGCTTGCGGGTGCCGGTCACCTGCTTGCCGGGATTGCGGGTGGCGTTCTGGCCCAGCACCTGGTGCGGATCCTCGATACCCAGCCGCGCCCAGGCGCGCTGTTCGGGGTCGTTGAGCTTCTTCGTGCCCCGCTCCCATACCTTGTCCTTGGACATCTGGGCGTTCAGCTCGGCCTCGGTCGTGCCGTCGAAGAAGTTCCACTTGTTGTTGTACTCGCGCACGTGTTCCTTGCAGAACCAGTAGAAATCGTCGAGTACGTCCGGCGCCTTGGGCGCGCGGTAGAGGCCGGGTTCGTTGCAGCCCTCGTGTTCGCAGACGCGCGTGGACGTCTCGGACGCCCCCGACATCCCGCGCCGGCCGCGCGGGTTCTTCTTCTTCGCGGAAGACACGGACATATCGAAACCGAATGGATCTGTCTTGGACATGCGGCACCTTTTCGACTCGGAGCCGGGAGTTTAGGCTAATTGGCGGCAAAATGAAGGGGGGCGTGGCAAAAAACCATGGGTGTGGCGGCGGAAATCCGCACGGCGCTGGAGCAGGCGTTCACCGTGCATGATATTGAAATCATTGATGAAAGCGAAGCGCACCGCGGCCATTCCGGCTACCGCGAGGGCGGAGAGTCGCACTTTCGTGTCCGCCTGCGCGCGCCCGAGCTCGCGCAGAAGTCCCGGCTCGAACGTCACCGGGCGGTGCATGCCGCGCTCGGGCCGGATCTGCTGGGGCGGCTGCACGCGCTCGCGCTCGACCTCGACGGCTGATCAGCCCCGCGACGGGTCTTCGCCGGACGGCGTTTCCGCCGTTTCGTCCCCCGCATCCGGGGCGTTGTCCCCGGCATCCGCGGCCGTGTCCCCGGTTTCCGGGGTCGTGTCGCCGGCGTCCTGCGGGGCGTCCTGCGTGGCGGTGCTGGTGAGGGGCTCCGCCCGCGGCGCGGACTCGGTCTGCGACGGATCGGGCGGCGGAACCTCCAGCGGCGGCACCGCCGGGTCGTGCTCTGCCGTGGCCCCGGGCAGGGTGACGGCCGGCCCCCCCTGCGCGTCGCGCGGACGGCGGAATACCAGCACGCTGCGATAGACGGTGTGGCTGCCGGTGATCCCATGGCGTTCGCTGCATGGCAGGATGTCGGCGCGCTGGTATTCCCAGCCGTCGGCGCCCATCTCGTTCATCAGTTCCTGCAGCGAGCGCGCGAAACGCTCTCCGTTGCCTTTCACGCCCGGCATCTTGCGCGGTTTCTCGGGGGCGGGAAGAACCCTGTATTCGTAATCTGCCATGCGGGGGTGTCCGGTGTGCTGGGTGGTGTGGCCGCCGCATCCTAGCGTCTGCGCTCGCCCGCGCAAAGCCCCGCCACGGTCAGCCCTTGCGGCGAATGCCGATCGTGCTGCCCAACCCCTCGGGCCGGGGCAGGGCGGCGTGGGCCTGTCCCATCGTTTCGACGCGCGCGCGGATGTTCTCGGGCATCGGCACCACGCGCGGGCCGGACAGGTCCACGTGCAGCGTCAGACCCTCGCCGGTGGCGGCCAGCCATCCGTCCTCGTGGTACATCTGCTGGAAGGCGTGGAAGCGCTTGGCGTCCCAGTCGATCAGCTGGAACGAGGCCCGCACCCGGTCCCCCGGCTTGATCTCGCGCAGGTAGCGGATGTGGAACTCGGCCGAGAACGTGGTGTGGTTCGTGGCCGCGCGGTAGGCCGGGCCGAAGCCCAGTTCCTCGAACGCCTCGTCGGCGGCGCGGTCGAACAGCACCGTGTAATAGCCCATGTTCAGGTGGCCGTTGTAATCGATCCACGCGTCCTCGAGCTCAAGAAGCGAGGACATGAAAGGCTCGGGCATCTCGGGTTCCCTTTCCGCGCGGCGGGCTCAGCCGAAGGCCAGCACGGCGAACACCACCGCGAGGGTGGCGGCCGCGTTCATCACCGGGCGCAGCACCTTCGCGCGGGCGGCGCGTTGCGCGGGTTCGAGCTTCTTGATGGCGATCTGCATCCAGACCGCGGCGCCGGTCAGCACGACCACCGCGGCCATCTTGACCCAGAACCAGACGGGCAGGGCGGCCGCGCCCGGGCCGCCCGCCAGCATCGCCGAGCCCGTCAGCCAAAGCACGATCAGCGCCAGGAAGCCGAAGCGCGCCAGCCGCACCTGCACCGCCCCGGCCAGCGCCGGGTCCTTCGGGCCGGCCACATGGGCGACCACGCCGGCGGCGATTCCGCCGCCGAGGCCCACGGCGAGGGCGAGGTAATGCACGATCAACAGCGCCTGATCCGCCATCGCGTTCACAGCCCCAGCTTGTCCTGCACGATCTGGTTGACGGCCTTGGGGTTGGCCTTGCCGCCGGTGGCCTTCATCACCTGGCCGACGAACCAGCCGGCGAGCTTGGGTTTCTCGCGCGCCTTCTCGACCTGCTCGGGGTTCTCGGCGATGATGCGGTCCACCGCCTCCTCGATGGCGGCGGTGTCCGTGACCTGCTTCATGCCGCGCTCCTCGACGATCCGCTCGGGATCGCCGCCCTCGGTGTAGACGATCTCGAACAGGTCCTTGGCGATCTTGCCGCTGATCGCCTCGGACTGGATCAGCGCAACGATCTTGCCCAATTGCTCCGGGCTGACGGGGCTTCGGGTGATCGGGGTGTCATCGTCCTTCTTCAGCCGGCCGAACAGCTCGTTGATCACCCAGTTGGCCGTCAGCTTGCCGTCGTTGTCGCCGCGCGCGGCTTCGAAATAGGCGGCGGCCTCGACCTCGGCGGTCAGCACGCCCGCGTCGTATTCCGACAGGCCGAAATCATTGACGAACCGCGCCTTCTTGGCGTCGGGCAGCTCGGGCAGGCTGTCGCGGATGCTGTCCACCCAGTCCTGTTCAAGCTCCAGCGGCAGCAGGTCGGGGTCTGGGAAGTAGCGGTAGTCGTGCGCCTCTTCCTTGGTGCGCATCGAGCGCGTCTCGCCCTTGTCGGGGTCGTAGAGGCGCGTCTCCTGCTCCACGGTGCCGCCGGCCTCCACGATCGCGATCTGGCGGCGCGCCTCGTGATCGATGGCCTGCTGGATGAAGCGCATGGAGTTCATGTTCTTGATCTCGCAGCGCGTGCCCAGGTGGCCGGGGTCGCCGGTCTCGATGAAGCGCTCGTAGGCGCCGGGCCGGCAGACCGAGACGTTGACGTCGGCGCGCAGGTTGCCCGACTGCATGTTGCCCTCGCAGGTACCGAGGTAGCGCAGGATCTGGCGCAGCTTGGCGACATAGGCCGCGGCCTCTTCGGGGCCGCGGATGTCGGGGCGGGAGACGATCTCCATCAACGCGATGCCCGTGCGGTTGAGATCGACGAAGGACATCTCGGGGTCCATGTCGTGGATCGACTTGCCGGCATCCTGTTCCATGTGGATGCGCTCGATCCGGACGGTGCGTGCCACGCCCGGTTCCATGTCCACCAGGATCTCGCCCTCGCCCACCAGCGGGTGATAAAGCTGGCTGATCTGGTAGCCCTGCGGCAGGTCGGGGTAGAAATAGTTCTTGCGGTCGAAGGCGCTGACCAGGTTGATGCGCGCATTCAGCCCCAGGCCGGTCCGCACCGCCTGTTCGACGCAGAATTCGTTGATGACCGGCAGCATGCCCGGCATGGCGGCATCCACGAAGGAGACGTTGGAGTTCGGTTCGGCCCCGAACTCGGTGGAGGCCCCGGAAAACAGCTTGGCGCGCGAGGAGACCTGCGCGTGCACCTCCATCCCGATCACCAGTTCCCAGTCGTGCCTGGCCCCGGCGATCACCTTGGGCTTGGGCGGCTCGTAGGTCAGATCCAGCATGGCATCGGTGTCCCCTCTCGCGTGGACCGCCTTCTAGGACAGCGCGCGCGAGGGGGCAAGGGGCGGCCGGACGCCCGGCCGGCGCGTCAGGACGCGCCCAGCTGGTACATGCCGCCCGGCGAGAACGCGATGCGCTTGCCGCCGGCGATTTCCTCGGAGTAGTGGCGCGCGATCACCTGCAGCGCGGTGTCGTGCCCGCGGTCGATGAAGGCGCGGCGCGACGGCAGTGGCGTGGTCTGGCCCGGGCACAGCAGCGCCTGCGACCAGATCAGCGGGTGAAGTTCGTGCAGGTGCCGTTCGAGGATCCAGCCCAGGCAATGATGCAGCCGGCGGCGCGCGGCTTCGCGGGCACCGTGTCCGGCGGCGGGGCCGCCGGGCGCCATCGAGATCGCGCAGAAGGCCGCGAGATCGTTGGCGACGTGCTGGTCGGGGCGGTGCCGCAGGATATCGTGCAGCCCGTCGATGAAGAAGGCGGGATCCAGCGTGGCCAGCATCGCCGGCTCCTGCACCAGCGCGTCGCGGTAGACCCACGCGTACGCCCCCGCCCCCCAGACATCGCCGGTCCGCGCGGCGGTGCGTCGCGCCTCGCGTTCCAGCGTATCGGCGGTGCCGTATCGCGACGGCATCAGGTGAAGACCCAGCTCACGCATGTGCCGCGGGCTCGCCGGGTCGAGGTCGATCAGGTCCTCGAACGCGTCGGCGAGGTGCTCGCACGGGTCGGGCCCGCCCGCGGCGATCCGGCACTGCGCGGCGGCCAGTGACGGCGCGTCCAGCGCCACCGCGTCGAAGGGTTGCAGGACATCCTCTGCCCGATCCATGTGATGCGCGACGCGGTCCCGGGCGGTCTGGGCGGTGGCCTCCTGCGCGGACTGCCATGCGCCCGCGATGTCGAGATGCGCCATCGCGACGATCAGCGCGCACGGGTAGTCGTTCGGCATCTCCCCGAGCACCGATTCGAGTGCCTCGATCCCCGCATCGTCCGGCGCGGCTCCGTCGATCACCCGGTGCTCGGCCACCGCGACGACATCCTCCCGCGCGCCGCCGGCCATGAGCAGGGCCGCGGATTCGCCGCCCGGCGTGCCCACCCTGTCGCGGTCGGCCTGTCGGATCAGGCGCGACAGGTCCGACCACAATTCCTGCCGGGCCAGGTGCTGCCCCTTGTCCCTGTGTTCCGCGCGTGCCGTCTGCTCGTCGGTCACCCGCATCATCGGCAGCAGGATACGCTCCGCCAGCTCCTCCCGGCGGATGCGGAAGGGGCGTGTCTCGCTTCCGTCGTCGGGCTCGGGATTGAGGTGGTCCGCGATCCGTCGCCGGTTCAGCGATTGGCCGAGGCGTTTGAGAAGTGACATGGGATACCCGGAAACTCGTTCACGGCAAAGCTGCCGACGATTTCGGGCACAAACGTGGCATCAGTTGGAACTTGGTGGGGAATCCGCGCGCCGCGGAAGGCCCCGGCTGGATCACGCCGCAAGGATGCGGTCGATCATCTCGGTCGTGTCGCGGCTGAGCCCGTCGGTGGCCCGGATACGCTCCAGTTCCCGGCGGATCAGGGCCTGGCGGTTGCCGTCGAAACGCCGCCATGTCTCGAAGGCCGTGCACAGCCGTGCCGTGGTCTGCGGGTTCACTGGGTCGAGGCGGATCAGCCAGTCGGCCAGCAGCGTGTATCCCTTGCCCGAGGCGTGGTGGAACCCGGCCTGCGACATCGACAGCGCGCCCAGGACCGCACGGAAGCGGTTGGGATTTTTCATTTCGAAATCAGGGTGTTCGGTAAGGCGCCGGGCAATGTCCGCGGTGTCCTCGGGATCGGCCTGCACGACCTGGAGCGAGAACCACTTGTCGATCACCAGCCGGTCGTCGCGCCACTGGTCGTAGAAGGCGCGCGCCGCTGCGTCGCCCCGGCCTGCGCGCAGCAGGTTGGCCAGCCCCGCCAGTTGCAGCGTCATGTTGGTGGCCTGTTCGAATTGCGCCTGCGCTGCCGCGCCGCCATCGCGCCGCGTGATCATGGCCAGCGCCGCGTTGGCCAGCGCGCGGGCGCCCGATTGCGCCGCGTCCGGGCGGTAGGGGGCGGTCACCTGGTGCGCCGCGAACAGCTCGTGCGCCAGCTCCTCCATCCGGGCGGCGCGCGCATCGCGCAGGGCCTCCAGCGCGGCCCAGATCGCGTCCGGGTTGGGCGTGTGGCCGCGGGTGTGGATCGTCTGCGCCAGGTCGTCCTGCCCCGGCAGGTCGAGCGCCAGCGCCCGGAACGCCGGGTCGAGGCTGTCGTCGCGCGCCATCGCCGCCACCGCGTCGAGGTACGCGGGATCGGGCGCCGCGTCGTCGAGGATCATCGCGACGAGCGCCTCGCGCGCCAGCGCGCGGCCCGCTTCCCACTTGTTGAACGGGTCGGTGTCATGCGCCAGCAGGAAGGCGCGTTCTGCGTTGTCGGTGTCGCGCTCCACGATCACGGGGGCCGAGAAATCGCGCAGGATCGACGGCACCGGCCTGCCCGAAAGCCCGTCGAACGTGAAACTCTGCCGGGCCTCGGTCACCTCGCAGATCACCGTTTCCTGCACCTCGTCCCCGTTCGGGCCAAGCAGCCCCACGGCCACGGGGATCACGCGCGGCAGCTTCTCGGGCTGGCCCGGCGTGGGCGGCGTGTGCTGTGTGAAATGCAGGGTGTAGGTGCCGTCGGCGTAATCCTCGGTCACGCGCAGGCGGGGCGTGCCGGCCTCCTGGTACCACAGCTTGAACTGGGCCAGATCCCGCCCGGTGACATCCTCGAAGACCGTCAGCCAGTCCTCGATCGTGGCAGCGTCGCCGTCGTGGCGGTCGAAGTAGAGGTCGAGCGCGCGGCCGTATGCGTCGTCGCCCACCAGCCGCTTGAGCATGCCGATCACCTCGGCGCCCTTCTCGTAGACGGTCGCGGTGTAGAAGTTGTTGATCTCGACGAAGCTTTCGGGCCGCACCGGGTGGGCGAGCGGGCCGGCATCCTCGCGGAACTGCCGCGCGCGCAGGGCGACCACGTCGCCGATGCGCTTGACCGGCGCGCTGCGCTGGTCGGCGGTGAACTGCTGGTCGCGGAAGACGGTCAGCCCTTCCTTCAGGCACAGCTGGAACCAGTCGCGGCAGGTGATGCGGTTGCCCGTCCAGTTGTGGAAATACTCGTGCGCGATGATGCCCTCGATCCGCTCGAAGTTGGCGTCGGTCGCCGTCTCCGGGCTCGCCAGCACGGCGGCCGAGTTGAAGATGTTGAGGCCCTTGTTCTCCATCGCGCCCATGTTGAAATCGTCGACGGCGACGATGTTGAACACGTCGAGATCGTATTCGCGGCCGTATGTCCGCTCGTCCCAGGCCATCGCCCTTTTCAGCGATTCCATCGCGAAGGCGCATTTGCCCTCGTCGCCCGGGCGCACCCAGACGTTGAGCTCCACCGGCCGGCCCGAACGTGTCGTGAAACTGTCCGGGTGGTTGACCAGTTCACCGGCGACGAGCGCGAACAGGTAGGACGGTTTGGGCCACGGGTCGTGCCATTCGGCGAAGCCCGCGCCGCGCGCGCCCGGGTTGCCGTTGGACAGCATCACCGGCGCGTCGCCCTCGATGCGCACGTCGAAGGGGGCCATGACGTCGGGGCGGTCGGGGTAATAGGTGATCTTGCGGAAGCCCTCGGCCTCGCACTGCGTGCAATACATCCCGTTGGACATGTACAGGCCTTCCAGCGCGGTGTTGGCCGCCGGGTCGATCTCGACCTCGGCCTCCCAGGTGAAGGGGCCGTCGGGCACGGTGCAGGTCAGCCCCGTCTCGGTCACCTCCGGGCTGACGGGGGTGCCGTCGATCGCCGCCGAGATCAACGCGAGCCCCTCGCCATGAAGGAAGAAATCGCGTGACGGTGCCTCGGGGTTGGGCCGGAAGGCGATCCGGCTGCGCACGCGCGTCGCGTGCGGGTCGAGCCGGAAGGTCAGCGCCACCCGGTCGATCAGGAAGCCGTAGGGCTGGTAATCGCTCAGGTAGACGGCCTGGGGGGCGGCATCGCGCATGGCATCCTCCTTGTCGTGCCCGCGCAGGTGTAGCGCATCGGCGCGCCGCCGCAAGCCGTTGCCGTGCCGTTGACCACCCCCGCGCCCCGCCTATCTGGCCGATGATGGGCGTCATCTGCTGGTTCAAGCGCGATCTCCGGGTCGCCGATCACCCCGCCCTGGCGCGGGCCGCCGCGCTGGGTCCGGTGATCCCGCTCTATATCGTGGAGCCGCACCAGTGGCGGCAGGCAGACGCGTCGGGCCGGCAGTACGCCTTCCTGTGCGACTGCCTCGACTCGCTGCGCGCGGAGCTCGCCTCGACCGGGCTGGAGCTTGTCGTGCGGGTGGGCGTGGCGCCGCAGGTTCTCGAAGCGCTGCGCGCGGCCCACCGCGTGACCGACCTGGTCAGCCACGAGGAAACGGGCAATGCCGCGTCCTTCGCGCGCGACCGGGCCGTGGCCGACTGGGCCGCCGCGCAAGGCGTGCGCTGGCACGAGGTGCCGCAATCGGGTGTCGTGCGCCGGCTGGCCTCGCGCGACGGCTGGCAGGCGCGGCGCGACGCCTTCGTGTCCGCGCCGGTCGTTCCACGGATCGAGGGCGCCCGCGGCGTGTCCGGTGCCGTTGCCGACCCGCTGCCCGCCGCGGCGGATCTGGGGCTGGTTGATGCCTGCCCCGACCGCCAGCGCGGGGGGCGCGCCCGCGCCGAACGCGCGCTTGCGGGGTTCCTGCGCACGCGCGGGCAGCATTACCGCGCGGCGATGTCCGCGCCCGAAGCGGGGGCGCGCGCCTGTTCGCGGCTCTCGCCGCACCTGGCCTTCGGCACCCTGTCGGTGCGCGAGGCGGTGCAAGCGGGCCGCGCCGCGCCGGCGGGCCGCGGCCGGGCCTGGGCGGGGTCGATGCGATCGTTCCGGTCGCGGCTCGCGTGGCGCGATCACTTCATGCAGAAGCTCGAGGACGAACCGGCGCTGGAATGGCGCTGCCTGCACCCGGCCTACGAGGCGCTGCGCCCGGCCGAACCGGACACCGCGCGGCTGGCCGCCTGGGCGGCGGGCGAGACCGGGCTGCCCTTCGTCGACGCCTGCATGCGCAGCCTGAATGCCACCGGCTGGCTGAACTTCCGCATGCGGGCGATGGTGATGGCGGTGGCCAGCTATCACCTGTGGCTGGACTGGCGCGACAGCGGCGCGGTGCTGGCGCGGCTGTTCACCGATTACGAGCCGGGCATCCACTGGAGCCAGGTGCAGATGCAGTCGGGCGTGACCGGCACCAACCAGATCCGCATCTACAACCCGGTCAAGCAGGGCCACGAACAGGATCCGGCGGGCCGGTTCACCCGCCGTTGGGTGCCCGAGCTGGCGCGGGTACCCGACGCCCACCTGCAGACCCCATGGACGTGGGACGGGGCGGGGGGCCTGCTGGGCCGCGCCTATCCCGAGCCGCTGGTGGACGTGGCGGCCGCCGCCCGCGCCGCGCGCGCCGCCGTCTGGGCGGTGCGCCGGCAAGCGGGTTTTGCCGAGGCCGCGGCGCAGGTACGCCGCAAGCACGCCAGCCGCAAGCGCCCGCCGGCCGCGCGGCGCGCCCCACGCGGCGACAGCCGCCAGATGGGTTTCGAGTTCTGATGGGGCGCATGCGGCGCAAGGGCGATCTGCCCAGCAAGATCTGCGCGGCCTGTGGCCGGCCCTTCAGCTGGCGGCGCAAGTGGGCGCGCGACTGGGAGGCGGTGCGCTACTGCTCGCGCGCATGCCGTTCGGGGCGGCGGCGCTGAGGCGGGTGCCGCGACCGGCATGCCACGGGATGCCGGAATTGGTAAATTGATTTTACCGATCCTGTTGCCGATCGGAAACGGATCGGCTATGCCATCGGTCCAACACGAGCTCACGGGACCGAACGGAGGGGATCGGCATGGCACAGAGGGTGGAACGCGACGGGTTGCAGGTGGCGCCGGAGCTGGCAGAGTTCATCGAGGGCCGCGCGCTGCCGGGCACCGGGGTGGAGCCGGCGACCTTCTGGGCGGGGCTGTCGGAGCTCGCGCATGAACTGGGACCGCGCAACCGCGCGCTGCTGGAGACGCGCGAGACGATACAGGCGCGCATCGACGACTGGCACCGCGCCCGCGCCGGCCAGCCGCATGACGCCGCCGCCTATCGCGCCTTTCTGGAGGAAATAGGCTACCTGCTGCCGGAGCCGGCGGATTTCGAGATCGACACCGCGGGCATCGACCCCGAGATCGCACAGGTGCCGGGGCCGCAGCTTGTCGTGCCGATCACCAACGCGCGCTTCGCGCTGAACGCGGCGAACGCGCGCTGGGGCAGCCTCTATGACGCGCTTTACGGCACCGACGCGCTGGGCGATCTGCCGCAGGGCGGGGGCTATGACCCGGAGCGCGGCGCGCGCGTGATCGCCTGGGGCCGGGCATTCCTTGACGCCGCCGTGCCGCTGGCGACCGGAAGCTGGGCCGAGGCGCCGGCGATCACGGTCGCGGACGGCCGGGTTGCCCCGGCGCTGAAGGACCCCGCGCAGTTCGCCGGCCATGCCGGCCCGGCGGAGGCGCCGACAGCGGTGCTTCTGCGCAACAACGGTCTGCACATCATCATCGACATCGACGCGACCAGCGAGATCGGCGCGACCGATGCCGCCGGCATCGCCGACATCCGGCTGGAATCGGCCATCTCCACGATCATGGACTGCGAGGACAGCGTTGCCTGCGTCGATGCCGAGGACAAGGTCGCCGCCTACGGCAACTGGCTGGGGCTGATGCAGGGCGACCTGTCGGAGACGGTCGAAAAGGGCGGGCGCAGCTTCACCCGCCGGCTGGCCGACGACATGGCCTTCACCGCGCCGGGCGGGGACGCGGTGACGCTGAAGGGCCGGTCGCTGATGCTGGTGCGCAACGTGGGCCACCTGATGACCAACCCGGCGGTCCTCGACCGCGGCGGCAACGAGATCTTCGAGGGGCTGATGGACGCGCTGGTGACGGTGGCCATCGCGATGCACGACCTGGCCCGCGACGGGGGCAACTCGGTCGCCGGCAGCGTCTATGTCGTCAAGCCGAAGATGCACGGCCCCGAGGAGGTCGCCTTCGCCGACGAGATCTTCACCCGCGTCGAGCGCATCCTCGGGCTGCCGCAATACACCGTCAAGCTGGGCATCATGGACGAGGAGCGCCGCACCAGCGTCAACCTCAAGGCCTGCATCCATGCCGCGCGCCACCGCGTGGCCTTCATCAACACCGGCTTCCTCGACCGGACCGGCGACGAGATCCACACCAGCATGGAAGCCGGCCCGATGGTGCCCAAGGGCGAGATGAAGCAGGCGGCGTGGCTTGCGGCCTACGAGGACCGCAACGTCGACATCGGGCTGGCCTGCGGCCTCAAGGGGCGTGCGCAGATCGGCAAGGGGATGTGGGCGATGCCCGACCGCATGGCCGAGATGCTGGACGCCAAGATCGGCCACCCCAAGGCGGGCGCGACCTGCGCCTGGGTGCCGTCGCCCACCGCCGCCACGCTGCACGCCACGCACTACCACCACGTCGACGTGCTGGCCCGGCAGGACGAGATCGCCGCTGGTGGCCCGCGCGGCACGCTCGACGACCTGCTGTCCATCCCGGTGGCCACCGGGCGCAACTTCTCGGACGACGAGATCACGGCGGAGATCGAGAACGACGCCCAGGGCATCCTGGGTTATGTCGTGCGCTGGGTCGACCAGGGCGTGGGCTGTTCCAAGGTGCCCGACATCCACGACGTGGCGCTGATGGAGGACCGCGCGACCTGCCGGATCAGCTCGCAGATGCTGGCCAACTGGCTGCATCACGGCGTCGTGGACGCGGACCGGATGATGGCGGTGATGCGCAAGATGGCGCAGGTGGTGGACCGCCAGAACGCCGGCGACCCGGCCTACGCGCCGATGGCGCCCGGTTTCGACGGCGTGGCCTTCGAGGCCGCCTGCGACCTGGTGTTCCGCGGGCGCGCGCAACCCTCGGGCTACACCGAGCCTGTGCTGCACGCCCGCCGGCTGGAGCTCAAGGCGCAGGGATAGCCGGCAGGGGGGCGCTGCCCCTCCTGGCACCATGCGCAGATTCACCCCGGAGATATCCGAAGGCAAGAAGAAGGGACGACGTAATGGCGGAGATTTCTCAGGAGGCGGCGCGGACGATGGTGCGCGCGGCGCTGGACAAGGGGCGCGCGATGGGCCTCAAGCCGTTGTCGGTGATCGTGCTGGACGCCGGCGGCCACCCGATCGCCTTCGAGCGCGAGGACGGCGCGAGCCCCGGCCGGTATGCCATCGCGCAGGGCAAGGCCTATGGCGCGGTGATGCTGGGCATGGGCGGACGCGCGCAGATGGACCGCGCCGAATCGCAGGCCTATTTCATGGCGGCCGTGAACGGCGTTTACGGCGGGCAGACCGTGCCGGTGCCCGGCGGCGTGCTGGTGCGCGATACCGAAGGCCGGGTGATCGGCGCGGTCGGCGTGACGGGCGACACCTCGGACAACGATGCCGAGGCGGCGCTGGCCGGCATCGCGGCGGCGGGGCTGGCCGGCGAGGCCTGAGGGCTGCGCGCAGGCGCACGCGGGCCTGTGCCCCGGCGGCGGTTTTCTTGCGCCGCAAATGGCTGTATCTCTTGTCGGGCAATCTTCGAGGGAGATCCATGGCGCGCCCTGTCGTCGGTATCATCGGCAACCATTACCTGATCAACGATCAGTATCCCGCGCACGCGGGCGGCACGATGAATTCCGAGGCGGTGGCCGGCGTGTCGCATTGCCTGCCCCTGCTGATCCCGGCCGATCCGCGGTTCGTCAGCGTGGAGGAGTTGCTGGAGACCTGCGACGGTTTCCTGCTGACCGGCGGGCGGCCCAACGTGCACCCCGAGGAATACGGCGAGGCCTGGACCGAGGCGCACGGCGCGTCGGATCGCGCGCGCGACTCGGTGACGCTGCCGCTGGTGCGCGCCTGCCTCGACCGCGGGCAGCCCTTCCTGGGCGTCTGCCGCGGGTTCCAGGAAGTGAACGTCGCGCTGGGCGGCACGCTGCACCCCGAGATCCGCGACCTGCCGGGGCGGATGAACCACCGCATGCCCCCCGACGGCACGCTGCAGGAGAAGTTCGCGCTGCGCCATTGCGTGCGCTTCACGCAGGGCGGCCCGTTCCACCGCCTGTTCGGCGCGCAGGAAGTGATGACGAACACGCTGCACGGGCAGGGCATCAAGACGCCGGGCGGGCGCATCGTGATCGACGGCTGGGCCGAGGACGGCACGCCCGAGGCATTGTACGTCGAGGGCGCCGAGGGCTTCGCGCTGGGCGTCCAGTGGCACCCCGAGTGGGACGCGGCGAACGACCCGGTCAGCCGGCCGCTGTTTTCCGCCTTCGGCGATGCGGTGCGCGCCTGGGCCGCGGGGCAGATGGCGCCGGCGCGGCGCACGGCCTGAGGCCCGGCCGCCGCGGGGCAAGGGGCTGCCGACCGCGTTTGACGCAGGACAAGGCGCGCGGCCGGTTCCGGTGGCACGAAGTCTGCATGCAGCGCTGACGGGAGGCCCCGATGAAGATCCTGATCGCCTATGCCAGCACGGAAGGACAGACGCGCAAGATCGCGCGGTTCTGCGCCGACACGCTCGTCGATGACGGCCACTCGGTCGAGTTGATGCCGGTCGCGGACGCGGGCGCGGTGGAACCGGCCCGCTTCGACGCGGCCATCCTGGCCGCCTCGGTGCACGTCGGCCGCTACCAGGACGAGATGGTGGAATTCGCCCGCGCGCACGCGCAGGCGCTGGCGGGGCTCCGGACGCTGTTCCTGTCCGTGTCCTTGGCCGCCGCCGGCACCGACCCCGAGGAACACGCCGACCTCGACCGCATCGCGGCCGCGTTCGCCGAGACCACGGGATGGACGCCCGGGCGGGTCGAACAGGTGGCCGGGGCCTTCCGTTTCACCGAGTACGATTTCTTCAAGGCCTGGGCGATGCGCTGGATCGCCCACCAGAAGGGCGAGGCCGTGGACCCCCGCGGCGACCGGGAATACACCGACTGGGCCGCGCTGGAGTCTGTGCTGTCGGACTGGGCGGGGTGATCACACCGCGCCGGCTCCGTGCAGCAGGCGCGCCTCGTGGCGTTTCAGGCAGGGCCGCGCGGTCGGGCCGTGGCGGCAGGGCGCGCTGCGCAGTTCGGGGAAGATGGCGAACAGTTCCTCGCGCGCGGCGGCGTCCATCGCGGTCAGGCCGGCGTCGCCGGCGTGGAAGCTCTCGGTCGCGATGCCGTCGGCATGGATGATCTCGTGCCGGTCGAACATCAGGTGGATGTAGGTCACCTCGCCGCCCGCGGCGCGGCGCACGTCCGCCCCGTCGATCAGGTGCTTGGCGGGCACCAGCACCTCGGAGGCGCCGAACAGCAGCTCGGCGCGGTAGCCGGTGAAGAGGATCCGGTGCTGCGGCGAAACCACCAGCGGCCGGCCCGTGCCCCCGGCGACAGAGGCGCGGATCGACACCGGCGCCAGCTTGCCCTCGGCGCGGACGCGCCGCCGGCCGATCCAGCGGATCGGGCGCGGGCCGCTGTCGCGCGTGACCACGCGGTCGCCCTCGCGCAGCGTCTCGACCGGCCGTTCGCCGCGGTCGGTCAGGATCATGGCACCGGCGGCGAAGCAGATGATGTTCTCGATCTCCGAGAAACTGACCACCGTGCCGTCGGCCATCGCGAAGGTGCCCGACAGACCGCCGTTTTCATCGTCGGTGTTGGTGAAGGTGATGTCGCCCTTGCCGATGTCGCCGGTCAGGCGCAGCGTGTCGCCGTCCGTCTCGTCGCTCTCGCCGCCTTTGATCGTGATCGTGCCCGCGCCGGTTTCGCCGTGATCGGCCAGCGTGAAGGTGTCGTCGCCCCCGCCGCCCGTTGCCGTGTCGTCCTGCGCGACGATGAGCCGGTCGTCGCCCGCGCCGCCGCGCATGTCGTCGCCGCCGGGTCCGCCGTCGATCGTGTCGTTGCCGGTGCCGCCCTTGAGCGTATCGCTGTCCGCCTCCGTGCCGCCGCCCAGCAGCAGGTCGTCGCCCGCCTGACCGAAGGCGATGTCATTGCCCGCCGAGGCGTGGACGGTGTCGTTGCCGTCGCCTGCGTCGAGCGTGTCGTCGCCCGCCCCGCCGTGAAGGGCGTCGTCCTCGGTGCCCCCCAGCAGCAGGTCGCCGTCGGCGCCGGCCTGAAGCGTATCCTGGCCGGCCCCGCCCTTGAGCGAGTCGGCCCCGTCGCCGCCCATCAGGCTGTCGGCCCCCGCGCCGCCGCGCAGCAGGTCGTCGCCCTGGCCGCCGTGCAGCGTGTCGTCGCCCGCGCCGCCCTCCACCGAATCGGCGCCGTGGCCGCCCGAGACATCGTCGTCGCCCGCGCCGGAGAGGATCGTGTCGTCGCCGCCGTAGCCCAGGACCGTGTCGGCGTCCGTGCCGCCCGGCCCGTCGCCGGCGTCGATCATGTCGCCTTCGGGATCGCCGGTGTAGGCGGTGTCGATGGTGTCGGCCGCGGCTGTCCCTTCCACGATGTAATCGGGAGAGACCGAGGCGACGGTCTTGATCTCGGCGAAGCCCACGTCGGTGGTGCCGTCGGCGTTGACCACCTCGTAGGTGAACGACGAGCTGCCGGTGTCGGAATCCGACGTGACCGAGAAGGTGCCGTCGGCGTTCAGCGTGACCTTTTCGCCGCTGCCCAGCGTCACCGTTTCGCCTGGCAACACGTCCTGCTCGTCGATGCGGGTGATCGTCAGCCCGCCGCCCACGGTGTCGGTGTCGTTGGCCAAGGGTTCGAAGACGGCGGTCGTATCGGGCGCGATCTCGAAGGTGTCGTCGAAGGCGATGGCGACGGATTGCAGGCTGTCGCCCATGATCAGCACGTTGGAGTCGTATTTCGCGTCCCCGCCGTCGGCCAGGCCGATCCTGATCGAGTTCGTTTCGCCCGGGTTGACCGGCGCCTTGATGGTCAGGACCTTGGTCAGCCCGTCCATCTCGGTGTTGTAGGCGTCCGTGCCCTCGGGGTTGTCGAGGTAGAGGTTGGCATTCGAGCCGGTGTTGACGTTGTCGATCGTCACGTCGCCCGAGCCGACCGTCATGTCGACTTCCTCGCCGTTCACCCAGACGTTGAAGCTGTCGTTGTAGCCGCCGTTGACGTACTCGAGGTATTCCTCCGACGAGAAGACGAACTGCATCGTCAGGTGGTCGCCGTCGGGGGTGAACTCGGCCTCCAGGAACGTGGCGTCATGGGTGTCCTGCCCCGAGACCGAATCCATGCCCGCGTCGCCGTCCACGCCGTCGGTGTCGGTGGTCGTGTTGGAGTCCTGGTTCGTCTTGCCGCTGGAATTGGTGAAGTCGCCGGCGTTGCCGGTGGACAGGATCACGCCCTCGTCGGTGGGCGAGATGCCCTGAAGCGTGTCCTTCGCCCCGCTGTAGGTGCCCGACGACTGCGGATCGCCGGTCAGGCTGGCCGAGGTGACGGTGACACCATGGCCGAAGATGGTCTGCGCCATCTGCATCGCCGTGCTGTCGGTGTTGATCGAAAGTTCCGATGACGTGGCCATGGCCGTTCACCCCTGAAAATGTGCCACCCCCGAGGCGGAGCGGCGAAGCGATAACTCGAATGCGCGGCACGGCCGCCGGCCCTGCCTTGTCTGGAATTGACACCGGTTGTGACGGATGAATCTGGCGCGGTTGGCGCGGGATTGGGGCCATTTGGTGCACCCTGGCCGCGCCGGACGCCGGGGTTCGGGTGTCAGGTGACCGCCGCGCGCGCGTGGTATTCGGGGCGGTCCCACAGCCGTCGCTCCATCACCTCGGCCATCACGTCGATGGCGCGGCGGATGTCCGCCTCGTCCAGGTAGAGCGGGGCGAGGCCGAAGCGCATGATGTCGGGTGCCCGGAAATCGCCCACCACGCCGCGGGCGATCAGCGCCTGCATGGCGGCGTGGCCGTCCCCGAAGCGGAAGGCGACCTGGCTGCCGCGCCGGTCCGGATCGCGCGGGCTGACAAGTTCAAGCATGGGGCAGGCGGCCTCGACGCCGGCGATGAAGAGCTCGCTCAGCTCGATCGAGCGCGCGCGCACCTCGGCCATGTCGACGCGATCCCAGACATCGAGCGCGGCCTCCAGCGCGGCCATGCCCAGAACCGGGGGTGTGCCGACGCGCATCCCCGCCGCCCCCGGCGCGGGGCGGTAGTCGGGTTCGAACGCGAAGGGCGCCGCGTGGCCCAGCCAGCCCGCCAGCGCGGGGCGCGCGGACGCCGCGAGGCGCGGGGCCACGTAGACGAAGGCCGGGGCACCGGGGCCGCCGTTGAGATACTTGTAGGTGCAGCCGGCGGCGAAATCCGCGCCCGCGCCGGCAAGGTCCACCGGCAGCGCGCCGGCCGAATGGGCGAGGTCCCAGACCGTCAGCGCGCCCATCTCGTGCGCCGCGCGCGTCAGCGCCGCCATGTCGTGGCGACGGCCCGTGCGGTAATCCACGTCCGTCAGCAGGGTGACGGCAACCTCCCGGGTGACATGCGCCGCCACCTCGCCGGGCGGCACCACGCGCAGTTCGTGGCCCTGGCCCAGCGCGTCGATCAGCGCCTGCGCCACGTAGAGGTCGGAGGGGAAGTTGCCCTCGTCGGAAAGGATCACCCGGCGGCCGGGTCGCAGCGCCAGCGCCGCCGACAGCGCCTGGTGGATCTTGACCGACAGCGTGTCGCCCACCGCGACGTGGCCGGGCTCGGCGCCCACGAGCCGGCCGATCCGGTCGCCCAGCCGTGCCGGCTGCTCCATCCAGCCCGCGCGGGTCCAGCCGCCGATCAGCATCTCGGCCCATTCCCCGGTGACGGTGCGCTGCACCCGCGCCGCCGCCGCCTTCGGCATCGGCCCCAGCGAGTTGCCGTCGAGGTAGATCACCCCCTCGGGCAGGTGGAACATCTCGCGCGTGGCGGTGAAATCGGTGCCCGGCATCGGTGCCCCCCTCAGAACTGGCCGCCGGCGATCTCGATCGCCTGGCCGTTCACGCTTTCCGATCCCGGCCCGCACAGCCAGAGCACCGCCGCCGCGACCTCCTCGGGCGCGATCAGGCGATCGTGCCGGTTGGCGCCCACCATCATGGCGCGCGCTTCGTCCGCGCTCACGCCGGCGCGGTCGCGGATCATCGCGATGTTGCGCGCCACGATCTCGGTGTCGACATAGCCGGGGCAGACCGCGTTGAAGGTGAAGGGCGTGCCCAGGTAATCCTCCGACAGCGCGCGGATCAGCCCGACGACGCCGTGCTTGGAGGCGGAGTAGGCCGCGGCGCCCTTCAGGCCCTTCACCCCGGCGACCGAGGAAATGGCGACGACCCGGCCCCAGTCGGCCCCGCGCATGGAGGCGAGGCTTTCGCGGATCGTCCAGAACGTGCCGTCGAGGTTGGTGCCCATGATCCGCCGCCAGAACGCGGTGTCGGTCTTGTGCAGGGCGCGGCCCTCGGCGACGCCGGCGTTGGGCACGCAGATCTGCACCGGCCCGCGCGTCGCGACCGCCGCGGCGATGGCCTGCGCGACGCTGGTCTCGTCGGTGACGTCCATCACCGCCGGGTGCAGCCCCGCGTTGCCGCCGGCGGCCTCGTCCAGCACCGACTGCCGCCGCCCGGTGATCGTGACCTGCGCGCCGTGCCCGGCCAGCGCGCGCGCCACCGCCAGCCCGATGCCCGTGCCGCCGCCGGTGACCAGCGCGTGTCTGCCCTCGATCGTCATCATGTCCCCCGCATCGTCGTGCCGCGCCAGCCTAGCGGTTTGCCCGCCCGGGGCAAGCGCGGACGGCGCGGGAAATTCGCACGGGGTGCTAGACATTCATGCATATGAATTTGTAGGCTGCAAGAAACACGAGGGAGGAGATTTCCATGACCAGACCCATGGCTGCCGCCGCGCTGGCGCTGAGCCTTGTCACGCAGGGCGCCGCCGCCAGCGAGGACATCGCGGACCAGTACCCGCAATCGGAGCTGTACGAGAAACCGGTGGAGGTGATTCCCCACGTCTTCTCGGCCATCGGCGCGACAGCACCGCCCACCTACGAGAACTCGGGCCACAACAACAACCTGTCGTTCGTCGTCACCGGTGACGGCGTCGTGGTCATCAACGGCGGTGCGTCCTACCGGCTGGCGAAGGCGCTGCACGACGAGATCAAGACGGTGACCGACCAGCCCGTGAAACTGGTCATAAACGAGAACGGGCAGGGGCACGCGATGCTCGGCAATTCCTACTGGGCCGAGCAGGGGGTGGACATCCTCGCCCATGTCGACGCGATCCACGAGACGCAGGAGGAAGGCGACTTCATCCTCCAGCGCATGCAGGGCTACAACAGGGACAAGGCCGAGGGCACCACGGTCGTGCCCGCCAACCTGAGCTTCGAGGACCGCCACGTCGTCGAGATGGGCGACGTGACGATGGAGGTGCTGCACCTCGGCCCCGCGCACGGGCCCGGCGACACGCAGGTCTGGATCCCGCAGTGGGAGATCGTGATCGCCGGCGACATCGCCTTTCATGAACGCATGCTGCCCATTTTCCCCGCCACCGATACCGACGCGTGGATCGAGACCTTCGAGGGCCCCTTCACCGAGCTGGGTGCGACCTACGTGATCCCGGGCCACGGGCACCCGACCAACATGGCGCAGGTGCGGCGCTACACCACGGCGTATCTGAAGGACCTTCGCGCCAAGATCGGCGCGCACCTCGACGCGGGCGGCGACCTGGCCGATGCCTATTACGTCGATCAGTCGGAATGGGCGCATCTGGACACCTTCGAGGAACTGGCGACCAAGAACGCCGGCCGTGTCTACGAGGAGATGGAATGGGAATGAGGCGCCGCAGAGCGGCCGTCGCGCGGCCCGGGCCGCGCGCGGCCAAAATTCTTGACAAGAATTTTTGCAAGAGTTTTGTCAAAACTCTTGCGCGCGCGGCCAACGGCGGGGCGTCATGCTGAAGTGGATCGATCTGCCGCCCGTGTGGCTTCTGGGCTGCCTTGCGCTGGCCTGGTGGCAATCGGCGCAATACCCGCTGGGGCTGAGCTTCGGCGGGGCCTGGGCGGAGTTCGCCGGCGGGCTGCTGGTGGGCGGCGGCGTTCTGCTGATGGTCATGGCGGCGGTGGAGTTCCGGCGCCACCGCACCACGCTGATCCCGCACGAGGAGGCAGATGCGCTGGTCCAGTCGGGCATCTACAGCCGCAGCCGCAATCCCATCTACCTTGGCGACGCGCTGGTGCTGACGGGGTTCATCCTGCGCTGGGACGCGGTGCCGTCGCTCGCGCTGGTGCCGGTCTTCGTCTGGATCATCGAGACGCGCTTCATCATCCCCGAGGAAAACCGCCTGCGGCGCAGGTTCCGTGCCGATTTTTTCCGCTACTGCCAGAAAACGCGCCGGTGGATCTGAGGGATGTGACAATCTGGGTGTCGCAACAGGCCCGCGAGTGTGAAATAACGACGTTCGAGATACCAAATACGGCTTACGCCGGGCCGGGCCGCGAATGGTCCGGCCGCAATCCTGGGAGACGCGCCATGGCAGAAGACAAGAAATCCACCAAGCAGGGCGGGCAGCAGAAGAACCCGTTCGATTTCTCCGAGATGTTCAAGATGTACGATCCCGAGCGGATCGCCGGCCTGTTCGATCCGCAGCAGTTCTTCGCGCAGATGCCGGCCCTGAAGTCGGCCGACCTCGACATCGACGCGATCATCAAGCGCAACCAGGCCTCCTACGAGGCGATGGTCGAGGCGAACAAGGCGGCTGCCGCGACCTACCAGGACATGCTCGAGAAGCAGATGGAGATATTCAACCGGATGACGCAGGCCGCGCAGGCCGCGGCGCAGGACGTGCAATCGCCGGTGGACGCGGATGCGGCCTCGAAGAACGCGCAGGTCTACACCGAGGCGGCGCAGAAGGCCTTCGAACTGATGCGCGAGATGGCCGAGGCGGCGCAGGGCGCGAACCAGCAGGCGTTCGACCGCCTCAGCGGCCAGGTGACGGCCGCGATGGACGACCTGAAGAAGCAATAAGGCGGCACCGCCGCCGGACGAGGGGGACAGCACATTGAAGATCGGAACACCGAAGGAGGTGCGCGAGGGCGAGGCGCGGGTCGCGATGACGCCCGACTCGGCCCGCGCGCTCCGGAAACTTGGGTATGACTGCGCGATCGAGACCGGCGCCGGCGTCGCCGCCGGGTTCTCCGACGCCGCCTACGAGGAGGCGGGCGTCGAGGTCATCAAGACGGCCGCGCAGCTGTGGAAGGCCGCGGACATCGTGGCCAAGGTGCGCCAGCCCACCGACACCGAGGTCAAGCGGCTGAAGAAGGGGCAGACGCTCATCAGCTTCTTCAACCCGGCCGAGAACGAGGCGCAGATGCAGATGGCCGCCGACAAGGGGGCCACCGTCATCGCCATGGAGATGGTGCCGCGCATCAGCCGCGCGCAGAAGATGGACGCGCTGAGCTCGATGGCCAACATCGCCGGCTACCGCGCCGTCATCGAGGCGGGCAACAACTTCGGCCGGTTCTTCACCGGGCAGGTGACGGCCGCCGGCAAGGTGCCGCCCGCCAAGGTGCTCGTGGTCGGCGCGGGCGTGGCCGGGCTGGCCGCGATCGGCACCGCGACCTCGCTGGGCGCGATCACCTATGCCTTCGACGTGCGCCCGGAGGTGGCCGAGCAGATCGAAAGCATGGGCGCCGAGTTCGTCTACCTCGATTTCGACGAGGAACAGCAGGACGGTTCGGGCACCGGCGGCTACGCCGCGCCCTCGAGCCCCGAGTTCCAGGCCAAGCAGCTCGAGAAGTTCCGCGAACTGGCGCCGGACGTCGACATCGTCATCACCACCGCGCTGATCCCGGGCCGGCCCGCGCCGGAGCTGTGGACCGAGGACATGGTCAAGTCGATGAAGCGCGGCAGCGTGATCGTCGACCTCGCCGCCGAGCGGGGCGGCAACTGCACCCTGACCAAGCCCGACGAGAAGGTGGTGACCGACAACGATGTCACCATCATCGGCTACACCGATTTTCCCAGCCGCATGGCCACGCAGAGCTCGACGCTCTACGCCACCAACATCCGCCACATGATGACCGACCTGACGCCCGAAAAGGACGGCAAGCCGGTCCACGACATGGAGGATGACGTGATCCGCGGCTCGACGGTGGCGCACGGGGGCGAGGTCACCTATCCGCCGCCGCCGCCGAAGGTGCAGGCGATCGCGGCCGCGCCGAAGAAGGAACCGGAAAGGGAACTGACGCCCGAGGAGAAACGCGCGCAGGAACTGGCCGCGTTCAAGGAACAGACCAAGCGTCAGGTCACGCTTCTGGGGGTCGGCGCCGTGCTGGTGCTGGCGGTCGGCCTCGTGGCACCCGCCAGCTTCATGCAGCACTTCATCGTCTTCGTGCTGTCGGTCTTCGTGGGCTTCCAGGTGATCTGGGGGGTCAGCCACAGCCTGCACACGCCGCTGATGGCGGTGACCAACGCGATCTCGTCGATCATCATCCTGGGCGCGCTGATGCAGATCGGCTCCAGCTCGGTCCTGATCACGATCCTGGCCGCGCTGGCCGTCTTCATGGCGGCGATCAACATCTTCGGCGGCTTCCTCGTCACGCGGCGGATGCTCGCGATGTTCCAGAAATCCTGAGGGGGTAGGCGACAATGGACTACGGATTCACCATTGCGGCCTACGTGGTCGCGGCTGTTCTCTTCATCCTCAGCCTCGGGGGCCTGAGCGGGCAGGAAAGCGCCAAGCGCGCCATCTGGTACGGCATCGTCGGCATGGCCATCGCCGTGGTGGCCACGCTGATCGGCCCCGGCCTGGGGCTGTGGTGGCTGTCGCTGGTGCTGATCGCCGCCGGGTCGGTCGTGGGCTACCAGCTCGCCACGCGGGTCGAGATGACCCAGATGCCCGAGCTGGTGGCGATCATGCACAGCCTCGTCGGGCTGGCGGCGGTGTTCGTCGGCTTCAACGCCGACCTCGAGCTGGGCCGCGTCGCCGCGGCCTTCACCGGCGCCGGGTTCCCCTTCCCGCGGCCCGAGGACGTCAGCCCCGAGGCGGCGGAGTTCGCCAAGGGGTTCTCGGGGTTCGCGGCGATCGTGGCCAAGAAGACGGCCGTCGAGGTCTCGATCCTCAAGGTCGAACTGATGCTGGGTATCTGGATCGGCGCGGTCACCTTCACCGGATCGGTGATCGCCTACGGCAAGCTGGCGGGCAAGGTGGACAGCGCCGCCAAGAAGCTGCCGGGCGGGCACATGCTCAACGCCGGTGCCGCGGCGCTGTCGCTGCTGTTCGCGGCGCTCTATCTGGGCGGCGCGGGCATCTGGACGCTGGTCCTGCTGACGCTGCTGGCGCTCTTCATCGGCTACCATCTGATCATGGGGATCGGCGGGGCCGACATGCCCGTGGTCGTGTCGATGCTCAACAGCTACTCGGGCTGGGCGGCGGCCGCCATCGGCTTCTCCCTGGGCAATGACCTGCTGATCGTGGTGGGCGCGCTGGTGGGGTCGTCGGGGGCGATCCTGTCCTACATCATGTGCAAGGCGATGAACCGTCAGTTCGTCAGCGTCATCCTGGGCGGCTTCGGCGGCGCAGCCGGCCCGCAGCAGGAGGTCGAGGGCGAGATGGTCGCCATCGACGCCGACGGCGTCGCTGCCGCGCTGAACGAGGCGGACAGCGTCATCATCGTGCCGGGCTACGGCATGGCCGTGGCGCAGGCCCAGAACGCCGTGAGCGAACTGACGCGCAAGCTGCGCGGCAAGGGCAAGGAGGTGCGCTTTGCCATCCATCCCGTCGCCGGGCGCCTGCCGGGGCACATGAACGTCCTGCTGGCCGAGGCGAAGGTGCCCTACGACATCGTCCTCGAGATGGAGGAGATCAACGACGATTTCCCCGACACCGACGTGGTGATCGTGATCGGCTCCAACGACATCGTGAACCCCGCCGCTCAGGACGACCCCAACAGCCCCATCGCCGGCATGCCGGTGCTGGAAGTCTGGAAGGCCAACCAGGTCTTCGTGTGCAAGCGCGGCAAGGGCGCGGGCTACTCGGGCATCGAGAACCCGCTGTTCTTCAAGGAGAACACGCGCATGTTCTACGGCGACGCACGCCAGAGCGTGGACAGCCTGCTGCACCTGATCGACTGATCCGGCCCCCGCCCGTCCGCGGGCGGGGCGCCGCCGCGAGAAGAGGAACGGCATGACAGGCGATGGTGGTCCGACGCCGCCGGCCGGGCCGGTGCTCGCACTGGTCGGGGGCATGCTGATGGCCGGCGCCGGCGCGGCGATCTCGTCGCTGGCCGCCGTCGCCGGGCTCGTGGTGGCCCTTGCGGGCGCGGCGCTGTGTGCGCTGGGCGCGTGGCGGTTGCTGCGACGCTGACCCGCCCGCCCGGCTTCGGGCATGGCGTGGCGCCGCGCGGCGCCGCGGCGCGGGCCAAGCCGCGGTATACCTTTGCACGCCGCTAAAATGCTGCATTGCAAGGAAAATCCGGTTTCGCTTCCGCGGGCGAGGCTCTAGGTTGCCGCCACACGAAGGAGAGGGCCATGCCGCCGATCGAGGATCACCCGCTGCGTTACCGCCTGACGAACGAGCTGCACGCGCGGCCTTTCCCGCCGGTGGAGGCCCCGTGCACCGCCGTGTTCCTGGCGATCAAGCGGCCCGACAACGCGGCGGCGCGCGACCGGGACGCCGACCTTGCGCATCTGACGGACCTTCTGGACCGGCACGGCGCGCCGCACCCGCAACCCGGCGCCACGCATTACTTCGGCCGCATCGGCCGCCACCGGCTGAAATGGGAAAGCCACACGGAGTTCGTGGAATACACCGTCTTCCGCGACGGGCTGGCCGAGCGGCCCTTCGACCCGGCCGATTTCGAGGTGTTCCCCGAGGACTGGCTGGAGCAGGCCCCGGGCGCGCGGCTGACCTCGGCGCTGATCCGGATCGCGCCCTACGGCGACGACATGGCGATCCGCGACCAGGTGGCCGACTGGTTCGTGCCCGAAAGCGTGGCGATGGCGCGCGTGCTCGACGACGCCGCGGTGCTGGCCGGCGACTTCCGCATCGATCCGGCCGGTCACCTTCGGTTCTCGGTTCACGTCTCGCCCGGCACGGGCAAGCGGCGCATCGGGCGCATCGTGCAGCGGCTGTGCGAGGTGGAGACCTACAAGGCCATGTCGATGCTGGGCTACGAGCGGGTGCGCGCCATGAGCGCCCAGCTCAACGACCTGGACGCACGGTTGTCGGATCTCACCGCGGCGATGAGCGAGGATGCGCGCCCGGCCGAGGAGACGCTGCAATCGCTGCTGGCCGTCTCGGCGGAACTCGAGGGCCTGATGGCGCGCGCCTCGTTCCGCTTCGGGGCCACGGCCGCCTACGAGAACCTCGTGCACCGCCGCATCGAGGTGCTTCGCGAGCAGCGCTTCGAAGGGCGCCAGACCTTCCGCGAATTCATGATGCGCCGCTACGACCCGGCGATGCGCACCGTCAAGGCGACCGAGGCGCGGCTGCAGGCCATGGCCGACCGCGCGATGCGCGCGGGCGACCTGTTGCGCACGCGCGTGGACGTGGAACGCAGCGCCCAGAACCAGGCGCTGCTGGAAAGCATGGATCGCCGTGCCGACCTGCAATTGCGGCTGCAAAAGACGGTCGAGGGGCTCAGCGTGGTGGCGATCAGCTACTACGCCGTGTCGTTGGCCGGCTACCTGCTCTACCCGCTTGCGCCGACGTTCGGCGTGAGCAAGGGCATGGTCACGGCGGCCGTCACTCTGCCGGTTGTGGCGGCGGTGTGGTGGCTGATCCGGCGGATTCGGCGGTCGATGGAATAGCCGCCAGCGCCCGGTGCATCGCCAGCGCGCCCGCCGCGATGGCCGCCAGCGCCAGCACCGCGGCCACCGAAAGCGTGGCAACCCTGGACAGCCCGGCGCCCACCGTGCAGCCCCCGGCGAGCACGCCGCCCGCGCCCATCAGCCCCGCGCCGGCCAGGTAACGGCCCGTCTGCGCCGGGGTTTCGAAGCTTTGCCAGCGGAAGCGCCCGGTGAGCAGCGCCGCGAAAAGGGCCCCGGCCAGAACGCCGCCCACCAGCCCGGTGCCGAACCCCGCCGGGATCGCACTGGCCGCGGCCACGTAGAAGACCGAGTCGGCCGCCGGCGCCGTGAACGACAGGGACTGCATCGCGATCGGGTCGAAATCGTCGAGAAGCACCAGCCCCGTGCCGACCCAGCCGGCCGGCACCAGCAACCCGATCAGCGCGGCCAGAATCAGCACCGGCGCCCGCGCGCCCGACCGCGCGGCCAGCACAAGCGCGGCGGCCGCAAGCAGCGCGACCCAGATCGCCGAGGCCCCGGGCAGGGCGGCGCTGTCGATTGGAACCGTCACGCTGCCCACCGCCGTGCGCAGCGGCGCCAGCACGCCCTTGAGCGTGGCCTGCGCCGTGAGCGCGAAAACGACGAGGACTGTCAGCGCGCGCAGGTTGCCCGCACCCGAGAGCACCGTCAGCCGCGAGATGCAGCCGCGGGTCAGGACCATGCCCGCGCCGAAGGCCAGCCCGCCCAGCGCGATGGCCAGCACCGGCAGCTCCTTCGCCATGAACCGGTGGTCCGCAAACCCGATCCAGCCTGCGGCCACCGCCGCCTGCGTGCCCGCCACGGCCGCGGCCAGCGCCACGAACCAGACGGCCCCGGCGGCCCGGCGATCCGTGCCCACCAGCGCGCGGCGCAGGCAGAATCCGGTGACCAGCGCCAGCGCGCCGAACACCGCCCCCAGCGCCAGGGCGAACCAGACGGCGGCCTGCGGCGCGGTCAGCGTCTCGAATCCCAGCATGTGATACATTGCGCGTCTCCCCGGGTGTCGAATGCCTGCCGTCGGATGGCGCGGCGCGGCGCCACGATCAAGCATGGCTAACCGTGCCATGCGTTTGCCGCCGTGGAACGCGCGTTCGCCCCGCGCCGGCGGCGCGGAACGCGGTTCTCCCGCAGCGGCATCCCTTGGCCCGGGATCGTGCCCTTCGGCCGGTGAGCGGCACGACGGTTCTTATTTCGGGGCGCGGGGCCGGGGCTTGATTTTCCCGCGCCGGGCGTCACCCTGACGGGGTGCGGGCCCGCCGGCCCGACCGGAGCACAAAGGACACCCCATGCCCGTGAAGAACCGATTCGCCGAACTGCACGACGAGATCACCGCGTGGCGCCGCGACATCCACCGCCACCCCGAGATCCTGTTCGAGACCCATCGCACCGCCGCGCTGGTGGCCGAGAAGCTGCGCGCGTTCGGGTGCGACGAGGTGGTCACCGGGATCGGGCGCACCGGCGTGGTGGGCGTGATCCGGGGCCGATCGACGGCCAGCGGCAAGGTGGTCGGCCTGCGCGCGGACATGGACGCGCTGCCCATTCACGAACGCACGGGGGTTGACTACGCCTCGCAAACGCCGGGCGCCATGCACGCCTGCGGCCATGACGGGCACACCGCCATGCTGCTGGGCGCGGCGCGCTACCTGGCGGAGACGCGCAACTTCGACGGCACGGCGGTCGTGATCTTCCAGCCCGCCGAGGAAGGCGGCGGCGGGGGGCGCGAGATGTGCGACGACGGGTTGATGGACCGCTTCGGCATCCAGGAGGTCTATGGCATGCACAACTGGCCGGGCGTGCCCGAGGGGCAGTTCGCGATCCGCCCCGGCCCGTTCTTCGCGGCCACCGACAAGTTCGAGATCGAGGTGACGGGGCGCGGCGGCCACGCCGCCAAGCCGCACGACACCGTGGACACCACGGTGGTCGCCAGCCACCTCGTGCTGGCGTTGCAGACCATCGTGAGCCGCAACATCGACCCCACGCACGAGGCGGTGGTCTCGGTCACCTCCTTCCACACGGATTCGGAGGCCTTCAACGTGATCCCCTCGACGGTGCAGCTGATCGGCACGGTCCGCACGCTCGACCCGGGGATGCGCGACCTCGCGCAGGCGCGCATGCAGGAGCTGTGCGACACCATCCCGGCCGCCTTCGGCGGCGCGGCGCGGCTGGCGTACGAGCGCAACTACCCGGTCATGGTCAACCACGAGGCACAGACCGATTTCGCGGCCGGCGTCGCCCGCGCGGTCAGCGGCCAGTGCGACGAGGCCCCGCTGGTCATGGGCGGCGAGGATTTCGCCTTCATGCTGGAGGAACGCCCGGGCGCCTACATCCTCGTGGGCAACGGCGACACCGCGATGGTCCACCACCCCGAATACAACTTCAACGATGCCGCGATCCCCGCCGGGTGCAGCTGGTGGGCCGGGGTGGTCGAGCAGCGGATGCCGGCGGGCTGAGCGGCCGCGCGGGCGGGCAGGGGGCGCTGCCCCCTCGGCCTTCGGCCTCACCCCCGGAGTATTTCGGGCAAGATGAAACCCGGGCCGCGCACGCCGCGCCTCAGGCCAGATTGCCCTCGGGCGTGAGCACCGTGCGGCCGCGCAGGTAGGGGTGCAGCACCCCGGGCAATTCCACCGAGCCGTCGGCGCGCTGGCCGTTTTCCAGCACCGCGATCAGCGCGCGGCCCACGGCCAGCCCCGAGCCGTTGAGCGTGTGCACGAACCGCGGCTTGCCTCCCTCGGCGGGCCGGAAGCGCGCGTTCATCCGCCGCGCCTGGAAATCGCCGCAGACCGAGACCGAGCTGATCTCGCGGTAGGTGTCCTGCCCGGGCAGCCAGACCTCGATGTCGTGGGTCTTGCGCGCGCCGAAGCCCATGTCGCCGGTGCACAGCACCACCGTGCGGTAGGCCAGGCCGAGCCGGTCGAGGATGTCCTCGGCCGCGCGCGTCATGCGGTCGTGTTCCTCGAGGCTCGCGTCCGGGTGGGTGATCGAGACCATCTCGACCTTCTCGAACTGGTGCTGGCGCAGCATGCCGCGCACGTCCTTGCCGGCGCTGCCGGCCTCGGAGCGGAAGCACTGCGTGTGCGCGACGTGCCGGCGGGGCAGGCTGTCCGCCTCGACAACCTCGCCGTTGACGAGGTTGGTCAGCGTGACCTCCGCCGTGGGCACCAGCCACCAGCCGTTGGTGGTGCGGTAGCTGTCCTCGCCGAACTTGGGCAACTGGCCGGTGCCCTCCATCATCTCGTCGCGCACCAGCACCGGGGTCCATGTCTCGTGCAGGCCGTTCTCCTCGACGTGCACGTCGATCATGAACTGCGCCAGCGCCCGGTGGACCCGCGCCACCGCGCCCGACATCACCACGAAGCGCGCGCCCGACAGCTTCGCCGCCGCCTCGAAATCCATGCCGCGCGCGACGCCGGCGATCTCGAAGTGCTCGAGGGGGGTGAAATCGAAGGCCGGCGGCGTGCCCGCGCGGCGGATCTCGACGTTGTCGGCCTCGTCGGCGCCGTCGGGCACGTCGTCCAGCGGCGCGTTGGGCAGGCGCATCAGCCTGTCGGTGAGCGCGCGGTCGAGGTCCTTGGCCTCGGCCTGCAGGCGCGCGACCTCGTCCTTCTTTTCCGCCACCAGCGCGCGCAGGCGGGCGAACTCGGCCTCGTCGCCCGCGGCCTTGGCGGCGCCCACTTCCTTGGAGGCGCGGTTCTGCTCGGCCTGCGCGGTCTCGGCGGCATGGATGCGCGCGCGGCGCGTCTCGTCGAGCTCAAGGATCTCCGCCGCAGCCGGCGCCTCGCCCCGGCGCGCAAGCGCGGCGTCGAAGGCGTCCGGGGCGTCGCGGATGGCGCGGATGTCGTGCATGGGTGTCCCTCGAAGGCTGTGATCGACTCGTCCGCCGCCTTATGCCCCAGATTTGAGCGAAGGTGTAGGGCGGGGTTTCATCCCGCACCCGGGGCTCATGCCTCGCCCGGCCGCAAGGCCGGGCAGCGCCCGACCCGCCCCCCCACGGGGCGGGCGCTTCACGCCCACCCCGCCGGGCCGGGCGCTGCCCTCGATGCCCCGGGCCGGACCTCTCAACCGGCTGTCCTCTCTGGTGGCGTGTAGCCATTCGGATCGGCCTGCCACTCGCGCCATTGCTTTAGAAATTCGCCGAAATCAAGCTCCTGCCGCGGCCAGTGCGCCGGCCGGTCGCAGCCGTCGGGCAATTTCACCGACCCGTCGCCGAACATCCCCGCCAGCTGGTCGGCGATCTCTGGCATGCCTGTGAAATCGACAGATCTCGCGGCGGCCCCGCTAAGGTTGGCCCACGAGAGGTCCGTGTCAGGACCGAACCGCGCCGACCCGAGGTCCGCCCCCTGCAGCCGCGCCCACCCGAGGTATGCCCCTTGCAAACTTACGTGCAGGAGTTTGGCTTCCTGCAACCTTGCGTCCTCGAGGTCCGCCCCCTGCAACCGCGCCCCCCAGAGGTGCGCCCCCTGCAGCCGCGCCTCTGCGAGTTGCGCCCATTGCAACCGTATTTCCCGGAGGTCTGCGCCTTGCAACCGCGCCGCCATGAGCTCCGCCCCCTGCAACCGCGCCTGCCAGAGGTCCGCCCCCTGCAAAAAGGTGCCGTCGAGCCTCGCGCCGTTGAGGTTGAGGCCCGACAGGTCGGCGCCGCGCAGGTCGGCATTGCGCAGGTCCAGCCGGTAGCCGGTGTAGTCGATCAGCGCCTCTTTCCAAGCGCGGACCCTTGCGCGATGGGTCGCCAGCGTCGTCTTGTCGTGGCCGTCCTCGGGCCCGTCATACTCCGGCGGCTCCCGGTCGAAGGGGAACTCAACCTCTTCCCCGCGCCCGGCCTCCAGCCGCCTTTGCTTTGCCGTGCGCCGCCCGATCACCGTCAGCGCCACCTGGATGTCCTCGCGCGGCTTCAGCCCGGCCTTGGCCTTCGCCTGCGCCTCGCGGAACGCCTGCAGCCGCTCGTTCCAGTCCGCCGCCAGCGGGCCGTCGTCCTCGCCCTCCCGCATCTCCAGTTCGGGCCAGTCGTCCGCCTGCGGCGCCGGGGCATTCTGGCGGATATAGGCGCAGAGGATCTCCATGATCTGCACGTGGTCGCGGTCGCTGTCCCGCGCGATCCGCTCCAGCGCGTAGATGGCGCCGATGCGCACCTCGAGGTTGGGTTCGGTGCTCTCCACCCCGTCGCGCTTGACCTCCTTTTCCGCCCCCAGACCCTGCACTGCGGTGTTGATGCGCTCGGTGATGTGGCCCTGTTCGGCAACGTCGGCCTGTTTCTGCGCGACGATCGCCCGCCAGACCACGAAGGGCGCGCCGATCAGGGCCACGGTGACCGCGCCGGTGCCAAGGGTGGCGCGCGGCGAGTCCAGCGTGCTGCCGAAGATCGCGCCGCCCAGCATCACGAAGGCGGTGGCGACCGCCAGGAGGAAAAGCGCGATCACCGTCACGCTCAGTAGCGGGCCGAGCCATCGGGCGGCGGCCCAGACGGGGCGCTGGCGCAGGCCCAGCCAGTCGAGGATGTCGGGGCGGTCGTCGCGGCTCACCGGAATTGCCTTTTCACGCTGCATTCCCCCGCACCCTAGCGGGGACCGGGGCGCGGCCCAAGGCCGCGCGCGCACCGATGCGCTACCGACGCGTCGCAAATGCCGTGCGGGCGGGCTTTCCCGCCTTGCAAACGGGGGCGGCGGGCCATAGGTTCGCGGCCAATCCGGCGGGGGCCTCCCCGCGTGCCCGTGACATCAAAGGACATCGCCCATGGAAGCCCTCGGCCAGTTCATTCCCCTCATCCTGATCTTCGCGATCATGTATTTCCTGCTGATCCGGCCCCAGCAGAAAAAGCTGAAGGACCACAAGGCGATGGTCGAGGCGCTGCGCCGCGGCGACCAGGTGGTCACGCAGGGCGGGCTGATCGGCAAGGTGTCCAAGGTCAAGGACGACGACGAGATCGAGGTCGAGCTGGCGCAGGGCGTGAAGGTGCGCGTGGTCAAGTCCACCATTGCGCAGGTGCTCAGCAAGACCGAACCGGCGGAGGGCTGAGCCCCCGCCGCCGCCCCTCCACTCCTCAGACCAAGGCCGGATCATGCTGCAAATCGACCTGTGGAAACGCATCGTCATCCTGGGCGTCGTGGCGCTCGGCCTGCTGATGGCGCTGCCCAACGCCTTCTATACCCGGGTGGAGACCCACAACGACGCCACCCGCGCGCTCGAACGCGGCGCCACCGCGCCGGGGCTGGAGGAACAGGCCGAGATGTGGCCCGACTGGCTGCCCTCGGGGCTGGTGAACCTCGGGCTCGACCTGCGCGGCGGCGCGCACCTTCTGGCCGAGGTGCAGGTCGAGGACGTCTACGACTCGCGCATCGAGGGGATGTGGCCCGAGATCCGCGACATGCTGCGCGAGGAGCGCGACCGCATCGGCACGATCCGGCTTCAGCGGACGGAGGAGCCGGTGCTGCGCATCCGCCTCAACGAGAAGCCCGGGATGGCCGGCGAGGCCGCGGCGCTGGTGCGCGGGCTGGCGCGGCCGGTCTCGGGCGTGAGCGCGGCCGGCGCGAGCGACATCGCGGTGAGCACCGACAACGGCAACGTCATCGTGCGCCTCAGCGATGCCGAGAAGCGCGCCACCGACGAGCGCACGGTCCGCCAGGCGCTGGAGATCATCCGGCGGCGCATCGACGAGATGGGCACGCGCGAACCCACGATCCAGCGCCAGGGCGGCGACCGGATCCTGATCCAGGTGCCCGGGCTGGGCAGCGCGGCGGAACTCAAGGACCTCATCGGCACCACGGCGCAGCTGACCTTCCAGCCGGTGGTCAGCCGCTCGGCCGACCCGGACACCGCGCCGGGGCCGGGCAACGAGGTGCTGCCGTCATTGGACGACCCCGACCAGTACTACATCCTCGAACGCGCCCCGGTGGTCACCGGCGAGCAGCTGGTCGACGCGCAACCCGATTTCGACCAGAACGGCCAGCCGGCGGTGACCTTCCGCTTCAACCCGGCGGGCGCGCGGCAGTTCGGCAACTACACCGCCGACAACATCGGCTCGCCGTTCGCCATCGTGCTCGACGACGAGGTCATCAGCGCCCCGGTGATCCAGAGCCATATCCCCGGCGGCTCGGGGATCATCACCGGCAACTTCACCGTCGAGGAAAGCACCGAACTGGCCGTGCTGCTGCGCGCCGGCGCGCTGCCGGCGGGGCTGGAATTCCTGGAGGAGCGGACCATCGGCCCGGAACTGGGCGCCGACAGCATCGAGGCCGGCAAGATCGCCTGCATCGTGGCGTTCGCGCTGGTGCTGGTCTACATGTTCGCCAGTTACGGGCTGTTCGGCCTCTTTGCCAACGTGGCGCTCATCCTCAACGTCGGGCTGATCTTCGGGCTTTTGTCGGCCATCGGGGCGACGCTGACGCTGCCGGGGATCGCGGGCATCGTGCTGACCATCGGCATGGCCGTGGACGCCAACGTGCTGGTCTTCGAGCGAATCCGCGAGGAACTCAAGACGGCCAAGGGCCCGTCGCGCGCGATCGAGCTGGGGTACGAAAAGGCGCTGAGCGCCATCACCGACGCCAACATCACCACCTTCATCACGGCGGTGATCCTCTACGCGCTGGGCAGCGGGCCGGTGCGCGGGTTCGCGGTGACGCTCGGGCTGGGCATCATCACCTCGGTTTTCACGGCGATCTTCGTCACGCGGCTGGTCGTGATCTTCTGGTTCGAGCGCAAGCGGCCCAAGACGGTGCTGCAGGGCCGGGCGCTGCGGCTGGTGCCGAAGGACACGAACTGGGACTTCTTCTCGCGCTGGAAGATCACGCTGGGCGCGTCCGGCCTGCTGATCCTGCTGGCGGCCGGGTCCTTCGGGCTCCAGGGGCTGAATTTCGGGATCGATTTCCGCGGCGGCACCACGATCCGCACCGACAGCGCGCAGCAGATCGACATCGGCGCCTACCGCGACGCGATCCAGCCGCTGGGGCTGGGCGACGTCACGATCACCGAGGTCTTCGACCCCACCTTCGGCCCCGATCAGAACGTTGCCATGATCCGCATCCAGGCGCAGGAAGGCCAGCAGAGCGTGAGCGCCGACACCGTCGAACAGGTGCGTGATGCCCTGCAGGACGTGGCACCCGACATAACCTTCACCTCGGTCGAAAGCGTCGGCCCGAAGGTTTCGGGCGAGCTGATCCAGACGGCGATGATCGCGGTGGCACTCGCCATCGCGGCGGTGCTTGTCTACATCTGGCTGCGCTTCGAGTGGCAGTTCGCCGTGGGCGCGGTGGCCGCGCTGGTGCACGACGTGATCCTGACCATAGGGATTTTCTCGGAGTTGCAGATCCAGTTCGACCTCGCGATCATTGCGGCGCTGCTGACGATCGTGGGCTATTCGCTCAACGATACGGTGGTGGTTTTCGACCGGGTGCGCGAGAACCTGCGCAAGTACAAGAAGCGCCCGCTGTCGGAGGTGCTGAACCTGTCGATCAACGAGACGCTCAGCCGGACGGTCATGACCTCGGTGACCACGCTGCTGGCCCTGCTGGCGCTCTTCGTACTGGGCGGCGACGTGATCCGCGGCTTCGTCTTCGCCATGATCTGGGGCGTCATCGTGGGGACCTATTCGTCGGTCTTCGTGGCAAGCGCGATCCTGCTGTGGCTGGGCGTCAAGCGCGACTGGTCCAAGCCCGACGCGACCACCGGCAACCAGTTCGCCAACGTGGATGCCTGACACGCTCGACGCGGTCCTGGCGACGCCGGGGCTGCCCTGGCTTCTGGTGACGCTGGCCGGGGCGGGGATCATTCGCGGGTTCACCGGCTTCGGCACCGCGCTGATCTTCGTGCCGGTGGCGGGCATCTTCCTGGCGCCGCCGCAGGTCGTGGCGCTGATCACGCTTACGGGCGTGGCCAGCATGGCGGTGCTTCTGCCGCGCGCCTGGGGGCAGGCCGACCGGCGGGAATCCGGCATCCTCGGGCTGGCGGCGGCGGTGACCGTGCCGCTGGGCGTCATGGCGCTGCAGGGGCTGGACGCGGTGACCGTGCGGTGGATTGCCGCCGGCGTGACGCTGGTCACGCTGGGCGCGCTTGTCGCCGGCTGGCGTTACACCGGGCGCGTGCGGGCCCGCGGACTGGCGGGCATCGGCGCGGGGGCGGGCATCGTGGGCGGCATGACGGGGCTGACCGGGCCGGTGGTGATCCTGTTCTACCTTGCCGGCCGGGCGGGCGTGCAGTCGGTGCGGGCCAACACGATCCTGGTGCTGTCGGCACTTGACGTGGTGATCGTGGGCACGCTGCTGCTGCGCGGCGTGACCGATCTGTACCTCTTGGTTCTGGCGGCGGTGCTTTGCGTGCCCTATTTCATTACCACCATGATCGGCCAGGCGCTGTTCGACCCGGCCCACGAACGGCTTTACCGCGGCATTGCATACGCGGTGATCTTCGGGGCCGTGCTGACCGGCCTGCCGATCTGGGACAACGGAGGATGACATGCGACTCAGCGAGATCACCTTCTCCGCGGCCACGCCGATCGACGGCTACGGGCCCGGCTTCTTCCGCGTGGGCGGACAGGCGATGGCGGGCCCAATCTGCGTGACAGCAGAGGGTGCGGGCCCCTGGGGCGGGTTCGAGGATGCCGACACGCTTCTGGCACTGTCGGATGCGATCGACGTGCTGTTCATCGGCACCGGCGGCGAGATCGCCCATGTCCCCGCCGGCCTGCGCGAGAGGCTGGAGGACGCGGGTATGGGGGTGGAGACGATGCACTCGCCCGCCGCCGCCCGAAGCTACAACGTGCTGCTGGCCGAGGGGCGGCGCGTCGCCGTGGCGCTGCTGCCGGTGGGCGATTCCGCCGGCTGATCCGGCGGCATCCCGCGGGGACGCCGCCGGGGCGGCCGGCCTTACCGGCCGGCGGTGTAGAAAACGGCTCCGTCGCCCGCCGCGCCGCCATAGGCGATCACGTCGTAGACGGCGTCGGGGTCGGTGCCCATCCCGGGCGAGCCCGCCGGCATTCCGGGCACCGAGATGCCCTCGATGTCGGGGCGCTCGTCCAGCAGCTTGCGGATCGCCTCGAAGGGAACGTGCCCCTCGACGGTGTAGCCCGCGATCTTGGCCGTGTGGCAGGCCCACAGGCGTTCGGGCACCTCGGCCGCCTGTTTCATGCCGACGTAATCGGGGGTGTCCTCGACCTCGACGCGCCAGTCGCGTGCGCGGGCCAGGTCCACCCAGGCGCTGCAGCAGCCGCAGGTCGGCGTTTTCGTCACATGCATCACGGGCGCGTCTGCGGGCGCGCTCTGGGCGGAGACCGCGCCGGCCTGCGCCGGCGTTTCGGGGCCGCCTGTGCGTGTCAGCATGACGCCGGCGGCGGCGACGCCGGCCGCGGCGAGCATGGCGGTGAGTTTGACAGTCCTGTTCATGGGTATCGTCCTTCGGTTCGCGGGGATCGGCCGTTCAACGGTGGCGCGGCCACCCTGCGGTGTCATTGACCGGAATGCGGGAATGGTCCGGGGCTCGGACGGCCCCGGGGGCGATGCTGGCGCGGTTCAGGTGGCGCGCGGCGGATCGAACAGGCCGGCGGGCACCACCGCGCGGAAGCTGACGTTGCCGGGGCGCGGCAGTCGCGAAACCTCCGGGTCGGCACCGGGCACGACCGGTGCGCCGGGCAGGAGGAAGACGAGCATCGGGCAGCTCGTGCCGGCGTGATGGCCGGCGGCCTCGCAGCAGGTCTCGACCGCGCCGGCTTCCGTGTTCATCGCGGCCGTCGCGGCAACCGGGTGCGCATGCGCCTCGCCCGCCTGCGTCGTCGCGGCGAGCGGCGCGATCAACATGGCCAGGGCAAGGAAAAGTCCGAGAAGGCGTTGCATGGAATCCGGTGGTTTCTGGCGGCGCGCGCGCCGCGCCATGTCATTTTATCGCATCGCGGGCGCGCGGGGAATACCCTTGGCCGGGGTGAAAGCGTGACCCGATGGGGCGTCGGCGGCGCGTTGCGACCTTTGAGCGCTTTCGCCTGCCACGCCTTTGGGCTAGGGCTGCGCGCATGACGGTACATGTGTCCGATCTGACCGTGACGCGCGGCGGGGTGGCCGTGCTGGAGGGGCTGAGTTTCGCTCTGCGCCCCGGCGAAGCGGTCGTGTTGCGCGGGCCCAACGGCATCGGCAAGACGACACTGCTGCGCACGGTCGCCGGTTTGCAACCCGCCCGCGCGGGACGGGTGGAGGCGCCGCCCGAGTCGATGGTCTATGCCGGCCATGCCGACGGGCTCAAGGCGACGCTGACGGTATCCGAGAACCTGACCTTCTGGGCGCGCGTCTTCGGGCAGGGCGCGATCGGCCCGGCGCTGGATGCCTTCGAGTTGTGCCCGCTGGCGGATCGGCAGGCCGGCGCGCTGTCGGCCGGGCAGAAGCGGCGGCTGGGGCTGGCGCGCCTGCTGGTGACGGGCCGGCCCGTCTGGCTGCTGGACGAACCGACGGTATCGCTGGACGTGGACGCGGTGGCGCTTTTCGCGGACGCCGTGCGCGCGCATCTGGCCGGCGGCGGCAGCGCGCTGATGGCCACGCACATCGACCTCGGACTGGCCGAGGCGCGGGTGCTGGACGTGGCCGCGTTCCGCGCCGCGGCGCCCGACGCCGAGGATTTCGACGAGGTGTTCCTGTGATCGCGCTTCTCACGCGGGACCTGCGGCTGGCGGTGCGCGCGGGCGGGGGGTTCGGCCTCGGGCTGGCGTTCTTCCTGATCGTGGTGGTTCTGGTGCCCTTCGGCGTGGGCCCCGAGACGGCACTTCTGGGCACGATCGCGCCGGGGATCCTGTGGCTGGGGGCGCTGCTGGCCTGCCTGCTGTCGCTCGACCGGATCTTCGCGCTGGACTGGGAGGACGGCAGCCTTGACCTGCTGGCCACGGCACCGCTGCCGATGGAGGCGGTGGTCAGCGTCAAGGCGCTGGCGCACTGGCTGACCACGGGCCTGCCGCTGGTGCTGGCCACGCCGTTGTTCGCGCTGCTGCTGAGCCTGCCCGGCGCGGGCTACGGTCCGCTGGTGCTCTCGCTTCTTCTGGGCACGCCGGCGCTGAGCGTGATCGGCACCTTCGGCGCGGCGCTGACGGTGGGGATCAAGCGCGGTGGGCTGCTGCTGAGCCTGCTGGTGCTGCCGCTTTACGTGCCCACGCTGATCTTCGGCGCCGAGATGGCCCGGCGCGGCGCCGAGGGGCTGGACACCACCACGCCCCTGCTGATGCTGGCGGGCATAAGCTGCGGCACGATCGCGCTTTTGCCTTTCGCCTCGGCTGCTGTATTGAGAGTCAACCTGCGCTAGGCACGTACGAATCGGAAAGCTCGCATGAACCTGAACGCGCTGTGGGAATATGCCAATCCCAAGAAATTCATCCGCACGACCGAGCGGGTCCTGCCCTGGGTGTCGGTGCTGTCGGTCGTCGCGCTCGTGGTCGGGCTGATCTGGGGGTTCTTCTTCACCCCCGACGACTACCGGCAGGGTTCGACCGTCAAGATCATATACCTGCACGTGCCCGCGGCGCTGATGGCGATCAACACCTGGCTGATGATGCTGATCACCTCGCTCATCTGGATCGTGCGGCGCCACCACGTCAGCGCGCTGGCCGCACGAGCGGCGGCGCCGGTCGGTGCCGTGATGACGGTGATCGCGCTGGCCACCGGGGCGATCTGGGGGCAGCCGATGTGGGGCACCTGGTGGGCGTGGGACCCGCGATTGACCTCCTTCCTGATCCTGTTCCTGTTCTACCTGGGCTACATGGCACTGTGGGAGGCGATCGAGAACGACGACACCGCCGCCGACCTGACCAGCGTGCTGTGCCTGGTCGGCTCGGTCTTCGCGCTGCTGTCGCGCTATGCCGTGAATTTCTGGAACCAGGGGCTGCACCAGGGCGCGTCACTGAGCCTGGACAAGGAAGAGAACGTGGCCGATGTGTTCTACTGGCCGCTGCTGGTATGCATCGCGGGCTTCGTGCTGCTGTTCATCGCGCTGGTGCTTCTGCGCACCCGCACCGAGATCCGCGCGCGGCGCATGCGCGCGCTTCTGGCCCGCGAACGGATGAGGTGACGCAATGCCCGAGCTTGGAAAATACGCCGTCGAGGTGCTGTCGTCCTACGCGGTGTCGATCGCGCTTCTGGCCGTCCTCGTGGGGCTGAGCCTTTGGCGGTCGCGCCGGGTGCGGGCGCAGCTGGAAGAGGTCGAGGAAAGGGTCCGCCGCGATGGCCAGGATTAAGCCGATGATGGTCGCCCCGCCGCTGATTTTCGCGGCGCTGGCGGCCTTGTTCTATTTCGGGATGTTCCGCGACAACCCCGACGAGCTGCCCTCGGCGTTGACGGGCAAGCCCGCACCGGCCGTCGAGGTGACGCAGCTGGGCGACAAGCCCGTGGTCTCGGACGCGCAGGTGCGTGCCGACGGCGTGAAGCTGGTCAACTACTGGGCGTCGTGGTGCGCGCCGTGCCGGGTGGAGCACCCGAACCTCGAGCAGCTCGCGCGCGAGGGGGTGACCATCTATGGCGTCAACTACAAGGACAAGCCCGACAACGCGCTGACCTTCCTGCGCAACCTGGGCGATCCCTACACCGCGATCGGCGCCGATCCGAAGGGGCGCATGGCGCTCGACTGGGGTGTTTACGGCGTGCCCGAAACCTATGTGATCGACGGGCAGGGGCGTATCGTGCTGCGGTTCGCCGGCCCGATCACCGACAGCGTGCTGGAAAACACGATCCGCCCCGCCATCGAGAAGGCGGCAGAGTAAGGACAGTGCCGGCCGGGTCAGTACCGGCAGACTGTGTCGCCTTGCGGGGCCTCGCTGTGGCACGGCGCGCGCGGCGTGCCGCTGCCATATGCCCCGGCAACGGCGATCAGCATCAGCGCTGCGATCTGGGCGATGATCAGCGTTCTGCGCATGTGACCTCCATGCCGTTTCCGATTTCCCGCGTGACACCGCGGGGCCGGCCGGCCAGCCGGTGCGGGCGCCGGCCCCCGCCGGATCCCCCGGGTCGCGGGTATTGAAACGCCGCGGCCGCGGCGAGGTCGTGTGGTCTGGCGTGAAACCGGGCGGTGGCGCGTCGCGCCACGGGCCCGCCGGCGCGGTCAGGCGGCCTGCAGGGGCACCGCATCGTTTCGCACCAGCGCGTCGACGAAGGCGCGCACCTTTTTCCCGGTTTCCGCGACGGTGCGCGCCGGCCGCGCCGCGTATCCGGGATGCCCCAGCGCGGGGAAAAGCGCCATGATCTCGGCCCGTGCGGCCGGGGGCAGGCTGTTGAGCGCCTGCGGCGCCGTCAGCAGGCTTTCCGTCGGGGCGCCCTCGCTGAAAACGATCTCGTGGCGATCGAACAGCAGGTGGTAGTAGACCACGGCGCGCGGTGCCGTCTCCACACGCACGCCGGGCAGGGCGGTCAGCTTGATCGCGGGGATCAGCGCCTCGGCGCTGCCGAAGGCCTCGCGCGCCTGCGGGGCGCGCACGAAAACCCGGTGCTGGCGCGACACGCGCAGGTCGCGCGCGGGCAGACCGCGGCCGAGCGCGCCGGCACGGATGCGCACCGGGGCAAGGCGCGGGTCGGCGGCCATCTCGGCGGTCGAGACCGGCATCGCGCCGATCCAGCGCAACGTCTGCAACCCGTTGTCCATCGTGCGCACGCGGTCCCCCGCCGCGAGGGACTCGACCGGGCGGGGGCCGGTTTCGGTCTCGATCAGGGTGCCCGCGGCAAAGCAGACCGCGCCCCTGATGGTGATGGTCACCTGCTGTGTGTCGGTGCCGCCGCCGGCGTCTTCGGCCAGCACGGTGAAGGTGTCGGTCAGCGTCTCGCCCGGGTCCAGCGCCTTCACCGCGGGGTGGCTGTCGTCGAGGTCATAGGACCACTCCCCGGTCGCCGGGTCGATCGAGGCCGTGCCGTAGCTGGCCCCGCTCGTGATCGACCAGGTGTCATCGGGGTTGTCCGGTTGCAGCACATCGTCGAGATCACCGGTGACAAGGTCGCCGCTGCCCTCGGTGACGGTGCCGGTGATGTCGCCGCCGATGACCGGGAAGCCCATCGCTCAGCCCTCCGCCAGCCGTCTGCGGAACTGGCCGACGCCGTAGGAGCCGACCGCGATTTCGCCGCCCGGATCGGCGCGGGTCCATTCCACGATGCGGTAGCGTGTGCCGGCCCGGTTGTGCCAAAGCGCGCGCACGCGCGTCTCCTCGGGGTTGGCGGCCAGGCGGGTTAGCACCTGTTCGACGTGGCCGAAGGGCGCCACGAGATCGATCAGCCATTTCGAGGCGCCACTGTTCCAGTCCTGCGGCTGCAGCGGCTGGTGATCGATGGCCAGCCGGTACTCCGCATCGTGCGTCAGCCCGGCCCATGTCACGAAGGCGCGCGGAAAGCCGTTGGACCGGAAAAGCTTGTACTGGCTCAGCCGGAGCGGTGGCTCGATCTGTGCCAGCGCCTGCGGCAGCGTGCGGGTGCGGTTGAAGCGGCTGAGCGCGGCGAGATACATCATCGCGCCCAGGTCGGCCAGGGTATCCTGCGGCAGGTCGAACCAGCCGTCGGGGAAGGGTATGTCGTTGGACGTGGAACTTGGCCCGGCGTCGCGCAGGGCGGCCAGATGGCGCATGGACGTGCGCAGAAAATCCTGTTCGGGCCTGCTCAAGCCTGGTTGCCCCCGCCTTTGGCGGCAGTGGCCTGCCTCGCGTTGCCTTGGCCACGCCGTCGCGGTCGTCACGCGGGCCGATAGGGGCGGTCTGTCGGGCGGGCGCTCTGCCTCGGGTTTGTTCGGCGGTCTGACGCCGCCATTATGGATATCCTACCACAGTTGGTGACCGGGCCAAGGAAAAAAGGGCGGCCGCAGGGGCCGCCCCGTTTCGTCGCATCAGCCCGGCGTGGGGCCTCAGGCGGCGTTGCGCGCGAGATTGCGCAACACGTAGTGCAGCACGCCGCCGTTCTCGACGTATTCCTTCTCGACGGCCGTGTCGATCCGGCTTTTCAGCGTGATTTGCTTGGTGCTGCCGTCGGCATAGGTGATGGTGCATGGCACCTCGGCCTGGGGTTTCATGTCACCGGCCAGTCCGGTGATGTCGAAGCTCTCGTCGCCGGTCAGCTCCAGCGTCTTGCGCGTGTCTTCTCCGGTGAATTCGAACGGGATGACGCCCATGCCGATCAGATTGGACCGGTGGATGCGCTCGTAGCTTTCGGCGATCACGGCCTTGACACCGAGCAGGTTGGTGCCTTTCGCGGCCCAGTCCCGGCTGGATCCGGCGCCGTACTGTTCACCGGCCACGACGACGAGCGGCACGCCCTTGTCCTGCCAGGCCATGGCCGCGTCGAAGATCGGCACGGTGCCGCCGTCGGGGGCCTTGGTGAAGCCGCCCTCGACACCCTCGAGCATCTCGTTGCGGATACGGATGTTGGCGAAGGTGCCGCGCATCATCACCTCGTGGTTGCCCCGCCGCGACCCGTAGGAGTTGAAGTCGCGCGGCTGCACGCCCCGCTCGGTCAGGTACTGGCCGGCCGGCGTGTCGGGCTTGAACGAACCGGCGGGGCTGATGTGGTCGGTGGTGACCATGTCGCCCAGCAGCGCCAGCATGCGTGCGCCCCGGATGTCCTCGATCCGGCCCGGTTCGCGCGACATGCCCTGGAAGTAGGGCGGGTTGCGCACGTAGGTCGACTCTTCGGGCCAGTCGTAGGTTTCGCCGCCCGAGACCTCGACCTCGCGCCACTTCTCGTCGCCCTTGAAGACGTCCGCGTATTTTTCCCGGAACGCCTCGCGCGTCACGGTCTGTTCGACCAGCGCGGCGATCTCCTGCTGGCTCGGCCACAGGTCCTGCATGTAGACGTCTTTGCCGTCCTTGTCCTGGCCGATCGGATCACGCGTCAGGTCGATGTTCATGTCGCCGGCCAGTGCGTAGACCACCACCAGCGGCGGGCTGGCGAGGTAGTTCGCGCGCACGTCCGGGCTGATCCGGCCCTCGAAGTTGCGGTTGCCCGACAGCACCGAGGTCGCCACGAGGTCGCCCTCGGCGATGGCTTCGCTGATTTCCTTCTGCAGCGGGCCGGAGTTGCCGATGCAGGTGGTGCAGCCATAGCCCACGAGGTTGAAGCCGATGGCGTCGAGATGCTCCTGCAGGCCGGCGGCCTCCAGGTATTCGCTGACCACCTGGCTGCCCGGCGCGAGCGAGGTCTTGACCCACGGCTTGCGGGTCATGCCCAGTTCGTGGGCCTTCTTGGCCACCAGCCCGGCCCCGATCATGACGTAGGGGTTGGAGGTGTTGGTGCACGAGGTGATCGAGGCGATCACGACCGAGCCGTCGCGCAGCGCGTAGTCCTCGCCTTCCACCTTCTGGGTCTTGCGCGGGTCGACCAGCGCGTCGGGCGCCGGGCCCTCGGCGGCCATGGCGGTGGCGCCGTTGCCCTCGTCCTCGCCACGGTACTCCGAGACGACCTCGAAGAACTTCTGGGCCGCCTGGTCGAGCGCGACGTAATCCTGCGGGCGCTTGGGGCCCGAGACGGCCGGCACGATCTCGCCCATGTCCAGCTTGAGCGTGTCGGTGTAGACCGGTGCGTAGTCGGGGGTGCGCCAGAACCCGTTTTCCTTGGCGTAGGCTTCGACCAGCTTGATGCGGTTCTCGTCACGGCCCGTCTGACGCAGGTAACGCAGCGTCTCGTCGTCGATCGGGAAGAAACCGCAGGTCGCGCCGTATTCGGGCGCCATGTTGGCGATCGTCGCGCGGTCGGCCAGCGGCAGGTTGTCCAGCCCGTCGCCGTAGAACTCGACGAACTTGCCCACCACGCCCTTGGCGCGCAGCATCTCGACGACCTTGAGCACCAGGTCGGTGCCGGTGGTGCCCTCGACCATCGCGCCCGTGAGTTCGAAGCCCACGACCTCGGGGATCAGCATCGAGATCGGCTGGCCCAGCATGGCGGCCTCGGCCTCGATCCCGCCGACGCCCCAGCCCAGCACGGCGACCCCGTTGATCATGGTTGTGTGGCTGTCGGTGCCCACCAGAGTGTCGGGGTAGGCCACCGTTTCACCGTTCTGGTCGGTGTCGGTCCAGACCGTCTGGGCGAGGTATTCGAGGTTCACCTGGTGGCAGATGCCGGTGCCCGGCGGCACGACGCGGAAGTTCTCGAACGCGGACTGGCCCCACTTGAGGAACTGGTAGCGTTCCATGTTGCGCTCGTACTCGCGGTCCACGTTCATCTGGAAGGCGCGCGGGTTGCCGAACTCGTCGATCATCACCGAGTGGTCGATCACCAGGTCGACGGGGTTGAGCGGGTTGATCTGGCTGGCCTTGCCGCCCAGCGCCTCGATGCCGTCGCGCATGGCAGCCAGGTCCACGACCGCCGGAACCCCGGTGAAGTCCTGCATCAGCACGCGCGCCGGGCGATAGGCGATCTCGCGCGCGGTCTGGCCGCCCTGCGCCGCCCAGTCCGAGAACGCCTTGATGTCGTCGGTGACGACGGTCTTGCCGTCCTCGTAGCGCAGCATGTTTTCCAGAACGACGCGCAGCGCGATCGGCAGGCGCGAGAAATCGCCGAGCCCCGCCGCCTCGGCCGCGGCGATGGAATAATAGGCCAGGCTCTGGTCGCCGACCTGAAGCGTCTTGCGCGTGCGCGCGGTATCATGTCCGACGGTGATGGGCATCTTGGCGTTCCTTTCGGGTCTCGCAGGAATGGCTGGCCCCGCTTCTGGCCCATTTCGCGGGACCGATCAAGGGGGCGCTGGTCAAAATGTATACTGTCGCACACAATTCGGCGCAAGGCCGGACGCGCACGCGCGTCTCGCGAAACCTTGATTGGCAGTCGCCGCGCAATGGCATTATGCAGGAAGGCGCACCATGACCTGCATGACCGAACTGCATCGCATGATACACCGCTTCGCCGGAATCGTTCTGGCCTTGCTCGCCCTTGCCGCGCCGCTTTCCGCGCAGGAGCGGGCCGTGATCGTCGAGCTTTACACCTCGCAGGGCTGTTCATCCTGCCCGCCGGCCGATGCCTACCTTGCCGAACTGGCCGACCACGACGACGTGATCCCGCTGGCGTTGCACGTCGACTACTGGGATTACATCGGGTGGAAGGACAGTTTCGGCGATCCCGCGCATACCCGCCGCCAGAAAGCCTATGCCGCGGCCGGGGGGCATGGCAGCGTCTACACGCCCCAGATCATCGTCCAGGGGCAGGACCATGTCATGGGCACGCACCCCGAGCGGGTCGACGGGATCATCGATCGCCACCGCGACGCGGACCACGAGGTAACCCTCGACCTCAGGCGCGACGGAGACCGGCTGACCGTCATTTGCCGTGCCGCGGCCGGGGCGCCCTGGCCGATGAAGCTGCAACTGCTGCGCTACCGTCCCGAGGCCACCGTGGACATAACGCGGGGCGAGAATGCAGGCCGCACGCTGAGCTATACCAACATCGTGACCGAGATTCGCGACATCGGCCGCTGGGAGAACGGCCGGGAGATGCAGCTCGAGGTCGAACTCGGCGGGAATGACCCCGTCGTGGTGATCGCCCAGCGCGCGGGCATGGGCGCGATCGAGGCGGCCGCGCGCCTGCGCTGAGCCGGATTGCACGCTCAGGTGCGTTCGCGCCACTGGCGCAGGCGCATCTCGGCCACCGGGCCGGTCCCATCCTTCCAGCGGCGGTGTATCCAGAACCATTGATCCATGTGTGCGCGCACCTGCGCCTCGAGCCGGTCGTTGACCGCCTGTGTCATGGTGACCGCGTCGGTGTGGGGAATTGGGGATTCCACGGTCACCTCGAAGTCGATCCCGTTGGCGGCCCGGATCCCCCAGAATGGCACGAGAGGTGCGTCGAACTTGAGCGCCAGCTCGGCCATGTTGAGCGACGACAGCGCCGGCTTGCCGAAGAAATCCAGCGGGATGCCGTCGTGCGCATTGATGTCGGTGAGCACACCCAGCGCCCCGCCGCGGCGCAGGTGCTGGACCATCTCCCGCGTGCCGCGGCGGCCCTGTTCGAACATCGGCTCGCTCAGCGTGGCCATGGCGCGCACGTAGTGCCGGTTGAAATAGCGGTTGCTCATCGGACGGTAGAACACGCCCATCTCGAAACCCTGGGCGACCAGCGCCACCCGCCCCGCGTTGAAGCTGCCGAAATGGCCGCTGACAAAGATCACGGGCTTGCCCGCCTCCGCCGCTGCCCGCGCTGTCGCCAGCCCGGGGCCGGAAACCGGCGCGTTGCGCGCGCGTGCCTTGAATTCGCGCGCCGAGTAGAGCTCGATCATGGTCCGGCCGGCGTTGTCGGGCGCGGCGCGTTCAAGCCGGCGGATCTCGCGCTCGGGAAGGTCCGGCAGAACGTAGTTGAGATTGGTGCGCACCCGCTGCGAGTACCCGGCGATGGGGGAAACCACGCGCGCCGTCAGCCGCCCCATGAGCGGCACGCGCCAGCGGTAGGGCAGGGCGCGGGCCGCACCCAGAAGGCCCTGAAGCACGAGGTTCACGGCGTATTCGCGTGCGCGCTGTCGGAAGCTGTCGTCGGGTTTACCCATCGGGTCCGGGCCGGATTTTTCGTTGATCCGCGCAGTCATAGTTGGTGGGGCCGTCGGGCGCAAGCACGCCACCGTGCGTCAGGGGCACCGCGGCAGGCCCGTGCCGATCATCGAATCCCGCGTCACCAGCGCGGCCAGTGATGTGCTGTCCATGCCCTCGGTGCCGGGCGGGCGCGCGGGGATCACGATGTAGCGCATGTCGGCGGTGCTGTCGTGGACGCGCACCCGGGTCTGCGCGGGCAGCTCGACCCCGAATTCCCGCAGTACCGCGCGCGGCTCGCGCACCGCGCGGCTGCGGTATTCGCGGGTCTTGTACCAGTCCGGCGGCAACCCCAGCAGGTTGCGCGGGTAGCACGAGCACAGGGTGCAGACGATCAGGTTGTGGACATCATCGGTGTTCTCCACGGCGACGAGGTTGAGCGCGCCGATGTCGAAGTCCATCTCGCGGCAGGCGGCGGAGCCGTCGGCCAGCAGCCGCGCCTTGAACGCCGGGTCGGTCCAGGCGCGGGCGACGACCCTTGCGCCGTTGGCCGGCGTGCGGGCGTCCATCGCGTCGATCTGGGCGGCGATCTCGGCCGGCGTGGTCACGCCCTTCTCGATGAGCAGCTCGCGCACGGCAACCTCCATGCGCTGCCAGTAGGTCAGCGGCGTGTCGTTGTCGGGACGGAAGGGGTGTCCCGAGGCGCTGATCCCCGCGTGGTCGGGGTGGTCGTGCGGCATCTGTCAGACCCTTTCCAGCCAGTGGCCGTAGATCTCGGCATCCAGCGTGTCATCGGACACCTCGGCGCCCGCGCCCCAGACCTCGGCCATCGAGAACCGCACGCGGTAGAGCGGCTGCTTTTCCGCGGGAAGGCCATAGGCCAGTTGCTCGGGGTTGCCGAACGCGCCCAGCGCGCGCTCGATCACGCCGGTCTTGCCGCGCAGGTAGGCCGGCGCGCGCACGTGGCCGGGCGGCATCCACGTTTTCACGCGCACCCGCTCAGCCATCGTTGACCTGTGCGTAGGTCTCGCCGCGCGCGGCGACCTCGTGCATCCGCGCGCCAAGTTCGGCCAGCGTGTAGACCCCGGCCTCGACCAGGTTCTGGTTCACTGCCGCGATCCAGCGTTCGTAGTAGCTGTGGCGCTCGAAGGCATCCTCGCCCATGTCCTCGAGCGCGCGGCGCAGGCCGTCCACGGTGAACAGCCCCTTGCCGGAGCACAGCACCATCAGCGCGTCCACACGCTTTTCCCACAGCGCGTGATCGTGTTCGTCCAGGGGCACGGGCCCGGCGGTTTGCCCGCCCATGTCATGCCAGCGGCGTCCGTCCGTATCCGTCATTCCCGCAGACTACGCCGTGTGGACGGCCATGTCCACGTCCCCGCCGTGCGGGTCAGCCGTCATCGGCATCGTCGCTGGCGTCATCCTCGGGCGTGCGCAGGCGCAGTTCCCCCGCGGCCTCGAGCCGGCGGATGGCATTGACCACTTCGGTCATCGCCGCCTCGCCCTCGCGGGGCTTGACGGGGCCGGCGTCGTCGATTTCCTCGCGCAGGGCGTCGGCCATGCGCCGCGACATGTTCTCGAACAGGAATTCGGCGGCGGCGCCGGTGTCCTCGTCGCGGGCGGCGCCCAGCGCGGCGACCAGCGTGGGCTGCTCGACGCCGCGCAGCATCTTGGGCACGTCCAGCGGTTCCAGCCGGCGGGGGATGTCGGCGAAGGTGAATATCGCGCGCCGCACGCGGCTGGCGAAATCCCCGTCGGTTTCCTCCAGCCCGGAAAGCACGGCGTCGCGGATTTCGGCCGTCGAGGAGTTCAGGATCTCGCCCACGCGCTTTTCCGGGCCGTCGGCAAAGGCGGTGTCGGGGATGTCGGCGATCTGTCCGGCGATCGACAGCCCGATGCGGTCCACCGCTTCGGGCGTGACAGATTGCGTTTGCGACACGGCGTAGGTGATGCGGCGCGCCCTTTCGCCGGGCAGCTTGGCCAGAAGCGCGGCCGCCCTGTCGACGTCGAGCTTGGACAGGATGACCGCCGCGATTTCCGGGCTTTCGGCGGCGGCGATCGGGGCGAGCACGTCAAGGCTGGCGTCGCGCACCTGGTCCCAGGGGTCGCCCGTTTGCCGCACGCCCGCCTCGCGCCGCAGGCGCGCCGCCGTTAGCGGGCTGATGCGCCCGTCCAGCGCCGCAAGCGCGCCCGAGACGCCGCGCGGAAAGGTCAGCCCGAGCGATTCGAGTTCCCCGGCGAATTCGGCCACCACCTCGGCCAGCGTCGCGCGGTCGACGTAGCGCATGGCGCCCATCTGGGTGGTCAGATCGGCCTGCAAGCCGTCGGGCAGGTCCGACAGGGGGACGTCTGCCCCTTCGTTGAGCAGGAAACGAACGATGATCGCCGCCTTCTGCTTGCGCGTCAGGCGCGCGGCAGCCCCCTTTTCGCGCGGCGGCGCGATCTGTGCGACATTGTTGGATCGAGACATTGCTTCACCCTGGCGCGGCCCGTCGCCCCGAAGGTTACGGGACCCGCGGTGAAGAAATGTCTAAGCCCGGCGGTTCAGCCCGTGACTTTCACGCAGGTGCGGGCGTCCTTGTCGTAGACCATGCCGTCCGCGCAGGACATGGCGTGCTTGTCGTGCCACGGGCAGGCCTGGCCCGCCGTGGCCGATGCGAAGGTCAGCGCGAGGGTGGTGAGCACGATACGCGTCTTCATGGCAGTCGCTCCCTGTTGGCCGCATTCCAAGGGTAGCATGCCTTTCCCCGGCGTCAAAGCGCGGAGGTGCCGAAGACCCGCTCGAAGATCGTGTCGACGTGCTTGGTGTGGTAGCCAAGGTCGAATTTCTCCTCGATCTCGTCCTCGCCGAGGGCCGCGCGCACCTCCGCGTCGGCCAGAAGCTCGGTCTTGAAGTCCTTGCCCTCTTCCCAGACCTTCATCGCGTTGCGCTGGACGAGCCGGTAGGCATCCTCGCGCGATACCCCGGCCTGGGTGAGTGCGAGCAGCACGCGCTGGCTCATCACCAACCCGCGGAACTTGTGCATGTTCTCGAGCATGGTCTCGGGGTAGATGACCATCTTGTCGATCACGCCGGTCAGCCGGTGCAGCGCGAAATCCAGTGTCACGGTGGCGTCGGGACCGATCATGCGCTCGACCGAGGAATGCGAGATGTCGCGCTCGTGCCACAGCGCGACGTTCTCCATCGCCGGGATCACCGCGCCGCGCACCAGCCGTGCCAGCCCGGTCAGGTTCTCGCTGAGCACCGGGTTGCGCTTGTGCGGCATGGCCGAGGAACCCTTCTGCCCCTTGGCGAAGAATTCCTCGCCTTCCAGCACCTCGGTGCGTTGCATGTGGCGCACCTCGACCGCGATGTTCTCGATCGACGAGGCCACGACGCCAAGCGCGGCGAAGAAGGCGGCATGACGGTCGCGCGGGATCACCTGGGTGCTGATGGGTTCGGGTTTCAGGCCCAATTGCGCGCAGACGTGTTCCTCGACCGCCGGGTCGATGTTGGCGAAGGTGCCCACCGCGCCCGAGATCGCGCCCGTCGCCACCTCCTCGCGCGCGGCTTCAAGGCGGTGCCTGTTGCGCTCCATCTCGGCGTGAAAACGCGCGAAGGTCAGCCCCATCGTGGTCGGTTCGGCGTGGATACCGTGGCTGCGCCCGATGCGCACGGTGTCCTTGTGCTCGAAGGCGCGGCGCCTGAGCGCGGACAGCAACGCGTCCATGTCCGCCAGCAGGATGTCGGCGGCGCGCACCAGCTGGATGTTGAAACAGGTGTCCAGCACGTCGGAACTGGTCATGCCCTGGTGAACGAACCGCGCCGCGTCGTGGCCCACGATCTCGGCCAGGTGCGTCAGGAAGGCGATCACGTCGTGGCGCGTCTCGGCCTCGATGGCGTCGATGCGGGCGACGTCGAACTCCACGTCCCGTGCCTTCCACACGGCGTCCGCGTTCTCGCGCGGGATCACGCCCAGATCGGCCTGCGCGTCGCAGGCGTGCGCCTCGATCTCGAACCAGATGCGGAACTTGGTGGCCGGGTCCCAGATGGCCGTCATCTCGGGGCGGGAATAGCGCGGGATCATGCGGATTGCCTTTTGTTCGTGCTGCGGGGTCGGCGCGGGTTTAGACTGCCTTCAGGGTGGCGGCAAGCCGACGCGTGTGCCGCCGGCACGGCAGCGAGGTGACGCGATGCCCATTTTCTGGGCCTTTGCCGGCAGTTGGGTGCTCGAGCGCCATGTGGACGACCGGCTGACGGGCCAGCAGGGCCGATTCGCCGGCGAGGCGTGGCTCACCCCCGGCGACGGCGGGTTGCACTACCGCGAGGAAGGGCAGTTGATCCTGCCGGGGCGCCGGCCGATGCACGCCGAGCGTTGCTACCAGTGGCAGGCCGAGAACGGAAAGGTCGCCGTGTATTTCGACGACGGCCGCCCCTTTCACCGCTTCGATCCCGAGCTCGTCGCGCCCGAGGCCCGGCACGACTGCGCGCCCGATACCTACGACGTGGCCTATGATTTTTCCGACTGGCCGCGCTGGCGCGCGGTCTGGGTGGTGACGGGGCCGCGCAAGGACTACCGGATGGTCAGCGACTACGCCCCGGCGCAGGGGCAGGCGGCCTCTACGGGCTGAGCGGCACCAGAGGCGCGCGGTCGCCGGCGAGGTAGCGGACGACATCCACCACGTCGAAGACCAGCGACACGCCGATCGTGACCAGGAACACGGCGATCACGGCGCGGGGCAGCCGCGGCACGACACCCTGCCGCAGCCGCAGCGCCAGGTAGACGGCCAGCGGCCCCCAGATCAGCACGTGCGCCAGGCCCAGAAGGCGCGTGAAGCCCACCGCCTGGTAGAGCAGCTGCATCGCGGTGATCACGGCGAAACTGGCGGCCAGCACCACCGCGCCGTCGCGGCGCGTCTGGCGGAAACACAGCAGGACAAGCGGTGCGGCGATCATGGCGAAGGTCAGCCACAGCACCCAGATGCGCAGCTGCGGCGGCATCTGCTGGACGGCGTCGGAAAAACTCATGGCGTCCTCCTTTGCGCGGGGTTCGTGCCGGTGTGCCGGGCGCCGCCTGCCTCTGCAATGGCGCATGCGCGGAATACGCGCGTTACGTCGCCGGCCGCGCCGCGCCGCGTTTCACGCATCGCGGATGACCGGCCGGCCCGGGTCAATCCGCCAGTTCGGTCACGACCTCCGCCGAGCGTTCGAGCGTCCGGTGCACGGGGCACTTGTCGGCGATCTCGCGCAGTTTCTCGCGCTGGTCATCCGACAGCTCGGGCCCGTCGAGCCGGATCACGCGGGTGAAGCGGTCGGCCTTGGCCGCGCCGCCCGACTCGGCATCCTGGGCGTGCACCTTGTCGTGGCTGACGTCCACGCTGACGTGGCGAAGCGGCCAGCCCTTGCGGCGGGCATACATCCGGATCGTCATCGAGGTGCAGGCACCGAGCCCCGCCGACAGGAAACCGTAGGGCGACATGCCCCGGTCGGTGCCACCGTATGCGGCCGGCTCGTCGGCCAGCACGTGATGGTCCGGGCCGGCGTTGATGTCCTGCAGGAAGCCGTCGGCGTCCGCCTCCGTCACGCGCACGATGCCCTCGGGCGCGCCCGGCGGCGGGGCGGGCGGCGACAACTCGAGGTAGCGCGTGGCCCAGGCGGCGATCACCTCGGCCGCGTACTCGGCGTCGGCGGGCCGGGTGATCAGGTGGTCGGCGTCATCAAGGGTGACGAAGCTCTTGGGATGCTTGGCGGCCTTGAAGATCTCGGCCGCGTTCTGGATGCCCACGATGGCGTCGCGGGGGGCGTGCAGCACCAGCAGCGCGCGGTGCAGGTCGCGGATCTCGTCGGTCAGGGTCTCGGCCTTCACGTCCTCGACGAAGTCGCGGCCGATTCGCACCGGCCGGCCGCCCAGGTTGACCTCGGCCGCGCCCTCCGTCTCGATCGTCTGCAGCGCGTCGCAGAAGTTGTGGGTGACGTGGTCGGGATCGTAGGGGGCGGCGATGCTGACCACGGCCCTGGAGCTCTCGATGCGCCGTGCCGCGGCCAGCACCGCCGCCCCGCCAAGGGAATGGCCGATCAGCAGGGCCGGGGGCATGCCCCGCTCCTCCAGCGTCTGCGCGGCGCGCACCAGGTCGGCGACGTTGGAATTGAAGGTGGTGTTCTCGAACTCGCCGGCCGAGTGCCCCAGCCCCGTGAAATCGAACCGCAGCACGGCGATGCCCGCGCCGGCCAGCCGCGCCGAGATGCGGCGCGCGGCGGGAATGTCCTTGGAGCAGGTGAAGCAATGCGCGAACAGCGCGGTGGCCAGGTGCGGCCCGTCGGGCAGGTCGAGCCGGGCGGCCAGCGTGCTGCCATCGTGGCCGGGGAAGGTGATGCGTTCTGTTGGCATGGCGGCTCCTCTGGCTTGACGCTTCGCCAGTTAGGCGCGCGTGCCGGTCGGGGGCAAGCCGCCTGCCTTCGGCGTAACACGAAGGTGACCGCGCCCGCTCAGCCGGTCCGGTGATGGTAAAGCCGGTCGGCGCTGAGCTGAAGGATCGCGTCGTAGCCCAGCTCGTCGAGCAGCGTCTCGATGGCCCGGCCGCCCCGGTTGCCCACGAAGAAGCTGTCGCGGCATTCGAGATAGATCAGCTTGGGCCGCCGCCCGTCGAGCGTGTCGAGCACCGTGTACTCGGCGCCCTCGATATCCATGTGCAGCAGGTCGATCGCATCGATGCCGGCGCGCTCGCACAGCGTGGAAAAGCGCATGCCCGCGACGGTCGTCGGTGTCTCGGTCTGTTCGACGTTGGGGAACCGTTCCTTGTAGGCCGCGCTGTGGCGATAGATCGACCCCTGGGCGTGGCGCTCGCCCTCGACGGTGGCGGGATACCACTCCACCGGGCCGTCGCGGTCGCAGACGGCCACGTTGAAAAGTTCCACGCGCGTTTCCGACAGCGTCTTGCGGACGATCTCGTGGCGTTCCGGGTCCGCCTCGGCCGAGATCACCCGCGCGTTCGGAAAGGCCTTCGCGAAGCGGTAGGCGTCGCCGCCGTCGTAGGCGCCGAGGTCCACGATGACGCCGGGGTCGATTCCCAGTTCGCCCGGCCACGCGGTGTTGAAGCGCGAATGCAGCACCTCGCGCTCCGTGCCGCCGACGGTGATCGGATACAGCGCCTCCCGCCCCGGCGGTGATCGCAGGCCCCGGCGCCGGCCGCGCAGGTAGGTGGCGAGACGTTTGAACATTGCGCTCCTCCGGCAATGCCGCGCTGTGCTGCGGCGCACCCGTTCTTGGAACAGCCCGCGGCGGATGGCCAGAGCAAATCGCGCGCACTCGCGTGTTTGCACTGACGCGTGACACGTGGTCATGATATGCGCCCGAAAGGCGCGGGGAAACAACGAAAGGGGTGCGGATGCAACGCGCCGGCATTGCCGCGGTCATGCTGTCTCTGGCCCTGCTGGCGGCGGGATACGGCGGGGCCGTGCATCCCGCCGGGGACCTTCTGGCGGTGTTCCGCCTGCCGCTGGCGGGGATCGCGCTGATCGGCCTTGCCTGGCTGCGCCGTCCCCTCGTGCTGGTGCTGCCGGGGCTTGTGCTGGTGGCGACGGCGCTGGGCGGGCAGGCGATGATGGCGGTTTCACCCGGCGGCCCGGTGGCCACGCCGGGCGGCATCACGCTCTACCAGAAGAACCTGCTTTACCGCCCCACCGACCGCAGCGCCTTCCTGCGCGAGATCGCCCGCACGGCGCCGGACGTGCTGACACTGCAGGAGGTCAGCCGGCCCAACCGCTCCGTGCTGGATGCGCTGGCGCCCGCGTATCCCGAACGCCTGCTGTGCCCCTACACGCGCGGCATCGGCGGGGTGGCGGTGCTGTCGCGCTGGCCAGTGGTGCCGGGCAGCCGGTGGTGTGCGTCGGGCCCGGGCGGGATGGCGGCGATGCAGCTCGACGCGCCGCGCGGGCGCCTGTGGGTGGTGTCGCTGCACCTGCACTGGCCGTGGCCCAGGGGGCAGTCCGCGCAGGTCGACCGGCTGATCCCGGTCCTGGCGGGGTTGGAGGGGCCGGTCGTCGTGGCCGGCGATTTCAACGCGGTGGCATGGTCGCACACGGTCGCGCGCATCGCGCGGGCCACGCGCACCGAGCGCGCCGGGCGCACCGCCGTTTCCTTCCGCCTGCCGCCGCTTGGCTATCCGCTGGGCATCGACCACGTTCTGGCCCCGCGCGGCCGGCCGGCGTCCGCGGCGATGCGGCCGTGGCTCGGGTCGGACCACCGGGGCGTGCTGGCGCGGCTGGCCCCGCCCGCGCCCCGCCGCTTCAGCCGCCCATGAGCGCGGCGTCGAAGGGATAGCGTGTCAGGTTCTCGTGGCCGTCCTCGGTGATCAGCACCTGGTCCTCCAGCTTGATCGAGAAATCGCCGCCTTCCTCGCCAACCAGCGCCTCGACGCACAGGACCATCCCGGCCTCGAGCGGGTGGTCGCAGGCCCCGGACACCACGCGATCGGGGTAGGCGACGAGCGGCCACTCGTCGCACAGCCCCACGCCGTGCATCAGGCAGCTGTACTTCTGTTTCTGGAACTTCGCGTCGAGGACATGCGTGTTCGCCGAAAGATCGGGGATCATGACGCCGGGTTTCAGCATCTCCATGTTCGTCATGATGTGCTCGTGCGCGTGCCGCATGGCGTAGATCATGTCGGCGCGCGGTGCCGCGTCGCCGATCCACCAGGTGCGCGAGATGTCGCAGCAGATGCCGTAGCTGCCCACCAGGTCGGTGTCGAAGGCCACGATCTCGTTGTTGCGCAGGATGCGCGGCCCGCATTCCTGGAACCACGGGTTCGTGCGCGGCCCCGAGGTCAGCAGGCGCGTCTCGATCCACTCGCCGCCGCGGCGGATGTTCTCGGCGTGCAGCACCGCCCAGATGTCGGCCTCGCTGGTGTCGCCGCCGGGCACCGCGCGGCGCGCGAACGCCTCCATCTCGGCCACGGAGGTTTCGCAGGCGTGCATGGCGCAGCGCATCGCGCGGATCTCGTCGGGGCCTTTCACGGCGCGGGCCTTCTCGGTGACCTCCTCGCCCTCCATGATCTCCAGCCCCTGCGCCTCGAGCGCCCGCAGCCCGTGCAGCATGGGCTTGTCCACGGCCAGCCGGCGGTTGGCGCCCGCGTGCTCTGACAGCAGCACCCGTACCTCGTTGGCGAAGGTGACGGCGCCCGCGTCGATCCTGTCGCCGCGCGAGAAATAGAACAGGTCCGCGCCCGCGCGCTGTTCCGCCACGAGCGGGTTGAAGGCGCTCAGGAACGGCGCGTTCGCGTAGTCCCAGATCACCATGTGGCCGTCCGCGCACAGGAGCACGGCGCGGAAGGGGTTGTGCGTGTTCCACAGCTGCATGTTCGTGCTGTCGGTCGCGTAGCGGATGTTGAGCGGGTCGAACATCAGCAGCCCGGCATAATCGCGTGCCGCCAGGGTCCGGGTCAGCCGTTCCCAGCGATAGCGGCGCATGGCCTGCAGGTCGGGCAGGTCGAGCCCGGCGGCGGCCCACTCTGCGTAAGCCAGCCGTGTCGGCCCGATCTCGATGCGGTCGGCGTCGTTGAGCGTGGTGTCGCCCAGCACAGCGCCGCGCGTCGGGTCGATCTTGCGCCCGTCGCGGTAATGGGTGGTCATGCCGCATGCCTCCTCCGTTTGTCCCCGGTTTCACGCTGCCGAGGCCGCATGCCGGCGTCGTGCCGGTTTGCGACGCCGCGTCGCGTCGTTTTCGGGCCGGCGTCCCCACGCGCACGGGCGTCGGCGTTAACCGGTTGTTAACCTTTCATCGCGCACCGTGGTGTATCTTGCCGAACAGGGAGGAACCAGGATGAAGCCCGCCGGGCCGCCGACCTGGACGCCAACGGCGGAAGACTTCTTCGCCGACATCGTGGGCGGCTTGGCCGGCACACTGCAGGATGTCGCGGGCCTGGAGGGTGCCGCGGGATTCGTGGCCAGCGTCGGCACGGAGCTTGGCCGCCAGGTCAGCCGTGCGTATGGCGCGGATACGGATTGCTCCGACGCCGAGGCGATCGCCGCGGTCCTCGTCGATTTCAAGCGACGGGTCGGCGGATCCTTCCAGGTCGCCGAAATCACCGCTGACCAGATCGTGCTGACCAATGGCGACTGCCCCTTCGCACAGCGGGTGGAGGGGCGCCCGGCACTGTGCATGATGACGACGGCCGTGTTCGGACGTGTCACGGCGGACGCCAACGGTTACGCCCGCGTGCACGTGGACAAGGCGATCGCCACCGGCCACGATCACTGTCGCGTGGTCATCGCGTTGCGGCGCGATGACGATATCGGGGCGCAGGGCCATGAATTCCTTGCCTGATATGGGCACGGCCGTTTTGCTTGCGGGGTTCGCGTTCGCGCCGCAGCCGGTCCTGCTCGTCGCGCCCGATGGCCGGGTGCGCGGCACCAATCGCCGGGCGGCGAACCTGTTCGCGCTGGACGAAGGGGACAGCATTCTCGACATTGCCGCCGGGGGGCGCCGGGCGATCGCCGATACGCTCGGCAAGGCGGCCACCTGCTCCTTGCCGTTGCCGGTCGCGCTTAACTGCGCAGGGCGGCGCATGCTGTTCACGGCGTGGCGCGTGGCCGGGCCGTTGAGTCCCGAGATCCCGCTTCTGGTGCTGCAGGGCGATGAAAGCGGCAGGATGCTGCACAACCTCGCGGCGGTCGACCTGCAGACCGACCCGACAGAGGGCGCCGATCCCACGTGGCCCCGTCAGAAACAGCAGGACATGGCCGCCGAGGCCGCGCGGCTGCGGCGGCTCAGTGAAACGGACCATCTGACGGGGTTGCTCAATGCGCGCGGGCTGGCCGCGCGCATGCGGCGGGACCTGGCCGCCCCGACGGCGGCGGGTGTTGTGCTCTACGCTGACCTGAACGGGTTCAAGGCGCTCAATGACCGGTACGGCCACGCCGCCGGCGATGCGGTTCTGCGGGCGGTGGGTGCGGCGCTGCGGGATGTCGTCGGCGGGGCAGGCGTCGCCGGCCGGCCGGGCGGGGACGAGTTCGTGCTCTGGTGCCCGGGGCAGGACACCGACGGGCTGGCCCGGCTCCTGTCGCAGACCGAGCGGGCGGTCGCCGCCCCGGTTTCCTGGCAGCCACCGGCCGGGGGCGCGCGGGTCGCGTTGCGCGCCACGGCATCGGTCGGCGGCGCCGCCGCGCCGGAGGACGGCGCAACGCTGGATGAACTTCTGGCGGTGGCGGACGCGCGGATGTACCGGTGCAAGTCGCAGCGCAGGGCAGGGTGAGCACGGGACTTGGCCCGAGCCGTTTTTGCGGATGCGCCCCGGGCCGAACCGGGTTAACCTGCGACCCGCATGACATGCATCCTGCAGACCGCCCTGCCATACGACGTGGCCGCGCACCCCGCCCTGCCGGGGATCGCGCCGCTTGACGAGCGCGACTGGCTGCACGCCGACGAGGCCTTCGCGGCCCAGATGGCCGAACGGGCACGGCTTCTCGCGCAGTGCCGTGAAAGCGTCCTTGCCGTCACGCCCGGCGCGGATGCGGCCGCGCAGGAGCTTCTGGATTTCGTTGTGGACTGGCTGGACCGCCACGCGGCGGGCTATGTCGTCTCGTCGGGTCGCGTGCGTCGGCCCGACGGGGTGACCGTGGCGCTCGATCGCGCCGACCCGATGGGAACTCTGGGCCTGCTGGTGCAGGAGGACCTGTGCCTGATGGAAAAACCCGAGGGGGGCGCCGAGCACGTTCTGACGGCCGCCGTCCTTTGCTTTCCCGCCAGCTGGCGGCTGGCGGACAAGATCGGCCGGCCCCTGCTGGCCATCCACGATCCCGTGCCGGAATACGACGCCAACTTGGCCAGGCGCGTGCAACGGCTGTTCGACGGGGTCCGCCCGGGGCGTCCGCTGTGGCGATACAACGCGCTGGCCTACGCGGATGCTGCGCTTCATCAGCCCCGCTCGCGCAGCGCGCCGCGCACGTTGACGGACCGGCCGTCGGAAGAACATCCCTACCTGCGGTCGGAGCGGCAATGCGTGCTGCGACTGCCGCGCACGCGCGCCTGCGTGTTCTCGATCCACACTTACGTCCTGGCGCGGGATCAGGCCGCCATCGGCGCGTCATAGTGTTCGCGCAGCGCGGTGTAGACCAGCAGCGCCGCGCCGATCGCCGGGACGTGGATCAGCATGGTCGCGCCGAGCGTGTAGACCGTGAGCTTCATCGGCAGAGAGGCTTCCTCGGGCGCCTGACCGCCGGTTTGCCCGCTCATCGCCGCGCGCAGATCCTGTTCAGCCGCGTCTGCCTCCGGAACCGTCTTTTGTTCCGAGGCCCGGGCTGCCGGGTGATACCACGGCGAGGTGCGCCGGGCGGCTTCGTGGAGCCGGGTATGGCCGGTGGCGCACATGACGTTGTCGTCGCTTGCCTGCTGCGCGGCCGCCGGTCGGGTTGCGGCGCGCTCGGTCTCGCGCAGCCGGTCGGACACGAGGTCGATCAGGTCCGCGCCGACGGGCTGGTCTGCCCGGCTGTGCAGCACCGAGTCACAGTCGAGGTAGCCATGCGCGCGGTCCACGATCATGGTCTTGAGGTGCTCGCAGATGTCCGGTGAAACCGGCCCGCCGGTGCCCGGCCGGCCGGCGCCGACGGCGATGACCAGGTACCACGACTCCGTGTCCTGTGCCGGCGGCAACCAGCCCAGGGCGATCCGCACGGCGTCGCGGTCGATGATCGCGATGTCGTCGCAATCCCACGACACGCTGCGCCGTTTCGCCGTGAGGCTGTTCAGCGCGATGTCGAGTTCCTCCACGACATCGGGAAAGTCCATGGCCGGGCGCTTGCTGAACTGAAGGGCCGCGACGGTTCCGGGTTCTCGATAGGTCATCGTTCGTCTTTGCCTCTGACAGGGTCAATCCGAATTAACCCCGACACTTTGGGCGCAGTTTGCTGCAAATGTGGCGCGACGGTGAAAACTGCCGCCGCGCCGTGTCACTCGCTGCCGTCGGCGGGCCGGACCGGCCGTGCCGGGTTGATCACCGGGCGCACGGCGAAGGGAAACGCGGCAGACGGTGTCACGTCGACCTGCACCGCGTGCATGTGCCGCGCGCCGAAGGTCTCCAGCGCCATGACAGTCGGCGCCGTCTTCCGGAAGGGACGGAACATGCGGAACCGGTGGCTGTCGCCGAAGACCAGCAGCACCGGGCGGCCGAAGGCGTTCGCCTCTTCGACCAGAGCCTCGCCGAAGCGCTTGAAGCCGGAATGGCGCAGGAACCCCTCCGGATCCCAAGGCGGGCCGAAGGCGAACTCGAACATGTCGGCATGGATGGCCAGAACGACGGCGCGGGCCTGCGCGGCCTCGGCGAAGCTGGCCCGCAGCCAGCGGATGTTGGCGGCGTCCCGGGCGAAATGCTCTCTTGCGGCGGCCGGGCGCGGCTCGAGGTTGTTGTTCGACCCTACGACATGGGCCGTCACGAACATCACGTCACCCAGCATCGCGCGCACGTTCTCGGGGTAACCCCCGGCGGCCTGTGACCGGACGGTGATCCTCTCGGCCCCGAAGGAGCGGCCGGGATCGGCGAAATAGGTGCGCCGGATGTATGCCAGCCGTTCGACCGGATCGAAGCCACCCGCGGCGGTGCGGTGGCAGTCTGTCCATTCGTTGTCACCGGGGGTGTAGAGGGTGGGCGCTTCGAAACGTTCGAGGAAATCGAGCTGTTCCGAAAGGAGTTCGTCCGAGCACGGGGCGCCGCCGGACTTGGTGTCGCCGACGTGGATCACGAGGTCGGGGTCGATGGCATTGATCCGGTCGATCAGCGCCGCGTAGGGCGGGTAGACCCGCTCGGGCGGCCCGTAGGGCATGTCGCCCAGCACGACGAAGGAAAGCGTTTCGGCGGTGACACATCCCGGCGCGAGTGCCAGCGCCGCCGCGGCAACAAGACGTTTGAGCATCGCGTGACCCCCGGACCCTGACTTCGGTGTGCCGGCAGCCTACACCATCCGCGCGACGTTTTCATGTCGGCGGATGGTCCGCGCCTTCAAGCGGCGAGGCTTGCCACGACACCGATGATCTCGGAGGCGGAGGCCGTCGTGCCGAGGCCGATGAAGGTGCCCGTCAGCGCCATCGACTGGAATGCGAGGCGCGGGTTTTCGCCGCGCAGCATGGTGTAGACCACAAGGGCTGCACCCACCGGCAGCGAGAACAGGGCCACGGCGAAGGACATTATCCAAGCCCCCAGGCGCAGCGGGGCGGAGTCGGCGTGGCCGTCGTTGTCCGCAACGTGATCGCTGCCGTGCCCCTCGGTGGCCGTGGCGGCGGCAGTGTCGGCTTCCGGGGCATGCGCCGGCGCGCCGGCTGGATCCTCGGTGTCGAGACGGGCCTCGAGAATGCGGCTTGTCTCCTCGATCGAGGGGAAGCGGTCGCGCGCGGCATGCGCCGCCCCTGGGGGTGTTTCCGCGGCCGCCGCAGGGGCGGGGCGGTCGGCGCGCGCCCTGGTCGCTGTCCGTTTCAATCCCCTGGCATGCCGGTGCGCGAACCGTCGCGACCAGCCGGCCCGGCGCGGCCGTTCGCCGCGCGCGGCGGCGGCGAAATCCGGTGCGCTTACGACGGTTTCGGGGCTTAGCCACTGGATGTAGTCGCAGCGCAGCGTTTCATGCAGCTTCTTGACCAGATATGCCAGCAGCCGGTCCGAGCGGCCGGTGCCGTCCGGCGCGTCGGCCTCCTCGCCCTCGGCAACCGTGACCAGGATGACCTCCTGGGCGGTGGTCCCGATCATCGGCACCGGCTGTTCGGCTTGCAGGGTGACGCGAACCTGATGTTGCCGGGCGGTAACCCGGACCTGGGTCTGCGAGATCACGCGGATGCCCGTCACCGATTCGCCCAGGGATTGCATCGTGTCGCTGATGCGGCTGCCGAGCGCGGCGATGTCGCGGTCTTCCTTTTCCAGAAAGACCAGCCCGGCCTTGACCCATTGCTTCCCGGTGGTCATTGGCGACCTCCCTGACTTTGCTTCGGCCCGATGGTGCGCGGCAAACGGGTAATGAGTATGTCGCAAATGCGGAAGCATTCGGGCGGGTGCCACAAAAAGGACGAATTAATAAACCTTGAGTTGTCGGGCAGTGATCCAGTCGCCTTGAGCGGAGGCGCCGTCACGGCACTCCCGGCCGGGCGCCAACGCGCGAAGCGAAAGGGGCGCCCCAAAGGGCGCCCCCGGGTGTTCGCCAACCGTGTGGGTCAGCAGCTGTAGTACATCTGGAACTCGACCGGGTGCGGCGTGTGCTCGTAGGCCTCGATCTCTTCCATCTTCAGTTCGATGTAGCCCTCGATCTGGTGCTTGGTGAAGACATCGCCGGCCAGCAGGAAGTCATGGTCGGCTTCCAGGGATTCGATGGCCTCGCGCAGGCTGCCGCAGACGGTGGGAATGCCCTGAAGCTCCTCGGCCGGCAGATCGTAGAGGTTCTTGTCCATCGCCTCGCCCGGATCGATCTTGTTCTTGATCCCGTCAAGCCCGGCCATCAGCAGCGCCGCGAAGCACAGGTAGGGGTTTGCCGAGGGATCGGGGAACCGCGCCTCGACGCGCTTGGCCTTGGGGCTTTCCGTCCACGGGATCCGGATGCAGCCCGAGCGGTTGCGGGCCGAATAGGCGCGCAGCACCGGCGCCTCGAAGCCCGGGATCAGGCGCTTGTAGCTGTTGGTCGAGGGGTTGGTGAAGGCGTTGAGCGTCTTGGCGTGCTTGAGCAGCCCGCCGATGTACCACAGCGCCTCCTGGCTGAGGTCGGCGTACTTGTCGCCGGCAAAGAGCGGCTTGTCGTCCTTCCAGATCGACATGTTGACGTGCATGCCGGTGCCGTTGTCGCCCGCGATCGGCTTGGGCATGAAGGTGGCCGACTTGCCGTAGGCCTGCGCCACGTTGTGGATGACGTACTTGTACTTCTGAAGCTGGTCGCCCTGGTCGGTCAGGCTCGAGAAGATCAGCCCCAGCTCGTGCTGGCAACTGGCCACCTCGTGGTGGTGCTTGTCGACCTTCATGCCCAGCCGCTTCATCGTCGACAGCATCTCGCTGCGGATGTCCTGGCCGTCGTCCACCGGGTTCACGGGGAAATAGCCGCCCTTGACGCCGGGGCGGTGGCCCATGTTGCCCATCTCGTACTCGGTGTCGGTGTTCCACGACGCGTCCATCGCGTCGACCTCGTAGGACACCTTGTTGATCGAGTTGGAGAACCGCACGTCGTCGAACAGGAAGAATTCCGCCTCGGGGCCGAAGAAGGCCTTGTCGCCGATGCCGCTGGATCTCAGGTAGGCTTCGGCCTTCTCGGCGGTGCCGCGCGGGTCACGATCATAGGGTTCGCCGGTGTCGGGTTCCACGATCGAGCAGTGGATGCACATCGTCTTCTCGGCATAGAAGGGATCGATGTAGGCGCTCTCGGTGTCGATCTTCATGTTCATGTCCGAGGCCTCGATGGATTTCCAGCCCTGGATCGAGGAGCCGTCGAACATGAAGCCTTCCTCGAGGAAGTCCTCGTCGACCTCGTCGGCGATCACCGTGACGTGCTGCAGCTTGCCGCGCGGGTCGGTGAAGCGCAGATCGACGTACTCGATCTCTTCTTCCTTGAGCTGCTGAAGAATTGCGTGCTGGCTCATTGCCTTGGTCCCTTTCCTTTCGTTGGGTGCATGTCAGAGCGCGTCCGGGCCGGTCTCGCCGGTGCGGATGCGGATCGCCTGTTCGACGGGGCTGACGAAGATCTTGCCGTCGCCGATCTTGCCGGTCTGGGCGGCCTGCGAGATCGCCTCGATCGCGGCGTCCACCTGGTCCTCCTCGAGGACAACGTCGATCTTCACCTTGGGCAGGAAGTCGACGACGTATTCGGCGCCGCGGTAGAGTTCCGTGTGGCCCTTCTGGCGGCCGAAGCCCTTGACCTCGATGACGCTCAGGCCCTGGATGCCGGCATCCTGAAGGGCCTCCTTCACCTCGTCGAGCTTGAACGGCTTTATGATCGCTTCGATTTTCTTCATGGCGCGCGGCCTCCTCGCCTCGGTGGTCTGCCGCCGTCAGAGCACTTTCCTCGCGGGGCCTCAATCGGCTAGAATTGGTAATCCAATGCGCCGGCGGTTCGCCGGGCGATGATGCACAAAAAATGTGCATAGCGCGCGCAAACTGGGCAATTTGAGAATCCGGAGGCGGAACCGATGGTCGAACTTCTGACCTCGCAACAGATGCGTGCGCTGGAATCCGAGGCCATCGAGTCGGGCGCGGCAAGCGGGCCGGAGCTGATGGAACGGGCCGGCCGCGGCGTGGTCGCGGCGGTCTTCGAACGCTGGCCCGAGCTGGCGCGCACCCCGCACCGGGCCGTCGTCCTCTGCGGGCCCGGCAACAACGGCGGCGACGGCTTCGTCATCGCGCGCCTGCTGAACGACTGGGGCTGGACGGTGGAGGTCTACCTGTTCGGCGAGCCTGAAAAGTTGCCCCCGGACGCGCGCGCAAACCACGACCGGTGGGCCGCGCGTGGCAACGTGCAGCCCTTCGCCGCCGCGCCGCGCTGCGCGGAGGCCGCCGACCTTTTCGTCGACGCCCTCTTCGGCACGGGGCTGGCACGCGCGCTGGGCGGAGAGCTGGCGGACTGGGCACGGGCCTGCGCGCGCGATCCCGGGATCGCGGCGAAAACCGTCGCGGTGGACATCCCCTCGGGCCTGTGCAGCGACAGCGGACGGATGCTCGCCGCCGATTCCGAAACCGCGCGCGCCGCGCTGACCGTCAGTTTCCACGCCGAGAAACCGGGGCACCGTCTGGCCGAAGGGCCGGCGCGCTGCGGCGACACGGTGGTGGCCGACATCGGCCTGGAGGGGCGGGCCGGCGCGGAGGCGGTTCAGCTCAACGCGGCGCCGGCGCCCCGGGTGTTTTCCAAGCAGGCGGACGGCCACAAGTATGGCCACGGCCACGCGCTGGTGTTGTCGGGCGGGCCCGGGCGCACCGGTGCCGCGCGCATGGCCGCCCGCGGTGCGCTGCGCATGGGCGCGGGGCTCGTCACCCTGGGCGTGCCGCCGGCGGCGCAGCTCGAGGTCGCGGCGCAGGTCACGGCCGTGATGCTGCGGCCTGTGCCGGATGCCGCCGGATTGGCCGCGCTGCTGGAGGACAGGCGGCTGAACGCGCTGTGCCTTGGTCCGGGGCTTGGGCTGGGCGATGAAAAGGCCTCGCTGGTCGAAGCGGCCCTGGAAAGCGCCCGCGCGGCGGTGCTCGACGCCGATGCATTGACACTCCTCGGGCGCGACGGCGCCCTCTTCGCGGGGTTGCACGCGGGCTGCGTGCTGACGCCGCATGATGGAGAGTTTTCGCGGCTGTTCCCCGATATCGCGGCGCGGCTGGACGCCGTGCCCGGGGGCGGCCCGGCCTATTCCCGCGTGGATGCCGCGCGTGACGCGGCGCGGCAGGCGGGCTGCGTCGTGTTGCTCAAGGGGCCGGACACGGTGATCGCGGCGCCCGACGGGCGCTGCGTGCTGAATTCGGCGCACTACGACCGTGCGGCGCCGTGGCTTGCCACGGCGGGCGCGGGCGACGTTCTGGCGGGGTTCATCGCCGGGCTGCTGGCGCGCGGCCGCGCGCCGATGCAGGCCGCCGCCGCGGCAGCCTGGTTGCACGTCGACTGCGCGCGCACCCTCGGGCCCGCGATGCTGGCCGAGGACCTGCCGGACGCGCTGCCGCGCGTGCTGGCACGGCTGGAGCGCTGAGCGTTGCATTTTTAATTTGTCCGGCACGCCGCCGAAGGCCATATTCCGACGAGGGCCAAGAGAGGTGCCATGGACCGCTTCGATGACATCCCTGAAACGGCACTGGCCTGGCACCGTGACGGCAAGGGCGCGGCGCTGGCCACGGTCGTAGAGACCTGGGGCAGCGCGCCCCGCCGCGTGGGCAGCCAGCTGGCGATCTCGGGCGAGGCCGAGATCGCGGGCTCCGTCTCAGGCGGTTGCGTCGAGGGCTCGGTGGTGGCCGAGGCGCTCGACGCGATCGAGGACGGGCGCCCGATGATGCTGGAATACGGCGTGAGCGACGACGACGCGTTCGCCGTCGGGCTGGCCTGCGGCGGGACCATCCGCGTGCTGGTCGAGCCCGTGGGCAGCGTCATGCCCGAGGCCCTTCTGCAAGACCTTGTCGAGGCGCGCGCCGCGCGGCAGCCGGTGGCCTATGTCACCGGGGTCGACGTCGAGCGGCGGCTGGAGCGCGCGGGCCACGCCGTGCGTTTCCGCATGGACCGCTCGGGCTTCGAGGATGACGGCGAGACGTTCGTGGCGATCCACAACCCGCCGCTGCGGCTGCTGGTCGTGGGCGCGGTGCATATCGCGCAGGCGCTCGTGCCGATGGCGCGGATCGCGGGCTACGATCCCGTTCTGATCGACCCGCGGGAAACCTTCGCCTCGGAATCCCGGTTTCCCGGCGAGACCATCGTGCACGACTGGCCGGACGAGGCGCTCGAGGCGCACGGGCTGGACGCGCGCACCGCGCTTGTGCTGCTCACGCACGACCCGAAGCTCGACGATGCCGCGCTGGACAGGGCGCTGGGCTCGGATGTCTTCTACATCGGCGCGCTGGGGTCGACGCGCACGCATGCCAAGCGCGTCGCGCGCCTGAAGGAGGCGGGCCACCCGGAGGACGCGATCGCGCGCATCCACGCGCCGATCGGCATGGATATCGGGGCGGCGGGCCCCGCGGAGATCGCCGTGGCGACGCTGGCCGAGATGACGCGCGTGCTGAGGCAGGGCGCATGAAGTTCGGTGACGTGCCCGTTGACGAGGCGGAGGGCGCGATCCTCGCGCATTCGCTGCATGTCGCGGATGGCAAGCTGCGCAAGGGGCTCCGGCTGACGTGCGACCACGTTGCCGCGCTTCGCGCGGCCGGGCTGACCGAGGTCACGGTGGCCCGGCTCGACGCGGCCGATGTGCACGAGGACACCGCCGCCGCGCGGCTGGGCGCCGCGCTGGCCGATGGCGCGGCGCAGGTCAAGCTGTCGAACCCGTTCACGGGACGCGTGAACCTGACGGCGGCGGGGCCGGGCGTGGTGCGGCTCGATGCAGGGCAGGTGAACGCGGTCAACGCGGTCGACCCGGCGATCACCGTGGCCACGGTGCCCGACCACCGGCAACTGGCCGCCGGCGGCATGATCGCCACGGTCAAGATCATTCCCTACGCGGTGCCCGAGGCCGACCTCGATCGTGCGGTCGCGCGTGGCCGCGGCGCCGTCGGGCTGGCGCCGCCGCGGCTGTCCACCGCCAGCCTGATCGTCACCGACATTCCCGGCGGGCCGGGCACCAAGGGCACGCAGGCCATCTTGGACCGGCTGACCGCGCTGGACGTGGCGCTGATCGAGACGCGCGTGTGCGCCCACGAGGAGCCGGCGCTGACGCGCGAGATCGCCGCGGCGGAGGGCGAGGTCGTGCTGATCCTGACGGGCTCGGCCACGTCGGATGCTGCCGATACCGCCCCGGCGGCGCTGCGCGCGGCCGGCGGGCGGCTGGAACGGTTCGGCATGCCGGTGGACCCCGGCAACCTGCTGTTCATCGGCGACCGGCACGGGCGGCCGGTGATCGGGCTGCCCGGCAGCGCGCGTTCGCCGGTGCTTCACGGCGTCGACTGGGTGCTGTCGCGGGTGGTCTGCGGCCTGCCGGTGAGCGCGGCCGACATCGCGGCGATGGGGGTGGGCGGGTTGCTCAAGGAAATCCCGACGCGCCCGCAGCCGCGTCGCGGCGGCAAGAGTTGACCAGAAACAGGGTTCTCAACGCCCCGGCAGCGTGCTTAACTTTCCGCAGCGAACAACATAGCCAACTTGGGAGGAACCGATGCCACAGGTCAGCATGACCGTGAATGGCAAGCCAGCGTCCGGTGACGTCGAAGGCCGCACGCTGCTTGTCGAATTCCTGCGCGAAAACGTGGGCCTGACGGGAACGCACGTGGGCTGCGACACCAGCCAGTGCGGCGCATGCGTTGTCCATGTGGACGGCCGGGACGTGAAGGCCTGCACCATGTTCGCCGCCGAGGCCGAGGGCGCCGAGGTGACCACGATCGAGGGCATGGGCGAGCCGGACGGCACGCTGCACCCCGTCCAGCAGGCGTTCCAGGACCATCACGGGCTTCAGTGCGGCTTCTGCACGCCCGGCATGGTGATGAGCGCCGTTGCCCTGCTGGAAAAGAATCCCAAGCCGAGCGAGGCGGAGATCCGTGATTACCTCGAGGGCAACATCTGCCGCTGCACCGGGTATCACAACATCGTGAAGGCGATCATGGCCGCAAGCGGCCAGGACGTCGGCCGGATCGCCGCGGAGTAGCACGCGGCGCGCGCGCTCACCGCCCCCTTGCGGCCTTTCTTTCCGACAAGGCCCGGCAGGGCAGATGAGCGGCACCGCAACAAGGATGGGTGGACCTTCACACCCACAGGGAGGAAATCGAAATGCCCAAGGACGCAACCATCGGCGCCGGCGACAAGCGGCGCGAGGACGTGCGGTTCCTGACCGGAACCGGCAACTACACCGACGACATCAATCTCAACGGGCAGGCCTACGTGCATTTCCTGCGCTCTGACGTGGCACACGGCCGGCTGAACAGGGTCGACACATCGGCCGCCGAGACCATGCCCGGCGTGCTGCGCGTCTTTACCGGCGCGGATTTCGCCGAGGTGGGCGGGCTGCCCTGCGGCTGGCAGGTCACCGACAGGCACGGCCAGCCCATGCAGGAGCCGGCGCACCCCGTGCTGGCACAGGCCAAGGTGCGCCATGTCGGCGACCCCATCGCCGCGGTCGTGGCCGAGACGCGCGAGCAGGCCCGCGACGCCGCCGAGGTGATCGAGCTGGACATCGAGGAGCTTCCGGCGGTGGTGGACATGAAGGCGGCGCTGGACGGCGATGCGCCGAAGGTTCACGACGAGCTGGAGAACAACCTGTGTTACGACTGGGGGTTCGTGGAGGACAACAAGGCGGCCGTCGACGCGGCCTTCGAGGCCGCCGCGCATGTCACCACGCTGGAGCTGGTCAACAACCGCCTGGTCGCCAACGCGATGGAGCCGCGGGTGGCGGTGGGGGATTTCAACCGCGCCACCGGTGACAGCACGCTCTACACCACCAGCCAGAACCCGCACGTGATCCGGCTGCTGATGGGGGCCTTCGTGCTGGGGATCCCCGAACACAAGCTTCGGGTCGTCTCGCCCGACGTGGGCGGCGGCTTCGGATCCAAGATCTTCCACTACGCCGAGGAAGCCTTCTGCACCTATGCGGCCAAGGCGCTGAACCGGCCCGTGAAGTGGACGGCCACCCGTGGCGAGGCGTTCGTGAGCGACGCCCAGGGCCGCGATCATGTCACCACGATCGAACTCGCGCTGGACGCCGACAACAACTTCACCGCCATCCGAACCGAGACCTACGCGAACATGGGCGCCTACCTTTCGACGTTCGCGCCCTCTGTGCCGACCTGGCTGCACGGCACGCTGATGGCGGGCAACTACCGCACGCCCAACATCTACGTGAACGTGAAGGCGGTGTTCACCAACACGGTGCCGGTGGACGCCTACCGCGGTGCGGGGCGCCCCGAGGCGACCTTCCAGCTCGAGCGGGTGATCGACAAGGCCGCGCGCGAACTGGGCGTGGACCCGATCGCGCTGCGCCGGCAGAACTTCGTCACCGAGTTTCCCTATGAAACGCCGGTGGCGGTGGCCTATGACACCGGCGACTACAACGCCACCATGGACAAGCTCGAGGAGATCGGCGACCTCGGCGGGTTCGAGGCCCGGCGTGCCGAGAGCGAGAAGAAGGGCATGCTGCGCGGGCTCGGCGTGAACTGCTACATCGAGGCCTGCGGCATCGCGCCCAGCAACCTTGTCGGCCAGCTCGGTGCGCGTGCCGGGCTGTACGAATCGGCCACGGTCCGGGTGAACGCCACCGGCGGGATCACGGTGATGACCGGCAGTCACAGCCACGGGCAGGGGCACGAGACCTCTTTCGCGCAGGTGGTGGCCGACATGATCGGCATCGACGCCTCGATGGTCGAGATCGAGCACGGCGACACCGCCAACGCGCCGATGGGCATGGGCACCTACGGCTCGCGCTCCATCGCGGTGGGCGGCAGCGCCATGGTCCGCGCCACCGAGAAGGTGATCGCCAAGGCCAGGAAGATCGCCGCACACCTGATGGAGGCCAGCGAGGGCGACATCGAGCTCAAGGATGGCCAGTTCACCGTGGCGGGCACCGACAAGTCCGTGGCCTGGGGCGACGTGACGCTGGCGGCCTACGTGCCGCACAACTACCCGCTCGAGGAGATCGAGCCGGGGCTGGAGGAAACCGCGTTCTACGACCCGGCGAACTTCACTTATCCCTCCGGCGCCTATGCCTGCGAGGTCGAAGTCGATCCGGAAACCGGCAAGGTCACGATCGAACGGTTCGCCGCCGCCGACGATTTCGGCAACATCATCAACCCGATGATCGTCGACGGGCAGGTGCATGGCGGCATCGGCCAGGGCATCGGCCAGGCGCTGCTGGAAAACTGCGCCTATGACGAGAACGGCCAGCTTCTGTCGGGGTCCTACATGGACTACGCCATGCCGCGGGCCGACGACGTGCCGTTCTACGCCGTCGATCATTCCTGCCAGACGCCCTGCACCCACAATCCGCTGGGCGTGAAGGGATGCGGCGAGGCCGGTGCCATCGGCAGCCCGCCCACCATCGTGAATGCCGTGGTCGATGCGCTGCAGCGCGGGGGCCATGACGTCAAACACATCGACATGCCGCTGACGCCGTCGCGCGTCTGGGCCGCGATGCAAGGGTAAGGAGGTCCACGAGATGTATGCATTCGATTTCACCCGGCCCAGGACGATCGACGAGGCTGCCAAGGCACTGGGCGCGGAGGACGCGCAGGCGCTGGGCGGCGGACAGACACTGATCCCCGCGCTCAAGCAGCGCCTGGCGATGCCGTCGACGCTGGTCAGCCTGTCCGCGATCCCCGAGATGCAGGGCGTGTGCCGCGCCGACGACGGCTCCGTCTGCGTGGGCGGGGCCACGCCGCACGCCGTGGTGGCCGCACAGGCGGCGGGCGATTTCCCGGCACTTGCGGATCTGGCGCTCAACATCGGCGATCCCGCGGTGCGCAATCGTGGCACCATCGGTGGCAGCCTGGCCAACAACGATCCCTCGTCGTGCTACCCGGCCGCCGTGCTGGGTACGGGCGCGACCGTCGTCACCAACACGCGCAAGATCGCGGCCGACGAGTTCTTCGACGGCATGTTCACGACCGCGCTGGAGGAGGGCGAGATCATCGTCGAGGTCCGTTTCCCCGTGCCGCGGCGCGCGGCCTACGCGAAATTCGAACAGCCCGCGTCGCGCTTCGCGCTGGTCGGGGCCTTCGTCGCACAATACGACGACGGCGTGCGCGTGGCCGTGACCGGCGCGTCGGAGGATGGCGTTTTCCGCTGGGCGGAGGCCGAAAAGGCTCTGGGCGCGGAGTTCTCGGCCGACGCGCTGGACGGCATGGCGCCTTCGGCCGAAGGCATGATCGGCGACCTGCACGGATCGCCGGAATACCGCGCGCACCTCGTTGGGGTAATGACCCGCCGCGCCGTGGCCGCCGCGGGCTGAAATCCCCGCGCGTTCAAGCACGTCAACGATGAAAGGCCCCGTCGCGGCGGGGCCTTTCCCTTGTGCGCGGATTGACACGGCGCCAAGCGCACCCGGCGCGCGCGGCACGCATGCGGCTGTCAGCAGCCGATCTCGCCGCCGACCTCGAGCGGTTCCAGCATCATGGTGCGCGCGCCCTCGAAAGGCGTGGGTTTCCACTGGCCCCGGCTGCCTTCGCCGGCCCAGCCCCATTGGCCACCGCGGATCGTGCCGGTTTTCGACAGCACGTCGAAGTCGAACCAGCCGGTGCGACCGCCGTTGGTGAAGTGTCCGACGAAACCGTTGCCGTCCCACATGCCCGCGATCACGCCCTTGTCGGCGTATTCGCCCAGCACGAACAGGTCGCGGGAGGTCAGGTCGAGCATCCCGTAGCGGCTGTCATAAAGCCCGTCCATGATCGCGCGGTCCTGTGGCAGCGTGCGGGTCGTGCCATTGCGGGCGAAGTTGCGCAGCGTGTCGGGGGCCGCGCCCGTGCGCCGGCCGGTCCATTCGCCCGCGGGCGGCTCGCCGTGCCACGACCAGAGGCCCCCGAAACGGTCCGGGGTGGTGTCGTCGAGGATGAACTGGAAACTGCCGCTGCGTTCGCCGTTGGTGAACACGCCCGAGGCGCAGTTGCCGTCCTCGGCCACCCGGCCGACGAGAATGCCGCGGCCGGCGTAGTCGCCGATGACGTAGGTGTAGGGATCGCGCCGGATCTGGTGCAGGCGCAGTTCGCCGTGGTTGGTTGCCCAGCGGCCCTCGAACGGCTCGATCACGATGGGCGGGGTAAAGGTGTCGGCCTGCGATGTCGCGGCGGCGGGGCCGGCGACGCAGGCCGCCAGGGCGGCGGCGCAAAGGGTGCGCAGCGTGGAAAGGGTAAAGGGTTGCATGGGTGATCTCCCTGTCATGGCTCGGTTGGCTTTGCATGGCCAGCCGTGGCACAGGGGCGGCGTGTCATCCAATAGCGGCCCGGTGATACCCGGTGTCAGGCGGCGTCACCCGTCCGCCGGCCGACGCGCCACGAAGTCGATCAGCGCGGAATGCCCGCTGTGGCCGGTGCCTTCCTCGATCACCCGTTCGTAGGCGTGGTTCTCGAGGATCTCCCAGCCCGCGAAGGCCCGGGCCAGCATGGCTTCGGTGTACATGTTCTCCGGGTAGGGTGGCCCGCCGGTGCCGTAGTCCACCTGCCTTGGCGTGTAGCCATGCAGCAGGACAAGGCCGCCGGGTTTCACGCTGCGCTCCATTCCATCGAACAGGGCGGCACGGTCATCGGGGCCGACGAACTGGATGAAGATCCCGGCCACGAGATCGAATTCGTCGGGCCAGTCGTGTGCCATGACGTCGACCTCGCGGAAATCGACGTCCACGCCACGCTCCCGCGCAAGGGCGCGCGCCTTTTCGATCGCGGAAGGCGCGTATTCCAGTGCGGTGACGCGCATGCCCTTCCCGGCCATGAAAACGGAATTGCGCCCCTCGCCGTCGGCCACGGCCAGCGCCGTGGCGCCCGGGGTCAACAGGTGGGCGTGGTCAAGCAGGAACTGCGCCGGGGCGGTGCCGAACAGGTAATCCGGCGTGGCGAAACGCTCTTCCCACATGGCGGGCCTTTCCGGGGCGGCGGGCGAACGCGCACCCGCGTTGGTTACTTGGCCGTCGGCGCGATGATCATGATCATCTGCCGGCCTTCCATCTTCGGCATGTTCTCGACCTTGCCGATCTCCTTGACGTCCTCGGCGACGCGCTGGAGCAGTTCGCGGCCCAGGTCCTGGTGGGCCATCTCGCGGCCCCGGAACCGCAGCGTGACCTTCACCTTGTCGCCGTTCTCGAGGAACTTCATCACGTTGCGCATCTTGACGTCGTAGTCGTGCGTGTCCGTGTTCGGGCGGAACTTGACCTCCTTGACCTCGATGACCTTCTGTTTCTTCTTGGCCTCGGATTCCCGCTTCTGTTGTTCGTACTTGTACTTGCCGAAATCCATGATCTTGCAGACCGGCGGGGTCGCGTTCGGCGAGATCTCCACCAGATCGAGCCCGGCGTCCTCGGCCATCTCCATGCCGCGGGCGGGGGGGACAACGCCCACGTTCTCGCCATCGGGGCCGATGAGCCGAATCTCGGGGGCTCTGATCCGACCGTTCACTCTTGGTCCGGTGTCGCGCGTCGGCGGCGCGTTGTGGGGTCTGCGGGCTATGGCCTTGTTCCTTCGATTGTTGGCGGAATTTGATGTTCGAAGGTAAACGCGCCCGCGGGGCGTTTCAAGCGGCAATCGCGGCGTGAACCGCCCATGAAGGCCCAAAATCTCCTTGCACTGCACGTGGAATGGGACCATCTGGGAACCGGGTCGATAGGCCGGGCGCATGGTGGTCCGGCGAACCAGAGGGGAACTGCCATGAGGACCGTGTTGTGGGTGATCGTCGCCGTGATCGTGATCGGCGGCGGCTACATGCTTTTCACCGGTAAGACGCCGCAAGAGATCGCCGAAACGGTGCGCGAGGCGGCCGGAGAGGTGACCGAGGTCGCCGAGGATCCGGCCGAAGCTGCCGACGAGGCGGCCAAGGAGGCCAGCGAGATGGCTGACGACGCGGCCGACACCGCCGCGGAAACGGCGTCGGAGGCCGCGGAGGCGGTCGAGGACACGGCCAACGAGGCTGTCGAGTCGGCAGAGGAGACCGCCCGGGACGTTGTCGAGGAAGCCGAGGGCGCGGTCGAGGCCGCCGAAGAGGCGGTGACCGGCCAGGCAGGGGAGTCCGCTGGCGCGGACGCCGAAGATGCCGGCGCGGCGGACACCGCCGAGGATGAGGGCACGGCCGCGGCAAACGAAGGCACCGAAGCAACGGAGGATGCCGATGCCGCCGGCGACGATGGCATGGCCACCGACGGCACGGCGGACGATGGCGCGCCGGACGACGGTGCCGCCGCCGAGGACGGCACCGGAACCGAGGGCGAAACCGCCGATGGCGCGGATACGCGCACGCAAGGCGACACCGCGGAGGATGCCGCCGAGGATGACGGCATGGCCACCGAGGGCGAAACCGCCGATGGAACGGAGGCCGACGCGGACGCCGCCGGCACGGACGGCACGGCTGGTGACGCCGCCGCGGACGGCGCGACGGACGACGGCACCACGGATGCGGACGTGACAGGCGAGGACGCCGCGGCCCCCGCCGAGCCCGCCGATGTCCTGACGGTCGACGGGTTCGACATGGAAAAGGCCGCCGCCGTCATCGACGACTCGGATCTTTCGGATGGCCGGAAGGCGCTGCTCAGGAACGCGCTGGAGAAGGCCGGGGACGACCCCGAGCTTCTGGCGGCCGCGCTGGAACGTGTCCGCGAGGCGCTGGATCTCTGACACCTGTGACCGGCACGAAAAGGCCCCGCGCCGGCGAGGCGCGGGGCTTTGTCACGGTGATGGCGGCGGCCGGCGTCAGTCGAGGAAGGCTTTCTCGACCACGTATTCCTTCGGGTCCGAGTTGGCGCCCTCGCGCAGGCCGTATTCCTCGAGCATTTCCTTCAGTTCGAGGTTGAAGGCGAGGTTGCCGCAGACCATCGCGCGGTCGGTCTCGGGGCTGAGCGGTTTCACGCCGAGGTCCTCGAACGCCTCGCCCGAGCGCATCAGGTCGGTGATGCGGCCCATTTTCGGGCTCTCCTCGCGGGTGGTGGTCGGGTAGTAGCGCAGCTTCTCGTGGAAGCCTTCGCCGATCAGTTCCTCGAGCATCTCGTCGTTGCGGATGCTCTCGATCAGGTCGCGGCCATACTGCAACTCGCCCACTTCGCGGCAGGTGTGCGTCACGATCACCTCTTCGTAGTCGTGATACGTCTGCGGATCGCGCAGCAGCGACGCGAAGGGCGCGATCCCGGTGCCGGTGGCGAAGAACCAGATGCGTTTGCCGGGCAGAAGCGCATCGTGCACGAGAGTGCCCACGGGCTTGGGCCGCAGGATGATCTGGTCGCCCTCCTCGATGTGCTGGAGCCGCGAGGTCAGCGGGCCGTCCGGCACCTTGATCGAGTAGAATTCCAATTCGTCGTCCCAGTTGGGCGAGGCGATGGAATAGGCGCGCAGCAAAGGTTTCTGCTTGCCCGTCTTGGGATCCGGCGCGCCCATGAGGCCCAGCATGACGAACTCGCCCGAGCGGAAGCGCAGGCTGGCGGGCCGCGTCACCCGGAAGGAAAACAGGCGGTCGGTGTAGTGCTTGACGGCCGTCACGGTCTGCGCGTCGGGCAGGGTCGGGGTCTTGGCGGCCTTCTCTGCTGCGTCTGTCACGGGTCTGATCTCGTTCATGGCTCCTGTCGCCGGCTCGTTAAACCGGCACCTCTTGTTAATCTTTGATCTGCGTCAGGTGAAGGGCGTCTTATCCGCGCAGGCGCGCCTGGTAGTCATGCGCGCGCCAGTTCGCGCGGAACAGCCACTGCGCCTCTGGCTGGCGCGCGGCCAGCGCCGCGTCGATCTCGACCTCGTCGAAACCCGCGCGGCGGGCCATCGCGTACTGGTCGGCGATGACGTGCCCGCAGGCCCGCAGGCGGCCGGCGTAGCCCATCAGCCGCAGCTGCCGCGCGATGGTGAAGCCGCGCCCGTCGGCGAAGGCGGGGAAATCCACCCGGATCAGGGCGAGCCCCTCCAGCCGCCCGGCAAGCGTGGCCGGATCGGTGTCCGGGGCAAGGTCCACGGCCCGCGCCGCGCCGTCATGCTCGGCCAGCGGCACGATCGGCCCGGTCCAGTCATCGGGACCGAACCCCTGGTCGGTGACGATCACGGTTTCGCTCATGCGTTCTCTCCTTGCCTGACGGGCTTGCCGTCCACGAAATGGATGCCGCACTCGGTCTTTTCCTCGCCGCGCCAGCGGCCGGCGCGCGGATCCTCGCCGGGGGCCACCCGCGTGGTGCAGGGCATGCAGCCGATCGACGGATACCCCTGTGTCACCAGCGGGTGCCTGGGCAGGCGGTTCTCTTCCATGTAGGTGCGGATGTCCTCGGGTGTCCAGTGCGCCAAGGGGTTGACCTTGATGCGCCCCGTGCCCGCCTCGATCTCGAAGAAGTCCAGCGTCTGCCGCGCCCCGCCCTGGAACCGCTTGCGCCCGGTGATCCACCCGTCGAACCCTGCGAGCGCCCGTTGCAGCGGCCGTGTCTTGCGCAACGCGCAGCAGGCGTCGGTGTCGCGGGTGTGCAACCGGCCGTCGGGGTCCTGCGCGTCCAGCTCGGGCCGCGGCGTGCGGGTGATGCGCACGTCCCGAAGCCCCAGCCGCTCGGCCAGCTCCTGCTGGTAGACGAGCGTTTCCGCGAAAAGCAGCCGGGTGTCGATGAAGATCACCGGCGTGTCGCGGCGCGTCACCGAGAGCATGTGCAGCAGCACCACGGATTCCGCGCCGAAGCTGGACACCAGCGCCAGCCGACCGGCTTGCGCGTCGGCCAGCGCGTCGCGCAGCACGTCGGTGGCCGAATGATGGCGATAGCGGCGGTTCAGCGCGTCCACGCGCGCGGTCAGGTCACTGTGCGGCATGGGCCTGGGGCTCCTCGTACAGCGCGGCCTTGAAGGGGGCCATGCCCAGCCGGCGATAGGTCTGCAGGAAGGTTTCCCCGGGGCCGTCGCGGTGGTCGAGGTAGGCATGCACCAGCCGTTCGATGGCCGGCACGATCTCGTCGGCCGAGAAACCGGGGCCGGTGCGTTCGCCCAGCGCGGCCGTCTCGGTGTGGTCGCCACCCAGCGTGATCTGGTAGTTCTCAACGCCCGCGCGGTCCAGCCCCAGGATGCCGATGTGGCCCACGTGATGGTGCCCGCAGGCGTTGATGCAGCCCGAGATCTTGATCTTCATCTCGCCGATGTCGTGTTCGAGCTTGAGCGCGTCGAACCGCTTGGCGATCGCCTGGGCGATCGGGATCGACCGGGCGGTGGCGAGGCTGCAGTAATCCATGCCGGGGCAGGCGATGATGTCCGAGACCAGCCCGATGTTGGCCGTGGCCAGCCCCGCGGCCTTCAGCGCGGCGTGCACCCGCGGCAGATCGGCCTTGTGGACATGCGGCAGGATCACGTTCTGCTCGTGGCTGATGCGCAGTTCGCCATGTCCATGTTGCTCGGCCAGGTCGGCCAGCACGCGCATTTGCCGTGCGCTTGCGTCACCCGGCGTCGCGCCGTGCGCCTTCAGGCTGACCTGCACGATCGCATAGCCCGGCGCGCGGTGCGCGGCGAGGTTGGTGTCCGCCCACGACCGGAAGACGGGATCGGCCGCGCGGGCCGCGTCGAAGGCATCGGTCGGGGCGTCGCGGAACGCTGGCGGCGCGAAGGCCGCGCGGATCTCGTCGAACAGGGCGCGGTCGACGCCGGTGAACAGCGCGCGCCGTTCGGCGAAACGCGCCTCGACGCGGTCGCGGATCTCGTCGAGGCCCAGTTCGTGCACGGTGATCTTGATCCGCGCCTTGAACTTGTTGTCGCGCCGACCTGCCTGGTTCCAGACACTGACGATCGCCTCCAGATAGGGCAGAAGCTCGGCCTCGGGCAGGAAGTCGCGGATCACCTTGCCGATCATCGGCGTCCGGCCCAGCCCGCCGCCCACGATCACGCGCACGCCGCGCGCGCCGTCGCGTTCGACGATCTGCAGGCCGATGTCATGCGCGCGGATCACCGCGCGGTCGGCCTCGGCGCCGGTGACGGCAATCTTGAACTTGCGGGGCAGGAACTGGAACTCGGGGTGGTCGGTGGACCACTGCCGGATGAGCTCGGCCACGGGGCGCGGGTCGGCCACCTCGTCGGCGGCGGCGCCGGCGAAATGGTCGGCGGTGACGTTGCGGATCGTGTTGCCGCTGGTCTGGATCGCGTGCATCTGCACCTCGGCCAGCGCGTCGAGGATATCGGGCACGTCGCGTAGCTTCGGCCAGTTGAACTGGATGTTCTGGCGCGTGGTGAAATGGCCATAGCCCTTGTCCCACCTCTCGGCGATATGCGCCAGCTGCCGCATCTGGCCGGGGTTGAGCGTGCCGTAGGGGATCGCCACGCGCAGCATGTAGGCGTGCAGCTGCAGGTACAGGCCGTTCATCAGCCGCAGCGGCTTGAACTCCTCCTCGGTCAGGCCGCCGTCGAGGCGGCGCTCGACCTGCGCGCGGAACTGGCGGTTCCGCTCGGCCACGAAGGCCGCGTCGAAATCGCTGTAGTCATACATTGCCGGGCTCCGCTTGTTTGCCGTGGAAATGGTTGGAGGGGCCGGTGCGCCGGAATTCCTCGCGGAAATGCACGGGCTCCGGCCCGTCGGGGCCTTCGCGCGCGTCGGCCAGGTAGGCGCCGACGACCGTCTGCGGCTGGCCCTGCGCCAACAGCAGGCGCAGCTGCGCATGGGCCTCGTCGGAGATCAGCTCGGCCTCCTCGAGGCGTCGGCTCCACCGGTCGTCGGCGGTCAGGTAGACGACGTCGCCCTCGCGCAGATCGTTGGCGGTGACAACCTTGGGGGTGAAGGCACGGGGCATGTCAGGCGAGCTCCTCTGCTTGAACCTCGGGCAGGGCGGCGCACGCGGCGCGCGGTTCCAGCCCCAGGAAGGTCAGCGCCGGACCCTCCGGGCGCGCGGCCGAGAGATCGGCGGGCAGCCGCTCCAGCGTGGTGGCGATCACGCGCTGGTCGGCGCGGCTGGCGTTCTCGACCACGCTCACGGGCGTGGCACGGTCCGCGCCGTGCATCAGCAACCGGCCCTGGATGAAGCGGGCCGACGTCTTGCCCATGTAGACGGCGGCCACGGCGCCCGGCCGCGCCAGCGTGCGCCAGTCGTGATCGGCAAATCCGGTCATGTCGTGTCCGGTGATGAGGCGGACATCGGCGTTGCGCCCCCGGCGCGTCAGGCTCCGGCCGATCGCGGCGGCGCTGGCCGAGGCGGCGGTGATGCCGGGCACGACATGCCAGCCGAGTCCCGCGGCCCGAACGGCCTCCACCTCCTCGTCGAGGCGGCCGAACACGCCCGGATCGCCGCCCTTGAGGCGCACCACCTGCGCGCCGCCCCCGGCGTGCGCCACGAGCAGCGCGTTGATGTCGGCCTGCGCGGTGGACGGGCCGTAGCCGGTCTTGCCCGCCTCGATCAGCGTCGCCTCGCGGCGCGCCAGTTCGAGGATCTCCGGCGCCACCAGCCGGTCGTGGATCACCACGTCGGCGGAATCCAGCGCCTTGCGCGCCTTCAGTGTCAGCAGCTCCGGGTCGCCCGGGCCCGCACCCACGAAGGCGACGTGCCCGGTGTCGGCTTCGGCGCGGGCGTGCTTGTCCAGAAGCTCCGGCAGGCGCGCCTTCGCGGCGGCAGCGCCGCCCGCGTCCATCGCGCGCGGGCCTTCGGTGAAATAGTAGTCGGCCCAGAAATCGCGCCGCCGCCGGCCGGCCGGCAGCGCCTCGACCGCCTTGCGGAATGCCTTGCCGATGCGCGCCAGCGTGCCCAGCGTGGCGGGCAGGCGCGCCTCCAGCTCCGACTTGATCGCGCGGGCCAGCACGGGCGCGGCGCCTTCCGTGCCGATGGCGACGGTCACGGGGTCGCGGTCCACGATGGCGGGCGTGATGAACTGGCTGTCGGCAAGGTTGTCGACGATGTTGACCAGCGCGCCGTCGGCGCGGCCGATGGCCGCGGTGCGCGCATCCTTTTCCGCGTCCTCGTCGGCGGCATAGACCAGCGCCGCGCACAGCGCATCGCCCGGTGCCATCTCGCGGCGGTGGAGCAAAAGCCGGCCCGCCTCTGCCCAGGCGGCGATCTCGGGCGCCGGCGCAGGGGCGAAAACCGTCAGGCCGGCTTGCGTCTTCATCAGCAGGCGCAGCTTCGCCAGTGCCGCGTCGCCGCCGCCCGACAGCACCACGCGCCGGCCCGCGAGGTCGAGGAAGATGGGGAAATGCTGCATGGTCGGCCCGTCCGTTCCGCGTTTGACTTCCCTGCGAATATAGAAAATATTCCTCGGAATTGGCCATAAGGCGCGGCAGATAAGAACATATGTTTCGCTCGTGGCCATCGAAATCGCGATTGTTCCAATCACAAGGGGAAACCGGAATGGCCGTTCGCCTCGATGACCTCGACCGGAAAATTCTGGCCCAGCTGCAGCAGGACGGCGGCCAGTCGCTCGACGAGATCGCGCGCACCGTGGGCAGTTCCAAGACGCCCGTCTGGAACCGGATCCGCAAGATGCGCGAAGCGGGCGTGATCCGCGCGCAGACCTACCTGCTCGATCCCGAGGCGCTGGGATTCGAGGCGTGCTTCTTCGTGCTCATCCGCACCGCCGAGCACGACGCCGACTGGCAGGCGGCCTTCCTCAGGGCCCTGCGGGAAAGGCCCGAGGTGCTTGAGGCGCACCGCCTGGCCGGCGACATCGACTACATCCTCAAGGTGCGGGTGAAGAACGCGCGCGCCTATGACGCGTTCTACCAGGCGCTGATCTCGGAGGTGAAGGTGCACAACGTCACCGCGCTGCTGTCGATGGAAGAGATCAAGTCCACCACCGCGTTGCCGCTCTAGCCGCCGGCCCGCGCGGCGGTGCCGGGATGCCGCCGGCGGGAGTGTTCCGGGCAAGGTGAAGACAATGGCGTGTCGGGCCGGCAGTCGTGGTCCGTGTCGTCGCGATCCGGCATTCCGGCCGGATCCGCGCGCGCGACCAACTGGCATAACGGCACAGTTCGCGGGCCACGGTCGTGGCCATCGGCTCCATCACCGTCGCGGGGATGCGGCAGGTTGGCTGCCCCCGGGATTTCGCCGCGGGCGCGACCTGCAACGCGGGCACGCTGGGCATCCCGATCCCGCCGTCGATCGTGATGGTGGTCTACGTCGCGCTCTCGGTCGGGCGCATGTTCCTGGCCGGGGTGATCGCCGGCGCGACGGCGGTCCAGGGCATGGCGCGTCAGATGCTCTGTGCGCTGTCCGACAATGCCGCGACGATGGGCGAGAAATCGTCGGCCCTGAGGCTGGCCCCGCCCACCAGCGCGCCGTCAACGTTGGAGACCGCGAAGATCTCGGCCGCGTTGCCCGGCTTGACCGACCCGCCGTAAAGCAGCCGGACCGACCGGCCCACGCCTTCGCCGAACCGCGCCACGAGCCGCGAGCGCATGAAATCGTGCACCTCTCCGATCTGGTCGTTGGTGGGCGTGCGGCCCGTTCCGATGGCCCAGATCGGCTCATAGGCGATCACGGTGTTCTCGCCCGTCGCGCCGTCCGGCACGGACCCGGCCAGCTGGCCCGCGATGATGTCGAGCGTGTTGGCGGCATCGCGTTGTTCCAGGCTTTCGCCCACGCAGACGATGGTCATGAGCCCCGCCGCGTGGGCCGCGCCGGCCTTCGCGCGAACCAGATCGTCGGTTTCGCCGTGATCCTCGCGACGTTCGGAATGCCCCAGGATCACCGCCGTCGCGCCCGCGTCGGCCAGCATCCGCGCCGAGACGTCACCGGTATGCGCGCCCGCGGCCTCGGCATGGCAGTCCTGCCCGCCGACGGCCACGGCGGTGTCGGCGCAGCGGGCCGCCGCCGGGGCGAGCAGCGTGGCCGGCGGGCAGATCAGCACCTCTGCGGCCGCGCCGTCATGGCCGGCGGCGATCGTGTCGAGCTGGGCCAGGTCGCCGGCCAGCCCGTTCATCTTCCAGTTGCCGGCGGCGAGCTTTCGTCTCATGCGTGGGGTCCCTTCCTGTTGTCCTGTGCGCCGTTGGCGGCCCGGCGCATCATTGGTCTTTGGCGGCGCCAGTCAAGACCCGCGCGGGCGCCACGCGGCCGCGCCGGGGCGCGTGACGATCACGGGTGTGCCAGTGCCGCACGGGCCATTGCCGCGGCCTCCGCGGGGTCGTCCAGCGCAGGGTCGGGCAGCCGCCGGCAGGGCATCCGCGTTTCGCGGCCCGCCTGCGGGCGCGCGTATGTCCAGCGGGCGCAGCCCATGGCGCCCGGCCTTGCCCGCATCGGGCCCGCGCGCTTCAGGTGTAGATATTTGTCGGTGTGGAGAATGCCGAACACGGCGCCTGCCTGGTCCAGGCGCGCGCCGCCCATGGTCTTGCGGCTGGTGACATCGCCCGGCCCGGCGAAAAGAATCGCGCGCGACGCCGATCGCGTCGTGCGTGACGGCCATGCCGTCAGCTTTCGTCACGGTCGGCGGCCAGCTCCTCGACATCGCGGAACTTGATCGATTCGCCGCAGCCGCAGGCCTCGGCGACGTTGGGGTTCTTGAAGGTGAAACCCGATTCCAGCAGCCCGACACTGTAGTCGATCTCGGTGCCGAACAGGAACATCTGCGCCATCGGCGCGATCATCACCCGCGCGCCGTCCTGTTCGACCACCTCGTCGTTCGGGTCGGTTTCGGCCACGTAGTCCATCGTGTATTCCATGCCCGCGCAGCCGCCTTTCTTGACGCCGATGCGCAGGCCCTGGTGGCCGTCGCGTTCCATCAGTTTGCGGATCTGCTCGACCGCCGCCGGTGTCATGGTGACGGCCTGCTTGCCGGGAATGCCGAACATGGGAGCTGTCCTTTCCTTTGTCGCCAACCTAGGGCAGGGGGCGGCCCGTCTCAACCGCGCGGGCCGGTCGGCGCCTACATGAAGCCCAGCTCGAGCCGCGCCTCGTCGGTCATCATGTCCATGCCCCACGGCGGATCCCAGACCAGGTCGACATCCACCTGCTTGACGCCGGGGACGGGTTCGATCGCCTCGGCCACCCAGCCGGGCATCTCGCCGGCCACCGGGCATCCGGGGGCGGTCAGCGTCATGATCACCTTCACCGCGTTCTCGGCGTCGATGTCGATGGTGTAGATCAGCCCGAGGTCGTAGATGTTCACGGGAATCTCGGGATCGTACACCGACCGGCAGGCCTCGACGATCTGGTCGTAGAGCGGATGTTCTGTGCTCGAGGGCGCGATCAGAGGCGCCCCTTCCAGAGCTTCGGGGCTTTCGGACATGCCACCATCCTATGCTTGTTCCTGAGCAAATATATAAGTTTTCAGGCGGCCCGCGTCCAGAGGGGCGCCGGCCCCGGCGGCGCGCTCAGCGTTTCGCGCTGCTTTTCGTGGCGGTCCTGCGCCGGCGCACGGGTGCGGGGCGCACGCGGCTCTCGATCTGTTCGTAGAGCTTGCCGACGATGTTCTTGTTCGTCGACTTCTCGATACCCTCGAACCCCGGCGACGAGTTGACCTCGAGCACCTTCGGTCCCGTCTCGGAGCGCAGCAGGTCCACGCCGGCGAGGTTGAGCTCGAACGCCTTGGCCGCGCGGACGGCCGTTTCGCGTTCTTCCTTGGTGATGCGCACCGACTTGGCCGAGCCGCCCCGGTGCAGGTTGGAGCGGAAATCGCCGTCGGCGCCCGTGCGCTTCATCGAGGCGACGACGCGGTTGCCGATCACCAGGCAGCGGATGTCCTCGCCCGCGGCCTCCTTGACGAAATCCTGCACCAGGAAGTTGGCCTTGAGCCCGCGGAAGGCGTCGATCACGGATTCGGCGGCCTTCTTCGTCTCGGCCATGACCACGCCCTTTCCTTGCGTGGATTCCAGCAGCTTGACGATCAGCGGCGCGGTGCCGACCAGACCGATCAGGTTCCCGGTGTCCTTGGGCGAGGCCGCGAAGGCCGTGTTGGGCATCCCCACCTGCGCGCGCGCCATCAGTTGATGCGCGTAGAGCTTGTCGCGGCTGGCGGTGATTCCCGCGCTGCCGTTCACGCAGTAGGTGCCGATGGTTTCGAACTGGCGGATGATGGCCGCGCCGTAGGGCGTGATCGAGGCGCCGATGCGCGGCACGATGGCGTCGAAGCGCGGCAGCCGCTTGCCGTCGTAGTGCACCTCCGGCGCCATGGCATTGAGCGCCATGTAGCAGCGCGTGGTGTTGATGACCTCGACGCTGTGGCCGCGCTTCTCGCCCTCCTCGACCAGTCGGCGGGTCGAATAGTTGTCCTCGCGCGAGAGCACGGCGATGCGCAGGGCACGCTTGGGCTGAACCTGCCGCATCCGCGCGGTGTGGTAGACGTCGTAGCTCAGCTCCGGCTGCAGGAAGCGGTCGGTGGCGACGATGGTGATGTGGTCCTTCATCGCCTGCCGGCCCAGCAGCATCCGGCTGGTCATGGTCGAGCGGTTGGTCAGCGTCAGCTCGATGGGCCAACTGTCGCCGTTCACCGACAACGTGGTGGAAATGACGTAGCGCAGCTCCTTCTCGCCGTTCGAACTGGCGACCTCGCGCCGGTCGAGGATCTCGGCCGAGCACGGGATCACCAGGTCGTCGCGGCCGGGAATCGGGTGCACGGTGAAGCGCACCTTCGGCTTGGACGCCGGCCCGAAGGTTTCGATGTCGAAGGCATGAAGCGCGCTGGTGCGCGCGCCGGTATCCACCTTGGCCCGCAGCGCGGGCACGCCGAGATCGGGCAGGCTGATCCATTCCTCCCATCCGAATTTCAGCGGCTGCAGGGCGTCCTGTTCGGTCATCGGCGGCGCCTCCTTGGCATTCGGGGGGAATCGGCTGATATGGGGCGATCGCGGCGCATGGACGGCAGATGACAGCATTATTCCGATTCGAACTCAAGGCAAACGACGGCAACGCCCGCGCCGGGGTGATTTCCACGCCGCGGGGCGACATCCGCACGCCGGCCTTCATGCCGGTGGGCACGGCCGGCACCGTCAAGGCGATGCTGCCCGAGAACGTGGCCGCCACCGGCGCCGATATCGTGCTGGGCAACACGTATCACCTGATGCTGCGGCCGGGGCCCGAGCGGGTGGCGCGTCTGGGGGGGCTGCACCGGTTCATGAACTGGCAGCGGCCCATCCTGACGGATTCGGGCGGGTTCCAGGTGATGAGCCTGGCCGCCCTGCGCAAGCTGACCGAGCGGGGCGTGACCTTCAAGAGCCACATCGACGGCTCCCGGCACGAGCTGACGCCGGAACGCTCGATGGAAATCCAGCGGCTTCTGGGCAGCGACATCGTGATGTGTTTCGACGAGTGCCCCGCGCTGCCCGCGACCGAACACGAGGTCGCGCGCGCCATGCGCCTGTCGATGCGCTGGGCCGAACGGTCCCGCGACGCCTTCGGCGACCGGCCCGGCCACGCCCTTTTCGGCATCCAGCAGGGCGGGGTCAGCCACGAGCTGCGCGCCGAAAGCGCCGAGAGGCTGGTCGAGATCGGCTTCGACGGCTATGCCGTGGGCGGGCTTGCGGTGGGCGAGGGCCAGGACGCGATGTTCGGCGTGCTGGACCATGCGCCGGGAATGCTGCCCGCCGACAAGCCGCGTTACCTGATGGGCGTGGGCAAGCCCGAGGACATCGTCGGCGCCGTCAGGCGCGGCATCGACATGATGGATTGCGTGCTGCCCACCCGGTCGGGCCGGACGGGCCAGGCGTTCACCCGGCGCGGGGTGGTGAACCTCAAGAACGCGCGGCACGCCGACGACCCGCGCCCGCTGGACGAACAATGTGCCTGCCCGGCGTGCCGGTCCTACAGCCGCGCCTACCTGCACCACGTCTTCCGCGCGGGCGAGATGATCAGCGGCATGTTGCTGAGCTGGCACAACGTCCAGTACTATCAGGATCTGATGGCGGCGATGCGCGCGGCGATCGCCGCGGGGCGCTTCGACGCTTTCGAGCGCGATTTCCACGCTGACCGTGCCCAGGGCGACATCGCGCCGCTATGAGCCGGGAGACGGCCCGAGCGCCGCCTGCGCGCCCGGGTGGCTGTCCGCCGGCGGGGAAGTTCCCCGCCGGCCCGCGGGTTCACTTGAGCCGCTCGAAGACGACGATGTCGGCGGCCGAGTGCTTCTGGTGGTAGAAGAACCCCTGCCGGTGCATGCCCTCGAAGGTCCGGCGGATGCCCTCGCCGCCGTAGACGCGGGTGTGCAGCTCCATCATCACGTGCCTGACCCCGCTCAGGTCCGAACTGCCGAAAAGGTCCGCCTCGCCGCCCTCGATGTCGCAGGCGATCACGTCCGGGCGGTGCTCCGCGACAAGCTCGGAAAGACGCACCGCCGGCACGTCGCAGACCGGCCCGTCGTGCCCGTCGGGTCGTGCCAGCGACGACGACCAGAACGGGTCGGTGACATAGAACGGAAGCGTGCCGCCCGGCGGCGCGGGCGCATCCCCGGGCAGCGCCACCGCGTTGATCACCTGCGCCGTGCCGATGCCGTTGGCGGCATGCACGCGCCGGGTGTAGTCGCACAGCCGCGGGTTCGCCTCGACGCAGGCGACATGCCCGGCGCCGCAGTGTTTCACGGCGTGGCTCGACAGCATGCCGATGCCGCTGCCCAGCTCCAGCAGCCGCGCGCCGGGCTTGAGAAAGCGGCGCAGCGTTTCAAGTTCGCCCGCCTCGTAGGTGGCGCGCTCGAGCTTGCGCGCGATCCGCGGGGTCAGGACCTCGGGATCGCGGGGAAAATCGACGCCGCGCGAGGTGAGCGGCGTGTCGTCGTCAGCCATGAAACGCTCCTGCCGGGAGGACGGGTGACGAGCATGCTACCCGCGCGCGCGCTGAGCGGCAAGCCGCCGGCGAGGCGCTGGGCTTCGCCACAAGCACATGCTATCCGCGCGCTGTCCGCGCGCGGCGTGGCAACCTTGGCCGACGCCGGTCCTTGCCGCGGCGCGCTGCGGCGGGCATTGTGCGCGCAGCGCGGTTGAAATCGTCGGGGCCTTGCCCCACGTTAACAACCCGGAAACGGAGAGGAACGGGTTGCCGAATTGCGGGGCCCGCACCCTTTGCCAAGAACAGGAAGCGAGCATGCAAGACCCTCAGAATACCTCCTATCCCGTGCTGCCGCTGCGCGACATCGTGGTCTTTCCCCACATGATCGTGCCGCTTTTCGTGGGCCGGGAGAAATCCGTCCGCGCCCTCGAGGAGGTGATGGCGGACGACAAGCAGATCCTTCTGTCCAGCCAGATCGACGCGAGCGTCGACGAGCCGACCGCCGACGGCATCTACCGCACCGGCGTGCTGGCGAACGTTCTGCAACTGCTCAAGCTGCCCGACGGGACCGTGAAGGTCCTCGTCGAGGGCGTGTCGCGCGTCAAGATCACCGAATACCTCGACAACGAGGAATTCTTCGAGGCCCGCGCGGAACCCGTCCACGAGATCCCCGGCGACGCCGCCACCATCGAGGCGCTGCTTCGCACGGTCTCGGACGAGTTCGAGCGCTACGCCAAGGTCAAGAAGAACATTCCCGAGGAGGCGCTGACGGCCGTGTCGGAATCCGACGAGCCGGCCAAGCTGGCCGACCTCGTGGCGGGCCACCTCGGCATCGAGGTCGCCCAGAAGCAGGAGCTTCTGGAGACGCTGAGCGTGAGCGAGCGGCTCGAGAAGGTCTATGGCCTGATGCAGGGCGAGATGAGCGTCCTGCAGGTCGAGAAGAAGATCAAGACCCGCGTGAAGTCGCAGATGGAGAAGACCCAGCGCGAGTACTACCTGAATGAGCAGATGAAGGCCATTCAGAAGGAGCTGGGCGACGGCGACGACGGCGAGGGCGAGGTCGCCGAGCTGGAACAGCGGATCGCCGACACCAAGCTGTCGAAGGAAGCGCGCGAGAAGGCCGAGGCCGAGCTCAAGAAGCTCAAGAACATGAGCCCGATGAGCGCCGAGGCCACCGTGGTGCGCAACTACCTCGACTGGATCCTGTCGATCCCGTGGGGCAAGAAGAGCCGCGTCAAGAAGGATCTGAGCCGCGCCCAGAAGGTGCTGGACGACGACCACTACGGTCTCGAGAAGGTCAAGGAGCGGATCGTCGAGTATCTTGCCGTGCAGCAGCGTAGCAAGAAGCTCAAGGGGCCGATCCTGTGCCTCGTCGGTCCGCCGGGCGTGGGCAAGACGTCGCTGGGCGAATCCGTGGCCAAGGCGACCGGGCGCGAGTTCATCCGCATCAGCCTGGGCGGGGTGCGCGACGAGAGCGAGATCCGCGGCCATCGCCGCACCTACATCGGCTCGATGCCGGGCAAGATCATCCAGTCGCTCAAGAAGGCCAAGACGACCAACCCGCTGATCCTGCTCGACGAGATCGACAAGATGGGGCAGGATTTCCGCGGCGACCCGGCGAGCGCGATGCTCGAGGTGCTGGACCCGGAACAGAACTCGACCTTCGTCGACCACTATCTCGAGGTCGAATACGACCTGAGCAACGTGATGTTCCTGACCACGGCCAACAGCTACACGATGCCCGAGCCGCTGAAGGACCGGATGGAGATCATCCCGCTGGCGGGCTACACCGAGGACGAGAAGCTCGAGATCGCCAAGCAGCACCTTGTGCCCAAGCAGATCAAGAACCACGGCCTCAAGAAGGGCGAGTTCGAACTGACCGACGAGGCGCTGACCGCGATCATCCGCACCTACACCCGAGAGGCGGGCGTGCGGAACCTCGAGCGCGAGATCGCCAAGGTGGCGCGCAAGGCGGTCACCCAGATCGTCCGCAAGCAGGCCGAAAGCGTGACCGTCACCGAGGAGAACCTTTCGGATTTCCTTGGCGTGAAGAAGTTCAAGTACGGTCTGGCCGAGGAAGAGGACCAGGTCGGTGTCGTGACCGGGCTGGCCTACACCAGCGTGGGCGGCGAGCTTCTCAACATCGAGGCGCTGCGCCTGCCGGGCAAGGGCCGGATGAAGACGACCGGCACGCTGGGCGACGTGATGAAGGAATCCATCGACGCCGCCAGTTCCTACGTCCGGTCGATCGCGCCCGAGATCGGCGTGAAGCCGCCGCGCTTCGAGAAGTGGGATATCCACGTCCACGTCCCCGAGGGCGCCACGCCCAAGGACGGGCCGAGCGCCGGGCTGGCGATGGTCACCTCCATCGTGTCGGTGCTGACCGGCATCCCGGTGCGCAAGGATATCGCCATGACCGGCGAGGTCACGCTGCGGGGCAACGCGCTGTCCATCGGCGGGCTGAAGGAAAAGCTCCTGGCGGCGATGCGGGGCGGCATCAAGACGGTGCTGATCCCGCAGGAGAACGAGAAAGACCTCAAGGAGATCCCCGACAACGTCAAGGAGGGGCTCACGATCATTCCCGTCTCCCACGTCCGCGACGTGCTTGACCACGCGCTGACGCGGCAGCCCGAGCCGGTCGAGTGGGACGAGGCCGACGAGGCCGCCGCCGCCGAGGCCGCGCTCAAGGCCGACGCGGAAACCGCCGCCGCCACCACGCACTGACGGCGGGCCGCGCAGACCGGAAAAGAGATGGGGCCGCGCGGGTTGCCGCGCGGCCCGATTGTTGTCACGGCATCGCAACCCGATCGCCGTGATTGCATATCCAAGGTTGCGGGTTGCGCCGCGAACCGGAAAGCAGCGCGCCGCCACCCAACGCGCGTTGGAACGTTTCCCTCTACTGCGCCGCGATCAGCAGGGCGAGAAGCAGAATGGGGATCATGATGGGGCCTTGACCGCGGATGTCCGAGCCGTCGCCGTGACGATCGTCTCGGCCGGAGTCACGCTGTCGTCACCGCTGATGCCGCCGCCGCGCGTAACGGCCGGCGTCGCGCTTGCCAGTGCGACGATCGACGATCAAGGTTGCCTCGAAGGTCGTATTTTCATGCGATCTCCCCATTCGGTTGCACACCCCGAACACCGCACGCACTGCGGGAACCGCGCGGACATCCGCCGCGCCGGCGCCATGCATTCGTAGGGCAACTTGGCTGAACCCGGACTCAGGGGGCTGCCGCCTGCAAATGCAGGGGCAGCGATAAGATCACACCACGGATCAGATGCCGGTGGAGCCCAGCGCGATGATGGTGATGAGCGTCAGCCATTTCATTGCGTTCTGCGTGGCCTCGCTGTCGTCGCGGGTCTGTTCCTCGATGACGGCGGGTTCGACCTCGGGCACGACGACCGGGTCGCTCATCCCTCCGGCAGAGGCGGCCCCGGCCGACAGGGTGGCAATGCAGGCGTATGCGGCAAATGTCTTTTTCACGACTGTCCCCCTTAGAATGGCAGCTAGGGATTTCTAGCGGCGCATCTTTCGCCGCGTCAACGCATGTCTGGCCCGGGGCCGGTCTTGTCGTTATAGTGTTGCCGAGCAGCAATGAAATGAGGCAGTCAATGGCATCGACCCGCAAGACATCCACAGCCGGCGCGACCGGAACGACCAAGGCCAAGCGCACGAGCGGCCGTGGCAGCAGCGCCGCGCCGCGCAAATCCGGCGCGACGAAGGCCGCGCAGGCCGGTCCGGGTGACCCCGGCGCACTCAAGGCCGCATCGCCTGCCGCTCCGGCCAGGCTTTCGGTGGTATCCGACCGTGATGTTGCCGCCGCTGAAGCGGGGCAACTCAAGAAGCCCGAGTTGATCGAGGCGGTGGTCGCGCGCTCGAACGTGAGGAAGAAATTCGCGAAACCGGTCATCGAGGCGATGATGGAGGTGTTGGGCGAGGCCATCGCACAGGAGCGCGAACTCAATCTCGAGCCGCTCGGGAAGGTGAAATACAACCGCGCGAAGGAGGACGAGAAGGCGCGCGTCCTGCACACGCGGATCCGCCAGAACAAGCCGGCGGCCCCGGCCCGCGAAAGTGGCAAAGAGACGCTTGCGGAGCGCGACGAGGAAAGCTAAATACCCCGTCGGCGGGTGATTAGCTCAGTGGTAGAGCGCTTCGTTCACATCGAAGATGTCAGAAGTTCGAATCTTCTATCACCCACCACCGGATTCCACGGGGCGCGGCCAAGGGGCCGCGCCCCTTTCGGTTCCGGTCAGTCTTCGAGGATATTCAGCGCCATGAGGTATTTCTGCACCCCGTCGGCCACCAGAACGCCGTCCTGGTTGTGGATCGTGACCGCGAGTTCCATCACGCCGGTCGTCCGGCCGGGCGTCAACGCCGTTATCTCGAACGCAGGGTAAAGCGTGTCGCCGCAATGGACGGGCGCGCGGAACCGGCTGGACTGCTCGATAAACCCGATCAGCGCGTCGCCCATCTGGTGGGCCAGCGGGCTGGCGCCGATCGCCGCCTGGATCAGGGTCTGGTATCCGTGTGCCATCAGATCGCGATGGCCGCGGCGCGCGAGGTAGGCGCGGTCGTAGTGAATCGGGTGGTTGTCGCCGCTGGCGGCCTGGAAGGCGGCGAAGACGCCTTCGGTCATCGTGCGCGAGGGCGCGCGGAACACCTCGCCCACGGCGAAATCCTCGAAGGCGCGGACGGGGTGGCTCCAGTGTGTTTGCGGGTCGAATGTCACCTCGTGCATCCTCCGGGTGCTCCGGGTGTATCAGGCCCCGCCGCGCGCACCTTGTCAATCTTGCGCGCGCCGGGCCGCTTGGCTATGCCGGGCCGGCACCGGCGCAGAAAGGGGCCGTGTCATGGTCAGCCGCAGCTTCCCGCCGCTTTACGTCCTGCGCCACGGCGAAACCGAGTGGAACGCCGAGGGGCGGCTGCAGGGTGCGTTCGACTCCCCCCTGACCGCCACGGGGCGCGCGCAGGGCGCCCGGCAGGGCGCGATCCTCAAGGCCGTCGGCGTCAGGGCGGCCACGCATGATTTCCTGACCAGCCCGCAGGGCCGGGCCCGCGCGACGGCGACCCTTGCCCTGGCGCCGCTGGGCGCCGAGGCGCGGGCGGACCCGGCGCTGGCCGAGATCGGCATCGGCGATTTCGCCGGCCGCCTGCGCGCGGATCTGCGCGCGGAGTTTCCCGAGGTCTTTTCCGGCGACCACCACCTCGACTGGTATTTCCGCGTGCCGGGCGGTGAGACCTTCGCCGATGTGCGGGCGCGCGCGGCGGCATTGCTGGCCCGTCTGGACCGGCCGACCGTGCTGGTCACCCACGGCATCACGTCGCGGTTCATCCGCGGGGTCGCGCTTGGGCTGGAGGGGCGCGCGCTGCTCGACCTGCCGGGCGGGCAGGGCGTGGTCCACCTGATCGAGGACGGGCGCGCACGGGTGCTCGACGGGTCCGGTCCGGCCGGCTGAGACCCTTGCGCGGGCGCGCGCGCTTGGCTAAGACGCGCGCCACGGGTGATTAGCTCAGCTGGTAGAGCGCTTCGTTTACACCGAAGATGTCGGAGGTTCGAATCCTTCATCACCCACCAGCGCCCCGCGCGCCGGCAGGCGTCAGTGCGTGGGCGTCATCTTCTTCAGTTGCTCCAGCCAGGCCTCGCCGCCCAACCCCAGCAGGATCAGCGCGGGCAACACCACCAGGAACCCCACGACGATCAGCATCGACGGCACGAACCCCTTGAACATGCTCACCTCCTTTTCCGTTGCAGGGATGACATGGCGCGCCCGCGCGCCTTGGCAAACCGCAGCCGCCCGCTGCGCCCGTTTGCCGCAAGCGGGGGGCAGGGACGCGGCGCGCGACGGCGTCCGCGCGGGCCCCGGTGCGCGCCCGTCCGGCCGCGCGGATCGGGGGGCGAAATAATGTGAATTTGCCCATTGACGACACCCGTGGGCTGGCGTATCAGACCCGCCACGCGCGGTTGTAGCTCAGTTGGTTAGAGTGCCGGCCTGTCACGCCGGAGGTCGCGGGTTCGAGCCCCGTCAACCGCGCCACTTCCCCTTCCGATCAGCCGATCCCGCGGGCAACCACCCCGGCCGCGGCACCGCGCGCGCGGCGGCCCAAGCCCTTCGTTTCACTGCATTTTCGCGCGTCGGCCCGGTGTCGGCGCAACGTCGGTATCGCGTCGGTGCCCCGACCGGCGCCGCGCCCGCGTGACCCGTCGGGCGGGATGCATCCCGCGTGGCCGTGCCGGGCCGGGCGGCGCCGGGCTGAAGCCCGGCTTGCCGGTCACTTCAAAGCCTCGATCGCCCTCAACAGCCCCTGAACGAACGTGTGGTTGGTCCCCAGGAAATAGACGGTGCCGCTCAGGATGCCGGTATGGATCAGCGGACCCGCCTGTTTCCCGATGGAGGTGCCGGCGGCCACCCGCAGGCTGGGCCAGAAGCCGGTCGTGTTGGCCAGCGCCTCGGCGGCCTCGCGGGCGGACTCGGCATCGGCGAGCTGCGCGGTCAGGGTCTGGACCCGCTCCTCAAGCTGAGCGATGCGCGCGGTGAGTTCGGCCTCGCGATCGGGGTTGTCGGGGCCGATGGGGGCCGCGGCCAGCCGGTCGAGCACCTGCGCCACGTCGAGCATTGTCTGCAGCACCGGGGGCAGCTTGTTGCCGTCGCTCGCGGGCACCTCTCGCAGGGCGTGGCGGATCTGGCTGGCGGTGGTTTCGGCGGTGACCTGCGAGGTGGCGGCGTGGTCCAGCAGGAAGGCGATCTGCGCCTGCGCGGTTTTCACCACGGCGCCCGTATCGCCACCGCGCAGGGGGCCTGACGGGATGTCCCACGGCAGCGGGTCGGGCCAGGGCGGCAGGGTCTTGAGATAGGCCAAGGTTTCGCGGGTGCGGTCCTGAGCGTTCTTGATCTGCGACAGGCGGCTCAGCTCGGGCGTGGCGCGGGCGGCGGGGGCGTGGTCGAACCGCAGGCCACCCGGTTGATTGTCTCCGAGCCGTGGCAGATCGGCGATCGGGCGCAGGTCGGCGACCCGTGTTTGGCGGAGGTCGAGTCCCTGCAGGTTTTCGAGGTTGGTTAGGGCGGCGATGTCGGCGACCCGTGTCTCTCGGAGGCTGAGCCCCTGCAGGTTTTCGACGCCGGTCAGGGGCGCGAGGTCGGCGACCTGTGTCGCGGAGAGGTCAAGCCCCTGCAGCTTTCCGAGGCCCTGCAGGGGGGTGATGTCGGCGATCTTTGTGTTTTCGAGGTCCAGAACCCTCAACCAGTGCAGGTGGCCGATCTCGGGCGGCAGGCGGTCGAGGGCGCGAAAGTCCTTGCTGTCAAAATCCAGCTTGTCATCGCCACGCTCCCGCGCCTTGGCGATCCGCCTTTCCGCGCCCTGGTAGGCCTCGTCCGCGTCGCTCATCTTTCCCTCCTGCCGTCGTCCGCAGGGTGGGCCGGGGTGCGCGGGGGGTGCAAGCCCCGGGATGGCGCGCGGTCAGCCTAAGAAGGTGGCGAGCGCCCGCGCCGTGGCCCGCGGCGCGGTGTCGGGAAAGAAGTGCCCGCCGGGGATCGCCGCGGGCGCCATCGCGTCGCACTTGCCGGCCCATGTCGCTGGCACGTCGTAGTGCCGCGCCATCGCGCCGTCGGCGCCGTAAAGCACCAGGGCGGGGCAGGCCACGCGCGCGCCGAGGTCGGCGGCGTCATCGGCGAAATCATGGGTCAGCGCGGCGCGGTAATCCGCACACATCCCCCGGATCGTGTCGGGGTCGCGCCAAGCCGCGCGGTAGGCGGCCAGCTGACCGTCGTCGAAATCCGCCAGCCGCGCGCCGCCCCAGCCCAGCAGGCAGGTCTCGAAGAACATGTCGGGGTCGTGGCCGATCATGGTCTCGGGGAAGGGCGCGGGCTGGGCCAGGAAGAACCAGTGCCAGTAGGCCGCCGCGACCTCGGCGCGCAACTCGGCCAGCAGGGTGTGCGTGGGCACGATGTCCATCACCGCCAGCCGCGTGACGCGCCCCGGCGCATCCAGCGCGAGCCGGTGCGCCACGCGCCCGCCGCGGTCGTGGCCGGCCAGGGCGAAGCGGTCGTGGCCCAGCCGCGTCATCAGCGCGGCCACGTCGCGGCCCATCTCGCGGAAGCTGTAGCCGGCGGTGCCCGCGGGCTTGCCGCTGGCGCCGTAGCCGCGCAGGTCGGGGCAGATCACCCGGTGCGTGCCCGCCAGCGCGGGGGCGATGGCGCCCCACATCGCGCGGGTCTGCGGAAACCCGTGCAGCAGCACCAGCGGCGGGCCCGCGCCGCCGGCGGAAAACGCGACCTCGATGCCGTTCACGTGCGCGGTGTGGTCGCTGAAACCGGGGATCGTCATGCCCGCGTCAGCGCCCCAGCGCGTGCAGGATGCGCGCCCAGCTGCGCGTGCCCTTGTGGAAGCTTTCGAGGTCGTATTTCTCGTTCGGGCTGTGGATCGCGTCGTCGTCGCGGCCGAAGCCGATGAGCATGGCGTCGGTGCCCAGGATCTGCTTGAAATGGCCGGCGATGGGGATCGAGCCGCCACAACCGACATAGGCTGCCGGGTCCTCCCATTCCTCCGACAGCGCGGTGCGCGCGGCCTCGAAGGCGGGGTCGTCGGTGGACATCACCGAGGCGCTGCTCGCCCCGTGGCCGGTGAAGGCGACGCTGCAGTCGGGCGGCATCTGCGCGCGCACGTGCTCGCGGAACGCCTCGCGCAGTTGGTGGGGATCCTGCCCCTGCACAAGGCGGAAGCTGATCTTGGCGCTGGCCCTTGCGGGCAGGACGGTCTTGAAGCCCGCGCCGGTGTAGCCGCCGTGGATGCCGTTGATCTCGCAGGTCGGGCGCGACCAGATCATCTCGAGCGGGGTGCGGTCGGATTCGCCCGCCGGCACGCCGAGGCCGGCGTCGGCCAGAAAGCCCGCGCTGTCGAAATCCAGCGCGTCCCACTGCGCGCGCACGGACTCGGGAAGCTCCGGGATGCCGTCGTAGAAGCCGGGCACCGTCACGCGGCCCTGGGCGTCATGCAGCCCCGCAAGCACCTTCGCGAGCACGCGGATCGGGTTCATCGCCAGCCCTCCGTAGAAGCCCGAGTGCAGGTCGCGGTCGGGGCCGGTGACGGTCATCTCCTCGCCCAGAAGGCCGCGCAGCATGGTCACGATGGCCGGCGTGCGCGACTGGAACAGGGTGGTGTCACAGATCAGCGCGATGTCCGAGCGCAGCATATCGGCGTGCGATTCCATGAACGGCACCAGGCTGGGCGAGCCCGATTCCTCCTCGCCCTCGAAAAAGAAGGTGACGGCGCAGGGCAGGGCGCCCGTTTCGGCGATGCAGGCGCGGCAGGCCTCGACGAAGGTCATGAGCTGGCCCTTGTCGTCGGAGGCCCCCCGCCCGCGGATCACGCGGCCCCCGGGCGTGTCCTCGACCGCCGGGTCGAAGGGGTCGCGATCCCATTCCTCCAGCGGGTCCACCGGCTGCACGTCGTAATGGCCGTAGAACAGGACGTGCGGCCCGTTGCCCGGCAGGTGGCCCACGACCATCGGGTGGCCCGGCGTTTCGTGTTTCTCCGCGCGCGCGCCCAGCTTTTCAAGGTCGGCCACCAGCCAGTCGGCGGCGGCCTGGCAGTCGTCCGCGTGGGCCGGGTCGGTGGAGACGGAGGGGATGCGCATCAGGTCGAGCAGCCGCTCCGTCGCGGCGTCGAGATCGTCGTCTATGCGACCGAGAACGGCGTCCAGGGACATGCAGCGGCCCTTTGTCTGCTTGATGATCGGCCGACCCTAGCAGCCGGTCCGGCGGTTTCCAATGGCTTGACACAAGTCAAGGTTCCGGGGGGCGGCAATTTGTAGCCTGTTGCGTGACGGTGGCGCGTTCTATTACGTTCCGTGAATATGTGGCGTGCCAAGCGCCCGAATCCGCCACCAGCGGGTCAAGAAGATGGAGGGGAAGCCAGTGGACTACACTGCGAAACTGGATGAAGCGATCGAAAGGCTGCACGAGGAGGGCCGTTACCGCACCTTCATCGACATCGAGCGCCGCAAGGGCAACTTTCCGCATGCGCGGTGGCGCCGGCCCGACGGGACGGAGCAGCCGATCACCGTGTGGTGCGGCAATGACTACCTGGGAATGGGCCAGCACCCCGTGGTCCTGGACGCGATGCACGAGGCCGTCGACGCCACCGGCGCGGGCTCGGGCGGCACCCGGAACATTTCGGGCACGACCATCTATCACAAGCGGCTGGAGGCCGAACTGGCCGACCTGCATGGCAAGGAAGCGGCGCTGCTGTTCACCTCGGCCTACATTGCCAACGACGCCACACTCAGCACGCTGCCCAAGCTGTTTCCCGGCCTCATCATATATTCCGACGAACTCAACCACGCCTCCATGATCGAGGGTGTGCGCCGCAACGGGGGCGCCAAGCGGATCTTCCGCCACAACGACGTCGAGCACCTGCGCGAACTGCTGGCCGCCGACGATCCGGACGCGCCCAAGCTGATCGCCTTCGAATCCGTCTATTCCATGGACGGCGATTTCGGCCCGGTCGAGGCGATCTGCGACCTGGCCGACGAGTTCGGCGCGCTGACCTACATCGACGAGGTGCACGCGGTGGGCATGTACGGACCCCGCGGCGCGGGCGTGGCCGAACGCGACCGGCTGATGCACCGCATCGACATCATCAACGGCACCCTGGCCAAGGCCTATGGCGTGATGGGCGGTTACATCGCCTCCAGTGCCAGGATGTGCGACGCCGTGCGCTCCTACGCGCCGGGCTTCATCTTCACGACCTCGCTTCCGCCGGCGGTCGCGGCCGGCGCGGCGGCCAGCGTCGCGCACCTCAAGCGCGACCACGCGCTGCGCGAGAAGCACCAGACGCAGGCGAAGATCCTCAAGACCCGCCTGAAGGGCATGGGGCTGCCGCTGATCGATCACGGCAGCCACATCGTGCCGGTGATCGTGGGTGACCCGGTCCATACCAAGCAGCTGTCGGACATGCTGCTCGAGGGCTACGGCATCTACGTCCAGCCGATCAACTTCCCCACCGTCCCGCGCGGCACCGAGCGTCTGCGGTTCACGCCGTCGCCGGTGCATGGCCCGGATGAAATGGATACGCTGATACACGCGATGGACGAGCTTTGGAGCCAATGTGCTCTGAATCGTGCCGAAATGACCGGCTGATCCGCACTGCCATTCAAAAAATCTTGCGATGTGCTAACTTCGCCGAAACAAAAGTCTGGGCGTCGAATCACACATGCTGTAGGATTTGACAAAAAAGAGGCAGGCAGAGCGGAATGACGGGGCGGATCGAATGATAGGCCGGCGTTCAACGCGAGAGGCGAAAAGCGAAGCGACCGAGCCGACGTGGTTTGACGACTACGACCTGCGGCTCGGGGACCTGATGCGCGGCGAACGCGCGACGATGGGCAAATCCCTTCTCGAGGTCGAAAGGGAACTGCGCATTCGCGCGACGCACCTGGCCGCGATCGAACGATGCGATCCCGATGCTTTCGACACGCCCGGTTTCATTCCCGGCTACGTGCGGTCCTACGCGCGGTACCTGGGCATGGACCCCGAAGCGGCCTTCGCGTCCTTCTGCGAGGAAAGCGGTTTCACCACCACGCACGGCATGGCGGCCGAGGCCTCGGCCCGCCGCAAGTCCGAACAGCCGGTGGCCGGGCCGGTGCGCAGCGATGATCCGCTGGTGGCGCCGAACACGCCGTTCGCGCCGACGCCGGAGAACCCGCTGTCGCGCATCGAACCCGGCGCGATCGGCTCGGCGGCCGTGCTGCTGGCGCTGATCGCGGCGCTCGGATACGGCGGCTGGAACGTCCTGGCCGAGGTCCAGCGCGTCCAGTTCGCACCGGTCGAGAACACCCCCGAGGTGCTGGCCGATCTCGATCCGCTGGCCGGGGCGGAAACTAAGGCCGCGGGTGGCGGTGATCGTGACGGCAGCGGCTCGGGAACGACCCGGCAAGAGGTGGCCGGCAGTTTCCAGGCGCCGCGCCGCGACGAGGCGCTGGACCGGCTGTACCGGCCCAAGGCGCTCGACGTGCCCGTCATGACGGCGCGCGACGCGCCGATTTCGACGCTGGACCCGCAGAAGGTCGGCGCGCTCAGCGAGGAGTCCGTCCGGACGGCGGCCGTGGACGACCGCGTGCCGCCGCGGCCCGAGCCGGCCGCCGAAGAGGAAACCCAGGCGCCGCAGGTGCTCGAGGATCCGGCGCCCCAAGTGACCATGGTCGCGGTGCGCCCGGCGTGGGTGCGCGTGCGCGGGGCCGACGGCAGCGTTATCTTCGAAGGCATCCTGAACGCGGGCGACACCTACAAGGTGCCGAGCTCCGAGGAGCCGGCGAAGCTGCGGGCGGGAGAATCCGGCGCGATCTATTTCGCCGTCGATGGCAAGCACTACGGCCCCGCCGGCCCGGACGGGGCGGTGACCTCGGATCTGGCCCTGACGGCCGACGCGCTGACCGACACCTACGACGTGGCGGACCTTGACCAGGACGAGGACCTGTCACGCTACGTGGCCGAGGCCGTGGCCCAGTCCGTGGGGCAGCGCCAGGGCAACTGAGGCGGACACGCATTGCCCGACGGGCCGAGGTGGCCTATCTGTGCGACGAGTGCAAATTCCAATCCGTTCACAAGGGGGCGCAGGATGCCGGTGAACCCCGTACGCCCTTGGCGCAACATCTATCGCCGCAAGAGCCGCCAGATACACGTGGGCAATGTGCCCGTGGGCGGCGACGCGCCGATCAGCGTGCAGACCATGACCAACACCGAGACCACGGACGTGGCCGGAACCGTGGCGCAGGTGCAGGCCGCGGCCGAGGCCGGTGCGGATATCGTGCGCGTGTCGGTGCCCGACGAGGCAAGTTCGCGCGCCCTGCGCGAGATCGTGCCGGAAAGCCCCGTGCCGATCGTCGCCGACATCCATTTCCATTACCGCCGCGGGATCGAGGCCGCCGAGGCCGGCGCGGCCTGCCTGCGCATCAACCCCGGCAACATCGGCAGCGAGGCACGGGTGCGCGAGGTGATCGCGGCCGCGCGGGATCATGGCTGCTCGATGCGCATCGGCGTGAACGCGGGCAGCCTTGAAAAGTACCTGCTGGAAAAATACGGCGAACCGTGCCCCGAGGCGATGGTGGAATCCGGGCTTGAGCATATCCGCATCCTCGAGGACAACGATTTCCACGAGTTCAAGATTTCCGTGAAGGCGTCGGACGTCTTCCTTGCCGCGGCCGCCTACCAGGGGATCGCCGAGGCCACCGACGCGCCCATCCATCTCGGCATAACCGAGGCCGGCGGGCTGACCGCCGGCACCATCAAGTCGGCCATCGGGCTGGGCAACCTGCTGTGGATGGGCATCGGCGACACGCTGCGGGTATCGCTTTCGGCCGATCCGGTGGAAGAGGTCAAGGTCGGCTACGAGATCCTCAAGGCGCTGGGTCTGCGCCACCGCGGCGTGAACATCATCTCGTGCCCGTCCTGCGCGCGCCAGGGCTTCGACGTCATCAAGACGGTCGAAACGCTCGAGGCGCGGCTGGAGCACATCAAGACGCCGATGAGCCTGTCGATCATCGGCTGCGTGGTGAACGGCCCCGGCGAGGCGCTGATGACCGACGTGGGCTTTACCGGCGGCGGCGCGGGGTCCGGCATGGTCTACCTCGCGGGCAAGGCCAGCCACAAGATGTCCAACGACGAGATGATCGATCACATCGTCGAGGAAGTGGAGAAGCGCGCCGCCGAGATCGAGGCGGGCGAAGCCGAACGCCCGGCTGCGGAGTGATGCCCCGCCGCCCGCTCCGGCCGGGACGCCGGGATGCCTCCGGCGGGAGTATTTGAGGCAAGATGAAGGTGTGGCGTCAGTCGTCGAGGTAACGGCGCAGGACGACCTTCGGGATGTGGCCGCGCAGCATCATGTCCGGCAGAACGTAGCTCGGCGCGGTATCGAGACCGAGGTCGCGCGCAAGATCGGCATTGGCCTCCATGTCCAGCACGGTGACGCGCAGCGGCCGCGCCCGCGCCATCGCGCGCAGGTCAGCCTCGGCGCGCGCGCAGGCGGGGCAGTCCTTTCGCGTGAACAACGCGATGCGCCGCGCGGCGTCCGCCGGGCCGAATCCGGGCAGGCCGGCACCGAACAGCCTGTCGCGCCGCTCCGAGATGGCGCCGAGGTCGCGCGCGATTTCCTCGGCGTAGATCTCTTCGGCCCGCGGCGGTTGCGGCGGATCGAGTGCCCGGCTGGCCGGCCGCGCCAGCCCCGGCTCGTCCAGCAGAAGCGCGCGTATCTCGGCGTGCAGCGCGGCGCGTTCGGCCGCGTCCAGGTCCGAGAAGCTGGACTGCGCGCCCGCCGCGCCGGCGGCCAGAACCGACGCGGCGACCGGTATCAAGAGGCGCCGCGCCGTCATCATGTCAGTCGTCCGCGCGGATCTCGTCGGCGATCTGCATCATCTGCTCCAGCGGAACGTAGCCGCGCAGCATCCGGTCCTCCATGATGAAGGTCGGCGTGCCGCTGATGCTGAGCTTGCGTGCCAGCGCGTGGTTTTGCGCGATCACGTCGGTCACGGCGTCGGTGTTCATGTGTGCCATGATCGGTGCCGGGTCGAGATCCAGCCCTTTCGCGATGCGGCGCAGCGCCGGCTCCCCGATCTCCCCCTTGAAGGACATCAGCGAGTCGTGCACCGCCTTGTAGGCCGCGTCGCCGACCGTCTGCTTGACCGCGATGGCGAAACGCGACGACAGCACCGAACCCTCGCCGAGGATCGGGAACTCCTTGATGATGAAGCGGATGTCGCCGTCGGTCTCGATCAGGCTCTCGACCTCGGGGAAGGCGCGGCGGCAGTAACCGCACTCGTAATCCATGAACTCCACCAGCGTGACGTCACCGTCCGGGTTGCCGCCGACCCAGGAATGGCCGTCGTCGAATACCGCCTCGGCGTTCTGCTTGATGAGCTTGGCGTCGTCCCGGGCGGCGCGCGCGGCCTGGCGCTCCTCCAGCACCTCGATGGCCTCCATGATGACTTCGGGGTTGTCGATCAGGTAGGCGCGGATCTCGGCACGCAGCGCCTTGCGCTCCTCCGAGGTCATGTCCGTCAGGTCGATGGCCTGCACGGGGGCGGCGAAGGCGAAAACCGCGGCGATCGCGGCGAGAAGGGGAATGCGTGTCATGCGGGGCATCTCCGTTGGTGGCGGGCTACTTGTCGGCCTTGGCCGTCTTGGCGGCAGAAAGCACATCCTGCGCGCGCTGCCAAGCGGTCGACCCGCGTGGCAGAAGGTCGGAGGCACGCTTGGCGTGCAGGGCGGCATCCTCGAGCCGGCCGCTCATGGCGTAGCGTTCGGCGGTCACGACCGACGCCTGGCCCTTGTTGCCGGCACGCGCGTGCGCCACGGCGAGATCGCGCAGCACCCGCGGGTCCTGCCCGTCGCGGGCGCGGGCACGCTCGAGCACCTGCAGGGCCTTGCCGGTGCGCCCCTGCGCAAGCAGCGCGCGGCCGTGCGCCCCCAGGATCAGCGCGTTGTCGGGGGCCAGCTCCACGGCGCGGCCATAGGCGGCGGCTGCCGCATCGAAACGCCGGCTTTCCATCAGGATCTGCCCCTTGAGTTCCAGCAAGAAGGCGTCATCGGGGCGCTGCGCGATCGCCGCGTCGATCGCGGGCAGGGCGCGGTCCAGTTGCGAGCGACGGTGCCAGGCGATGGCCTCGCGCATCTTGGCCACGTCCGCATAGCCGGATTCGCCGGCGCGGTTGAGCGTCCACTTGGGCGAGCGGATGAAGGCCGACAGCTTGTGCTTGGCGCGGGCGAACCAGTAGCGCGCCTGCGCGTCGGCCTTGCCGCCGTCGTCGGCATAGGTTTCCGCCAGCCGGTCCAGCACGCGGTAACGGTCGCGCGACAGCGGGTGCGTGCGGGCGTAGGGATCCTGCCGGCCGGGCATCAGCGCCTCCTGGCCGCGAAAGACATCCATGACCTCGACCATGCCGCGCGGGTCGACGTCGGCGCGCGCCAGAAAGCGCATCGCCGACCGGTCGGCCGAGCTTTCCTCGGCGCGCGTGTGCGAGAAGAAGACCCGGCGCGCGGTGTTCTGGGTGCCCAGCGCGATGCCGGCGGCGGCATCGGGGCTGCCGCTGATCGCGCCCGCCATGGCGGCCAGCGCCATCCCCAGCCCGGCGGCGGTGCGGGCGTTGCGCATGTTCACCGGGCGGCGGGCGAGATGGCCGTTGGTGATATGCGCGGCCTCGTGCGCGATCACGGCCTGCAGCATGGCGGGCGTGTCCATCTTCAGGATCAGCCCGGAGTGCAGGAAGATGTGGTCGCGGTCGATGACGAAGGCGTTCAGGCTGCGATCGTCGATCATCAGGATCTGCGTGCGCGTGGGGCTCAGCCCCGCCGCCTTCAGCACCGGTTCCGACAGGCGGTTCAGCGCATGCTCGATATCCGGGTCGCGCAGCAGCGACAGCGCGCGCGCGGGGTCGGCCAGCGCCACGGCCAGCAGGGCGCACAGCGCGGCAAGGCGGAAAAGCTTCATTGACGGCCTGCCTCGATCCGGGTGAAACGGGTCACGTGACGGCAGTCTAGGAACAAACGCATGCGAAACTCAACCCGCGGCCGTGTCGATCCCTTCATCGTGATGGACGTGATGGAAGCCGCCCGCCGCGCCGAGGACGCGGGCCGCCATGTCATCCACATGGAAGTGGGCCAGCCCGGCACGCCCGCGCCGGCCGGCGCCCGGCACGTCCTGGCCCGCGCGCTGGAGGAAAACGCGCTGGGCTATACCGTGGGCCTCGGCCTGCCGGCGTTGCGCGCGCGGATCGCGCGGCTTTACGGCGAATGGTACGACGTCGACCTGTCGCCCGAGCGCGTGGTGATCACGCCCGGCTCGTCGGGCGCCTTCATCCTGGCCTTCACGGCGCTGTTCGACGCGGGCCAGCGCGTGGGCATCGCCAGCCCCGGATATCCCAGTTACCGGCAGATCCTGCGCGCGCTCGACCTCGAGCCGGTGCTGTTGGAGGCGGCGGCGGAAAACCGCCTGCAGCCGGTGCCGGGCGATCTGGAGGGGCGGGCGCTCGATGGTCTGATGGTGGCCTCGCCGGCGAATCCCTCGGGCACCATGCTCGGGCGCGCGGGGCTGGCGGCGCTGATGGACGCCGCGCGGGCGGGCGGCGCCAGCTTCATCAGCGACGAGATCTACCACGGCATCGAGTACGAGGCGAAGGCCGTCACCGCGCTGGAGGTCAGCGACGACGCCTACGTCATCAATTCCTTCTCGAAGTACTTCTCGATGACCGGCTGGCGCGTGGGCTGGATGGTCGTGCCCGAGGACCACGTGCGCGTGATCGAGCGACTGGCGCAGAACATGTTCATCTGCGCTCCGCACGCCAGCCAGGTGGCCGCGCTGGCCGCGATGGACTGCACCGACGAACTGAACGCGAACCTCGCTGTCTATGCCGAGAACCGCCGCCTGATGCTCGAGGGGCTGCCGGCGGCGGGCTTCGACCGGATCGCGCCGCCGGATGGCGCCTTCTACGTCTACGCGCAGGTGGACCACCTGACCGACGACAGCCATGCTTTCGCCGCAGAGATCCTCGAGCAGGCGGGCGTCGCCGTCACGCCGGGCGTGGATTTCGACCCGGCCCGCGGTCGCGGGACGCTGCGGTTCTCCTATGCGCGCGCCACCGACGACATCCGCGAGGGGCTGACACGGCTCGAGCGCTTCATGAAGGACCGCCCGGCGCGCTGAGCGCAGCGGCAGATCCGCGTTCCGGCGCTTCATCTTGCCCGAAATACTCCCGCCGGAGGCATCCGCCGCGGGCCCCGGGATCCGGCGGCGACAGGGGGGCAGGACGATCGTGCAAAGCGCGCCCTTATCGTGTATCATCGCGGCAAAACGGGCCCGCGAGAACGGCAAACGGCAGGTGAGCAGGATGATCCGAAAGATTTGCGCCCTCGTGGCCGCCGTCGTGCTGAGCGGCGCGGCCGCGGCGCAGGAGTTTTCCGGGCTGGCGCGCCCGGATCCGGCGCAAAGCCGCATCGCGGCGGCGGGCGAGGGCGTGCGCATCGACCTCGCGCTCAGCCAGGGCGTGCCCTACCGCGTGTTCACCCTGGATCAGCCGCCGCGCCTCGTGCTCGATTTCCGCGAGGTCGACTGGCAGGGCCTCGACGCGTCCGCGCTGCTTGAAACCGACCGCGTGCGCGGCGCGCGCGTGGGCGTGTTCCGGCCCGGCTGGTCGCGCATGGTGCTGGACCTTGCCGGGCCCTATGCGCTTGACCGCAGCGGGCTGGATGTGGACGGGGAAACCGGACGGGCGCGTCTGCGGGTCACGCTGGACCCGGTCTCGGCCGGGGCCTTCGCGGCGGCCGCCGGCGCGCCGGACCTGCCCGGCTGGGCGCGGCCGGCACCGGCCGC
>NZ_PHNT01000007.1 GCF_002834145.1 Roseovarius salinarum | reverse complement strand
GGCCGTCCGTGCCGCGCGCCGCGCCGCCACCGAGGGCGACCGCGAGGCCGCGCGCCGGGATGCGCGCCGGCGCAAGCGCGGTTTGCGGCGCGATGCCGCGCGATGGGCCGGGCAGATGCTGCTGCGCCGCGCGCTGGGCGAGGACGGGTTGCGCGAAAGGCTGACAGCCTTCTGGGCCGACCACTTCACGGCCGTCGGCAAGGGCGCGCTGATGCGCGAGTTGCACACGCCCCATGTCGAACAGGCGGTCCGGCCGCACGTGGCCGGACGGTTTTCCGAGATGGTGCGCGCCGTGGCCACGCAGCCGATGATGCTGCGGTATCTCGACCAGCATCGCTCCGTCGGGCCGAACAGCCGGGCCGCGGAGCGCAACCGGCGTCTCGGCGGGCTGAACGAGAACCTTGCGCGCGAGATGCTCGAGTTGCATACGCTGGGCCCCGCGGGGCCGTACGACCAGGCGGACGTGCGCGAACTGGCCGAGCTTCTGACCGGGCTGACGTTCAATGCGCGTGACGGATTCGTCTTCCGCGCGGACCGGGCGGAACCGGGTGCCGAAACCGTCCTCGGGGTAAGCTACGGTGGACGTGGGGGGCGGCTCTCGGACATCCACGCGGCGCTCGACGATCTGGCCACGCACCCCGCAACGGCCCGGCACATCGCGAAAAAGCTGGCCGTGCATTTCGTTTCGGATGCACCGGCGCCCGACCTCGTCGCGCACATGGCGGCGCGGTTCGCGGCGGCGGACGGTGACCTCGCCCAGGTGTACGCCGCGATGCTCGAGCATCCGGCCGCCTGGGATCCGGTCGCGCGCAACGTGAAGGCGCCGGTGGATTTCGTGGGTTCGGCCTTGCGCGCGCTCGACATCGTGCCGGGGCACCTGCCCCGCGACCGGCCGGGCGAAATGCGCGACACCCTTCTGACGCCCCTCGCGCTGATGGGGCAGGAATGGGCCCGGCCGCTGGCCCCCGACGGCTGGCCCGAGGATGACGCGGCCTGGATCACGCCGCAACGGCTGGCGGCGCGGCTGCAATGGGCGATGTCGGCGCCGTTCCTGTTGCGCAAGGTGCTGCCCGATCCGCGGGATTTCGTTCATGTCGCGTTGGGCGCGCGCGCCCCGAACGATGTGATCGCGGCCGCGCGGGCGTCGGAAAGCCGGGCAGAGGGCATCGGCGTCGTGCTTGCCTCGCCGGCGTTCCAGAGACACTAGGAGGAGTTCACGATGCCGTGCAGCGATACCCTGGGCCGGCGCGAATTCCTGGCACGCGGCGCGGCGCTGGGCTGTTGCCTGGCGGCCAGCCCTCTGGCAACTCCCGTGGTCATGGCCGACACCCCTGGCGAGAACCGGGTGGTCGTCATCATCCTGCGGGGCGGTATGGACGGGCTCGATGCCGTCCGACCCCATGCCGACCCCGAGTTCGTGGCGCTGCGGGGGCGGAAAGCAGCACGCGATGGCCTCGATCTCGACGGGTTCTTTGCCCTGCACCCCGGCCTGGGCGGGCTGATGCCGCTTTGGCGGTCGGGGGAACTGGCGGTCGTGCACGCCGTCTCAACGCCTTACCGGGACGGTCGCAGCCATTTCGACGGGCAGGACATCCTCGAGACCGGCGTCGCACCGGATGCCGCCGGACGCATCCGCGACGGCTGGCTCAACCGGATGCTGGGGGTGATCCCCGGCGCGCGGGCCGAAACGGCCTATGCCATCGGCCGGGGCGACATGCTGCTCACCCGCGGCGATGCCGCGGTGGCGCAATGGTCACCGGATGCCGCGCTGTCACTCAGCCCGCAGGCCGAGGCGTTGCTGGGGCGCGTCATGCGTGATGATCCGCTGTTCGGCGGCGCAATGGACGAGGCGATCGCGCTGTCGCGCATCGACCGCGCCGGTGCCGGCGCGGTCGACCGTGCGGGCATGATGGGGGCGATGCAGGACACCATGCGCGCGGCGCGCGGCGGTGCGGGGCCGGACAGCATCGCGCGGTTCGCCGCCGAACGGCTGCGCGGCCCGGCGCGTGTCGCGGCGTTTTCGCTCAACGGGTTCGACTCCCATGCCAACCAGTCCCGCGTGCTGGACCGTGCGCTGGACCGGTTGCAGACCGCCATCCTGACCCTGCGTGACGGGCTGGGGCCGGCCTGGGGCCGGACGACGGTCCTGGCCATGACCGAATTCGGCCGCACCGCGCGCCGCAACGGCACCGACGGCACGGATCACGGCACCGCGGGCGCGATGCTGCTGGCCGGTGGCGCACTGCGCGGTGGCCGTGTGCTGGGCGACTGGCCGGGCTTGGCCGAGGCCGATCTGTACGACCGGCGTGACCTGCGCCCCACCGGTGATGTGCGCACCCCTGCGGCCTGGGTCATGCGGCATTCGTTCGGGCTGGACCGCGCGATGCTGGAACGCGCCGTCTTTCCCGGCCTCGAGATGGGCGAAGACCCCGGGCTGATGGCCTGACCCACAGGCATCGCGCCGCGGCAGGTCCGGCTTAACCTGCGGCGCGTGCCATGCCGGGAAGGTGACGATGCCCCGGGCGGGCGCAGGCCGGTGCCGCTGTGGCGTGCCGCGGGCCGCGCCCCTTGCCGGGGCGACGCCGGCGGGGCCGCGTGGGCCGTCGCGGTTCTTTCAGATCGCGACCTCGCGGTTCACGCGCTCCTGGACCATCGCCGAAAGCCGGGCGAGCTTGTCAAGGTGCGTCTCGCCCTGCCGCCGCGCGCGCGCCGTCTCGGTGATGGCGCGCCGCAGGGGACCATCGTTTGCCGCTTTCGCGACGCCACCGATGAACTGCAGCGCATAGTCGAGTGTCCGATCGCGGTCGCAATCGTCCAGCAAGGTTGCGGCGTGCGCCATGTCGTCCCGAAACGCCACGATGTCCGGGGTCACGGTCGATTCCGTCAGCTTGCGCGGCCCCGGCGGCTGCCTGTCCGCGGGCATGTGATCGAGCAGTGTCTGCTGGAACACCGCCAGCTGCGTCACCGGCTTGGCCAGGAACCCGTCCGCGCCGGCGGCCAGCGCACGTTCGCGCAGGCCGTCGTCGCCACTTGTTCCAAGCAGGGCGCCCACCCGGGGATGCGCGCGGGCCAGTTCCGAGATCAGGTCGAGGCCCGAACCGTCGGGCAGGCCGATGTCCACGACAACCGCCGAGGGGCGGTAAACCTGCAGATGCCGCCGGGCGGACAGTATGCAATCGGCACGGCGTATGCGCGCGCCGCTGCGCAGGCATAGAAGGCGCATCGCGTCGCAGGCGAAACGGCTGTCTTCCACCACGAGCACGGTGAGACCGAGCAACGGGCGTGTGGCGGTGGGCGACGGGCACTGGTCGGGGCGGTCGAGATCGTCCATTTCCGGTCTCCTCCGGCTTTCCTCATGGGGTGTACGACTCAGGATTAGGCAGGTGTGGCTAACGGGCGGTTAAGCCGTGCGGTTGCGTCGGTGTGACGCTTGCCTCGCCGACGCGTTCGCCCCATAACCCGAGGCAGACGTCGAAAGGAGTTGCCGATGATCGGACGCCTGAACCATGTTGCCATTGCCGTTCCCGACCTCGAGGCAGCGGCGGCGCAATACCGCGACGCGCTGGGCGCGAAGGTCGGTGCGCCGCAGGACGAACCCGACCACGGCGTGACGGTGATTTTCATCGAACTGCCCAACACCAAGATCGAACTGCTCTACCCGCTGGGCGAAGACAGCCCGATCCGGGGGTTCCTCGACAAGAACCCGGCGGGAGGCATCCACCATGTCTGCTACGAGGTCGAGGACATCACCGCGGCGCGCGACCAGCTGAGCGCGGCCGGCGCGCGGGTGCTCGGGTCGGGCGACCCCAAGATCGGCGCGCACGGCAAGCCCGTGCTTTTCCTGCATCCCAAGGATTTCCAGGGCTGCCTGATCGAGCTGGAGCAGGTCTGATGGGCATCACATCGGCCATTGTCCTGTTCATGGTGATCTGGTTTCTCACCTTCCTGATCGTCATCCCGATCCGCATCCAGACGCAGGGCGAGGCGGGCGAGGTGGTGCCGGGGACCCACGACGGCTCGCCCGAGCACCACCACCTGAAAAGGAAGGCGTGGATCACCACGGGCGTTGCATTCGTGCTCTGGGCGATCATTGCGGGCGTGATCGTCTCGGGCCTCGTGACGGTGCGCGACATCGACATGTTCGAGCGCATGGGGCCGGGTGCAGCCGAAAGCGCAGGCTGAGCGTGCCTGGGTGACGATCTTCTTCTTGCACCAAGTATCCCGGGGGGTGAGGCCGGCGGCCGAGGGAGCAGCGCCCCCCGCTGCGACGCCGGCCCCGCGGCGGCGGCGGTTCAGTTCCGCGTCTTCGCCGCCAGCTTGTGATAGATATGGGTGAAGGTCGCCGCGCCCAGGATGGGCACGACCAGGTTCATCACCGGGATCGACAGCGGGATCGCCATCAGCGTGCCGGCCGCCCAGAGCGTAAGCCGGTGGCGCGCGCGCATCTTCTTCGCCTCGGCCCGGCCGACCCGGCGCATCGCGGCGACCATGAAGGCCTCCATTCCCAGCAGGTAACCGTTGAGCGCCCAGAAGATGAACGGCGCCGCCGGGGCCAGAAGCAGGTAGAGCACCAGCGCGACAAGGTTCGCCGCGATCATGATCCCGAGAAAGTTCAGCGCGTCGCGCAGCCCTTCCAGGAAGGGCACGCCCGGCACGCGGGGCAATTGCGGGAAGTGCTTGTCCTCGACCGCCTGCGCCACGTCCTCGAGGAACATGCCGACGAAGGCCGAGGCCACCGGCACCATCAGCACCACCGACAGCAGCAGCATCAGCGGCAGGCTGCCCCAGGACAGAACGTTGTCGACCCAATGGACCTCGCCGATCAGGGGCAGCGTCGCCGAATCGCCCACCAGCCAGTTCAGCAGCCACACGAGCACGGCATAAAGGGCCACGAACAGGCCCACGGTCAGCCCGAGCCCCAGCAGCAGAACGCGGCGGAATGCCGGGTCGCCGATCTGGCCCAGCGCCTTGAAGAAGGACGAAAGGATCATTCCGAGAGCCATGTGGTGCGGGCCTCCATGTCTGGCCGGGGGCGATCCGGCGGTACAACGGTTTCCGTGCCGATGTGAACGATGCCGGCCACGCGCTCGGTGCTGCCGAGCCCGAGGCCGGTTTCGACGAAGCCGCGGTCGTGCGCGGGCCAGCCCGACAGCCAGTTCGCCCCCCAGCCCGCGGCAAGGGCGGCGTTGAGCAGGCCGAGGCAGACGGCGCCGGCCGAATAGCTTTGTTCGATGGCTGGCACCTTGTCCGAGGGCACGGGTGATTCGACGACGGCCACGGCCAGATGGGCATCGTCGAAGGCCCTGCGGGCCTTGGCGATGTCATCGGTGTCGCGGCCCAGCGCCGCGCCGCGATCGGCCACCAGCGCCCCCAGCCGCTGCAGCGCGCCGCGCTCCAGCACGATCAGCCGCCACGGCTCCAGCTTGCCGTAATCGGGGGTGCGCAGCGCGGCCTCCAGCAGCGGGCGAAGGGCGTCGCGCGTCGGCACGGGCAGGCCGAGCGTCTTGGCCGGGCGCGAGCGGCGATTGCGCAGGAAGGCCAGGGCGGCAGGGTCCGGGGCGGGCATGGGGCGGGTCCGTTTTGGCGATGGCGCGTTACATGTCGCGGTGCGGCGCGCGCAGGTCAAGCCCTGCCACGCTTGCCGTCGGGTGTGTGGCGCGCGATAACGCCCGCATGGCGAAGCCGCCCGACCTGTCGCACTTGGCCCGCGACGGCGCCGAGATTGCCGTGCGCGTGACACCGCGCGCCGCCCGGGATCGCATCGCGGCCGACGAGGCGGGCGGCCTGCGCGTTCACGTCACCGCTCCGCCCGAGGATGGCAAGGCGAACGCCGCCGTTCAGAAACTCCTGGCCAAGGCATTGGGCGTGCCGAAATCGCGGCTTTCCCTGCTGCGCGGCCGGACGGCGCGCGACAAGGTGTTCCGCCTCGGCTAGCCCTTGCCGCGCGTGCGCGTATAGACACCTTCGGGCAGGTCAAGCGCCGCACCGAGGTCGCGCAGCTGGTGCATGGTCAGGGTCACCTTCTGCACGGTATCGGTGCGCGCGTCGTATTGCTCGACCGTCACGCATTCCTCGAAGGCATGGATCGTGACGTCCTCGGCCAGCGGCGCGGCCCCCTCGTCCACAAGGGTGATGACCGTGGCATCGAATTCGTGCTCGATCGAGAACATGGCCGGCCTCCTGTCGGTCCGCGGGTCTCCGCGCGTGCCGGCCCCGCGCGACGGCGGGGCTGGCGGCGCCGGCCAAGCTTGATAGAAGTGGCGGCAGGGATGCAACTGCTATCGGGAAGACCGGGGGGAATGCGGGGAATCGCGCTGATCTGTCTTGTCGTCGTCGCCGGCTGCGCGGCCGCGCCGGTCGCCGGGCCTGACTCGGCACCGGAGTCCGGTGTCGCGCCGATGTCGCGGGCCGAGGCCGACGCGGCGGCGGCACGGTTCATCGAGGTCGTGGAAACCGTGGAGCCGGTGGCCGAGGATGTCTGCCGTGCCCGCACGCGCGGACTCAACTGCGATTTCGCCATCGTCGTGGACGACCGGCCCGGCCAGTCGTCCAACGCCTTCCAGACGCTCACGCGGGGCGGCCGCCCGGTGATCGTCTTCACCCTTGCCATGATCGCGGATGCGCGCAATCGGCACGAAATGGCCTTCGTCATGAGCCACGAGACCGCGCACCACATTGCCGGCCACATCCCGCGCCAGCAGCGCAACGCGGCCGCGGGCGCGATCGCGCTGGGCAATATCGCCACGCTTTCGGGGGCGGGGCCGGATGTCATCCGCGACGCGCAGCAGCTGGGGGCCGTCGTCGGTGCGCGGCAGTATTCGAAGGCCTTCGAGCTCGAGGCAGACGCCCTGGGCACGTTGATCGCCAAGCGCGCCGGCTATGACCCGCTGCGCGGGGCCGAATTCTTCACGCGCATCCCGGACCCGGGTGATCGCTTCCTGGGCACCCATCCACCCAACGCCCGGCGGATGGAAACCGTGCGGCGCGTCGCCGCGGGACAATAGGGATGCACCAGATCACCGACGTCGTTCGGGACCGGGGCTCGAAATACGCCGTCTCCGGCGGGCCGGCCACCACGAGCGATGAGGTCGACGCACTGCTCGCCGCGCTCAAACGCGACCGGAAGTTCGCCCGGGCGACCCACAACAGCTGGGCGGTGCTGTTGTCGGACGGCACGCCGCTGAAGGGCGATGACGGCGAAACGGGGGCCGGCATGGTCATCCTGCGCATGCTCGAACGGGCCGGGGTGCACGACCACGCCATCGTGGTGACCCGCTGGTTCGGCGGGCGCAAACTGGGCGGCGACCGCTTCCGCCGGATCCAGGATTGCGTGCGCGCCTATCTCGACGACACGGCCGGTTGATGCAGGTCAAGGCTGGGCCGCGGCGGCCCGCGTAGCCTTGTTGGCAGTTGCCCGGGGGCCGCCGGGCCCAAGCCAGGAGGCCGCGATGACCGAGAATGCCACTCTGAAACGCCACGCCGCATTGGTTGACAACATGGCCGCAGCCGTTGGTGTCGATCTGGAGCAGAAGACGATGGAGGGGCATCTCGACCCCGACGGGATCGCCGAGGCGGTCCTGCGCTGCACCGGTTGCCCCGATCCGAAGGCTTGCGAAAGCTGGCTTGCCGAGAACGCCGCCGGTGCCGGGCGCCCGCCGCACTGGTGCCGGAACGCGCGAATGCTGGACCGCCTCGCGGCTGGCGGGCACGGGTGAGCGGGATGTCGGCCGAGCGTTTGAAACCCCTGGGCCCACCGCGGCGCCACTACTGGCTGCTCAAGCGGATGGCCCGGGCGACGGGAACGGACCTTGTCCGCGCGCGGCACGCCGGATCGCTGGATGGGCCGGACTGGGCCGAAATGGTGCAGCGATGCCGCGGCTGCGGATGGGCCGGCGGCTGCGCGCGCTGGTTGCGCGCCGAGCCGCACCGCGAGGTGCCGCCGCACGGCTGCGCGAACCGGGCACGGCTGGCCCGGCTGAAGATCGATCAGGTGATGGACAGATGACGGCACAACTGCGCTACCTCGGTGATCCCGCGATGCACTTCTGGCTGACCCGGTCGATGGCGCGCGCGACGGGGCTGAATCTTTCGGAGGCGATGAAGGATGGCCGGCTGACACCCGAGGGCTACACGGAGATGGTCGACCGCTGCCGCTGCTGCATGCATGCGCAGAATTGCGCCCAGTGGCTGGCGGTCAACGGGGCGGATGCCGATGCCGCACCGCCCTTCTGCCGGTTGGCGGAGACACTTGAGACGCTGCGGTGACGGCGTCACGCAGATGATGAGAAGGAGAAAGACGATGGGACTCATGAAGGTGATCGGACAGATGGAACGCCGCGCCGACGTGATGGGCCGCATGGCCCAGCGGCTGGGCGTCGACTGGTCCGAGGAGATTGCCGCGCACCCCGACCGCGCGGCGGGCATGTACCGCGGCGCGGTGGTGACCTGCGCGCAGTGCGAGCGCGAGGGCGATTGCCTGCGCTGGATGGAACGGCACGAGACCTCCGATCACACCCCGGACTTCTGCCTGAACAAGGAATTGCTGGAAGGCATGCGCGGAAAGTAGGGCCGCATCGCGGCGCCTACGCGCCGCGCTGCATCCGGCGCCTGTGCCGGGCGTAGAGCGCCGGGGCGAGCACCCGGTCATAAAGCCCCGCGGCAACATGTCGGAACCCGGGCAGGCCCGCGACCTTCGCCAGGGGCCGATAGCGCGGCATCTGCTGCCATAGCAACAGGAACGCCGGGAAACCGCTGTAGATCCTGTCCTCGTGGCGGACGTGAAGCCGGCGCGCGGCATCTTCCTTGCTGATGCCCCAGGCCGCGGTGTCGGACCGGTTAAGATCATCGAACACGATGGGCAGCCCGCGCGCCGTGCGGTAGCGGGCGTAGTGGTCGATCTCTGCCCGGCACACCGGACAGGCCCCGTTGTAGAGTACGCGCGTTTGCCCCGTCATGGCGGCACCTCCTTCGCCACGGGACATATCGCGCGCCCCTTCGGTGTCCAGCGCGGCCAGGGAGAATGCGGTTGTCGCGTTTCGCTAATCCTGATAAAAGAAGTCGGGTAAGGGCGGCAGCCATCGGTTGCGTATCGACAGCCAGACCGGTCCGGAGCCACGCAATCACACGAAACAAGGAACCGCACACATGAAACCGATTCTGCCGTTCGCCCTGGGTGCCCTGCTTGTGGCCGCGCCGGCCTTGGCCGGGGACGAGGTCGATCACTACCATGCCGAACCGTCGGAGACGCTGGAACAGGCGATCGCGAATTTCTCGGAATACAACGCGAAGGTGGCCGAGGTTCTGGAGCGCGAGGACCTGACGCGCGCCGACATGGAGGAAATCCATCAGTACACCTACACGATCGAGGAAGCGCTCGCGAAGATCAACGAGACGACCGATGCGTTGGCGGTGACGCTGGAAGAGGTGCATCTTTCGTCGGAAAGCGACAACCCGGCGAAATTGCGCGGGGTGGCCGAGGTCTACCTCGAGACGGCGCAGAAGGTCGTGCCCTGAGGCGCGCACGCGGGGCCGGGGGTCAGCTGCCCCGGGTCTCCGACTCCAGCCATCGGGACGCATCCTCGGTGGTCTCCACCGCTTCCCAGGTGATGACCGGCAGGTCGTAGGGGTGTTCCGCCTCGATCAGCTGCACGAGGGCGGGGCGCAGGTCGGCCGTGGTCTTGAAGGTGATCTGCACCTCGGGCTCCTGCTCGACGGCGCCCTGCCAATGGAACAGGCTCAACACCTCGGTCGCGGCATTGGCGCAGGCGGCCAGCCGCTGGGCCAGCGCGGCCTCGGCCAGTGCGCGGGCACTGTCGAGATCGGGGCAGGTGGTGGTGAGGTGGATCATGGACGCCTCCGTTCGAGTCGGGGGCAGACTACACGCGCGCCCCCGCTGCGCCAACGCGGCCCTACACCGACGCTGCCGCCATGGTGATGCCAACGAAGAAACACGCCGTCCCGCCCAGCACGAACCCGTGCCAGATGGCCAGCGAGAACCTCAGCCGTTCCCAGCGATAGAACACGATCCCCGCGGTGTAGGCCAGCCCGCCGGCGAGGATCAGCCACAGGCTGGCCCCGGGCAGCACGCCGGTCAGCGGCACGAAAAGCGCGACACCGGCCCAGCCCAGCGCAAGATAGGGGGCCCAGCCATCGGTCATGCGCCCCGGCTTGGTGAGAATCTTCATCGCCGCGCCGACCAGGGCGAGCGCCCAGATGACCCCGAGCAGGACATAGCCGAACAGGCTGCCCAGCATCGCGGCCAGCGGCGTGAAGGTGCCGGCGATCTTGACGTAGATGGCGGCATGGTCGAGCCGCCGCAGGATCGGACGCAGCCTGGTGTGGGCGCCCAAATGATAGGCCGCCGAGGCGCTCAGCATCACCACCAGCGTGCCCGAATAGACGATCGCCGCGGTCAGGGTCGCCCCGTCCATCCGCCAGGCCCAAAGCGCGAACAGCAGCGACACGCCGACAATGGCGGCCACCACGCCGGAGACATGCACCACCGCGTCGGCAATGCGTTCGGCGCGGCTGTAGGCCGGGTAGGCCGGGTCGCGGGCCTGTTCCAGTGCGGTCGACATGGGACACAGATAACACCGGTGCGGGGCCATTGCAGCCCCCGACCCGTTGCGGATCATGGCGACGGGCGCAGCGCGCCCCACAGGTCGTACTCGCCCGCCTCGTCGACCTCGACGGTGACGATCTCGCCGGGGGTCAGCCGCTCGGCGCCCTCGTCGATGAAAAGGCAGCCGTCGATCTCGGGCGCGTCGGCCATTGTGCGGCAGGTGGCGATGCCATCGGCGTCGACGTCGTCCACGATCACGTGGAGCCGCCGGCCCACCTTCGCGGCGAGTTTCGCCTCGGAAATTGCCTGCGCCTTCTGCATGAAGCGGTCCCAGCGCTCCTGCTTGACCTCCTCGGGGACGTGGCCGGGCAGGGCGTTGGAGCGCGCGCCTTCAACGTTCTCGTACTTGAAGCATCCCACCCGGTCGAGCTGCGCCTCGTCGAGCCAGTCCAGGAGCGTCTGGAACTCCGCCTCGGTCTCGCCGGGGTAGCCGACGATGAAGGTGGAGCGCAGGGCGATGTCCGGGCAGATCGCGCGCCAGGCCGCGATCTCGTCAAGCGTTTTCGAGGCGGCCGCGGGGCGCGCCATGCGCTTGAGGGTGTCGGGATGCGCGTGCTGGAACGGGATGTCGAGATAGGGCAGGACCAGCCCGCCATTTTCCCCCGCCTGCCCCATCAACGGGACGAGTTCGCGCACATGCGGGTAGGGATAGACGTAGTGCAGCCGCACCCAGGCGCCCAGCCGGCCCAGCTCGCGCGCCAGCGGCACGATGGGAAACCTATCTTCACGGTCCGCCCAGTCGGTACCGTAGGCCGAGGTGTCCTGGCTTATGACCAGAAGCTCGCGCACGCCGCTTTCCACCAGCTTTTCCGCCTCGCGCAGCACCGCGCGCTGCGGGCGCGATTGCAGCTTTCCGCGCATGTCGGGGATGATGCAGAACTTGCAGGCGTGATTGCAGCCCTCGGAAATCTTGAGGTAGCTGTAGTGCCGCGGCGTCAACTTCACGCCGCTTGCCGGCAAAAGGTCGACGAACGGGTCGGGCGCGGGCGGCACGGCGTCGTGGACCGCGTCGAGCACCTGTTCGTACTGGTGCGGACCGGTCACTGCCAGCACCCTCGGGTGCGCGCCGGTGATATACTCCGGCTCGGCGCCCAGGCAGCCGGTGACGATGACGCGGCCGTTTTCCGCGATGGCTTCGCCGATCGCCTCGAGGCTTTCGGCCTTGGCCGAATCCAGGAAGCCGCAGGTGTTCACGATCACCGCGTCGGCCCCGGAATAGTCCGACGATATGCCATAGCCCTCGGCGCGCAGCCGGGTCAGGATGCGTTCGCTGTCGACAAGGGCCTTGGGGCAGCCAAGGCTGACCATGCCGATTGTCGGTTGGCCGGCGCGGCGGGTGTCGGGGGCCCGGGCACGGGCCATGTCGGGCCGCAGGTCGGGCGGATTGGTGCTCATGGCGCCGCTATATCTGACAGCCGCCCCGGCTTGAAGCGAAAACGCTTGTTGCGCGCCCGCGGCCGGCCTAAATCGGAAGGCACAGTCGCGAGGGGGCGTTTCGATGAAGTGGCTTTTTCGGATCCTTGGTCTCTTGGTCGTGTTCGCCGTCGTCGCGGCGGGATCCCTGCTGCTTCTGCCGGGCGACCGGATCGCATGGATCGCCGCGGGCCAGATCGAAGGCATGACCGGCCGCGCCGTCGAGATGTCCGGCGACACCACCGTGAGTTTCTACCCGGTTCTGGGAATCAGCACGGGGCCCGTGACCATCGCCAATGCTGAGTGGTCGGATGGCGGCCCGATGCTGCGGGCCGAAAGCCTGAAGGTGGGCGTCGACCCGGCCGCGCTGATCGGCGGCGAGGTGCGGATAACCGGGCTCGAGGCGCGCGCGCCCGAGATCCTGCTGGAACGCGCCGCCGACGGGCGCGTCAACTGGGAACTGGGGGTCGAGGGCGTGGCGCCCTCGGGCGAAACCTCCGAGGCAGTGGCGGAAGGCGCCAACCCGCTGGCCCTGACCCTTGACCGTGCCCTTATCACCGGCGCGGCGGTCACCTATGCCGATCGTGGCGCCGGCACCCGCACAGAGATGCGCGGCATGGATTTCGACCTGCGCTGGCCCGAATACGCGGGGGAGGCGACGCTCGAGGCCACGCTGCGCCCGGCGGGTCAGGCGGTGCGCATCTCCGGGGCCCTTGACCGGGTTGGCGATTTCATCGCCGGGAAGGTGACCGACCTGACGCTCGACGTCGAGGCGCCGGGCGCGCAGGTGTCATATGCAGGGCAGGTCGGGGCCCAGCCGCAGCTGGGCGGACGGGTGCAGGCCGACATCGGCGATACCGCGGCTTTCCTTTCGGCACTGGGTGTTGACGGGGCGGCACCGCCGCAGGGCCTTGGGCGGGCCATCACCCTGGACGGCCAGCTCAGCGTCGCGCCCGACATGCGCGTTTCGCTTCGGCAAATGACGCTCGGGCTGGACAACAACCGGCTGACGGGTGACGCGGATCTGCGTTTCGATGGTGAGCGGCCGACGATCAAGGCACAGCTTGCGGCGGGCGCGCTCGACCTGTCCGCGCTGGCCGCTGGCGGCGACACCGGCGGCCAAGGTGACGCGGGCGCGGCGCGGGATGGCTGGTCGAAGGCGCCCATCGACGCCAGTGCGCTCGGGCTGGCCGATGCCGATGTCCGGCTTTCGGCCGACAGTCTTGAACTGGGCGATTTCCGCTTCGGCGCGACGCGCACGAAGATGACGCTGGACCGCTCGCGTGCGGTCTTTCAGCTGAACCGGCTTGACGGCTACGGCGGGGTGGTCAAGGGGCAGTTCGTGGCCAACAACCGCTCGGGTTTGTCGGTGGGGGGCGACATGAACGCCGAAGGCATCAAGCTCAAGCCGCTGCTGCGTGACGCCGCCGGCGTCACACGGCTGTCGGGCCGGGGCAAGGCGAGCCTCGATTTCCTCGGCGTGGGCCAGTCGGTGCACGCGATCATGAACAGCCTGGATGGCAGTGTCGCCATCGACACCGGTCGCGGCAAGATCGAGGGTATCAATCTCGACAAGCTCATGCGAAGCGGTGACGTTTCCGGGGGCACGACGATCTTCGAGAGCATCAAGGCCACGTTCCAGATCAAGGACGGGCTCATGACCGGCGATGACCTCGAGATGAAGCTGCCACTGTCGCGCGCCGAGGGAAAGGGCGGCATCGACCTTGGCAAGCGGCGCATCAACTACCTGTTCACGCCCGTGCTTCTGGAGGGCGAGAAGAGCAGGCTTGCCGTGCCCGTGCGCATCAAGGGGCCGTGGGCCAGCCCCAGCATCCTTCCCGATCTGGGCAACGCGATCGAGCGCAACCTCGACGAGGAAAAGAAGAAGCTCGAGAAGAAGGCGCGCGAAAAGGTGGAAAAGGAACTGGGGATCGAGCGCAAGGAAGGCCAGTCCACCGAGGACGCGGTGAAGGACAAGATCGGCAAGGAGCTGGAAAAGGAACTCAAGCGTTTGTTCGAGTGAGCTTTGTTCGAGTGAGCCAGGTCACGACACGGGCCGGCCGGCACTGGTAATATTTCGCCCACCCCTGCCACGCGGAGTCGCCGCCGCGCGCCGGTTCGGTTCCGCCCGCGGGGGCGATCAGCGTTTGCGGTCGCGGCGTGAACTCATGGGCTGGAACGCCACGCCGACGTGGGCCTCGCAGTAGGGCTTGCCCGACTGGGTCGGCAGGCCGCAGAACCAGAAGTCCTCGGTCGCCGGGTCGCCGACGGGCCACTTGCAGGTCCGTTCGGTCAGTTCCATGAGCGACAGCTTCTTCGCCTTCTTCTCCACCTCGGAAACCTTGGCCAGCGCCTCGGGGTCGATCTCGTTGGCCGAAGGTTGCGGCGGCAACGGCTGGCCCGCGGGGATGACGGGGCTTTCCTCTGCGTCCATCTCCGGTTCGGGCGGCTGGGCGCCTTGCGCCGGCTCTTCTTCGGGTTCCGGCGCGGCCTGCGGCTGCGGCGCGGCCTTCTCCGCCTTGGGCTCTGGCGCTTCGGGCGCCGGCGCCGGTTTGGCCTTGGTCTCGGTCGCACCGGCGGCCGGGCCGCCGGTGCGGTTCGACAGGCCCAGGCGGTGAACCTTCCCGATCACCGCGTTGCGGGTCACGTTGCCCAGTTCCTTGGCGATCTGGCTGGCCGACTGGCCCTCGTTCCACATGCGTTTGAGCATCTCGACGCGTTCGTCGGTCCAGGACATCCGCTTACCTCTATCGACAAGGGCGGCCCGATCCGCGCGCCGCCCCGTAAAACCTTGAACGGCTATTGTAGTCACTCATGGCTGAGTTACAAGACATGGCAATCGGCACGCAGGGGGCAGGCATGGCGCAAATGCAGGAGCAGATGCACGACATGGGCACGCGGCGCTTCGGCCGTGTCAACTGGCTTGGCCTCTACACCCTGGCCGAGCGCGAGGTGAAGCGGTTCCTCGCGGTCTGGACGCAGACCGTGCTTGCGCCGCTCGTCACGGCGGGTCTGTTCATGGTCATCTTCACCATCGCGATCGGCCCGCGGCGCGGCGATGTCATGGGCGTGGATTTCACGACATTCATCGCGCCGGGCATCCTGATGATGACGGTGATCCAGAACGCCTTTGCCAACACCTCGTCCTCGATCGTGATCTCGAAGGTGCAGGGCAACATCGTCGACACCCTCATGCCGCCGCTCAGCCCGATGGAGCTGGTGCTGGGCTACATGGCGGGCGGTATCGGCCGCGGGCTTCTCGTCGCCTGCGCGGTGGCGCTTGGCCAGTGGCTGGTCCTGGGGATCACGCCGCATCACCCGCTCTGGATGCTGATCTTCATGCTGCTGGGTGCCGCGTTCCTGTCGGGGCTGGGCATGGTCGCGGGCATCTTTTCCAACAAGTTCGACCAGATGGCGGCGATCACCAACTTCGTGGTCACGCCGCTGGCCTTCCTGTCGGGCACCTTCTACTCGGTGCAGGCGCTGCCGCCGGTGCTGCGCGAGATCACGCATTACAACCCGATCTTCTATCTCATCGACGGTGTGCGCTTCGGGATGATCGGGGTGTCGGATTCGTCCCCGTGGAAGGGCCTTGTCATCGCGGTGCTGGCAACCGCGGCCATCGGGGCGCTGTCCTGGATCATGTTCCGCCGCGGCACGCGGCTCAAGGTATAGGCTGCTATCCGATGACATCGTCGCGTTATTGAGGCGCCCCGGGGTGCCGTGACACGCTTGGCGGGCCATCTTCGTGTACGAGAGAAAGGAAAGGTCCGCCAATGTTCCGCAAGACGATGTTTCTCGCACTGGGCGGTGTTGTCGCCCTCGCGGCATCGGCCTCGGCAGGGACCGCGCCGCCGCCGCCGATGAAACTCGGCACCTACGTGAACGTGAAATCCGATACGCGCTCGATCACCAAGGTTACGCTTCGCACGAAAAACACCAGCAGCCGTGGCGGCTGCAACGACGACGGCACCTGCACAACCGTCCATACGCCGCCGTCATATTACCGCGTTCGGCTGTGGGGTTCCTGTTCGCCGGAAGACTGCGATTGGGGCGCCACGTCCACCACACGACCGCAGCGCGGTGGTCCCTACATCGCGCACTACGACCAGGGGTTCGCAAAGCGCCGGGTGGAGATCCACGCCGTGGGCAGCGAGATGATGCGCCTCGTCGTCCATTCGACCTATGACGACAACCGCTCGGACCGGAGCTCGACCAGCATCCTCGCCCGCCGCGCCACCCGCGAACGCCCCGGCGCGCGCAGCGTCACCTGGGAGGGCGGCACGAACCGGCCCGGCGCCGATTTCCGCAACTTCTGGATGAACCGCGACCAGCCCGGCCTTTGCGCCATGGCCTGCGAGCAGGACCGCCGCTGCCGCGCCTACACCTACGTCAAGCCGGGCGTGCAGGGGGCAAATGCCCGCTGCTGGCTCAAGAACGGCGTGCCGAGCGCGGTCAGCAACAACTGCTGTGTCTCCGGCGTCAAGTGACCGCCGGGCCACGCGCGGCCTCGGCCTCGCCGCGGCGCGATGGACAAGCTTCGCCGAACGGTCTATGCCACGGCGCGACCCGCCCCGGATCCCCGGGCCGTGACACGAAAGGCCGCGCGTGACACACGCAGCAACAAGAAGCCGCCGACGCCCGCGCCGCGCCTGAACCCTGCGCGCGGGGCAGGGTTTCGTCTGTCCCCGACATTGACACCGCACCGCCCCTGGGGCACCCAAGAGCCTTGTGCCGAAAAGGATATCCGCGATGATCGCTTCCGTCCTGCCCACCTACAACCGCGCCCCGCTGCAATTCGCGCACGGCGAAGGCAGCTGGCTTGTCACCGACGACGGCCGCCGCTTCCTCGACATGGGCGCGGGTATTGCCGTCAACGCGCTGGGGCATGCACACCCCGCGCTGGTCACCGCGCTGACCGAACAGGCCGGCAAGCTGTGGCATGTCTCGAACCTTTTCGAGATCCCCCAGCAGCAGGCGCTTGCCGACCGGCTGGTCGAGTCCACTTTCGCCGATACGGTGTTCTTCACCAATTCCGGGACCGAGTCGCTGGAACTCGTGGTCAAGATGGCCCGGCGCCACTTCTTCGATGCCGGCCAGCCCGAGCGCACGACGATCATCGGTTTCGAGGGCGCCTTCCACGGCCGGTCCAACGCCGCGATCGCCGCCGCGGGCGCAGAGAAGATGACCAAGGGGTTCGGCCCGCTGATGCCGGGGTTCCGCCATCTGCCCTGGGGCGATCACGACGCGCTGCACGCCGCCATCGACGACACCACGGCCGCGATCCTGATCGAGCCGGTGCAGGGCGAGGGCGGTATCCGCCCGCTGCCCGACCAGTGCCTTCGGGGCCTGCGGGAGCTGTGCGACGAAAGGGGTATCCTGCTGATCCTCGACGAGGTGCAGTGCGGCATGGGCCGGACCGGCAAGCTGTTCGCCCACGAATGGGCCGGTGTGGCACCCGACATCATGATGGTCGCCAAGGGCATCGGCGGGGGCTTCCCGCTGGGTGCCGTCCTTGCACGCGAGCGCGCGGCCGCTGCGATGGGCGCGGGCACGCATGGCTCCACCTACGGCGGCAACCCGCTGGGCTGCGCGGTGGGGCTCAAGGTCATGGAGATCGTGGCCGACCCGGCCTTCCTCGAGGACGTGCGCCGCAAGGCCGGCGTCCTGCGCCAGCGGCTAGAGGGGCTGGTCGCCGAACACGGGGATGTCTTCGAGGGCGTCCGCGGCAGCGGCCTCATGCTTGGCCTGAAATGCACCGAGATGGTGACCAACGCCGAACTGGTCAGGGCCGGCCACGCTGCCCGGCTCATCACCGTGCCGGCGGCCGACAACGTCGTGCGCCTGCTGCCGCCCCTGACGATCACCGACGACGAGATCGCAGAGGCCGCCGCGCGGCTCGGGACCGCCGCGCGCGAAACCCCGCGAAAGGAACCGGCCTGAGGTTTCATCTTGCCCCAAATACTCCGGGGGAGTCGCCCGAAGGGCGACGGGGGCAGCGCCCCCGTCCGCACCCACCGGCCAAAGGGATTGCCGCCATGACCCATTTCCTCGACATCCACAAGACGGATCCGGCCGCGCTGCGGCGCATGATCGACGACGCGCGCACCATGAAGGGCGCGCGTGACGGGCGCCCGCACGGCGCGACCGATGATGAACAGCCCCTTGCGGGCCGCATGGTCGCGCTGATCTTCGAAAAACCTTCCACCCGCACGCGGGTGAGCTTCGATGTGGGCGTGCGCCAGATGGGCGGACAGACGATGGTGCTGTCGGGCGCGGACATGCAGCTGGGCCACGGCGAGACGATCTCGGACACCGCGCGGGTGCTCTCGCGCTACGTCGACCTGGTCATGATCCGCACCTTCGACGAATCGGTACTCACCGAGATGGCCGAGCACGCCGACGTGCCGGTCATCAACGGGCTGACGGACCGCACCCACCCCTGCCAGATCATGGCCGACGTGATGACCTACGAGGAACACCGCGGCCCGATCGCGGGGCGCAAGGTCGTCTGGTCGGGCGACGGCAACAACGTCTGCGCGTCCTGGCTCCACGCCGCCGGCCAGTTCGGGTTCGATTTCACCTTCACCGGTCCCGCGCCGCTCGATCCAGAGGGCGAGTTCGTCGGGCTCGCCCGCCAAAAGGGCAGCCGCGTGGCGATCGAGCGCGACCCGGCCGTGGCCGCCGAGGGCGCCGACCTGATCGTCACCGATACATGGGTTTCGATGCACGACAGCCAGTCGGCCAAGGAACGGCGCCACAACATGCTTCGGCCCTACCAGGTGAACGACGCGCTGATGGCACGGGCGAAACCGGACGCGCTGTTCATGCATTGCCTGCCCGCCCACCGCGAGGAGGAGGTGACCAACGCCGTCATGGACGGCCCCGCCTCGGTCGTCTTCGACGAGGCCGAGAACCGGCTGCACGCGCAGAAGGCGATCATGCGCTGGTGCCTCGGGGTGTAAGGCCGCCGGCGCTGGTCAGCCGCGCCCCGATCGCCTAGCCTGAGACGGCAGGCAAGCGTGGAGGCGGGCATGAGCGAGGCGGCGATCGGCATCTACGGGCTGGGCACCATGGGCAGCGCGCTGGCGTTGAACATGGCCGAGGCCGGGATAGAGGTCGCCGTCGCCAACCGCGAGACGGACTGGCTCGGCCCCTTCATGGCGCGCGCCGGTGACCTTGCCGCGCGGCTGCATCCGCACGACACGCTGGGCGCCTTCGTGGCCGGGCTGGCATGCCCGCGCGTGGTGATGTTCATGATCCCTTCGGGCGCGGCACTCGACGAGATGATCGCGGCGCTCGCGCCGCTTCTGGACGCGGGCGACACGATTATCGACGGTGGCAACGCGGATTTCCACGACACCCGCAGGCGCGCCGCTGCTCTGGCCGAACGCGACCTGCATTTCGTGGGTCTCGGCATCTCGGGCGGTGAAGCCGGCGCGCGGCACGGCCCCTCGATGATGCTGGGCGGCAGCGATCGCAGCTGGCAGCATCTGCGCCCGATCCTGACATCCGTGGCCGCCGAGTATGACGGCCAGCCCTGCGTGGCCCACCTTGGCCCCGACGGCGCGGGGCATTTCGTGAAGACGGTGCACAACGGCATCGAATACGCCGAGATGCAGGTGATGGCCGAGCTTTACGGCCTGATGTGCCACGGCATGGCCATGCCGCCGGGGCGGATCGGCGAAGTCTTCGCGGTATGGGACGCCGGGCCGCTGCAATCCTACCTGACGGGGGTGACGGCCGAGGTCCTGCAAGCCACCGACCCGGAGTCCGGCCATCCGGTTGTCGACGTGATCCTCGATGCGGCCGGGCAGAAGGGCACCGGCCGCTGGACCGCCATCGAGGCGCTCCGCATGGGCCAGTCCGCCAGCATGGTCGAAGCCGCGGTCGGCGCGCGCAGCTGGTCGGCGGAAAAGGCCACGCGCCAGCGCGCCGAGACGGTGCTGGGCGGGCGGCGACTGGCGCTTGACCTTTCGACCGAAGCGCTTGCCGGCGCGCTGGAGGCCGCGCGCGTCCTCGGCCACGCGCAGGGCTTCCGCATCCTCGCGGCGGCGGCGCGGGAATTCGATTGGCCGCTCGAATTCGCCACCATCGCGCGGATCTGGCGGGCGGGCTGCATCATCCGGTCGGCCATGCTCGACGACATGGCCGCCGCCTTCGACGCGGTCCCGCCCGAGGACGAGTTGATCCTGTCGGAGCATTTCGCCGCACGGCTGGCCGAGCGCCTGCCGGACCTGCGGCAGGTGGTGGTGGCGGCGGTGGCGGGCGGGCACGCGGTGCCGGCTCTGTCGGCCGCGCTGGCGTGGGCCGACACCATGCGGCAGGGGCGCGGCACCGCCGACCTGATCCAGGCACAGCGGGACTATTTCGGTCGCCACGGTTTCGCCCGGCTGGGGCAGGAGGGCCGCCACCACGGGCCGTGGTGGTCGTGACGTGGCAAGTGGACGCGGGCAGCCTATGACCGCCGCTTGGCCTTCAGCGTGGGGTCGGCCTGCGTCGGGTCCTCGGGCCAGGGATGCCTGGGGTAGCGGCCGCGCATGTCGCGGCGCACGTCCGCATAGGAGGTGGCCCAGAACCCGGGAATGTCCATCGTGGTCTGCACGGGCTTGCCGGCAGGTGACAGAAGCGTCACGCGCAACGGGCGCCCGGCGACCCGGGGATGGGTCGTCTGGCCGAACATCTCCTGCAGGCGCAGCGCGATTTCCGGATGATCGCCGGAATAGTCGATCGGGATCTTCCGGCCCAGCGGCGTGACGAAATGCGCGGGTGCCTCGCGGTCCATCACCTGCGTCTGTTCCCAGTCGAGCCGCGCGCGCAATGCCGGCAGGAGATCGAGCGCCTTGAGCTGCTGCGCGTCGCGGACATCCGAAAGATACGGCAGCAGCCAGTCCTCGAGCGTGTCCATCAGAGCACGCTCCGAGAAATCGGGCAGGGCGTGGCCGGCCTGACGGGCCAGCTCGGCGCGGGCAACGAAGCGGCGGGCGCCCTCGCTCCACGGCAGGCCGAGGTCGCGCACGCCGTCGAGCATGGCGTGCGCCACCGTCGCACCGGGCACGTCGCGCCAGATCCGGTCGTCCAGAACCACCGCGCCGAACCGCTCCTGCCGGCGCGCGGTGACGCACCGGTCGCGGCGTGACCACGCGCAGACGTCGTGCCACGCGATGCGATCGGAAAACAGGCGGCGCAGCTCGCCTTCGGCGATCGGGATCGCCTGCCGGATGCGGGCCTCGCGCGCGTCGCCGTCCAGGTCGGTGGCCACGACCAGACGGCTGCCCGCGAGTGGGTCGCCCTCGGGCATCGCCGCGCCCTTGCCGCCCGACAGCACGTAACGCGGCGCTTCCCCGGACCGCCGCAACCCGACGCGGTCCGGGTAGGCCAGGGCGGCCATCTCGGCATCGCTTGCGCCTTCCATGTCACCCGGCGGCGCCTGTTTGGCCAGCCGGCGGGCCTCGGTGTCGATCCGGTCGAGCGCGGCACGGCTGTGCGGGTGGTCGCTTTGGCCCGCGCGCACGGCCTTCAGCCGCAGCGACAGGCCCACCGGCGCGTCGCGGCCAAGCGGGTCACGCTCGGCCAGCAACGCGGCCAGCGGCGCGGCGGTTGGCCCGGCGACGGCCAGCATGTGCGCCAGCCGCGGGTGCAGCGGCAGCCCGGCCAGTGCGCGGCCGTGGGCGGTGACGCGGTTCTCGTCGTCCAGGGCACCCAGCATTCGCAACAGCGCCTGCGCCTCGGCATAGCCGCCGGGATTGGGCGGGGTGAGAAAGGCCAGGTCATCCGGCGCCGCGCCCCAGACGGCCAGTTCCAGCGCGAGGCCCGCAAGGTCGGCCACCTCGATCTCGGCCGGCGGATAGGCGGGCAGGGCGCCCTCGGCCCCCTTCGTCCACAGTCGGTAGCAGATCCCTTCGGCCACCCGCCCCGCGCGCCCCGCGCGCTGGGCGGCCTCGGCCCGGCTGACGGGGTCAGTCACCAGCCGCGACATGCCGCTCGAGGGGTCGAAGCGCGCCCGCCGCGCGCGGCCGGCATCCACCACCACGCGGATGTCCTCGATGGTCAGCGAGGTCTCGGCGATGGCGGTGGCCAGCACAACCTTGCGCCCATTTGCCTCGGGCCCGATGGCCGCACGCTGTGCGGCGAACTCCATGGCACCGTAAAGCGGGCGAATCCGGCAATCGCCCGGCAGGCGGCCCTCCAGCAGCGATTGCGTCCGCCGGATTTCGCCCGCGCCGGGCAGGAAGACCAGCACGCCCCCCGAGGTCTCGGCGACCGCCTGTTCGACCAGGTCCGCCGTGGCCTCGGGCAGCCGGCGGGCGCGGGGCACGGGGCGGTCGAGCCAGCGGGTCTCCACCGTGAAGCTGCGGCCGTGTGAGGTGACGACCGGCGCGTCGCCCATCAGGCGCGCCACCGGCTCGGCATCCAGCGTGGCCGACATCGCCACCAGGATAAGGTCCTCGCGCAGGGCGCCCGCGATCTCGAGGGCCAGCGCCAGACCGAGATCGGCGTTGAGCGAGCGTTCGTGGAACTCGTCGAAGATCACCGCACCGACGCCCGAAAGCTCGGGGTCGTCCTGGATCATGCGGGTGAGCAGGCCTTCGGTGACGACCTCGATTCGCGTGGCGCCCGTGACCTTCGTCGCCCCGCGCATGCGGTAGCCCACGGTCTGGCCGGCGGGTTCGCCCAGCGCCTGCGCCATGCGCTCGGCGGCGGCGCGCGCGGCCAGGCGGCGCGGCTCGAGCATCAGGATGCGCCCGGGCGTGAGCCCCGCCTCGAGCATGGCCAGCGGCACGCGCGTCGTCTTGCCCGCGCCGGGCGGGGCCTGGAGCACGGCGCGGCCGTGGCCGCGCAGGGCGTCCAGAAACGCCGGCAGGGCGTCGTCGATGGGCAGGCGGGCCGTCATCGGGCGCGTTATCGGGCATGGCCGGGCGCAGGTCCAGCCCCGGCCGCGCAGGTTCGCCAAGGGGGCGCTGCCCCCGTCGCCCTGCGGGCGACTCCCCCGGAGTATTTCGGGGCAAGATGAAGGGCGCGCGGGCTCTGGACTTTCGGGCGCCCGGGTTGGAGAAACGGGGCGCGGATTGCAGGCAAGGGGGCTGGCATGGACATCGACACGCTGGCGCGGGGAATCGTGAAGGGCGACCGCCGGGCGCTGGCCCGGGCGATCACGCTGATCGAGAGCGCGCGGACCGATCACCGCGAGCAGGCCGCGGCGCTGATCGAGGCGCTCAAGGATTCCGGGCGCGAGGCGGTTCGCATCGGCCTGTCGGGCACGCCGGGCGTGGGCAAGTCGACCTTCATCGAATCCTTCGGCACCATGCTGACCGGGCAGGGGCTGCGGGTGGCGGTGCTGGCGGTGGACCCGTCGAGCGCACGTTCCGGCGGTTCGATCCTGGGCGACAAGACGCGGATGGAGCGGCTCAGCCGCGATCCCGATGCCTTCATCCGCCCCTCGCCGTCGCAAAGCCATCTGGGCGGGGTGGCGCGGCGCACGCGCGAGGCGGTGGCCGTTTGCGAGGCCGCCGGTTTCGACGTGATCGTGATCGAGACCGTGGGCGTGGGGCAGTCGGAAACGGTGGTCGCCGAGATGTCGGACGTCTTCGTGCTGCTTCTGGCACCGGCGGGGGGAGACGAGCTCCAGGGCGTCAAGCGCGGAATCATGGAAATCGCCGACCTGATCCTCGTCAACAAGGCCGACGGCGACCTGAAGCCGGCGGCGCAACGCACCTGCAACGACTACGCCGGTGCCCTCCGGCTGTTGCGCAAGCGGCCGCAGGACCCGGACGGGTTTCCCAAGGCGATGACCGTTTCCGCGTTGCAGGATGCAGGGCTTGCGCAGGCCTGGGACGAGATCCGCGCGCTGGTGGACTGGCGCCGGGCGGAAAGCCATTTCGCCGCCCGCCGGGCCGAGCAGGCGCGCTACTGGTTCGACCAGGAGGTGCGGCAGGCATTACTCGCGCGGCTGGACACGCCCGCGGCGCGGGCGGCCCTGGACGATTACGCGCGGCGCGTGGCGGAGGGGCGGACAACACCGGCGGTGGCGGCGCAGGACCTTCTGGCAGGGCTGCCGGACTGACCGCCGCCGCGGCGGCGAATCGCGCGCGATTTTGCCCGGGCGAATCCCTTGACGCCCCGTGGCGATGGCCGTAAAGACGGCCGACGAATTCGGGGCGCCGCCCGTGACGGTGCCCGTTTGTATTGGCGGGGGTTCGCCCCCTGGACCGCAAGACGAGGATTGACCCATGTCGCGCCGCTGCGAACTGACCGGAAAAGGGCCGCTGTCTGGCTACAATTCCAGCCACGCCAACAACAAGACCAAGCGCCGGTATCTGCCGAACCTCAACGACGTGACGCTGCAGTCGCAGACGCTGGGCCGCGGCGTGAAGCTGCGTATCTGTTCGTCGGCGTTGCGCACCGTCGATCACCGCGGCGGGCTGGATGCCTTCCTGGCCAAGGCAAAGGACAGCGAGCTGTCGCCCAACGCGCTGAAGGTCAAGCGCGAGATCGCCAAGGCGCAGGCCGCCGAAGCCTGACCCGCGGCCATTCCGACCAGAGATCACAGCCCTGCCGGTTTCGGCGGGGCTGTTTCCTTTTGTCCCTTTGCGGTCGCCGCCTTGGACCATTAGACAAGTGGTGATGACCTCGCACGGCCTGTCCTGCCCGCGCCCTCTGGCGGCCATACTGCTCGCGCTTGCCCTGGTGGTGACGGGGCAGAGCATGGCGATCGCGCGGGGCACTGCCACGGCGGCCGGCGAGATGGTGATTTGCACCGGTACCGGCACGGTCACCGTGCCGGTGGATGCCGAGGGCAACCCGACCGGTCCACCCGTTGTCTGCCCCGATTGCGCGCTGACGGCCATGGCCGCGATGCCCGTGACGCAGGCCGTCGCCGGCCTCGCGCTGCCATCGCGCGCCAGGCGGGCAGGTTTGCCGAGGCAGGTCGCCGCGGTCTCGCGCGACCGCGTGGCGCCGCGGGCACGCGGCCCGCCGTCCGCGGGCTGACACCGACCGATCCACATAGCACGCCATATCCATCGCCAAGGAGAAAACGCGATGTCCATCAAGAGCACCCTTCTGGCAGGGATTGCCGCCCTGTCCCTCGCCGCCCCGGCCCTTGCCGGAAACATCGAGGTGAAAGACCCCTACGCGCGCAGCGCGGCCATGTCCGCCATGTCCGGCGCGGCCTTCATGATGATCCACAACACCGGCGAGACCGACGACCGGCTGGTCGGCGCGGCCTCGCCCGTGGCCGAGAAGGTGGAGTTGCACACCCACAAGGAGGACGACATGGGCGTGATGCGCATGATCCATGTCGAGGAAGGTTTCCCGCTGCCCGCCGGCGGCAAGATCGCCATGAAGCGCGGCGGCCGGCACGTGATGTTCATGGGCCTCAAGGCGCCGTTCGAACAGGGAGACACCGTGCCGCTCACCCTGACCTTCGAGACTGCCGGGGAGATGTCGGTCGAGGTGCCCGTCGACCTGGAGCGCCAGCCGATGGAAGGACATGGTCACGACATGGGGGATTGACCCCGGGTCAAGGCCGACGCTGATGGGGAAGGGCCGGCGCGAATGGCGCCGGCCCTTTCCTTCATTGCGCGTCGCGAGCCAGGATCTCCTCGACCCATGCCGGCACCACCTGCGAGGCCGGGCCGTGGCGGGCCTGCGTGAACCGGTACGCGTTCGCCGAGGGCTCCAGGTTCAGTTCCACCGTCTGCGCGCCGGCCTGCGCGGCTTCCTCGGCGAAGGCGGCTGCCGGGTAGACCTGCCCAGAGGTGCCGATCGCGGCGAAGATCCCGGCCTCTGCAAGGTGATCCCAGATGGCGTCGAGCCCGTGGGGGATTTCGCCGAACCAGACCACGTCGGGGCGCGTCGCCCTTGCGCCGCAGGCCGGGCAGGGATCATCGGGTGCCATCTCCACCGGTGCGGGCCAACGGTGCCCGCAGGTCGCGCACAACGCGCCCGACAACCGCCCGTGCATGTGGATCACGTCGTGCGCGCCGGCGGCCTCGTGCAGCCCGTCCACGTTCTGCGTGATGATCGCGACCTCGCCCGGGTGTTCGGCCTGCAGGCGGGCCAGCGCGGCATGGGCCGCGTTGGGCCGGGCCCGCGCGGCCTGTGCGCGGCGCGCGTTGTAGAAGCGGTGCACGCGCGCGGGGTCGCGCGCGAAACCCTCGGGGGTGGCCACGTCCTCGATCGCGTGCTGCGCCCAGAGCCCGTCTTCGTCCCGGAAGGTGCCCAGACCGCTCTCCGCCGAAATCCCGGCACCTGTCAGTATGACGATCTTTTCCATCGTGCCTCCTTGCCCTATGTGGTTGTGCCCAAAAGGAGTTGCTCATGCAAAGCCCCAGTGTGCTGTTCGTCTGTCTTGGCAACATCTGCCGTTCCCCGACCGCCGAAGGGATCTTTCGCAAGATCGCGCCGCACGTCGGCACCGACAGCGCCGGTACCTCCGACTGGCATGTTGGCGCGCCGCCGCACCCCCCGATGCAGGCGGCGGCGCGGGCGCGCGGCTACGACATCTCCGACTTGCGCGCGCGTCAGTTCGAGCCGGGTGACTTCCACAGGTTCGACCTGATCCTCGGCATGGATGACCAGAACATCGCCGATATCGAGACGCAGCGGCCGACGGGAAGCCGGACACCTGTCCGGCGCCTTACCGATTTCGCGTCACACCTTGGCTTCGATCACGTTCCCGATCCTTATTTCACCAGCGATTTCGACAGTGTGCTCGACCTGATCGAGTCGGCGGCGCTGGGCCTGCGCGACCATTTCTGAACCGCCCCTGGAGGGGTTCGGTTATTTCGAAATCCGCTTTCAGGCCGCGAAAAACACAGGCAGGCGGCGTCCAAACCGCTTGTCGCGTCCTGTCATTTGCGACCAACTGGGGCAGTGCAGGAGGTGACACCATGGCCCTGACCGTTTTCAAGGCTGCGACAGGCCGGTCGACGGACGCCGCGACCGACATTCGCGACACGGTGTCGGTCATGCCAGCCCGGCTGCGGTCGGGTGGCGGGCAGGTGGCGCTGGACTATGCCCGGCCCGCGCTTGCGCGGGCAACATCGGTTCGCGGCCGCGCCGAGGGCATGGGGGTCATCTGCTGGGCACCGAGATTCGCCTTGCACCGGTCGATGACGGCGCAGACAGGCTGACAACCAACGCGAAAGGATGACCCGATGAACCTGGCCCTTTTCCCCCGCGTCCGCCTTGCGCATCTGCCCACGCCGCTGGAGCCGCTGCCGCGGCTCTCCGAGGCGCTGGGCGGGCCGGAGATCTGGATCAAGCGGGACGACTGCACGGGCCTTTCGACCGGCGGCAACAAGACCCGGAAGCTCGAGTTCCTCATGGCCGAGGCGCAGCGGCAGGACGCCGAGGTGGTGCTGACCCAGGGCGCCACGCAATCCAACCATGCCCGCCAGACAGCAGCCGCGGCGGCGCGGATGGGCATGGGGTGCCACATCCTGCTGGAGGATCGCACGGGCTACGCGCACGACGATTATCGCCGCAACGGGAACGTGCTGCTCGATCACCTGCACGGTGCGACGATGGAGCATCACGGCCCGGGCCTCGACATGAACGCGGAGCTGGAGGCGGCGGCGGAACGCGAGCGGGCCGAAGGCCGGCGTGCGTATGCCATTCCCGGCGGGGGGTCCAATCCCACCGGCGCGCTGGGCTATGTCAACTGCGCGCTCGAGATGATGGGGCAGTTCGCGGCGGCGGGCCTGGCCGTGGATCACATCGTGCATGCAACCGGCAGTGCCGGCACGCAGGCAGGCCTCGTCACGGGCCTGAAGGCGATGAACGCCGGGATACCGTTGCTTGGCATCGGCGTGCGCGCGCCGAGGGCGAAGCAGGAAGCCAACGTCTTCGCGCTCGCGCAGGCCACCGCCGAGAGGCTGGGCTGCCCCGGCGTGGTGGCGCGTGCCGACGTTGTCGCCAACTGCGACTACGTCGGGCCGGGCTACGGAATACCGGCCGAGGACACGCTGGAGGCAATCGACCTTTTCGCGAAAACCGAGGCGATCCTGCTCGACCCCGTCTATTCCGCCAAGGGCGCGGCCGGGCTGATCGACCTGATCCGCAAGGGGCGGTTCGGCAAGGGCGACAGGGTGGTTTTCCTGCACACCGGTGGCGCTTTCGGGCTTGCCGGCTATGCGCATTGCTTCGACGTGCCCGGATGAGGGCGGTCGGCATCCTGGGCGGCATGGGGCCGGAGGCAACGGTGCTGCTGATGCAAAGGGTGCTGGCGGCGGTGCCCGCGCGCGACGACGCCGACCACGTGCCGCTCATCGTCCACCAGAACCCGCAGGTGCCCAGCCGGATCGACGCTCTGGTCGAGGGCACGGGGCCGGATCCGGCGCCGGTGCTGGCCGCGATGGCACGCAGCCTGGAAAGGGCGGGCGCGAAGGCGCTCGCTATGCCCTGCAACACCGCGCATCACTATGCCCCGGCGATCGCGCAGGCCACGGCGCTGCCGTTCCTGGACATGGTCGGGGCAACCGCGCGGACGCTGGCCGGGTCCGGTGCACGGCGCGTCGGCATGCTGGCCTCGCCCGCGACGCGGCGGGCGGGCGTGTTCGATGCGGCCTTTGCCGCGCGGGGCCTCACCCGGGTCACGCTGCCCGACGAGGCGCGGGTTTTGGAGATCATCCGCGGCGTGAAGGCCGGTGGGGCCGACGGGCTCGCCCCGGCACTGGCAGAGCTTTCCGCGTGCCTGCACGATCTGGGGGCCGATCACCTGCTGGTCGCCTGCACCGAGCTTTCGCTGCTCACCGATGCGCTGCCGGCGCATGTGCCTTGGCTCGACAGCATGGACTGCCTGGTTGACGAGATCGTTCGATTCGCCCGGGGGTGAACGGGCTGCCTAGCGATACGTGCGGTCCTGCATCGGCGTGGACTCGATGCGGGCCAGCAGCCGGTCGCGCAGGGATTGCTCGGCGCGGTTGAGGTTCGCGCGCGGGTTCCAGACGACGTGCACGTCGATGGGCGGCGTTTCGTCATAGGGCGGCAATTGCCACATCAGCCCGTCGCGCACGTCGCGTGCCGCCACGTGCAGCGGCAGCGGTCCCACGCCGAGGCCGGCGACGATCATGCGCCGGACCTCCTCGAGGTGGCTGGAAGTGCCGACCACCATCTCGCCCAGGTCGGCGGCCGCGCGCATCAGCGTCACGGGTTTGAGCACGTCCTGCAGCCGGTCGGTATCGAAGCTGACGGACGGATGGCCCGCCAGATCCGCGCGGGTCAGGTGGCGCCGTCCGAACAAGGGGTGCGGCGGGCCGCAGAACAGGCCGAAGAATTCGCGGTAAAGCCGCCGGTATTCCAGCTTCGGGTTGCGCTTGTGAACAAGGCAGATCGCGAAGGAGGCCGCCCGCGCCGTCACCGAATCCACCGCCTCGGACGATGAGAGCACGTCGATCGACAGCGTCGCGCGCGGGTGCTCGGCGTGGAATTCGGTCAGCACCTCGTCGAACAGCGGGCAGATCACGTGGCTGGCCAGGGACAGCCGGACGTGGCCGGTGACCTCGTCCGTGGTCTCGCGCATCAGGGTGGAAAGCCGCAGGATCGCGCCCTGGATATCCACGGCTTCCCGGTAGAGCATGTGCCCCGCGTCGGTCAGCTGGAAATGGCCGGGCGCCCGGTCGATCAGCCGCCGGCCGACGCGGTCCTCCAGCCGCTTGAGCGCGGTGGAGACCGACGGCTGGGTCAGCCGCAGGCGCCGTGCCGCACCGGTGATGGAGTCCGACTGCGCCAGCACCACGAAGGTGCGCAACAGGTTCCAGTCGAGGTCGCGCATGAGGCGTTCGGGGGTGTCACGGCGGCTCTCTGCGGTCATAAGCCCTGTCTATTGTCAGAATTCCAAATATCTATTTGATATATGCATGACCCCTTTGCATCGTGAAAGCAAGCCCGGCGTCACGACCGGGCGGCTCAACAGGGGGAACGCATGTCGGTCGAAGCCCGCGAGGCGCGCCAGCCGTGGATCCTGCTTTCACCCGCGCTGACCGCGGTGACGCTTCTGCTGTTCATCCCGCTGATTTTCATCGTGATCTATTCGTTCTGGCTGCGCACCGCGACCGGCGCCGAGCAGGTGGGATTCTACCTGGACAACTGGCGCGAGGTGCTCAGCGACCGGTTCTATCGCGACATCCTTCTCAACACCCTCAAGATCGCGGCGATCACCACCGTCGTCTGCGCGCTGATGGGGTATCCGGCGGCCTATTTCATCGCCCGTGCGCGGGGCAACAAGGCCATCCTGCTGCTGCTTCTGATGCTGCCGTTCTGGATCAGCTACATCATCCGCACGATGAGCTGGATCAACATCCTGGGCGTCTCGGGGGCCTTCAACAGCGCCATGATCTGGATCGGGCTGATCGATGAGCCGATCCAGATGCTTTACAACGAAACCACCGTCATCCTCGGGCTGGTGCATTTCCTGCTGCCCTTCATGATCCTGAACGTCTTTGTCAGCGTGGACGGCATCGATACCAATCTCGAGGACGCGGCGAACTCTCTGGGCGCAACGCGCTGGCAGGCCTTCGTGCAGGTCACGCTGCCGCTGTCCCTGCCGGGGCTGGCCGCCGGGGGGCTGCTGTGCTTCGTGCTGGGCGCAGGCACCTATATCACCCCGCTGATCCTGGGCGGGCCCACCGACGCGATGTTCGCCAACCTGGTGTTCGAGGCGATCATCACGCAGCTCAACTGGCCGCTGGGCAGCGCGCTGAGCCTCATGCTGCTGGCCGTGCTGGGCGGTCTGGTGCTGATCTACAACCACTACCTGGGCATGTCCCAGTTGGCCAAGGGGCTGGGCTGATGCGCGGGGGCGGGCGAATGGGCTGGAACCTGGTGCGGCTGTGGACGCTGTTCGTCTACCTGTTCATGTTCATGCCGGTCGCGGTGGTCGTGCTGCTGAGCTTCAACGCCAGCCAGTTCGGCAGTTTCCCGATGACCGGGTTTTCCTTCCGCTGGTTCATCGAGCTGGCCCAGAACGAGGCGATCCTGCGCGCCTTTCGCACCTCGATCGTGCTGGGCCTGCTGACCTCGGCGATCTCGACCACGTTGGGCGTTCTGGCGAGCCTCGCGCTGGTGCGCTACCGCGTGCCGGGGTCGAACATGATTTCCACCTTCCTCATTGCGCCGATCCTGGTGCCCGAGGTGGTGCTGGCCGTGGCGCTGCTGCTGTTTCTCAATTTCCTGGGCATCAACAAGAGCTTCACGCTGCTTCTGTTCGGCCACGTCATCTTCACGCTGCCCTTCGTCATCCTCGTGGTGCAGGCGCGGCTCGTGGGTATCAAGCGCGATGTCGAGGAAGCGGCGATGAGCCTCGGCGCCAGCCCGGTGCAGACCTTCTTCCAGATCACGCTGCCGCTGATGCTGCCGGCGGTTCTGGCGGGGGCTCTGTTCGCCTTCACCATCAGCTTCGACGACATCACCGGCACGCTGTTCTGGAAACCCGGCGGTGTCGAGACGGTGCCGACGCAGATCTTCGCGATGCTGCGCAACTCGATCAGCCCCGAGATCAACGCGCTGGGCACGGTAATGATCATCATGACCGTCGGGCTGCCCCTTCTCGGGGTCGCGATCGCCCGGCGGCTTGCAACCAAGAGCGGCGGATAGAACCGCTCGAACCATCCAAGCCATCCAACAAGGAGAAATGACATGACCCGGAAAATGGACAACACCACACGCTACGAGCGGTTGCGCGAGCGCTACATGAACGGCGACCTCGAGCGGCGCAGCTTCCTCGGGCTGCTGGGCGCTGCGGGCCTCGCCTACGGGGTGCAGACGCCCTTCGCCAAGTTCGCACACGCCGCCAACGTCTCCGAAGTGCGGTTCGACGGCTGGGGCGGTGTCGTGTCCGAGGCGCTGCGCGAGAACGCCTTCGAGCCCTTCGAGAAGGAAACCGGCATCGAGGTGGTCGATGGCACCTTCGGCGGTGGCGACGAATACCTCAGCCGCGTCAAGGCCAGCCAGCCGGGCGAGTACAACATTGCCCATCTGTCTGGTGTCTTCGACTACGCGCGCTACCACAACCTCGGGCTGACGACGACGCTCAACGAGGACAACATCCCCAACCTGCAATACGTCATCCCCAAGCTGGTCGACGTGTTCCGCAACGTGACGGACGGCAAGCTGTCGTGCGTGCCCTACGACTACGGCACGACCGGTCTGGCCTACAACCGCAAGCACGTCTCCGACGAGGAGATGAAGGAAAAGGGCGCCCGGATCCTGATCGACGAGAACCTCGAGGGCAAGATCGGCGGCTGGGGCGACTGGCGCACGCGCATCTGGTACGCGGCATTGCAGACCGGGCAGGACCCGAACAACGCCACCGACATGGAGGCGATCTGGGACGCGATCCGTACCCACCGCGACCTCGCGCTGAAGTACTGGGGCTCGGGCGCCGAGCTGATGAGCCTTCTGGCCGAGGAAGAGATATATGTCACCGAAGGCTGGTCGGGCCGCATCTACGCGCTGCAGGAGCAGGGCCACGACATCGGTTACATGGATCCGCCCAACGGCTACGGCTGGCAGGAATGCATGTTCGTCATCAAGGGCAGCCCGATGGAGGCCTGCGAGGAGCTGCTGAACTTCATGCTGGAGCCTCAGACGGCGATCGCCGTGGCCGAGGGGCAGAACTATCCGCCGGCACTCGACCCCAACAAGGTCGACCTCGGCGACAAGATCCCCAAGCTGCCGGCATTCGACCCCACCGGCAAGCTGGACGGGCTGACCTTCGCCGACCCGGCCTACTGGAACGGCAACGAAGGAGAATGGTCGAAGAAGTTCGGCCGCATCCAGAAGGGTTATTGACCCGGCCCCGGACACCGCCCCGGCCGGCTGCGCCGGGGCGGCCCCACGCCTGCATCCCCGTGCCAGGAGACCGCCGATGAGCGCCGTCACCCTCAACAACATCGTCAAGCGGTTCGGCGATTTCACCGCCGTGCACCGCAGTTCGCTGGAGATCGCCGAGGGCGCCTTCGTCACGCTGCTCGGGCCGTCGGGCTGTGGCAAGACGACGAACCTGCGCATGATTGCCGGTCTGCTCGACCCCACCGAGGGCGAGATCCTGATCGGCGGGCGGCGCGTGAACGACGTGCCGATCCACAAGCGCAACCTCGGTCTGGTGTTCCAGAACTACGCGCTGTTCCCGCACAAGACCGTGGCCGAGAACGTGGCCTTCGGCCTGAAGTACCGCGATGTCCCCGCCTCCGAGATTCCGGGGCGGGTGCAGGACGCGCTGGACCTCGTGCAGCTTCCGGACGTCGGTGAACGCTATCCGAAGGCGTTGTCCGGCGGCCAGCAGCAGCGTATCGCCCTGGCCCGCGCGATCGTGATCGAACCCGACGTGCTGTTGCTGGACGAGCCGCTTTCGGCACTCGACGCCAACCTGCGCGAGGACATGCGCGTGGAACTCAAGCGCATCCAGGAACGCATCGGCGTGACAACCATCTTCGTCACCCACGACCAGTCCGAGGCATTGGCGATGTCCGACCAGATCGTCGTGATGAGCGACGGCCGCGTCGAGCAGGTGGGCGAACCCGAAGAGGTCTACAACACGCCGGCCAGCGAATTCGTCGCCAATTTCCTCGGCGCGTCGAACATCCTCGACGCCGAGTGCAGCGGGCGCACCGGCGGCAAGCTTTCACTCGACGCACCGATCTTCGGTGACCTGTCGATCCCGGCCGAGAAGGCGCCGAACCTGGGCGGGGCGGGCAGGGCCAAGCTGGTGATCCGCGCCGAGAAGCTGGTGCTGTCGGCCACGCCGGCCCCCGAGGGGACGGTTTCCGTGCCCGCGACGGTCGAAACGGTCGATTACCAGGGACAGGCGGTTCGCTACTTCGTTCGCGCGGGTGAAACCCAGCTTCAGGCAATCAACATGATCGACGAACACCCGTTCGCCGCCGGCGCGCAGGTTCACCTGCACCTGCGCCCGCAGGACTGCGCGGCGTTGCCGGGGTAGGCCATGACCCAAACGAACCGCAGCCACCACCTTTTCTACCAGGGCCGCGGGCGCAGGCCCGTGCTGGACCAGGCGCGTGGCGTCTACATGTGGGACGTGGACGGCAAGCGCTACCTCGACGGCTCGTCCGGCGCGATGGTCTGCAACATCGGCCATTCCAACGAGAACGTGCTCGATGCCATGCGCCGGCAGATGGAGAAATCCACCTTCGGCTACCGGCTTCATTTCGAAACCGAGGCGTCCGAGAAGCTGGCCGCCAAGACCGCCACGTTGACGCCCGAGGGGCTCGACAAGGTCTTTTTCGTCTCCGGCGGGTCGGAGGCCGTGGAAAGCGCGATGAAGCTCGCGCGTCAATACGCGCTCGCCATCGGGCAGGCACAGCGCTGGAAGGTCATTTCGCGCGCGCCCGGCTATCACGGCTGCACCCTCGGTGCGCTGTCGGTGACCAGCTACGCGCCGTTGACCGAACCCTTCGACCCGATGATGCGGCCCATGCCCAAGGTGCCCGCGCCACGGGCCTATCTCGACGGGCTGGACCCGGACGACCCGGCGACGGGGCGTCACTACGCCGACATGCTCGAGGCGCGGATCATCGAGGAGGGCCCGGAAACGGTTCTGGCCTTCATGGTCGAACCGGTGGGCGGTGCCTCCACCGGCGCGCTGGTGCCGCCGGCGGGCTACATGGAACGCGTGGCCGAGATCTGCGCGCGCCACGGCGTGCTCTTGATCTTCGACGAGGTGATGACCGGCGCGGGCCGCACGGGCCGGTTCCTTGCCGCCGAGCACTGGAACGCGCGGCCCGACATCGTCGTGATGTCCAAGGGCTACGCCGCGGGCTACGTCCCGCTCGGCGCGGTGGTGGCCGACTCCGCCCTTGTCGATGCCGTGCTGGACGCGGGTGGTTTCGCGCACGGTTTCACCTATGCCGGCAACCCGCTGGCCTGCGCTGCCGGACTGGCCGTGATCGACGAGATCGAGCGCCAGGGCCTGATCGCCAATGCCGAGGCGATGGGCGCCAGGCTCAAGGCCCGCCTCGAAGGTCTGATGGACAAATACGAGGTCATCGGCGACGTGCGCGGCCAGGGCCTGTTGCTGGCCTTCGAGTTCATGGCCGGCCGCCAGAGCAAGGCACCGCTGCCGCCCGACCTGCGCGCTTTCGAACGTTTCGTGGAAATCGCCTATGCCAAGGGGTTGATCGTCTATTCGCGGCGCAGCCGCGGCGGGGTTGCGGGCGACCACATCCTCGTCTGCCCGCCGATGATCGTGAACGACACGCATCTCGACGAGATCGAGTCGCTGCTTGACGAGTCGCTGGCCGAGTTCATGGACGAGGCGCGCCCCGCGCTCGACCGAACGGCCTGACGGGGCGCCGATGTCGGGCATTCTCATCACCTGTGCCGTCACCGGCTCGATCCACACGCCGTCGATGTCGCCGTATCTGCCGGTGACGGCCGACGAGATCGCGGGTCAGGCGCTCGGGGCGGCCGAGGCGGGCGCGGCGGTCCTGCACCTGCACGCGCGCGACCCGCGGACGGGGCGCCCCTCGGCCGACCCGGACCATTTCATGGCCTTCCTGCCGCGTATCCGGGCGGGCTGCGACGCGGTGCTGAACCTCAGCACGGGCGGCAGCGCGATCATGTCACTGGACGAACGCCTGGCCGCGCCGCGGCTGGCGGCGCCCGAGATGGCGTCGCTCAACATGGGATCGATGAATTTCGCGCTCTATCCGGCGGCCGAGCGGATCGAGACGTGGCGACACGACTGGGAAAAGCCGTTCCTGGAAGGCACCGACGACCTGGTTTTCAAGAACACGCCGCGCGACATCGCGCGCATCCTGGCCGACCTGGGCCAGGAGCGCGGCGCACGCTTCGAATTCGAATGCTACGATCTCGGCCATCTCTACATGCTGCGGCACTTCGCCGACCGCGGGCTGGTCAGGCCGCCCTACTTCATCCAGTTCGTGTTCGGGGTGCTGGGCGGCATGGGGCCGGACCCCGAGAACCTGACACACATGGTGCGCATGGCCGACAAGCTGTTCGGGCACGATTTCGAATTCTCGGTCCTGGCCGCCGGGCGTCACCAGATGCCGCTGGTGACCATGGCCGCGTCGATGGGCGGGCACGTGCGCGTCGGTCTCGAGGACAGCCTGACCATCGCGCGCGGGCAGCTGGCGGAAAGCAATGCCCAGCAGGTCGCCAAGGTTCGCCGCATCGTCGAGGAACTGGGCCGCCGCGTCATGACGCCAGACGAGGCGCGCGAGATGCTCGGGCTGAAGGGTGCCGATGCAACCGCGATCTGAGATTCCCCCGGTGACGTTCCGCGACGTGGCCGGGGCGGACGACCTGCCGGCCTTCGAGGCTGCCATGCGCGCCCTTGCCCGCGATCTGGGTGACGGCTACGCGATGCCGGCCGAGGCACTGGCACGCGCGTTGCTCGGGGCGCCGCCCGCGGCGCGTGGCGTGCTGGCCCGGGCGGGGCCGGAAACCCTGGGCGCCGCGATGGTCTCTCCACAGGTGTCGACCAAGCGGGGTGCGGCCGGGGCGTTCGTCTCCGACCTCTGGGTGGCCCGGTCGGCGCGCGGGTATGGCCTGGGGCAGCGACTGCTGGCGGAGGCGGCGCGGCGGGCGCGGACACTGTGGCAAGCCGAATGGCTGGCGCTGGCCGTCTACGACGGTCAGCCGGCGGCACGGCGGTTCTACGAGCGGCTGGGCATGCGGCCGCAGAACGGGGCGGTGATGATGCAGCTGGACCGCGCCGGGTTCGCGCGATTGACGGAGGAGACGACATGAAGGCCATCTTCGACGAACGCCAGTGGCACCACGATCCCAAGCATTTCATGGCCAACGGCGTGATCCGGCCCAGCCCGGAACAGCCCGCGCGCATCGAGAAGCTGACGCGGGGCGCCGAAGCGGCCGGCTGCGCTTTCGAAGCACCCGGCGACGCGGGCATGGGCCCGATCGCCGCGGTTCACACGCCGGAATACCTGGTGTTCCTGCAAACGATCCATACCCGGTGGCGGCGGATCGACGGCGCGGGCGACGAGGTGATCCCCAACATCCACCCCGCCGACCGGACCGACAGCTACCCGCGCTCGGCCGTGGGGCAGGCTGGTTATCACCAGGCCGACACGGCCTGCCCGATCGCCGAACACACCTGGGCCTCGGCCTATTGGTCGGCACAGACGGCGGTGACGGGCGCGGACGCGGTCGCCGGCGGCGCGGGCGTGGCCTATGCCCTGTCCCGTCCGCCGGGCCACCACGCCTTCGCCGACCTGGCCGGCGGTTTCTGTTTCGTCAACAATTCGGCTGTGGCAGCTCAACGGTTGCGTGGTCGTGGATATCGTCCGGCGATCCTCGACGTGGACGTGCACCACGGCAACGGGACGCAGGGCATCTTCTATGATCGCGACGACGTGCTGACCGTGTCGCTGCACGCCGACCCGGTGCGCTTTTACCCGTTCTTCTGGGGGCATGCGCAGGAACGCGGCAAGGGGCGCGGCCGGGGCTGCAACCTGAACGTGCCGCTGCCGCGCGGAACGGACGACGCGGCCTACCTCGCCGCGCTCGACCCCGCGCTTGACCGCATCGCGGCCTTCGGCGCGGATGCACTGGTGGTGGCGCTGGGGCTGGATGCGTTCGAGGGCGACCCGTTCCAGGGCTTCGCCATCACGACGCCCGGTTTCGGGCGCATCGGCGCGGCCATTGCCGGCCTGGGGCTGCCCACGCTCTTCGTGCAGGAGGGCGGCTACCTGTGCGACGAGCTGGGCGACAACCTCGCCAGCGTTCTGACGGGGTTCGAAGGGGCATGACCACGGCGGATGTCATCGTCATCGGCGGCGGCATCGCCGGTGTCAGCGCGGCGGCCGAGATCGCCGGCTCGGCCCGGGTCGTCGTGCTGGAGGCCGAGGCGCGGCTGGGCTACCACGCCACCGGGCGTTCGGCCGCGATCTTCATCCGCAACTACGGCAACGCCACGCTGCGCGCGCTGAACAGGGCGGCGGCGGCGGTGTTCGACGCCCCCGGCGAGCTGTCCGACGGCCCGCTGCTCAAGCCCCGCGGCGAAATGCTGATCGCCACCGAGGACGAACTGGGCGCGCTCGACGCCTATGCCGAGGGTGCCGAGGGCGTCGAGGAACTGACCCCGCAGCAGGCCGTCGCGCTTGTCCCCATCCTGCGGCCCGAGCGAATCGCCGGCGCGCTGATCGAGCGCGACGCGCAGGACATCGACGTGGATCGCCTGCTTCAGGGGTATGCGCGGCGGCTGAAGGCGCGCGGCGGCCGCGTGGCGACCGGGGGCGAGGTGCGCGGCATCGGCCGGAGCGGCCCCGACTGGAAAGTGCAGACCGGCGCCGGGACGTTCACCGCGCCTGTCGTCGTCAACGCCGCGGGTGCCTGGGCCGACGAGGTCGCCGGGATGGCGGGGATTGCCCCGCTCGGCATCCGGCCGCTGCGCCGTTCGGCCGCGATCCTGCCCGCGCCCGCGGGGCACGCGCTGGACGGCTGGCCGCTCTTCGGTTCGGCCGCCGAAACGTGGTATGCCAAACCGGATGCCGGCAAGCTGATGGTCTCGCCGGCCGACGAGGACCCGGTCGACCCGCACGATGCCTGGGCCGACGACATGGTGCTGGCCGAGGGGCTGCACCGGTTCGAACAGGCGGTCACGATGGAGGTGACGCGGGTGGAGCACAACTGGGCCGGACTGCGCAGTTTCGCGCCCGACCGCACGCCGGTGGTGGGCTTCGCCCCCGGCGCGCCCGGCTTCTTCTGGCTGGCCGGGCAGGGCGGATATGGTGTCCAGACCGCCCCGGCGCTGGCCGGTCTGGCCGCGGCGCTGCTGGCCGGCGCGCGGCCGGCGCTCGATGCGGGCACCGTCGCCGCGCTGTCGCCTGACCGTTTCGCGGAACACTGACGAAAGGACCAAGGACATGACTGAGATCACTCGCCACCACGTCGGCGACCGGATGAGCCAGATGGTCATCCACAATGGCACCGTCTGGCTTGCCGGGCAGGTCGGCACGCCTGGCGACAGCGTGACCGCGCAAACCCGCGCTTGCCTGGAAAAGGTCGAGGCGCTTCTGGCCCAGGCCGGCTCGGACACCACGCGGATCCTGCAGGCGACGATCTGGGTGGCGGACATGGCCGATTTCGCCGAGATGAATGCCGTCTGGGATGCATGGGTGCCTGCGGGGCATGCGCCGGCGCGCGCCTGCGGCGAGGCGAAGCTCGCCCTGCCCGACCTGAAGGTCGAGGTGATCGTGGTCGCCGCGGCCTGAGCCGCGCGACCGGGGCGATGGACGCCGCCGGGCGCTTGGGCTATCAGGCCGGGCAGACCCCGTCCGAGGAAAGGCACGCCCATGTCCGGCCACGGCCCCGCGACCCGCATGACCGCCCGCAGCGGCGGCCCGCTGACCGGCACGGCGCAGGTGCCCGGAGACAAGTCGATCAGCCATCGCGCGCTGATCCTGGGCGCGCTCAGCGTGGGCGAGACCCGGATCACCGGTTTGCTGGAAGGGCAGGACGTGCTGGATACCGCGCGGGCCATGCGTGCCTTCGGCGCCGAAGTCACCGACATGGGCGGCGGCGCGTGGTCGGTTCACGGCGTGGGCGTGGGCGGTTTCGCCGAGCCCGACCGGGTGATCGACTGCGGCAACTCCGGCACAGGGGTGCGGCTCATCATGGGGGCGATGGCGACATCGCCCGTGACCGCGACCTTCACCGGAGATGCCAGCCTGAACGCGCGTCCGATGGCGCGGGTGACAGACCCGCTGGCGCTGTTCGGCGCGCAGGTGCTGGGCCGTGCGGGGGGGCGGCTACCGATGACGCTGCGCGGGGCCGCGGCGCCGGTGCCGGTGGATTACACCGTGCCCGTGCCCTCGGCGCAGGTGAAATCGGCAGTGCTGCTGGCCGGGCTGAACGCGCCGGGCCAGACCGTGGTGACCGAGGCCGAGCCCACCCGCGACCACACCGAACGCATGCTCGCGGGCTTCGGTGCGCGGATCGAGACGGAGGAGAGGGATGGCGGTTGCGTCATAACGCTGACAGGCCAGCCCGAGCTGACACCGCAGCAGATCGCGGTGCCGCGCGACCCGTCGAGCGCGGCGTTTCCCGTCTGCGCGGCGCTGATCGTCGAGGGCTCGGACGTCCTGGTGCCCAACATCGGGTTGAACCCCACCCGCGCGGGGCTGTTCACCACGTTGCGCGACATGGGGGCGAACCTTGACTACGAGAACACGCGCGAGGAAGGCGGCGAGCCGGTGGCGGACCTGCGCGCGCGCTTCTCGCCCGGTCTGACGGGGATCGAGGTGCCCCCCGCGCGCGCCGCCAGCATGATCGACGAATATCCCGTCCTGTCCGTCGTGGCCGCCTGCGCCGAGGGGCCGACCGTGATGCGCGGCGTGGGCGAGTTGCGCGTGAAGGAAAGCGACCGCATCGCCGCCATGGCCGCCGGGCTGCGCGCGAACGGTGTCGAGGTCGAGGAAGGCGAGGACTGGTGGATCGTCCACGGCCGCGGCGCGGGCGGCGTGCCGGGCGGGGCGACCTGCGCAAGCCACCTGGACCACCGCATTGCCATGTCTTTCCTGGTGCTCGGACTGGCCGCGTGGCGGCCCGTGGGCGTGGATGATGGCGGGCCGATTGCCACCTCCTTTCCGGTGTTCGAACCGCTGATGGCGGGGCTGGGCGCGGATATCCGCCGCGACGGGGCTTGAGAGCCGCGCGCGCGTCGCGTAACGCTTGGGTCCCCGAAAAGACGGCAGAAAGGGCTTCGCATGGCGTTCACCATCGCGATCGACGGGCCGGCGGCGGCGGGCAAGGGCACCGTGGCCAAGGCGTTGGCGGCACATTTCGGATACGCGCATCTGGACACCGGGCTGCTCTACCGCGCCACCGGACGGCGCACTCTGGACGGCACCGACCCGCTGGACGCCGCCCGGGCGCTGGAGCCCGCCGACCTGGAGGCCGGCGACCTGCGCACGCCCGACGTGGCGCAGGCCGCCAGCCATGTCGCCGCGCTGCCCGAGGTGCGGCAGGCCCTCGTGGATTTTCAGCGCGCCTTCGCCAGCCGGGCGGGCGGCGCGGTGCTCGACGGGCGCGACATCGGCACGGTCATCTGCCCCGAGGCCGACGTGAAGCTTTTCGTCACCGCCAGCGACGAGACCCGCGCGGAGCGCCGGCAGAAGGAACTGCGCGAGAAGGGGCACGGCGCCGGTTTCGACGAGGTTCTGGCCGACCTGCGGGCCCGCGACGCGCGCGACAGCGCCCGCGCCGCCGCCCCGCTCAGGCCCGCCGAGGATGCCGTCACGCTCGACACGACCCGGATGACCATCGACGAGGCTGTCGCGGCCGCGATCGAGATCGTGAACGCGGCCCGGGCCGATCGCGCGCGCGCCTGAGTGTCCGGCCACTGATTTCCTGCGCACCGGTTGCGTGTCGCCCAAGACCGCATACGTATTGGTGCCGGGGCCGCGGGACATGCCTGTTGGCCCGTCACACCAATTTTCAGGAGGTTTCATGTCCCTCAACCGGACACTGACGGCAACGACCACGGCCCTCGCGCTCGCGCTGGCATCCGCACCCATCACGGCGCTGACGGCGCAGAGCGCCGCGGCCCAGGACACGCAGGCCTATTCCGATGCCAAGATCGAGGCGTTCACCACGGCGATGATGGACGTCGAGACCGTGCGCCGGGACTACATCCCCAAGGTGAAGGCCGCCGGCTCGGACGACGAGAAGGCCGCGCTGGTCAAGGAGGCCAACGGCGCCATGGCGCAGGCGATCAAGGACGCCGACAACATCACCGTGGACGAATACGTCAGCATCTCGGAAGCGGCGGGCCAGGACAAGGCGCTTGCCGATCGCATCACGGCACGCGTCAAGGAAATGCGCGGCTCGGCCGAGTGACCCGCGCGCCCGCGGGTCGTTCGTCCGCGGGCCGCCACGCACCGGGGGCTTGATTGCCGCGCGCGCGCAGGCTATAGCGCGCGTGTCGACACGGCGGACACCGCCACAAGGCCAAGAGATCGAGCAGGGCCGGCCAACCGGCCCTCTTTGTTTTGTGGGCTGCCTGACCAACGATCCCCATCAAGACCGGCGGAGACAACCGCGCGGCCGGAAAAATCGACCAGACGAAGGAAAACACTGCCACATGGCTCAGAACGCATCCATGGAGGAATTCGAAGCCCTCCTCGAAGAAAGCTTCGAAATGGACACGCCCCAGGAGGGCACGGTCGTCAAGGGCAAGGTCATCGCCATCGAGGCGGGCCAGGCCATCATCGATGTCGGCTACAAGATGGAAGGCCGGGTCGATCTCAAGGAATTCGCGAACCCGGGCGAGAACGCGGAACTCGAAGTCGGCGACGAGGTCGAGGTTTACCTTCGCGCCGCCGAGAACGCAAAGGGCGAGGCCGTCATCAGCCGCGAGATGGCCCGCCGCGAGGAAGCCTGGGACCGGCTGGAAAAGGCCTATGCGAACGACGAACGCGTCGAGGGCGCCATCTTCGGCCGCGTCAAGGGTGGCTTCACCGTGGATCTGGGCGGCGCCGTGGCGTTCCTGCCCGGCAGCCAGGTCGACGTGCGCCCCGTGCGCGACGCCGGCCCGCTGATGGGTCTCAAGCAGCCCTTCCAGATCCTCAAGATGGACCGTCGCCGCGGCAACATCGTGGTCAGCCGTCGCGCCATCCTCGAGGAAAGCCGCGCCGAACAGCGCGCCGAGGTCATCGCCAAGCTCAGCGAGGGCGACACCGTGGAAGGCGTGGTGAAGAACATCACCGAATACGGCGCCTTCGTCGACCTGGGCGGCGTGGACGGCCTGCTGCACGTCACCGACATGGCGTGGCGCCGGGTCAACCACCCCTCCGAGATCCTGTCGATCGGCGAGACCGTCAAGGTTCAGGTCATCAAGATCAACAAGGAAACCCACCGCATCAGCCTCGGCATGAAGCAGCTGCAGGAGGATCCGTGGGACATGGTCGCCGCCAAGTACCCGATCGGATCGGTCCATACCGGCCGCGTGACCAACATCACCGACTACGGCGCCTTCGTGGAGCTGGAGCCGGGGGTCGAGGGCCTTGTCCACGTCTCCGAGATGAGCTGGACCAAGAAGAACGTGCACCCCGGCAAGATCGTCTCGACCAGCCAGGAGGTCGACGTGATGGTGCTCGAGATCGACCAGGCCAAGCGCCGCGTCAGCCTCGGGCTCAAGCAGACCCAGCGCAACCCGTGGGAGGTCTTCGCCGAAACCCACCCCGTGGGCACCGAGGTCGAGGGCGAGGTCAAGAACATAACCGAGTTCGGCCTGTTCATCGGCCTGCCCGGCGACATCGACGGCATGGTGCACCTGTCGGATCTTTCCTGGGACGAGCGCGGCGAGGAGGCGATCCAGAACTACAAGAAGGGCGACGTGGTCAAGGCGGTCGTCTCGGAAGTCGACGTCGAGAAGGAGCGTATCTCGCTGTCCATCAAGGCGCTCGAGGGCGACCCCTTCGCGGAGGCCATCGGTGGCGTGAAGCGTGGCTCGATCATCACCGTCGAGGTGACCGCGATCGAGGACGGTGGCATCGAGGTGGAATACGACGGGCTCAAGAGCTTCATCCGTCGCTCCGACCTGAGCCGCGATCGCTCCGAGCAGCGCCCCGACCGCTTCAGCGTCGGTGACAAGGTGGACGTCCGTGTGACCAACGTCGACACGAAGTCGCGCCGTCTCGGCCTGTCGATCAAGGCGCGCGAGATCGCCGAGGAAAAGGAAGCCGTGGAACAGTACGGCAGTTCCGATTCCGGTGCATCCCTGGGCGATATCCTCGGCGCGGCGCTGAAGGGCGAGGACGAAAAGTAACGCCGGCCGCACGCCGCCGCGACACATCGGATGGCCCCGCCGGCGTCGGCGGGGCCGTTTTCGTTGCGGGCGAATCAGCCCCTGCCGGGATGATGAGGCCCGCCGAATTCGGCGCGCGCCGCGCCGGTCTGCCCGGCAGTTTTTCGCGCACGCCCGTGGTGGCGGGGAATTTCCTCCATGGCGGCACAGGCTTTCTGTTTCGGATTCTTCCGCTTCTGTCTACAGTTAGGCCGTGGTATGTTCGTCACGACCGTGGAATGTCCGGGGGGACCAGGCCGATGATCCGATCGGAATTGATTCAGAAGATCGCCGACGAGAACCCGCATCTTTACCAAAGGGATGTCGAGCGGATCGTGAGCACGATATTCAACGAGATCACGGATGCGCTGGCGCAGGGCAACCGAGTGGAATTGCGCGGCTTCGGGGCATTCTCGGTGAAGAAGCGTGACGCGCGTACGGCACGCAACCCCCGGACGGGCGAATCGGTGCACGTGGAGGAGAAGTGCGTGCCGTTCTTCAAGACGGGTAAGCTTCTGCGCGACCGTCTGAACGGGAAGTGAAAGCATGCGGTATGTTCGCTACGCCTCCATCGGGGTATTCGCCATCGCCCTGGTCCTGCTGGCGCTTGCCAACCGGCAGATGGTGTCGGTGCAGGTCCTGCCCGACGAACTGGCCGGTCTTGCCGCGCTGAACCCGCGCATGGAAGTGCCGCTTTTCGTGGTGATCTTCGGCGGGGTCGTGGCCGGGCTGGTGATCGGTTTCATCTGGGAATGGATCCGGGAGGCGAAGGAACGCGCCGCCGCAGCGCGGCAGGCGCGCGAGATGCGCGCATTGCGCGCGGAGGTCAAGCGCCTCAAGGGTGAGCGCAACGAGGGCAAGGACGAGGTGCTCGCCATACTCGACGAGGCGAGCTGACCCGAATGGCCCAGGATATCCGGGTGAAGATCTGCGGGCTGACCGACCCCGCCGACATTCCCGCGGCGTTGCTGGCGGGGGCGTCCTATGTCGGTTTCGTGTTTTATGAGCCGTCGCCGCGCCACCTCGAGTTGGACCGGGCCGCCTTCATGGCGCAGTCCGTGCCCGAAGGGATCACGCGCGTCGCGCTGACCGTCGATGCCGATGACGCGATGCTGGACGTCCTGACCGGCGCGGTGCCCATCGACATGCTGCAATTGCACGGGAACGAAAGCCCGGCCCGCGTGACCGAGGTGAAACAGCGCACCGGCCTGCCGGTTATGAAAGCGGTTGGCGTGGCCACGGAAACCGACCTCACGCAGCTTGATTTCTATGCCCGCGTGGCCGACCAGCTTCTGGTGGATGCCAAGCCGCCCGAGGGGGCCACGCGGCCCGGCGGTAACGCCCTGGCCTTCGACTGGCGGCTGATCGCGGGACGGAAGTGGACCGTGCCGTGGATGCTGGCGGGCGGGCTGACGCCGGACAACGTCGGCGACGCGATCCGGCTCACCGGGGCGCGGCAGGTCGACGTTTCGTCGGGCGTCGAAAGCCGGAGGGGCGAGAAGGACGCGGAGCTCATGCGCCGCTTCGTCGATGCCGCAACGGGCCGGCTGAGGGCCTGAAGATGGATCCGCCGCCACGCGTGGCCCGGCCGGGCGGATTGGGCTGGAAAATTCTCGCCGCGCATCATATTCACCCCGAGGCGGCACAGACCGGAAGGCACTTGCGATGAACGACCTTGTCAACAGCTTCATGACCGGCCCGGACGAACGCGGCCGCTTCGGCGATTTCGGCGGCCGGTTCGTGTCCGAGACGCTGATGCCGCTGATCCTCGAACTCGACGAGCAGTACCAGCACGCCAAGACCGACGACAGCTTCTGGGCCGAGATGCAGCATCTCTGGACGCACTACGTCGGCCGTCCCAGCCCGCTTTATTTCGCAGAGCGCCTGACCGAGCATCTTGGCGGTGCCAAGGTCTACATGAAGCGCGACGAACTCAACCACACCGGCGCGCACAAGATCAACAACGTGCTGGGCCAGATCATCCTGGCCAAGCGAATGGGCAAGACCCGCATCATCGCCGAGACGGGCGCCGGCCAGCACGGTGTCGCCACGGCCACGGTCTGCGCCAAGTTCGGGCTGCAATGCGTGGTCTACATGGGCGCGCACGACGTGGAACGGCAGCGCCCCAACGTGTTCCGCATGAAGCTGCTGGGGGCCGAGGTCGTGCCCGTGACCTCGGGGCGCGGCACGCTCAAGGACGCGATGAACGACGCGTTGCGGGACTGGGTGACCAACGTGCGCGACACTTTCTACTGCATCGGCACCGTGGCCGGCCCGCATCCATACCCGGCGATGGTCCGCGACTTCCAGTCGATCATCGGCAAGGAGGTGCGCGAGCAAATGCAGGCCGCGGAAGGCCGGTTGCCCGACACCGTGATCGCCGCCATCGGCGGCGGGTCCAATGCGATGGGGCTGTTCTATCCGTTTCTCGACGACGCCGAGGTCAACATCATCGGGGTCGAGGCGGGCGGCAAGGGCGTCAACGACGACATGGAGCATTGCGCATCCCTGACAGGGGGGCGGCCGGGCGTGCTGCACGGCAACCGCACATACCTGCTGCAGGACGACGACGGGCAGATCCTGGAAGGATACTCGATCTCCGCGGGGCTGGATTATCCCGGTATCGGGCCGGAACATTCCTGGCTGCACGATTCGGGACGTGCCGCGTATGTCAGCATCACCGACGCCGAGGCACTGGAGGCGTTCCAGCTGTGCTGCGCGAAGGAGGGGATCATTCCCGCGCTGGAGCCCAGCCATGCGCTGGCGCATGTGACCAAGATCGCCCCCGACCTGCCCGGCGATCACATTATCTGCATGAACATGTGCGGCCGCGGGGACAAGGACATCTTCACCGTCGGCCGTCACCTGGGGTACGACATGGAAAGCGGCGACTGACCGGTCGGCCCGCGTGATGACAGGAGGCATGCCATGCTGCGGGGCGTGCTGCGACTTGCCGCTCCGGCCCTTGCCCTGGTCCTGTTTGCCGGCGCGGTGTACCCGGCCGACCTCGAAGGCACCTACGCGCTCAATTGCGCGAAGGCCCTCGATGACGGCAAGGTGCGGATCGCGGGCGACACGATCCGGTTCTGGGAAAGCACCTGCCGGCTGACCAACCCGGTGCCCGTGCGCGATATGACGGGCGCCGTCCTTTATGACATGGTGTGCCGGGGCGAGGGGCAGGAATGGGCATCGCGCGTGCTGCTCATGCCCACGGACGACGGGCTCGTGCGGGTCGAGGCGGGCTTTGCGATGACCTATGAACGCTGCCGCTGAGCGCGCGTTTCAGGCGCGTTCGGCGTATTCCTCCAGAATGCGCATCGGCACAACGTCGAGCGCCCGTCGGTGCGTCGCGTCGAGTCGCACCCGCGGCGCGCAGCCGTCGTCGTGCGCCTGCAGGAAGCGGCTGGCACACAGGCACCAGTGATCTCCGGGCTTGAGCCCCGGGAAGCCGAACTCGGGACGCGGGGTGCTCAGGTCGTTGCCCACGTACTTGGAGTAGGCCAGGAACTCGGCCGTCATCGTCGCGCATACCGTGTGGCTGCCCCGGTCCTCGGCACAGGTGTTGCAGTGGCCGTCGCGGAAAAAGCCGGTGATGGGGTCGGCTTCGGAACAGGGGGCGAGCGTTTCCCCCAGGACGTTGATCGCGGGATCTTTCGAGATCATGGCGCACCCTCCGCTTGCTGCACGGTGTAATCTAGTCCGGTTGGCGGGCACCGCAAAGCACGCTGTACTCAACCCTCGCGCAGAACGGTTTCGAAGCCTTCGAACTGCGGTGGCTCCAGCAGCGCGTCCCGTGTCGCGGATGCGCCAGCGTTGCGATGCGCGTCGCGGAACTGTTCCGACTTCGTCCAGGCCTCGAAATCGGCGCGGCTGTCCCAGATCACATGGCTGGAATACAGCCGGTACCCGTCACCCTCCGGCCCCTTGAGAAGGCGGAATTCGCGAAAGCCTTCCATCTCGGACAGGCGGCTTTCCCGGGCTTTCCACATCGCCTCGAAATCGGCCTCCGCGCCTTGGCGTACCTTGAAACGGTTCATCGCGATGAAGCTCATGTTCTCTCCTTGTTGCGTGGGCCAGCGCCGTGGGGCGAGTAAACGCACCTGATCGCGACGGATCAAGGGCTTCAGAGCGCGTCGGCGATACGGCGGAACATGGCGAGGTTGGATGCGTGCACCCCATCGTCGCGGAACGCGCGGTCGGCGGCGGTGGTCACGATGACCACGTCGCGCGCGCGGTCGATCCAGATGTACTGCCCGTAAACGCCGCGGGCCATCGCCTCGCCGTCGCCGGGCACCCACCAGTGCAGGCCGTAGGCCGGATCGTCCGGCGCGGTCGGCGCGCTGGGCCGGGTGGCACGGGCGATCCAGTCGCGCGGCACGACCTGCCGGCCCTGCCAGCGCCCGCCCTGAAGGATCATCTGGCCGAAGCGCGCGTAGTCGCGCGTGGTCATGTTCAGCCCGCCGAGCGCAAAGGCCACGCCCTCGCCGTCGGTCAGGTAAAGGGGCGCGCGTTCCACGCCCAGCGGCGCGATGATCTTCTCGCCCATCAACGCGGGCAGGCCGCGCCCCGTCGCGCCGCGGATCACCATGGCCAGCGCGTGGGTGTCGATCGAGACGTAATGCCAATCCGCGCCCGGTGCGGCGCGCGTTTCCGTCAGCCGGGCGGTGAAACCGTCCATCGTGCCGCCGAGGGCCAGCACGCGCCCCATCCGGTTGATGTCGGAATCGTGGTCCAGGTAATCCTCGTCGAAGGCCACGCCGCTGGCCATCTGCAACACGTTGCGGATGCTGGCGCCGTCATAGGCACTGCCGGCCAGCGCGGGGGCGTGGGCCGTCACTCGGGTGTCGAGCGACGTGATCGCCCCCTCTTCGTGCAGCACGCCCAGCAGCGCCGAGAGAAAGCTCTTGGACACCGACCAGCCGATGCGCAGGTCGTCAGGGCCGGTCCCCCGGTGGTAGCTTTCGTGCACGATCCGCCCATCGTGCAGCACCAGAAGCGAGGTGACGGCGCGGGCCTCGATCCAGGCATTTGCACCCTCGGGCAGTGCCATGGCCGCGCCGTCCGGCAAGGGGGCCACCGGGCGGTCGCCGCGGGGCACCGGCGCGGTCAGGAACGCCGCGTCCATGTTCGAGAAATTGCCGACGATGCGGCCCGCGTCGAAAAGCGTGTTGACCGTCCACAGCCGACGCAGCTCGTCACGGTTCCACAGCCCCACGGCCAGCGCCGCGAGCAGCAGCAAAAGGGTCAGCCGACCCGCCCACGCCAGGAACTTGCGCATCTTCGCCTCCGCGTCGCCCCGTGACAGCAAAGCACCGCCGGATGCCGTGGGCAAGACTGGCGCGGCGGCGCGGCCGCGCGATCAGCGGAACTTGTCGACGAGTTTCTGCAGCGGTGTGCGGGTGTCGGACTCGTCCGGCTTTTCTGCACGTTTCGCCCCGGTGGCGGGTGTGTCCTCCGCAGCCTTCCTTGGCGCCGGTTTCGGCTCCGGTGCGCGCCGCTGTGCCACGGCGTTGAGAAACCTGTCGTTGCGCCCTTCCGCCAGGTCGGGGGCACCGTCGCTGACGCCGCGCAGAAGGTCGTCGAGCCAGTCGGCATCGGCCTTTGCGAAATCCTGCAGCACGTAGTGGGTGACAAGGTCCTTGCGGCCGGGGTGGCCGATTCCCAGGCGCACCCTCTGGTAGGCCTCGCCGATGTGCTGGTGCAGCGACCGCAGGCCGTTGTGGCCGGCGTGCCCGCCACCGGTCTTTACGCGCACCTTGCCGGGCGCGAGGTCCAGTTCGTCGTGAAACACGGTCACGTCCGCCGGTTCCAGCTTGTAGAACCGCATCGCCTCGCCCACCGACTGGCCTGAGAGGTTCATGAAGGTCTCGGGCTTGAGAAGCAGCACCTTCTCGGAGCCAAGCCGCCCCTCGGTCAGCGCGCCGTGGAACTTGCCCTTCCACGCGCCGAAGCCGTGGTCCTGCGCGATCCGGTCGACGGCCATGAAGCCGATGTTGTGACGGTTGCGCGCATACTTGGCGCCGGGGTTGCCGAGGCCCACGAAGAGTTGCATCGCCCTGTTTCCCTGCGGTGTCACGGTCGATCTACGCTGTGTGCGCCGCGGAATCAATCGTCGCCGGTGCGAACGCAAAACGCGGCCCGAGGGGGCCGCGTTCCGGGTTCCGGCGTTCAAGCGGCGGTATTACGCCTCGCTCTCCCCGGGGGCTTCCTCCTCGCCAACCGTGGGTACCTCGTCGGCGTCCGCTTCCTCTGCTTCCTCGTCGTCGGATTTCAGTGCGGACGGCGCGGAGACCGAGCAGATCATGAAATCGCGGTCGATCGTGGGCTTGCTGCCTTTCGGAAGTTCGACCTGGCTGATCGACACGCTGTCGTTGATGTCGAGCCCCGCGAGATCGACGACGACCTTCTCGGGGATGTCGCCGGCGGTCACGATCAGTTCGATCTCGTTGCGGACCACGGTCAGAACGCCGCCGCGCTTGATGCCGGGGGCTTCTTCCTCGTTCACGAACTCGACGGGGATGAACAGGTTGATCTTCGTCGTGCGGCGCAGGCGCAGCAGGTCGAAATGGACGGGCAGGTCCTTGACCACGTCGCGCTGGACGTCGCGGCAGATCACGCGCACGTCATCGTGGCCCGGCACTTTCAGGTTGAACAGCGTCGACTTGAAGCGGCCGTCGGTGAGCCTTTTCATCAGCTCGTTGAAGGGGATGTTGATCGGAAGCGGATCGGTGTCGCCGCCGAACACGATGCCCGGAACCATGTGCGCGCGGCGCGCAGCACGGGCGGCGCCCTTGCCCGTCCCCGTGCGTTCCTGGGCGTGAAGATCAGGAATCTCTCCAGCCATGATTGTCTCCATAAGTTGGTGCGGGGCTCCTCCAAGGCTGTAACCCCGCGGTAAGCCTCGCCCTATAGACCAGCAATTGCAGCTTGGAAAGGCCCTTGGCGAGATTTTTGCGCCACCGGCGGGGCCGTGTCAGGCCGTCACGGGCGTCTCCAGATGCCCACCGGCGGCGAGCAGCCGGTCATAGAGCGCGTACTCGCGCGTGCGGGCGGCGCGGAACCTCGTCTCCACCTGCGGATCCAGCGTGGTATCGGCGGGCGGAGAGGCGTTCTTGGTCTTGGTGGTGAACCGCCGGTCGAGCCTGGCCTCGAGCCAGTCGTGGAACAGGCCCTTGCGCTCGTAGGCGAAAAGATGATCGACAAGCAGGTTTCCATCCCGGTCGGTCAGGAAGTTGAACTGGTTGCCCACCTTGGCGAATTCCGGCGGATCGCGGGCGATCAGCGCCTCGACGAAGTCCGAGAACCCAACGCCGGCGGCCGAGGCTGCCTTGTCGCGGGCCGCCGGGCGGCAGCGGTACCGGTACCAGCTGCGGGCGTGATCCAGCGGGTCGCGCATGACGGCCACCCGCTCCGGCGCAAGCCCGTGCGCCTCGCGCAGGTAGGGGGCAAGGTGACGGTGATACTTGCGCGCCGGCATGTGCTTGAGCGACGCCCGTCCGACGAAGGCGATGTCGGCCTGCGGCCGCAGCGCGGTATGATAGGCCGTGCTGCCGGTCTTGGGGGTCGCGAAAAGCACGATGTTGGCATCGACGAAGATCAGCATCGGGGCACCCCTGTCACGGTCGCCCCGTAATGCCGCCTGCGCGCCAGGCTGTCAAAGATCAGCTTTTCCAGCGGCCCTCGAAATCCTCCGGCACCAGCAGGATATCCTCGTCGAGGCCGGTCACGTCGGTTCGCCCGCACAGCGCCATCGATGTGTCGAGCTCCTTGTGGATGATCTCGAGCGCCTTCGTCACGCCCGCCTCGCCCATGGCGCCCAGCCCGTAGGTGAAGGCGCGCCCGATGTAGGTGCCCTTGGCCCCCATCGCGACGGCCTTGAGCACGTCCTGGCCCGAGCGGATGCCGCCGTCGAGGTGCACCTCGATCTTGTCGCCCACGGCGTCCATGATGGACGGCAGCGCGCGGATCGCGCTCAATGCACCGTCGAGCTGCCGGCCGCCGTGGTTGGACACGACGATGGCATCGGCGCCGACGTTCAGCGCCTCGCGCGCGTCGCGCGCGTCCATGATGCCCTTGATGATGACGGGGCCATCCCACATGCGGCGGAACTGCCTGATCTTCTCCCAGTCGAGCGAGGGGTCGAATGCCTCGGCCGTCCAGCGGGCGAGCGAGCCGGGGTCGCTGACGCCCTCGGCATGGCCCACGACGTTGCGGAACTCGCGCCGCTTGGTGCCCAGCATGCCCAGACCCCAGCGGACCTTGGTCATCATGTTGGCCACCGACTTCGGCGTCAGCTTGGGCGGTGCCGACAGCCCGTTCTTGATGTCCTTGTGGCGCTGGCCCATGACCTGAAGGTCCACGGTGATCACCAGCGCCGAGCACTTGGCAGCCGCCGCGCGCTCGAACAGCCGCTTCATGAACGCCTCGTCGCGGAGGGTATAGACCTGGAACCAGAAGGGTTTTTCGGTGTTCTCGGCCACGTCCTCGATCGAGCAGATCGACAGGGTGGACAGGGTGAAAGGCACGCCGAACTTCTCGGCCGCGCGGGCGGCCTTGATCTCGCCGTCGGCGTGCTGCATCCCCGTCAGCCCCACGGGCGCGAGCCCGACGGGCATCGCGACTTCCTGGCCCGCCATGGTGCTTTTCGTGCTGCGCCCGGCCATGTCGACGGCGACGCGCTGGCGCAGGTAGATGTCGCGGAAATCGGTCGTGTTCTCGCGAAAGGTTTGCTCGGTCCAGCTGCCTGTTTCCGCGTAGTCGTAGAACATGCGCGGCACGCGGCGTTCGTAGAGTTGCCTGAGGTCTTCGATATTGGTGATGGCAGGCATGGGCGACAGTCCCCCGGAAATTGGCTAATTTGGCTTACCAATCCGCCATGCATTGCGCAATCCGAAAGACCGGGGCAGGATCGCGCACGACGGTGCCAAGGGCAGGAGCGCGAATGTATCTCGACGATCTGGAGGAAGGATTCACCTTCGAAACCGAAAGCCGAACGCTGGACGAGGCAGAGATCGTGGACTTCGCCCGCCAGTGGGATCCGCAACCCTTTCACCTCGATGCCGAGGCGGCCGCCGCCTCGCCCTATGGCGGGATCATTGCCAGCGGGTTTCACACGATGCTTGTGGCGTTTCGCCTCACGCTCGAAGCGGGGATCTGGAACAAGGCCTCGATGGGGTCGCCCGGCATGGACGACATTCGCTGGCTGGTGCCGGTGCGCCCCGACGACACGCTGCGTGCGACAGGGCGGGTCGTGTCGCGGCGGTTCTCGGGCTCGCGGCCCGACCGCGGCCGCGCCGTCATCGCCTACGAGGTCCTCAACCAGGAGGATGCGGTGGTCATGACCTACACGGCCACGCACATCCTGCGTCGGCGCCCGTGACAGCCCGCACGAGGATTGGCGCATGAGCATGATCCTTGTCGGCGTCCTGTCCAGCCTGGTCGCGGGGCTGATGACGGGCATTGGCGCGATTCCCGTGCTGTTCGGACGGAGCGTGTCACAGCGGGCGTCCGACGCGATGCTGGGTTTCGCGGCGGGCGTGATGCTGTCGGCCTCCTACTTCTCGCTGATCCTGCCGGGGATCGAGGCGGGCGAGGCGGTGTATGGGTCCACGCCCCTTGCGGCCATCGTGGCCGCTCTGGGTATCGGCGCGGGGGCGGCGCTGGTGGCCGTCCTCGACGCGGTCCTGCCCCATCGCCACTTCGTGACCGGCCCGGAAGGCGCCGACCCGGGCGCACTGTCGCGGATCTGGCTGTTCGTGTTTGCCATCACCATCCACAACTTTCCCGAAGGCATGGCCGTCGGTGTCGGATTCGGCGGTGGCGACATGGCCAACGGTTTGTCGCTGGCCACCGGGATCGGGCTGCAGAACGCGCCCGAGGGCCTTGCCGTCGCGGTGGCGCTGCGCGGGCAGGGGTATCGCCCGGGCGTCGCGGTTCTGGTCGCGCTGGCCACGGGGTTGATCGAGCCCGTGGGCGGGCTGCTGGGGGTGAGCGCGGTGCAGCTTTCCGAACAGATGCTGGCGCCGGGACTGACCTTCGCCGCCGGTGCCATGCTTTATATCATCAGCCACGAGATCATCCCGGAAACGCACCGGCACGGTCATCAGAACGCCGCGACGACGGGTCTGGTCGTGGGGCTGGTCGTGATGATGCTGCTCGACGTGATCCTGGGCTGACGGTCACGCATGAAAGGGGCGCGCCTGCGCGGGCGCGCCCCCCTGATGCCGGGACTCCGTGCGGGTCAAGCGGCGCGCTTGACCTCGATCTTCTTGGCCTCGGGCGCCTCGCTCTCGGCCTTGGGCAGGGTGATGCGCAGTTCCCCGTTGGCGAATTGCGCCGACACCTTGTCCTCGTCGATCTCGGCGCCCAGCGGGATGTGGCGCTCGAACTGGCCACGGAACCGCTCGGTGACACGATGCCCCTCATCGCTGCGTTCGTCCTTGCGTTCGCCCCGCAGGGTCAGGACACCGTCACGGAGCATGACCTCGACATCCTTTTCTTCCATGCCGGGCAGTTCCGCCTCGACAACGATTTCGTCGTCCTTGTCGGTGATGTCGACGTGTGGCCAGCTGCCCGTCATCCCGAAGTCGCGCAGGACTTCGTCGAACAGCCGGTTCATGCCGCCGTGCAGCGCCAGGAACGGATCGTTGCCGCGGCTTGCGAAGCGGTCTGCCATCGGTGTCATGTCGGTTTTCCAGGGTGTCAAAGTGGGTGTCATCGTCAACCTCCTTTGCGTTTTCACAAAAGCCGTTCCACGAGACAGCCTTGCACGGCCCGCCGGTTCGGGCCGCTTTCCTTTCACCGGTGAAATGGAAAATTGCTGCAAAGATTTCAAGGGGCTGGCGGTGTCACGCCGAATGCGCACCCTCGGCCAGTCCCTTGACGAAGTCGAGTACCGCCGCCGGTGCCTCGCCCGCGCCGATCTTGCCCACGATGGCCGATCCGACCACCGCGCCGTCGGCCACGGCGGCGATGTCGCGGCTGGTTTCGGGCGTGCGCACGCCAAAGCCCACGACGACCGGCAACTCGGTCTGTGCCTTGATGCGTGCAACATCGGGCGCGACCTCCGACGCGTCCGCGGCGGCCGCCCCGGTGATCCCGGTGATCGAGACGTAGTAGACGAAGCCGCTGGTGTTCTCCAGCACGCGGGGCAGGCGTTTGTCGTCGGTTGTGGGCGTGGCCAGCCGTATGAAATTCAGCCCGGCCTTCGCGGCGGGGATGCACAGTTCCTCGTCCTCCTCGGGGGGCAGGTCCACCACGATCAGCCCGTCGATCCCCGCGGCCTTCGCATCCTCGAGAAACCGCTCAACGCCGCGGCTGTAGATCGGGTTGTAGTATCCCATCAGGACGATGGGCGTCTCGTCGTCGCCCTCTCGGAACGTGCGCGCCAGTTCCAGGGTCTTCTCGAGCGTCTGTCCTGCCTCGAGCGCGCGCTGGCCGGCCAACTGGATCGTTGGGCCGTCGGCCATCGGGTCGGTGAAGGGCAGCCCCAATTCGATGATGTCCACGCCCGCCCCCGGCAGGCCGCGCACGATCTCCAGCGAGGTGTCGTAGTCCGGGTCGCCGGCCATCACGTAGGAAACGAAAGCCTTCTTCCCGGCGGCCTTGAGCGCGGCGAACCTCGCGTCGATCCGTGTCATATGGAGCCTCATTCATGGGTCATCGCATCGGGTTTGGCCGAAAGGCGGACGGAAATCAATGCCCGGCGTGCGGGTTCGGCATCGTGCCCCACGGATGTGGGTTAACCGTGACCGCTCGGTCCTCTAACATGTATGGCGGTGCGGGAAACGAGTGGAGGTTGAATGGTACACGATCCGCAACAATCGGGTGCGTGCCGGCGCGTGTCGAGACGCCTGGACATCGTCGCGCGTGCCGGGCTCGGGTTGGCCGCCGGCGGCGGCATCGCGGGCGTCCTCGCCCTGGGGTTCGCCGTGGTGACACCCGGACATCTGGTCCAGGCCGCGGCGCTGTGCCTGGGGGCGGCGGCGGTGGCCGCGATGGGGCTGGTCGCAACGGCATTGGCCACCGTTCAGGCTGCGGTCATCGACCACGTGATCGCGCAAAGGGCGTCCGGCCCCGACGCGGGCGGTCGCGTTCCGGGCGATGCGATGACGCGGCGCGTCGTGATATCGGGATACCGGCCGCCGCGTGCGAGTGGCGCGGACAACGCCACCGCGGCGCCGCGGCGGCGCTGCCACGTGAAGGGGATGGAAATTCTCTGAACGCGATGCACCGGCGCGGCCCCTTGTCATGCGCGGGCCGTGCCCTTAAGAGCGCGGCATCCGAGCCAAGGGAGAGCCGCGATGGGCTTCAAGATGGGAATCGTCGGGCTGCCCAACGTGGGCAAGTCCACCCTTTTCAACGCGCTCACACGCACGGCCGCCGCGCAGGCCGAGAATTTCCCCTTCTGCACGATAGAACCGAATGTGGGCGAGGTTGCCGTGCCGGACTCGCGGCTCGAGGAACTGGCGCGGATCGCAGGGTCGCGGCAGGTGATCCCGACGCGCATGACCTTCGTGGACATCGCCGGGCTGGTGAAGGGCGCCTCCAAGGGCGAGGGGCTGGGCAACCAGTTCCTTGCCAACATCCGCGAGGTCGATGCCATCGCCCATGTCCTGCGCTGCTTCGAGGACGCCGACGTCACCCACGTGGACGGCACGGTTGACCCTGTGGCCGATGCCGAGACCATCGAGACCGAGTTGATGCTGGCCGACCTCGAAAGCATCGAGAAACGCCGCGCGGGCCTCGTGCGCAAGCTCAAGGGCAATGACCGCGAGGCCCAGCAGCAGGACCGTCTGCTCGCCGCCGCTCAGGGGATGCTGGAGGACGGCAAGCCCGCCCGCCTTGTCGAGGTGGCCGAGGAAGACCGTCGCGCCTGGGCGAATCTTCAGCTTCTCACCAACAAGCCGATCCTGTTCGTGTGCAACGTCGACGAGGCCAGCGCGGCCACCGGCAACGCGCAGTCCGCCGCCGTGCAGGAAATGGCCGCGCGGCAGGGCGCGGCCACGGTGGTCATCAGCGCGCGCATCGAGGAGGAGATCAGCCAGCTCGACCCGGAGGAGGCCGCCGTCTTCCTCGAGGAGATGGGGCTGGAGGAGGCCGGTCTCGACCGGTTGATCCGTGCCGGTTACGAGCTCTTGAATCTTGAGACCTTCTTCACCGTGGGCCCCAAGGAGGCGCGCGCCTGGACGATTCCCTCCGGCACCCGCGCGCCGCAGGCCGCCGGCGTCATCCACGGTGACTTCGAGAAGGGCTTCATCCGCGCCGAGACGATATCCTACGACGATTTCGTCACCCTGGGCGGCGAACAGGCCGCCAAGGACGCCGGGAAGATGCGCGCGGAGGGCAAGCAATACGTCGTCCGCGACGGCGACGTGATGCATTTCCTGTTCAACACCTGACCTGTCGGGGTCGCGTCATCGCAGGGCGAGAACCGGGAAGTCGGATGCGCGCGCCCAGTCGTTCAGGCGCCGGACGACACCCATCTCGCGCGCAATCAGATATTCGCTGAACCGGTTCACCGGTCTCACCGCCGACGGGGCGTTCAGGCGCGTGGCAGGCCGTTTGATCTGGTCGAACGGCGCGGGGTCCGGACCGAACATCCGCGCCATGTTCATTTCGATCACCGCCCGTTTCAGCGCGGTCAGGCGCTTCAGGAAAAGCCAGGCGCGCTTGCCTTCGTAGGGCGAGGCAACGCGGCCGCTTTCGAGCGTGTCCAGCGCGGCGCGGCAGGCGTCGGCCAGGGTGGCCTCGAATGCGGTGCCGCGCACGCGCGGCAGGAACCGCGCGCGGTTCTCGTAGTGGGTGCATGTGCGTTCGAAGGCGGGGTCGGTCCTGGTCCACTCGAAATCCGGCCGGTCGTGGCCGGCCGCCGCCTGCGGGGACAGGGCAATGACAAGCGCCAGTGCGGCGAGGGGTTTCACGGGTCTTGACTGCATCGTTTCTTCATCCTCCTGCACGAGGATAACCCGGAATTGCTTAATTCGCCGTTCACATTGTCATGTGATTGTTACATTCGCGTGTGCCGCGCCGGGACATCGATTCGCCGCGTCCGGGCACGGGCGCCTGTGCGTTGCGTTCGCCGTTCGCGCGCGGCGACGGGCCGGATGCCATTTCCGCTTTCTGCCGCGACGGTGAAACGCCGGTCATGCCAGGCAGTTGCCGGCAGGCTCGGGCGGCGTCCGCGGTGCGGTCGCCAACGGAACCCGCTCGGTCGTTTTCGCGACAGCCTTCCAGACCCTTGAGATGCCACCCGTTTCAAAGGGCCAAAAACGTCTCCCGCGGCACCGTGGCGTGCCTGCGGGGAACGTCGAGATGCCCAGGAACACGCAAGACAGCCTTTCACCGGAGACGCCAGGAATGTCGAGTTTCCCCAACAGCGCTAAAGTCGTCATCATCGGCCAGGGCGGCATCGTCGGCGCCTCGGTCGCACATCATCTCATCGAGCGGGGATGGGACAACATCGTCGGGCTCGACAAGTCCGCTATCCCCACCGACATCGGGTCGACCTCGCACGCCTCGGATTTCTGTTTCCTGACGGCGCACGACCAGATGACGATCTACACCACCCGCTACAGCGTGGACTTCTATGAACGGCTGGGCCGCTATTCCCGCATCGGCGGTTTCGAGGTCGCGCGGGTCGGCGACGACGAGCGCATGGAGGAACTCAAGCGCAAGGTCGCCTCGGGCAAGGCCTTCGGCAACAACGTTTCACTGGTGTCACCCAGGGAGGTGAAGGAGAAGTTTCCCCTGATCGAGGAGGACATGATCCAGGGGGCGCTTTGGGATCCCGACGCCGGCCTGGTGATCCCGCGGTCACAGACCGTCACCGGCGAGATGGTGCAGGCGGCCGAAAAGACCGGCAAGCTGCAGGCCTTCGCCAACACCCCGGCCACGGGGCTGGACATCCGGAACGGGCGGATCCGCGGCGTGGAAACCCACCGCGGCTACATCGCGGCGGATCATGTCGTGGTCTGCGCCGGGCTCTGGGGGCGGCTGATCGCGGACATGGCGGGCGAGGACCTGCCGATCATGCCGGTCGAGCACCCGCTGCTGTGGTTCGGCCCCTATGACCAGTTCGCCGGCACCGGCAAGGAGATCGGATACCCGCTGCTGCGTGACCAGGGCAACTCGGCCTACATGCGCGACACCGGCGATCCGTCCACCACCGAGGGCGGCCAGATCGAGTGGGGGTATTACGAGGAAAAGAACCCCCGCATGGTGCACCCCCGCGACATCCTGGAGAAGGCGCAGGCGCGTCTGTCGCCCTCGCAGAACGACCTGGAGATGGAGCAGGTGATCGAGCCGCTGGAGCGGGCGATGGAGCTGACCCCGATCCTGGGCGAGCTGGGCTTCGACGAGAAGCATTCGTTCAACGGGCTTTTGCAGGTCACCGCCGACGGCGGCCCGTCGATCGGCGAGTCGCCCGAGGTGCGCGGGCTGTGGTACGGCGAATCCGTCTGGATCAAGGATGGCCCCGGCACCGGCAAGGTGATCGCCGACTGGATGACCGACGGACGCACCGAGATCGACCACCACGGCATCGACGTGACGCGTTACTATCCGATCCAGAAGACGAACGCCTACATTCACGACCGGTGCTACGAAACCGCCTTCAAGATCTACAACCCGGCGGTCCACAACCGCGAGCCCTACAGCATGGGCCGCAATTTGCGCATGCCGCCCTTCAACCTTCGCGAGCGTGAGCTGGGCGGCTATTTCATGGAGGCCGCGGGCTGGGAGCGCGCCCACGGCTACGCCGCCAACGAGGAAAGGCTCCTGGAGAAATGGGCCGACCACGTCCCGAAGCGCGAGGCCGAATGGGACGCGCGCCACTTCTGGCGCGTCTCCAACGCCGAGCATCTGGAGATGTCCGAGAATGTCGGCATGGTGAACCTGTCGCATTTCGCGCTCTACGACGTGTCCGGCGCGGACGCCGAGGCGCTGATGGAATACTGCTCGGTCTCGAAGGTCGGTGGCACCACGCCAATCGGCAAGGGCGTCTACACCAACTTCCTCGACAGCGCGGGCGGGGTGCGCTCCGACCTGACCATCGTGCGCCTTGCCGAGGACCGCTTCCGCGTGATCGACGGTGGCGATGCCGGCAACCGCGACCGTGTCTGGATGCAGCGCATGGCCGAGGACAAGGGCTGGACCGTGCACATCGAGGAGCGCACGGACCACATGGGCTGCATCGGCGTATGGGGTCCCAACGCCCGCGCGACGCTGCAGAAGCTGGCCGATGACCCCGAGGTGCTGACGCCCGAGAACTTCCCCTTCGCCGCCTCGCGCGATTTCACCCTGCGCGGGGTGCCGGTGTCGGGTTTCCGCATCTCCTACGTCGGCGAACAGGGGTGGGAGCTTCACTTCCCGCTCAGCTACGGCCTGCCGTTGTGGGACATGCTGTACGAACTGGGCGTGACGCCGGTGGGCATCGAGACCTACGCCAACAGCCGGCGGCTGGAAAAGAGCCTGCGCCTGCAGAACGCCGACCTTCTCACGGAATACAACCTCGTCGAGGCCGGCCTTGCGCGGCCCAAGGTCAAGGATGCGGATTTCTTCGGCAAGGAGGTCTACCTCGAACAGCGCGCGCGCGACCGCCAGCCGGCGTACCTGTGCACGCTCACGATGGAAGGGAACACCGATTCCAACGGTGTCGCCCGCTTCCCCATGGGGGCCTGCCCGATCATGGATCCGAATACGGGCGAGGTGCTGGTCGACGAGCTGGGCCGGCGGTCCTATACCACCTCCATCGCCTATGGTCCGTCAGTGGGCAAGAACATCGCGCTGGCCTACCTGCCGCACGACTGGTGCGAAGAGGGACGGGACCTGACGATGGAGTATTTCCACGAAACCTACCCGATGAAGGTGGCGGCCGTGGGCTACAAGCCGCTCTACGATCCCGAGAACGCCCGCCCGAAATCCTGATGTCGAATGCGGCCCGCGCTTCATGGAGGCGCGGGCCGGCACGCCGTCAGTAATCGCGTTCATAGAAGACGCCCAGCCCGGTGCCGCCTTCCGTGTCAGCGCGGCCCTTGACCGTGACAGACGTGGACACGTCGAGGTTCAGCTCGATCTGCTGCTTTCCGCCGCTGTCGGTGGTGACCTCTGAATAGATGTTCTCGGTCAGGTACTTGCCGAAACGCAGCTGCGTGTTGCCGGCTTCGCCCGTGGTCACGTCCAGGTCGGACAATCCCGTCGCCTGGCGCAGGTTCCCGATGATCCCGGCGCCGCCGCGCCCGGACAGCGTGGCGACCGCCGAGGCCAGCTGCGCTGCCTGGAACGGCGAGATCGACCCCAGGTCGCGCCCGAACAGCATTTGCGCCAGCACCTCTTCCTGCGGAAGTTCCGGCTGCGACGTGAAGGTGATATCAGGCGAGCTCGCCAGTCCTTCGACGATCACGCGGGCGGTGATGTCGTTGGCGCGGGTTTCGGCCACGAAGCGCAGCGCCGGGTCAAAGCTGCCGCGCATCGTCACGCGCCCCTCGGTCAGGTCGAGCCGCCGGCCAAGAATGTCGAGGCGCCCGCGGATCAGCTCGACGGTGCCGCTGGGCGCGACATTGGCTGTCGTTCCGCCCAGCCGCAGATTGCCGCCCAGCTCGGCATCGAGCCCGCGTCCGCGCACGAACACACGGTTGGGCGCGCGCACCAACAGGTCCAGTGGATAGCTCGGGCCGCCCGTGCCGCTTGCGCCGCGCCCGGTCAGCCCGGCCCGGCGCCGCGTGGCCCTCACGTCGGCCGGAGCGTTGAGGTGGTCGACGCGCGATGGCTCCAGGCCCGTGCCCGCGCCGGTCGGTGCGACCTGGATTTCCGTCTCGACCAGGTCGAGGCGCCCTGAGATCAAGGCGCCCCCGGCCAATGGTCCCTCGACGGCCACGCGCCCGTTGGCCCGCGTGCCGAAAACGCCGGGGTCGCGCAATGTCACGCCCGTCAGCGGCAGGCGCAGATCGGCGCGGAACGGCGGGTCAAGCGCCACCGACCCTGTCAGCCCAAGCCGCCCTCCGGCCCGGACGGCACCGTTCAGATCGACGTCTGCCCGACCGCCGCCCAGCCGGACCGTTCCGGTGATCCCCGTCACGGCGGTGTTGAGCGCGGGCAGGGCCGCCCGCGCACCGGGCAGCCGCGCCTGCCCCGAAACCGAGGACAGCCTCGGCCGCCCGTTCACGCGCAGGTCGAACTCCGCCGTGCCCTGCAGGGAGCGCGGCGCGATGAAGTTGTTCGCCAGCCCCAGCGGGGCCGAGCCGCGGAGAACCAGCCCAAGCTCGCGGCCATAGTCCGCGAGATCGCCGGAAACGCGCGCGCGCGCGCCACCGGGGCCGTCGGCGCGCAGGGAGACCTCCCAGCGACCACGCGCGATGTCGGTCGGCCGCAGGTCACCGTCGACCGTGAGCGGGCCGCTTAAGCCCGGCGCGATCAGCCCGAGGTCGGCCAGCCGGGCCGACAGGCGGACGGGCTTGCCCGGCGCTTGCCCCTTGGCGTTGGCGACGAGCCGTGGCGTTTCCATCGCCAGTTCGCGGATGTCGAGCGCCCCGTCGCGGCGCGCCACTTCGCCGGACATGATGAGGCGCCCGTCGACCACGGGGTCAAGCGTGGGGATGCCCGTGCTCAGCTCGGTGCCCGTCACATCCGCTGTCACCGTCAGGTCGCCTTTCCGCAGGGCACCGGCCGCCTGCGCGGACAGCTCGAGGCGCCCGGCCAGTGGCCGGTCCGCGAGCCGGGCGAAGGTGGACAGGCGCGGGATGTCCACTGTCACGCGGCCATCCAGGGGCAGCGCCGGGTCGCCCGGTGTGATCTGCCCGCTGCCGCGCATCCGTGCCGCGCCAAGCGTCACGGTGAAGTCCTGCGCGCGAAGGGGGCCGCCGTCCGTCCAGGCGATGCCGGCATCGAGGGTGGCCGTCCCCTCGAGCCGGGGCTCGGCACGGGCGATCTCGCGTATCCGCGCCGAAAGGTCCAGCGTGCCCTCCTTCGGCGTCAACTGGCCCGACGCCGTCGCGGTCACGTCGCGGTTCGACAGCGTCAAGGACCGGATGCGCGTGCCCGTGGTGTCGCGCGCCGCGGAAAGCGACACGTCCGTCGGCGTCGCCAGCAGCGGGTCGAGCCGGGGCGCGCCGGTGTGCAGCGCCTCGGTCCGCGCCGAGACCTGTGCATCGAAATCCCCGCCCAGCAGCGTGCCGCGCCCGTCCACCTGCGCGGTGCCGTGTCCGGCAAGGTCGCGCCCGGCGAGGGCCGCGAAGCGTGACAGGTCGGCCGCTTGCAGCTGCGCCGAGCCCGAGACGGGCACCCCGTCGGCCAATGCGCCGATCTCTCCCTCGGCGGTCAGGCGTGCGCCGGCGCTTTCTGCAACCAGGGTATCGACGCGCAGCGGCGCCTGCGGACGGTAACCGAAGGTAAGCCGCCCGGACGGTGCGGTGCCCACGGCCCGTTGCAACGCGGCGTCCGTCAGCGCCAGCCCCGCCGTCTTGGCCAAGAGGGTGCCGTTGACGGTGCCGCCGTCGCGGCGGCGCATCGTGCCGCGGCCGGTCAGCCGCATCTCTTCCAGTTGCAGCGTGCCGGTGCGCTCCAGCCCCGTCACGGTCAGGTCGGCCTGCCATGCTTCGCCGCGGGCGGCATCGAAACGGGCACTCAGCCGTGCCGTGTCGACCCGCGTTGCCGCGCCGGCCAGCGGCAGGCGGACCGACCCCTCTCCATCGATTTGCCCGGAGACATCGAAGGCGCGCGGCCAGCCGGCGGGGCCGAGGTCCAGTGTGCCCGAAAGCTCCATCGCGGCGGACTGCGCCTCGAAGCGCGACAGTTGCAGCCCGGTTTCGCCCCCGGTGCGCCCATCGACGGCGAGGCGCGTCTGCCCCCCGAAGAAGGGCCGGAGTTCTTCGGGAAAGAGCGGGCGCATGTCGCCCGTAAGGTTGGCGGCGAAGGCCTGCGCGGGGCCTTCGTCCCCGGTGGTGAACAGCCGCACCTGTCCGGACAGCCGGGGCGCCCCGTCCGTGGCGAGCGCGACGTCGGCGGTGAAATCCGACAGCGGCCCCGCGCCTTCGGCCCGAAACGACAACGCCGGCGTGCCGGGCAGTGCCAGAAGCGTGCCGAGAAGGCCGTTTTCCGCTTCCTCGACCTCCAGGTCAACGGCGAGCTGGCGGGTTGCGTCGGCATAGCTGCCCTCGAACTCCAGCCGTGCCTCGGCGTCGCGTCGGGTGACGGTGAGCGCGGCCTCGCCCGCGCCGCCGGCCAGCGTGAGGCTGCCGTCGGCCGACAACGCGACTGCCTGCCCAAGTACGGGCGCGCCCAGCGTCACCCGGCCGGCGCGCAGTTTGCCGATCTCGACCGAAACCGGCAGGTCGGGCAGGGAGAACCCGCGCGCCGCCGAATCCTCGGGCGCGAGCCCCGCCTTGGCCCGTGGAAGGCGGGGCATGTCGATGCGCTCCGCCGAGAGCTCGGCGACCTCGAGCCGGCCCTGCAGCAGCGCCGAGCGCGTCCATTGCAGGCGGGCGTCACGCATGGTGAACCAGACGCCGCGGGCGTCGGCGATGGTCAGCTTCTCGAGCGTGGCCTCCGAACTCAACACGCCGGCGAACCCCTCGACGCGCACCTGCGTGCCGTCGGTCGACAGCCTGTCCTCGATCAGCCCTTCGAGGAAGGTGCCGCCGTCGTCCTGCGCGGCCAGCGGTGCCGGCAGGGCGACGGTCGCCAGTGCGATCATGAAATGAACCAGACGCGCCATCAGAATGCCTGCCCTATGCCGACGTAGAGTTCGAAGTCTTCGCCCGCGTCACCGTCCAGTGGCGTGGCCACGTCGAGCCGGATCGGACCGACCCCGGTATCGTAGCGCAGGCCAAGGCCGGCGCCGCTGTGCCACTCGCCGTTGCCGCCGCCCCAGCTGTCCCTGCCGACGAATCCGGTGTCGGCGAAGGCCACCGCTCCGAAACCGCCCTGCAGCGGCAGGCGGGTCTCGAGGCTGACGGCCAGGAACGAGCGCCCGCCGGTTTGCCGGCCACCACCCAGATCGACGCCCAGCGATTGATAGGGCTGGCCGCGCACCGTGCCGGCCCCGCCCGAAAAGAACAGCATTTCCGGCGGCACCCCGGCAAGGCCGGCGCCGAGTACCGTGCCCGCCTGCGCCCGGGCCGCCAGCACGGTGCCGCCGTCCTGCCCGAGCCCGCGGTAGACGCGCGCATCCAGGTGCAGCCTTGCGCCCGAATCGCCGTCGCCCACGGCCGCGAACGGTGTCGCGCTCACCTCGAGGAAGTTCCCGGCGGCGGCGTCGAGGGGCGAGTCGCGCGTGTCCCGCGTGATTTCCGCGGGCAGCAGCAGGTGGCCGAGGCTGCGCGAGCCCAGCGCGTCGTCGATGTCGGAGAACCGGTAGGCGACGGCCGCTTCGCCGGAAAGCCGCTCGGAAAAGATGCGCGAAAGCCCGCCTTCGACCTGGAAGCTGCGGTCGCGGTAATCAGGCTCGTCGCGCTCCTCCAGCCGGGCTTCGGCGAAGACTCCGGTGTCGGGCGAAAAGGTGGCCGGCCGCGAGATGCGTGCCGACAGGCTGTAGTCGGTCCCCCCCGAGTCGCCGCCGATGCCTCCGATCTCGCCCTCGACGCGGACCCGCTCCGCGCCGCCCAGCAGGTTGCGGTGCAGCCAGAAGCCCGAGACGGCGAGCCCTTCGCGCGAGGCCAGTTCACCACCGAACCCGATGCGGCGGGGCTTGGCATCCGAAACCTCGGCGGTGACGCCCAGGCGGGCGTCCGCCGTGGGCGTTTCCGCCTCCGTAAGGACGACGGAACTGAAAACGCCGGTGCGCCGCAGTCGCTCTGCCGCGCGCCGCATTTGTTCCGGGGAATACACCTCCCCCGTGGGCAGGCCCGCGATTTCGCGGATGCGTTCGGGGCGCACGCGGCTGTCGCCTTCGACGGTGAGGGTGCCGAAGCTCAGGCGCGGCCCCGGCGCCAGCATGATCTCGGCCGCGAGGCTGTCGTTCGAGTGATCGGCGGTAATCCGCTGTGACGCGACATCGGCCTTGGCGTGGCCGTGCGCGCGCCAGCCGTCGATGCCCGCACGCGTGGCATCCCGGATCACGGTGGCATCGGCACGCCGGCCGGGGGCGAACGCCTCTGGCAGCTCGGTTTCAGGTGCGCGTGGGCGGATCCGCGCGGTCGAGAAGGTGAAGGGCGTGCCGGCTTTCACCTCGATCGTGATGCGCCCGATGCGTTCGGGTCCGCCAAGCGGCGGGATTTCGGCGACCTCGCGGCCGTCCACGCGGATGTTGACCACGCCGCCGTAGAAACCCGCATCGTACAACGTATTGACGAGGCGCGCGTAATCCGCGCGCGCCGCGGCCAGAAGATCCTGCGCGGAGGCCGTTTCGCGCCCGGCAGCGGTGATGGTTCTGGAACTGGCGCGGAGCGCTTGGCGCAAGGAATCACCGGCGGCCGGCGCAAGCAGGGTGACCTCGGCTGCGCCGAGTGGTGCAACCGTCGTCAGGACGGCCAGGGCGACCGCGACGACCGACGTGCGAATGAGGTGGCCTGCCAAATACATGATCCTTTGCGCCTGCGACTCACGCTATCGCACGGGCGGGAAATGGTGAACCGATCAAGTGACCCCCGCGCGCATGACCGCCCATGCCGCGCCCGTTCGCGGGTCAAGGGGCTGGCGGGTGCGCCAGCAATTCGGACAGCAACGGGTTGGGAAACCGCCTTTGCAGGGTCACGGTAAAGAATGTCTCTTCCATACCCTCGAGCGTCGCGGCCTCGATCAGCGTTCCGGTGGCGAGTTCGTCGCGCACGACGATGGGCGGGATCACGGCGAGGCCCACGTCGGCCCGGGTCAGAAGGCGCAGCATTGCCATGTCGTCGGCCTCGGCCGCGATCTGCGGCGTGATACCCAGCCGCACCGTCAGCGCGTCGAACCCGGCGCGCAACGCGGTTTCGGGCGTGGGCAGGATCAACGGCTCGTCGGACAGCAGTTCGGCCAGCGGGCGTGGCGGTGTCCCCGCCCGGGCGGGCGTCCCGATCAGGCCGGCCGGCTGGTCCGAGATCCGCTGGATCAGGTAGGGGCTGGCGGCATCGCGGGCCGGCGCGAGGTTGGTCAGCACGACGTCGAGCGCCATCGCCTCGAGCCCGCGCAGCAATTCTTCCTGCGAGCCCGAGCGCAGCACGACCTCGACGTCTGGCCGGCCGATCAGGGGGCGCAGGAACTCGATCTGGAAGTTGCGCGACAGGGTTGCCTGCGCGCCGACCCGCAGCGCGCGCCGCGGCCCTCCGCTTTCGCGAAGCGTGGCGGCAAGGTCGTCGGCGGTGCGAAAGATCGCCTCGGCATGGTCCAGCGCGATGCGGCCCGCCTCGGTCAGCACCAGCCGCCGGCCGCGCCGTTCGAAAAGGTCATGGCCCAGCGATTCCTCGAGCGTCCTGATCTGCGTCGAGAGCGCCGATTGCGACAGGTTCAGCGTTCGGGCGGCACCCGTCAGCGTGCCGTCGTGCGCGATGGCCCGGAAGAGGCGCAGATGGTGAAGGTTCAGAGTGGACATAGTTCCATATAATAGAACGAAAATCATAAAAAGATATAATTTTATCATGCTCCTGCAACGCGTATTCCAGCGGTCAGTCCAGAAAACCGACCCGGAGATACGCCATGTCGCCCGATCTGTTCTTGTTGCTCACGCCCCCGGTTCTGCTGCTTGCGGCAGCGGGCGTCTTTTTCCTGCGCCCGACCGGGCGCAATGGTGCGCTGACCTACCTTGCCGAGGGGGCGGCCCTGTCCGCCCTGGCGCTCGCGGTGGCCGGTGCCGTGTACATGATTGCCAGCGGTCCCGCGGTTGTCTCTCCCGGCGGGGCGGCGGCGTGGCTGTCGCTGCGCCTTGATCCCGTCAGCGCGACGATGTCCGTGCTCGTCGCATTCGTGGGGTGGGTCGTGATGCGGTACGCCAGGACCTATCTCGACGGAGAACCCCGGGAGGGCATGTTCCACGCGCTGATGCTGGCCACCCTCGCGGGTGTTCTCGTGCTCGTCCTGTCTGGCAGTTTCGTGGTGCTCGTCGCCGCTTTCGCCGCCATCGGGCTCGCGCTGCGGCGGCTGCTGCTGTTCTATCCGGACCGTCCCGAAGCGCGCCGCGCCGCGACCAAGTTCACGCTGGTCTGGGGCGCGGGCGACCTGGCCTTCGTGCTTGCCGCGTCGCTGTTCTGGCTGGCCTTCGGCACGCTCGATTACGCCGGCATCGCCGCCGGTGCGCAGGCGGGGCTGCCCGTCGCGGGGCACGCTGCCGTCGCCGTGCTGGTGCTGGGCGCCGCGCTCAAGACCGCGGCCTTCCCGCTGCACGGCTGGCTGACCGAGGTGATGGAGGCGCCGACGCCCGTATCCGCCCTGCTGCACGCGGGCATCATCAATTCTGGCGGGGTCATCCTGATCCGCATGGCCGAGGCCGTTCAGGCCAGCCCCGGCGCCATGGCCGCGCTGGTGATGCTAGGCGGGCTGACCGCGCTGTTCGGGGCCGTCGTGATGCTCACGCAAAGCGCGATCAAGACGGCGCTGGCATGGTCCACCGTCAGCCAGATGGGCTTCATGCTGCTGCAATGCGGCCTGGGCCTGTGGGCGCTGGCGCTTCTGCACATCGTCGCGCATTCGCTCTACAAGGCGCACGCGTTCCTGGGGTCGGGCAACGCCGTCCGGGCCGTGGCCGCCATCCGGCGCCCGGGGCCCGTCGCGGTGCCGCGGCTCGGGGCGGTGGCGAAGGCATTCGGCCTTGCCCTCGTGCTCTACGCGGTGGTCGCGGGCGGCTTCGCCACGCTGATCGGGCCGAAATCGGCGCAGGCGCTGGCGCTGGGCGCGATCCTGATCTTCGGGGTGGCCTACCTGGTCGCGCAGGGACTGGCCGATGCCGCGCCGGCGGCGCTGACGCAGCGCACGGCGCTGGCCGCGCTGGGCGCGGCGCTGGCCTATTTCACCTTCCAGCTCGTGGCCAACGGCCTGTGGGGCGCGCATCTGCCGGTGCCGCCGGTGCCGGGGGCTCTGGAATGGGCGCTGATCCTCGTGGCGCTTGTCTCCTTTGCACTGGTCGCGGTGGCGCAGTCGCTCTTTCCGCTCTGGGCGCACCACCCGTCGACCGCCGGCCTGCGCGTTCACATCGCCAACGGGCTTTACCTCAACACCCTGCTCGACCGCCTGATCGGCGGGCTCCGGGCCTCCAAGCAACACTGACCGAAAGGATACGGCCATGTTCCTCAAGCACGAGCAGATCGCGCCCGCGCGGATCACCGACCTCCTGCAATCCGCCGAAGCCGCGGCGCGGGCCATCCCGCCCGCCTTCCCGCTGGAGGCGACGGTGGCGGTCAACCCTTTCCTCGGCCAGTCGGACGAGGACCTGGCGACCGCCTCCGCGCGGATGGCGCGGGTGGCCGGTGTGCGCCTGACCCGGCCGCGGCATGTCTACGCGGCCCAGGTCGCCGCCGGCGAGATCAGCGATGATGCCCTTGCCGCGGCGCTTTTCGCCAGCGCCTCGCCGCTCAAGCCCGTGGATCTGGCTTATCTTAAGGCCAGGCTGCACGGCGAAAGCCCGGCGCCCGAGGCGTTTCCGACGGTGGCGCATCTGGCCACGCGCGAAACCGGCACGGACTGGCCGGCGGTGATCGCGCGCAGCGTGGGCCTGTGGGCGGCGGGGCATTTCGACCAGGGTCAGGCGCTGTGGACGCCCGCGCCCGGGCGCGGGGCCTACGCGGCGTGGCGCGAATGGGCCACGCACGACCTGACCCCGGAAATCGCGGGGCTGGAGGGCTTCTGTGCCTTCGTGGCCGAGGCGCCGGACACCGCCGAACGGGCGATCCTGCGCGCCTCGGAAAGCCTGGGGCTGACCGAGGCTGCCGCCGAGACGGCCTTTCACCGCCTGTTCATGGACCTTGGCGGCTGGTCGCAGCACGCCCGCTGGCTGCTCTGGGAGGCCGAGCGCAAGGGGGAAAGCGACCACACGCTGACCGATCTTCTGGCGATCCGGCTGATCTGGGACGAGGCGCTTGCCGCCCATGCGCCGGGGATCTCGGACGCCTGGGCCCGGACCGTGGCGGCGCACGCGGCGCCGGTCGCGCCCACCCAGGACGACGTGATCGACGCCATCCTGCAGGACGCGGCCGAGCGGGCCTACCAGGCCCGGCTGGATACCGCGATGACCGGGGCGCCGGAGACGCGGCCGGCGCGGCCGGCGCTGCAGGCGGCCTTCTGCATCGACGTGCGCTCCGAGGTGTTCCGCCGCGCGCTGGAAACGCTCGACCCGGGCATCGAGACGATCGGGTTCGCCGGGTTCTTCGGGCTGAAGGTCGCGCACCGCGAGCACGGCTCGGACGTGGTCGAGCCGCACCTTCCCGTCCTCCTGCAGCCCGAACTGACATCGTCGGGCCATGCCGGGCCGGCGGCCGAACAGGCCACGCGGATCCGCGCGCGCGCCGCGCGCGCCTGGGGCCGGTTCCGGCAGGCGGCGGTTTCGTCCTTCGCCTTCGTCGAGGCCGCGGGGCCGTTCTACGGCGCCAAGCTGCTGCGTGACGCGCTGGGGCGGGGCAAGGCCGCGGCCGGCGCCGGTTCCGCGCCGCGGCTGCAGGACGAACTCGCCCCGGAGCAGAGGGCCGAGGCCGCGGCGAGCGTGCTCAAGGCCATGAGCCTGACACGGGGGCACGCGCCGCTGGTTCTGCTCCTGGGCCACGGCGCGCAGGTGACGAACAACCCGCATGAAAGCGCCTATCACTGCGGTGCCTGCGGCGGGTATACCGGCGAGGCCTCCGCGCGGCTGCTGGCCGCGTTGCTCAACGATCCCGAGACGCGCGAACACCTGCCCGGCCACGGGATCGACCTGCCGGCGGACACGCATTTCGTTGCCGGGCTGCACGACACCACGACCGATGCGGTCACGCTCTACGAGGACACGCCGCCGCGCGACCACGTCGATGCGCTGGCGCGGGCCCGGCAATGGCTGGATCGCGCGGGCGAGGTGACGCGGGCCGAACGCGCGCGGCGTCTGCCGGGGGCGCAGGCCGGAACGGTCGCGCAACGCGCTGCCAACTGGGCCGAGTTGCGCCCGGAGTGGGGCCTGGCGGGGTGCGCGGGCTTCATCGCGGCGCCGCGCGCGGCCACGTCCGGGCTCGACCTCGGGGGGCGCGTTTTCCTGCACGACTACGACTGGCGCAGCGACACCGACTTCGCCACGCTGGAACTGATCATGACCGCCCCGGTCGTCGTGGCCAGCTGGATCAGCCTGCAGTACTACGGCTCGCTGGTCGCGCCCGAGGCGTTCGGTGGCGGCAACAAGCTGATCCATAACGTCACCGGCGGCATCGGCGTGGTGCAGGGCAACGGCGGCATCCTGCGGCCCGGGCTGCCCTGGCAGGCCGTGCACGACGGGGAGGCTCCGGCGCACGAGCCGCTGCGCCTGTCGGTCATGATCGAGGCGCCGCAGGACGCGATCTCGGGCGTGCTCGACCGGCACCCGGACCTGCGCGCGCTGGTCGACAACGGCTGGCTGCACCTGTTCGCCCTCGACCAGGGCCGCGTCACGGCGCGCTACCGCCCGGGCCGTGGCTGGACGGAGACCGCAAGCGCGGCCACCGCGGCGTGACTCCTCCGGGCCGGGGTGCGCAAAAGGCCGCCCCGGCCCGGCATCCGCCAGTGCCGCGGGCCGGCCGCGCCCCGGCGACGCGGCCCGCGCGGCCCCGGAATTTCGTCTTGTTTTCCGAACGCACCCCCGTTAGACGGATCGTCGGAGACGTGGCCGAGCGGTCGAAGGCGCTCCCCTGCTAAGGGAGTAGGCCCGAAAGGGTCTCGTGGGTTCGAATCCCATCGTCTCCGCCACTTTTCAATGACTTAGGTGGCAACCGGCGGCGCCCTAACCGGTCAATTTTGGCGTGTGGTTCAAAAATGGTTCAACCGCCCGCGTGCTCTTGAACCACGGTTCAGCCCGGCCACCGGAATCGCCTCGCGCAGCGCGAAAGCAAAGGTTCGCCGCCGGTCTCGGCCGCGCCTCGAGGTCCAGACAGAAAAGGTTATCCCGGCCGCCGCGACGTAACCTTTATGCCCGGCGTCCTGCGTTCCGGCGTTACCGGCGGCGAACCTCGGATTTTCCTCCGCGACGGACGCCGGGGGCATGGCAAAGCTTAGGAAGGCACCGGGGAGCCGGCGGGCGGGGCCCCTCCTTGCGGGAAACCGTTACAAGGCTCAGGTTGCCTTGCTCGGCGGTGCAAGACGCTCGGCCACCGCGTCGGGGTCGATTCCGACCAAGGCGCAAACCGTGTGAAAGTCGCGTGAGCCGATCCAGCCGCTTTCCTTGCCCCGCGCTGCGTCGTGCAGCGCCGCCCCCAGCACCGCGCACCACAAGCGGCGATCCGGGCAATCGCTCATTGCGTCCGCGCTCCCTCGGCTTCAAGCCGGGCGCGCTCGATCTGCATGGCCTGCTCGATCCGCGCGACATGCGCCTCAGCGCCTTGTGCGGCCCGCTCAGGCGTCATTCCGGTTTCCAGCAGGTGATCCCGCATTGCGGCGCGCTCGCGCTCCACAAGCCCCCGTGCGAAGGCGTCGAAGGCGTCCAGCATCCGGCCATGTGCCAGCCGCGCGGCATGGGGCAGATCATCGCCTGTCATGTGAAATAATCCAGCGCCTTGAACGGGTTTTCATCGGCTGACTCGCTCGCACTCACTTTCGATCTACTGGCGGGGGAAAGCCCAAACTCAGCCAAGAGCGATTGCGCGTGCCGCATGGCCTCATTGCGCATGGCTACCTCGGGTCGTGCCCTTACCAGCTTGTCGCCCGAGGTCGCTGTCGTGGTGTAGGTGCGGCCCGCATCCTCGATCACCGCCGTGCAAACCTCGATTTCCTCCAAACGGCTCGCCAGCATCGCCAAAGCCGCTTGATCGTCAGGTGAGGCAATGCCCATGCCGTGGAGGGTCACGGAAAGTTGCGAGAAAATTTCGGTTGCGCGTTCGCTCAGCCATTCGGGCGGCTCAGCGGTGCCAAGATTTGCAGAAGGCGCGTCCGGGTTCATCCGGTCAGGGCGCGCAGTGCCCGCAACAATCTTCAAGCGGTCCGGTTTCCGTTTGGCCATGTCAAAATTGCCTCCGATGTGACGCTGCGAGAAAAAGAGTGTGGCCGCCGGTTCCCGTTCTGGCCTTCGTGAAGAACCGAAGGCCCCGGTTAGGTGCCACCGCGCCCAACTGGCGAACCAGCACGACGCGGGCGCGGTGGCGGTCGGCCTGCCCCTTGGCTGAATAAGGGGCGCGGCCTGTCGCGGGGTTGAAAGCCAATCAAAAAGCCCCGCGCATCTCACATCACGACGTGGCGCACTTGGCGAAGCGCACCGCGTGCGTGTCGTAGCCGATGCCGCCGATCCGCCGGCGGATATACCAGCGCACGCGGCCCGGCTGGGTCACGTTGTCGTCCACCGTCACGCGAAGCCCGCCGCGATCCGCGAGCACATAGCCCCGGCTGAAGTCACCGAAGGCGATGGGGTGCGCGTCGGCGCCGATCGAAGGCATGGCCTCGCTCAGCGTCACCGGGAAGCCCAGCAGCCGCGCCGGCTCGCTCGCGCCGAGACCATCCGACCAGAGCATCCGGCCGTCTGCATCCTTCAGCTTGCGCACCTCGCCGGCCGTTGCCGAGTTCATCAACCAGCGGCCGGCCTGCCGATACTGCGCCTTCAGGTCATAGACGAGGTTGACGAGAAGATCCTGCACCGCCGAGGGATCGGCGCCCAGCGTGTCGGCCGTGCCGCTCGGCAGATACTTGAACGCGCCCGCCGTGCGGCTGCCGTCTGCGCCCGCCTCCGGCGCCGTGTGCAGGATGCCGGTCGGCTTGTTCGTGCCGTTGCCCGAGACCATTGCGATCGCCTCGGCCTCGCCCAGCGCCGCGCCGGCTTCCATCGTGAACCAGTCCGCCACGTTGAAGGCGGCGTCGGTCACGAGTTCCTCGGTCGCCTCGACCAGCGCATAGAGCGTGCCGAAGGTGGGCTTCGGCCCGGTCAGCGTCGGCTCGGTCGTGCCCGTCCGCGTGTCCGTCTCGCCGGCCCAGCCGCTCGTCGCGTCGGCGTTGCTCAGCGGAAGGATCACGTCGCCGCTTGCCACCTCGATCCGGCGCACGATCGGGCGCAGCGTGTTCGCGTCCCGGGCGCGCATCAGCAGCGGGCGGGCGATCAGTTCCGGCACGATGAAGCCGCCCGCCGCGTCGGACGTGCCCGAGGCTTGCTTCGCCTCCACGTCCGCGAGCGCGTGGCGCTTCGTGTCGTTGCGCGGATCGCGCAGCCATGCCGAGAAGGCGTCGGAATGCGGGTCGCTTTCCTCGGCCTTCACGCCGGGCGCGCCAGGGCGGCCCATCTGCGTCTCGATCTGGTCGAGGCGGTCGGATAGTTCGGCGGCTTTGGCCGAAAATGCGTCGTTGCCTTGCTCCACAAGGTTTTGGATTTCGTTAAGCTGGTCCATGTCGGGACTCCATGCGTTAAGGCGCGGTCGAAACCGCTATGTCAGGAAGGGTTTTTCCGTCGCGCAGCAGAGTCCATCATGCGGCGTGTCGGGTGCAGGCCAGAGTCCCTCATGGCTTGCGATATCAATATACCCCATCACCGAGTCCTCGTCCACAGTCACGCGCGCCCCGCCGCGTCTCCGATCAGCCTGGCGTCGAGGTCCATCAGCCGCAACGTCTCGGCCCGCGCCAGCGCCTGCCGCGCCTCGGCGGCGTAGCGTGCGCCCGTGCGGGCGTGCGTGGCCTCGTAACACGCGAGCGCGGCGTTGATCGCGGCAACGGCCGTCTCGGCGTCCTCGATGCCCTCGCGCCGCGCCTCCGCGAACAGGCGGCAGATGCCGTCCGTGGCGATCCGCGTGGCGTCGTCTCGTGTGTCGTCGGTCATGGGTCTCGGTCTCCGGTTTTTGGCTCAGTTCTGCACGCGCAGGAATTCGGGGGACGCCGCCGATTTCCGCGCGGCGCTTCTCAGACTTTGCGATGCGGGGTGCCCTCGGCCTCTCGCACGGCCGCCAGCGAAAACGATCTGTCACAACTTGTGACAGATGGGCCCTCGGCCTCTCGCACGGCCGCCAGCGCCTCGGCCTCGTCCCAGACGGCCTCGATCGCGGCGTCGGTGCGGGCGATGCCGTCGGCGTCCACGAGGCGCGCGACGCGGGCGCGGGCGGCGTCGAGGCGGGCGCGCAGGTCCGGGGCGGATGCGTGCGGTAGATCGCGCTCCGGTCCTAATCCTCCTAATCCTCCTAATCCTGCCCCGTCGGCGTCGCCCCGGTTAGGACGATTAGGAAGATTAGGAAGGGGCCGCCCTTCGCGCGCACGTTTCAGCGCGGCCTCGGCGTCGAAGCGAAAGGCGGTCATTGCGCCGCCTCCCGCACGATGCGCCACGCCTCCTTGCGCGCCTTGCCTCTCACCTCGGCGCCGTCGGCCTCGATCAGCCAGCCGTGGTCCTGAAGCCGCCGCAGCGCCTTCCGTGCCTTGTCGGTCAGCTTGAACGGCCCGAATTGCGCGGCGATGCCGGCGGATATGAAAAGCTCGCCCCACGAGGTCAGGAGCCATTTGCGCATCCGCTCGGCCTCGGCCACCTCGGGCGGGATCACGGCCGCGTCGGCAAGGCGGGCGGCTTCGTTCGCGTAGAAGGTGGCGATCGCCGTTGCGCCGGCCATCGTCTCGCCCGTCACCTCGGCGGCGTCCGGGTCCGCGAAGATCGTCAGCACCGCCGCGATGCGGGCGGCGTGCTCGGCCGTTTTCGAGGCGAAGGCCCGCGCATCCTCGAAAGGTCCGCCCGGCGCCTGCGCGCTCTCCACCTCGCGGGCGAAGTCCGTCAGCACCGCGCGCGCCTCGCTCGAGAGAGGCAGGATCGGCGGCGCGAGTTCGTTCCGGGTGCCGTCGGCCACCGGCAACGGCCGCGAGAGAAGCGCCCGGATGCGGGCGGCGAAGCGCGCGATCTCGGCCTCGGCGGTCGCGTCCCGCTCCATGCGCAGGCGCCCGCCGATCCTCGAGGTCGGCCGGCAGGTCAAGAAGCGCGCCACGAGGCCCTGCCCGTTCGCCATCGGATCGGCCAGGAGCGCCTCGGCGGCCACCGGCTGCACGAGGATATGCGCCGAGAAGCGCCGCCCGGTGTAAACCTCCACGCCATCGCCGGCCCGCCAGCGGTCGAGCGGCGCGCCATCCCACATTGCCGAGAGGCTCGCGCAGGTCGCCAGCCTGTTCTCGGCCTTCATGCTATGCCCGCCGATCAGCGCGCCGCCTTCCTCGGTCATGATGCCGAGGCTGCCCCGCAGTTCGGGCAGGTGCTTCGTGATGCCCTCCACCGTCGGCGCCGAGGCGACGATATGCGGCTTCAGCGGTGCCGGCGGTTCCGGCCCGAGCGCCGCCAGGTCCGCGCGCTTGCTCGCGGCGTCGGCCTTCTTGTCGCCCACGATCTTCGCGCGCTCCGCCTTCCGGACTTCCTGCGCATCCTTCCACGCGTCGCGCTCGATCTCGTAGTCGGTGCGCAGGTCGGCCTCGAAGTCCCGCACGCCACGCATCGCGAGGCGGTCGGCGGTCGATTTGCGCTCGCCGCTCTCGGCCACCGTCAACAAGAAGAGGCTCGCCGGCGCGGTGCCGTTCAGCGTCTCGGCGTCCCGGTGCCCCTGCGCCGCGAGCGCCGCCGATGCCAGGACGGACGCCGCGCACATAGCAACGGGTGCCTCGGTCGCGGTGGCGATCGCCTCGGCCGGCTCTCGCAGGGCGCCGAGCGCCTCGGCGGGATACGGCCCCGCCTCCGGCATCTCGCGGATCAGCGGCGTCGGCTCGACGTGTTCCCCTCCTAATCCTCCTGATCTTCCGAATCCGGCATTGCCGCCTCGAGTCCGGCCGAAGGTCGCGCGCCAGATCGTCGTGAAGCGATCCGGCCCGACGGCCTGTTTCAGCAGGTAGAGCGCGGATCCGATGCCGGTGACGGCCTTCGCCTCGCTCGCCGTGGTCCAGACGTGGCGCGCGGCCTCCGGCGTGCAGGACGCGGCGCCGAGGTAGCCCAGGCTGAAGTTGATGAAGTCGTCGCGCAGCGTCTCGCCATATGCGGCGCGCAGCGAGACGGCCAGCTTCACCCATTCCTCGCGGCCAAGATCGTTCGGCGCCTCGGCAAGTAGCTTGCGGACAACCTCGATGGTCTCGGCATCCGTGGCCTCGGTGCGATCCTCGCCCGTGTCGATGCGGATGGGCTCGCCCGTGCCGCCCCCGTCGCCGGCCTTGCTGGCCTTGGCCTTGGCGATCGCGGCCTCGACGGCCTCGACGGGATAGGGCGGAAGATCGCCGGCGCGGAGCGCCTGTGCCAGACTGCGGCCCTCGTAGCGGTAGCGCGCGCCGTCCTGCATCCGCGCGCCGGGCGCGACGATGTATCCGCCGGCCCCACGCGTGTCGATGTGCGGCGCGGCCTGTTTCGAGGATGTGCGGGCGCCCTCGGCATGGCGGTAGATCAGTTGCACGCCGCCGGATTGCGTGCGCACGGGCACCGCGTCGGGGTGGTCGAGGCCCAGGGCGCCGATCTCCTCCTCGCCCTTGGCCTCGCCCGTGTCGCGGTCGATGTCGCCGTCGATCACCGAAAGCCCGCTGGCCTCGCCGGTCGGAATGCCGGGAAGAGCGCCCGGCCATTGCGTCCACCACGCGCCAATCTGTTCGGCGTCCGTGGTGGCATTGTGAAGGCCTCGCGGCGTGTAAGGCGCCTTGGCCTTTTTCGGGTTGCCGTCCTTGTCGTAAGCGAGACCGTCGGCCTCGAGGCAAGGGATCACCGGCAGCCCGGCGCGAGCGAGCGAAAGCGCGAGGTCGCGGTTGGCATTGTCTTGCGTGTTCATGCCATCCCCCAGATCAGGTTTGCGATTGCCTGCGCCTGCGCCTCGGTCAGCCCGTGCGCGCGCATCACGAAGCTGATTTGAAGCTGTCTCATTTCGCGGCCTCCATCGGCAGGCCCGCGACGTTCGCGGCCTTCGCCAGATGCTCGAGCACTATCCGCTCGGCCTCGGCGCGCACCTCGGTCTCCGGCAGGCCCTGAATTACCGTCCAGGTTGTCGAGAAGGTGCCGCAGCCGGCCACGTCCACCCCGAAGGCGCCCCAGTGCCGCAAGCCCGGCAGAGGCGGCGGCGGCAGGCTGCCCGGATCGCGCAGCCGCGCGCCTTCCTCGGGCGTGAGTTCCTGCACGATCGGCCGGCAGTTGCCGCGCAGCATGGCGCGGAAGCCGCGTTCGAGCGCGGCCAGCGCGATCGGATCGGTCGTGAGTTCGAGCCGCCCGTCGGCCACGCGGTGCAGGGTCGTGCGCGCCAGCAGCGGCGCGACGGTATCGGCGTTGCGCCGCAGTTGCCGGCGCTGCGCTCGTGTGATGTGTCTCATAGGCTCCGTGCCTCACTCGGGTTTTCGTTGCCCGAGGGGCGCGGCGGTGCTATATTACCTCACGAAGCCGCCAAGCTCCCCAAGGTCTCGAAGCCCGTGCCGCGTCCCTCGGTGCGGGCTTCATTCGTTGGCGGTCTCGGTAGCCCCGTTCACCAGCGCGAGCAGCGCGTCGGCGTGGCAAGGCCCGCCGTCGAGCGGACAGGCGCAAGCCAAGTCACGGCCCGCCAGTTCGCGCCGGGCGCGGTCGCGCAACTCGGCTTGCTCGGGCTGGGTGAGCCAGAGCCGAAAAAGCGCCACCGCGTCGGCGCGGCTCATAGGCGCGCCATCGTCCGGGTGCGGCGCGCCGACCTTGAACGGGTTGCCGTAGCGGCTCGGCCGGCCGACGTAGGCAGCGCCTTCCGGCAGCTTGCCCATGCCGCGATGCCATTGGATGCGACGGCCGGTCATTGCGCGCCCTCCCGGCCGCGTGCGGCCCTGTTCTCCTCAAGCGCCGCGCGCCCCACCTTCTGAATCAGCGCCTCGCCGTGCTGTTCGATCGTCTCGATCAGCACCGGCTCCGATTCGCGCGCGCGCTTGACGTGCGGCGGGGCTTCGACGCCATCCGGGGTGATGGACGCGGCATCCGCGACCACATCGAGCGCGCAGATCAGCCCTTGCAGGCGGATCAGGTCGTATGAAAGTTCCTCGAGGAAGCTCATGCCGCCACCTCGCGCGCCTCGGCCTCGGCTTCGGCGATCTTCTGCGCCTGCCATTCGCGGATCAGTTCGACGGTCGTGTATTTCCGGCGGCCGACGATGTAGAACTTCGGCCCGCGCCCGCGTCGGCATTCAAGCTCGAGCGTCGATTGCGGGATGTTCAGCGCCTCGGCGGCGTCGGCCAGGCTGAGTTGCAGGCGCGGGATCGGCCCTGCGGCGGTCTGCGTGTGGTTCGTGTCCATTTGAACGCCCTTTCGTTGTGAAGGTGCGTTCAATCTCGCCTAACTGCCCCTAGCATGGCTAAATGCCTAAAATCAGGTCTCGGAACTGAATTTGTGCATAGCCGCCTCGATGGGCTTCCGGACGTTGCTCTTGATGCCATAGACGTTGAACAGTTGTTGCACTATCCGGCCGAAGGGTGTTGTCTCCTTGGCGTTCCAGAAGGTCGGTTTCTGCCCGGTCAGTTCCTCGAAAATCACGTAGGCATGTTCGGCCACCGCATATGCGCGCAGATTGCGCGGGCGCCCTCGGCCTTCCTGCACCATAGGAATTGCCTGCTCGATCGGGCGGGTCAACGCCGCACTCAGCGCCTTGATCTGGGCGATTGCGGCGTAGTCAATCCACTCCTCTCGCGGGACGGTCTGGAACGCCTCTATTACCCTGTTCATGCGCTCTAACTGTTCGTCTCGCGGCGCTCCACTCTCGGCGATTGCCGCAAGTTGCCTCTCAAACTCTGCATCCCGCTCCTTTAGAGCCTCGCGTCGCGCCTGAACCCTCGCGTAGTTATCTAGCTTTTCGATGGCCTCGATCGCGGCGGCCAGTTTCTTTCGGGCGTCCTCTAGCTGAGTTTCGATCTCTCCCGGCCGCTCCCAAACGGAGGCGGCCCCGTGCATCTTGGCAATCCACCCATTGAGACGTTGGTAGGCCTCCCGCGTCAGGTTGTAGTTTCGAGGAAGCCGTTCGGGCGTATCCGGCCCACGATACTCGATGCCGCATTCATCGCAGATCATGCAAAAAATCTGGTAGTGCGTTTTGCGCCCCTCCGTCACGCGAACCACTCCTGCATCTGCGTCGGCGTGAACTTCGCGTAGCTCGCCGCGATCATCTCGGGCGAACTGCCGACGTGCTGCGCCACCGCGGCGATCGGCACGCCGGCCGACAGAGCCCGCGATATGAAGCCATGCCGCAGGGCGTAGGTCGTCACGGTCTCCGGCAGTCCTGCGGCGGCGACGGCCGCGCGCATGGGCTTCATCTGCCCGCCGTCCGGCCAGCCGGTGCCGTCGTGGCGGATCAGCAGCGGCGCGCCCTTCGGGCGGCCCTTGGCGCGCTCAGCGAACCATGCGGCCTTGTCAGGCGACAGGGCGATCGTGCGCCGCCCGGTCTTGCCTTCCAGCGTGAGGCGGTTGCCTTGAAGATCGCCCGCCGTGGCGTGGCGTATCTCGCCATAGCGCGCGCCGGTCATCTGCAATGCAGTCAGCACGTCCGCGAAGTCAGAGCGGGCGGCGGCGATCAACTGCGCCTCCTGCTCGAGCGTCAGGATCACCATGCGGGCGCCGAAGCTCTCGGCCTTGGCGAACTTCTTGGCGGCCTCCCATGCGCGCGGCCCGGTGTAGTCGTAGGCGTTCGCGGCGCGGGTCAGCGCGGCCTTGAGCGTGGCGAGGTCGCGGTTTGCGGTCGCACGGCGGGCGCGCGGGTCTTTGCCCTCCACGATGTAGCCGTCCATCCACCGCGCAATGTCGCGCGCCGTGATCGTCTTGAGCGTCTTGCGCTTGAAGGCGGCGGCGATCCGGCGGGCCGTGCTCTCGATGTCGGCCTTGCGCTTCTCGGTCGAAGCCGTCGCCACCTTGGCGCGCGCCCATTCGTCCAGCGCCTGCGCGACAGTGATCTTCGTCGGGTCTGCCGTCTGCTTGCCCAGCGCGGCGGCCAGCGCCTGCGTATAGGACAGCACCTCGCGGCCGTCGGCCTCGGCATGATCGTCGGCCGCGCCGAGCACCTCGAAGGCGTAGCCGCCTTCATCCTCGGCAGTGCGCAGGAGCCAACGGCCCGGCGCGCCGGCGGTGCGCTTGCGGTAGCCCAGGGCGCGGCCCTCGGCCAGCTTCTGCGTATAGGCGGAACTGCGCGGCTTCAGCTTGCGGCGGGCGGTCTTGTTGCTCAGATCGGGCATGGTTCAACCGTGGTTCAAAATGGCGCTCTAGGTCTAGTGGGTGCCCGTCTGCGCCGAACTGAGCCAAAACATAGGGAATCAAGGGGATAGCGTAAAGGCGTTTGCGCCTAACTGCGCCATATCTAGGAAAGAAACCGCCCTGCTAAGGGAGTAGGCCCGAAAGGGTCTCGTGGGTTCGAATCCCATCGTCTCCGCCATTTCTCAAGCGCCTCATGAGCTGCTGGTTTTCCGGAGGGAAGCCCGAAGAAGCGGGAGAGCCCCTCACACGGCTTTCTCACGGGTGAACCGCCTCAATGGGCGGCTTTCCAGTGGCGAATTCTGCCGCGGACTTGTCGATCACGCGCTGGTTCGCTGGGAGACGGCTCAAGAGGACCGGAATGTCGTCGTCGGTGCCCTTGGCGATGCCCGCCGTCTCTTTTGATCCGGTCGCCCGAGCGTGCAGGCATATGCATGCGCACTCCGGGCTCCGCCACTGCAACTCGATGAAGATGTTGTCGAGGAGCCGGCCCGTGCTTGAGTGCGCGGACGAATCGTGGTCTTCACTCCCCGGCGCCGACCCGCAACCTCCCGTTTCTGGCGCCGCTGCCGTGTGCCCGCCCCCTTTTCTTCACAGGCGGATCGACGATGCCGGAAACCTGGAGCCAGAGCGCCGCTGCACTGCTCGATGCGCTCGACAGCGATCGCGACCAAGGGCTGACGCAGGCGCAGGCACGCCGGCGCCTCAAGGCGCATGGCGCGAACCGGTTGCGCCGCGCCCGGCGGCGGCGCACCTTCGCCATTCTCGTCGATCAGGCCAAGAGCGTGGTGTTCGGCCTGCTGTTTCTCGCCGCGTTGCTTTCGGTCGCGATCGGCGAGGGGGTGCAGGCCATCGCCATCGCCGTGGCCATCGTGATCAACGTCGCCATCGGCTTCGTGACCGAGCTTCGCGCCACCCGCTCGATGGAGGCGCTGCGCGCGCTGGACCGCGCCACCGCCCGGGTTCGCCGCGGCGGCAAGACACGCGAGGTGGACGCGGCGGCGCTCGTGCCCGGTGACATCGTCCATCTCGCGGCGGGCGAGGTCGTCCCGGCCGACCTGCGGCTGCTCGAAGCCGATGCGCTGGCCATCGACGAATCCGCCCTGACCGGCGAGTCGGTTCCGGTGACGAAGCAGACCGGTTCGCTCGCGGGTGCGCCGCCGCTCGCCGAGCGCACCAACATGGTCCACAAGGGGACGGCGGTCAGCAACGGCAGCGGCCTGGGCCTTGTCACGGCGACGGGCATGGATACCGAGATCGGGCGGGTCGCGGCGCTGGCCCAGACGGCCGAGGCGGCGCACACGCCCCTCGAGAAACGCCTCGACGCGCTCGGTCGGCGCCTGCTCCTGGCGATCCTCGCCGTCGCGGCGATGGTGTCGCTGGTCGGCATCGCGGCAGGGCGCGACGCGCTCCTGATGGTCGAGACCGGCGTGGCGCTGGTCGTTGCCGCGGTGCCGGAGGGGCTGCCGATCGTCGCCAGCGTCGCGCTCGCCCGGGGCATGTGGCGGCTGGCCCGCCGCGATGCCCTGGTCGAGCGGCTCTCGGCGGTGGAAACGCTCGGGGCCACGAACGTGATCTGCACCGACAAGACGGGTACGCTGACCGAGAACAGGATGCGTGTCGGCCGCCTGGTGCTGGCCGACGGTCCGGTCGATATGGGCGTGCACGGGGCCGAGCGCGAGGGCAGTCCGGTCACGCCGGATGACGCGCCCACGCTTGCCGCGTTGCTGGAGGCCGTGGCGCTGTGCAACGACGCGCGTCTGGGAACGCCGGATGCCGACCCGGCGGGCGACCCGACCGAGATCGCGCTGCTGGCGGCCGCGCGCGCGGCGGGGATCGAACGCGCGGCGCTTGTGGAAGGCCGGCCGGAGATCGCCCGTGAGGCCTTCGATCCCGACACCAAGATGATGGCGACGGTCCACCGCGACGAGGCGGGTGTCGTCGTCGCCGTCAAGGGGGCGCCGGAGGCGGTGCTCGACGCCGCGACGCGGGTGATGACGCCCGACGGGGACACGCAGCCGCTTGATGCGTCGGCACGGCAGGCCTGGGCCGCGGCGACCGAGCGCCTCGCCGAGGCGGGGCTGCGGACCCTGGCCGTGGCACGCAGGATGGCCCCGGAGGCGCCGACCGCGCCGTATCGCGAGCTGACCCTCGTCGGCCTCGTCGGCCTTGTCGACCCGCCCCGCGCCGGGGTGCGGGAGGCGGTGCTGAACTGCCGGCGCGCCGGCATCCACGCGGTGATGGTCACCGGCGACGCGCCGAGCACCGCCCGGGCCATCGCTGCCGAGGTGGGGCTCGTCGATGATGCCGCGACGGCGCGGGTGGTGCACGGCCGTGACCTCGCGGACCTCGACCGGGAGAACCTCGAGGCGCGCGACGACCTGCGCGGGGTTGCGATCTTCGCCCGCTTCACGCCGGAGCAGAAGCTCGACCTGATCGAGTTCTACCAGCGCGCCGGACTCGTCGTCGCCATGACCGGCGACGGCGTGAACGACGCGCCGGCGCTCAAGAAGGCGGATATCGGCGTCGCCATGGGCCAGCGCGGCACGCAGGTCGCGCGCGAGGCCGCCGACATGGTCCTGCGCGACGATTCCTTCGCCAGCATCGTCAACGCGATCGCCGGCGGGCGCCGGATCTTCGGCAACATCCGCAAGTTCGTCGTCTACATGCTGTCGGGCAACATCGCCGAGATCCTTGCGGTCTCGGTACTGGCACTTGTGAATGCGCCGCTGCCACTGCTGCCCCTGCAGATCCTGTTCATCAACATCGTCTCGGATGTTTTCCCCGCCCTGGCGCTGGGGCTGGGCGAGAAGGGCGACACCGTCATGCGCCGCCCGCCGCGCGACCCGGGTGAACCCCTGCTGACCCGTCGGCTCTGGGGAACGATCGGGGGGTACGGGGTGCTGCTTGCCACCTCGGTGATGGCGGCCTTCGCGGCGGCCTTCGCGTTGGGCATGGGCGCCGAAGCTGCCGTGACGGTTTCGTTCCTGACCTTCGGCTTCGCGCGGCTTTGGCACGTGTTCAACATGCGCGACGCGGCGGCGGGTCTGGTCCGCAACGAGGTGACGCTGAACCCATGGGTCTGGGGCGCGCTGGCCATCGGTGTTGCCTTGCTGCTGGCCGCCGCCTATATGCCCGGGCTCGCGCAGGTTCTGGACACGGTTCCACCGGGGCCGGAAAGCTGGGCGCTGATCGCGGCGGGCAGCCTTGCCCCGCTTGTCGTGGGGCAGGCGCTCAAGCTGATCGGCAAGTGATTTCTCGGGCCACCTTCGTCTGATGCCACCGCGACCCGGGAAAGTGGCATCCGTGCCCGCGACGGCGTCATCGGCATCAGTCCGTCCACGCGCGGATCCAGGCGATGATCTCCGGCCAGAGGCCCGAGCCGGCCTTGCGCCCCAGTAGCACGCCAAGGTGCTGCAGCACGATGCCGGTTTCGCCGGGATACGCGATCACCCGGGTTTCAGCGCCGGGCATCGCGTCGAAGAACGGGCGAACCGCCTGCGGTGGGGCCACGTCGTCTGCGGTGTTCACGGCGGCGAGCATCGGAAGCCGCAGCCGCGCGGGATCGATCCGGTGGCCGTCGATGTCCAGCGTGCCGCGGCACAGGCTGTCGTCGTGGTAGAGGCGCGAGAGCACCTCGCGCACGAGTTTCCCCGAAAGCGGCACCTCGTCGTACGACCACCGCTCGATCTGCATGCGCAGGCGCGCGGCCGCGGGGTCGCCGGCGGTGGCGGCCGCGTCCCTGACCCGGCCCCAGAGGAACGCGCCGGGGGACGCCGCGGCGCTGAGCTGTGTCAGCAGCGCGCCGGGGATGACATCGGCATCCGACAGCAGCGGCGAGGCGGTCGCTGACAGCGCGCCGGAAAACCCGCTGGCGTCATGCGCGAAGCAGACCGGCGCGCTGAGCAGGACGAGACCGGAAAGCGTGTCGGCGCGCAGGCCGGCGTGGATCGCCGCCAGCGTGCCGCCGAGAGAATGACCGACAACGACCGGTTTCGCGCCGTCTGTCGCGTCCGCAACGGCGGCCACCGCGCCCGAGAGCGCCGTGTCGGCATAACCCTTGAGCCCGCACGGCGCATCGCCGTCGCGCGGCGGGCGCCATTCGAGCAGGTGCACGCGAAACCCCGCCTCCAGACAGCGGCGCACGACGCTGGCGTCGGGCGAAAGATCCCAGACGCCGTGGGTCTTGATCGGGGCGGGAACCAGAAGCACAGCCGGCCCCGTGCCGTCGCCGCGGTAGCGGCGCAGCCGCCACAGCGGACCGGAGGCGATCATGTCATGCGCCGCCTCGTCGGACCCGAAGCCGAGCGCAGCCAGCCAAGCGGCCTGCATCCGGCGCAGGCTGTCAGCGGGCCGGTAGACCGGCGTGAGCGCCTGGACGATGGTAAATATCCCCTTGCCTCCCTGTCTTCGGGGCGCGGTGGCGCCGGGCCACTCGTCGGCGCCGAGTATAAAGGAAACGGCGGCCAAGATCACGGGACAGCGTTCATGGCGGACCGCGCGATGGCGCGGGTCCGGGCGCGGTTTGCCCGTGATCAACGACGGCCGGCCCGGCGGCGTGCATCCTGCGCCAGGTGCAACGGACGAAAGGAATGGAGCACGCATGACCGACACCGAACGCGTCGCCCTGGTCACCGGCGGCATCCAGGGCCTCGGGGCCGCCGCGGCGAAAGCGCTGGAGGACGCGGGCTTCCGCGTTGCCGTCACCCACCTTGGCGGGGGCGCCCGCGCCGACCGCTTTGCCCGCGATACCGGCCTGCCCGTGTTCGAATGGGACGTGGCGAACCGCGCGGCCTGCCGGGACGGCATCGCGCGAATCGAGGACCGCCTCGGCCCGATCGACGTGCTGGTCAACAACGCGGGCGTGAACCGCGACGTCATGTTCCACGAGATGGAGGACGCGGACTGGGACGCGGTGATCGACGTGGACCTGGGCGGGGTGTTCAACATGACGCGGCCGGTCATGCCGGGCATGCGCGCGCGCGGCTACGGCCGGATCATCAACATATCGTCGGTGAACGCCGCGCGCGGGCAGGCCGGGCAGACGAACTATTGTGCCGCCAAGGCGGGGGTGGAGGGCTTTACCCGCGCACTTGCCCGCGAAAGCGCCGGGAAGGGCATAACGGTCAACGCGATCGCCCCCGGCTATGCCGACACCGACATGGTCGCGCAGGTGCCCGACGAGATCATGGACCGGATCATCGGGCAGGTCCCGATGGGCCGGTTGGCCGATCCCGGCGAGGTCGGGCGCTGCGTGCGCTTTCTCGCCTCCGAGGACGCCGCCTTCATCACCGGCGCGACCCTGCCCGTCAACGGCGGCCTGAGAATGGGCTGAGCCCGCCGCGGCGCAGAGGCGCGCACGCCGCGGTCTTCTCGGCCCGCGCGATGCGCGACACTTACCGCGCCCCGTGCATTTCGCCGCTGCCACACGGTCACCGCGTCGAGGGCGAAGGATGGATGGCCTGACCCTACTTCCTGATCCACGAGCGATTCCTGCTCGACCGGCAGGTCGGATTCGCCGGATCCGCGCAAAACCCCCGCAAGGTCGATTTCGTCGCGCCCTCGCATCCCTGCTCGCCGCTGGCTTCCCGGCGCGCGTAGGGGTTCGGAGTGCCCGGCACAATGCCGGGCGTGAACCACTTCTTCCTGCCTTGCACGTCGGGTTGCATCGGAATTCCTTGCGCCCGCTGCGGTCCAAGCGCAGGCACGCCCCGTTCCCGTCAGACATGCGTTCCGGGCCGGCCCCCTGCCGCGCCGGTTTGATCTGCGTCGCTGATTTCTCCGTTCAAGAGCCGTTCGGAGGATACGAAACCGCGGTTGACGTCCCTGGTCGTGGTTGCAGGCCCCAGAACGGAGCAGGCCGAGAAAGGGCCTTGACCCAGTGCGTTACAGGGACGTCGTGAGCTTTCTCGACGGTGTTTGACGGGGCGCCCGCCAAGGTATGGCCATTCAGATGGGCGTGCCCTCGAACCGTTTCAGTTCGATCCCGCTGTCCTTGAGCGACCGGCGCACGCTGCGGGCGATTTCCACCGCCGTGGGCGTGTCACCGTGCAGGCAGATCGTGTCGATGCGGGTCGGGATATGCTTGCCGGTTTCGGTGACGATCGCCCCGGCCTGCACCATATCGACCATGCGCCGGGCAGCGGTTTCGGGGTCGTGGATCACGGCGCCGTCTTCGCTGCGGTCGACCAGCGTGGCGTCGTCGCGGTAGGCGCGGTCGGCGAAGATCTCGCAGGCGGCCTTGCAGCCCAGTTCGGCCACGGCCTGCTGCTGGGCGGTGCCGGCCAGCACCATGATGATGATCTCGGGATCCACGGACAGCGCGGCCGCGTAGCAGGCGTGGGCCATCTCCTCGTCCTCCGAGGCCATGTTCGCCAGCGCGCCGTGCAGCTTGAGGTGCCGCACCCGGGCGCCGTTGGCCCGCGCCATTGCCTGTGCCGCGCCCAATTGATAGCGCACGAGGTTCCCAAGGCTTTCCAGCGGCAGCTGCATGCGCCGCCGGCCGAAGCCCTGCAGGTCGGTGAAACCGGGATGCGCGCCGATGCCGACGCCGCGCTCGATCGCCGCGCGCATCGTCTGGGCCATCACGTCCCAGTCGCCGGCGTGGTGGCCACAGGCGATGTTGGCCGAGGTCACGATCTCCAGAAGCGCCATGTCGTCGCCCATGTTCCACGGCCCGAAACTTTCGCCCATGTCGGCGTTGAGGTCCACGCTGGTTGTCATGTCTCCCCCCGTTCGATGTCGTCGCCGGCGGTCACGCCGCTGACCAGTTGATAGGACAGAAGCCCGCGGATGTCATGCGGTGCGCGCACCAGCGGATGACGCGCGTCCCGCAGGCCGGCGCGGTGATCGTGCGCCTTTCGTTCGGCGACCAGCGCATCGTCGAGCGTGACGAAGCGAAACGTCAGCGCCGCCCCGGGCCGGGCCTGCACGACCCGCGGCAAATCGCAGGGCAGGACCGAGGCGATGCGCGGGTAGCCTCCGGTCGTCTGGCATTCGGCGAGAAGGACGAAGGGCGTGCCGTCGCCGGTGATCTGGATGTCGCCGGGCACCACGACCTCGGAAATCACGCTCAGCCCGGCCTCGCTGTGGAAACTCTCGGCGTCGGAAGTCAGGCGCACGCCCATGCGGCTGCCGCGCGCGTCGCGCCGGAACGTCGTGGCCTCGAAGCGTGCGACCTCCTCGGAACCGAAGAAATCCGTCTGAAGGCTGGAAACAACGCGCACCTCGCCACCGTCAAAGCGCGTGTCCGCGTCCAGCCGCATCCCGGTGTCGCCGGGCGCCGTGTCGTCGCCGACGGGAAGATGTGCGCCGTCCTCGATCACGTTGCCCAGCCCGCTGGCCAGGTGCGCCCCGCGCGAGCCGAGGCGCTCGGGCGTTGCCAGCCCGCCACCAAGGTGCAGGTAGCCGTAATTGCCCGCCTCGGCCCCGCCGATGGACAGCCGCGATCCGGCGGGCAACGCGTGGCTGGCGTTCCAGGTCACCCGTGTGCCGTCGATCGCCGCGTGCATCGGCGCGCCGGTCAGCGCGATCCGCAGGTCGGCACCGGCCTCGAACTCGCCGCCCATGCCCGCCATTTCCAGCGCGGCGCATGTCTCGGACTGGCCCAGGAGCGCTGCGCCTTCGGCGAGGGCCAGCCGGTCCGCGGCGCCGCCGCGCGACAGTCCGAACGCCATGTAGCCGGGGCGCCCGAGGTCCTGCACGGTCACGCCGGGACCCGCGCGGTGGACGATCAGGGCGCGGCTCATGCGATGGCCTCCGGACGGGCGCCGCCGTCCGGGCCGTCGCGGCGCATGGCCTCCAGTGTCTCGCGCCCGACCGCGTCGAACAGCACCTCGTCGCCCGGGCGCAGCACGAAGGGCGTGTCGGAGTCCGGCCGGAACAGGCGGAAGGCGGTCTGCCCGACGTGGCGCCAGCCGGTGGGCGTGCTGACCGAGAACAGGACGAGCTGGCGGATCGCCACGGTCAGCGCGGCCTCGGGCACGCGCGGCGTCAGTTCCTTCTGGCGCGGGATGTCCCAGGCCTCGTCCAGCTCGCCAAGGTAGGGCTGGCCGGGCGCGAAGCCGATGGTCTGCACGCGAACGCGCGTCCGCGACAGGGACTCGACCGCCGCCTCCGGCGTCATTCCGGCGGCCTGCGCCGCGGCCTCTAGCTGCGGGGCGAGGTCGGTGCCGTAAACGGTCGGGATGCGCCACAGGCGCCGGCCCTCCGGCAGCGGGGCGGCGTACCAGTCACGCTCGGCCAGAAGTGTCTCCAGCGCGGCGCGCATGGCGCCGTGATCCGTCCAGAGCGGATCGAACCGCAGGTAGGCCGAGACGAGCGAGGTCGAGGTTTCCTCGACCCCGTCCCAGCCCGCGCGGTCCAGCGCGCCGCGGAACGCCAGCGCGGCACGGTTGGCCGGCTCGCTCAGCCTGTCGCCGAAGCTGACCAGCATGCCGTCCACCCCGACCGTGCGGATGCGCGGCCAGCCGGGCGTCCCGGTGGCCTCGGCGGTGTCGTCCGTTGCCGCGCTCATTGCCAAGGGGCCCTCGTCGTCTCGGCGTGGGGGGACGATACACACCGGCCGTGGCGATGGCCATCCGGCAGGCGGATGCGGCGCACGGTTTCAGCGGGGCGCATAGAACCGTCCCAGCAGCAGCGGTGTCAGATACATCGGCACCTGGTAGCAACCGATGAAGACCAGCAAAGGCCCCGTCACATCGGGCGGAAGGGCGACAAGGAACAGCGCGATGTTGCGGTTGCCCGCGGCGATGGCATGGGGCACGGCTGCGTCGTGGTCACCGCGCCTTGGGGCGTGCAGCAGTTTCACCGCCACCTGCATCCCCAGGTTGACCGTCATCGCGGCGGCCAGCCACCCCAGCAGCGTCAAGGGTGCCTCGCGCAGCGCCGGGCCCAGCGCCGACATCAGCCCGAGGATCACCGCCGTCAGGAAAAGCACGCCCATGCCGTCCAGCGCGGCGACGGTGCGCGGCGCCGGGGCCGGCATCAGCCACCCGCGCACAACCAGGGCCGCGGCCACCGCGATCCCGATCACCAGCAGCAGGCGCGCCGCGGCCGCCAGCACCGCGGCCGGCGTGCCCAGAACCGGCATCAGCCAGAGCGTGGGCAGAACCGTCAGCGGCACCAGCAAGGTGCCCAGCACCAGAAGACGCAATGCCGGGGCCGGGTTGTGCCCCACCAGCACCGTCAGGCTGGGGCTGCCGGCGATCGGCGGTGCGGCGAGCATCAGCGCGAGCCCCAGCGCCGGCAGGGTGTCGCGCCAGCCCATCGCGGCGCAGACCAGCAGCACCGCGACCGGCAGCGCCAGTTGCAGGGCCGCGACCAGCCCGAGCGTGCGCGGCAGGTCCCGCGCCGCGCCCAGTGCCTCGCGCGGGCCGATGCGCAGGGCGGCGAAGAACAGAGAGGCCGCGACCAGCTCGGCCAGCCACGGCTTGATCGCCTGTGCCGCCCCGGGCAGCGCGACGCCCGCCAGAAGCCCGCAGACCAGCAGCCCGCGCGCGTGTCGCGCGGCCAGCACGAATGGCGCGAGCGCGCGGCTCAAACGCCCAGTCCCCCGAGGCCCCGCAGGATCAGGATGACGGCGGCAATGGCGCTGACCGACAGAAGGGCAGGGCGGAAGCGCCGGTCGAAGCGGCGGCCCAGCCGCCGCGCCACGGCGATCCCGGCCAGCATCGCCGGCGCCATGATCGCAACGAGCAGAAGGTCGTCAGGCCCCGCCCAGCCCGACAGCGCCAACCCGGTCAGCGAGAACACGCAGCCCACCGCGAAGAAGGCCGCCATGGTCGGCCGGGCCTGCTGCGCCGCGCGGTGCTGGTAGATCAGCGCCATCGGCGGCGCCCCGACCGAGGTCAGCGTGCCCATCAGTCCCGACAGCGTGCTCATCCCCAGCAGCGACGCGGTGGAAAACCGCATCCGCCATCCGGCTGCCGACAGGACCACGGCCAGCGCGATCATCGTGCCGAAGGCCAGCATGAAGCCCCGCGGCCCCGGCATCACCACCAGCAGCCCGGCGCCGGCGGCCACGCCCGCGATACGGCCCGGCACGCCGACTGCGACCTCGCGCCACTGGACGTGTTCACGTTCGCGCCACGCCCCCCAGCTGGCCGTCATCAGCCCCAGCGCCAGCGTGGGCACCGGCACCAGCGCGGGATCGAGCAGTGCCAGAAGCGGCGCCGCGGTCAGCCCGAACCCCATGCCGAGGTTGATCTGCACGATGGCGGCGACGAACACGATCGCCAGCACCGCCGCCACGAGCCACGGCAGCGACAGGAGATGCGCGGCATCGGCCACCTGGCTATCCCGCGGGCCCCGACCGGATGTTTTCGGGCAACCAGGTCGCCAGGTCCGGGAACAGGATCAGGATGAAGACCATCACGACCATCATCAGGAACATCGGGATGGCGGCGCGCGCGATGAAGTTCATCTCGTGCCCGGTCATGCCCTGCAGCACGAACAGGTTGAACCCGATGGGCGGCGTGATCTGCGCCATCTCGACCACCACGACGATGAAGATGCCGAACCAGATCATGTCGATCCCGGCTTCGCGCACCATGGGTTCCACCACCGCCATGGTCAGCACCACCGACGAGATCCCGTCGAGGAACATGCCGAGGATGATGTAGAAGACCAGCAGCACCATCAGCAGCTCGAAGCGCGACAGATCCCACTGCGCGATCAGGTCGGCCAGCCCGCGCGGCAGGCCGGTGAATCCCATCGACAGAGACAGGAAGGCCGCGCCGCCAAGGATCAGCGCGATCATCGCCGAGGTGCGCGTGGCGCCCAGCAGGCTTTCGGTGAAGCTTTCCCACGTCAGCGATCCCTGCGTCGCGGCAAGGATGAGCCCGCCGATAACCCCGAAGGCCGCTGCCTCGGTCGCGGTCGCGAAGCCGAGGTACATCGAGCCGATCACGACGAGGATCAGGCAGATCACGGGAATGAGGAAGCGCGAGTTCCTGAGCTTGGTCATCAGGTTCATGCGGTCGTCGCGGCGCGGGTTCCACTCGCGCGAGAGCGTCGCGCGGATCGCGACATAGGCCATGAAGAACAACGCCAGCACCAGCCCCGGCAGGATGCCGGCGAAAAACAGCTTCGAGATGCTTTCGTTGATCGTCACGCCGTAGACGATCAATGTCAGTGACGGCGGGATCATGAGCCCCAGCGTGGCCGCGCCCGCCAGCGTTCCGATGACCATCCGCTCGGGGTAGTTGCGTGCGCGCAGCTCGGGGATGGACATCTTGCCCACGGTGGTCAGGGTGGCCGCCGAGGAGCCCGAGACGGCCGCGAAGACCGTGCAGCCCACGATGTTGGTGTGCACCAGCCCGCCGGGCAGCCCGGCCATCCAGGGCGACAGGCCGCGGAACATGTCCTCGGACAATCGCGTCCGGTACAGGATCTCGCCCATCCAGATGAACAGCGGCAGCGCGGTGAGCGTCCAGGACGACGAGGCCGACCAGACGGTCGTCAGCATCGCGTCGCCCACGGGCCGGGTGGTGAAAAGCTCCATGCCGACCCATGCCACGCCCATCAGCGCGAGTCCGACCCAGACACCGCTGCCCAGGAGCGTGAAAAGAACGAACAGGAACAGGATGATGATCGAGATGTTTTCCACGGCGCGTCACCCCTCGTAATCTTGTTCGACGACATGGTTCCTGATGCGGTGCTCGCCGCGGACGATCAGGTGGAGCAGGTGATCGGTCAGCGCGATCGCGAGGATCACGGCACCGATCAGCATCGCGCTCTGCGGAATCCACAAGGGCGTCGCGTCCTGGCCCTGGCTGACCTCATTGAATTTCCAAGACCAGTAGACGAAACGCTGCCCGTACCAGACGAAATACCACATGACCGCCGTGCCGATCCCGAAGCACCAGATCTCGAGCCAGCGCCGCACCGGTTTCGAAACCGTGTTCAACACAATCGACACGCGGATGTGCGCGCCGTGGTTCAATGCATAGGCGAACGCCAGGAAGCTGGCCGCGGCCATCGCGTACCCGGCGTAGTCGGTCGCCCCGATGAAGACGAGGCCTGTCCAGCGCGCCAGCATCTGTAGAACGATCAGAACGAGAATGGCGACCAGGCAAAGCGCGGCAACGACGCCTGCCGCCTTGTAGATCGCGTCGAGTATGGTTCGCACCCCGCGGAACAGTTCCAAGGCCGGCCTCCTGTCGATATGCGATTGTCCGGTGGATGAAGGTCCGGGCGCCGCGCGGTGGCGGCGCCCGGCAGGCAGTTTACTGCTGCATCTCGCGGAACCGCTCGACGATCGCTTCGCCCTGCTCGCCGGCCTTATCCAGCCACTCTTGGGTCATCGTCTCGCCGATCTCCTTGAGCTCCGCCTTCATCTGGTCGCTGGCGGGTGTGACGGTCATGCCGTTCTGGGCGAGCTGGTTGAGCGTGAACTGAGTGTATTCCTTGGCACGCCAGGTGCCGGCATATTCCGCCAGGCCCGCGCAGCCCATCAACACGTCGCGGTTGTCCTGCGAGGTGCCTTCCCAGGCATCCGTGTTGACGAAGACGTAGTTGCGCGGCAGCCAGGCATCGACCTCGTAGAAGTAGTTGAGGCTCTCCCAGACCTTGCGGTCATAGCCCGTCGCGCCCGAAGAGATCATGGAATCGGCCACGCCGGTGGCGAAGGCCTGGCTGATCTCGGCCGCCTCGATCTGCACCGGCAACATGCCGGTCAGCTCGGCCAGACGCGCCGTGGCATTGTTGTAGGAGCGGAACTTGACGCCCTCCATGTCCTCGATCGATTCCTTGGGCTCCTTGAAGTAGAGGCCCTGCGGCGGCCACGGGACCGAATACAGAAGCTTGAGGTTCTGCTCGGCCAGGATTTCCTCCATCGTCGGCTTGGCGGCTTCCCAGAGGTCGTCGGCCTGGTCGAACGAGGTGGCCAGGAACGGGATGGAATCGACACCGAAGATAGGATCCTCGTTCTGGTGTGCCGACAGCAGCCGTTCCCCGATCGGGACCTGCCCGGTCTGCACCGCGCGCTTGATGTCGTTGCCGGCGAACAGCGAACCCGAGGGGTGGGTCTTGATGTCGATCTCGCCGCCGGTGCCGCTCGTGACGCACTCGGCGAATTCCGCGCCGGTGACCGAATGGAAATTCGAGCCGGAATAGGCCATCGGCATGTCCCAGGTCTCGGCGAACGATGGCGTGGCCGCGGCGGCCGTCAGCGCCGTGGCGGTCATCAGGCTTGTCAGCTTTTTCATCTTTGGGTCTCCCTGTTTCTGGTTGGTTGCGCCTTGCGGCTGTCAAACCCCGGTCGCGGCAAAGCGTGCCGGGGAATACGGTGTCACGTCAACATTCGGCTGGCGGCCGGCAATCAGCTGGGCCAGCAGACGCCCTGTTCTTGGGCCGCCCGTCAACCCGATGTGATGATGGCCGAAGCCGAGATAGGCGCCGCGCAGGCCCGGGGCCGCGCCGATCAGGGGAATGGAATCGGACGGCGCGGGGCGGTGGCCCATCCACTCGCGCGTCTCGCGCCAGTCCAGCCCCGGCAGGGCGGCGCGTGCGTTGCGCCTGAGCAATTCAAGCGGCGCCTTTGACGCCGGCGCGTCCAGCCCGCCGAACTCCACCACCCCGGCCAGCCGCAGGCGCCCGTCCATCGGGGTTGCCACGAACTTGCCCGAGGCGACCATGACCGGTGCGCGCGGCATGACCGTGGGCTCGATCAATTCCAGGTGATAGCCCCGCTCGCTTTCCAGCGGAACCTCGACCCCCAGCTTGCGCGCAAGCGGTTTCGACCACGCCCCCGTGCACAGCGCGACCGCGTCGCACGCCACCGTCTCGCCACCGGCACGCACGCCCGTCACGCGCCCGGCCTCCTGCGCGATATCCGTGACCTCGGCGGTCAGGACGCGTCCGCCCTGCGCCTCGACATGCGCGGCCAGGTCCTTGACGTACCGGCCGGGGTCGGTAATGCGTCCGTGCCCGGGCAGCCGCACCGCGAAATTCAGATCCTGCGAAAACGCGGGGTCGTAGGCGTGGAAATCCGCGCCTTCCAGCTCCTCCCAGTCGAAGCCGTGGGCGCGGCGGATGCCCCAGCCGAAGGCATCGCCCTCGAAATGCCCGCGCTCGTCGTAGATGTAGAGGTAGTCGCACGGCGTGATCCAGCGCTCGGCCGGCGTGCCCGCGGCCATCGACTGGTGGTCGGCAAGGCTGTCGCCTGTGAGGGGCGCGAGTGCCTGCGCGATCCGGCGGGTATCTTCTGCATTGGCATGGCTCATGTAAAGGCGCAGCCAGGGCAGCAGCCGTGGCAGGTATCCCCACCGCAGGAACAGCGGCTGGTCGGGGTCGAACAGCATCCGGGGCGCCTTGCGCATCAGCCCGGGCACGGTCACGGGCACGACCGCGCAGGCGGCCAGCACGCCGCCGTTGCCGAAGCTCGCGCCTTCGCCCGGCCCGGCCCGGTCGATCAGCGTGACGTCCTGGCCCTCGCGCTGCAGCGACAGCGCGGTGCTGACGCCGACGATCCCTGCGCCGATCACGACGGTATGGTGTCGCCTTGCCGTCATGCCGTGGCCTTCGCCATGCTGTGCCTGGCGAAACGGGCCAGCGCGTCCGGCGCCGGCGCGATTCCGAGCCCGGGCGCGTCGGGCACCTCGACCGCCCCGTCGCGGACCGGAAAGGGCGCGTCGAGGATGTCCTCGGCCAGGTAATAGCGCGCCTGGTAGAATTCGCAGCCCAGCATGATGGCGGGCGTTGCGGCAATCATGTGCACCCCGGCCAGATGGGCCAGCCCCGTTTCGAACATGTCGCCGCCATAGGCCGTCAGCCCGGCATCCGCGGCGGTTTCGGCCACGCGCTGCGCCCGCGCCAGCCCGCCGGCCTTCATGATCTTGATGGACACCCCGTCGCAGATCCCCTCGGCCACGGCGCGCAGCATGTCCTCGGGGCCGAAAACGCTTTCGTCGGCCAGCAGCGGCACGTCGATCGCGTCACGCAGGCGCGCCATCAGCGCGTACTGCCCGGCGCACACGGGCTGTTCGATGAAGTCGGGGGCGAGGGCGGCCACGTCGCGCACCCGCGCCTCGGCGTCCTCCGGCCCCAGTGCCTGGTTGTAGTCCACGCGCACGGCAAGGTCCGGGTGGTCCTGGCGCAGCCGCTCGAGCCGCATCATGTCGAAGGCGTGGCCGTGTACCCCGGCCTTGAGCTTGACCGTGCCGACACCGTCCGCGCGCAGCCGGTCCACCAGCGCGAGGTCGGCGTCGAAATCCGGGTCGGCCAGCGAACACGACAGCGGGATCGCGTCGCGGCACTTGCCGCCCAGCAGCGCCCAGACGGGCACGCCCGCGATCCGCCCGCACAGGTCCAGCAGCGCGGTTTCCAGCGCCGCCTTCGCCTCGGTGCAGTGGGCGACGGCGCGGTCGGCCTCGGCCATGATCGCGCCGACGTGGCCCACGGGCCGGCCGACGACCAGCGGACGCAGGTAGCGGTCGAGCGCGGCAAAGCTTGCCTCGGGCGATCCCGTGAACACCGCCCAAGCCGCGGCCTCGCCGAAGCCCTGCGTGCCATCCTCGGCCGTCAGGCGCAGCACGATCGTCTCGCATGCGCCGGCGACCGAGCCCACGCCGTGATCGCGGCGCGACACGACCGGCACCTCGAGATGCCACAGCGCGAAGCCGGTGATGGGTTGGCCAAGATCCGCGTTCATGCCACCCACTCCGATACCGGCGCCGCGGCCTCGTGGAGCGGCTGCGAGATCACGTCGATCAGGGCAGGGCCGTCGCAGGCCAGCCATTCGCCGACCGTCCGGCGCAGGTCGGCCGGGTCCTCGACGGTCCAGGCGCGCATGCCGAAGGCGCGGGCCACCGCCGCGTGGTCGGTTCGGTCGAAATCGACGTTGTAATACCGCTGGCCGAAGCCGCTGTGCTGGCCCGCCTTGATCCAGCCGTAGGTCGCGTTCGAGAACACCAGCGCCTTGACCGGAATATTGTAGCGCACGAGCGTCTCGAACTCGCCGCAGCAGAACCCGAAGGATCCGTCTCCCATCAGCGCCAGCGCGGGGGCGCCGGGGCGGCCCACCCGCGCGCCCATCGCCGCGGCCAGCGCGTACCCCAGTGCCCCGTGCGCGCGGTTGGAGATGAAATGCCGCCCGGCCCGCGGCAGCCGGTAATGGGCCGAGACATAGGGGCAGGGCGTGCCCGGGTCCGCGACGATCGTGGCATCGGGCGGCAGCGCGTCCATCAGCGTGGCGATCACGGCCTCCGGGCGGACCGGGCGCGCGGTGCTTTCCGACAGCGGCGCGAAATCGGCCAGCTTCGCCTGCCAGGCCGCCGCCGCCCGCGCCTGCCCACGCTGGCGGGGCAGGTCGCCACGGCCCGCCAGCTCGTCGGCCAGCGCCTCCAGCGCCAGCCGCGCGTCGGCGCAGACCGCCGCTTCGGTGGCGTAGTTCGCGCCGATCACCATCGGGTCGCTGTCGATGTGGATCACGCGCCGCCCGGGCGGTGGCGAGCGCCAGCGTTCGGTCGTCACCGAGCCCGCGCGGCAGCCGATGAACAGCACGACGTCCGCCTCGTCCACCACGGCACGCGTGGCCGGCACGCCGCCGTTGGAGCCCACGACACCGACCGCCCGCGCGTCGGTCTCGGCCAAAGCGCCCTGGCCCGAGACGGTGGTCGCCACCGGCAGGTCCAGCAGTTCAGCAATGCGGGCGAGCGGTGCCGCGGCGCCCGCGATCACCGGTCCGCCGCCGCAGATGGCGACCGCGCTTTCGGCCTGTGCCAGCACGTCCGCCGCCGCGCGGATGGCGGCCGGGTCGGGCGCGGCGGGCTCGGCGGGATAGGTGGCGTGCCGGGGATCCGCCCAGATCTCGGATCCGGGCACCTCGCCCTTTTGCGTATCGAAGGGCAGGGCCAGATGCGCCGCACCGGGCCGGCCCGTCGTCATCGCGCGGAAGGCCGCGCGGATCCGCGCGGGCAGCCGGGCGGCGTTGTCGAGCACGGCGTTCCACTTGGTCACCGGGCGGAACAGCGCCTCCTGGTCGAGTTCGGTCAGCGGGTAGCGCCCGGCGGCCGTGGTCGCCACGTCGGTGGTCAGCGCGAGCACCGGAACGGAACTTTCGTCGGCTTCCACCAGCCCGGGCAGGATGTAGGTCGCGCCGCCGCCCGAGGGGCCTTCGCAGATCCCCGGCTTGCCGGTGACACGGGCGTAGCCGTCGGCCATGTAGGCGGCGTGGCGCTCATCGCGTGTCAGGAAGTGGGTGAGGCCGTGATCGAGCCGCGCCAGCGCGTCATAGAAGGGCAGGGTGGTGTCCCCGCACAGCCCGAAAACATGCGTGACGCCGTGCGCCTCGAGCATGCGGACCGTCGCCTCGGCCCCCGTCAGATGGTTCGCGCCTGACGCATTCACCCCTGGTTCCCCCGCCTGGCCACCTTGTGCGCAGAGCTGTATACAGGTTTGCATGCTGAAAGATGGCCTGTATGCTGTCAATGACGTTTCCGCGTCGATGAAGGACGGGTCATGAGCGAAGGTCGGGTCGAAGCGCTGTACAACCGCCTCAAGGAACGCGCGGTGAATTTCGATTTCCGTCCGGGCGAGCGGATCAACGAGGGCACGATCGCCCGCCAGCTCGATGCCAGCCGGACACCGCTGCGCGAGGCGTTGAACCGCCTGGTGGCCGAACGGCTGATCGAGTTCCGCCCCGGCCAGGGTTTCTTCTGCCGCGCGCTCGATCCCCAGACGATCTTCGAGTTGTACGAGATGCGGGTCGTGATCGAGACGGCCGCCGTCCGCCGTGCGTGCCACCGCGCGGAGGGCGCCGGGATCGCCGCGTTGCGCGACCGGCTGCACGCCGACGGGTTGACCACGGCCGGCTTGACCATCCGCGAGGTGGTCGAGCGCGACGAGGCTTTCCACCTGGGTATCGCGCGGCTCGCGGGCAACTCGGAGATGGTGCGCCACCTCGACCGCATCAACGAACGCATCCGGTTCATCCGCTGGGTCGACATGGGCCACCGGGTCGGCACCACCAAGGGCGAACACCTTGAGATCATGGAGGCGCTGGAGGCGCGCGATGAAGACCGCGCGGTGGCGGTTCTGGAAATCCATGTCATGCGCCGGATGGACCAGATCGTGGCCGCTGTCCGTGAAGGGTATTCCAACATCTTCGTGTCCGACCCCGAGGAGCTGTTCGACCGGTTGGTCGGCGGGGCGGAGTAGGCCAATGCAGGTGACCGGTGGCAAATCCGTCTACGGCGCGGCGGTGGGAATCCTGATGCTCGATGCGCGGTTCCCGCGCATCCCCGGCGACATGGGCAATGCCGCGACCTGGCCGTTCCCGGTGCATTACCGCGTGGTGCGCACGGCCTCGCCGGATCACGTGGTGCGCCGCGGCGCCGAGGGGCTGCTGGAAGCCTTCGTGGCGGCCGGCCGGGAGCTTGTGTCCGACGGGGTGGACGGGATCACCACGAACTGCGGGTTCCTGTCTCTGTTCCAGGGCGATCTTGCCGCCGCGGTGGGCGTGCCGGTGGCGGCCTCGTCGCTGATGCAGGTGGCGATGGTCGACCGTTTGCTGCCGCCGGGGCGCCGCACCGGCATCCTGACGATCTCGGCGTCGACCCTGACACCCGCGCACCTGGCTGCCGCGGGCGTGCCGGAGGGCACCCCCGTCGGGTCCACGGAAGGGGGGCGTGAATTCACCCGCGTGATTCTCGACGACGAACCGGCACTCGACGTCGCGGCGGCGCGCGCCGACAATATCGAGGCCGCACAGGCGTTGCAGGCCGCGCACCCCGACCTGGGCGCGCTGGTGCTGGAGTGCACCAACATGATGCCCTACGCCGCCGATATCGCCGCGGCGACGGGCCTGCCCGTTTTCACGATGGAAAGTTTCGTCAGCTGGTTCCAGTCCGGCCTCGTGCCGCGCCGCTACCCGCTCTGACGTCGGCTCAGCCAACGATGGCGTAGCACGACCGGCGCGGATCGGCCCCGCCCATCAGCAGCCCGTCTTCGCGCCGCGCGATCGCGTTCGCCCCGCCCATCAGCCGCGACCACGCTCCGACGCGGCGTACCTGCCAGCCGGCGGCGCCGAGCGCGTCGTCCCATGCCGGCGGGCAGCGGTCCTCGAGCAGGACGGTATCCCCGGTGTCATGGCGGATGCGGGGCCATTCGATGGCCTGCTGCACGTCGAGGCCCTGCTGATAGTGCCGCCGCAGGATCTGGTACAGGCTCTGCGGCTGGCCGTGGTCGCCCGGCGTGGCCAGCGTCATGGCAAGCCCGCCGGCGCGGGTGACGATCGCCGGGCACAGCGTGTGGAAGGGGCGCATGCCCGCACGCGCCCCGCGCACCGGATCGCCGTCGAGCGTTTCCAGCCGGGCACGGTTGTGAAGCACCAGACCCTGCTCGGGGCAGGTGACGCCCGATCCGAATTCCTCGAACAGCGATTGCACCCAGGAGACGGCATTGCCGTCGCGGTCGACGACCACCAGCGTGGCGGTGTCGCCGCCCCCCGACACCGGCGGGCGGCCCGGCGTTTCGGCAGCCAGCCGCTGCAGTCCGGGCGGGTCCAGAAGGTCGGCGGGCAGATCGACCCGGGCCGGATCGGCGCACCAGCGGTCGCGCGCGGCAAAGGCGGCCCGCTTCTGTGCAAGGTAGGCCAGCGGGTCGACCACCGGGTCGTGGCCGTCGGTGGGCGTCCCGGCGGCGAGATGCGGCTCGAGCCCGGCCAGCGCGGCCAGCGCGAGCCCCTGGGAATTGGGGGGCGCGGCGTGCAGCGTCATCCCCCGCCACGCCACGCTGAGCGGCGCCTGAAACTCGGTGCGGTGGCCGGCAAGGTCGTCGGCCGAGAGCAGCACACCGCTGGCGCTGGCCTGTGCCAGCCAGGCGTCGGCCAGCGGCCCGGAATAGAACGCCCGCCAGCCGTCCCGCGCCAGCTGCCGCAGCGTGCGCGCCGCGCCGGGCTGGCGCAGCACCTGTCCGAGGCGGCAGTCGCCCGGCCGCCCGAACATTTCGGTCAGCTCCGGGTGATCGCGGCACAATCCGGCGTAGACCGGGCCGTTGAAGAAGGCGGTGTTGGTCGCGTCGGCCGGCACGCCGGTTTCTGCCGCGTCGATCGCGGCCGTCAGCACGTGGGAAAGATCGCGCGTGCCGTAACGCTCCAGCGCCTCGCCCCAGGCGGCAACGACACCGGGCACGGTCACCGTCAGCGGACCGGTCGCGGGCAGCGCGGCGTGGCCCGCGTCGGCCAGCGCCTGCGCGTCGAAGGCACCGGGCAGGCGGCCCGAGCCGTTGATCGTCTCCACAGTGCCGCTTGCATCGCACCAAAGCGAGATCGCATCGCCCGCGATCCCGTTCATGTAAGGCACGGCGATGGCCAGCGTCGCGGCGGCGGCGATCGCGGCGTCCATCGCGTTGCCCCCTTCGCGCAGCATCTGCGTGCCGGCCTCCGCGGCAAGGTGATGCCCGGCCACCACCATGCCGCGATGGCTGGTCATCACCACGGGCCTGTGGGCTTGTGCAGGTGTCATCGGCGCCTCCCTTGCCGCGCTCAGGCCTTGACGAACAGCTCGCGCGGGGACTGCGCGAAGACCTCCGCCCCCGTCTCGGTGACCGCGAAGGTTTCCGAGATGACCACGCCGTCGTGCTCGCGCCAGATCGCGGGAATGCAGTGGAAGGTCATGCCCGGTTCCAGCACCGTGGTATCCGTGCTGCGCAGGCTGGCCGTCAACTCACCCCACGTGGGCGGGTAGCCGATGCCGACCGGGTAACCGATGCGGCTGTCCTTCTCGACCCCGTGCTTTCGGCTGACCCTTTGCCAGGCGGCAGCGAGGTCCGCGCAGGTCGCGCCCGCCCTGACCGTGTCGAGCACCGCCTGCAGCCCCTCGGCGATCACCTCGGACAGCCGCTTGAGCTCGTCCGGCGGGGTGCCAAGGTAGATGCAGCGCGACAGCGGGCTGTGATACCGGTGCCGGATTCCGCCCAGTTCGATGTAGAATATGTCACCGTCGGCAAGCTGTTCGTCGGTCCACGACAGGTGCGGGGCCGAGCACATCTCGCCCACCATCGCGTTGGGCGGCTTGCAGGGGAAGGTGCCGCCGAACTCCGGCAGCCCGGCGGTGGTCACGCGGTAGACCTCGGCCATCACGTCGCACTGGCGCACGCCGGGCGCCGCGGCCTCGAATGCGGCCTGCTGCGCGGCCGCGGCGATCTGCCCGGCCTGGCGCATGTAGGTCAACTCCCGCTCGGACTTGACCATGCGGCAGCGGTTCACGAGCAGGAAGGCGTCATGGAAATCCGCCTCCGGCAGGCGGCGGCGCAGGATATGATCCCAGCGCGCGGTGTAGTAGTAGTCGTCGGTCTCGACGCCGACGGCACGCGCGCCCAGCCCCATGTCGATCAGCCGGTCGGCGACGAAATCCATCGGGTGCAGCGTGTCGGAGCCAACGTATTCGTCGGGGTAGGGCACGACGTTGTCCGCCGCGAGATAGGCGGTGAACTTGGCGCCGGCGGCGTCCATCTTGCGGCCGATCCAGACCGGTTCGGCGCGGTCGGCGGCGACGACGACCATCTGCGGCGTGTAGAACGACCAGCCGTCATATCCCGTCAGCCAGAACTGGTTGGCCGGCGACGCGACGAGCAGCACGTCGATGCCGCGTGCCGCCATCGCCGCCTTAACGCGTTCGACGCGGGCCTGGTATTCCGATCTGTCGAAAAGCAGCACCTTTCGTCCCCCTTCTTCCGTACCGTTCTCGGGCCAGACTTGCACGGGCCGCGCCCGCGGGCCACCCCCGCTCAGCGGTCGCCGCGGTCGAAGGCGTCCGCGATGTCGCGATCCAGCCGGGCCTTGCGGATGCGCTGGCTGGGGGTTCGGTCGAACGCGGTCACCTGCTTCCAGTAGCGCGGGACATGCGCGCGGGGCAGGTTGGCGCGCGCCCAGTCCGCCAGCGCCGCGGGGTCCCAGGCAACGCCGTCGCGCAGCAGGATGAAACACAGTATGTCGTGTTCCCCCGTCTCGGCATCCACGCCGACGGCGGCCGTTTCGGCGATGTCGGGATGCGCGGCCAGCGCCGTCTCGACCTCCCAGGCCGAGACGTTCTCGCCCCGGCGCCGCAGCGAATCCGTCATGCGGCCCAGGAAATACAGGTTGCCGGCCGCGTCACGCCGGCCCATGTCGCCGGTGAACAGCCGGCCGTCCCGCCGCAGCTTTGCGGTGGCGTCCGGGTCGCCCAGGTAGCCCGGCGTCAACAGCCCCGCGTGCCTCGCACGCACCACGATTTCGCCCGTCGCCTCGCCGCAGGCCGGATGGCCCGCCGCATCTCGGATCTCCACGTCGAGCCATGGAACGGGCTGGCCGACCGCGCCTTCCGCGCCGTTCATGTTCACCGTGGTGAAGCTCGAGGCCTCGGTCATGCCGTAGACCTCGCGCAGCGGCACGCCGAAACGTTCGGAAAACGTACGCTGGACGTCGGGCCGGGCCCCGCCCCCGAAGGCCAGCGTGACCGGGTGGTCGCGGTCGTTCGCGGCCGGTGCCGCCTTGAGCAGGATTTCCAGGATGCCGCCCAGATAGTGCATCTTCGTCACGCGGTTCTGGCGCACCGCGTCCCAGAACCCGCTGGCGCTGAAACGTTCGACCAGCACAAGCCGCGCCCGCCCCGCCAGCGCCATCGCCAGCAATTGCGGCCCGCCGATGTGGTGCATCGGCTCCCACATCAGGTAGCCGTCGCCGGGCGTGCAGGCGCTGGCCAGCGCGCAACCGGCGGCCGAGGCGATCAGCATCCGCTCGGTCACGATCACGCCCTTGGGCGGGCCGGTGGTGCCCGAAGTGAACAGGATCGCGCGGTGCGCGTCCGGGTCGGCGGGCGGCCCGAGTTCGGGTGCCGCCTCGGCAGGCCGCCATGCCCAGCCGTCACGCTCCAGGACCGGACGGTCGGCCGGGTAGCCCGCCGCGCGCAGTGTCTGCGTGGTGCCCGGCGCGGCCACCGCCAGCATCGGGTCGGCCACCGTGAGTGCATGCGCCAGCGACGGCCCCCGCGCGTCGGGTGCCAGCGGCACCCAGAGCGCACCGGCCAGCGCGATGCCCAGCACCTGCGCGATGTGGCCCGGCCCGGCCTCCAGCATCGTCAGCACCGGATCACCCGGCACGATACCCTGTGCCCGGAGCGCACCGGCCTCGGCCCGCGCGGCGGCGGCAAGTTCGCCGATGGTGATTTCGCGCCCCTCGTGGATCAGCAGCACGTCGTCCGGCGTGTCGCGCTCCCGGTCCAACAGAAGGCCACCCAGCGTTCGGGGGAAGGGCGGCGCCAGGGCGGCGGGCAGGGATGCGATGCTATTCATCGCCGCCCCGGCCGAGGAACCTGCGCGTTTCCTCCTGCATCTCGCCGGACTCGAACGACATGCGATGATAGCGCTTGGCCGCCGTGATCGCATCGTCCAGTCCCGGCTCCAGCACCTCGAAGAAGCGCCGCTTGATCAGGCGCATCGCCGTGCGGGGTTTGGCGCCAAGCTCGTCGGCCAGTTCCATCGCGCGGGGCAGCACGCGGTCCTGCGGGACCACTTCGTGCAGCGCGCCCAGCCGGTGCGCCTCGTCGGCGTCCATCAGGCGGCCCGTGAGCGTCAGTTCCTTCGTCCGCGACAGCCCGAGCATCTCGCGCATGATCCAGGGCCCGGTGATGCTGGCGATGCCGGAGTTCACCTCGGGCTGGCCAAGGCGCACGCCGGCGTGCCCGATGCGGATATCGGTGAGCAGCACGAACTGGAACGCCGATCCGGCGGCCACGCCGTTCAGCGCGGCGATCACCGGCACCTCCAACGTGCCCACCGCGCGATAGAGCGCGCCGAAACTGTCGATCCAGTCCTCGGCCATGCCCGCGTCGAAGGTGCTGAGTTCATTGAGGTCCTGACCCGCGCTGAAGGCGCGGTCGCCCGCGCCGGTCAGCACCACGGCCGCCACTTCGGGGTCGGTGGCGGCCGCGGCCAGGCGGTTCACCAGTTGCGCGCGCATCGCGCTGTCCCAGGCGTTCATCCGGTCGGGCCGGTTGAGTGTCAGGCACAGGCAGCCGCCCGCCCGGTCTTCGAGAATGGGATCGTCCGCCATGCCTGTCGGCCTCCTGGTTCCGGGCATCCGGGCGTCGGGTGCCCTCGGGGCGGAAGGCTAGGCGGCAAGCGGTGGCGCGGTCAATGTTCTGCCGCGCGTGTCTATGGGCGCGCGTACTTGATGAAGGGCGTCAGCTTGCCCACCCGGTCGTAGAGCCGCCGCGCCTGGGTGTTGAAGTCCTGTGTCAGCCAATAGACCGAGGGGCATCCGGCGGCATCGGCGGCGGCGTAGACGGCCTCGATCAATTCGCGGCCGACGCCCGTGCCGCGCACGTCCGGGTGGGTGTAGAGATCCTGCAGGTAGCAGGTCTTCTCGATCCGCCAGTTGTGCGGATGGAAGATGTAGTGAACCAGCCCGACAGGGCGGTCGCCGCTGAGCGCGATCAGGCCGTTCTGGTCGGGATGGTCGGATGAACACAGCCGCGCGAAGGTTGTCTGGTAGACCTCGTCGGAGACGGTCGTTTCGTAGAAATCCAGGTACTCCGTCCAGAGCGCGCGCCAACCGCTTTCATCGCGCCGTTCGATCGGCCGGATTCGAACTTTCCCGCTCATGGACCGGCATTCCCGCAGGTTTCCGGCGAAATCTTCATGATCTCGTCTTGAGACACCATGCGGCTTTTGCTTCAGATTGCCAGATCGTCGAGCGATTTGCCGTTTTCCAGTGCCTCGATCACCCAATTCGGTTTGCGGCCCCGGCCTGTCCAGGTCTGTTCGGGATTTTCGGGGTTTCGGTACTTGGGCGCACCTTTCGACCCCTTTCCGGCACCGCCTTGCAAATCGTTAAGAGAGAAGCCGTATTCCTTGGCCGCCTCTTCCGCCGCACGCATCGCTTCGGCGCGGCGGCGGGTTTCGACAGTCTTCAGCGCCTTTTCAACGTCTCTTTTCAGAGCCAGCAACTCGTCTTTCGACATTTTGTCGAGATCGATTTCCATCTCGTTTCCCCTTGAACATGTTTTCAAGGATATTGGCGCAATTGCATGAAAATGCAATCCCGAAAACGGATGGGTCGCAATTCCGGCGCCGGCTTCCATTCAGAGGCGAAGCCCGTTCGTGAATTCCCGCAAGGGTTTGCCGCAGGCTTATTCAGCGGCCAGCGCCGCGGGATCGGCGAGCGTCACGATGTCGATCATGATCGTGTTCAGCTCGAAATCCTTTGGCGTGTAGACTTTCGAAACGCCCATGTCCTTGAGACGTTTCGCGTCCTCTTCGGGAATGATGCCGCCCACGATCACGGGCACGTCGCCGAGTCCGGCCTCGTGCAGACGGTGCAGCGTATCCTCGACCAGCGGCACGTGGCTGCCCGACAGGATCGACAGCCCGATGACATGCGCGCCGCTTTCCACCGCGCCGGCGACGATCTGTTCGGGCGTCAGCCGGATACCTTCGTAGTCTATGTTCATGCCGCAGTCGCGTGCGCGGAAGGCGATCTGTTCCGCCCCGTTGGAGTGCCCGTCGAGGCCGGGCTTTCCGACGAGGAATTTCAGGCGCCGGCCCAGCCTGTCGCTGACCGCGTCCACCCGGGCGCGTATATCGTCAAGGCCCTCGGTCTTGTTCGACGGGTTGGGCGACACGCCGGTGGGCCCGCGGTATTCGCCGAACACGGCGCGCATCTGCTCGGCCCATTCGCCGGTGGTCACCCCCGCCTTGGCGGCCGCGATCGAGGGCGGCATGATGTTTTCGCCCGCCTGCGCGGCCGCGCGCAGGGCGGCCAGCGCTTCGGACACGGCCGCATCGTCGCGCGCGGCCCGCCAGGCGTCGAGCCTGTCCACCTGCTCCTGTTCCACCGCCGGGTCGACGACAAGGATGCCGCCCTCCTCGTCCATCAGCGGGCTGGGTTCGCACTCGGTGAACTTGTTGACGCCCACGACCACGGTCTCGTTGCGCTCGATCCGGCCCAGCCGGTCGGCGTTGGAGTCCACAAGCCGCGCCTTCATGTACTCGATGGCATTGACGGCCCCGCCCATGCTGTCGATGCTGGCGAGCTCGTGGCGCGCGCCCTCTTTCAGTTCCTCGACCTTGGCGTCGACCGCCGGGTTGCCGTCGAACAGATCGTCGAACTCCAGAAGGTCCGTCTCGTAGGCCAGGATCTGTTGCATGCGCATCGACCACTGCTGGTCCCACGGCCGGGGCAGGCCAAGCGCCTCGTTCCAGGCCGGCAGCTGCACGGCGCGCGCGCGTGCATTCTTCGACAGCGTCACCGCCAGCATCTCCAGCAGGATGCGGTAGACGTTGTTTTCCGGCTGCTGCTCGGTCAACCCGAGGCTGTTGACCTGCACGCCATAGCGGAAGCGGCGGTATTTCGGGTCCTCCACGCCGTAACGCTCGCGGCAGATCTCGTCCCACAGGTCGACAAAGGCGCGCATCTTGCACATCTCGGTGACGAACCGGATGCCCGCGTTCACGAAAAAGCTGATTCGCCCCACCAGCCGCGGGAAATCAGCGGCAGGCACGCGGGTTTGCAGCTCGTCCAGCACCGCCGTCGCGGTGCCAAGGGCAAAGGCCAGCTCCTGCTCGGGCGTCGCGCCCGCTTCCTGAAGGTGGTAGGAGCAGACGTTCATCGGGTTCCACTTGGGAACGTTGGCATAGCAGTATTCCGCCACGTCCCCGATCAGCCGGAGCGACGGCTTGGGCGGGCAGATGTACGTGCCGCGGCTGAGGTATTCCTTGATCAGGTCGTTCTGCACCGTGCCGGTCAGCTTGGAGGTGTCCGCGCCCTGTTCCTCGGCCACCGCGATGTAGAGCGAAAGAAGCCACGGCGCGGTGGCGTTGATCGTCATCGAGGTGTTCATCTGGTCCAGCGGGATCCGGTCGAACAGCGTGCGCATGTCGCCCATGTGGCACACCGGTACCCCGACCTTGCCGACCTCGCCTTTTGCCAGCACGTGGTCGCTGTCGTAGCCGGTCTGCGTGGGCAGGTCGAAGGCGACCGAAAGCCCGGTCTGTCCCTTGGCCAGGTTGGCGCGGTAAAGCGCGTTCGAGGCTTCTGCAGTCGAATGCCCGGCATAGGTGCGGATCAGCCAGGGGCGGTCGGGCTGGCGGTCTTTCTGCGGCTCATTCTGCGTCTGCGACATCGGCGGGCCTCGTGAATCAGTTTGCGCAATTTTGTTGCGCTTACGCGTTCATAGGAAAAACATTGTGGCACTGTCAATTCGCTGCGTTGCGGCGTAGGCCATTTACGCGGGGCGCGCGACCTGCTTTGCTGCACCAATGGGCCGAACCGTCGAAATGCCGTTATGGGTGCTGGTGCTCCTGGTCGCCTTCGCGGCGGTCACCTTCGCGTCGCATTTTCTCTTTCCCTCCGTTCGGTGGTTCTTCCGCCGCCGGATGGAGCGGGTGGTCGCGCGCCTCAACGAACGGCTGCAGCGGCCGATCGAGCCGTTCAAGCTGGCCCGTCGCCACGACATGATCCAGCGGCTGATCTACGACCCCGAGGTCAGCCGCGCCGTGGCGCAGCATGCGAAGGAGCACGGCGTGCCCGAGAACGTGGCCTTCGAACAGGCGCGCCGCTACGCCCGCGAGATCGTGCCGCGTTTCAGCGCCACGGCTTATTTCGGGGTTGCCACGCGGCTCGCCAAGTGGCTCAGCCGGGCACTCTATCACGTCCGGCTGGGACATTTCGACGAGGACGCTTTCGGTGCCGTGGACCGCGACGCAACAGTCGTCTTCGTCATGAACCATCGCAGCAACATGGATTACGTGCTGGTCACCTGGCTGGTCGCCGAACGCTCGGCCCTGGCCTATGCCGTGGGCGAATGGGCCCGGGTCTGGCCGCTTTCGGGCCTGATCCGGGCGATGGGGGCCTATTTCATTCGCCGGAAATCGCGCGATGATCTCTACCGCCGGGTGCTCGCGCGTTACGTCAGGCTGGCGACGGAAGGCGGCGTGACACAAGCGGTGTTCCCCGAGGGCGGTCTCAGCCTCGACGGCGCGCTGGCGCCGCCACGTCTGGGCCTGCTGAAATACATCGTGGAAGGGCGTAGCGCCGAGTCGCGCGACGTTGTCTTCGTGCCGGTGGCGCTGAACTACGACCGGGTGCTCGAGGACCGGACCCTCGTGGCAGCCGGTCGGTCGGGCGAACGCCGCTTTCGCGCCCGCATCAGCGTTGTCGCCGTTTCCATCCTGAAACAGCTCTGGCGCAAGCTGGCGGGCCGTTACCACCGGCAGGGGTTCGCCGCGGTGAGCTTCGGCCCTCCGCTGTCACTGGCGACGTTCGAGCGTGACAGGCCCGGCGCCGGGGTGGAGGGTCTGGGCGAGGTTCTGATGGAACGCATCGGCGCCGAGGTGCCAGTCCTTCCCGTGCCGCTGGTCGCCCGCGCATTGCTGCTGGCGGATGCCCCGCCCGGCGAGTCCGATCTGGCCGCGGCGGTCGACGGGATGGTCGCGGCGCTGCCGCGCGACCACGTGCGCCACCCCGACGGGGACGGTGCCGCGCTTGCGGCGGAAGGGTTGCGGCGGTTGCGATGGCGCGGGCTGGTCGCGGACGGGCGCGGCGCGATCACGGTGCCCGAGGACGCGCGGCCCCTGCTGGAGTATTACGCGGCCTCCATCGGCCATCATTTTCGCGGGTGCAGCGCGTAATCGCGGATCTTTCTGCATCCGCGCGGTCATAAAATTACAAATTCCAACCAAACGGCATTGCATTGTTGCGTGCCGCTGGCTATCCCATGGGGCGAACCGCGATTCTGCGTCGCGGCAAAAGGATGACGAGGAGGCTGACCATGGCGCTGGACACGGAAACGGGCATCGCCGAGTACGACGCACCGGAAAAGGACCTTTACGAGGTCGGCGAACTGCCCCCGCTTGGCTATGTGCCGCCGAAGATGCACGCATGGGTCCTGCGGCAGGAGCGTCACGGCGACCCCGACCAGGCCCTTCAGAAGGAGGTCGTGGACACGCCCGAGATCGACAGCCACGAGGTGCTGATCCTGGTCATGGCCGCGGGCGTCAACTACAACGGCGTCTGGGCCTGCCTCGGCCAGCCGGCCTCGGTGTTCCGTCAGCACAAGGCGCCCTACGCGATCATCGGCTCGGACGCGGCGGGCATCGTGTGGAAGGTCGGCGAAAAGGTCACCCGCTGGAAGGTCGGCGACGAGGTTGTCGTGCACTGCAACCAGGACGACGGCGACGACGAGGCCTGCAACGGGGGCGATCCGATGCTGTCGCCCAGCCAGCGCATCTGGGGCTACGAGAGCCCCGACGGCTCCTTCGCCCAGTTCACCCGGGTGCAGGCGCAGCAGCTGATGCCGCGGCCCAAGCACCTGACCTGGGAGGAGTCGGGATGTTACACGCTGACGTTGGCCACCGCCTACCGGATGCTGTTCGGCCACGAACCGCATGACCTGAAACCGGGCCAGAACGTCCTGGTCTGGGGGGCTTCGGGCGGGTTGGGATCCTTCGCGATCCAGCTGATCAACACCGCCGGCGCGAACGCGATCGGCGTGATATCCGAAGAGGACAAGCGCGACTTCGTGATGGACCTGGGCGCGAAGGGTGTGATCAACCGCAAGGATTTCAACTGCTGGGGCCGGCTGCCGGAAGTCAACACCGAGGAATACAAGGAGTGGTTCGCCGAGGTCCGCCGTTTCGGCAAGGCCATCTGGGACACCACCGGCAAGGGCGTGAACGTCGACATGGTCTTCGAGCATCCGGGCGAGGCGACGTTCCCCGTCTCTACATTCGTGGTCAAACGGGGCGGCATGGTGGTGATCTGCGCCGGCACGACGGGCTACAACTGCACCTTCGACGTGCGTCACATGTGGAGCCACCAGAAGCGCCTGCAGGGCAGCCATTTCGCCCACCTCAAGCAGGCGAGCGCCGCCAACAAGCTGATGCTCGAACGTCGGCTCGATCCCTGCATGTCCGAGGTCTTCGCGTGGGATACCCTGCCGCAGGCACACATGAAGATGCTGCGCAACGAGCACAAGCCGGGCAACATGGCCGTGCTGGTGCAATCGCCGCGCACCGGGCTGCGCACCGTCGAGGACGTGCTCGAGGCGGGCCCGTAACCGGCGCGCGGGCTGCAGCCCCGGTCAGGACATTGGCGCCGCGTGTTTCGCGCGGCGCCGCTTGCTCTGGCGCAGGCCGCGGCGCAAGGTTAGGGTTCGCGCCATGTCCGTACCGGCGCCCGCATTTTCCGAGGACCAGGCCGAGGCCCACGATCGCATCGCCGAGGCGCTGCGCGAGGCCGGCGTCGACCTGGACAACGGCCTGCTGGCCCCCCCGCGCGAGGGGCGATCGCGCGTCATGTCGGTTGTCGGCAAGGCCGGGTCGGGCAAGACGCTGCTGCTGTCCTCGCTGACGCACGCGCTGCGCGAGGCCGGGGTCGAGCTGGTTTCGGGCGATTACGAGGGGCGCCGCCGCCGCGACCGGCGCACTCTTGCGGTGCTGGCGCCCACGAACAAGGCCGCGAGCGTGCTGCGCACCCGCGGCGTGCCCGCCACCACGATCCACCGCATCCTCTACACCCCCGTCTACGACAAGGACTACGAGAAGATCGCCGAGTGGCTTTCGGGCGAAGGGGACCGCCCGGAGATCGAAGGGCTGACCGACCAGGCGCTCGACCGCGCGCTGGCCTTCTACGAAAGCCACAAGTCGGTGCCGGGGGCGCTGGCCGCCGCCGGGTTGCGCGGGTCGGATTTCATCACCGGCTGGAAGCGCCGCGAGGATCCGCTCGACATCGGTTTCGTCGACGAGGCCTCGATGCTCGATGACCGGCAGATGGAGGACCTGCGCGAAATCTTCCCAACCGTCCTGCTGTTTGGTGACCCCGCGCAGCTTGCGCCCGTGAACCAGTCGGGGCGCATGGTTTTCGACGGGATGGCCGATGACGCCAAGCTGACCCTGCACCGCGTGCACCGGCAGACGCAGGACAACCCGATCCTCGATCTGGCACACGCTCTGTCCGACCCGGCGATCGGTTTTCAGGACTTCGAGTCGATGGTCCACGAGATCGCCGCCCGCGACGACCGTGTGCAGGTTTCGGGCCGGGTGGAGGTCGACCTGATGGCGCGCAGCCCCGTGCTGGTGTGGCGCAACGCGACCCGCATCCGTCTGATCCAGGCGTTCCGCACCGTGCACCAGGCCCCGGAGACGGAACTTCTGCCGGGCGAGCCACTGATCTGCGACGGGATCGAACTGCCGCTCAAGCACCGCAAGCGGCGGCTGGACCTCGAGGCGCGCGGGCTCATCAAGGGGGCGCAGGTCATCTACCTCGGCCCCGGCAAGAAGCCCGGCTTTTCGCGGCTCCACGTCATCGGCGCGGAGGATCCGCGCGTGAGCGCGGCCAGTATCGTGCGTATCGAGAAGCCGGAGGAGGAGGAACCCTTCATCCCGTTTGCCGCCTCGATGGGCGCGAGCTTCCTTCACGGGGCGGCGGTCACCATTCACAAGGCGCAGGGATCGCAATGGCCCGAGGTGCAGGTCTTCGCGCCCGACCTGTTCGCCGCCGCGCGCATGGGTCGCACGGAGGCCGGCCAGCCATTGTGGAAGCGGCTGGCCTATGTCGCCATCACCCGCGCGGAGGAGCGTCTGCACTGGGTGGTGCGCAACCGCCTGTCGAAGCCCACGCATCCGCTGCGCACCGACGATCTGAAGGCCGCGCCCGCGCCGCTGGAACTGGAGGCCGAGGAAACGTGAACTCGATCGTCATCACCGGGGCGAGCGCCGGGATCGGCGCGGAATGCGCCCGCCATTTCCTTGACGCCGGCTGGCGGGTGGGGCTTCTGGCGCGCCGCCGCGATGCGCTCGAGGCCGTGGCCGACGGCCACCCGGCTGCCCGTGTTCTGCCGTGCGACGTGACCGACGCGGCCGCCGTTGACGCGGCGTTTGGCGCGTTCTGCGCGGAGCGGCGTCTGGATGTTCTGTTCAACAACGCCGGCACCTTCGGGCGGGCCGCGCTGATCGACGGGCTCGACCCGGAGGAATGGCGGCAGATCGTCGAGGTCAACCTGACGGGCATGTTCCTTTGTGCGCGGGCGGCCTTTGCCCGGATGCGCGCGCAGACCCCGCGGGGCGGGCGCATCATCAACAACGGCTCGATCAGCGCGCACGCGCCACGGCCCGCCTCGGTGGGCTACACCGCGACCAAGCACGCGATCACGGGGCTGACGAAGTCGCTGTCGCTCGACGGGCGCGACTTCGACATCGCCTGCGGCCAGATCGATATCGGCAACGCGCGCACAGCGCTTCTTGACGGTGTCATCGCCACCGACCCGGACAACCCGCCGCCAACGATGGACGTGGCCGAGGTGGCGCGCACGGTGCTGCACATGGCGAAGCTCCCGGCAGAGGCGAACATGCAGTTCATGACGCTGATGGCGACCAGGATGCCCTTCGTCGGCCGCGGCTGACGCTCAGGCGCGCCGCAGGAGCTGGAAGGCCGCCGAGGCGCCCCAGCCGGCGGCGATGGCGATGGCCAGCGACATCAGCCCGTAAAGCAGGGGCTGCTGCCGCGACAGCGTGAAAAGCCAGCGTTCCAGCCCGACCTTGCGCACGTCGATGGTGGTCTCGAAATTGGACACCACGCGCCCCTCGCGCGTGAGGAAGATGCGCGTGTCGTATTGCCCCTCGGTCAGGTTGGCCGGCAGGTCGATGGCGGTCCGGAACAGCGTCTGTTCGTCCAGCGCGACACCGCCCTCGAGCGTCTGGTAGGCGCCCTGTTTCTTGCGGATGCGGATCAGCGCCTGTGTGAACCGCCGCGCGTCCTTGATGGTCATCGGCGCGCCCACCGAGCGGATCGCACGTTCGAGCGTGATCTGGTGGCGCAGGTCCTCGACCTCGGACAATACCTTGTCGAGCGGCCCGCTGGTGGCCACGGCGTAGAAGCTGGGTGCCGCGTCCACCTCGACGGCCTCGGTGTTCATCCAGATGCCGAAGCGGCGTTCCTTCCGGCGCACCACCGCCGGTTTCGAAGGCCCGGCGATGGCCACGATCACATCGAGCGGCTCCTGGGGAATCGGCGCCTCCCGCTTGACCGCCCCGAAGACCAGTATCTCGGACCCCTCGAAGGTTGCCGTGATCGCGACCCTGTCCCGGCTCAGGCCCAGCACCACCTCCTCGGCCCGCAGGGGCAGGGCGCAAAGGCACAGCAGGAGCCCGAGCCACAGCCGCATCAGTGCCCTCCCGCCTCGCCGATGGAATAGACCTCGGCCGGCTTGATCAGAAGATCGGCGGCCAGCTTGCCGCAGACGGCCAGCACCATGACGGCCAGCAGGATGCGCAGCTGTTCGGCCTTCATCCGCGTGCCGATCTGCGTGCCGATCTGGGCACCGATGACACCGCCCACCAGCAGCAGCACGGCCAATGCCACGTCGACGGTGTAGTTCGTCGTCGCGTGCAGCAGCGTCGTGAAGGCGGTGACGAAGATGATCTGGAACAGCGAGGTGCCGACAACCACCTTGGTCGGCATGCCGAGGATGTAGATCATCGCCGGCACCATGATGAAGCCGCCGCCCACACCCATGATCGCCGCGAGGATACCCACGGCCACGCCGACCAGGACCGGCGGGATGACGCTGATGTAAAGCCCCGAGGTGCGGAACCGCATCTTGAAGGGCAGCCCGTGCACCCATGTGTGCCGACGGCGCCGGCGGGCCGGGCCGCCCGAGCGTGTTTGCCGGATCGCGCGCAGGCTTTCGAGGAACATCATGCCCCCGATCACGCCCAGGAACACCACGTAGCAAAGCCGCACCAGAAGATCGACCTGGCCCAGCGACTTGAGGTAGTTGAAAACCAGCACACCCAGCGCCGCCCCCGCGAGACCGCCGATGAGCAATACCACCCCCATCTTCAGGTCGACCGTCTTTCGTCGCAGGTGCGCCAGCACGCCCGAGAAGGACGAGGCGACGATCTGGTTGGCCTCGGTCGCCACGGCCACGGCGGGGGGAATGCCGATGAAGAACAGAAGCGGCGTCATGAGGAAGCCGCCGCCCACGCCGAACATGCCCGACAGGATGCCCACCAGCCCGCCCAGCCCGAACAGGAGGAAGGCGTTCACCGAGACTTCGGCTATGGGCAGGTAGATCTGCATGACCATCACCTAGCCGCATGTCCGCCGGTTTGACAAGGCTGGGGCGGAATCAGGAGGCGATTGCCGGCGGGTCGTCGGGCTATTCCAGGGGGCGGCGCAGGATCAGCGCGTCGGCCCGGGATCCACCGGGGCGCGCGTAGTAGGCCGGCCGCCGGCCCGCCTCGGCGTAGCCCGCGGCGCGATAGAGCATGCAGGCCGCGGCATTGTCGCCGGCAACCTCCAGAAAGGCATGCCGCGCGCCGCGCTGTCGCGCTTCGGCCTCGTAGTCGGCCAATCGCGCACGCCCCAGGCCCTGCCGCCTGTGCGCCGGGTCGGTGGCCAGCGTCAGAAGCTCCGCCTCGTCGCCGGCCACGCGGCCGAGCGCGAAGGCCCGCGCGTCACCCGTTGCGAAAACGCCAACGCTGTCGAGCAGGGCACGGAACTCCGGCGCGCGCCAGCCACGGCCTTCGCCCGCGAAGGCCCGCGCGTGCAGCGCTGCCATCGCCTCAGGCGTCATCCTGCAGGATCCTCGGGGCAGGGTCGCGCGGCGGGGCTGCATCGGCGGGCTTGACGTAAAGCGGCGCAGGCGGTGGAAGGTCGGTCACGTCCGCGGCGGCCGCGATCCGCGCGATAGCCTCCACGAGCTGCGCCGGTGGGGGAGGTTCGCGCAGCGGCAGGCCATGCGCCTGCGCTTCGGCCAGCGTCACCAGCGACGGCGGCTCGCCCGGCGGCGCGATGTAGCGTTGGTCGCGCGGGCCCGGCACCACGGCCAGGTGCGGCTCGGCGCGGCCGTGCTCGATGGCCCGGAAGCTGGAGACGCCGACAGCCGGCCGTTCCAGTGCCAGCGCCAGCCCTCGCGCGGTTGCGACCGCGATCCGGATGCCGGTGAAATTCCCGGGGCCGATGCCGACGCCGATACGGTCGAGGTCGGCCCATCCGACGTTTGCCTCGGCAAGGATGCGTTCGAGCATGGGCACGAGATGTTCGGCCTGCCCGTGGCCCATGTCATCCGCGGCGGACGCGACGACCGCGCCATCGCGCAGCAGGACGGCCGCGCAATGCGGGCCGGACGTATCGAAGCCCAGTGTCAGCAACGCGTCAGATGCCGATCGGGCGCACCTCGGTCACTTCGGGAATGTAGTGGCGCAGCAGGTTCTCGATGCCCATCTTCAGCGTGATGGTCGAGGACGGGCAACCCGCGCAGGCGCCCTGCATGTGCAGGTAGACGACGCCGCGTTCGAAGCCGTGGAAGGTGATGTCGCCGCCGTCCTGCGCCACGGCGGGGCGCACGCGGGTGTCCAGCAATTCCTTGATCTGGCCCACGATCTCGGCGTCCTCGCCGTGGTGCTCGGCATGGCCGGCCGGTTCGGCGCCCTCGCCGGCGATCACCGGCTCACCGGTCTGGTAATGCTCCATGATCGCGCCGAGGATGGCGGGCTTGATGTGATCCCACTCGATGTCCTCGGCCTTGGTCACGGTCACGAAGTCATTGCCGAAGAACACGCCCGTGACGCCATCGACCCCGAAGATTCGCTTGGCCAGCGGGGACTTGTCGGCGGCGTCAGGCGAAGGAAAGTCGGCGGTGCCGGCCTCCAGAACGGTCTGCCCAGGCAGGAACTTCAGGGTGGCGGGATTCGGCGTCGATTCGGTCTGGATGAACATTTCAGGTGCACCTTTCGTCGGGCTTGCCAAGATATGCGGACCCCGGTGGACGAAGTCAAGGTTTAGAACCGTTCTAAAAATCGGGCGCGGTCAGGTGATCGCTTCCAGTCGTTCCTTGGTCAGGTCGCCGGGCACGATCGTGATCGGGATCGGCATCGTGCCGGCGTTCCTGGTCAGCTGTGTGACCAGCGGGCCGGGCCCCTTCTTGCCGGTGCCCGCCCCGAGGACGAGAACGCCGATTTCCGGGTCGTCCTGCACCTGCGCGATGATCTCGTTGACCGGTTCGCCCTCGCGGATCACCAGTTCGGGGTCCACGCCCTGCTTGTCGCGCATCCACTTGGCGAACACCTCGTAATGCGCGTGGATGCGTTCGCGCGCCTCCTCGCGCATGACCTCGCCCACGCCGATCCAGTGGTTGAACTCCTCGGGCGGAATGACCGACAGGATCTCGACACCCGCCGAGGTGTGCGCCGCGCGCATCGCCGCGAACCGCATCGCGTTGAGGCATTCGCGGCTGTCGTCCAGGACAACAAGAAACTTGCGCATGTCGGATCACTCCTCGCCCGGCACATGATGCCGCCAATCGGCCCGCCGGGCAAGCTGCGCGCTCATCTCGCGCTTTTCGCCCAGTCCCAGTACATGTCGCGCACCTGCCGCGTCACCGGGCCGACCTGGTAGCTGGTGTCGTCGAACGCCGTGACCGGCGTGACCTTCATCAGGTTGCCCGACAGGAAGACCTCGTCGGCGGCGTGGAAATCCTCGAAACTCATCACCGTCTCGTGCACGGTCATGCCCTCGGCGCGCATGTTGTCGATGTGCCGCGCCCGGGTGATGCCGGACAGGAAGGTGCCGTTGGGAATGGGCGTGAACACCTCGCCGTCGCGGACCGCGAAGACGTTGGCGGTCGCCGTTTCGGCCACGTTGCCCAGCGCGTCGGCGACCAGCGCGTTGCCGAAGCCCTTGGACCGCGCCTCGGCCAGCATGCGCGCGTTGTTGGGATAAAGGCACCCCGCCTTCGCGTTCACGACCGCGTCCTCGAGCACCGGCCGGCGGAACCGCGTGCGCGTCAGGGTTGTCGTGGCCTCGGGCGGGGCCATCGGCACCTCCTCGAGGCTGATCGCGAATCCCGTCGCGCCGTCCTCCTTGGGCACCACGGCGAGGTGGCCGCCCTCGATCGCCCAGTACATCGGGCGAATGTAGATCGCCGCGTCCTTCGGGTAGGCGCCCAGCCCCTCGTTGATGATCCCGACCATCTCGTCCGTGGTCACGGTCGGGGTGATCATCAGCGCCCGCGCCGATGCGTTGACCCGCGCGCAGTGCTTGTCGAGGTCCGGCGCCAGCCCGTCGACGTAGCGCGCGCCGTCGAACACGCTGCTGCCCAGCCAAGCCCCGTGGTCGGCCGCCCGCATGACCATGACGTCGCCGTCGTGCCAGTGGCCGTCGAAATAGGTGCGGATATTGGTGCCCGTGGCCATTGCTGCGCCTCCTCCTTCGCCCCGTTTGCGACGCAGCCTAGGGCCGCGTGGCGCCGGGGTCCAGTGGGTCACCGGTTGGGCATCTCGACATCGTCGAAGGCGCCGGGTAGCTTTCGATCACAAGGGGCAGCAAAAGGGGCCGACGGCCTTGGGACTCGTCCGTAGGGTCATGTGCATTGTGGTGCTGGCGGCATCGCTGGCGTTGACCGGATGCGCCGGTGCGCCGCCGGCCACGGAGCGCACGGAAGTGGCGGCGCTGGCGACCGGGATCCGCGCGCTGGGCAAGGACGTCGACCCGCAGGAGGCCGCGCGCGCCGCCCGCGTCGCCTATGCCCACACCGACCGGCTGGCCGAGGAATACCGGATCACCGATCCCCCGCTCGTGCACAACGCGAAGGTCAACATGGGTCTGCGCCCGCGCGGACTGTGCTGGCACTGGGCGCACGACATGCAGGCGCGGCTGGCGCAGGAGCGATTCCGCACGCTGGAACTGCACCGGGCCATCGCTAACGCCGACAACCCGTTCCGCATCGATCATTCCACCGTCATCGTCAGCCGGCGCGGCGACACGATGTTCGACGGCATCGTGCTGGACCCCTGGCGAAAGGGCGGCGTGCTGCACTGGGTGCCGACGCGCGACGACACCCGATATGCCTGGCGGCCGCGCAAGGAGGTTCTGGCCGCCAAGCGCGACCGCGCGGCGCGCCGGCCGGACGCCGAAGCCGTGACGCGGCAACGGTAACCGGCGTCCGTGCTTACCTGTCGGGGGCCTCGTTCAGCAGCGCCTGCACGTCGAGCGGCGCGTTGACCATGGCAAGCGCGCCCCCTGGATCGCGCGGCCAGTCTTCGCGCGGCCGGTCGCGGCAGAGTTCGATCCCGTTGCCATCCGGATCAGAAAGGTAGACGGCCTCGCTCACCCCGTGGTCGGCCGCGCCCTCGATCGGGATCCCGGCAGCAACCACCCGCGCGACCGCGTCGGCCAGTTGCGTGCGGTCGGGGTAGAGGATCGCGGCGTGAAACAGCCCCGCGCGATGCTTGGGCGCGGGCGGCCCGCCCTTGCTGTGCCAGGTGTTCAGCGCGATGTGATGGTGATAGCCGCCGGCCGAAAGGAAGGCCGCCGAATCCCCGAAGTATTGTTGCACCTCGAAACCGAGAACACCGGCATAGAAGCCGACCGCGCGGTCGAGGTCCGCGACTTTCAGGTGAATGTGTCCGATGCGGGTTTCGGGATGAACCGGGGCGGTCATGGTGGTCACCGTGCGTTTGTTGCGCCGGCATGATGGGCACGCGCCCGCGTTCGCGCAATCCCGGCGCATGCGCGGCCGCCTGTGCGCCGTTGCACAGCGGGACCGTCAGCGGGGGGGCTTGGCGGTCCGGTCCGACGACAGGCTCGGCCGCCGCGCCGAGACCAGCCGCTCTATGGCATCGGCCAGGTGAACCTCGGCTATGGCGTGATCGCCGCGTTCCGCACGCAGCCGGTGTGCCTCCATCAGCACATCGGCGTGGCTGCAACCGGTCGGCGGCTCGAACCGGTAGCAGGCCAGTTCGATGAGCAGGCCGAGCGGGTCACGGAAATAGATCGAGTCCATGAACCCGCGGTCCTTCGGCCCGGAATGCGCGATGTTGCGCTCGTTCAACCGTTCGGCCACCTGCGCGAAGCTGGCGCGGCTGACCGCGAAGGCCAGGTGATGCACGCAGCCCGGGTCGGCCGGCGTGCGGCGGTGCACCGGCGCGCGCGCCTCGTTGGTGAACACCGTGATCAGCCGCCCGTCGCCGGGATCGAAGTACAGGTGCCCTTCGTCCGGGTCGTCGAGGTTGGGCTGCTCGAAGACGAAGGGCATGCCCAGCATGCCCTCCCAGAAATCGATCGAGGTCTGCCGGTCGGCGCCGGTCAGCGTTATGTGGTGCACGCCCTGTGCCTGGATCTTGCGCATGTCGCCCTCCTGTCCGTCGACTATCGGGGCGCGCGCGCACCGATGCAACGGGTCAGGGGCGGGCGCCGACCATGCCGACGATCTCGTAGGTGCGTTGCAGGATCGGATGCGCGATGGCGCGGGCGCGCTCGGCGCCGCGGGCGAGAAGGCGATCGATCTCGGCGGGGTCCTCCATCAGCCGGCCCATCTCGGCAGAGATGGGGGCGATGCGCTCGACTGCGAGGTCGGCCAGCATCGGCTTGAACTCGGAAAACGGCTTGCCCCCCGCTTCGGCCATGACCTGTTCGACGCTCTTGTCGGCCAGCGCGGCATAGATGTTGACGAGGTTGCGCGCTTCCGGCCGCGTCTCCAGGCCTTCGGCCGTCTCCGGCAGCGGCTCGGGGTCGGTCTTGGCCTTGCGGATCTTCTTGGCGATGGTGTCGGCGTCGTCGGTCAGGTTGATACGGCTCATGTCCGAGGGGTCGGATTTCGACATCTTCTTCTCGCCGTCGCGCAGGCTCATCACCCGTGTCGCCGCGCCCTCGATCACGGGCTCGGTGTCGGGGAAGAACTCGATACCGTAGTCGTGGTTGAACTTGGCGGCGATGTTGCGGGTTAACTCCAGGTGCTGCTTCTGGTCCTCGCCCACGGGCACCTGCGTGGCGTGGTACACGAGGATGTCGGCCGCCATCAGCGCCGGGTAGCCGAAAAGCCCGAGGCTGGCCTGCTCGGCGTTCTTGCCGGCCTTGTCCTTGAACTGCGTCATCCGCTTCATCCAGCCCATGCGCGCCACGCAGTTGAAGATCCACGCCAGCTGCGCGTGCTCGGCCACCTGGCTCTGGTTGAACAGGATCGCCCGCTCCGGGTCGAGGCCCGAGGCGATGAAGCCCGCCGCCAGTTCGCGCGTGGCGTGGCGCAGCGCGTCGGGTTCTTGCCAGACCGTGATCGCGTGCAGGTCCACCATGCAGTAGAGCGCCTCCACCCCCGCATCCAGCGGTTCCGCGAACCGCTTGAGCGCGCCCAGGTAGTTGCCCAGGTGCAGGTTGCCCGAGGGCTGGATCCCCGAAAAGACGCGCGGCGTGAAGCCATCGGCCGCGCGGGGCGTCTGGGCCCCTTCCGTCATGATCGATCTCCGTCTGGATTTATCCGTCGGCCTCGCTTACCCATGGGCCGATGCCCCGTCAAGCAAAGGCCCCGAAGACCCGATGACACCGCCCGAGCCCCAGCACCCGGTCAACCCGCTGCCCCCCGTCATCGCCGCGCTCTTCCTCGTCATCATGGGGATCGAGACGGCCTTCATGCTGGGGTCCCGCGGCATTGTCGGCGGCCCCGAGGCCGTGGGCTGGCGCCAGGGCGCGATCCAGGCCTTCGGGTTCAACGCGGACGTGATGGACTGGATGCTGGTGAACGGCGTCTACCCGGCCGAGCATGTCATCCGCTTCGTCAGCTACGCCTTCGTGCACGGCACCTTCACCCACGCGATCTTTGCCGGGGTCCTGCTGCTGGCGCTGGGCAAGTTCGTGGGCGAGGTCTTCAGCCAGTTGGCCACGCTGTCGGTCTTCGTGGTGTCCACGGTGGTCGGGGCGGTCGTCTACGGGTTCGTGGCCGCCGGGCAGCCGTGGCTCATCGGGGCGTTCCCCGGGGTTTACGGGCTGATCGGCGGGTTCACCTACATCCTGTGGCAGCGGCTGGGGCAGATGGGCGCCCAGCAATCGCGCGCCTTCACGCTGATCGCGGTGCTTCTGGGCATCCAGCTGGTGTTCGGGCTGATCTTCGGCGGCAGCCGCGACTGGGTGGCGGATGTCGCCGGCTTCGCCGCGGGCTTCGCGCTGTCCTTCTTCGTCAGCCCGGGCGGCTGGCAGCGGATGCGCGCCATGATCCGCCATCGCTGAGCGCGCACGGATCAGCGCCGCAGCGCAGCGCGGAATTCGTGCAGGCGGAAGGCGCCGATCACCTGGCCCGTGCCGAAATAGCTGACGAGGCCCGCGCCCACCAGCGCAATCAGCGCCCCCCAGCGCCAGCCGGGCAGCGCGAACATCGGGGTGAGCAGCACCATCGCGCCCCACAGCACCGCGCCCATCACGGCCGAGGCGATCAGGATGCGCCAGATCCGCGCGCGGAACCGGGCGTCGAACCGGGCGACATCACCCATCGGCCGCGCGCCGCGGGCCAGCGCCACGACCATCGCCCAGCCCGCCAGCGTCGTGCCGATGGCCGCGGCGATCCAGCCGATGAAGAACGACAGCCCGATGGCGACAACGGCGTTCACCACCATCGCCACCAGCGCGTAGCGGAAAGGGCTGCGCGTGTCCTCGCGCGCGAAGAACAGGGGCTGGAGGATCTTCTGCAGCACGAAGGCCGGCAGCCCCAGCCCGTAGACGGCCACCGCCAGCGCCGTCGCGGCGGTGTCGTCGGCCCCGAAGGCCCCGCGCTCGAACAGGACCGACACCAGCGGCAGCGGTACCACCACCAGCGCCACGGCCGCGGGCACCGTCAGCGCCAGCGAAATCTCACCGGCGCGCGAGAATGCCTCGCGCGCGCCGGCGTCGTCCTCGGCCTTCAGGCGGCGCGACAGGTCGGGCAGCAGCACGATGCCCACGGCGATGCCCACCACGCCCAGCGGCAGCTGGTAGAGCCGGTCGGCGGCGTAGAGCCAGCTGACCGCCTTGTCGAAGTTCGACGCCACCTGCTGGCCCACCAGAAGGTTGACCTGCATCACGCCCCCCGCCAGCGCCGCCGGCACGGCCACGCGCACGAGATGTGCCATCTCGGGCGTCCATCGGGGCCGCACGGGCACGATATGCAGGCCCGCCCGGCGCGTCGCCATCCAGACCAGCGCCAGCTGCGCCACCCCGGCCACGGGGATCGTCCAGACCAGGACGCGCGCCACCGCGCCGCCCATCCAGGCGGCGACGCTCATGGCGGCGACCAGCATGACATTCAGCAGCACCGGCGCGGCGGCCGCGGCGGCGAAGCGGCCGGTGGCGTTCAGCACGCCCGAGAACAGCGCCGCGAGCGAGATGAACAGGATGTAGGGGAACACGATCCGCCCGTAATCCACCGTCAGCCCGAAGCGCGGCCCGCCGGCGAAGCCCTCGGCCGTGGCCCAGACCAGCGCGGGCATGAACACCATCGCCAGCCCCGACAGCACCAGCAGCACAAGCCCCAGCCCCGACAGCGCCAGCGCCGCGAAGCCCTCGGGATCGTCCCGCGATTCCAGGCGCTTGGAGAACATGGGCACGAAGGCCGCGTTGAACGCGCCCTCGGCGAAGAAGCGCCGGAACATGTTGGGCAGGCGGAAGGCGGCGACGAAGGCGTCCATCGCCACCCCGGGCCCGAGGAAGCCCGCGATCAGCACGTCGCGCACGAAGCCCAGGACCCGGCTCATCAGGGTCCAGGCGCTGACGGTCAGCACGCCCGAAAGCAGGCGGACGGGTTTCATGGGCGCACCTCCCGGGGCGGATCGCCCCCCGCTTAGCGGATCGGCGCGCGGGGGGGAAGGGCACCGGCCCGCGCCCGCGCCGCGCCGGGCGGCGAATCACGGTCAGGCCGCGGAGACGGCGGCGAAACCTTCGCCCGGTCCCGCGTCGGCACACCGTCGGTATCACGTCGGTGCCCCCGCCCGCCCCGCGGCGGGGTTGACCGGGCGCGCGGGCAGGTGCGGCTGGGTGGCCGAGTCCGACCGTGTTGGGCGGGTCGTGGATGGCGGGAATGTGCAGAAGCCGACCTTGCAAAACCGGAAACCACAGCCGTCTATCCAGTTGCGCAAAACCCGGTCCGGACGATGCGCTGCCCAACCGAAGCGTGGTCATCAACAGCCAGAGCCGTTTCACCAAGGCGGTCGTGCGCCGGCTGATGCGCGCCGCCGGACAGGGTAGCCCGGCCTATGGGAGAGCGTTGCGAAGCGTTGAACCCATGTTGCGATTTCGGCTTTTCCGCCGCGCTCGGGACCCCCTCAACACCGGCGCCAATATGACTCCGACGCCGCGGAATACACGCCGGCCCTTGCATGCGACCGTGGATCAAGTACCTGGAATGCGGGCTGATTCCGCGTTTGAGACACCCCCCGGTCATTTGTTACAATAATGAATGGGGAGAATATATTATGTCTACAAGATACCGTGCTGATGCAGCGACAATCGTCGACGACCCTCAGTCCGTTCTCGGGGCACCTCTGCCAGACTCGTTTTCAGTAGCAACAAAAACAGAATTTATTGCGAGAAACGACGATTTTTTCCTAAAGGAAGTCATCGACCAAATTCCCCCGGACGGCCCGGTAACTGAGCCCGTCATGCCCGTGCTTGGGCCGACCGAGAGCAACGGTGATGCGTTTAGAAAGATTAATTGGGATTGGTCGCCTGTACCCGGAACGGACTGGAGTAATGTACCCGGAACGGACTGGAGCAATTTGTCCGGAAAATGGACTGCTGATCCAGTCGAAGAAATTCTGGATGGTACCGATATTGTCGGTGTAAAATTGTTTGATGGGACTACACCCGAGATTTATGATAAATCTTCGCCATATCTGGATGAGCTGCCGCCCGAAATCTTCATGAAGTATGTGTTTGCTGAATCCGGAGATGATTTCATCTTCACGCCACCCGAAAGCAATGGAAGCGACGAGGATTTCGTGAAAATTGATTTCATGAAATTCTACCTGCCCCCGGATGCATCCGAAGACCAAGCTAGTGGTACCGATGATGCGTTTCTCAAGATTGATGGAATATTTGAGGATTTTCACAAGATAAGCGACCCGGACGCCGGTGGTATTCCGCTTGATTTCGAGACGGGAATTAACAATTTGGCACCCGACTTTGACCCCTTCTTCGTCTGACTGCGAAGATGTCTGGTGATCCCGATGGTTATTTTACCGAACGCGAATTTCCGCTCCATTACTATCCCGCTGTTGCACCGGCGCATCTGAGATGCTTATCGGTGCTGCGAAACCGGCGGCCACTGTGCTTAGAACAGCCATTCCGCTTTCTTGACCTCGGATGTGGCAGCGGCTTCACCACGTCTTTGCTGGCCGCGGTTTATCCCGAAAGCGAGTTCGTCGGCATTGATCTCATTCCGGACCACGTTCTGAAGGCGGTGGACCGTGCGAAATCAATCGGTCTCCCGAATGCGAATTATATCGAGGCGAGCTTCCAGGATGTGGTGGAAACGTCTTCGGGCGAACTTGGGACGTTCGATTTTATTGTGTGTCACGGTGTGCTGTCATGGGTCGATACCGTGACCCGTGAAAATATTTATGAAATCCTGCAACGTCACCTCCGAACCGGTGGCCTTGTGTATATGAGCTATAATTCAATGCCCGGGTGGGCAGCCTTTGAACCTGCAAGGCATCTGGTCCAACAGTTGGCTGAAAGTCCGGGTTCATTTGCAACGGAGCCGCCAACGAAAGCGGCCCTCGACTACTTGGGTCTTCTCAGACAGGAGCAAGCCGGATTCTTTCGCGACAATTCGGCTGCCGCACTCTGGCTCGACAGGCTCGCTGACAAACCGCAATCGTATTTGGAACATGAATTCCGCCCGCGTCACGCGGCGGCTTTGTGGCATGACCGTTTGGCGAAAACGGAACTGCCTTACTGTCTCGACTATCTTGGCTCGGCGCGGCTTATCGAGAACTTCGATAGCCTGTGTTTCTCGAACGAACTTCAGGTTTACCTCGACAAGGCGTCAAACGCAGGACTGGGCGAAACTTTCAGGGATTTCGCGCTCAATCAATCTTTTCGAATGGACGTTTTTTCGCGTGGCGCGCCGATCGTCAACGCGGAAACGGGCGTCGAGAATTTTAGGAACCTGGGTATTGCGAAATTGAAAGATCTATCCGTCCCCCTCACGATACGCACACCACGCGGAAACATTCCGGTTGCCGGGGAACTCGGAAATATCGTGGCCGAAGCGGTGTCCGACGGACCAACAACCGTAGGCGAAGTGATTGAGCAGGCGAAAAATCATGGAGCCGACCCGGAAGAGAGTCAGAAGGCACTGGTCGCCATGATCGCGGGCGGGCTCGTTGAGCCGCTCCTCACAAACCGACCGAAACAAATATCTCTGGATGCCTGCGAAGCCTTCAATGAATTCGGTCGCCGGCAGGTCTACCTGGAACAGGAGCGATGGCCCGCATTCGCATCGGCGTTTCTCGGGGCCGGCGTGAGAATGAGCGAGGATGAGCTTGTGGCCTATTGCAACGGAGAGGCACTTGGTGAGCGTGCACACATGTTGCATGGAGTAGGCCTCTGACCCGAATATTGCCATGTCAGCGAAACTCCGCATGGTGGGCCGATTTGGCTCATGCACGGCTGCTGATGCAACGCGACCTGTTCAAGTAGGTTCCGCTCCGTCTCGATATCGTTCGGTGGCAGTGATGATACCGGGCCGTCTCGCCGTCAGGACCGGCTATGCGTCCGCAACGCGGCGACAGGCAGCGCTTCGCCCGGCTTGCATGCGCACTCGTCCCGGCCATGGCGCGCGGCGCGCTTGGCCTCGGGGATCGGGTTCGGCCCGGGTTCGGCCTTGACTTGGATGGTGTCGACCGTTTTTTCACCGCGCTGGCGATGTTGACGCGGTTGTCCGTCAGCGTGCGCGCGAGGTGGCAGAACCGCCCGGCGCCCGGATCGGGCTGCGTTCCATCATCGCAATCCCGCGCGGTCGTAGTTTCTCGCGACCTCCCACGCGGTTTCCTTGAAATACCGGGCCTGCGCCGTGCTCAGGGTATCCTCGGGATCGGCCAGCTTGTCCGGCAGGCTCCGCGGGTCGCGTTGGTAGATCACGGCGTAGACGAGACATGTCACCGCGTACCGCCCCATGTCGTTGGGATGGATGTCGTCCGCGAAGATGTCGCTGATGTGATCGAGGTCCGGTGCGCGCCCGGTCCGGATGTCGTCGTGGATGCGCATCATGAGCCTGTGGCCCGGGATCATGTAGACCGGCGGCATGCCGGCCGGGCGCACGGCGTTCGCGTGGTCCTGCATCCGTTCCCATTTCTTCCCCTCGCGCTCGAGTTGCCGGCGGAACGGCAATCCGCCTCCGGCTGCCGCGGCCCCTTCCTCGGGCGTCGGCCAATGCACCCAGGTGCTGTAGAGCATGAATTCGGCGCCGCGCCCCCGGTTGCCGTGTTCCCACGTGTTCCGGACCCATTTCTCGATCTGGTCGAGCGTGTTCGCCGCGAAGTCCTCCGGGCTCGGGCTCAGGGGAACGGCCTCGGTCGTGACCAGAAGCTCGTAATCCCCGATGTCCGAGCGGGCATCCGGTTTTCCGTGACCGGGTTCATGCCTCCATCGCCAGTGCAGGGGCGCGCCGGGAATCGTGGACGTTGCGATCGTGTCCTGGGCGTCTTCGCCGCCCGGGGTGGCCCTGGTCGCCAGGACGAGGCGGCCCGGCCAGGGGTGGCTCATATACGTATCCGTCAGGCTGTGGCCGCTGTGGATCTGCCGCACGGAAAGCGGGCTCGGCTCGCGCGGCGGCAGGTCCGCGACCTGAGCGTTGGCAGCCGGGATCAGGGTTGCGCACCCGATGAGCGCCGCGAGCAGTATCAGTCGTCCATGCAGCATCATTGATCGGACCTTCGTGTTCATGTTGCCGGTCATACTGGCAACAAACGGCGCGATCGGGAAGACGGGTCCGGTTTGTTCCCGTCCGTTTCGAAACTCCGCACGTCCCGCCGCGCGCCATGGCCGGGAACGGGTGACGCGGCCCTTGAGGGTGGCGCATCGTTGCGGCCGTTCAAGCAAGCCGGGCCTCGCGGAAGACGCGATACGCCTCGAACGAGGCGGCCACGATCCCCCGCTGCACCTGCCCGGAGCGGTCGCGACCGACAGTCATCTCGGGGGCGGCGATGCCACGGCCGGCATCTCAGCTTCCCACCGGGTCGCTGTCGCGGCGCCGAAGGACACCGAGGTTCCGGTCCTCGTCCATAACGAGGAGTTCGAAGGCCTCGGCGAACCGCGGGTTGTCGACCCAGCCGGCAATGCCGGACCAGTCGGCCAGATATGTGATCGGACTGTCGACGACATAGTCGAGCACGCTGCCCTGCGCCTTGATGGCGGCCAGCGCCTCGGGGTTGACCTTGCCGTCGAGATTGATCGTTCGGTCATGCCAGTAGCCCAACGTGCCGGTCTGCACCGCGCCGACCCAGACGTCATCGGGGACGTTCTCGTCGACCCATTCCACGACCTGGAAATGCCCCTGCTTGAGCCCTCCGGCCAGTTTCACGCCCAGAAGGGCGATGCAAAGGACAAGGCTGGCCGCGCTCAGCGCGCCGGTGATGGCTGGGCCGTGCCGGGACACACGTTCGAACAGCGTCAGGGCCACGGTGATCGCCGCGATGATCAGCAGCGGGCCAAGCGGTGCCAAGTAGCGGCTCAGGAAATGCGGCGCACCGAAAAGGGCACCGTAGTAGAACGCGATCGCCACGCCATAAAGCCCGTAGGCCAGAAGCGCCGCGTGGAAGGGGCGGCGGCGTGACCAAGAAAGCCCCGCAAATACGACGAGAACACCGACAACACTCAGCCCGCAGATCACCTGCACCGGCAACGCGCTTTCGAGCGCGCCGGGTATCGGCAGCATCGGAAACATGGTTTCGAACAGTTTCGCCGGCAGAAGCCCGAGATTCTGACCGAACTCCGCTGTGAGTGACTGTGCCGTGCCGCTGATCGGCATGATCGAGCCGAACCCGACCTTGTTGTAAACGAGCCACGGGGTGGCCATCGCCAGACTGATGAGGCCGGGCAACGTAAGATCCCGCAGCGCCCGACCGAGTCCTCCTCCGGTCAGCAAACAGCGCGCGAAATGCACCGCGAAGATCGCCGTGACCAGGAAGGCGCAATCGATCCGGGCCAGGAAAACCAGGCCCGATAGAAGCCCCAGCACGATCCTTTCAGCGACCGTGAAAGGCCTTTGCGCTTCGCAGAGGTTTCCGAACCACAAGAGCAGGGCGACGACCGCCAGTGTCGCCAGGCCGGTTTCTAGCGCGTTCATGCTGTGAAAAAGCATGAGCGGACCAAGAAACCATAACGCGGCGACCATCCAAGCCCAGATCGGCCCCTCGGCCAACCCGGCCAGGCTGCGTGCCGCGAAGGCGCGGATCGCGAACAACGCGAAGACCGACACGAGCGCCATGATCAGGATGACGCCGACGAGGCTTGTCACTTTGTCCCCGCCGGTGGCCAGGTAGGGCAGAGCGTAGAGAAAAGTGCCCAAAGGCTGCACGCCGTTCGTGGCAATCTCGCCATCCGAGACCGACAGGCCGGCGCCGTCCGCCAGATTGCGCGCCACGGTCAGCATCAGATAGCCATCCTCGGTGATGAAGAACCGTGCCAACCAGTCGGGGCCGAGGGCAACGGGCAGGAGCCGGTAGAGAAGGCCGAAGATCACGCAAAGCACGGTGAAGAACCAAAGCAGGCGCAATGCGCGGGACGGAGAGCGTGGATTGGTCATGTCAGTGTGCGTCGGCTTGCCAAAACCCCGTGCTTGATCCGGGCCAGCGCGCCCGAGGGCTGCATGCTCCCGCCAGCGCTCATCGATCGCCCCGGCACGGTTCATTGGCCCCCGGCCGGAAAACCTCCGGTGGCAGTTCCTCCTTCACCCGGCGTTGCCCAACAGGAGCGCCGTCTGGGATCATAGGCGCCGGTAAAGTGATTGTCGAAGCCAATTTTGGGGCGTGCCAGAGGGATGAGCTTGCGACGGCTCGAGGCGCTCCCTTTCACGCCCCTCCCGGTCGCTGCCGGGTGGGGCTTCGGGCAAGTCACGCCGATCATGACGGTCTTCGCCTCACGGTGCCTCGTCGTCAGACCTGTCATCATCCGCGCGAAGATGACCTGTTCTTGGCTGCACTCGTTCCGGTGGCCCTTGCCACTCGCCTCGACCGCGTCCAGCGGTTGTCGGGCGCCGTGTGCGGACCGTTTCGGGGCAGCCCCCGCGCTCCGCCCGTTCGGGCCTCGAATCCTCTCCCGGTTGGTTTCCCGGTGCCTTCGGCGGCGCACCGGCCCTCACCCTTCCGCGCGTTTCACGCCCTCGGTGATGGCCGCGCGCAACTTGCGCTCGAGCGCGGTGCGCTTGGCCTCGGAGTGCAGTTTCAGTCCGAACATGTCCTTGACGTAAAAGGTGTCGACCACCTGTTCGCCGTAGGTGGCGATCACCGCGCTGGCGATGTTGACGTGGTTGTCCGACAGCGTGCGCGTGAGGTCGTAGAGCAGCCCGGGGCGGTCGCGGGTGTCGACCTCGATGATCGTGAAGATCTCGGAGCCGTCGTTGTCGAAGGTGATATGGGTGGGCACCCGGAACGCCTTTTCGCGTTTCTTCAGCTTGTCGCGGCGGCGTATGGCCTCTCCGGCGACGACCTCGCCCCTAAGCGTCTTGTGGATCATCTCGCGCAGGCGCGGCAGGCGCTCGGCCTCGAAGGGGTGGCCGTCGCCGTCCTGAATCCAGAACGCGGCGGTGGCGTAGCCGTCCTTGGAGGTGTAGGTGCGCGCGTCCACCACGTTGGCGCCCGCCAGCGCCAGCGCGCCCGCCAGCCGCGAGAAGATCCCGGGATGGTCGGCCATGACGAAGCAGGCGCGGGTGGCGTCGCGGTCCTCGTCGATCGCCAGGTCGATGCCGATGCCGTCGTCCTCGAGTTCGCGCAGCAGCCGGGCAAAGACGACATGCGCGGTGACGTGCAGCCCCTGCCAGTAGGTCGGGTAGTGGCGGGCCGTCTCGCGCTTGATCTCGGATTTCGGCCAGTCGGCCAGCATCTCGCGCAGCTTGCGCTTGGCCTCCGAGCCGCGCTGTTCGCGGTTGAGGTCCTCCAGCCCGCCCTCGAGCGCACGGCGGGTCTGGCGGTAGAGCGCGCGCAGCAGCGAGGCCTTCCAGTTGTTCCAGGTGCCCGGGCCAACGCCGCGGATGTCGCAGACGGTGAGCACGCACAGCAGGTCCAGCCGTTCCTTCGTCTGCACGGCCTTGGCGAAGTCGCGCACGGTGCGCGGATCGGCGATGTCGCGTTTCTGCGCCATGTCCGACATCAGCAGGTGGTAGCGCACCAGCCATTCCACGGTGTCGACCTCGCGCGGTTTCAGCCCGAGCCGCGGCGCGACGCGGCGGGCGATGCGGGCGCCGAGGATCGAGTGATCCTCGTCGCGGCCCTTGCCGATGTCGTGCAGCAGCAGCGCGACGTAGAGCACGCGCCGGTTGATCGCCCCCTCCTCGAGGATCGAGGAGGCGACGGGCAGCTCCTCCTCCAGCTCGCCGCGCTCGATGCGGGCCAGCTGGCTGATGCACTGGATGGTGTGCTCGTCGACCGTGTAGCTGTGATACATGTTGAACTGCATCATCGCGACGATCGGCTCGAACTCGGGGATGACGGCGGCGAGCATCCCGACCTCGTTCATCCGCCGCAGGGCGCGCTCGGGGTTGCCGTGCTTGAGCAGCAGCCCGAGGAACAGCTTCTGCGCCTCGCGGTCGCGGCGGACGGAGTCGTCGATCAGGTGCAGGTTGGCGGCCACCAGCCGCATCGCGTCGGGGTGGATCAGAAGCCCGGTGCGCAGCCCCTCCTCGAACAGGCGCAGCAGGTTCAGCCGGTCGGACAGGAATTCCGCCTCGTCGGCGATCGCCAGCCGGCCGTGCACCTCGACGTAGCCCTTCTTGAGCTTTTTCTTGCGCCGGAAGATCCGCTGCAGCAGCGGTTCGGACTTGACGTGCGCGGCCTCCAGCTTGGTCAGGAAGATGCGGGTGAGGTCGCCCACCGCGGTGGCGTGGCGGAAATAGTCCTGCATGAAGTGTTCCACCGCGCGGCGGCCGGCGCTGTCGGCATAGCCCATGCGCTCGGCCACCTCGACCTGCAAGTCGAAGGTCAGCTGGTCGTTGGGCCGCCCCGTCAGCAGGTGCAGGTGGCAGCGCACGGCCCACAGGAAGGTCTCGGCGCGTTCGAAGGTGTCGAATTCCTCGGCGGTGAAGACGCCCAGGCGCACCAGTTCCGCCGCGTCGTTGACCCGGTGCAGGTACTTGGCGATCCAGAACAGCGATTGCAGGTCGCGCAGCCCGCCCTTGCCCTCCTTCACGTTGGGTTCGACCATGTAGCGCTGGCCGCCCTGCTTCTCGTGACGCGCGTCGCGCTCGCCCAGCTTGGCCTCGATGAAATCGCGTTCGCTGCCCTCGAACAGCTCGTCCCACAGCCGCGCCTCCAGCTCCCCGGCCAGCGCCGCGTCACCGCCGAGATAGCGGAACTCCAGCAGCGCGGTGCGGATCGTGAAATCCTCCGTGCCCAGCCGAAGGCAGTCGCGGATCGTGCGGCTGGCGTGGCCGACCTTCAGCTTCAGGTCCCACAGGATGTAGAGCATGCTCTCGATCACGCTCTCGGCCCAGGGCGTGATCTTGTAGGGTGTCAGGAACAGAAGGTCGACGTCGGATTGCGGGGCCATCTCGCCCCGGCCGAAGCCGCCGACCGCGCAGACTGCGATGCGCTCGGATTCGGTGGGCGTGGCCAGCGGGTGCATCCCGCGGGTGGCGGCCTCCAGCGCCGTCAGGATCACGCAGTCGGTCAGCCAGGTATAGGCCCGGGTCACCGGGCGTGCCTGGAACGGGTGCGCGGCGAAGCCCTCGGCGATGATCTCGCGCCCGCGGTCCAGCGCCTCGCGCAGCAGTGCCACGACCTCTCGGCGCATCGCTTCGGTGTCGCCGTCCTGCCGGCCCTGGTCGATGATCCGGTCAAGCCGGTGCGCCACCGCGGCGGTGTCGAAGATGTCGGCGGCCGGGCGGATCAGGTCGTCCGGGCCGGGGGCGAGATCCTTCATGGGCGTCCTTGCGCGGGCGATCAGAAACCGGTGCCGCTGAAGCTTTGCGGTGCGGGGGCCAGCACCTTGACCGCGTTGTCGCGGATCGTGGCGACGGCGAGCCCGCGGTCGTTGGTGCCGTCCGGGTGGAAGCGGAAGACGCCGCTGACGCCCTGGAACCCGGCGGACTGGGTCAGCGAGTCGCGGCTCAGCGCGTCACGGCGGCCCTGCTTGGCCAGCGCCCCCACGGCGGCGATGCCGTCATAGGCCAGCCCGGCGATCTCGTGCGGTGGCGCGCCATAGGCGGATTCGTAGCGGCTGCGGAAACGCGCCTGCCGCTGCGGGTCGGGCAGGGCGAACCAGCCGCCCTGCACGCCGGGAAGTTCCAGCGTCTGCGGCGGCTTGTCCCACCGGCTCAGCCCGATGTACTGGATTTCCGGCGGCCCCATGCCGGCCTCGGGCAGCATCTGCGAATAAAGCGGCAGCGCGCCCGCCGAGTTGGCGGTCATGAAGATGGTGTCGGGCGCGCCCTCGGACACGGCGTCGCGCACGCGGTCGACCGACTCGATCACCGCCTGCTGCGAGAACTCGTAGCTCACCGTGCCAACCACCCGGGCGCCGCTGCGCTGCACGGCCGTCTCGATCGCGCGGCGGCCCAGCCGGCCGGCCTCGTTGCGCGCGTGCAGGACGAGGAACCGCTCGCGGCCCTCGCGCACGGCGAACCGCGTCAGCCGTCGCGCCGTCGTCTCGAAGGTCTGTCCGAGGATGAAGACGTTGCCGCCGGCCGCCTCGGGATTGTTGGAAAACGCCAGCACGTTGACGCCACGCCCGGCCGCGGCCCCGCCCGCGGCGCGGGCGGTTTCGGCGCGCAGCGGGCCGACGATGATCCTGGCCCCGTCGGCCACGGCGTTGCGCGCGGCCTCGGCCGCCTTGGCCGGCGTGTCGGCGGTGCCGTAGACGCGCAGGTCGACCTTGACGCCCTGCAGGTCCGAGGCGGCCATGCGCGCCGCGTTCTCGAGGTCGCGCGCCAGCTTCTGGACCTGTGCGTCCTGCGCGCCGTGCGGCACCAGAAGGGCCACGGGCACCGGCTGGCCGCCGCGCAGCGAGGGCGCGCCGGTCACATCGCTCAGCCCGGCGGGTTGACAGGCGGCCAGCCAAAGGGCGGCCAGGACGAGGACGGGACGTCCGATCAGCTTGCGGGCGCGGTGGAAAACGGCGAACATGGGGACCTTCTCGCTTCCTTCGATGCCGCGGCGCCGGCCGGTGCCGCGGGTGGTCGCGATAATAAACGTCACGCGGGATGGGTCCAGTGGGGAATCCGAGCGAAACAGGCACCGCGCCGGGGCTCTACCTGATCGCCACGCCGATCGGGACGGCGCGCGACATCACGCTGCGTGCGCTCGACCTGCTGGCGGGCGCCGACGTGCTGGCCGCCGAGGACACGCGCAGCCTGCGCAAGCTGATGCAGATCCACGGTATCGCGCGGGCCGACCGGCCGCTTCTGTCCTACCACGACCACAACGGCGCGCGCATGCGGCCGCGGCTCCTGGCAGAGCTGGCAGAGGGCAAATCGGTCGTTTACGCCTCGGAGGCGGGCATGCCGATGATCGCGGATCCGGGCTACGATCTGGCGCGCGCCGCGCGCGAGGCCGGGCACGCGGTGACGGTGGCGCCCGGTGCCTCGGCGCCGGTCACGGCGCTGGCGCTGTCGGGGCTGCCGACCGACCGGTTCTTCTTCGGCGGGTTCCTGCCGAGCGGCGGCAACAAGCGCAAGGCCGCGCTTGCCGCGCTGGCGCAGGTGCCCGGCACGCTGGTGTTCTTCGAATCGCCGGCGCGCACGGCGGCGATGCTGGCGGACGCCGCCGAGGCGCTGGGCGGTGATCGGCCCGCGGCGATCGCGCGGGAACTGACCAAGCGGTTCGAGGAGGTGCAGCGCGGCACGCTGGAGGAACTGGCCGCGCGCAGCGCCGCGCAAGGGGTGAAGGGAGAGGTCGTCGTGCTGATCGGCGAGGCGCCTGAACGGCCCGTTAACGAGTCGGACCTAGACTCCGCCCTTGAACAGGCGCTGGAAACCCGCACGGTCCGCGACGCGGCCGACAGCGTGGCGCGGCAGCTGTCGTTGCCGCGCCGGCGGGTCTATCAGCGCGCCCTGGAACTGGAGGGCAAGGCATGACGGTGCATGCGCAGGCTGCCTCGACCGGCGCGCACCCGGCGGGTGCGCCGGGTCGGCGCACGCGGGGCCAGCGCAACGCGCTGGCCGGCGATGCCGCCGAGCGGCAGGCCGCCGCGGTCTTTGCCGCGCGCGGCGCCGCGTCGCTGGCGCGGCGATGGCGGGGACGGGGCGGCGAGATCGACCTCGTGCTGCGCGAAGGCGACACCATCGTCTTCGTCGAGGTCAAGCGCGCCCGCACCACCGACCAGGCCATCGCGCATCTGCGGCCGGCGCAGATGCGCCGCATTCACGCCGCCGCCGCGGAATACATCGGCACGCTTCCGGCGGGCCAGCTGACCCCGGTGCGCTTCGACCTGGCCGCCGTGGACGGTGCGGGGCACGTCGAGATCATCGAGAACGCCTTCGGCCATTTCTGATTTGCACCCGGCGTCCCCTTGGCGCATGAAGTGAGGCGCAAGCGCAGCAGGCGACGCGAAGGGCACGGCATGAAGATCGCATTTCAGATGGACCCGATCGGCCCCGTCGACATCGAGGCCGACAGCACGTTCCGGCTGGCCGAGGAGGCGCAGGCGCGCGGGCACGAGTTGTTCTACTACCTGCCCGAGCACCTGGCCTATGACCAGGGCACCGTCACCGCGCGCGGGCATCCGCTGGAGGTGCGGCGCGTGGCGGGCGACCATTTCCGCCTCGGCGACGAGAGGGTGGTCAACCTGTCGGATTTCGATGTCGTCTGGCTGCGCCAGGACCCGCCGTTCGACATGTTCTACATCACCACCACGCACCTGCTGCAGCGGCTGGCCCCGGGCACGCTGGTGGTCAATGACCCGTTCTGGGTGCGCAATTTCCCCGAGAAGCTGCTGGTGCTGGATTTCCCCGAGCTGATGCCGCCGACCACCATCGCCCGCGACCTCGAGACGATCCGCGCCTTCAAGGCGGCCCAGGGCGACGTGATCCTGAAGCCGCTCTACGGCAACGGCGGCGCGGGCGTCTTTCACCTGTCGGAATCCGACCGCAACCTTGCTTCGCTGCACGAACTCTTCACCGGTTTCTCGCGCGAGCCGCTGATCGTGCAGAAATACCTTCCGCAGATCGCGCGCGGCGACAAGCGGGTGATCCTCGTGGACGGCGAACCGGCCGGCGTCATCAACCGCGTGCCCGCCTCGGGCGAGACGCGGTCGAACATGCACGTGGGCGGCCGGGCCGAGAAGGCGGAGCTGACCGCGCGCGACCGCGAGATCTGCGCGGCCATCGGCCCGCTGCTTCGTGACAAGGGGCAGGTCTTCGTGGGCATCGACGTGATCGGCGACTACCTGACCGAGATCAACGTGACGTCGCCCACCGGCATCCAGGAGATGGAGCGGTTCGACGGCACGAACGTCGCCGGCATGATCTGGGACGCGGTGGAGGCGCGCCGGGCGTGAGCGTGCGCCGGCGGTTGCTGAACCTCGCGCTGCGGCTGACGGAAAAGCCCATGCTGGCGCGGATCGACGACTCGGTCGCGCTGCGCGATAGCTTCGAGGCCAAGGCGCGGTTCTGGTTCCGGCCGCCGCGTGGCGCGGCCTTCCGGGACGGCGCGCTGGAGGAGTCGGGCCACGCCGTGCCCGTCCACTGGGCGAGCGTGCCGGGCGTGCGAGAGGGGCCGGCGATCCTGTATTTCCACGGCGGCGGCTACGTCTTCGGCAGCCCGCGCACCCACCGCGCCATGCTGGCGCGGCTCTCGGCGCTGACCGGGCTGCCGGCGTGCCTGCCGGACTACCGCCTTGCCCCCGAGCACCCGTTTCCCGCGGCGCTCGACGATGCGCTGACGGCCTATCGCGCGCTCGCCGCTGAGGGCCCCGTGATCCTGGGCGGCGACAGCGCGGGCGGCGGGCTGGCGCTCGCGGTGCTGGCCGAGGTCGCGCGGCTGAGCCTGCCGCAGCCGCTGGGAAGCTTCGCCTTCTCGCCGCTGACCGACCTGACGTTCTCGGGGCGCAGCTTGCGCGACAACGCGCGCGCCGACCCGATGCTGCCCGCGTCGCGCGCGGGCGAGCTGGCCGGGATGTACCTGCACGGGGCCGACGCCGATGATCCGCGGGCCTCGCCCCTCTTCGCGGATTTCGCGGGCGCCGGCCCGGTCTGGTTGACGGCCGGGGACACCGAGATCCTGCTGGACGATACCCGGCGCATGGCCCGGCGCCTGTCGGGGCAGGGCGTGCCCGTGGCCTGCCGGATCGCGCCGGGGCTGCCCCACGTCTGGCCCATGTTCCCGCCCCGGCTTTTGCCCGAGGCGCGCGAGACGCTGCTGCATCTCGCGGGGTGGATCAGCTGTCTGTCATCCCGGCCAGCCGGTAGCTGAGCGCCTCGGCCACATGCGGCTGGCGCACCGCCTCGGTCCCGTCGAGGTCGGCGATCGTGCGCGCCAGCCGCAGGACCCTGTGGTAGCCGCGGGCCGACAGGCCGAAACGGTCCGCCGCGCGCGAGATCAGCGCGCGCCCCTCCGCGTCGGGCGTCGCGGCCGCCTCCAGCGCGGAACCTTCCGCGTCGGCGTTCAGCCGGAACGCCGCGTGTTCGCCGTAGCGTGCCGCCTGCGCCGCGCGCGCGTCGCGCACCCGGCAAGCGACCGTTGCCGTGCCGTCGCCCGCCGCGGGCAGGTCGAGATCCGAGAACGCCACGGGGGGGACATCGATGCGCATGTCGAAGCGGTCCAGCAACGGCCCCGAGATGCGGCCGAGGTAATCCTCGCCGCACTGGGGCGCGCGGGCGCAGGCACGGGCCGGGTCGCTGAGGTGGCCGCACCTGCAGGGGTTCGCGGCGGCCACCAGCATGAAGCGGCAGGGATATTTCACATGGGCGTTGGCGCGGGCGATCATGACCTCGCCGGTCTCGATCGGCTGGCGCAGGGTCTCCAGCACGGTGCGGGGGAATTCCGGGAACTCGTCCATGAACAGCACCCCGTTGTGCGCGAGGCTGATCTCGCCCGGGGCGGCGCGGCGCCCGCCGCCGACGATCGCCGCCATCGAGGCGGTGTGGTGCGGTTCGCGGAAGGGGCGCGCGCGGCTGATCCCGCCCTCGTCGAGGAGCCCGGCCAGCGAGTGGATCATCGAGGTTTCCAGCGCCTCGGCCGCCGTCAGCGGCGGCAGGATGCCGGGCAGGCGCGCGGCCAGCATCGACTTGCCGGCACCGGGGCTGCCCACCATCAGCAGGTGGTGCCGGCCCGCCGCGGCGATCTCCAGCGCACGCTTGGCGCGTTCCTGGCCCTTGACATCGCGCAGATCGCGGCCCGAGGCGTCGCCGGTGACCTCGCCCGGCGCGGCCGGCGGCAGCGGCGACTGGCCGGTGTAGTGGCGCACCACGTCGGCGAGCGTGCCCGCCCCGATCACCTGCGCGGCATCGACCCAGGCGGCCTCGGCGCCCGAGGCGCGCGGGCACAGCAGCGTGCGCTCCTCCGCGGCGGCGGCCAGCGCGGCGGGCAGGGCGCCGATCACCGGCAGCAGCGCGCCGTCAAGCGACAACTCGCCCAGCGCGGTGGTGGCCTCGACCGCGTCCTCGGGGATCACCTCGAGCGCGGCCAGCAACGCCAGCGCGATGGGCAGGTCGAAATGGCTGCCCTCCTTGGGCAGGTCGGCCGGCGAAAGGTTGACGGTGATTCGCTTGGAGGGCAGGGCGATCGCCATGGCGCCCAGCGCGGTGCGCACGCGGTCGCGCGCCTCGCTGACCGCCTTGTCGGGGAGGCCCACGACCGAAAAGGCGGGCATGCCGGGCGTGACCGCGCACTGCACCTCCACGGGCCGGGTTTCGACCCCCTCGAAGGCGACGGTGTAGGCGCGGGAGACCATGGTGTGCCGGTGTTGCCGAAGGATGGTTAACGCGTACCCCGCCGGCTGTTACCGAATGGTTAACACGCGCCCTCCCCCATGCCTTCATCTTGCCCGAAATACTCGATCCCGACGGCGCCGCCGTCACGGGCGGTGGTTGATCCGCGCGGCGTGCCAGCCATCGTCTCTCAGGTGGAGTTCGGTCACCGACAGCGTGTCGATGCGGTGGCCGAAGGCGGCGTAGGCACTGACGTCCAGCGCCCTCTGCACCTGCGTCAGGATCGCGCCCATGTGCGCGACGACCACGATATCGGCGGGCGGCTCGCCCGCCAGCAGCCGGTCGACCGCGCGGTTCACCCGCGCGCAGACCTCGTGCCAGCTTTCGCCGCCGGGCGCGCGCACGTCGCCGGGCGTGTCCCAGAAGGCGCGCAGACGCGCGTCGTCGGCAAGGTCGGCCACGCCGCGCATTTCCCAGTCGCCGAAATGGATCTCGCGCAGGTCGGGGTCGGCGGGAAGGCGCGGGCGCGCGCCCGCGATCGCGGCCGCCGTCTGGTCCGCACGCTGCAGGTCGGAGGCGATCACCGGCGCATCCGGCGGCAGATGCGCCGCCAGCCGGCCGAGGGTGTCCGCGTCGCTCAGGTCGGCGGCGATGTCCGACCAGCCGACCATGGCGCGCGCGTGCGTGGGCCCGTGGCGGACCCAGTGCAGCCGGGTCAAGGCAGGTGCCCCTTGAGGACCTGCGGCAGCCCGGCGACCACCAGCACCGCGAGGTCCGCCTGCTCGGCCAGAGCCTGGTTGAGCCGGCCCTGCGCGTCACGGAACCGCCGGGCCAGCGCGTTGTCCGGCACGCCCGACAGGCCCACCTCGTTGCTGACGACCACCACGGGCGCGGCGCAGGCCGCGAGCGCGTGCAGCAGCGTGGTGCGCGCGGCGTCGACGTCGGCCCCGGCCAGCAGGGTGTTGCTCAGCCACATGGTCGCGCAATCCAGCAGCACCGCCTGCCCGGCGGCGGCGCCGGCCAGAACCTCGGCGGGCTCGCGCGGCGCCTCGGCGGTGTCCCAGCCCGGGCCGCGCGCGGCGCGGTGACGCGCGATCTTCGCGCGCATCTCGTCGTCATGCGCCTGCGCGGTCGCAAGATAGAGCGGCCGCTGCCCGCTGTCGCGCACGAGGCGCTCGGCGAAGGCGGACTTGCCCGAGGCTGCGCCCCCGAGCACCAGTGTGAGGTCTGGCAGCATCCCGCTTGGCACCTCGATGTGATCCGGTTTGATTTTTGCTGCGTACCATTCCGTGCAACACTGCAAAAGGGGCGTCGGTCCCGAGGCTGACGCGCCCGGAGGGGGTCACAATGCCTTTGGACACACCTGAAACGACGACGATGTCCCGCAGCGCCATGAAGGCGGAGTTGCTGGACGCGGAAACCGAACGCGCGCTGGCTTACGCCTGGCGCGATCACCGTGACGAGGAAGCCCTGCACCGGCTGATCAACGCTTACATGCGTCTGGCGATCTCGATGGCGGCCAAGTTCCGCCGTTACGGTGCGCCGATGAACGACCTGATCCAGGAGGCCGGGCTGGGCCTCATGAAGGCCGCCGACAAGTTCGACCCCGACCGGGGCGTGCGGTTTTCCACCTATGCCGTCTGGTGGATCAAGGCCAGCGTGCAGGACTACGTCATGCGCAACTGGTCGATGGTGCGCACCGGGTCGACCTCCAGCCAGAAATCGCTGTTCTTCAACATGCGCCGGGTGCAGGCCCGTATCGAGCGCGAGGCAATGGCGAAGGGCGAGGAACTGGATCGTCACCAGCTGCGCGAGATGGTCGCCCACGAGGTCGGCGTGCCCTTGCGCGACGTCGAGATGATGGAGGGCCGGCTGTCGGGCGCCGACTTCTCGCTGAACGCCACGCAGTCGGCCGAGGACGAGGGCCGCGAGTGGATCGATACGCTCGAGGACGAGGGCCTGCGCGGCGACGAGCTGGTCGAGCACGATCACGACCGCGACGCCCTGCGCCAGTGGCTGGCCGACGCCATGGGCAGGCTCAACGACCGCGAACGCTTCATCGTGCACGAGCGCAAGCTGCGCGACGAGCCGCGCACGCTGGAAAGCCTGGGCGAGGAACTGTCGCTGTCCAAGGAACGGGTGCGGCAACTCGAAGCGGCGGCGTTCGAGAAGATGCGCAAGCATCTTGAACGCCAGGGTGCAGAGGTGCAAAGCCTGCTGGCATGAAACGCCTGCTCTGCGCGGCGCTCGCCGCCCTCATGCCCGTCACGGCCCTTGCCCAGGACGTGCTCGTCCTGGGCGAGGTGCATGACAATCCCGCCCACCACGAGACGCAGGCCGCGCGCGTGGCGCAGCTGCAACCGGCGGCGATCGTCTTCGAGATGCTCACGCCAGCGCAGGCCGCGCGCGTGGCGCCCGATCTGCGCGACGACCCGGAAAAACTGGGCAAGGTGCTGGAGTGGGAGGCGCGCGGCTGGCCCGATTTCGGGATGTATTACCCGATCTTCGCCGCTGCACCGCAGGCACGCATCTACGGCGCCGGGCTGCCGCGCGCGCAGGCCCGCGATGCGATGGAGACGGGCATCGCCGAAAGCTTCGGGGGTGACCCGGCGGCCTACGGGCTGGACAGGCCACTGCCCGAGGACGAGAGGGCCGCGCGCGAGGCCGAGCAGATGGCCGCGCATTGCGACGCGCTGCCCGAATCCGCGCTGCCCGGCATGGTCGCCATCCAGCGGCTGCGCGACGCCATGCTGGCGCGGGCCGCCGTGCGCGCGGTGCGCGACACCGGCGGCCCGGTGGCGGTGATCACGGGCAACGGCCATGCGCGGGCCGATCGCGGCATGCCCCGGTTCCTGCGGCGCGTGGCGCCGGACCTCGACGTTCATGTCGTTGGCCAGACCGAGGATGACCGCACCCTGCCTGGGCGCTTCGACGAGGTGATCTCGGCGCCGGGCGTCGATCGCCCGGACCCCTGCGCGGCCTTTTCCGGGTAGGAGTCATCCCGTGTCGAAGCCGTTGCGGACCAACTCGTGCCAGCGCCGTTGCCTGTGTGCATAGAACCCCCGGGCCCACAGCCAGACCAGCGGTGTCAGCCACCCGGCCTCGATCCGGACGCGGTCGGTGTAGCGGGTGGCCGTTTCGCCCTGGGGGGTGAGCTCGATGATGTGGTCCCAGACCCGGACGAGCGTGCCGTGCCCCTTGTCGCGCAGCGCGCGGCGGGGCGGGGCCACGTCGGGGCGGCGCACGCCCATGACCTGCCGGCCGATCGGGACCATGCCGAAGGCGGCGAGAGCGACAGTGAAATCGCCGCTGCGGGGCCAGCGCGCGGGCAGCGCCGGCGGGTCTATGGGGCGGAAGGCCAGCCAGCCGCGCGACACCCACGCCAGGGTCGCCGGCCGTTGCAGCGCCTCCCAGACATCCGCGATCGGGGCGGCGAGGGTCGTGGTCAATTCGAGCCGGGCCATCGGCTGTCCATTGTTTCAGGGCCTGCCCAAGCCTATAAACGTCGGGCAATCCGGGAGCAAGTTACGTGCTGGCAGGCAAACGAATCCTTCTGATCATCGGCGGCGGCATCGCCGCCTTCAAGGCGCTGGAGCTGATCCGCCGGTTCCGCGCCGAGGGCGCGGGCGTGACGCCGGTGCTGACACGGGCGGGGGAGGAATTCGTCACGCCCCTGTCGGCGGCGGGGCTGGCGGGCGAGAAGGCCTATACCGCGCTGTTCGACCTGACCGACGAGGCCGAGATGGGCCATATCGAGCTGTCGCGCAGTGCCGATCTGGTCGTGGTGGCGCCCGCTACCGCCGACCTGATGGCGAAGATGGCCCACGGCCACGCCGACGACCTGGCCTCCACCCTGCTTCTGGCCACCGATACGCCGGTGCTGGTCGCGCCCGCGATGAACGTGCGGATGTGGCAGCACCCCGCCACCCGGCGCAACCTTGCCACGCTTGAAACCGACGGCGTCACGACGGTCGGGCCGGGCACGGGCGACATGGCCTGCGGCGAACACGGCCCCGGGCGGATGTCCGAGCCGTGGGAAATCGTCGAGGCCGCGGGCGCTCGGCTGCGCCACGGCCCGCTTTCGGGGCGCCGTATCGTGGTGACCTCGGGGCCCACGCACGAGCCCATCGACCCGGTGCGCTACATCGCCAACCGCTCCTCCGGCGTGCAGGGCACGGCCATCGCATCGGCGCTGGCGGGGCTGGGTGCGGAGGTGGTCTTCGTCACGGGGCCGGCCGAGGTGCCGCCGCCGCCGGGTGTCGAGGTGGTGCGCGTGGAAACCGCGCGCGAGATGCTGTCGGCGGTGCAGGCGGCGCTGCCCGCGGATGCGGCCATCTTCGCGGCGGCCGTGGCCGATTGGCACGTCACCGGCGCGGGCGAGCGCAAGATGAAAAAGGAGGCCGGGGGCACCCCGCGCCTCGATTTCGCCGAAAACCCGGACATCCTGGCCACGGTGGCCGGGATGGCGGCAGGGCGCCCCCGGCTGGTCGTGGGGTTTGCTGCCGAGACGCACGACGTGATCGAGAATGCCGCTGCCAAGCGCGCGCGCAAGGGCTGCGACTGGATGCTTGCCAACGACGTGAGCCTGGCCACGGGAATCATGGGCGGCGTGGAGAACGCCATTACATTGATCACCGACGGTGGCGTCGAGGACTGGCCGCGGATGACGAAGGCGCAGGTGGGCGACCGCCTGGCCCGGCGGATCGCCGACGCGCTGGCTTGACCGCCGGGCGCCTCCGGCGGGAGTATTTCGGGCAAGATGAAGGGATTGGCATGGTCACCATCCGTATCACCTGGGACGACGGGGCGGACCGGGCGCTGGGCCTGCCGGCCTATGAAAGCGCCGGAGCGGCGGGCGCGGACCTGCGTGCCAACTTTCCCGAAGCGGAGCGGGCGGGCGTGACGCTGGCCCCGGGCGCGCGGGCGCTGGTGCCCACGGGGCTGCGGCTGGCCGTTCCCGACGGATACGAGGTGCAGCTGCGCCCGCGCTCGGGGCTGGCGCTGCGTCACGGGATTACATTGCCGAATGCGCCGGCGACCATCGACAGCGACTACCGCGGCCCGCTGGGCGTGATCGTGATGAACGCGGGCGAGGCGGTGTTCCATGTCGCGCACGGCGCGCGGATCGCGCAGATGGTGGTGGCGCCCGTGGTGCGCGCGGGTTTCGAACTGGCCGAGACGCTGGGCGACACGCCGCGCGGCGGGGGCGGTTTCGGCTCCACGGGGGTTGCGTGATGGCACTGGTGCTGGTGATCGCCGCGGGGCTTTGGGGGCTGGGCGCCGTGATGGGCACCCCGCGCCGGCATCGCTGGGCGATGATCGGCGGGTTGTGGGCGGCTGTCGTCGTTATGCAATTGGGGCTGCCCCTGGACCACGGGCTGCGGCAGGCCACGGGCGGCAGCCCGGCGCCCTGGCTGATCCTGGGCGGTGGCGTCGCGCTCGTCCTGGGGTACCGTTCGGGGTTGCGGTACCTGCGCGCCCGGGCCGCCGCGCCCGCGGGAAACGGCGGGCCGCGGGACGCGCCGGCGCAGGACGCGCGGCTGTCGCCCACGGAGCTGGAACGCTATGCCCGCCACATCGTGTTGCGCGAGATCGGCGGGCCGGGCCAGACCCGGCTGAAACGCGCGCGCGTGCTGGTGATCGGGGCCGGCGGGCTGGGCTCGCCCGCGCTGCTCTACCTCGGTGCGGCGGGCGTGGGCACGCTGGGCGTGATCGACGGCGACGTGGTGGAGAACGCCAACCTGCAGCGGCAGGTCATCCACCGCGACGACGCCATCGGCCGGCCCAAGGTGCAGTCGGCCGCAGAGGCATTGCAGGCGCAGAACCCCTTCGTGGCCGTGCGCCCCTACAACCGGCGGCTGACCGCGGAGATCGCCGGGGACCTTTTCGCGGACTATGACCTGGTGCTTGACGGCAGCGACAATTTCGAGACCCGCTATACAGCCAACGCCGCGGCCCATGCCGCCGGGGTGCCGCTGATCTCGGGCGCCCTGTCGCAGTGGGAGGGGCAGCTTACCGTCTTCGACACCGCGCGCGGCACACCTTGTTACGAATGCATCTTCCCCGAGGCGCCTGCCGAGGGGCTTGCGCCGAGCTGCGCGGAGGCGGGCGTGCTGGGGCCGCTGCCCGGCATCCTGGGCACCATGATGGCGGCCGAGGCGATCAAGATCATCGCGGGCGCGGGCACGCCGCTGCGCGGCACCATGCTGATCCACGACGCGCTTCACGGCGAAAGCCGGCGCATCACCCTTGCGCCGCAGCCGGGGTGCCCGGTGTGCGGCGGCGAGACGACCGCCGCGGGCTGAGCGCGGGCTATTGACCCTGCCGCCACACCGGAGCATATCGCATCCTCATGGCAACACCGCTCTCGCACATCCGCAATTTCTCGATCGTGGCGCACATCGACCACGGCAAGTCCACCCTGGCCGACCGGCTGATCCAGATGACGGACACCGTCGCCGAGCGCGACATGAAGGAGCAGCTTCTCGACGCGATGGACATCGAGCGCGAGCGCGGCATCACCATCAAGGCCAACACGGTGCGCATCGACTACACCGCCAAAGACGGCGAGCAATACGTGCTCAACCTCATCGACACGCCGGGGCACGTCGATTTCTCCTACGAGGTGTCACGGTCGATGCAGGCGGTCGAGGGGTCGCTGCTGGTCGTCGACAGCACGCAGGGCGTGGAGGCGCAGACGCTGGCCAACGTCTACCAGGCGATCGACGCGGACCACGAGCTGATCCCGGTGCTCAACAAGATCGACCTGCCGGCCAGCGACTGCGACCGCGTGGCCGAGCAGATCGAGGACGTCATCGGCATCGACGCCACCGGTGCCATCCATGTCAGCGCCAAGACGGGGCAGGGCATCCGCGAGACGCTGGAGGCCATCGTGCACGAGCTGCCCGCGCCGCAGGGCGATGCCGACGCGCCGCTCAAGGCCATGCTGGTGGACAGCAAGTACGACCCCTACCTCGGCGTCGTGGTCTTGGTGCGGATCATGGACGGGCGGCTGAAGAAGGGCGACCGCATCCGCATGATGCAGACGGGCAGCGTGCACACCATCGACCGCATCGGCGTGTTCCGCCCCGCGATGACGGTGGTCGATGACCTCGGCCCCGGCGAGATCGGCTTCATCACCGCCTCGATCAAGCAGGTGCGCGACACCCGGGTGGGCGATACCATCACCCACGACAGGGCACCCTGCGCCAAGGCGCTGCCGGGGTTCAAGCCCTCGGTGCCGGTGGTGTTCTGCGGGCTCTTTCCCGTCGATACCTCGGAGTTCGAGGCGCTGCGCTCGGCCATCGAGAAGCTGGCGCTCAACGACGCGTCCTTCACCTACGAGATGGAAAGCTCCGCCGCGCTGGGCTTCGGCTTCCGCTGCGGGTTCCTGGGGCTGCTGCACCTGGAGGTGGTGCGCGACCGGATCGAGCGGGAATACGACATCTCGCTGATCACGACCGCGCCCTCGGTGGTCTATCACGTCTACATGAAGGACGGGGAAATGCACGAGCTGCACAACCCCGCCGACATGCCCGACCCGGTGGAGGTGGCCCATGTCGAGGAGCCGCGGATCAAGGCCACGATCCTCGTGCCCGACGACTTCCTGGGCGATGTGCTGAAGCTCTGCCAGGAACGCCGCGGCATCCAGCTCGATCTCAGCTATGCCGGCAGCCGGGCGATGGTGGTCTACGACCTGCCCTTGAACGAGGTGGTCTTCGACTTCTACGACCGGCTGAAATCGGTGACCAAGGGCTATGCCAGCTTCGACTACGAGATCACCGGCTACCGCGAGGACACGCTGGTGAAGATGCAGATCCTGGTCAACGACGAACCGGTGGACGCGCTGTCGACCATGGTCCACCGCGACCGGGCCGAGATGCGCGGCCGGGCGATGTGCGAGAAGCTCAAGGACCTGATCCCGCGCCACATGTTCAAGATCCCGATCCAGGCGGCGATCGGCGGCAAGGTCATCGCGCGCGAGACGCTGAGCGCCATGCGCAAGGACGTGACCGCCAAGTGCTACGGCGGGGACGTGACGCGCAAGAAGAAGCTGCTGGAAAAGCAGAAGGCCGGCAAGAAGAAGATGCGCCAGTTCGGCAAGGTCGAGATCCCGCAGGAAGCCTTCATCTCGGCGTTGAAGATGGACGAGTGAGGCGGGGGTCACCCTGTCGCCACGCCCCTTTGTTCCCATAGGCTGGGGTTTCACCCCACCATGCCCAATATCGTGAACGCCGCGCGATGGCCAGACCGCGGGATGGCGATCCGAGGACGGTTCGGGGCACTTTATCCCCGCCAAGGTCGAAATACCTCTGACCGGCGTGCCTGCGTCACCAAATCGCCAGCCCGATCGGGCGGTCTGGCGATCGCGCGGCGGCGCTGCGCGCCTCGATTCCGCGCGGGAACGCGATGCGCGGTGAGCGATGGGCAAATCCCGTGTAGGGCGGGTTCCAAACCCACCACCCCTTGACCACACGCGCATCCTGGAGTTGCATGGCTCCATGAGCGTTCATGCAACCTCTGTCCGCTTCGACGACGACACCATGTGGGTGTATCCGAGCGATGGCCGCATCCTCGGCGTGTCGCTGGCGTGGTTCCCCCGGCTGCTGAACGCCACCACGGAGCAGCGCGTCGCGGTGACGATCAGCGCCTACGGGCTGCACTGGGCGGCGCTGGGCGAAGACATCTCGGTTCCCGCCTTGCTGGCGGGCGAGGGCGGGGCGCACGTGGCGGCGTGAACGGGAAGGAGGCCGGCTATGCGTTTTCCCGCTTCAGAACCATTAAGAAAGTTCGCGCCCTCAATCGACTGGACGAAAACTGTGTTTTGCTGCGTCCTCATCAATTTTCTTTTGGGCATATCTGCCATCAACGTTTACGCTGCCAGCATCAAGGAGCGCGATCGGGAACAATTTGGATGTGATATCTCCATATCTGGCAAATTAAAAACCGGTGACTTTGAAAAATTTTCTAACCTTGCTTCGAAAATTCTGAGACGAGATTACGCTGCATACAAGAAATCTACTGATGCGCTCGATGATGTTTGGCCAAGAATGGTTTGCACATATGGGCCCGGAGGCTCCTTCTTGGAAGGGGGCAAAATTGCTTTACTTGTCAATGAATATTTCGCAACCAAGGTGCCGCCAAATGAAAATTGTTTTTCAGCTTGTGCTGTCATTTTTATGGCGGGCACACTGACGCATCCGGATAACGTTCTATACAAGCACTTTGAGGAAGCATGTTATTCAAATTGCGAAGGATGGAATCCTGAACCACGGAGAATTCTTTATCCCACATCAAGATTGGGTTTTCACGCACCATTTGTTGATTTCAAGGGCCAGAAAGTTATCCCGGCCGATAAGGTAACAGAGTATATTCAAAATATTCAAAGACTCACGATTTTTCTGCTGTCCGAAGCCAAGGACAACTTTCCCGTAGAACTGGCCGCAGAAATGATGAATCGGGGCAAGAATGATCTTTTCATGGTGAATGAAGTAGGCCAATTGTCGAGTTGGAAGATCCGGTTGCAAACCGATTATGCCCCCAAGCTGAATGTCGATACCTTGAAACGCGCCTGGATGATGTTCGCTTGTAAATATGATCATTCCAACTGCGGATATGGCGCGGTTTCGGATACAAAATTCGGAGGTTCTCAAGACGTTGCGACCCCGAATGATACGACAGGATGGGATGACGCTTTCATGCGCTTCGATGGCGCGGGTCGTACTGCCATTGCAGCGTCCGGAGTTGGCGGAGAAGCTTCATTCGGCGCTTCACTGACAAAGATGTCAGATGCTTTTGTTTTCAAGGTATTCAGCGCGTTCGATTCTTCGGACATATTTCTTGAACAGGAAATACCAGGCTGGATGCTTGTCGATCCGACAACACGGATTGAATTTTTTGCACGGCAGCACCCGTAGGGTGGGGTTGCACCTCACGATGTCCACATTGTCCGCCCGCATCAGCGGCATGAAATCCCGCCCTACGCCCCCGTATCCATCCCCCGGCCGGAACCGGCCGTCCCGGTGCACGCTGGAGAACGGCCAATCCTCGGCCTGCGCGCAGGTCGCGCGATAGCCCGGCCTTGCGGCCGGCCCCAGCCAAGCGCATCCGGCGCCGCGGGGCAAGCCCGGCGTGCCGTCCCGCGCCGACGGCCCCCGAAAGGAGGCCGATCCGCATCAACGCCGCGCCGGTCGCGACGGGCCGCCGGTCGTCGGACATGCCGCATCCGGGCCGCTGCGGGGTCAACATGCCGTGACCCGCGCTCCGATTCGCCTTGTGCCCGCGTCGCGCTATCTCCTCGGCATCGACCAACGGGAGGAGACGACATGAAACATCTTGCCCTGACAGCCGCCCTTGCCCTGCTGGCCGCGCCCGCCATGGCCGGGCAGTGCCCCATGGACATGGCGAAGATCGACGCGGCGATGGAAACCGCCGAGCTTTCCGAGGCCCGGATGGCCGAGGTGAAGGCCCTGCGTGCGGAAGGCGAAGCCTTGCACGAGGCCGGCGATCACGCGGCCTCGGTCGAAACGCTGGCCAAGGCCAAGGAGATGCTGGGCGTCGAATGACCGGCGGGGCGCGCGCTCACATGCCCGTGACCGTCCCTTGGGGGCCGGCGCCGGCAATCCCCACGTTTCATGCCGGGAAACGAAAGGAGGCCGACATGGATCGCCTGACTTATGTCCTGACACTTTCCGCCACGGCGCCCGCGCTGATGGGCGGGCTGGTGATCGTGGTGCTGGCCCTCGGGTTCTACAGCTGGCAAGTCATCCTGGCCGCCGCGCTGGCGGGGCTGGTGCTGAGCTGGCCGGCCGGATACCTGGTTTCGCGCAAGGTCAAGCGCGACGACCCCGAATTCGACCACCGCAAGGGCGGGCCCTCGGCCGTGGTGCCCGACGCGGACGCGCGCGAGGTGTGATCGCCTGACATGGATCAAGGCGGGGCCGCGCGGCCCCGTGCAGACCATGCGCCATGTTCTGGCTCATCGTCGTCCTGCACCTGTTCATCGGTGCCACGCTGGCGGGCGTGGGGATCGTCGTTGCCCTCGTCACCGGTCATGTCACGCCCCTGATTCTGGGTGGCGCGGTCGCGCTGGGCTTTGTCGCCGCGGTCCCGGTGGCCCGGGCGGTGGCCCGTGCGATGGCAGGCGACGACTGAGAGACGCCGCACCGCCTCATGCGCGGGCCGCGGCGCCCGGCTGCCGGGGCAGGCCCGGGCAGCCGGTTCGCGGGTGGTGGTGCGGCATCGGGCCAGCCCGTTGCGCAACCCCGGCATTGGCTGGCCCAAGGGGCCGCGCCGCGCGTCAGACGAGCAGGTCCTCGTGCTTTCTGTACGTGTCGAGCATGTCGCGCATCTGGCCTTCGCACTGATCGACGCATTCCTTGACGTGATAGGCGAAATGATCCGTGTCGAGGTGGCAGCCGTCGAGCAGAAGCGCCGAGATGAATTTCAGCTTGGCCAGCGCGTTGTCGGTATCTTCCGGGACGGAATCCAGTATGAAATGCTCGGTCTGTTGCAGCTGATACTGGAGCAACTGGATGCGGATCTCGAGGTTTTCGAGCGTTTCCAGATCCTCGTCCGTTACGCCCTCGATGAAGTTCGTGCCGCTCATGACACGGTAGGGGATACAGTATTTCCGGGCAAGCTGGGCGCGGTACGAGAAGGCCTCCTTGTCCGATACTTCCATGAAAACGTTCGTTTCGTCGATATCCGAGGCGGGTGTCGTACCGCTCCGGCGGGCGCCGTCCGACGCCGGTCCGAAACGGCCGTCGGCGGCATGCCCGTCGACGCGCGCGATGATTTCCTTGGCCTTGCGTTCCAGCTCATCGGTCGCTTCATCACAGCGTTTCTCCGTGTCGTAGTAGAGGCCGATGAGGGTCTGGATCGAGTCCTGACCGGGCGAGGCGATCCCCGTCTCGCTGGTCTTGCGGGTGTGTTTGGCGAAGGTCTTGAGCATTGCGAATGATCCTGGCTCTGGTGCGTTCGATGCCGGCATCCCCCCAGTTGCCAACAAATTGACTTAAATAGAACACTTGGCAGACCTTTTGTTCGAAATAAGGTTTTTTGGCCCAAAGGGTTGACACGTGGTTAATGTGCCCGGGGTCATCGCGGTCCGCGTGCATGACCCCCGCGGCGGCCGGGCGGGGACCCGTGCGATTCACGGGCCCGACTGACGCCTCACTCCGCCCCGCGCGCGGCCTCGGGGTGTTTGGCGATGAAGTGGTGCAGCACGGCGTAAAGTTCGCGCGCGTGCCCAAGGTCGTCGCGGTGCAGCGCCGCGCGGATGTCGTCGCAGATCATCTGCTGTACCCGCGCCGCGCCGTGGTGCAGGTGCATGGTATAGTCCCCCAGCACGGCCGCGTTGAATTCGGGCAGGTGTTCGTGTTCGGCGACCGCCGCGATCTCCTCGCGGCTCAGGTCGGTCATGTCCTCGATGTCGTCCAGCGTGATCATTTTGGTCCCTCCTCGGCCCATCCTAACATGGCCCGGCGTGCCGGCGGCATGACGCGGATCAAGGCGCGCGGGCTGACCCAGATCAATGTGTGCCATATTCGAAATGGCTAATGTGGGTGCTTGGAAAACGCGCGTGGACTGCACTGAGGGGTCAAATGTTTCGCTTGGGTCTCATCCTTTACGTCTTCATCGGGGTCACTTTCGCGGGGTCCGCGATGATCGCCGCACTGGCCGCCGGCTATGACACGACGCAGCCGGTGGTCTTCTCCGCGCTTGCCGGATTCGTCGCCGCGTTGCCCGTGGCCTTTCTCGTCGCCCGCGCGCTTTACGGCGGCGACTGAGCGGGATGCCCGCGCCCCGCGCGGGCCGGGCGGCGGCGGTTGAAAGGGAGGGGTCCCCGTGGGGCCGCCGCCGTCCTATCCGCATCGCGTGGCGTGGTGTCAGCCGGTCTCGTTCAGCCAGGCGTCCACGGCCGCGACGAACTCGCGGGGTTTCTCGGCGTGCAGCCAGTGGCCCGCGCCGGGGATCTTCAGGAACTGCGCGGCGGGAAACAGCCGCTTGATCGCGGGGCGATGATCGCGCGTGACGTAGTCGGACCCGCCACCCGACAGGAACAGCACGGGGCCGTCGAACTGCCCTGCGATCTCGGGAAAGCCCAGGATCTTCGGCATCTCGGCGGCCAGGGTGTCGAGGTTGAGCCGCCAGCGTTTCTCCTGCACGTCCAGCGACTGGGTGAAGAAGGACACCAGCTGCGGCATGTCCACCAGCGGGGCGAGCTGCGCCTCGGCGTCCGAGCGCTTCCCGACCCGGTCGAGGTCGACCGCCTTCATCGCCTCGATGTACTGGATCTGCGAATGGCCGTAGGCCACCGGCGCGATGTCGGCCACGACCAGCCGGTTCACAAGCTCGGGGCGTGTCAGCGCCAGCACCATCGCCGCCTTGCCGCCCATGGAATGGCCCAGCACGTCCGCCCGGCCGCCGTCGGCCTCGATCACCCGCGCAAGGTCGGCGGCCATCTCGGGGTAGCCGTGCGTGTCGTGCCACGGGCTGGCGCCGTGATTGCGCATGTCCACCGCAATCACCTCGCGCGGGCCGGCCAGACGCTTGGCCACGGCGCCCCAGTTGCGCGCGGAGCCGTAAAGGCCGTGGGCGATCAGCAGGGGCGGGGCGTCCGAGGATGTGCCGTGGCGGATTGTGTTGAGCATGGCCCCTGATTAACGTCCGCGTCGCGGCGGCGCCAGCCCTGTTGAGGTGCCCGCGCGAGCGGGCTAGACCTGCGGCGCCCGAGGGGGGAACGGATGATCGACCGCGACGACCTGAACGCCAGGTTCGCAGACCTGCACGCGCTGCTGGGCGCGCGGATGGGCCTGCGCGGCCGCGACCTGCGCACGCGGCTGGCGCGCGCGCGGCGCAGCCTGCCGCGCGGC
>NZ_PHNT01000006.1 GCF_002834145.1 Roseovarius salinarum | reverse complement strand
TCACGCGCGCCCCCCGGGCGCCGGCCGCGCCGCGCGGCCGGCAGCGCCCGCCGGCGCGGCGTCCACTCGGGCGAGCATGGACATCCCGGCGCCTCCGGTTCAGTCCTCGCCGGCGGTCTCTGCGGAGGCGGCCGCGGCCTTCTCGGCCTTCTCGGCGGCGCGTTCCTGCGCCTTCTTGCCCGGCGTGCCCTTGTTGGGGTTGTTGCGCTGGGTCTTTTCGCGCAGGCCGGCGGCCTCGAGCATCCGCGCGATCCGCTCGGTGGGCTGCGCGCCCTGGTCCAGCCAGTACTGCACGCGCTCGGTGTTCATCTTCACGCGGTCCTCGCTGTCCTTGGGCAGCAGCGGGTTGTAGGTGCCGAGGCGCTCGATGAAGCGGCCGTCGCGGGGCATGCGCCCGTCGGCGGCGACGATCCGGTAGAAGGGGCGTTTCTTGGAGCCGCCGCGAGCGAGGCGGATTTTCATGGCCATTGTCGTTTCTCCTTTTTCGAATGGCGTGGGACGGTGCGTGGTGTCACGCAGCCTACGAGTGATGCCGTTTGTGGTGCTGAATGACCTCGGCGATGATGAAGTTCAGGAACTTCTTGGCGAACTCGGGGTCCAGGTCGGCCCGGTCCGCCAGGTCTTCGAGCCGCGCGATCTGGGCCGCCTCGCGGTCCGGATCGGACGGGGGAAGGTCGTGTTCGGCCTTGAGCCGGCCGACCGCCTGGGTGTGCTTGAAGCGCTCGCCCAGTGTATAGACGAGGATCGCGTCGAGCCGGTCGATGCTCTCGCGGTGCTCACTGAGCAACTGGGCGGCGCGGGCGGCGTGATCAGTCAACGGGAAACCCCTTCGGCCTGAAAAGCGGATCGCAGTAGTGGCTGATCTCCAGCTCGATGCCGTCGCGGAGCTGGCCGGATTTCAACTGCTCCGGCGCGGGGTGGCGGTAGACCGCGTCGTGGCCGTCGATGCTCTGGGCCTGCTTGTCCTTGACGCAGCCAAGCCGTTCGGCCAGCCGGATGGAATCGAGATCCTTGGGGTCAAGATAGCTGACCGCGCTTTCCCAGCCGAGCGTATCGTAAAGGTAGCCACGCACGGCGTGCGTGGCCTCCAGCGCATAGCCGTGGCCGGCCTTCTCGGGCCAGATGATCCAGGCGATCTCGCGCTCCGGCCAGGCGGCGGGGAACCAGCCGCCGGCCATGCCGTAGGTTTCGTCGGTGTCCTTGTCGTGGATCATCCACATGCCGAAGCCGCGGATATGCCAGTGACCGATCTCGGCGGCGTAGAGCATCCAGGTCTCGTACTTGTTCAGCGGCCCGCCCATGAACCGCGAGCGGTATGAGGCGAAGGTCGCCTTGAAGTTGGGATAGTCCTCGGGCTCGGGGCCCCGCAGGCGCAGGCGTCGCGTTTCGAGGACGGGGATGTTGCGGGCGGGCATGTCAGGCGGCCTCCGGTGCAAGCCGCGGGGCCAGGGGCCCCCGGCGGGAATATTTCGGGCAGGATGACCCCATGTCGATCACTTCTTCTTGCGGCCCAGTCCCGACAGGCCGGACGGGATCTGCGATCCGCCGCCCAGGCCCGGCAGGCCGCCGCCGGGCGCCTTGCCGGCGCCGGCGCCCATCTGCTTGGCCGCCTGCTCCAGCGCCTTGGGATCCATTTGCGACGGGTCCATGCCGGCGGGCATGCCGCCGCCCTTGCCGAACATGCCGGCCATGGCCTGCTTGAGCATGCCGCCCTTGCCCTGCTTGCCCATCTTCTTCATCACGTCGGCCATCTGCCGGTGCATCTTGAGCAGCTTGTTGAGGTCGCTGACCTCCTGCCCCGCGCCCTTGGCGATGCGCTTCTTGCGGCTGGCCTGCAGGATCTTGGGGTTCGCGCGCTCCTTCTTCGTCATCGACTGGATCAGCGCGATCTGGTGGGTGATGACACGGTCGTCGAAGCCCGCCTCCTGCACCTGCTTGGCCATCTTGCCCATGCCGGGCATCATGCCCATGAGCCCTTCCATGCCGCCCATCTTCTGCATCTGCTCGAGCTGCATGCGCAGGTCGTTCATGTTGAACTGACCCTTGGTCATGCGCCGCATCATGCGCTCGGCCTGCTCGGCCTCGATCGTCTCCTGCGCCTTCTCGACCAGCGCCACGATGTCGCCCATCCCGAGGATCCGGCCGGCGATGCGCTCGGGCTCGAAGGTTTCCAGCGCGTCCATCTTCTCGCCCAGGCCGACGAACTTGATGGGCTTGCCGGTGATCGCGCGCATCGACAGCGCCGCGCCGCCGCGGCCGTCGCCGTCCATCCGGGTCAGCACGACGCCGGTCACGCCGATCTTGTCGTCGAATTCCTGCGCGACGTTCACGGCGTCCTGCCCTGTGAGCCCGTCGACCACCAGCAGCGTTTCACGCGGCTGCACCGCGTCGCGCACCTCCGCCGCCTGCCGGATCAGTTCCTGGTCGATGTGCAGGCGGCCCGCGGTATCGAGCATGTAGACGTCGTAGCCGCCGAGGCTGGCCTGTGTCCTGGCGCGCTTGGCGATGGTCACCGGGTCCTCGCCCTTCACGATGGGCAGGGTGTCCACGCCGATCTGTGTGCCCAGCACCTGCAACTGTTCCATCGCCGCGGGGCGGTTCACGTCGAGCGAGGCCATCAGCACGCGCTTGCCATCACGGTCCTTGAGGCGCTTGGCCAGCTTGGCGGTGGTCGTCGTCTTGCCCGACCCCTGCAGGCCCACCATAAGCACCGGCGCCGGCGCGTTGTCGATCTTCAGCTCGCCCGGCTCGCCCTCGCCCGAGAGCGTCTCGACCAGCGCGTCGTGGACGATCTTGACCACCTGCTGGCCCGGCGTCACGGACTTCGTCACGGCCTGGCCGGTGGCCTCCTTCTGGACCTTCTTGACGAAATCGCGGGCCACGGGCAGCGACACGTCGGCCTCCAGCAGGGCGGTGCGTACCTCGCGCAGGGCGGTGCGCACGTCCTCCTCGCTCAGCGACCCCTGCTTGGTCAGCCGGTCGAGGACGCCGGAAAGACGCTCGGAGAGGTTTTCGAACATTCGGTCGGCCTCCTTCGTGCCGGTCGTTCGCCATCCTGCCCCACAGATGGGGCCGCCCGTTCAAACCACAAGCGCCCCGGAAGCGCCTCAAACGCCGCGCGCCCCCACGGGCGCAACGCGCTGGTGGGGGGCGATCCCGGGCCATGTGCCCATGGGACCGGAAGCGTGGTCGGACTTCCGGAAGAATTTGGATGCCAACTAGCCAGCCGCCGCGGCGGAGTCAAGCCTCGGTCGAGACGCCCAGCCAGCCGTTGACCAGCTCCGCGAGCCGCTCGGCACGCTCCCCGCTGGCATAGCTTTTCAGGAACGGCTTGGTCTCGTCGCCGAACCGCAGGACCATCCGGTGCGTCCGGTTGCTGCCGCCGTGGTCGGTCTCGACCTCCGCGCCTCGCAGGTCGTCCAGCGCATGTTCTTCCTGGCCGTACCCGAAGATGGTGCGCCGGCGGATCGTGACGGTGCCCGCCTGCCGGTCGAGAACCATCTGGGTGCGACGCACGAATCCCCAGAAGAACGGCAGCATGAACAGCCCGCCCGCGACGATCATGCCGATGCCGAAGCCGGTCAACGCGGTCTCGGTGATCACCTTGATGCCACCCCACACGGGCACCAGCAGGAACCCCAGCAGGATCACCGCGATCAGCCACGGCTTGTTGTCGACGACAAGCAGGTCGTCGGTATGATGCGTCACCTTCATGGCGACCGTTCTGCACGGGCGTGTGCCGGGTGTCAAAGCCCGGTGCGGGGCGGCCCGGGCCACCCGGGCCGCCCGCCGGTCAGGCGGCAAGTTCGTCGATGCGCGCCCCGGCGCGGGCCATCGCGGCCGCCTCGTCCACCATCAGCGCGTCGGCGGCGACGAAGCTGACATCCTCGATCCCCATGAACCCGAGGATGTGGCGAAGGTAGCCCGTCGCGTGGTCGATCGGCGCCCCCACCGGCGTGCCGCCCGAGGCCATGGCGACGATGGCGCGCTTGCCGGCCAGAAGCCCCTCCGGCCCCTCGGCAGTGTAGCGGAAGGTCACCCCGGCGCGGGCCACCTGGTCGATCCAGGCCTTCAGCGCGGCGGGCACCCCGAAATTGTAGACCGGCAACCCGATCACGACCGTATCGGCCGCCCGCAACTCCGCGACAAGGGCGTCGGACTCTCCGAGCGCCGCGCGCTGCGCCGCGGTGCGGTCGGCCTCCGGCGTGAAATTGGCCGCAACCCATGCTTCGGTGATCTGGGGCACCGGGCTTTCGGCCAGGTCTCGATGGATCACCCGCGCATCGGGCAGGGCCGCGACGATGCGGGTGGCAAGATCCCGGGTGACGGAGCCCTGGCGGCGGGCCGAGGCATCGATCCTGAGAACGGTCTGGGTCATCTGTGCATCTCCTGCTGGCTGGTCAGACGTATCGCCAGCCAAGATGAGATGTGCACCAAGAAACTCAATAAATTAAATCGAACACCTGTTGCGCCCTGGCGCACATTATCCGCGCACCAAACGCGCGCGCCGAAGCACACGACCACACTGTTTCACAGCCGGATCTCGAAACCCGGCGCCTCATCCACCGCCTCGACAGGATCGAGTTCCACCTGCGTCACGGCGGCGGCGGCCGGCCCCTCGTAGAGCAGGTCGGTCATCTGCTGCACGCGGTCGGAGGGGCCGCGGAACACCGCCTCGACGGCGCCGTCATCGGTGTTGCGCACCCAGCCGCCCAGCCCGAGCCCCTCGGCGGTGGCCTGCGTCCAGGCCCGGAAGGACACGCCCTGCACCTGGCCGGTCACCCGTGCATGCACGGCACTGGTCTGTTCACTCATGGCATCCTCCTTGCTCGTTACCCGGAAAGATAAGCACCGGCGCGTGCGGCTCAAGGCGTTCGCCGCGACACCGCGCCCCGACACGCGAATTGCCCTTGTCTCGGTGCGCCACATTTGCCCAACTGCGCGCATGCCGGAACGGAAGGGGCCGAGGCCATGGAAAACTGGGACGAGGTGCGCACCGCCTACCAGGTGGCGCGCGTGGGCACCGTCAGCGGAGCGGCCGAGGTGCTGGGCGTGCATCACGCCACCGTCATCCGGCACATCGACGCGCTCGAGGACCGGCTCGGCGTCAAGCTGTTCCAGCGTCACGCGCGCGGCTACACCCCGACCGAGGCCGGGCAGGACCTGCTGCGCGTGGCGCAGGCCACCGACGACCAGTTCCATCAGCTCGCCGGGCGCATCCGCGGGCGCGGCAACGCCGTCTCGGGCGAACTCGTGGTCACCTCGATCGCCGGGCTCAGCCACCTGCTGGTCCCGGCCCTGGCCGATTTCCAGGCCGATTACCCCGACATCATCGTGCGTTACCTGACGGGCGACCGGCTGTTTCGCCTCGAATACGGCGAAGCCCATGTCGCCGTGCGCGCCGGTCCTGCGCCCGAGCAACCCGACAACGTCGTGCAACCCTTCCTGACCCGGCGGATCGCGCTTTACGCGAGCGAAGGCTACGCCGCCCGGCACGGCATTCCGGGCGGTCCGGCAGACTACCCCGGCCACCGCTTCGTCGGCACCGACGACCAACAGTCGCGCGCGCCCTTCGCCCGCTGGATGCACGAGAACGTGCCCCGCGACCGTGTCGTGTTCCGCAGCAGCGACGGCCACGCCCGCCGCCGCGCCATCGCCGAGGGGGCGGGCATCGGCTTCGTCGCCACGCTGCAGGCGAACGCGATGGGCGGGCTGGTCGAGGTGCACCCCCCGCGCGAGGAATGGGGCGCGCCGCTCTGGCTGGTCACCCACATGGATCTGCATCGCACCTCGAAGGTGCAGGCATTCCTGTCATTCCTGAAGACACGGGCGAAGGACTGGGAGCCGGGCTGAGCGCGGCGCCCTACTCGGGCGGCGCCGGGCGTTCCTGCGCGGCCGGCCCCAGCTGTTCGGCCAGGAACCGCTCGAAGGCATCCAGGTGGACCGGCTCGAACTGGCCGAACCCCTGCATCCAGACGCTTGCCGCCCGCAGCGCCCCGGGGTCGAGCCTGCACCACTTCACGCGCCCGCGCTGTTCCTGCGTGATCAGCCCCGCACGCGTGAGGATGCCGAGATGCTTGGAAATGGCGGCCAGCGACATGTCGAATGGTTCGGCCACATCCGTCACGGCCATGTCGTCCTCCAGCAGCATCGACAGGATCGCCCGGCGGGTCGGATCGGCAAGTGCCGCGAAAACGGTGTCGAGGGCGTCGGCCATGCCCTGCGCATACGCGCGCCCCGCGCCACGGTCAACCGCGCGGTTGAACATGGGGCGCGGTCGCGTTGGCGCTAACGGCGCCCGCGACAAAAACAGGCGCGCGCCCGGCCGCGCCCGAAAACTGTTATATTTCATATGGTTGCAAGGCCCATCGCGCCGGCCGCGGCGCGCTTGACTCGAACCCCGCCTGCGCATAGCAAAACGGCAACCGTTTCTGGGGGCCAAAGGCGTGACCGATCCCGAAGACGACGATCGTCTCGCGCGGCTGGACGAAAGGATCGCCGCCGCCAAGGCGCAGCACGCCACGGCGGGCAAGGCCCACCAGGAAGAGCATTACAGCCAGGCGCAGCTTGCCTGGCGGATGGTGATCGAACTCGTGGCCGGTCTCTTGATCGGCTTCGGCATGGGGTACGGGCTGGACAGCCTGCTTGGCACGCTGCCGGTGTTCCTCGTGCTGTTCACGTTTCTGGGCTTCGCGGCGGGCATCAAGACGATGATGCGCAGCGCGCAGGAGATCCAGAAGCAGCAGGAAGCGGCCACCGCGGCCGAGGAAGACGCCCCCGGCGACGGGGAAGACGAAAGGGCAAGGAATGGCGACTGAAGCGCAGGGTGCCGAAGGCGGCGGGATGGAATTCCACCCCATGGACCAGTTCATCGTGACGCCCCTGTTCGGGGACGGTCCGGTGGGCATGTTCACGATCACCAACGTCACGCTCTGGATGGCGCTGACCGTGATCGCGGTCGTCGCACTTCTGGTGCTGGGCACCTCGAAGCGCGCGACGGTGCCGGGCCACATGCAATCGGTGGCCGAGCTCGCCTACGGCTTCGTCTACAAGATGGTCGAGGATGTCGCCGGCAAGGACGGCGTCAAGTTCTTCCCCTACATCATGACGCTGTTCCTGTTCATCGTCTTCGCCAACTTCCTCGGGCTCGTTCCGACGGCCTTCACCGTGACCAGCCACATCGCCGTGACCGGCGTGCTTGCGCTGATGGTCTTCCTGACCGTCACCGTTCTGGGCTTCGTCAAGAACGGCGCCAAGTTCCTCGAACTGTTCTGGGTGTCCAGCGCGCCGCTGGCACTGCGCCCGGTGCTGGCCGTGATCGAGCTGATCTCGTACTTCGTGCGGCCCGTCAGCCACTCCGTGCGTCTGATGGGCAACATGATGGCCGGCCATGCCGTGATGAAGGTGTTCGCCGGCTTCAGCCAGGTCGCCGTCATCGCGCCGGTGTCCATCCTGGCCGTCACGGCCATGTACGGGCTCGAGGTGCTCGTGGCCTTCATCCAGGCCTATGTCTTCACCATTCTGACCTGCGTGTACCTGAAGGACGCGCTGCACCCCTCGCACTGAGGCCGGTCGGAACCGCAAACCATCAGCCAGTTCCAACGTAAGGAGAAATCGAAATGGAAGGCGATATCGCACAACTGGGTCAATACATCGGTGCCGGCCTCGCGGGCATCGGTTCGGGTGCCGCGGCCATCGGTGTCGGCCACGTGGCCGGCAACTTCCTGGCAGGCGCGCTGCGCAACCCCTCGGCCGCCGGCGGCCAGACCGCGACCCTTTTCATCGGCATCGCATTCGCCGAAGCGCTCGGGATCTTCTCGTTCCTCGTCGCGCTTCTGCTGATGTTCGCCGTCTGAGCCTTTTCGGAACTTGATCCTTACGGCCGGGCGGGGGCATCATCGCACCCGCCCGGTGTAATCGGAAGTTCCCAAGGAGGACGCCGCAATGGCAGAAGAAACCAACGCCGCGACGGGCGGGGCCGCCGACGCGGCGCGAGGCGCGGCCGACGCGGCCCAGGGCCCGGGCATGCCCCAGCTCGATTTCTCGACCTACGCCAACCAGATCTTCTGGCTGCTGGTCACACTCGTCGTGCTGTACTTCGTGCTGTCGCGCATCGCGCTGCCGCGCATCGCGGCCATCCTGGCCGAGCGCAAGGGCACGATCACCAATGACCTGGCCGCGGCCGAAGACCTGAAGGCCAAGGCAGCCGAGGCCGAGGAGGCCTACAACAAGGCGCTGGCCGACGCCCGGGCCGAGGCGCACAAGATCATCGCCGACGCCAAGGCCGAGATCCAGGCCGATCTGGACGAGGCGACCGAGAAGGCCGATGCCGAGATCGCGGCCAAGGCAGCCGAATCCGAGAAGCGGATCGAGGAGATCCGCGCCAGCGCCATGGAAAGCGTCAAGGAAGTCGCGCGCGACACCGCTCAGGAGGTCGTTTCGGCGCTTGGCTTCAAGGCCGACGAGAAGGCCGTGACCGACGCCGTGGACAAGAGGCTGAAGGGATGACACCGATGCGCACACTCGCAACCCTGACGGCGACGGTCGCCGCCACGCCGGCGCTGGCGGCATCCGGTCCGTTCTTCTCTCTGGAGAACACGGATTTCGTCGTGCTTCTGGCCTTCATCCTGTTCATCGCCGTGCTTGTCTACTTCCGCGTGCCGACGCGTCTGGGCGGGATGCTCGACAAGCGCGCGCAGGGCATCCGGTCCGAGCTCGACGAGGCCCGCGCGCTGCGCGAGGAGGCCCAGAGCCTGCTGGCCAGTTACGAACGCAAGCAGAAGGACGTGCAGGCGCAGTCCGAACGCATCATCGCCCATGCCAAGGAGGAGGCCGCCGCCTCCGCCGAGCAGGCCAAGGAAGACCTCAAGCAGACCATCGCGCGACGGATGCAGGCCGCCGAGGAACAGATCGCCTCGGCCGAGGCGAACGCCGTGAAGGAAGTGCGCGACGAGGCAGTCAATGTCGCCGTGGCCGCGGCGCGCGACGTCATCGCCAAGCAGATGACCGCCACCGAGGGCAACAAGCTTATCGACGCGTCGATCGACGAAGTCGAGTCCAAGCTGCACTGACGCGGCACACGTTCCGCGTCCGTCGTGATACATGACCCCGGGCCGCGCGGCCCGGGGTCATTCATGCTTGCCGGGCCGCCTGCGCGCCGCGCAGGCCTCAGACCCACTTCGCCAAGGGTGGCAGGCTCATCAGAACCGCATTGGCGTCATGGCCGGTGGCCAGGCCGAATTTCGTGCCGCGGTCATAGACGAGGTTGTATTCGGCATAGAGGCCGCGGTGTATGAGCTGCGTGTCGCGGTCCGCGTCCGTCCAGCTCTGCCCCCGCCGTTTCTCGACCAGCGGCAGGAACGCGGGCAGGAACGCCCGGCCGATATCCTGCGTCAGCGCGAAGTCGGCCTCCCAGTCGCCGGTGTTGTGGTCGTCCATGAAGATGCCGCCGACGCCCCGGGCGCGGTGCCGGTGCGGGATATAGAAATACTCGTCCGCCCAGGCCTTCAGCCGCGGGTAGTGCTCGGTCCCGTGCGGGTCGAGGTGCGCCTTCTGCATCGCGTGGAAATGCGCGGTATCATCTTCGTATTCGATGCAGGGGTTCAGGTCGGACCCGCCGCCGAACCACCAGGCGTGCGGTGTCCAGAACATGCGCGTGTTCATGTGAACGGCCGGCACGTGGGGGTTCTGCATGTGCGCCACCAGGCTGATTCCGCTGGCCCAGAAGCTCGGGTCGCTGTCCATCCCCGGCACGCCGCGGGCGGCCATCGCCTGTTGCGCCGCGTCGCCAAGCTGGCCGTAGACCTCGGAGACGTTGACCCCGACCTTCTCGAACACGCGGCCGCCGCGCATCACGCTCATCAGCCCGCCCCCGGCGTCGCTGCCGTCGTCGCTTTGGCGCGTCGTCTCGCTGACCTCGAAGCGCCCTGGTGCCTGCTCCGACAGCGGGCCGGTCGCGTGGTCGTCCTCGACCCGCTCGAAGGCGGCCACGATCTCGTCCCGCAGGGCGCGGAACCAGGCCGCGGCGCGGCGTCTTTCCTCGACAAGCTGCTCGCTCACTCGCATCCTCCCTTGGCTGGCCATCCGCTTGGGCCGCGGGGCGGCACGGCCTTCAATGCGCCGGCGCCGCGACCGGGTCAAGCAGGGTGCGCCCCCCGTCCACCGTCATGATCTGGCCCGTCATGAACCCCGCGCTGTCGCACGACAGGTATTGCACCGCCTCCGCCAGTTCCGTGGGCGAGGCGATGCGCCCCAGCGGCGTGTGCTCCTCTATGTCGGACCGGTAGGAACGGTTGGTCTTGAGCGTGTCCTTGAGGCTGGCGGACATCACCGAGCCAAAGGCGACCGCGTTCACCCGGATCCGCCGGGGGGCCAGCGCGACCGCCAGGCTGCGCGTCATCTGGTCAAGCGCCGCCGACGACACCGAATAGGCCAGGAGATCGGGGTGGGTGCGCCGCGCCGCGATCGAGGACAGGTTGACGATCGTGCCCGCGCACGCCGTCTCGATCCCCTCGGCCTGCTTTATCATCCGCTTCGCGACCAACTGGCTCATGCGCAGGGAGGTGAGCAGGTTCTGCTGAAGCAGCATCTCCACGCCGTCGTCGTTCGGGCTGAGCGGATCTGAGGCGACGACCTGTCGCGAGCCGTTGACCAGGATGTCGACCTGGTCGAAGGCGTCGATGGTCGCGGACAGCAGGTTCGCCTGCGTCAGGTGCTCGCGCAGGTCTCCGGCGAAATAGCGGATGTTGGGGCCATCCACCTTGTCGCCCAGTTCCTTCTCGAGCCGCGCCTCGTCGATGTCCGCGAACATGACGTTGGCGCCCTGGTCCACGAAGTGCCGGCCGATGGCCAGCCCGATCCCGTTCGCGCCACCGGTCACGATGGCGGTCTTGCCGGATATGGAGAAAGGCATCTGTGGGTTCCTCGTGATGCGGCTGAGTTTCGATTCGGCCGACCCCGCAGACTAGGCCAATTCACCCGCGGGTGCGAGAGCGTCCGCGCGACGGACGCACACCCCGCAGGACCTTGAACCGCGAATTGCCGGCCGATTCCGTCGTGCCGGGAAACAGCGCGGTCATGGCGGCCTCATAGGGCAGGTGCCGGTTGGCGACGACCCAGAGCGTGCCGCCGGGCCGCAGCATCCCGGCCGCGGCGGCGATGAAGGTCTTGCCGATTTCGGGATCGGCCCCGCGCTGCTTGTGAAACGGGGGGTTCGTGATCACCGTGTCGAGCGGCGCGTCGGGACGCCAGCGCGTCGCATCCTCCCAATGGAAGCGCGCGCGCGCGTCCAGCACGTTGCGCCGGGCGCAGTCCAGCGCCGCGTGCTCCGCCTCGACCAGATGCAGCACCTCCACCTCCGGGCGGCCCTCCAGCACCCGTGACGAAAGATACCCCCAGCCGGCGCCAAGGTCCGCGATGCGCGCGCCCAGCCGCCTGGGCAGGCTGTCGGCCAGCAACCGCGACGCCGGATCGATCCCGTCGGCCGAGAAGACGCCGGGCCGGGTATGGAAGCCGTCCACGACCGTCCCGGCCTCGTCGGGCAACCAGTCAACGAACGCCCCGGCGTCGGCGGCAAACCAGAACAGCTTGCCATGCGCCTTCGAAACCGGCCCTTCGACATCCACGCGGCGGCGGCAGTCGCGCAGCACCGATTCGATCCCCAGCGTCTTGGGCCCGTCCACGATCACCGGCCCGTCCGTGTCGGCCGCGGCCCGCGCCACCAGCGCCCGCGCCTGATCCTTGGCGCGCGGCAGGCACACGAGCGCCGCAGCATACCGCCCCTCGGGCCGGACGCTGCAGGCATAGCCCAGCGCGGCGAAATGATCGTGATCCGGACGAAAGCCGCTGATCACGTGGCACAGTTCGCGGGGAAGCGGCGACAGATCGGTTTCGGTCGTCGGCGCGAAAACGGCAATGCGCCCGTCCTCGGGCAGCGCAGGACCGCCTTGGCCGAGCGCCTGGGCCAGGCGGGATCCGGTCACGGGCGGATTACTCTTTTTCCATGGTGCATTGCAGCGGGTGCTGGTGTTGCCGGGCGAAATCCATCACCTGCGCAACCTTGGTCTCGGCGATCTCGTGGCTGAACACGCCCACCACCGCGACACCCTTCTTGTGCACGGTCAGCATGATCTCGAAGGCCTGTGCGTGGCTCATGCCGAAGAAACGCTCCAGCACGGCGACGACGAACTCCATCGGCGTATAGTCGTCGTTCAGCATCAGCACCTTGTAGAGCGGGGGCCGCGCCGTTTTCTTCCGCGTCTCGAGAACGACGGAGGAATCCCCGTCGTCGTCGCTGTTACCGGCCAATTTCAATGGACGTTCAATCATGTCTGACAGGCGATCTCGGCGTGGAATTCCTTGAGGCCGTTATATAATCCCGGAGGGGGTGGAGAAAAGGGGGCATCGGACCCCGCGTCGGGAATACACGCAGCCAAGAACGATCGCGGCGGCCGAAAACGAACGGGCACCCCACAGGGTGCCCGTTTGGGATCGTCCGACGTTGCGGCGTCAGGCAATCATGTTCATGGTGTCACGGTCGTTCGGATCCAGACGCGCGATCATGTTCATCGTGTCGCGGTCGTTGGGATCCAGACGCGCGATCATGTTCATCGTGTCGCGGTCGTTCGGGTCCAGACGCGCGATCATGTTCATGGTGTCGCGGTCATTCGGATCCAGACGCGCGATCATGTTCATCGTGTCACGGTCATTCGGATCCAGACGCGCGATCATGTTCATGGTGTCGCGGTCATTCGGATCCAGCCGCGCGATCATGTTCATGGTGTCGCGGTCGTTGGTGTCCAGGTCGCCTGCGAATGCAGGGGCTGTGGTTGCGGCAACAAGTGCCAGAATGCTGAGTGCGGTACGCATGGTGGACCTCCTTTCGGGTGTCACGAGTTTCCTGTTTTCGGGGCGCGGTGCATGGCGTTTGGCGCCCGTCTGCTAATCACATGGAGCGCGCACGCCGCCTTGAAAACAGCAGTCGCCACGACGTGAAAAGCGCGTCACCGGCGCGCAAGCTGCCGTGACCGGGGGGCAATCCGGCGTGCGCGGCCCCGGGCGGCGCGGCGCCACATTCGCGCCACATTGGCCGGTCTTGCGTGCGCCTGCGCGCGCGTCGCAACATATGGGGAAACAACCTTGCCGTTCGCCACAAAATCGTGCAAATTGAGCGCTTTATTGGACGCGATTGATGTGCTACCGTTCGATGTGTAACCGATAAGCCAGCCAAGAAACCGGCGGCACGAGGCAGGAAAAGGCAGGACACCCGTGAAGGTTCGGCGCAGGCACCCGGCCCGTTGGGCTCCGTTCATCATCGCCGCGGTCTGGATGCTGGTGATCGTACCGCTCAGCGCGGGCGCGGCCCCGTATGCCGCGATGGTGATCGATGCGCGCAACGGCAAGGTCCTGCACGCAGAGAACGCCGACACCCGTCTGCACCCCGCATCCCTGACCAAGATGATGACGCTCTACGTGGTCTTCGAGGCCGTGGAGAACGGCGAGATCGACCTCGACACGCCGGTGACCGTTTCCCGCCACGCGGCGAGTGAACCGCCCAGCAAGCTGGGACTGCGCACCGGGCAGAAGATCCGGCTGCGGTATCTCATCCGGGCCGCTGCGGTGAAATCGGCCAATGACGCGGCCACCGCGCTGGCCGAGGCGATCGAGGGTTCGGAGGCCCGCTTCGCCCGGCGGATGAACCGCACGGCCAAGGCCATGGGCATGACCCGCACCCACTTCAAGAACGCCCACGGGCTGACCGAGGACGGCCACCTGTCCACCGCCCGAGACATGACCGTGCTGGGCCGGCACCTGTTCTACGACTACCCCGACTACTACAACCTGTTCTCGCGCATCTCGACGCATGCCGGCGTTCGCAAGGTCTATCACACGAACCGGCGCCTGCTGCGCAGCTACCGCGGGGCGGATGGCATCAAGACGGGCTATACCCGCGCGGCGGGCTTCAACCTCGTGGCCAGCGCGCGGCGCGGCCGCGAACGCGTGATCGCCACCGTCTTCGGCGGGCGCTCCACCCGCACGCGCAACGCCAAGGTGGCCGAGTTGCTCGATCTCGGGTTCCGCAAGGCGGCGACCCGGGTGGCGGTGCACGCCCCCAAGCGCCCGCCCTACATGGGCCAGGTCAACGACGGCACGCCCGGCGGCGTCGGCAAGGTGGTGCGCCTTCCCGCCGCGGCCGCCGTGCGCAAGAGCCTGCGGCCCGTGGCCCGGCCGCGGCCGGACACACCGCCGGTGGCGATCGCCTCCCGCGAGGATATCGACAAGGTCGTAAAACAGGTGGCAAAGGCCGAGGCCGCGCCGGCGGGGGTCACCCCGGTCGCCCGCCCCGAGACCCTGCACCTGGCCAAGGCCGAGCCCGCCGCACCGGCCGACACGGCGGAGCCTGCCACGGGATCGACCGATGGCAGCACGGAGTCGCGCGTGGTCGAACGGGTCTCGACGTCGAGCGGCCGGCACTGGGGCATCAACATCGGGCGCTACCCCAGCCGCTACAAGGCGCGCCGCGTGCTTCTCGCCACGGCGTTGAGCGAAATGAGCACGCTCGACGGGGCACTGCGCAAGGTCACCGAAAGCGAAGGCGGCTTCGATGCCAATTTCATGGGGCTGACGCGGCAGACCGCCGACCTCGCCTGCAGGCGGCTTCAGGCCAAGCAGGTCACGTGCTTCATGATCGGCCCCGGCGACGACGGCGCCTGACGCCACCCGCGCTCGCTCACGGTTTGGGGTGGTCGTCGTATTCGTCGCTCAGGATACGGCGCGCGTCCCCTTCCGGGTCGTCGTACTGGTTGGATTTCACCGTGTAGACGAAAAAGACAAGGCCCAACCCCCCAAGCAGAAGCGAGATCGGGATCAGATAGGCCAGAACGTTCATGGGGTCACCTCAACCTCAGCGCGTTGAGCGACACGGTAATGGAACTGGCGGACATGGCCAAGGCCGCGATCAGCGGCGTGGCCAGCCCCGCCACCGCGAGCGGCACGGCCACGATGTTGTAGACGGTCGCGATGCGGAAATTCTCACGGATGCGCCGGGTCGCGGCGCGCGCCGTATCACAGGCGGCGGCGATGGGCGACAGATCCCCGCCCAGCAGGACGATGTCGCTGGCCACACGCGCGGCATCCAGCGCGGTCGCGGGCGAGATCGAGACATGCGCCGCCGCCAGCGCCGCCGTGTCGTTCAGCCCGTCGCCCACCATCAGCACGCGGCGGCCCGCGTCCGCCATCTGCTGCACGCGCTTGGCCTTGTCCTCGGGCAGCGCCTCGGCCGCCCACTGGTCGATGCCCAGCTTGCCGGCCAGCGCGCGCACCGCCGGGACCGTGTCGCCCGACATAAGCCAGACGTCCTTGCCCGCGTCGCGCAGCGCCGCGACCGACTCGGCCGCACCATCGCGCAACCGGTCGGTGAAGGTGAAGGGCACCGGCGCGGCGTCACCGAGCTTCAGCCAGGCGGTGGTGTCCGCGCGCGCATCGGCCCCCACCCAGGCGGCGCGTCCAAGCCGCACCTCGCGGCCCTGCCAGGTGCCGCGCGTGCCGTAGCCCGGGACCTCGGTCACGTCCTCGACCCGTGCTGCCACGATGCCCGTGGCGCGCGCGGCTTCGGCCAGCGCGCGACTCAGCGGGTGCGACGACCCTTCGGCCAGCGCGCGGGCGACCGATGCGGCCTCCTGCGGGACCTCGTCCAGGTTCGAGAGTTCGGGCGTGCCGGCCGTCAGCGTCCCGGTCTTGTCGAACACCACGGTGTCCACCTGCGCCAGCCGCTCCAGCGCGGTTTCGTGCTTGATGAGCATGCCGCGACGGAACAGCCGGCCCGAGGCGGCCGTCGTCACCGCCGGCACGGCCAGCCCCAGCGCGCAGGGGCAGGTGATGATCAGAACGGCCGCCGCGATATTGAGGGCCGTGCGCATGTCCCACGTGTAAAGATACCAGCCAACGAAGGCGAGCCCGGCCAGGATATGCACGCCCGGCGCATAGAGCTTGGCCGCCGCGTCAGCAAGCGAGGTGTAGCGCGAGCGCCCCGACTCCGCGATCGCGACCAGGTCGGCCATGCGGTGCAGCGAAGTGTCCGCGCCTACCGCCGTGGCCCGGATCGTCAGCGGGCCTGTCAGGTTGACCTCGCCCGCGCTGACCGCCTGCCCCGGCGCGGCGAAGGCCGGCACGGTCTCGCCCGTCAGCAACGAGCGGTCGATCTCCGAGGTTCCCTCGGTGATTTCGCCGTCAACGGGCATGCGCCCGCCGGGCCGCACGCGCACCAAATCACCCAAAGCCAGGTCGGCCGCGGCGACCTCCCGGGTTTCGCCGTCGTCGGTCACGCGCAGGGCGCGCGGCACCTCGAGCGCGGTCAGTTCCTCGGCCGCCGACCGGGCGATCGCGCGCGTCCGGTGATCGAGGTAGCGCCCCGCCAGCAAAAAGAACGTGAGCGCAAGCGCGGCGTCGAAATACGCGTGCCTGCCCGACAGCGCGGTTTCCCACAGCGAGGTGACGATCGCCAGCACGATGGCCAAGGTGATCGGCACGTCCATGTTGAGCTGCCGGTTCGCCAGCGCCGCCCAGGCGTTGCGGAAGAACGGCTGGCCGGAAAAGGCGATGGCCGGCAACGCGATCGCCGCCGAGATCCAGTGGAACAGGTCGCGCGTCGGCCCCTCGGCCCCCGACCAGACCGAGATCGACAGCAGCATGACGTTCATCGCCGCGAAGCCGGCCACGGCCAGCCGCATCAGCAGATCGCGGCCCGCCGTGTCGGTGGCCGTCGCGTTCAGCGTGCCGGCGTCGAGTTCATGCGCCTCGTAGCCCAGCCCCTCGACAAGCTCTTTCATCTCGCGGGCGGTAACGTGGGGCGCGGCCTCGATGCTGGCGCGCTTGAGCGTCAGGTTCACCCGCGCCGAGGTGACATCGGGGTGGGCGTTCAGCGCCTTCTCGATCCTGGTGATGCAGGCCGAACAGTGGATCGTGGGCAGCGAAAGCGCGATCCGCGCGTCCTGTGCCGCGCGGGCGCTTTCTGCCAATCGCTCGGCCGCAGGGGCGGCGGCGCACGCGGGACAGGCTGACGCGGCGGGACGCGAGGCAACGGTCATCGCGGCCTACTCCTTGATCAGTTCCAGCCTCTTGCGGAACTCGGTCCCGTCGGCCGCGGTGGCCACCATCCGCACGTCCCAGTTGCCGTCTCCCAGTTCCAGCGGCGCGACGAAGGCCTCGCCGTCGAAGGTGAGGTCGGGTTCCACGTCCTCGGCGACATGGGTGGCGCGGCCGACCGTCGCTTTGAGCGTCTCCACCCGCGCGGGCAGGCCCGTGTCGTCGGTGATCGACAGCCGCAGCATGCCGTCGCTGTGCCGGGCCTCGACCGTCCAGCCCAGCGCTTCCTGCGCGGCGCGGCGGTCGTCGAACGTCTGGCTGGCGACGTAACTGTTCTTCACCTCCAGACCCGGGAAGGTCTGCACCGCGCTCCAGGCGAGATAGCCGTTGACGGCGATGATGACGCCGAAGGCCGCGGCGAAGCCGATGAACACGTGCCGCCCTGTGATCCGCCGTTCTCCCATCAGTTCGCTCTCCCGTTGAAGAAGGTGTCCTTGTAGGCGCGCTCGCCGCTCGAAATGTCCTCGACCCACAGGCGCACGTCGGTGCGTTCCGCCTTCGCCGGATCGGACCCCGGCGGCGCCTGCAGATAGACGCGCTGGTTGAGCATGCTGTCGGCGGGCACCTTGACCGTCTGGTACGGCGTGCCCTCCAGCTGGATACGGACCGCCGGATGGCCCTTGACCGTCAGCCGGAAGGGGCGCTCCTCGCCGTGCTTGTTGCGCAGGCGCACCTCGTAGGTGTTGCGGATGGTGCCGTCGGCGAGGGTGATGTAGGTGGGATTGCGCACCGCCGCGACCGTCATGTCGATCTCGGGCCGGATGAACAGGGCGACAACCAGCGCCACGCCGACCAGCGCCCAGAGCGCCGTGTAGAGGATCGTGCGCGGGCGCAGGATGTGCTTGATGACCGGCTTGGGCTCTTCGCCGGCACGCTCGCGTTCCTCGTCGGTCAGCGCCATGTAGTCGATCAGCCCGCGCGGCTTGCCGACCTTTTCCATCATCTCGTCGCAGGCGTCGATGCACAGCCCGCAGGTGATGCACTCGAGTTGCTGGCCATCCCGGATGTCGATGCCCATGGGGCAGACGTTCACGCAGGCGTGGCAGTCGATGCAGTCCCCGAGTTCCTCGGCGCCCTCGGCCTTGCGGTGCTTGCCGCGCGGTTCCCCCCGCCATTCGCGGTAGCCGATGGTGATCGTGTCCTCGTCCATCATCGCCGCCTGGATGCGCGGCCATGGGCAGGCGTAGATGCAGATCTGTTCGCGCGCGAAGCCGCCGAAGAAGAAGGTCGTGCCCGTCAGGATCGCGATCGTGGTGTAGGCGATCGGGTGTGCCTGAAGCGTGAAGAGATCCACCAGCAGCGTTGGCGCGTCGGTGAAATAGAACACCCAGGCCCCGCCGGTCGCCACCGCGATCAGCAGCCAGGCCGTCCACTTCGTGACGCGCAGGCGCGCCTTGCGGAAATCCAGTTTCTTTTGCCGGTGCAGGCGCAGGCGGGCGTTGCGGTCCCCCTCGATCCAGCGCTCGACGGCGAGGAACAGGTCGGTCCAGACGGTCTGCGGGCAGGCATAGCCGCACCAGACCCGCCCCAGGGCGGAGGTGAACAGGAACAGGCCCAGCCCCGCCATCACCAGCAGCCCGGCCACGAAATAGAATTCGTGCGGCCAGATCTCGATCCAGAAGAAGAAGAAGCGCCGGCTGCCCAGGTCGAGCAAGACCGCCTGGTCGGGCAGGTTCGGGCCGCGGTCCCAGCGGATCCACGGCGTGATGTAATAGATGCCAAGCGTGATCGCCATGATGATCCACTTGAGCGAGCGGAAATTCCCCGTCACGCGCTTGGGAAAGATCGGCTCGCGCGCGGCGTAAAGGCTTTCGGGGGCCTGGGGTTCGGTGCTTGTCACGGAATCACTCCGGCATCTTCCTGGGTTGCTTCGCGCTTGTCGCATCATGGGTGCCGCGCGGGCCTTGACCTGCATCAAATGTTTAGTCCGAGATGGACCTATTTGTCGCGAGGCCCCGCCACCAGAGGCCCGCAGCGCGGCCTCTCGCCGCAGTTGGCGCGCGGTCAGCCCGGCTGCGCGCGTGCCTCGCGGCGCAGCCAGCCGGTGAAGGCCCGCGCCGGCGGGCGCATCGGGCCAGGGCGGGTGACGACGTAGTACCCGGTATCCGCGTCGTCCTCGAACAGCTTCAGCAGTCGGCCCGCCTCGACGTCGGCGCGCACCCATTCCAGCACGGTGACCGCCACGCCCTGGCCCTCGCGCAGCGCCTCGAGCAGCATGTGCCCCGGCATTTGCGTGAGGCCAGCGGCACGGTCCTTGGTGACCCCGCGCCGGCGCAGCCAGTCACTTGATTCATTGGTTCCGAACTCCTGAAGCCACGGCAGGTCGGTGAGGTCGGCGGGTTCCTCGATCGCTCGATCACCCACCAACCGGGGCGCGGCCACCGCGATCAGCGGCGTCTTGAAAAGCAGGCTCGACTCGAGGCCCGGCCACTGCCCCTGGCCGAAGCGCAGCGCGACGTCCGTGCCGCCCGGCTCCAGGCTCACGAGTTGCGGCGTCGGGTCGATCATCAGGTCCACCTCGGGGTGCGCCTGACGGAAGGGCGCCAGCCGCGGCATCAGCCACTGCGCCGCGAAGGTGGGCGTGCAGGACACATGCACCGGCCGGCCCGCGTCGGCGGCCGAGAGCGCCTCGACCGTCCGCGAGATGGCGCCGAATCCCACGCGCAGCGCCTCGGCGAGCTCGTGCCCCTCCGGCGTAAGCGACAGGCCGCGGCCCGAGCGATCCACCAGGCCAAGCCCCATGTGGTTTTCCAGCGCGCGGATCTGCTGGCTGACGGCAGCATGGCTGACGTTCAGGGCCGCACCGGCGGCACTGGCCGACCCGGTTTCAGCCAGAGCGTCGAACGCCCGAAGGGCGGTCAGGGGGGGCATCGAACGCCAGTCCGTCATGTAAGCCAATCTTACAGTTTCGAATAATTGCTGCCTCGCATCATGTCGCATTTTCGCTGATATTCAAGGGACCACGTCAAACGGGAAAGGAAACGCCATGTTCGAAATATTCGCAAAATCTTTCATGACCGCCAGCCGGACAAACCGTGCCTACCGCTGGGACAGCACCGGGCACTGGCGCGATGACGGCCGGTTCGACACCCGCCGTGCCGCGGAACTGGAAGCCCACACCACCGGACGGCGCCGTGACTGACCCGTACCGGACCGACCGTCATCCGGCACGGCGCTGGCCCCGGCGCAGCCGGCAGTGGTTGCCGGTGGACACACGCGAAAATCGGCGCAAAACGCGCGCCGGTTTGCCAATCGGTCGGGAAAGAGTATAAGTGGCACCGGCCATTCCAGGAAACGCGCGAACAGGACGGAAGGGCCGGTGCCGGACCCGCGGGCGAGAACGCCCGCGGGTATTCTTGTGACCGGTCGGCTTACTGACCGCCGCCCAGCTGGTGAACGTAAGTCGCCACGGCGCGGATCTCGTATTCCTCGAGACGGTCCTGCCAGGGCGGCATGACACCGTAGCGCGAGTTCATCACCGTGTCCTTCACCGCCGCGTAGTCGCCGCCATAGAGCCAGATCGCGTCCGTCAGGTTGGGCGCGCCCATCGACTCCATGCCCTTGCCCTCGGGTCCGTGGCAGGCCGCGCAGTTGATGTCGTAGACCTCGGCGCCCGCCTCGACCAGGGATGCGTCCTTCGGCTCGTACGCTGGCGACATCGACATCACGTAGTTGACGACCTGCTCAATTTGATCCTCGGGCAGGATCTCGCCGAAGGCCGGCATCTCGGAGAACCGCGCGTCAGCGTCGTCCTCGTTGCGGATGCCGTGGCTGATCGTGTAGTGGATGTCCTCGAGCGTGCCGCCCCAGAGCCAGGCATTGTCCAGCAGGTTGGGATACCCCTTGAACCCGGCCGCGCCGGACCCGTGGCACTGCGCGCACCAGGTTTCGAACACGGCCTCGCCCGCCGACCGGCTGTAGGCCATCAATTCCGGATCCTGCGGAATCTTCGACAATTCGGCGTTGACCAGCTTGGCGTTGATCTCGGCGTTGGCCTCCTCGGCGGCCTTGATCTCCTGGGCGACATTGGCGCGGGTCGACCAGCCCTTGTAGCCCGACGTCGCCTCCTCGATCATCGGCCAGGCCGGATAGGCGATGGTGTACCAGATGCCCCAGACGATGGTGGCGTAGAAGATCCACACCCACCAGCGCGGCAACGGGTTGTTGTATTCCTGGATCCCGTCCCACTCGTGCCCGGTGGTGCTGGGCTCCTGCTTTTGTTGCTTGGGTTGCTTTGCCATGTCAGTCACGCCTCCTTGGCGTCTGCCGCGGAGTCGTCGTCATCCGCGGGTTTGTCTTCGTGCCGGAAGGGAATGCCCGCCGGTTCCTCGTACACCTTCCGGGCACCGGGGCGGAGAACCCAGATCACCACCCCGATGAAGAAGGCGAAAAGGAACAGCAGCATCCAGCTGTCGGCGAACTGGCGCAGAAGCGAATAGGTTTCCATGACGCTTCTCCTTTCCCCTTACCGGCTGGCCACGGGCGTGAAGGTCGAGAAATCGACCAGCGTGCCCAGCATCTGCATGTACGCGATCAGCGCGTCGGCCTCGGAAATGCCCGGCTGGCCGTCGAAGTTGCGGGCCTGTGCCTTGGGATACCGCTTGAGAAGCCCCTCGGTGTCCGCGTCGGGATCGGCCTGCGCGACGAAGTCTGCCTTGGCGTTCTCGATCATCTCGTCGGTGTAGGGCACGCCGACGAAGCGATGCGTCTCCAGCAGATCCTCGATGTATTCCGGCTCGATCAGACGGTCCTCGAGGTAGCCGTACTTCGGCATGACCGACTCCGGCACCACCGATTGCGGATCGCGCAGGTGATCGACGTGCCATTCGTCGGAGTAGCGGCCACCGACGCGGGCCAGGTCCGGCCCGGTCCGCTTGGAGCCCCACTGGAACGGGTGGTCGTACTGCGATTCCGCCGCCAGGCTGTAATGGCCGTAGCGCTCCACCTCGTCGCGCATGGGCCTCACCATCTGGCTGTGGCAGACGTAGCAACCCTCGCGGATGTAGATGTCGCGCCCGGTCAGTTCGAGAGGCGAGTAGGGGCGCATGCCCTCCACGTCCTCGATGGTGTTTTCCAGCCAGAACAGCGGGGCGATCTGGACGATGCCGCCGATGGTCACGACGAGGAAGGCGAAGATCGTGAGAAGGGTGATGTTCTTCTCGAGGATCGAGTGCTTGTCGATGATAGACATTGATCGGCCTCCCTTATTCGGCCGGGACCACGGAGTGGCGGCTTTCGACGGCCGGGCTCCGCTTGACGGTCATCCAGAGGTTGTAGCACATGATGAGTGCACCGGCGATGTAGAGCACACCCCCGAAGCCGCGCACCACGTACATCGGGAACTTGGCAGCCACGGTATCGGCGAACGAGTTCACCAGGAAGCCGTTGGCGTCCACCTCGCGCCACATCAGGCCTTCCATGATGCCGGTCACCCACATCGAGGCGGCATAGAGGATGATGCCGATGGTGGCGAGCCAGAAGTGCCAGCTGACCATGCGCAGGCTGTAGAGGCTTTCACGGTTCCACAGGCGCGGCACCAGGAAGTAGAGCGCGCCGAAGGTGATCATGCCGTTCCAGCCCAGCGCGCCGGAGTGCACGTGCCCGATCGTCCAGTCGGTGTAGTGCGACAGCGAGTTGACCGCGCGGATCGACATCATCGGCCCCTCGAAGGTGGACATGCCGTAGAAGCCCACCGAGATCACCATCATGCGGATGATCGGGTCGGTTCGCAGCTTGTCCCAGGCGCCCGACAGCGTCATCAGGCCGTTGATCATCCCGCCCCAAGACGGCATCCAGAGAACGACCGAGAACACCATGCCCAGCGTCGAGGCCCAGTCGGGCAGCGCCGTGTAGTGCAGGTGGTGCGGACCGGCCCAGATGTAGATGAAGATCAGCGCCCAGAAGTGCACGATCGACAGCTTGTAGCTGTAGATCGGCCGCTCGGCCTGCTTGGGCACGAAGTAGTACATCATGCCCAGGAAGCCCGCCGTCAGGAAGAAGCCCACGGCGTTGTGGCCGTACCACCACTGCGTCATCGCGTCCTGCACGCCCGAGAACACCTGCACCGACTTCGAGCCGAACATCGAGACCGGGATCGACAGGTTGTTGACGATGTGCAGCATCGCCACGGTGATGATGAAGCTCAGGTAGAACCAGTTGGCCACGTAGATGTGCCGTTCTTTCCGCTTCACGATCGTGCCAAGGAACACGGCAAGGTAGGCCACCCAGACGATCGTCAGCCACCAGTCGACGTACCACTCGGGCTCGGCGTATTCCTTCGACTGCGTCGCGCCCAGCAGGTAGCCGGTCGCGGCCAGCACGATCACGAGCTGGTAGCCCCAGAAGACGAACCACGCCAGGTTGCCGCCCCACATGCGCGCGGCCGAGGTCCGCTGGACCACGTAGAACGAGGTCGCGATCAGCGCGTTGCCGCCGAAGGCGAAGATCACCGCGGAGGTGTGCAGCGGCCGCAGCCGCCCGAAGTTCATGTAGCCCTGCGCCCAGTCGAAATTGAGATAGGGGAAGGCCAGCTGGAAGGCGATGAAGGTGCCCGCCAGGAACCCGACCACGCCCCAGAAGGCCGTGGCGATCACGCCGGCGCGCACGACGCCGTCCATGTATTCGTTCTGCGGCGCAGGCTGCACCGGCTCGTCGGTGTTGCGCAGCACCCAGATAAAGGCGACCGCGGCGAATACGGCAACCGTCAGCGCATTCACGAGATAGGCCACGTCACGCGCGTAGTTGGCCGCGATCAACGCCAGAAGCGTCGCCACACCCAGCGCGATCAGCTTGAAGTAGTTCGTCATTTTGCGTCCCTTCGTCTGTCGCCGACCGAGTCGCTGCCCGGGCGGACGGTATTAGACTGATCGTGTTAATGCTGAGGTCAGGGGTAAACCGCCTTGATCTGCATCAAAAGAGGGCACGGCGCCAATTGACCCTTGTCAATGCGGGACAGTCTGCCGCATGCCACATCAGACGGCAAAACGACCTGATCGAAGGAACGCGACATGGCCTACAACACACTGTTCTCGGTGCTGACAGACGAGGATCTGACCGACGATGTCATCGCCCACGCGACGGCCCTGGCCGAAACGCAAGACGCGCACCTCGACGTGCTGTGCCTCGGCGTCGACCGCAGCCAGACCGGGTATTACTACGCCGGCGCCAGCGCGGTGGTCCTGCAGGAGACGATCACACGCGCCCACGAGGAAGCCGAAAGCGTCCAGAAACAGGTTCGCAAGCGTCTCGACGGCACCGCCATCCGATGGGCCACCGAAAGCGGGGTTTCGCAATTGGCCGATCTCGGCCGGCACGTGGCGGCGCGCGCGCGATTCTCGGACCTTGTCGTGCTGCCCATTCCCTATGGCGAGGGCCGTGGCGCGGAACTGGAGCCGGTGGCCGAGGCCACGCTTTTCGACGGGCGCACGCCCGCCCTGTTCGTGCCGGCCGGTTGCGCGCCCACGCCGCGGCCGAACCGGATCATGATCGGCTGGAACGAAAGCCTCGAGGCACTTGCAGCCGTGCGCGCGGCAATGCCGATGCTGCAGGAAGCCGATGTCGTCCACGTCGTCATCATCGATCCGCCGACGCATGGCCCCAACCGCTCGGATCCCGGCGGCCTGCTGTCGCAGTTCCTCGCGCGGCACGGCGTGAAGGTGGAAATCGACGTGCTGTCCAAGACGCTGCCGCGGGTCTGCGACGTGCTCAAGCGTCACGCCGGCGACATGGATGCCGATATGATGGTGATGGGCGCCTACGGCCACTCCCGCTTCCGCGAAGCGATCTTCGGCGGCGCCACACGCGACATGCTCGAAGGGGCCGAGATACCGGTGTTCATGGCGCATTGAACACTGCGCGGTGCGCGTTCGCCGCACGCACGGGTTTCCGCGCGGCCTTTGCGACGCGCCCCGGCCCGGGCCAGGGCGCGCCGCATGTCAACGAGCAGCACATCGCGACGACCGCGCAATCGCCACGGTGCGCCGCGGCGGCGCCGGTCGCCCGCCGCCCCGGGCGACCGGCCCTTGTGCCTTGTTTGCAACAACTTCGCACGCTACCGTTCCCGCGGGCGATCTGACGACATCAGGATGCCGTTCTTTCGAAGTGGGAAACGTCCGGTGCAAGACCGAAGAAACCTCGATACGCGCCTCGAATGTGACCGACGGGCCGCTTCGGGTCTTCCGAACAGCGCATGACCTGCCTGACGAACCTGGAATTCACCGTCGGATCCGCCTCTGCCGCCGCACTGTTCGCGGTGTGCGTCATGGTGCTGGTGTCGGTCACCCGCAACACGCGCTTCGCGGGCAAGTCCGCCTTCGTCCTGACGCTGGCGGCGATGCTGTGGTGGCTTTTCACGGTCGCATTCGACCTGGCGTCACAGGGTGAGAGTTGCAAGATCGGCTGGTCGCTGGCCGCGTGGCCCGGGATAACACTGCTTCCGATCGCCTGGGCGTTCTTCGTGTTCGACTACACGATGAACAGGCAACCCGGCCGGCAACCGGTCCGGCAGCTGCTTTACGTCGGCCTGCCGGGCCTTGTCACGCTCATCGCCCTCACGAACAGCCGGACGCACCTGCTTTACGGCACCGACACCCGGCTCGTGACGCAAGGGGGCGACGCCTTCGTCGTTTTCGATCACGGGCCGCTGTTCTTCGCTGTCGCCGCGGGCCTGTACATCTTCGTCACGGGCGCCCTGGGCGTGCTCGCCTACGCCTTTTTCAAGGCAAAACCGGTGATCCGGCCTTTCCTGGCCCTCCTGATCCTGATCACGGCCGCGCCACTGGCCGCCAACGTCGCCTATGTCGGCTGGGGCTTCACCGTTTTCGGGTTCGATCCGACCCCGTTCATGTTCGCCGTCGTGCTCATCATATTCGGCTGGCTGCTTCTGAACAACTCGATGATGGACACCGCGGTCCAGGGGCGGGCGCTGCTGTTCTACGCCACGCGGGATCCGGTGATCATCGTCGATACGGATGCCCGCCTCGCAACCGCGAACCCCGCCGCGCACACCATGTTCGGCCAGCAGATGCCGCCGCCCGGTGAGACGCTCTATCACCTGGAGAAGATCGGCCCGAAACTGAAATCCTTCATGCAAACCGGTGAGTTCGACAGCGCGGACCCCATCCGGCTGAGGGAACGCGTCTTCGAACCGCGCGTTCTGCCGATCGAAAGCCCGATCCGGACCAGGCGGTCGCTTCTGGGCTGGTCTGTCTCGATGGTCGACATCACCGAAAGGGAACTCTCGGCCGAGGCCTTGTCCGAGGCACTGGCGCGGGCGGAGGCGGCCAACCACGCGAAATCCCAGTTTCTCGCCATGATCAGCCACGAATTGCGCACCCCCATGACCTCCGTGAAAGGCGGGCTGGAACTGGCGTTGCACGGGGCCGCGGGCGAGGTGAGCGAGCCGCTCCGTGACGTTCTGACCATCGCGCAAAGAAACAGCCGCAGGCTGCTGAAACTCGTGGACGACGTTCTCGATCTCCAGAAACTCGACCTGAATACGATCAAGCTGGAGCTGCAGGATCTGGATGCCGACGCATTCCTGCGGGACATCATAGAGGAATACGAGAGTTACGCCGCGAATGCCAAGGTCACGCTGGCCAACACGTCGGACGGCGTAAACCGCCAGCTCCACGCCGACCCTTACCGGCTCAAACAGGTCGTCGGAAACGTGATTTCAAATGCGGTCAAGTTCTCCCCCGAGGGCGGGCGTGTCGAATGCGCGACGCGGTTGATTGGCGCGAAACTGCGAATCTCGATCCGGGACAGCGGCATCGGCATCGCCGAGGAAAACGAGGACAAGGTCTTTGGGCGGTTCAATCAGGTCGAGGGAAGTTCCGCCACGGCCTCGGGCGGTTCCGGTCTGGGCATGCATATCGCCAAGATGCTGATCGAGCGCATGGGCGGCGCCATTTCATACGAAAGCGAGGTCGGCGTGGGCACCACGTTCCGAATCGACGTGCCCCTTTCCTCTCGGAGAACCGCGGCGCACGCGCCACTGGACGCCTGAGGCTCGGGCCCCCGCGCGATCAGGCCAGCATGCCACCGTCGGTGTCGTCGCCGGCCTCTTCCATCAACCGGGTGAAATCCGGGACCGTGACGTGGCGCTTGCCCTCGAGCTGGATCACCCCGTCCTTCTTGAGCGCCGACATCTGGCGGCTGACGGTTTCCAGCGTGAGCCCGAGGTAATCGGCCATCGCCTCGCGCGTCAGCGGCAGGTCGAACACCATCGGCCCGTCCGACCCCGCCAGCTTGAGCGAGGCGTCACGCCGCGCGATGATCGACAGCAGCGACGCGATCTTCTCGCGCGCGGTCTTGCGGCCAAGCACGAGCATCCACTCGCGGGCCGCGTCCAGTTCGTCCAGCGTCATTTCCAGAAGACGCTGGGCGATGTGGGGCGTGCGGCCCATCATTTCCTCGAAGGGCTTCTTGCGGAAACAGCACATCACCAGATCCGTGGTCGCCACCACGTCGTAGGCCGCGCCGTCGCGTCCGGGGCGCCCCACGAAATCGCTGGGCAGCAACAGGCCCACCATCTGGGTGCGCCCATCCTCCATCGTCTGGGTCAACGTCGCGATCCCGCTGACCACCGAACCGACGAAATCCATCTTGTCGCCGGACCAGATGACCGTCTGCCCCGCCTCGAAGTTGCGATAGTATTTCATGTCCTCGAGGCGTTCGAGCTCATCGCTTTCGCAGCGGGCGCACACGGCCCTGTGGCGGATCGGGCAATCGGCACAGTTCTGCGATATCGAGAGGGTGTCCTCGTTGAGCATTCTGGATCACTTCGCGCGCTTGATCTGGGTCAAGGATCATCCGTCCTAGTGCCCTTAAGGCTAAGTGCATGGTAGCCAAAACACAACTGCGAAAGCTGGGTCTCTTTGACGCGAAAGTGCCGCGTTACACCAGCTATCCGACCGCGCCGCATTTCTCCAACGACGTCGGCGCACCCGATTTTTCCCGCTGGATCGGGGCGATTCCCCCCGGCTCGGACATATCGCTTTACGTGCATGTGCCATTTTGTCGCCGGCTGTGCTGGTTCTGTGCCTGCCGGACACAGGGCACCCAGAGCGATGCGCCGGTCCTCGCTTACCTGGAGACCCTGAAAACGGAGCTCCGCATGCTCGCGGGGCACCTGCCCGAAGGGGTGCATCTGTCGCGCCTGCACTGGGGCGGCGGCACGCCCACCCTCTTGAGCCCCGCGATGATCGAGGAGCTGGCCGGCACGATTCGCGAGATCGCGCCGTTCACCGGGGAAACCGAGTTCTCGGTCGAGATCGACCCGAACGAGATCGACGAGGGCCGGCTCGACGCGCTCGCGGCCGCGGGGATGAACCGCGCCTCGATCGGCGTGCAGGATTTCAACGAGGAAATCCAGCAGAGCATCGGGCGCATGCAGGGTTACGAGGTCACCCGTGACACCGTGGAAGCGATCCGCGCCCGCGGGATCAGCAGCCTGAACGCCGACATCCTGTACGGCCTGCCCCACCAGAGCCGGGCGCGGATCACCGAGAGCGTCCAGAAGCTGTTGTCGCTCGAACCCGACCGGGTCTCGCTTTACGGCTACGCCCATGTGCCCTGGATGGCCAAGCGCCAGCAGCTCATCCCGTCGGACGCGCTGCCGACCCCCGAGGAACGGCTCGCACTGTTCGAGACCGCGCGCAAGCTGTTCGTGTGGGACAACTACGCCGAGATCGGGATCGACCACTTCGCCAAGCCCGATGACGGCCTCGCCGTCGCGCTGGACGACGGCCGGCTGCGCCGCAATTTCCAGGGCTACACCGACGACCAGGCTGAGGTTCTCATCGGCGTCGGCGCCTCGTCTATCTCGCGGTTCCCGCAGGGCTACGCGCAGAACGCACCGGCCACCGGCGCGCACACCGCGGCCATCCGCGAGGGGCGATTTTCGACCAGCCGCGGGCACACCTTCAGCGACGAGGACCGCATGCGCGGCCGCATGATCGAGGCGCTGATGTGTGATTTCCGGATCGACGCGGCCGAGATTGCCGAACGTTTCGGCGTCGCGCCGCAGCGGTTGCACAGGATGCTCGACGACGTGGCAGAGCAGTTCGAGGGGCTGCCGCAAGTCTCCGAACGCGGGCTTTGGCTGCCGCCCGAGGCCCGGCCGCTGACACGGATGGTCGCGCGCGCGCTGGATGCCTACGAACTCAGCACGGCCGGGCACAGTTCCGCCATCTGATACGGTCGGGCCGTGCGGATCGGCACCTTCAACCTTCAGAACCTGCGGCTGCGCAGCGCGGGTGGCGTGCCACATCTCGACGGCGCGCGCGACCGCGACACGCCCGAGGAAGCCGACCCCGAGACCGATCTGCGCGACCGGAAGCTGACCGCGCGGATCATTGCACGCATGCGCGCGGACGTGCTGGCCTTGCAGGAGGTGTTCGACGCCGCCACGCTCGATCATTTCCATGACACCCTTCTCGCCGAGGCGCAGGTGCCGCCCTATCCGTGGCGACAGTGTCCGCCGGGCAACGACGGGCGCGGTCTCGACCTCGCGCTGATGAGCCGCGTTGCGCCCCTGTCGGTGACAAGCCACGCCGCGCTGCGCCCGCGCGACCTTGGGCTTGCCGTCCCCGACGGCGTGCCCGCGGACACGCCCGTGTTCCGCCGCGACTGCCTGCAAGCGGAGTTCCCGGGCCTGACGCTGTTCCTGTGCCACTTCAAGGCGCCCTACCCCGACCCGGCCGCCGCCTACCCGGTTCGCCGGCTGGAGGCCGAGGCCGTGCGCCGGCTGATCGAGGCGCGCTTCGCGGGCCCTGCGGCGGCGAACTGGCTGGTCCTCGGGGATCTCAACGACCCCTGGGAGCCCGCCGATCCGCCGGCGACCGCCCCGCTGCTGCCACCCTTTTGCGCCGACCTGATGGCGCGGGTGCCCGAGGGCACCCGCTGGACATACCACGACGCGTGGTCGGGCCATTACGGCCGGCCCGACCGGATGCTGGCAAGCCCGGCGCTGGCCGCGGCGTTCCCCGACGCCGTGCCCGAGATCCTGCGCGAAGGCATGGGACGCGAGGCCGGCAGGTACCGTGGCCGCCACCTGCCGGGCGTCGGACACCACCGCCCCCACGCGAGCGATCACGCCGCCGTCGTCGTGGAATTCGCGGGTCTGTAGGCGCCATGCCGCCGCCCGTCAGGCGGACAGGTCGAGCGCGGCCTCCAGCAGCGTTTTCGCGTAATCGGTCTGCGGGGCCTCGAACAGATCGCGGGCCGTGCCGGCCTCGACGATGTCACCGTCCTTCATCACCACGATCTTGTGGCTCATGGCGCGCACCACGCCCAGGTCATGGCTGATGAACAGGTACGCCAGCCCGTATTTCACCTGAAGCCGCCGAAGCAGGTCCACGATCTGCACCTGAACCGTCATGTCCAGCGCGCTGGTGGGTTCGTCCAGCACGAGCAGCCTGGGCCGCAGGATCATCGCTCGGGCGATCGCGATGCGCTGGCGCTGCCCACCCGAGAACTCGTGCGGATAACGGTCCATCATCGCCGGGTTCAGGTCGACCTCTTCCATCACCTCGGCGACAAGCTCGCGCTCCGACCGGCCATCGGGCTTGCCGTGCACGCCAAGCCCCTCGGCAATGATCTGTTCGCAGGTCATGCGCGGGCTGAGGCTGCCGTAGGGGTCCTGGAAAACGATCTGCATGTCGCGGCGCCGCTTGCGCAGCTTGCGGGTGGACCAGCGGTCAACGTCCTCGCCCGCGAAGGTGATGCGCCCGTCCGACCCGATCAGCCGCATGATCGCCAGCGCCAGCGTCGTCTTGCCCGACCCCGATTCGCCGACAAGTCCCAGCGTCTCGCCCGCCCTGACGGTGATCGAGGCGTCGTTGACCGCCCGGACGTGATCGACGGTCCGCCGCAGGAAGCCCTTCTGGATCGGGAACCAGACGCGCAGGCGTTCGGTCTCGACCAGCGTGGGCGAATCCGCCGGGACCGGGGCCGGGTCCCCGGTCGCCTGCGCGGCCAGAAGCTTGCGGGTGTAGGCATGGGTCGGCTTGGCGAAGATGTGCTCGGTGGCGCCCGATTCGACGATCTCGCCGTCCTTCATCACGCAGACCTTGTCGGCGATGCGCCGCACGATCGACAGGTCGTGCGTGATGAACAGCAGGCCCATGCCCTCCTCGCGCTTGAGCTCGGCCAGAAGCTCCAGGATCTGCGCCTGGATCGTGACGTCCAGCGCGGTGGTGGGCTCGTCCGCTATCAGGATGTCGGGCTTGTTGGCCAGCGCCATGGCGATCATCACCCTCTGGCGCTGCCCCCCCGACAACTGGTGCGGATATGCCTTGAGCCGCTGTTCGGCCTGCGTGATGCCGACCCGCTTGAGCAGCGCGACGATGCGGTCACGCGCCGCGTCGCCCGTGAGGCCCTGGTGCAGTTCCAGTGACTCGCGGATCTGCTTTTCCAGCGTGTGTAGCGGGTTGAGCGATGTCATCGGCTCCTGGAAGATGAAGCTGATGTCGTTGCCCCGCACTTGCCGCAGCGTCTTGTTGGAGGCGCCGATCATCTGCCGCCCGTCGAAGGTGACGCTGCCCGAGACATCGGCGCTCGGACCGAGCAGCGAAACCGTAGACAAAGCCGTCACGGACTTGCCCGAGCCGGATTCGCCCACCAGGGCGACCGTCTCGCCGCGGTTCACCGTGAACGACACGCCGTGAACGGCGGCCACGGTCTGCCCGTCCTGCCGGAAGCTGACCCGCAGGTCCTGAACGTCGAGAAGGCTCATTCGAAGGTCTTCCGGGGATCGAAGGCATCGCGCACGCCCTCGAAGATGAAGACGAGCAGCGACAACATGATGGCGAAGGCGAAGAAGGCGGTGAAGGCCAGCCACGGCGCTTGCAGGTTCTGCTTGGCCTGCAACGTCAGCTCGCCCAGGCTGGGCGCCGACGACGGCAACCCGAAGCCCAGGAAGTCGAGCCCGGCCAGCAGCGAGATCGTGCCGGTGATGACGAAGGGCAGCATGGTCAGCGTGGCCACCATCGCGTTGGGCAGCATGTGGCGGAACATGATGCGGATGTTGGACACGCCCAGCGCCTTTGCGGCGCGCACGTACTCGAGGTTGCGCGCGCGCAGGAACTCGGCCCGCACCACGCCCACCAGTGCCATCCAGCCGAAGAGCACGGTGATGACCACCAGAAGCCAGAAACTGCGCGGCAGGATCGCGAACAGGATGATGATGACATAGATCTGCGGCGTCGCCGCCCAGATCTCGATGATGCGCTGGAAGATCAGATCGAGCTTGCCGCCGAAATAGCCCTGGATCGCGCCGGCGAAGATTCCGATCACGCTCGACAGCGTGGTGACGATCAGCGTGAACAGCACCGACAGGCGGAAGCCGTAGATCACCCGCGCCAGCACGTCGCGCTTGGTGTCGTCGGTGCCCAGCCAGTTGTGTTCATTGGGCGGCAACGGCGCCGCGCCGGGCCGGTCCACCGGCGTGTCGTAGCTGTAGGGGATGGGCGGCCAGAGCGTCCAGCCCGTCTGGATCGCGCTGCCGTCCACCACGCCGTCCTGCGCATCGGCGATGATGCCCGCGGGATCGTCGAAGCATTCCCCGAGCCCGCCCGAGACGATCAGGCACTCGACCTCGGGGTCGCGATAGATCGCCTCGGTGGCGAAGTCGCCGCCGAAGGCCGTTTCCGGGTAGAACTTGAAGATCGGTGCATAAAGCTCGCCGCGGTACTGAACCAGGATCGGACGGTCGTTGGCCACGAACTCGGCCATCAGGGAAATCCCGAAGAGGATGCCGAAGATGATGAGCGACCAGTAGGCCCGCTTGTTCCGGCGGAAGTTGCGCCAGCGGCGCCGGTTGAGCGGCGAAAGCGCCATCGCCTCACCCCTCCCGCTTCTCGAAGTCGATCCGGGGGTCGACCATCACGTACATCAGGTCGCTGAGGATGTTCACCACCAGCCCGACAAGCCCGAACAGGAACAGCGTGCCGAACATCACCGGGTAGTCGCGCCCCACCGCGGCCTCGAAGCCCAGCCGCCCCAGCCCGTCGAGCGAGAAGATCGTCTCGATCAGCACGCTGCCGCCGAAGAAGATGCCGATGAACACCGCCGGGAAGCCCGCGATCACGATCAGCATGGCGTTGCGGAACACGTGGCCATAGAGCACCTTGCGTTCGCCCAGCCCCTTGGCCCGGGCCGTCATGACATAGGCCTTCTTGATCTCGTCGAGGAAGCTGTTCTTGGTCAGCAGTGTCAGTGTCGCGAAGGCCGCGATCGTCGAGGCCAGCACCGGCAGCGTGATGTGCCAGAAGTAATCCACGATCTTGCCGAAGACCGTGAGCTGCTCCCAGTTGTCCGAGGTCAGGCCCCTGAGCGGGAAAAGCTGGAAATAGCTGCCCCCGGCGAACAGCACCAGCAGCATGATGGCGAACAGGAACGAGGGGATCGCGTAGGCGACGATGATCGCCCCGCTTGTCCAGGTGTCGAAGGGCGTGCCGTCATTGACGGCCTTGCGGATGCCGAGCGGAATCGACACGAGATAGGCGATCAGCGTGGACCAAAGCCCGAGGCTGATCGAAACGGGCATCTTTTCAAGCACCAGCTGCGTGACGTCGATCTTGCGGAAATAGCTTTCTCCGAAATCGAAGCGGATGTAGTTCCACATCATGTCGATGAACCGCTCGAGCGGCGGCTTGTTCAGCCCGAACTGTTCCTCCAGTTCCTCGATCAACTCGGGCGGCAACCCGCGCGCGCCGAGGTACTTGTCGCCGCCGCTGTCGCCCATGTCGCGCCCGGCGTCCTCGCCGCCGCCGGCGAAACCGGCGGTCACGTCGCCCTGGCCCTGCATGTTCGCGATGACCTGCTCAACCGGCCCGCCGGGCACGAACTGCACCAGCAGGAAGTTGATGACCATGATCCCGAACAGCGTCGGGATGATCAGGGCCAGGCGGCGAAGGATGTAGGCGCCCATTCAGACGTGCTCCGCCGCTGCGGTGCGCAATCCCCGCGAGCCGCGCGCGCCGCACGCGCGGTATCCTTCCGCCACCGCGATCACAGGGCGCCGGCCTCTTCCAGCGCACGGGCCTCTTCGGCGTCGTACCACCAGAAATCCAGCACGCCGAGGGCGTATGGCGGCAGGGACTCGGGGTGTTCGTACATGTCCCAGTAGGCGACCCAGTTGCTGTCGTTGTACCACACGGGGATCATGAACCTCTCGTAGCGCAGTGCACGGTCCAGCGCCGTGAGCGCGACGTTCTGCGCCTCGCGCGTCTTGGTGTTGAGCGCGGCCTCTATGATCGCATCCACCATCGGGCTGGCCAGCCCGGCGGGGTTGAAAAGGCTGAACTCGGCCTCTTCCGAGCCGTAGCGCTGCATCAGCCCGGTGCCCGCCTCGAGGAAGGCGGCGTAGCTGTCGAAGACCATGTCGTAGTCACGCTCGCGGTTGCGCAGCGTGTATTGCGACGGGTCGATCTTCTCGTAGCTGGCATCGATCCCCATGAGTTGCAGGTTGTTCACGAAGCCTTCCACGACCGCGCCCAACGTGGCCGACGACGATGACGCGATCGGGATGTCCACCGTCAGACGCTCGCCCTGTGCATTGCGCCTCTTGCCGTCGTCGCCAACCTTCCACCCGGCCGCATCCAGCAGGCGCATCGCCTTGCGCAGGTTGCGGCGGTCGTTCTGGCGGTCCGGGTCGGAGCTGTGCGCCCTGACGACCGGTTCGGTCAGCATCTCTTCCGGCACCACGTCGCCCAGCGACTTCAGGAATGCCAGCTCGTCGCCCTCCGGCACGCCCTCGGCCTGAAGGTGGGTGTCCTGCACGAAGGAATGGCGCTGTTCGAACAACCCGTATTGCAGGGACTGGTTGGTCCACTCGAAATTGTAGGCCAGCGCGATCGCCTTGCGCACGCGCGCGTCCTGGAACTTCTCTCGGCCAAGGTTGAAGACGAAGCCCGTGGGCGTGGGCGGGGTGCCGTCGGGCAGTTCATCGAGCGTGACGTGCCCTTCCTTGACGGCCGGGAATTCATACCCCGTCGCCCATTTCTTGGAGTTCGTTTCCGACCGGAAGGTGTATTCGCCGGCCTTGAAGGCCTCGAAGGCCGCGTTGTCGTCGGCGAAGTATTCCACCCGGATGGTGTCGAAGTTGTGCCGCCCCTGGTTGATCGGCAGATGCCAGCCCCAGTAATCCGGGTTGCGCTTGTAGACGATGCGGCGGTTCACCTCGTAATCGTGCAGCTGGTACGGGCCGGACCCGGGCGCCGCATCGAGCCGTGGCTCGTCCAGCCGCGCCCCCGTCTTTTCGAACCAGTGTTCGGGCCAGACGGGCACGCTGCCCACCTGGTCGATCAGTGACCGCCGGGAAATGCCCTTGGTAAAGGTGAATTTGACGGTGTGATCGTCGATCACCTCCGAGGACTTGACCCGACGCTTGACCGCCTGCGCGTAGGAGGGCAGCCCCTGCTCCAGCAGCAGCTCGTGCGAAAAAACCACGTCGTGCGCTGTCACCGGGTGCCCGTCGGCGAAACGCGCCTCCGGGCGCATGTGGAAGATCACCCAGGTCTTGCCCTCGTCGTATTCCAGGCTTTCGGCCAGCAGGCCATACATCTCGCCCACCTGATCGGCCGGCAGCGGGCCGCCGCTGGCCGGCATCTCGCCCAGCAGGCTTTCGTAGACCATCCATGAAAACGTCCCCGCCCGGCCCTTGCGCGAGTAGGGGTTCATCGAATCGAACGTACCCGGGGAATACAGGGAAATCTCCCCGCCCTTCGGTGCATCCGGGTTGACGTAATCGAAGTGCTCGTAGTCCGGGGGGTAACTGAGTTCCCCGAAGAAGTTGTAGCCGTGGGAACGGATCACCTTTTCCTCGGCCGGCACAGCGGTCGCCACGAGCGCCGCGATGGTCAGCCCCGCCAGGGCGGCGTGGACGATCCGCCTTGCGTCAAGGCGCAGGTCCCGGGCTTTGGCGCGGGCGGTGGGTCGGGTCATCTGGCTATCCTCCTGACGACGGACGATCTGGGGCGCCGCCCGCCTGCGGCAAGCTAAAGGAGGGCAGGCGCCGGTTTCAAGCATGCAAAGGCGGGCGCCGCGCGAATTGAACGGCGGGCAAGCGAAGGGCCGCCGCCCCGGCGGGGGCGGCGGCCCTGTCACGCTGCGGCACCGATCACTCGGCGACGCTTTGCATGTAGGCGATGACGGCCGCCCGGTCCTCGGCGTCGCGCAGGCCGGCGAAAGACATCTTGTTGCCGGGCGCGAAATCGCGCGGATTCTCGAGCCACGCGTCCATGCGCTCCGGCGTCCACTTGCCGCCCAGGTCCTCAAGCGCGCTGGAATACCGGAAGTCCTCGACGCTGGCCACATCGCTGCCGACGACGCCGTAGAGATGCGGGCCGACGCCGTTCTGGCCTTCCTCGAGCTTGTGGCAGGCGCGACAGCGGTTGAACACGTTCTTGCCGTCGGCCGGGTCGGCGGCGGCAACCATCGCCGCGATTTCCGACTGCGCCGCACCGCCGGTGTCCGACGCGGCCTCCTCGGTGGACGCACCGTCGGTCATGGCCTCGTCGTCCGCCGCGGCGCCGTCCTCCGCGGCGCCTTGCTCTGCCGCGCCATCATCGCCGGCGGCGTCCTCCTGCGTGGCTTCCCCCCCGGCGGCGCCGTCCTCGTCCGCGGGCTGCGCGTCGGCGGCCGCATCGGCGTCGCTCGACGACGCCGCCGCGATGTCATGCGTGCCGTCCGCGGCGTCCATGTAGGCGATCACCGCGGCCCGATCCTCCGCGTCGGCCAGCCCGGCATAGCCCATGGTGGTCCCGGAGGCGAAGTCCTGCGGGTTCTCCAGCCAGGCGCTCAGACGCTCGGCCGTCCATTCGCCGCCCTTGTCCTTGAGCGCGTTGGAGTACCGGAAGTCCTCGACCGAGGCCACCTTCTCACCCACGACGTCGTAGAGCGAGGGGCCGACACCGTGCTGGCCCTCCTCCAGCTTGTGGCAGGCCTGGCACTGGCGGAACACGCCCTCGCCATCCGCCGGATCCGCGGCGGCGACCATCGCGGCGAAATCCTGTCCACCGCCGTCTGCGTCGGCCGCGGCATCGCCGTCAGCCGGTTCCCCGGCCGTTTCGGATTCCTCTGCGGCCGGCTCCTCCGCGGGCGCTTCCATCTCGACCATGTCGCCATCGGTCTGGTCCAGATAGGCGATCACGTTCACGCGGTCCTCGGGATCGGACAGCCCGGCAAAGCCCATCGTCGTGCCCGGCGCATACCCGCTGGGGTTTTCGAGGAAGGCGTCGAGCTCGGCCACCGTCCAGACATCGGCCGCCTCGGCCAGGCTGCCCGAATACGAGAAATCGGCGACGGCCTGCACCTCGCGGCCGACGACGCCGTAGAGATGCGGGCCGACGCCGTTCTGGCCCTCTTCGACCTGGTGGCAGGCGCGGCACTGGTTGAAGACGTTCGCACCCTTGTCCGGGTCGGCCTCGGCCCAGAGCGCGGCGAGGGACGGGCCTTCGTCGACCTCTTCCTCGGCGGCGGCGTCCTCCTCGCCGGTATCGATCACGTAGGCCTGTTCGTGTTCACCGCCGTGCCCGCCTCCGACGGCGTACAGGGTGTCGGCCGCCCACTTGCCGAGGAGGAATACGAGCAGCGCCCCACAGAAGGCGCCGACGGTCTTTGTCAGTGTCATCGTATCGAACATGAGGCCCGTTTCCCGTTTGCATCCACTCGCGCGGTATCTATCCGCTTCACCTAGCGTGGTGCAAGGTATAGTTTGCGCGACCAAACGCCCGACCGGGCCAGCAAGGGATCGATCCGCAGACATGACCAACCGCATTGCCTTCCAGGGCGAACCGGGCGCGTATTCCCACCAGGCCTGCCACGAAACCCACCCGGAGATGGAGGCGATGCCCTGCCGCACCTTCGAGGACGCGATCGAGGCGGTGCGCGGCGGTGACGCGAACCTTGCCATGCTGCCGGTGGAGAACTCGACCTTCGGCCGCGTCGCAGACATTCACCACCTTCTGCCCGACTCGGGCCTGCACATCGTCGGCGAGGCGTTCGTGCGCGTGCACATCAACCTGCTGGCTGTGCCCGGCACGCGGCTCGGCCAGGTCGAGACCGCGATGAGCCATCGCATGCTTCTGGGCCAATGCCGCGCCTTCCTGAAGGAGCACGGCATCCACCGTCGCCCGGCGGCGGACACCGCCGGGTCGGCCAAGATGGTGGCCGAGGCGGGCGACCCGACCTGCGCCGCGCTGGCCAGCGAGCTGGCCGGCGAGATCTACGGGCTCGAGGTGCTCGCGCGGCACATCGAGGACGAGGGCAACAACCGCACCCGGTTCCTGATCATGTCGCGCACACCTGACCATTCGCGCCGCGGCGACGACGGCATGATGACCAGCTTCGTCTTCCAGGTGCGCAATATCCCCGCTGCGCTCTACAAGGCGATGGGCGGCTTCGCCACGAACGGCGTGAACATGACCAAGCTGGAAAGCTACATGATCGGCGGCTCCTTCAAGGCCACCCAGTTCCATGCCGACATCGAGGGCCACCCCGACGACCCGCCGGTGCGCCGCGCGCTGGAGGAACTGGAATACTTCACCTCGCGGCTGGAAATCCTCGGCGTCTACCCGGCCGACCCGCGGCGGCACTGACCGCGCGCGCCGGGCGGTCTCCCTTCACCGGTCATCACCGGGCGATCACGCCGCCGCGGGTGGCGGTGAGCGGGTTTTCACGTCGCGGCGACAGGCGGTTACAAGCACGGCGGCGCGCCCCAAATGGTGTCTCACAAGGGGCGACGGACCACAGCCCGCCCCCGGACCCGAAACACCAGACGGACGCCAAAAGGAGAGACACCATGCGCACCGCACTCAGCATCTTCGCCATCATCGCCACCACCGCCACCGCATCGCTGGCCGCCCCCGCCGCCGAGCGGATCGCCGGCGACCTCGACGTCAACGACCGCAAGACCATGAACCAGATCGCCGGTGACCTCGACGTCAACGACCGCAAGACCATGAACCAGATCGCCGGTGACCTCGACGTCAACGATCGCAAGACCATGAACCAGATCGCGGGCGACCTGGACGTCAACGACCGCAAGGATCTGCCGATCCTCGGCTGACCGGGCGACAGCGGCCTGAACGCAAAAAAGGCGGGCGTTCCGAAACCGGAGCGCCCGCCTTGCTTTCCGGGTTCAGGCCTTCTTCTGGTAACGCGTCTCGACCCCCGCTGCGAATTCCGCCACCCGGTCACGGAACTGCTGGGTCAGCCTTGTCCTGGCCAGCTTCATCGATTGTTCGAGCAGCCGCGCCGAAATGGTTCTCGGTTTCGTCTCGATCTCGATGCTCAGGCGGGTGCGATTTCGCGACAGCGCCATCAGGTCGATTTTTCCCGCGCCCTCCAGCGCGGCCGACTGCGAGGCGAGGAACATCCAGTTGGGGGGATCGAATTCCTTGAGCGTAAGCTCCACGTCGCGCTGTTTTCCGCGCAGCTTGAACGACGTCTGCCACTGCATCCCCGGCCCGGGCGTCTTCAGCTTGTCGATGCGCTGCACCTCTGCGCCCCGGCGCAGGGCCGCCCGTTCGAAATAGTCGAAATCGGACAGCGCGGCGAACAGGAAGTCAACCGGCACCGCCACGTCTTCCCGCGTGGAAAACTTCATCAGCCTGCCTCGTTTGCTCTGCTACGCGGTATTGTCGCGTCAATCGAGCGTGTCCGCAAGCCAGTTGCGCAGCAGAAAATGCGCGATCGCGCCCTCGCGGGCCGCCTTGAGCATCGGGTGCGTTCCGGCCAGCGAGGCCAGAACCTGCTCGCGCGAAACCCACATCGCATCCTCGAGTTCCTCCGGGTCGAGCGTGATCTCGCGCGACAGCGCCTCCCCGTGGCAGCCGATCATGAGCGACGAGGGAAACGCCCAGGGTTGGCTGGCCAGGTAACGCACCCTCCCCACGTCGATGCCCGCCTCCTCCATGACCTCGCGACGCACCGCTGCCTCGGGCGTCTCACCGGGTTCCACGAAGCCGGCCAGCAGGGAATACATGCCTTCGGGCCACGGCGGCGAGCGACCGAGCAGAACCGCGTTGCCCCGGGTGATCAGCATGATGACAACCGGGTCCGTGCGGGGGAAGTGACGGCCGCCGCAGGCATCGCAAAGGCGCTGCCAACCGGCCTCGACCATCCGGCTTTCGGCCCCGCAACGCGCACAGAACCGGTGGCTGGAATGCCAGCCCAGGATCGCCTTGGCCGTCGCCGCAAGCTCGGCATCGCGTGCATCGAGGCCGGTCATGATGTGGCGCAAGTCCACGAACGCGGTGTCCGGGGGCAATTCGGGGTGGCGTTGTTCGCTCGGGTCGGCGAAACGGCGCAGCAGCGCCGGGTCGAGTCCCTCGGGTTCCCAGGCCGAGATGTCGTGGGCGAAACACAGCGTGCCGTCCGCCTCGCGGCCCAGCAAGACCGGCGCGCCGGCCAGTTGCCGCGCGACGGGATGCTCCATCGGCAGCCGGGCCACGCGGCCCCGGTTCGCACCGGCGGCCAGCAGCTTTCCGCGCCACACGAGAAGGGTCTTCGCACCACCGCTGACGGCGACCTGCAGGGCGTCCGGATCACCCCGCAATTCGGCGGCCCGGTCCAGCCCCGATCCTCCGAATGTCACAGCTTCGGCCTGCCGCATCCGTTCCACCCCTGTTGCCTGCGCGATGCCGTGCCACGGCCCGGGGCAGGTTACAAGCCGCCGGCCGGCAGCCAGGCATCTGGATTGCGTCACGATTTTTCTTGCAACTCAAACGCGAATGGATATTCATTTCATTAGGATGATTTCTGATCGGGCTGAAATCCGGTCCTGTTCACGTTTTTCGGCGACCACGCATTCAGAGACCAAAGAGATTGACCCTCCCTGGCGTTTCAAACGACATTCTCACCGGCACGACGCTGACCGTGCGCCTTCTCGAGACGACGGATGTCCACGCCAACCTTCTGCCCTACGACTACTACGCCGACCGGGCGGACGCGCCGGGCGCCCTGACACGGCTGGCCACGCTGATCGCCGCCGCGCGCGACGAGGCGCCGAACTGCCTGCTTTTCGACAACGGCGATTTCCTGCAGGGCGCGCCGATCGGCGACCTGCCCGCCGACCCGGATGCGGGCTGGACGGGCCCGCACCCCGCGATCACAGCGATGAACGCGCTGGGCTACGACGCCGCCGGGCTGGGCAACCACGAGTTCAACTTCGGGCTGGAGCCGCTGGAAAACGCGCTGGCCGACGCGGCGTTCCCGGTGACCTGCGCCAACGCGCTGACCCGGCGCGGCGCGACCGCGGGTGACGACGAAACCATGGTGGCGCCCTTCCTCCTGCTCGACCGCCGCGTCACGGACGACGCGGGCGAGGCCCACGAGTTGCGCATCGGCGTGGTCGCGGTGGTCCCCCCGCAGATCACCACCTGGGACAGCCACCACCTGTCGGGCCGCGTGACGAGCCGCGACATGGTCGATGCCGTGCGCGCCCGGCTGCCACAGATGCGCGCGGCCGGCGCGCAACTTGTCGTGGCGCTGGCGCATACCGGGATCGGCGACGGGAAAACCCGTGACAGCGCCGAGCACGCGGCGCTGCAACTGGCCGGCCTGCCCGGCATCGATGCAGTAATGGGCGGCCACAGCCATGAGGTCTTCCCGTCCGAGACCGCCCCGGTGGCAGCGGGCGTGGATGCGGCCGCGGGCACGCTGCACGGGACACCGGCGGTGCTTGCAGGTTTCGGCGGACGGCACCTGGGCGTGATCGACCTTCGGCTGCGGCGCAACCACCGCGGCTGGCAAGTCGCCGGGCACCGCAGCGAGGTCCGCCCGACCCGGCCCGCCGCGGCAACGCGGCCCGTGCCCAGCGACCGCGCCGTCACGCGGGTTCTCGCGCCGGCGCACCGGCGCACGCTGCAACTGATGCGACGGCCGCTGGGTGAAACGCAGGCTCCGCTGCACACGTTTCTCACCCGCGTCACCGACTGCGCCGCCACGCGGCTCGTCACACGGGCGAAACGCGCGGCCCTGGAACACGCCCTCCGCGGCACCCCCGAGGCGGCCCTGCCGGTGCTGTCGGTTTCAACTGCCTTCCGTGCAGGCGGGCGGGCCGGGCCGCGACACTTCACCGACATCCCGGCCGGCCCCCTCAGCCGACGGCACGTCGCGGACCTCTACGAGTTCCCCAACACGCTCTGCGGGCTGCGCGTGACCGGCGCGGACCTTCGCGACTGGCTCGAGCGATCCGCCAGCGGCTTCGCCATGGTCGCGCAGGGGCGCGCGGACCAGCCGCTTTTCGATCCGGCCTTCCCGGGGCACACCTTCGACGTCGTCGACGGGCTGACCTACCGCCTCGACCTGTCGCAACCGGCGAGATACGACGTGCACGGTCGCCTCGTGGCGCCGCGCGCCCGGCGCATTCGCGACCTGCGGTTCAACGGGCGGCCACTTCGGGGCGACGCGGAATTCGTCGTGGCGACGAACAGTTACCGGGCGGCCGGCGGCGGGCCCTATCCCGCGTGGCCCGGGCGGGCCTTTCTTCACAGGGGCCGGACACTGATCCGCGATCACCTGGCCGACTACATCCGCGCGGCCGGGACAATCCGCGCGCCGGACCCGCCCGCCTGGTCCTTCGCGCCCATGCCCGGGGCGAGTGTGGTTTTCGACACCGGCCCGGGCATTCGCGGCCACGCCGAAGAGCTTCGCAGGCTGTCCCTGGAAGACCTTGGCGACACCGAAAACGGGTTCGCCCGCCTTCGTCTCCGGCTTTGATGCCTTTCGCCGCCCTTGCGAATCCAGCCGCGACCGACTATCTGCGCCGATGAGAGGTTGGCGCGGGCAAGCGCCTTGCCAACCCGGTCAGGTCCGGAAGGAAGCAGCCGTAGCGAGCCCCGCTTGGGTCGCTGTCCAACCTCTCACCCTTTCCCGGAACATGCACGACGCAGCGTGGCGGCGATTCCTCCGGGTGTTTCGGTGTGAACGCGCCGCGCACCGCGTTCACCTGCCTTGCCTCGGCCTTCGCACGGCCTGATGCCCAGCCCATACCGCCGACGCGGGCACGGCCGACCCGCTGGACGCGCCCGCGGGCCGGGCCTAGTCTGCCCCCAGACGCGAATCCGAAGGCCCCACAATGAGCGACCCCCACGACAGCGGCTACCAGGTACTCGCCCGCAAGTACCGGCCCGAGACATTCGCCGACCTCGTGGGCCAGGACGCGATGGTGCGCACGCTCAAGAACGCGTTCAAGGCCGACCGCATCGCGCAGGCCTTCATGATGACGGGCATCCGCGGCACCGGCAAGACGACGACCGCGCGCATCATCGCCAAGGGCATGAACTGCGTCGGCGCCGACGGCGCGGGCGGCCCGACCACCACGCCGTGCGGGCAATGCGAACACTGCGTCGCGATCAGCGAGGGCCGCCACGTCGACGTGATCGAGATGGACGCGGCCTCGAACACCGGCGTGGACAACATCCGCGACGCGATCATCAACACGGTCGCCTACGCCCCGGCCAGCGCGCGCTACAAGATCTTCGTCATCGACGAGGTCCACATGTTGTCGAAAAGCGCGTTCAACGCGCTTCTCAAGACGCTGGAGGAACCGCCACCGCACGTGAAGTTCATCTTCGCCACCACCGAGATCCGCAAGGTCCCGGTCACCGTGCTGTCGCGCTGCCAGCGGTTCGACCTGCGCCGCATCGAGCCCGAGGAAATGGTCGGGATGCTGCGGCGTATCGCCGACGCCGAGGACGCGCGGATCACCGACGACGCGCTGGCGCTGATCACCCGCGCGGCCGAAGGCTCGGCACGCGACGCGACCTCGCTGCTCGACCAGGCGATCAGCCACGGGGCGGGCGAAACCGGGGCCGAACAGGTGCGCGCCATGCTGGGCCTCGCCGATCACGGCCGCGTGCTCGACCTGTTCGACATGGTCATGAAGGGCGATGCCCAGGGCGCGCTGGCCGAACTGGCCGCGCAATACGCCGAGGGCGCCGATCCCATGGCCGTCCTGCGCGACCTGTCCGAGATCACGCACTGGATCTCGGTGGTGCAGATCACGCCGGAAGCGGCGGATGACCCCACCATCGCCCCCGACGAACGTGCGCGCGGCCGGCAGATGGCACAGGCGCTGCCGATGCGGGTGCTCACACGGACATGGCAGATGCTGCTCAAGGCGCTCGACGAGGTGGCCGAGGCCCCCAATGCCATGATGGCCGCCGAGATGGCGATCATCCGGCTCACCCATGTGGCCGAGCTGCCGGCGCCCGAGGAACTGGTGCGCCGGTTGCAGGACAGCCCGCCGCCTGGTCCCGGCGGACCGCCCAACGGGGGCGGCGCGGCCGACACCACCTCCTCGGGCGCCGCCGGCGGCCCGGCACCGTCCGGGCAGAGCGGCGCTTCCTCCGAAGGCCCGCCCGGGCCCGGCGCCCCCGGCCCGGCAACGGCGCAGGCCCCGCAGCACGCGGCGGCGCTGGCACAGTATCCCGGTTTCGATCATGTCGTGGAACTGATCCGGGCCAACCGTGACGTGAAACTGCTGGTGGAGGTCGAGACCTGCCTGAGACTGGCGGCCTACCAGCCCGGCCGGATCGAGTTCACGCCGACCGCGGACGCCCCGGCGGATCTCGCGAGCCGTCTTGGCGCGGCGCTGCAGCGCTGGACGGGCGCGCGCTGGGCCGTCACCGTCGTCCCCGACGCGCAGGAACCAACCATCGCCGAGGCGCGCGAGGCGTCCCAGACGGCCCTGAAGGACCAGGCGCGCGACCATCCACTCGTGCAGGCGGTGATCGCCGCCTTCCCGCGTGCCGAGATCACCCGCGTCGAGACGCGCGAAACCCGCACCGCCCAAGCCGAGGCCGACGCCCTGCCGGACGCCGAGGACGACGACTGGGACCCGTTCGAGGAAGAGTGACCGCGGACGCCCCCGCCGCGCCTTGTCGCGGCGGCCGCCCGCCCGTATCTAGGGGGCAAGGCAACCGAAACCTGCGCAAAGCGAGAGAGATCATGTTCAAGGGACTGGGCCAGATGGGCGACATGGGCAAGATGATGAAGGCCGCCCAGGAAATGCAGGAGAAGATGTCCGCCCTGCAGGAGGAGATGCACAACATCATCGTCGAGGGCGAATCCGGCGCCGGCATGGTCAAGGCGACCTGCACCGCCAAGGGCGAGCTCAAGAGCCTCGACATCGACCCGTCGATCTTCAATTCCGAAGACAAGGAAGTGGCGGAGGACCTGATCCTCGCCGCCATCAAGGACGCTCAGGAAAAGGCCAGCGAACGCGCGCAGGAGGAGATGGGCAAGATCACCGAGGGCATGGGCCTGCCCAAAGACATGAAGATGCCGTTCTGACGCGCCCTCTTTCATCTTGCTCCAGATACTCCCGCCGGAGGCACCCGACGGCGCCGCCGGCCCGGACGCCGCAGCCATGAGCGCAAATCGCGACATCGACGCCCTGATCGACATGATGGCCAAGCTCCCGGGCCTGGGCCCCCGCTCGGCCCGCCGTACCGTGCTGCACCTGATCGCAAAGCGCGAACTGCAACTGGCGCCTCTGGCCGAGTTGATGGCCCGCGTGGGGCAGACCGCGCGCGAATGCGCGAACTGCGGCAACATCGGCACATCCGAGATCTGCGACATCTGCGCCGACGAGGGCCGCGCCCAGGGCCAGATCTGCGTGGTCGAGGACGTGGCCGACCTCTGGGCGATGGAACGCGGGCAGGCGTTCAAGGGGCGCTACCATGTACTGGGCGGCACGCTGTCGGCGCTCGACCAGGTGGGCCCGGAGGACCTGCGCATCCCCCAGCTGGTCGACCGCGTGGCCACCGAGGGCGTCACCGAGGTGATCCTGGCGCTGAACGCCACGGTCGACGGGCAGACCACCGCCCATTACATCGCCGACCAGCTGGAAGGGCGCGTCGCGCTCAGTTCGCTGGCACAGGGCGTGCCCATCGGCGGCGAACTCGATTACCTCGACGACGGGACGATCACCGCGGCGCTGGCCGCGCGCAAACAGGTCTGAGAACTCAGGCCCGCGCCCAATCCGGCAGGCCCCGCCCGAGCACGACCTCCGCGCCGAGCCGGCCCAGCTCGTCGCTGCATTTCGCGCCGCGTCCGCAGGCGCCCGCGGCCACGGCGATACGGTCGCCGACCATTTCCAGGTGCGGCCGCCCCGACGGGGTGTAGGCGGTCACGCATGGTTCGATCCGTGTCGCGCGCACGCGCAGACCGGGCATCCGCTGGTGCAGCATGTCTTCCAGCATGCGCCCGGCGGCCGCATCGCCGCCCGACCGGAACCAGTCGCCGATCGCCGCCGAGTCGGGCAGGGTCGGGTCGCCGGGGTTTCCGCCCAGCTTGAGGTAGATCCGCCCATCCGGGTAACGGATCGGCGGCAGCAGGTAGGGATTGGCCGCCGCGCCCGTCAGATAGACCAGCGTTGGCATTTCGGCCAGCCGCGTGGCCTCCTCAGCGTCGATCTCGAAAAAGCAGACGGTGCGGGCAAAGACCTCGAGCGGCACCGCCCCGGGCAAGAGGCCGCCGGTGAAGGCGCCCGCGGCGACGAGCGCGCGATCGGCCGTCACCACGCCCGCGTCCGTGCGCACGGTGACCGCGCCCTGGTCCTCGTGCACCCCGTCCACCGTCGCGCGCAGCATCCTCGCCCCCGCGCGTTCGGCCGCGATCCCCTGGGCTTGCACCAGGCGGCGCGGGCTGACATGGCCCGCCCCCGCCCGCTCGTGCAGGGCCAGCGTCTCGTCGGGGAAATCGAAGAACGGGAAGGCCGCACGCAGCGCGTCTCCGCGCAGTTCGCGGTGCGCGATACCCTCTTGCGCGGCCAGCGCGGCCGTCCGCGCCATGCCCTCTCCCGTCGCCGGCCCGGCGATCAGCGCGCCCGTCTCCGTGAAAAACGCCACCCCGCTGTCGGTCGCGATGCGGGCGTAGCGGGCGATGCTTTCGCGACTGGCGCGGCTCCAGAACGGCACGGGGTCGAGCGCGCGGGTGATCCGCCCCTCGTCGTAGTGACTGGCGAACACGCCGTCGTGCGCGCGCTTGTTGCCGGGTTCGTCCGGGCCGATGGCGACCACCTCGTGCCCCCGGAGCGCCAGGTGGCGGGACGCGGCGGCCCCGATCAGCCCCCGGCCGATCACCGCGATGCGCATGCGACCCTCCCCGTGTCGGAGCAGCCCGGCCCACGGATACGACAAACCCCCGAAGCGTGTCGCCCGGGGGTCGTCAGTGTCCTGGTGCCGAAGGCTGCGTGGATCTTCAGAGAAGACCTTCGCGCTGGGCTTTCTTCCGCGCCAGCTTGCGCGCGCGCCGAATCGCCTCGGCCTTTTCGCGCGCCTTCTTCTCCGAGGGTTTCTCGAAGTGCTGCTTGAGCTTCATCTCGCGGAAAACGCCTTCGCGCTGCAGCTTCTTCTTCAGGGCGCGGAGCGCCTGATCGACATTGTTGTCGCGAACACTAACCTGCATGTGGTGTCACCACCTTCCTGAGTTAAAGTTGCATGATGTTGCAGGAAGCGTTGGTATAGCAAAGGCCGCCGATCCTGTCTAGGGTCGCGGACCGAAAGGAAAGGGGCCATGAGCGATCAGGACATCAGGACGGAAATGCTCGAGGCGGCGAAGATGCACGTGCCATTCGACGGCTGGAGCGACGCGGCCCTCGCTGCCGCGGCGCGCGACGCGGGCGTCGACATCGCGCTGGCGCGCGCCGTGTTCCCGCGGGGCGGCGTGGACCTTGCGCTGGCCTATCACGAAGCGGGCGACCGGGCGATGCTGGACCGGCTGGAGGCCGAGGCCGACACGCTGGCCGCAATGCGGTTCCGCGATCGCATCGCGGCGGCGGTTCGGTTCCGCATCGAGGCCATCGACGACCGCGAACTGGCGCGTCGGGGGGCGACCCTTTTCGCCCTGCCGCAGCATGCGCCCGACGGCGCCCGCGCGATCTGGCGCACCTGCGACCGGATCTGGACGGCGCTGGGCGACACCGCGGACGACGTGAACTGGTACACCAAGCGCGCGACGCTTTCGGGGGTCTATTCGTCGACGCTGCTCTACTGGCTGGGCGACAACAGCCCCGAGTATGCCGCGACATGGGATTTCCTCGATCGCCGGATCGAGGACGTGATGCAGTTCGAGAAGGTCAAGGCGCAGGTGCGCGACAACCGCGTGCTCGGCGGCCTGCTGGCCGGGCCGATGGCCGTTCTGGGCAAGATACGTCCGCCGCGGCGGGGCGTGGCCGACATGCCGGGCCGCCACGGCGGCGACCATCATTGAGGGGGCAAGGATGACCGAAACGATGCGCGCGGTCGAGATCACGCAACCCGGCGGGCCGGAGGTGCTGCAACCGGTCGAGCGCCCGGTGCCGCAGCCGGCCCCCGACCAGGTGGTCATCCGGGTCGCCTACGCAGGCGTGAATCGCCCCGACGCGCTGCAACGCGCGGGCGCCTACGCCCCGCCGCCGGATGCCAGCGACCTGCCGGGGCTGGAGGCCGCGGGCGAGATCGTTGCAGTGGGCGCCACCGTCGCCGACTGGCAGGTCGGCGACCGCGTCTGCGCGCTGCTGCCCGGCGGCGGCTACGCCGAATACGTGGCCACCCCGGCCGCTCACTGCCTGCCCGTGCCGCAGGGCATGCCCCTGCGCGAGGCCGCCTGCCTGCCCGAGACCTTCTTCACCGTCTGGACCAACGTGTTCATGCGCGGCCGCCTTCAGGCCGGCGAACGGTTCCTGGTGCACGGCGGCAGTTCCGGCATTGGCACGACGGCGATCCAGCTTGCCCACATCTTCGGGGCGCGGGTCTACGCCACCGCCGGATCGGACCAGAAGTGCAAGGTCTGCACCGACCTTGGCGCGGATCGCGCGATCAACTACCGCGAGGAGGACTTCGTCGAGGTTCTGCGCGGCGACGGCGGCGCCAACCTGATCCTCGACATGGTGGGCGGCGACTACATCCCCCGCAACGTCAAGGCCCTGGCCGACGACGGGCGGCTGGTTCACATCGCCTTCCTGTCGGGTCCCAAGGCAGAACTGAATTTCGCGCAGGTGATGGCACGGCGGTTGACGATCACCGGCTCCACCCTGCGGCCGCAAGGCGACCTGGCCAAGGCCGAGATCGCCGAGGCGCTGCGCGCCCATGTCTGGCCGCTGCTCGACGCCGGGCGCGTGGCCCCGGTGATGGATTCCGAGTTCGACCTGGCCCAGGCGGCCGCGGCGCACGAGCGGATCGAAAGCAGCGGCCACATCGGCAAGATCGTCCTGAAGGTGCACGGCGGCGACTGACGGCCGCCGGGCCCGGGGTGGCGGATGACAATCGCCCGGGCCGGTGTCATAACCGCGACATACGGCAATCTGACGACGGGGCGAATCGGGTGAAGGGCTTGGGTGTGCGGCATGATCGGCGCGGCGGGCCGGGGTGGCGGCCTTGATCGAGGCGCTGATCGATCCCCTGCTCGCGCAGCTCTCGCCCGTGGTCTGGGGCGGCGCGCTGGCGGTGGTCAGCCTCGGGTTGAGCGCCGTCGCGATCCGGCGTGACAGGCCGTTGGACTGGCGGTTCGCCCTCCCGGTCGAACACCCCGCCGACGGGCCGCCGCTGTTCGAGACGGTGTTCGATCACCGGCCTGCCGAGGGGCAGGCGCATTCCCCCGCGATCGCGGTGAAGGATGACGGCTTCACGCTCGTCTGGTTCGAAGGCTCGGCAGAGGCGCAGGCGGATGTCGACATCCATCACGCCCGATTTTCCCGCGACGCGGGGGGCGGCTGGCATCACGACACGCCCGCACCGCTGATCACGCGCCGCGCGCTCAGCGCCTGTTTCGAGCCGCGCCAGGCGGTGATCACGCTGGGCAACACCATCCAGAACGAAATCGCGCCCGACGCCTTCTACGCCACCGTGGTCTCGGTGGGCGGCTGGGCCATGGCCTCGGTCGCCGACGTGCGCATCGACCCCGATCGCCGCGTCCCGGTGCGGGCGCACAAGCTGAACCTGTCGCCGCTGCTCAACCGCTCGCACCTCGTGAAATCACCGATGGTCGCCTACGCCGACGGCAGCCACGGTCTGCCCGCCTATTTCGAGATGAAGCACGGCTACAGCGAACTGGTCCGCCTCGATGCCGAGGGGCGGGTGCGCGACGTGCGCCGCATCCCGGAGGGGCGCAACGCGATCCAGCCGATGATCGTGCCGCTGGACGAGCGCCACGCCATCGCCTTCCTGCGCAACTTCGGCACCGGGTCGCGCAGGCTGCTGGTCAGCGAAACCGCCGACGGCGGGCGCCACTGGTCGGCCGTCCACGACAGCGACCTGCCCAATCCCGACGCGCCGGTGGCGGCGCTGGCGCTGGGCGGTGACAGGATCCTGATGGCGCTCAACGACGACGCGCAGCGCAGCGACCTGCTGCGGCTCTTGCTTTCGCAGGATCGCGGCCGGAGCTGGCGGCGCATCGCCACGCTGGAGGACGGCGGCGGCGACGCGGACCGCGCGGTGCGTTACCCGATGCTGCGCCGTCTGCGCGACGGCAGCATCGTCCTGGCTTATTCGCAGCGCGGCAAGCACGGCATCCGCGCGCATGTGTTCAACGACGCCTGGGTGAACGCGCAATGACGGGTGTTCTGACAACACTCTGGCTGGCCGTCCTTCTGGCATGGGTCCTGGCCGGGGTGGGCGGGCTGGTGCTGCCCCCGCCGCAGGCGGTGGCGGCGGGCCTTGCCGCGGGGGCCGTGGCCGCCGTGCTGTTCCGTGACACGATCGTGCTGCGGGGGCTGGTTGCGCTGCTGGGCAGTTTCCGCGCCGTGCTGCCGGTGCTGGCGCTGCGGCACCTCGCAGGCATGGCCGGCATCGACATCCTGCCCTTCACGACGGTCGAGCTGGCCGCCTTCCTCGTGGCCTATGTCTTTTTCCTGGCCGCCGCCACCACCGCCCTGCCCGCGAACGTCTACCGGCTGGGCTACGCGCCGTGGCCGGTGGCCGGGATGGTCCTGGCGGTCTGTGCCTATGGCATGGCGCAGGGCAGCCTGTTCATACCCCTCGTGGCCGTGGCCGGGCAGGCCTTCTGGGTCGCGGGGATCGGCAGCAGCAACTGGTTCGACCACGTGCTGCACGCCGCCCTGGTGCCGGTGACCGCCGTGGTGCTGCTGGAACGGCTGCTGTCCCTCTAGAAAAGGTCGCGCCTCAGCGCAGGGGCGCCAGCAAGGCACCCTCCAGCCGGCAATCAGTGACCACGTCGCGACCGCATGGCACCGGCGAAAGCCCGCGTGACAGGCAGATCCGCGCCTCGTGGATCCGCCCGCCCCGGCAGGTGATGGTCACCGCGTCGCGCGCCAGGTCCGGGTTGGCCTTCAGGAACGCGGCCTCGATAACCTGTGCGGGCAGCCTCACCGGGCGATCCAGCTTGCGCAGGACCTCGGGGCGGGTGACGGCGCGGTAGGCCCGCCGCGACAGCGCGAAATACTCCGCCGGCGGCAACCCGCTGCACGTGCCATGTTTCTTCCACTGGTGCCATGCCAGCCCGGCGCTGCCCATGATGTCGGCCATTGCGCGCGTCATCGCGCGCGACGGCGGGCGGCGGGCGCTGTCGCAATAGGCGGGCCAGCCGCGGTGATACTGCGGCCACAGCCCGTGCAGAAGCCAGCCGTGCCCGGTGCCGCGCGCGCAAGCGGGCGCATCGCGGTCATCGCCCTCCAGCGCGCACCAGCTCGGCTGCCAGCTCAGGGCCAGCACGTAATAGTCGAACGCGCCCGGCGTGTCTTGTGCGTCTGCGGGCCGCACGGCCAGAACAAGCAGCAGCGCAAGGGCGAGGGTCAGGCGAGGAAGGGGGGATGACGGCATACTTCGCTCTTTCATTTCCGCGCGGAAGCGACTATATCGCGGCCAAGTTTCCCGACAACGGTAACCCGCACCCGCCAGGGTGCCGCCGATTCAGGCGACGGGAAAGATTTGTTCAAAGGAGGTCACGCGGGATGGCGAAACCGATCATGGCAAAGGCCACGGCCGTCTGGCTGGTGGACAACACGACGATCACGTTCAAGCAGATCGGCGATTTCTGCGGGCTGCACGAACTGGAGGTTCAGGGCATCGCCGACGGCGACGTTGCCGCCGGCGTGAAGGGCTTCGACCCGATCGCCAACAACCAGCTCACCCAGGAAGAGATCGACAGGGCCGAGGCCGATCCGCTGCACAAGCTCCGGCTGAAGCACAACCCCGCCGCCGAGGGCGAGGAAAAACGCCGCGGCCCGCGCTATACCCCCTTGTCCAAGCGGCAGGACCGGCCCAACGCGATCCTGTGGCTGGTGAAGTTCCACCCCGAACTGGCCGACGCCCAGATCGCCCGCCTCGTCGGCACGACCAAGCCCACGATCCAGTCGATCCGCGAGCGCACGCACTGGAACATCGCCAACATGCAGCCCGTCGATCCGGTCGCGCTGGGCCTGTGCAAGCAGTCGGAACTGGACGAGGCAGTGCAGAAGGCCGCTGCCAAGAAGGCCAAGGAGGGCGAGACGATCGGCGACGACGAACGCCGCCGCCTGCTCGATACAGAGCAGAGCCTCGAGATGGAGGCCGAACCCAAGATGCCCACCGCCATCGAGGGGCTGGAAACCTTCAGCCTGGGCGGTGACGATACGGCACAGTCCGGGTCGGGCGACGACGAGGAGGAAATGCCCGACGCCGACAGCTTCTTCAACCTGCCGGACGACGACGAGACCGAGGACGACGACGACACGGGCCGCGGCTGACGCCGTGCCCGCCCGCGACTGCCCGAGGTGCCGATGCCCCCGAGAACGCTGATCGATCGAACGCTGCTCGCGCTGGCGCTGGCCGTGCTCGCGGCCTCGCCCGTGCTGGCATTCCTTGTGCCCGGCTATTTCAGCACCACCTTCGCGGCCGAGGACGGGCCTGTCGAATCCGGCACCGCGCTCATGCTGTTCGCGGCCGGGGCGCTGCTGGCGGCGCGCGCGCCGGGTTTCGCGCGCGCAGGGCGGCGCGGGGCAGCGGCCCTGACGGTTCTTTACGCCGCGCTGTTCGTGTTTGCCGCCGGCGAGGAGATTTCCTGGGGCCAGCGGATCTTCGGCTGGGGCACGCCGGAATTCTTCGCGGCCAACAACTACCAGAAGGAAACGAACCTTCACAATCTGACGATTGGCGGGCACCGGCTGGGCCGGACGCTGTTCGGCAGCGTGCTGACCACGGTTCTGCTGCTCTACCTCGTCGTTCTGCCGCTGCTCTACGGCCGCGTGCGGTTGATCAGGCGGCTGGCCGACGGGCTTGCCGTGCCGGTGCCATGGCCGCATCATGGGCTGCTCGCCGTCGGCGCGAGCGTCGTGGTCGCCGCCATCGACGTGCCGCGCAACTGGGAGGTCTACGAGCTGGTGTTCGCGCTGCTGGCGGCCTCGATATTCCTGCGCCCGCAAAACCGCGCGGCCGAGCCGGACCAAAAGGCGCCCTTGTGACAACTCGGCCCATGGCTTATGCCACCCCGACCCTTGAATGAAAAACCTTCCTCCGATGCCGCGTTTCACCCTCAGCCCCGCCGACACGTTCCTTTTCGGCCTCGCCAATGCGACGCTGCTGTTCACCTTGGGCTACTGGCTGACCGGGATGGGCGAGGCCTACAGGGGCGGTTTCGGCACCGAGGACGGGCCGATCGAATGGGGCACGGCGATCCTGCTTTTCATCGCCGCCCTCGTCCTGCTGCGCAACGCCGTGCGCCTGGGGGCACGGGGCCACGGGTTCGGCGCCGCCCTGACGTGGCTTTACGCGCTCGCCTTCGTGTTCGGCTCGGGCGAGGAGATTTCCTGGGGCCAGCGTGTCTTCGGTTGGGAGTCAGGCGAATTCTTCCGCGAACACAACGCGCAGACCGAAACCAACTTCCACAACCTCGTCGTCGGTGACACGCACCTGGTGAACACGGTCTTCGGCCCGGCGCTCACGCTGGTGATCCTGCTCTACCTCGTCGTCCTGCCGCTGGCCTGCGCGCGACTGGGCTGGCTGCGACGGCTGGCCGACCGGCTGGCCATCCCGCTGCCCGCGCAACGCCACGTCATCCTGACGCTGATCGCCACGCTCGTGATCGGCGTGATCCCGATGGGCGCGAAGTGGGAAAGCTACGAATTCGTGTTCGGGGTGCTGGTGGTGTCGATCTTTCTTGCGCCGCGCAACTCGGAGGCGACCACCTGAGGCGACCATGCCGCCGCCAGACAGCCCGTGTCTTGCCGGCCGTCAGATGATCTCGTCCTCGTCGAACAGCGGCGCGGCCTGCAGGTGCGCATCGACCCCACGCGCGGCCACGTCGCCGCTCGCTGTCTCGGCGACATGGAACAGCGCGTCGCCCTCGTAGACGACCGGCATGTTGGTCCGCCCGATGACGATCCCGCGGGTCTGCGTGGCGACGTCGGTTTCCACCTCGCCGAACGGGTCCGAGATGGCGCCGAGCACGGTGCCGGGTTCGACCGTGTCACCCGTACCCACGTAACCGCGCAGCAGCCCGCCCGCCGGCGCGCGATACCAGTCCGAATCGCGGCACAGCACCGGGGTGTTGCGTGGCTGCGGCACACCCTTGCGCCCGATCATGCCAAGGTGATGCATGACCCGCAGGATGCCGGTGACACCGGCGCGCGCCGCCAGTTCATCGAACCGCAGCGCCTCGCCGCCCTCGTAGAGCAGGACGTCGACGCCGGCCTCCTCGGCCGCCATGCGCAGGGACCCCTCGCGCAACCGCGATTCCATCATCACCGGGGCCCCGAAAACGCGCCCGAGTTCCGACAGCCGGTCGTTGCCCGGGGTCAGCCGAAGCTGCGGCATGTTGGTGCGGTGGATCGCCGCCGAATGCAGGTCGATGCCGAGGTCGGCGCGCGCCACGACCTCCGTCATGAAGATATGCGCCAGACGCGACGCCATGGACCCCTGCGCAAGCCCCGGGAAACAGCGGTTCAGGTCGCGCCGGTCCGGCAGGTAGCGGGCGTGGTTGAGAAATCCGAAGGTGTTGACGATGGGCACCGCCAGCAGGGTGCCGGCAACCGATTTCAGCGGGCGCGCGCGCAGCAGCCGGCGGACGATTTCCACGCCGATGACCTCGTCGCCATGAACGGCCGCGGACACGAACAGGACCGGGCCGGGTTTCCTGCCGTGAACGACATGCACCGAGAGATGCACCGGGGTGTGATCCGACAGCCGGCTGACCGGCACGTCGATCGTCGCCCGCGTGCCCGGCGCAACGGTCTGTCCGCCGATATCGAACGGCTTGCGTCTTGCCATGTTTCGCATCCCCGGAAGTCTTCCGGGCCGGATAGGCGAAAACCGCAAGGCTGTCCATGGCCCCCTCGGGATTGCGATTCCCGCACGCGGGCTCTTAACGAACGGACGTCGAAGCGCCATATTCGTCGCATGCCCGGTGCCGTTCTCCGTCTCGCGGCCGTCCTGATGGCCGCCTGTCTCGCCCCTGCGGTGGCGGCCGCGGGAACGCCCGTGCCCCCTGCATCGCCGGTGTCTCTGTCTCCGCGCCTCCCGGACGGCGCGGAGACGCGGGCATGCCCCGGCGGCGGCGTGCCCTGCACCTGGGAACGCGTGTTCGGCACCAGCGAGGACGACAAGGCCCAGGGCGCCACCGCGCATCCCGACGGCGGCTTTGTCGCGGTGGGCAACTCGCGCTTGCGCAACGGCCACGATTACGACGCTTGGATCCTGCACTTTTCCGACGCCGGCCACCTGCTTTGGAACAGGTCCCTCGGCGGCGCCGGCGCTGACCAGCTCTACGACGTGGCGCGTGGCGCCGACGGCGGGTTCATGGCGGTCGGCCACACCCGGTCGCGGGGCAACGGCGAAAGCGATGCCTGGCTCGTCAAGGTGGCCCTCGACGGCGATCCCGTTTTCGACGGCGCCATCGGCGGCCCCGGCAACGATCGCGCCCGTGCCGTTGCGGCCCTGCCCGGCGGCGGTTTCGCCGTCGCGGGGTTCAGCGCCTCGACGGGCGAAGGGGACCGCGACCTCTGGGTGCTGCGGCTGGATGCGGCGGGCCGGGTCGTCTGGCAACGGACCTACGGCGGCCCCGGCCACGACGCGGCCTACGACGTGGCGGCGCTGGCCAATGGCGACATCGCCGTCGCCGGGGTATCCCGTGGAGGCGCGGCGCATGGTCACGACGCCTGGGTTCTACGCCTCGACCCGCAGGGTGAGATCACCTGGCAGCGCAGGTTCGATTCAGCACGGTTCGAGGCCGCCACCGCGCTGGCGGCCCTGCCCGGCGGCGGCCTGGCCGTGGCCGGGGCCGTCGGCGTCAACGGCACCCTCAGCGACGACCTCTGGATCGCGCGCCTCGACGCTGACGGAACGACCGCGTGGCATGACCGGCTGGGCGGCGCGGGGCGCGACACCCCCTGGGGCCTCGCCCGCGCGGCCGACGGCAGCCTGCTGGTGGCGGCCGTCACCTGGACGGACGACGCGGGCGCCGGCGATCTCTGGCTTCTCGGCATCGATTCCGATGGCGCCGTCGCCTGGGAACGCAGGTTCGGCGGCCGCTACTGGGACAAGCCCACCGGGCTTCTTTCCCTGCCCGACGGCATGCTGATGGTCGGGCACACCTCCAGCCAGGGGTTCGGGTTCGAGGACGGCTGGCTCCTGCGGCTCGACGGCCGCGGGGAGCTCCGGGCGCGGCGCCCCGAGGCCCGTTGAAACGCGAAAGGCCCCGCGCGGCGGCGGGGCCTTGTCATGCGTGATGCGGCCGAAGCCCTCAGGCCGGCGCCTTGGTCCAGCGCAGGTAGGGCAGCTCGGCGTCGAACTCGCCGAATTGTGCCTTCGCATCCGCGTCGCTGACCGACGGCGGGATGATCACGTCCTGCCCGGCGGTCCAGTCCGCGGGCGTCGCAACGCCCTTGCCGTCGGCCATTTGCAGGGCATCCAGCGCGCGCAGCACCTCGGCGAAGTTGCGGCCCACGTTCATCGGGTAGGTCATCGACAGGCGCAGCTTCTTCTGCGGGTCCATGATGAACACGCTGCGCACGGTGGCGCTGTCGGCGGGCGTGCGGCCGTCGGGCAGATAGGCCTCGGCAGGCAGCATGTCGAAGGCCTTGGACACCTCGAGGCCCACGTCGGCAATGATCGGGAACCCGGCCTGGGTGTTGGCGGTCTTCTCGATGTCGCCCTTCCATTTCTTGTGGTCCTCGGCGCTGTCGACCGAAACGCCGATCACCTTGCAGCCGCGCTTGTCCCACTCGGCGGCCAGCTTGGCCACGGCGCCGAACTCGGTCGTGCAGACGGGCGTGAAATCCTTGGGATGCGAGAACAGGATCGCCCAGCTGTCGCCGATCCAGTCATGAAGGTCGAAGGTGCCCTGATCGGTTTCCACGGTCAGGTTCGGAATCGTGTCGTTGATGCGCAGTCCCATGTCTTCGGTCCTTTCCGGGTTGGGTTGGCTCATATTCCGGTGCCGAGATAAAACCTTCTCGGGCGTTTTGCACCCCCTCCCTTGAAGCCCCGTGGGCCGGATGACAATGTGTCGCCTGTCGGGCATGGGCGTGCCGGACCGCCGGCACGCGCCGGGCAGTCTCACGGGCAAGGGAGTTTTGAGCATGATCGAGAAGCGGCAGTTCTACGTCAACGGCGCATGGGTCGACCCGGTGGCACCGTCGGACCACAAGGTGATCGACCCCTCGACCGAGGACCCCTGCGCCGTGATCTCGCTGGGCGGGCAGGCCGACACCGACGCCGCCGTCGCAGCGGCGCGCGCCGCCTTCCCCGGCTGGATGGCCACGCCGCCGGCCGAGCGCCTGGCGCTGCTGGAAAAGCTCTACGGAATCTACAAGGCGCGCGCCGAGGACATGGCGCAGGCCATCAGCCGCGAGATGGGCGCGCCCATCGACCTGTCCCGGCAGGCGCAGGTCGGCGCCGGGCTCGGCAACATGAAGGGGTTCCTGAAGGCCGGCGAGAATTTCGATTTCATCCGCCCGCTGGGCGAGCACGCGCCGAATGACCGAATCATCCTGGAACCGGTGGGCGTGGTGGGCATGATCACGCCGTGGAACTGGCCGATGAACCAGATCACGCTGAAGGTCGGCGCCGCGATGGTCGCCGGCTGCACCATGGTGCTCAAGCCGTCCGAGGAGTCGCCGCTGTCGGCAATGCTGTTCGCCGAGATGATCGACGAGGCCGGCTTCCCGCCGGGCGTGTTCAACCTTGTCAACGGCGACGGCGCGGGCGTGGGCAGCCAGATGTCCGCGCACGGAGACATCGACATGATCTCGTTCACCGGCTCCAGCCGGGCGGGGCGGCTGATCTCGAGGACGGCCGCCGACTCGCTCAAACGCGTAAGCCTCGAACTGGGCGGCAAGGGCGCCAACCTGATCTTCGCGGACGCCGACGAGAAGGCGGTCAAGCGCGGCGTGCTGCACTGCATGAACAACTCCGGGCAGTCCTGCAACGCGCCCACGCGGATGCTGGTGGAACGGTCGATCTACGACGAAACGGTCGAGGCCGCCGCCGAGATGGCCGGCAAGATCGCCGTGGGCCCCAGCAACGAGGAAGGCCGCCACATCGGCCCCGTGGTCAACGAAACCCAGTTCGACAAGATCCAGGACCTCATCCAGACGGGCATCGACGAGGGCGCCCGGCTGGTGGCCGGCGGCACCGGTCGGCCCGAGGGGTTCAACCGCGGCTATTTCGTCAAGCCCACGGTCTTTGCCGATGTCAGCAATGACATGACCATCGCGCGCGAGGAAATCTTCGGCCCGGTCCTGTCGATCATCCCCTTCGACGGCGAGGCCGACGGCATCGAGATCGCCAACGACACGCCCTACGGGCTGACGAACTACGTTCAGACGCAGGACGGCGCGCGCGCCAACCGCGTGGCACGCGCCCTGCGGTCGGGCATGGTCGAGATGAACGGCCAGCCGCGCGGGCTGGGCGCGCCCTTCGGCGGCATGAAGCAATCGGGCCACGGCCGCGAAGGCGGCGCCTGGGGCATCGAGGATTTCCTCGAGGTCAAGGCCGTGTCGGGGTGGACCGAAGGCGCCTGACGTGCGTCTTCACGCGTTCATCCTGCACCTGAGCCGGGCGACGGCGCGGCGCGAGAACGCGCACCGGCTGTTGCAGGACTGCGGCGTGCCGGGCGAGATCTGGCCGGCCGTGGACGGTGCCGCGCTGAGTGCGGAGGAGGCGGCCGAGGAACGCGCGCGCGACCTGTTCGCGCCGCGCTATCCCTTCGTGCTGAAAACGGGTGAGCTGGGCTGCTCGCTCAGCCACAAGCGGATCTGGACCGAAATGCAGGACCGCGATCTCGACGCCGCGCTGATCATCGAGGACGACGCGACGCTCGACCGGCCTAGCTTCGACACCGCGCTTGCGCTGTCAACCGACCACCTGCCGACGCTGGGCTACATCCAGTTGCAGACCCGCCCCCACCGCGGCCCGGCCCGCCACGTCGAGACGCGCGGCGACTGCACTCTCGTCATCCCGCAGGTGCCGGGCCTGCGGACCACGGCGCAGCTCCTCACGCGCGGGGCCGCGGGCCGGCTGCTGGCAGCGGCACCCGGGTTCGACCGGCCCGTGGACACGCTCGTGCAAAGCCACTGGCACACCGGGCTGAGGCCGGGCGCGGTCTTCCCCTCCGGCGTGCGCGATATCGCGGGCGAACTGGACGGTTCCACGATCCAGGGCGACACGCGCCCGGTCTGGCAGAAACTGGGGCGCGAATGCGCGCGCCTGCGTTATCGCGCGGCGGTGAAGCGCTTCGCCCGCGCCAGCCGCGCGCCCCATCCCGCCGGCATGCCACGGGGACACGCATGATCATCGCACGGCTTTTCGGACGCGCGGGCAACCAGTTGTTCCAGTACGCGGCCGGGCGCGCGCTGGCCGATCACCTGGGCGTCGAGCTCGCGCTCGACGACCGCTACGTCACGCTGCTCCACGACTGGGGCAACTGCTTCGAACATTTCGCCAACGCCCGCACCGTGCCGCCGCCCACCCTTCCCCCGGCGAAATTCCAGGCGCCCGTGCGCTACGCCCTCTGGCGCGCCGCTGGCCGGCGGCCGCGATTCCGGCGCGAACGCGAGCTGGGATTCGATCCGGCCTTCTTCGACATCCCCGACGGCAGCTACCTGCACGGCTACTGGCAGTCCGAGAAATATTTCGCCCCCATCGCCGAGCAACTGCGCCGCGATCTCCAGTTCACCACGCCGCTCGACCCGGCCAATGCCGCGATGGCCGAGCGGATCGCGCGCACCGAGCAGCCCGTGGCGGTGCATGTCCGACGCGGCGATTACATCGCCTCGGGCGGGCACGGCACCTGTTCGCCGGCCTACTATCGCGCCGCGGTCGAGGCGATCGCCGCCCGTGTGAACGGGCCGCTGACCTGTTTCGTCTTTTCCAATGACCCGGGCTGGGCGCGCGCCAACCTCGAGCTCGGCGCGGAAACGGTGGTCGTCGACATCAACGACGAAAGCCGCGGCCACTTCGACCTTCACCTGATGTCGCTGTGCGCGCACAACGTGATCGCCAACTCCTCGTTCTCGTGGTGGGGGGCGTGGCTCAACCCGTCGGAGACCAAGCACGTCGTCGCCCCCAGGGCGTGGTTCGGGGACGCGGCGCTGTCCAACCCCGACATATGCCCCGACGCGTGGCTGCGCCTGTGACGCGCCCCCGCCGGGTTTTCCCGGCCGCGCAAAGCGCCTATGACAGCCCCATGGCCACCCTGCCCGACGATATCGCCCAGGCCCCCTTCGTTCCCGAGACGGTGCACAAGCGTGACGTGTTCTCGGAAACCGTTTCCGGCCACCTCGAGGGCGTGGCGGATTTCCCCGTCGTCCTGCGCCGGCTGGACGGCGTGCCGTCTTACGCGCGCCCGCTCGCCTGGGCGCTGGCGCGGCGCGAGATCCGGGGCCTGCGCGCCGTGCAGGAGATCGAGGGCTGCCCTGTTCTCGTGAGGGTGGACCGCACGGGCCTGCTGCGCAGCTGGACGCGCGGCACCCCGCTGCACCTGGCCCGGCCGGAGGATCCCGCATGGTATCGCGACGCGCGCCGCCTGCTGCGCCAGATGCGACGCGCGGGCGTGACGCACAACGACATCGCCAAACCGCAGAACTGGCTGATGACGCCGGAGGGCCGCGCCGCGGTGATCGACTTCCAGCTGGCCTCGGTGCACCGCCGCCGCGGGCGGCTTTTCCGCACCATGGCGCGCGAGGATCTGCGCCACCTTCTCAAGCAGAAGCGCGCCTTCGCGCCTCACCTCCTGACCCCGGCGGAGAAGCGGATGCTCGCGCGCAAGGCGCTGCCGTCGCGCATCTGGATGGCCACCGGCAAGAAACTCTACAACTTCGTCACGCGCCGGCTGATGAACTGGCGCGACAGCGAAGGCACGGGCGACCGGATGACCGCCGAGGCACCCGCGCTGCGCGCCGCGCTCACCGCCCACCCGCGCATCGGCGAGGTCGCCGTCTGCCCCTTCGCCCTGCCCGCCAAGGGCGTGGGCCTTTACGCCTTCGTCGAGACCGGCCTTGCGCCCGGTGAGATCACCGCGCTCGCCCCCGCACCGGGGCCCGAGCTGGTCCAGCCCGTGGCGCGCCTGCCCCGCCACCGCGACGGCAGCGTGCGGCTTGATGCGCTGCACCTCGTGGCGGCCAACCGCCTCGACGAGCTCGCTCAACTGCAGGCGGGCGACCCGGAGCTGGCCGAGGCGCTCGCGCCCATCGTCGCCGGCCGACTGAACCTCACCGACCGCGTGCTGAAATCCTAGAACGGCGGCGGCGCGCGGAACCGCACCCCGGCGCCGCCATCGGGGTGGCGCAGGCGCAGCTCCTCGGAATGCAGCATCAGCCGCGGATGATCCGCCAACGCCCCCTCGGCATAAAGCGGATCGCCGAGTATCGGGTGCCCCAGCGCCAGCATGTGCACCCGCAACTGGTGGCTCCGCCCGGTCTTCGGCATCAGCCTGACCCGCGTCTCGCCGTCGCCGTGGCGCTGCACGCGCCAGTCGGTCACCGCGGCACGGCCCGTCTCGTGACAGACGGTCTGGCGCGGCCGGTTCGGCCAGTCCACGACCAACGGCAGATCCACCGTGCCGGTCCTGGGTTCAAGCCGCCCCGCGACCCGCGCGACATAGGTCTTCTTCGCCTGCCGCTTCTCGAACTGCAGGCCCAGATGCCGCTGCGCGTGCGGCGTGAGCGCGAAGACCATCACCCCCGAGGTGTCCCGGTCCAGCCGGTGCACCAGCAGCGCCTCGGGGTGCACGGCCTGCACGCGCGCCAGCAGGCAGTCGGCAAGATGCGCATCCTTGCCGGGCACCGACAGCAGCCCGGCGGGCTTGTCGACCACCAGAAGCTCGTGGTCGGCGTGCAGCACCTCCGGTGGCGCGTCGGGCGGGGCGTAATCCTCCATGCCGCCCCTCTACACGAGGACGGCGCGCCATGCCACGCCCCCGGCCATTCACCTTGGCCGAAATACTCCCGCCGGAGGCGCCCCGAGGACGCGGCCGCAGGCCGCGGACGAGACATCGCGCGCGCGGCGCAGCCGCGCACCGCCCGGACGGGGTCACGCCTTCATGCGGGCCGCGCGGGGGTCGTGCATCGGCTTCAGGCTGGCCTCGGCCGGAACCCGCCGGCCGGCCACATCGATCTCGTAGGACGAGGCCAACACCTCCTCGGCCGTTTCGCCCGCACAGGGCACGTATCCAAGACCCACGGCGCCCCCCAGGAAATGCCCGTAGTTGCCCGAGGTCAGGTAGCCCACGATCCGGCCGTCGCGGATCAGCGGCTCGTTGTGATAGAGCAGCGGCTCCGGCTCGGTCAGGCGAAACTGCACCATGCGGTGGCGCAGCCCCTCCTCGCGCTTGCGCAGCACCGCGTCGCGGCCGATGAAATCGGGCTTGCCGGTCTTGACGGCAAAGCCGAGGCCGGCCTCGAGAACGTGGTCCTCGCAGGTGATGTCGTGGCCGAAGTGCCGGAAACCCTTCTCGATGCGGCAGCTGTCCATGGCATGCAGGCCGCACGGCTTGAGCCCGTGGTCCGGCCCCGCCGCCATCAGGGTTTCGAAGACGTGCGGGGCCATGTCCGCGCCAACGTAGACCTCCCAGCCCAGCTCGCCGACGTAGCTCACGCGATGCACCCGCGCCAGCCCCATGCCGATCTCGATCTCCCGCGCGGTACCGAAAGGGTTGGCCGCGTTCGAGAAATCCGCGGGCGAAACCGCCTGCATCACCTCCCGCGCACGCGGCCCCATCACCGCCAGCACGCCCTCGGCGGCCGTCACGTCGGTGATCACCGCCCGGGAATCGCCCAGGTGCCGGCGCAGCCATGTCTGGTCGGCCACCCGCGTGGCCGCGGGCGTCACCACCAGATAGGCCGTTTCCGACAGCCGCGTGACCGTCACGTCGGCCTCGATCCCGCCCGCGGGATTGAGGAACTGGGTATAGACGATCCTGCCCGCCGGCACGGCCATGTCACCGCCGCAGACGTGGTCGAGGAAGGCCTCGGCGTCCGGCCCCTCCACGCGGATCTTGCCGAAGCTCGACATGTCGTAAAGCCCCGCACCCTCGCGGATCGCGCGATGCTCGGCCGCGGCGTTGCCGAACCAGTTCTGCCGCACCCACGAATAGCGGTACTCGGGCACCTGCCCGGCGTCGGCGAACCAGTTGGCGCGCTCCCAGCCGGCCGCCTCGCCCATCACCGCGCCGTGCTCCAGCAGCTGCGCGTGCACCGGTGAGCGGCGCACGCCCCGCGCCGTTTCCTTCTGCCGGTAGGGGTAGTGGTCGGCGTAGAGCAGGCCCGGCACCTCGGTCGCGCGGGCGCGCAGGTAGCGCGCGTTGCCCTGGAAGGGCTGCATGCGCGCGATGTCCACGTCGCCCAGGTCGAAAGGGCGCGCGCCCGCGTCCATCCACCTGGCCAGCGCCATGCCCGCACCGCCCGCGGACTGGATGCCGATCGAGTTGAACCCGGCAGCGACCCAGACGTTGTCCATTTCCGGGCACAGCCCGAGGTGGTAGGCGTCGTCGGGCGTAAAGCTCTCGGGCCCGTTGAAGAAGGTGTGGATGCCCGCCTCGGCCAGCATCGGCACGCGGTTTACCGCCTTCTCGAGAATGGGCTCGAAATGGTCCAGGTCCTCGGGCAACTGGTCGAACTCGAAATCGTCGGGGATGCCGTCCATGCCCCAGGGCTTTGCCTCGGGTTCGAAAGCACCCAGAAGGATCTTGCCCGCGTCCTCCTTGTAGTAGGCGCATTCGTCCGGCACCCGCAGCACCGGCAACGCCCCCAGCCCCTCGATGGCTTCCGAGACGATGTAGAAATGCTCGCATGCGTGCAGCGGCACATTGGTGCCGGCCATGCGCCCCACCTCGCGGCCCCACATGCCGGCGCAGTTGACGACGTGATCGGTGGCGACGTGGCCGGCGGTGCCGTCCGCGGCCTGCCACTCCACGCCGGTGGCGCGGCGGCCGTCGCGGGTGATGCCGGTGACCTTCACGCGCTCGCGGATCAGCGCGCCGCTGGCGCGTGCCCCCTTGGCCAGAGCCAGCGCGATGCCGGTGGGGTCGCCCTGCCCATCCTTCGGCAGCCAGACCGCGCCGGTCATGCCGTCAGTGTTAACGTGCGGATACATCCGCGCGACATCGTCGGTGCCGATCTCCTCGACCTCGACGCCGAAGGCGCGCGCCATGGCCGCCTGCCGGTGTATCTCCTCGCGCCGCGATTCGGTCAGCGCCACCATGACGGACCCCACGCGCCGGAACCCCGTGGCGACGCCGGTCTCGTCCTCCAGGCTGCCGTAAAGCTCCTGGCTGTACTTCGCCAGCCGGGTCATGTTGGCCGTGGCCCGAAGTTGCGCGATCAATCCGGCGGCATGCCACGTCGTGCCGCTGGTCAGCTGCTTGCGCTCGAGCAGCACCACGTCCTGCCAGCCCTGCCGCGCCAGGTGATAGGCGACGGAGCAACCGATCACGCCGCCGCCGATGATGACGGCGCGGGCCTTCCGGGGGATATCAGTCATTGGCGACCTCTTGTTTCATGGTGAGCCGTCCGCGGCATTGCCCCCGCCGGCGAAAGGAAACACGTCCAGCGCCCGTGGATATTGCCGCCAAGGAGAGGAAAAGCCGCATCACGCGATCTCGTGCCCGGTCGCGGCAAGGCGCCGCGCCAGTTCGGCAATGTGGTCCGGGCCGACCTCGCAGCAGCCGCCGACGATGGTGGCGCCCTGCGCGACCCAGACCATGGCGAAATCGGCGTAGCGCGCCGGGTCAAGGTCGGTGCGTGCCTCCAGTGCGTCGACGGTGGGCCGGTCTTCAAGGAAGTCTTCGCTGATGCGGGTGAACCCGTTGGCGTAGCCGCCGAACGGTTTGCCGAAGGAGGCGATCACCGGCATCGCGGCGTCCAGCGCCTCGGGCCGCGAACAGTTGACGAGCACCGCGTCTGGCGCGTGGCGTGCCACAAGCGGGGCGAGGTCGGCCACCGGCTCGCCCGAGCGCAGGCGGTGGCCGTTGTCGTCGTCGACCGTGACCGCCAGCCAGACGGGGCGCCCGGCGCGCGCGGTGCCCCCGAGCGCGCCGGCGGCCTGGTCGATCGAGGCGGCCGTCTCGACCAGAAAGAGATCCACCCGGTCGTGCATCAACCCGACCAGCTCGGCGTAAAGGGGCGCGGCGGCGTCGGGCGGCGGGCAGATGTCAGGGCGATAGGACGCCCCCAGCGGCCCCAGAGCGCCGGCGATACGGCCCGATCCGTGGGCGTCGCGTGCCGCCTCGGCCTCGCCCAGCGCGGCGTCCACCAGCGCCTCGAACCGATCTTCGAGGCCCGCCGGCGAAAGGCGGTCGCGATGGATTGCATAGGTGTTGGCGGTGGCGATGGTGGCGCCGGCCGCGAAATAGGCCGCATGCACCGCACGGACCACGCCGGGGGCGTCCATCATCACCTGCGTGGACCACAACGGCGTGGGAGCGCCGCCCGAACGCGCGACGGCCTCCTGCCCGATCGCGCCATCGAGAAGGGTGATGCGGCTCACGGGTATATCTCCGCGAATTTGGCCTTGTAGAGCGCGATCATCTCGTCCTCGGTCACGCCGTCGTCGTAGGGCGGCGTGGTCAGCGGCCTGGCCTCCGTCACCGGCACCTTGACGATCATGTTGATCCGGTGGGCCAGATCCGGCCAGATCGCCGCCCAGCGCGGCTCGAGATCGGCAAAGCCCTCGGTGCCGCGCCGCACGAAGGTGGCACCGCCGCGCAGCCGCACGCCCTTGCGCGCGAAGGGATCGACGAAATTGATCTCCATCTCCGGGCGATGGGTGAGGTTGGTGACCGTCTGCGGCGAACGGATTTCGCCGAAGGCCACGGTTTCGTCGTCGAGCACCACGAAGGTGCCCTTGGGTGAAACGCTCGGGCTGCCGCCCGGTGTCACCGTGGCCACGAACCCCAAGCGGAATGTCTCGATCAGCCGTTGTGCGTTCCCGGGCAGTTTCATTGCTTTCCCTCCTCGTTGTCCGCCGCATCCCACGGCAAGAGCACCAGCTTGCCCGCCGTGTCCTTGGCCTGGAAATCCGCCTGGGCCTGTTCGATCATCGACAACGGGTAGGTCCGGGCGATCCGCGGTCGGATGCGCCCGGCGTTCACCATGGCGATCAACGCGGCGAAGACCTTTGGCGGCTGGTAGGTGCAGCCGTGCAGCGTGATGTCGCGCAGGTAGATCCGGCGCAGGTCCGCCTGCACGATCGGCCCGGCGATGGCGCCGGAAACCGCGTAGTGCCCACCGGGGCGCAGCGCGTCGATCAGTCCCGGCCACGCCGGCCCGGCGACCAGGTCGATCACGGCGTGGAAGGTATCCGCCGGCAGGGTGGCGTCGCGCCGCCAGACCGTCGCAGCGCCCGCCTCGCGCACCGCGGCGGCCTTGTGCGGCGCCGCAAGGCCCGTGACCCGCGCACCCGTCTGCGCGGCAAGTTGCACCGCCGCCAGCCCGACGCCGCCCGAGGCGCCCGTGACAAGCACCTCGGCACCGCTCTCAACCCCCGCGCGGTGCAACAGCCCCGCCGCGGTGCCGAAATTGCAGGGGATCGCCGCGATCTCGGTGTCCGACAGCGGCGCTTGGCTCACATCATGCAGGTCACGTGCCTGAAGCAGGCAGTATTGCGCGAAGGCCCCGTTGTATTCCGAGCCCAGCGCGACAAAACCCACCGGGTTGTCCGCGGTCGGGCGAGGCTGGTTGATCGGGCAGGTCACGCGGCGGCCGATGGCCGGCGACTCGACACCGGGCCCCGCCGCCACCACCCTGCCGCACAGGTCACCGCCCTGAATTAGCGGGAAATCCAACGCCCCGGACCAGCCCCCGGCCTCGACCCCTTCACCTGTCTCGCCCGTGGCCCCCGTCACCTCCGCCGAATACCAGCCCACGCGCGTGTTGATGTCGGTGTTGTTCACGCCCGCCGCCAGCACCTTGACCAGCACTTCGCCGGGCCCGGGCTCCGGCACCGGGATATCCTCGCGCCGTTCCAGCATCTCCGGCCCGCCGTGTCCGGTCAGGCAGACGCCGGACATCACGTCGGGCAGGGTCATGCGCGCAGCCTTTCGTTGCCGGGGTCCCACACCGGACCCTCGGATTGCACCACCGCCGGGCGTCGTTCGCCGTAGATCTCGACCTCCACCTCGGTGCCGGCGACGGCAAGCTCGGCGCGGATCATCGCCAGCGCCAACGAGGCCCCGACCCGGTAGCCCCAGGCACCGGAGGTGACCGTGCCAACGATGGCGCCCCCATGCCGCACCGGCGCCATGCAGGGCGCATCCGCCGCGCCCGCCTCGACCACCAGCGGGACAAGGGCCTTTTCCCTGCCCCGGGCGCGCTCGGCCAGGAGCGCGGCCTTGCCGGGGTAATCCTGCGGCTTGTCGAAATCCACGAAACGCTCCAGTCCCGCCTCGAGCATCGTGTAGTCGGTGGACAGGTCACCCTTCCACGTCCGGTATCCCTTCTCGAGCCGCAGGCTGTTCAGCGCGTACATCCCGAAGGGTCGTGCACCCGCCCCGAGGACCGCCTCATGGATCGCCGGGATGGCGGCGTTTTCGGCATGCACCTCCCATCCCAGTTCCCCGGCGAAACTGACCCGGATCAGGAAGGCCTTCTGGCCGGCCACCTTGGCGTGCTGATGCGACAGCCACGGCAAGGACAGATCGGCATCCGTCAACCCTGACAGGACCGCGCGCGACTGCGGGCCGGTCACCAGAAGCGCGTCGCGCTCCGCCGTGGTCTCGTGCACGGTGACGCCGTCGGGCACCGCGCCCCTGACCAGCGCACCGTCGTGCCACTGCGCCGCGGCGGCGGTGATGAGGATGAAACTGTCCTCGGCCAGCCGAACGCAGGAGAACTCGGTCAGGACACGTCCCCGCGCGTCGGCAACGTAGACGAGGCCGATCCGCCCCACGGCGGGCAGTTTGCCGGTGACGAAACCGCGCAGCCAGTCGTCGGCGCCGGCACCCGAGACCCAAAGCCGGGTGAACCCGGGCAGATCGAGCACGCCGCAACCGTCCCGCACAGCCGCGCATTCCGCGCGGATGCGCGGCTCCCACGGCCCGGAGCGCGCCCAGGTCTGCGTGGCCGCCGCGCCGGTGTCGTCGCCGGGCTGCGCGAACCAGTTGGCGCGCTCCCAGCCGTTGTAGGCCCCCATCACACCGCCCAGTTGCCTGACGCGGTCATGCACCGGCGACAGCTTCCTGTCGCGTCCTGCTGGCCATTCGTGCCACGGAAAATGCATGGCATACTCAAAGCCGTAGACCTCCATCCCCTTGGCGATGCAGTAGGCCCGGTCGGCGTGGTCGGTGAAGCGTCGCGGATCGGTGGCCCACATGTCCCACTCGGTCGCACCCTCCGTCACCCATTCGGCCAGCACCTTGCCGGCGCCGCCTGCCTGCGCGATGCCGAAGGTGAAAACGCAGGCCTCGAAGGCGTTGGGCACGCCCGGCATCGGGCCGATCAGCGGCATCCCGTCCGGGGCATAGGGGATCGGCCCGTTGATGACCTTGCTCACCCCGCCTTGCCCAAGGATCGGCACGCGCGCGACCGCGTCCGAGACATGCCATTCCAGCCGGTCAAGGTCGTCGGGGTAGAGCTGGAAGCTGAAGTCCTCGGGCATCGGGTCGGCGGGGTCCACCCAGTGCGCACGGCAGTCGCGTTCGTAGGGACCGAGGTTCAGGCCGTGCTTTTCCTGACGCAGGTAATAGGAGCTGTCGACGTCGCGCAGCAGCGGCAGCTTGCGGCCCGCATCGCGCGACCATGCCTCGAGTTCGGGGATCTCTTCGGTCAGAAGGTACTGGTGGCTCATGACCATCATCGGCACCGTGCGCCCGCCGTAGGGCTTGAAGCATTCGCCCACCCGCCGGGCGTAGTAGCCGGCGGCGTTCACCACGCAGTCGCACCGGATCTCTCCCTTGGCGGTTTCCACGATCCATTCGTCACCGGCACGGCGCACGCCGAGGGCAGGACAGAACCGGACGATCCGCGCACCCATCCCGCGCGCGCCCTTCGCCAGCGCCTGAGTCAGCTGCGCCGGGTCGATATCGCCGTCGTTCGGGTCGTACAGCGCCCCTTTCAGGTCATGCGTTTCGGTGAAGGGGTGACACGCCCTGATCTCTTCGGGCGTGAGGATTTCCAGATCCATGCCCTGCGCGCGCCCCATGCTCCGGGCGTGCGCGAATTCCTGCATCCGTTCGTCCGAATGCGCCAGCCGGACCGACCCGGTCTGGTGATAGTTCATGGGATAGTCGACCTCGCCGGCCAACCGCGCGTAAAGCTCGGTGGAATAGCGCTGCATGTTCATGACGGACCAGCTGGTCGAGAAGGTTGGCACGTTGCCCGCGGCATGCCACGTCGAACCGGCGGTCAACTCGTTGCGCTCCAGCAGCACGGCATCCCGCCAGCCGGCCTGCGCAAGGTGGTAAAGGCACGAGGCGCCGACCGCCCCTCCGCCGATGATGACGACGCGTGCCGTCGCCGGAATGTCCGTCATTGCCCCCGCTCCACTAGTGTTCGTCCTGCGGCAGACCGTCCGCGATCTCGTAGTAGTCGCCCTTGTCCCCCACCCAGACGTGGCGGGTGAGCCCGAGACCGGTGGGGTCATCCAGCGCGCCAAGGGCAACCCCGATCTCTGGGCCGTCGTCCGCGCGCCAGAAAAGCGTCGACCCGCAGGTGCCGCAGAAACCCCGCGTGGCCTTTTCACTGGCCCGGTACCACGCAAGGCCATCCTCCCGGATCATCCTGACGGCTTCTTTCGGCACGTGGCCGGCGGCGAAGACATGGCCCGACTGCCGGCGGCATTGCTTGCAATGGCAGGCGATCGGGGCGCGCGGCGTCTCGTCCAGCTCGAAGGCCACGGCGCCGCAAAGGCATGATCCCTTGTGCATCGGATTCCTCCCCTCAATACACGGGCGGGGCGATCACCCAGATCGCCACCGCGGGCGCGTCATACGGATTGGCCCAGGCATAGGTCTCGCCGCGCAAGCGGAAACTGTCGCCGGGACCGAGCGTGAAATCATGGTCACCGATGCGCAGGTCGAGCCGGCCCGAGATGATGTAGCCGACCTCCTGCGTGGGCCGCCGCGCGGGCGCGGCCATGCGCGACCCGGGCCGGAAGGTGGAATGGATCACCTCGAAATCATCGGTCAGGTCCGGCGAAAGCAGCTCCTCGATCAGCCCGTCGTCGCGCGACCCCATCGGCCGCCGTGCGCCGGCGCGCACGACATGGCCCTGTTCCTCGGCAGGCGCGCTGGCATGGCCGAACAGCATCGACATCGGCACTCCCAGCGCCTCGGCGATCTGGCGCAGGTCGGAAATCGACGGATCGGAAAGGTCGCGCTCCACCTGGCTGAGCCAGCCCACCGAGCGGCCCAGCCGACCGGCGAGCGCCGAAAGCGTATGGCCCCGTGCCTTGCGCAACGTGCGCAGGTCGGCACCAAGGGTACGGGGCCGGTCCGGGTCGCGATGCAGCATGGCGCACCTCGTGAAATTCTTTGCGCAAATTTCACGCTGCACCGATTCCATGAAATTTGAAAGGGGTTTTTCACGCCGCGGCGCGGCATGGCGCCGCGCTGGGCCGCGAATCAGCCATGCAGGCCGCCGAACACCCGGTCGAGAATCGTCTGAAGCCCCGCCGCGTCGTCGACGCCGAAGGCCGCGGGGCGATCGCTGTCGATGTCGAGCACGCCGATCAGCGCGCCGGCGGCGTCGCGCACCGGCAGCACGATCTCGGAGCGCGTCGAACCGGAACAGGCGATGTGGCCGGGGAAGGCCTCGACGTCGTCGACGCGCTGCACCTCGCCGGTGCGCGCCGCCGCGCCGCAGACCCCGCGCGAAAACGGGATGACGAGACAGCCGTGCCCACCCTGATAGGGCCCGATCTTGAGCAGCTCGGGGCCCACGACGCGGTAAAAGCCCGTCCAGTCGAACCGGTCGTCGGCGTGGTGAAGCTCGCAGGCCACGGTGGCCATGAGCGCGACTTGATCGGTCTCGCCCTCGGTCAGGGCGGCGATGGTCCTGCCGGTGCTGTCGTAATCGATGCGCATGTCGTGTCTCCGGGCCGGGCCCTCCGGCGCCGGGGGCTGTCTGCCGACGGACCCCCGGGGATGTTTCGGGCAACAAGAAGGGTCAGGCGCGCTCGATCGCGATCGCCGTGCCCTCGCCGCCACCGATGCAAATCGCCGCGACCCCGCGCTTGAGCCCACGGGTTTCCAGGGCGTTGAGCAGCGTGACCATGATGCGGGCGCCGCTGGCCCCGATCGGGTGGCCCAGCGCGCAGGCGCCGCCGTTCACGTTGACGATCTCTCGTGGCAGGTTCATCTCCCGCATGAAGGCCATCGGCACCACGGCGAAGGCCTCGTTGACCTCCCAGAGGTCCACGTCCTCCGTCGTCCAGCCGATGCGCTCCAGCAGCTTCCGCGCGGCCGGGACGGGCGCCGTGGTAAACCAGCCCGGGGCCTGCGCGTGGCTCGCGTGGCCAAGGATGCGCGCGCGCACGGTCAGCCCCTGCGCCCCGGCGACATCGTCGGACGCCAGGACCAGCGCCGCCGCCCCGTCCGAGATCGAGCTGGAATTCGCCGGCGTCACGGTGCCGTCCTTGCGGAAGGCCGGCTTGAGATGCGGGATCTTGTCGGGGCGGGCCTTGGCGGGCTGTTCGTCGGCCTCGACCACCGTTTGCCCCTTGCGGGTTGTCAGCGTGACCGGCGCGATCTCTCGCGCGAAGGCGCCGGAGTCCTGCGCGGCGAGCGCCCCTTCGAGCGACCCGATGGCATATTCGTCCTGCGCCTCGCGGGTGAACTGGTATTTCTCGGCACAGTCCTCCGCGAAGGTTCCCATCAGGCGCCCCTTGTCGTAGGCATCCTCGAGCCCGTCGAGGAACATGTGGTCCTTGACCTCGGCGTGGCCGATGCGCGCACCGCCGCGCATGCCGGGCAACAGGTAGGGGGCCATCGACATGCTTTCCATGCCGCCCGCCACGACCGTGCCGACCTGGCCCAGCGCGATCTGGTCGTGAGCGGCCATTGCGGCTTTCATGCCCGAGCCGCACATCTTGTTGAGCGTCGTCGCCGGCACCGATTCGTCGAGCCCCGCGTTGAACCCGGCCTGCCGGGCGGGCGCCTGGCCCTGCCCGGCGGGCAGAACGCAGCCCATCACGAGTTCGTCCACCGTCCCGGCCCCGGCGCCGTCGAGCGCCGCGCGAATCGCCGCACCACCAAGGGTGGCGGCCGGAACACCGTCGAAATCGCCCTGGAAACCGCCCATCGGCGTGCGGGACGCGCCCGCGATGACAACCTGTTTCACCTGTCCGGTCCTCCTCGTTCTGTCGGGGCATCCATACCGGATGGTAAGGAATGGCGTCTAGCCTGCGCGGTGACAGCATGCAGCCGGGGCAGCAAAGATGAACCTGACCAGCACGTACCGCGACGGCGTCAACGTGATCACCGTCAACGACTCCCGCATCGATGCCATGGTCGCGATCCAGTTCAAGGACACCATGCGCAGCATCACCGAAACGGGTCCGCAAGACGTGTTGCTGGACCTTTCCCGGGTGGATTTCATCGATTCCAGCGGGCTGGGCGCGATCGTGGCGGCGCTGAAACAACTGGGCGAAGGGCGCCAGATGCGCCTCGCGGGGCTGACCGGGAACGTGGCAAAGGTGTTCCGCCTCACGCGCATGGACAAGGTGTTCGAAATCGTCGAGGGGCCGGCGGACACCTCCGGCCGCGCCGCCGGCTGAGACGCGCCGTGCCTCCTGACAGCGCTCCGCCACGCGCATGCGCCGCCGAAGGACACCGCGGCGCGCTCTTCCGGGCCACCGCCACCGAGGCGGAGGTGCGCCGCGTGCTCCGCGCGGTCGATGCCTGGTTGCAAGCGCGCGCCGTGCCGGCCGCGCAGCGCGGGACGGTGACGCTTTCACTGGCCGAGGCCCTGAACAACATCGTGGAACATGCCTGTGCCGCATGCCCGGACGCCGGTTTGACCGTCCGGTGCCGGCTGTCCGAAACGGAGATCCGCATCGAGTTGGTCGACCAAGGCCGCCCGATGACGGGCGGCTGCGTTCCCCGCGCGCGCAAGCCGGCCGTCACCGTGCCACGGCCGGACCTGCCCGAGGGCGGCTTCGGCTGGTTCCTGATCCAGGACCTGGCCGAAACGATCAGCTACGCGCGGCGCGGCGGCGAGAACCACCTTCACATGACGTTTCCGCGGGGCACCGACGGATCTCCGCAGGAGTGACGCCAGTATGGCGCGCCGCCACTTCACCGACAGAACACGACGCGAAATTGCCCGGCTGCGTGCCAAATTGCGCCGCATTGGAGCGCCATACAGGAGCCGTAGCTGAAAATGGCTTCTCTCGGCGCCGCGTTTCAATAGCCCCCACCCAGTGCGCGGCGTCGAGATCCTTTTCCTTCCCTGTTTGGCAAAACCCGCGCATACGTCTAGGCTCCGCCGCGAACACCACAAGACGAGACCAATGCGCGACTTTCATTTTCCCGGACGCTCGCCCGTCCTCGCCACCGGCGGGATGTGCGCCACCTCCCACCCGCTGGCTGCCAAGGCTGCCGTCACCACGCTGGAACAGGGCGGCAACGCCGTCGACGCCGCGATCGCCGGGGCCGTGCTGCTGGGCATCTGCGAACCACACATGACGGGGCTGGGCGGCGACGCGTTCGCGCTGATCGGCCATGCGGGCGGCGATGTGACGGCCTACAACGGGTCGGGACGGGCGCCGGCCGCGACCGACGCCGCCGCCCTGCGGGCGCAGGGGTTTGACGCCGTGCCGGCGAATGACGCCGCGGCCGTCACCATCCCCGGCGCGATCGAGGCGTTCTGCCGGCTGTCGTCCGACCACGGCAAACTGGGCCTTGATACAGTGCTGGCCCCCGCGATTCACTATGCCGAGGCCGGCGTGCCCGTCGCGCCGCGCGTCGCCTTCGACTGGCCCACGGCCGGCAAGGCGCTGCAGGGTCACGGACGCACCCATTTCCTGCCGGGCGGGAAAGCGCCGGAGGTGGGCACGCTGTTTCGGGCACCGGGCCAGGCGGATGTCCTGCGCCGCGTTGCCGCGCATGGGGCTGCCGGGTTCTACGAAGGCGAGGTCGCCGAGGACATCTGCGCCGCGCTGCGGGCCTTGGGCGGTGTTCACACACCGGAGGATTTCGCGGCACACCGCGGGAATTACACGACCCCTGTTGGCGGCACCTACGGAGAAACGGAACTTCTGGAGCACCCGCCCAACGGCCAGGGCGCCACGGCTGTCCTGTTGCTGAACATCCTCAAGCACTTCGATATCGCGCTGATGGACCCGTGGGGCGCGCAGCGCGCGCACATCGAGGCCGAGGCCACGAAGCTGGCCTATGACGCGCGCAACCGCTTCATCGCGGACCCGGACCACACCGCGCGGCTGGACCACATGCTGGCGCCCGAGACGGCCGAACGTCTGGCGGCGCTGATCGACCCGCAGAGCGCCATGCCGTCCGCGGCACCGCTGACCGAGGAGGTCCATCGCGACACCGTCTACATCACCGTGGTGGACAGGGACCGCATGGCCGTTTCGCTGATCTACTCGCTGTTCCACGGCTTCGGGTCGGGCATCGCGTCCGAAAGGTTCGGGGTACTGATGCATAACCGGGGCGCGGGGTTCTCGCTGGTGCCCGGCCACCCCAACGAGATGGCGGCCGGCAAGCGGCCGATGCACACGATCATCCCCGGGATCCTGCGCGAGGGTGGCGAGGTGACCATGCCCTTCGGCGTGATGGGCGGCGCCTACCAGTCGACGGGGCACGCGCGCTTCGTATCGAACCTGCGGGATTTCGGCCTTGACCCGCAGGCGGCCATCGACGCGCCGCGCTGCTTCGCGGACGCCGGAAAGCTGAAGGTCGAACGCGGCTATGGCGAGGACGTCCGTGCCGCGCTGGCCGAGATGGGGCACGACGTCATCGTCCCCCAAGAGGCGATCGGCGGCGCGCAGGCCATCTCGATACGGCCCGACGGCGTGCTCGAAGGCGGCAGCGACCCGCGCAAGGATGGCTGCGCGCTGGGTTACTGACAACGCCGCGCGGCGTGTCCTCAGTTCAGCTGGAAATGCAGCGGGTAATGGCCATCCTCGAAGGGGCCGAACAGGTCCGGGATATCGGGGTGGTCCACCGGTTCGCCGGAGTAGTCGGCCACGAGGTTCTGTTCGCTGACATAGGCCACGTAGTAGCTTTGGTCGTTCTCGGCCAGCAGGTGATAGAAGGGTTGTTCCCGCTCCGGGCGGCTGTCCTCGGGGATCGAGGCGTACCATTCCTCGGTATTGGAAAATTCGGGGTCGACATCGAACACCACACCGCGGAACGGGTGCTTCTTGTGGCGCACGACCTGGCCCAGGTGATATTTCGCCCGTGTCTTCATCATCGCGTTGCAGCCCCTAACTGCGCAGCCTAAAGCTTTCAAGGCCGGTTTGTCCAATTGCCGGCGGAAAATTTCCGGGAAACAGACTGTGGAACTCGCCCTGACAGTGCTCGAGATCGTGGCGCCGGTGTTCCTTCTGGCCGGCGTGGGCTTCGTCTGGGTGCGGCTCGGCTTCGAGTACCGCATGCAGTTCGTGACCCGGTTGGCGATGACACTTGCGGTGCCCTGCCTGATCTTCACGGCGCTGATGAAGACCGAGATCGCCCCGGCCGCGCTGACCACGCTCTCGGTGGCCGCGCTGGCGGCTTACGGCGCGGTCACGCTGGCGGCCGGGGCCTTGGTGAAACTGCTGGGGCTGGAAATTCGCACCTACCTCGCGCCGCTGATCTTCGGCAACACCGGCAACCTCGGGCTGCCGCTGGCGCTGTTCGCCTTCGGCCAGACGGGGCTGGAATACGCCGTGGTGGTCTTTGCGATCATGGCGGTGTGGTCGTTCACTTTCGGCATCTGGGTGGTGGCCGGCGGAGGCTCGCCCCTGATGGTCCTGCGCGAACCGCTGGTCGGCGCCACGCTGCTGGGCGGGCTGTTCCTGTGGCAGGGCTGGCGCACGCCCGATTTCCTGACCAACGCGCTGGAACTGATCGGGCAGCTGGCGATCCCGCTGATGCTGATCACGCTCGGCGTGGCCGTTGCCCGGCTCAGCCCGGGGCGAATCCGGCAGGCGCTGTGGCTGTCCCTGGCCAAGCTCGTCCTGTGCACGGGCGTGGCCTGGGCCGTTGGCCGCTGGTTCGCGCTGGGCGATACGGCCTTCGCGGTGCTGGTCCTGCAGATCGCCACGCCGGTCGCGGTCACCTCCTACCTGCTGGCCGAGAAATACGGCGCCGATTCGGATGCCGTTGCCGGCCTCGTCGTGGTCTCCACGCTGGTCTCCGTGGCGGCCCTGCCGGTGATTCTGGCCGTCCTGCTGTAGGTCGCGCGGAATTCGGCATTCCCCCGCCGCGCCCTTTGCGCTAGACTGCATGCAAAAAGCACAAGAAAAACGACAAGAGGCGAGAGGCAGATGAGCAGAAGCCTTTTCGCGGTTCTGACCGTCCTGTTGCTGGGATCCTGTGGCGGGGCCGGATACGACACCGCGCCGCGGAATCTCGACGACGCGTGCGCCATTCTGGACGAACGCCCGACCTATCGGCGTGCCTTCCGCGCGACCGAGCGGCGCTGGGGCGTGCCCGTGCACGTGCAGATGGCCACGATCTACCAGGAGAGCAAGTTCATTTCCGACGCGCGGACGCCGTTCCGCTACGCCCTGGGCGTGATCCCGATGGGCCGGCAGAGTTCGGCCTTCGGCTACAGCCAGGCGCTGGACGGCACATGGGACGACTACCGCGCCGCCACCGGACGGTATCGCGCAAGGCGCGACGACATCCACGACGCCACGGACTTCATGGGCTGGTACATGTCGGAATCGCAGCGCAGCCTGGGCATCTCGCTCGACGACGCGCGCAAGCAGTATCTTGCCTACCACGAAGGCCGTGCCGGATATGCACGCGCGAACTACCGGCGCAAGCCGTGGCTGATGCGCGTGGCCGCCGAGGTGGACGAGCGGGCGGAGACCTACGAACGCCAGCTTGCACGCTGCGGATTCGGCCGGCGCGGGCTGTTCTGAGCCGCCGCCCGGTTGCCGGCTTCAGCGGTCCTGCCGTTCGGTGGGGCCGACGCCGGGGATCTCGAACTTGTCCGAGGCGATCCGCACGCCGCGCTCCATGTCCCCCAGGATGACGGTGGTGCGCATGCCGCTGCTGTCGTTGATGACCCACTGGCGCAATTCCACGGGCGGGCCGGTGAACACCAGTTCGATGCTGCCGTAATCCGGGTTCTCGGGGTCCTGGGCGGTCACGGTCGTCGTCTTGCCGTCGCTTTCGTGGCCGATGACCATCCGCTCGCGCGTGAGATCGACATCGCGGGCCAGGATGATCGACAGCGGCGTGCGATGCAGCGGGTAGGCCTGCGGCCCCTCGTTGGACTTGCCGTCGATCACGCCGACACGGTTGCCGTCTGCCACCACCAGGGTCTGATCCGGCGGATCGTACTCGAACCGCACCCGCCCCGGGCGCCTGATGTAGACCTCGCCGGTGCTGATCGTGCCATCATCGTTGATCTGGGTGAATTCGCCCCGCACGGTCTGCAGGTCGTTCAGGTAATCCGAAATGGCCCCCAGCGAGAGTTTCTCCGCGGATGCGGGGGCAACCGCGGCGGCCAATACCCCAATGGCCAGCCCCGCGGCCGCGAGGAAACGTGTCTGGATCATTCTGGCTGCGCTCCTTGCTGCGATAAAATGCCTGCTGGCCCGCCCGCTGCGGCAGCGACGACCAGCCGCCCTGCCATCCCGATATCAGCACCTTCGCGCCCGTTATCAAGGCCGCATCGACCGGGCGAAGCCGGCCGGCATCGACATGCCGCGACCGGTCGCCAGACCAGCGGGACCGCCGCGATGCCCCGGCATGAAACGTCACCCGCCGGTCAAGGCCCGGCGGCAGGCATGCCGCCCCACGGATCACTGCGGTTCGGGCACCAGGACCTCGCGCTTTCCGACGTGGTTGGCCGGGCTGACGACGCCCTGCTCCTCCATCTGTTCCACCAGCCGGGCGGCCTTGTTGTAGCCGATGGCCAGCTTGCGCTGGATGTAGGAGGTGGAGCATTTGCGGTCCTTGATGGCGATCTGCACCGCCTGGTCATAGAGCGCGTCCTCTCCGTCCGTGTTGCCGCCGGTGGACAGCCCCAGAACCTGGTCGATCTCGCTGCTCTTTTCCTCGGCCGGGCCGTCGACGACACCGCTGACGTAGTCCGGCGGGCCATAGGCCTTGAGGTTGTTCACGACCTCCTCGACCTCCTCGTCGGAGACGAAGGGCCCGTGGCAGCGCGTGATCCGCGCGCCGCCGGCCATGTAGAGCATGTCGCCCATGCCCAAAAGCTGCTCCGCCCCCATCTCGCCAAGGATGGTGCGGCTGTCCACCTTGCTGGTCACCTGGAAGCTGATGCGCGTGGGGAAGTTCGCCTTGATCGTGCCGGTGATGACGTCGACAGAGGGGCGCTGCGTGGCCATGATCAGGTGGATCCCGCTCGCGCGGGCCATCTGGGCCAGGCGCTGGATGCAGGCCTCGATCTCTTTGCCGGCGACCATCATCAGGTCGGCCATCTCGTCCACGATGACGACGATGTAGGGCATCTTCTCGGGCGCGAATTCCTCGGTCTCGAACACCGGTTCGCCGGTCTCCTCGTCGAAGCCGGTCTGCACCGTGCGCGAGAACATCTCGCCCTTCGACAGCGCCTCGGCCACGCGGCTGTTGTAGCCGTCGATGTTGCGCACCCCCATCTTCGACATCTTGCGGTAACGTTCCTCCATCTCGGCGACGACCCACTTGAGCGCGACAACCGCCTTCTTGGGGTCCGTGACCACCGGCGACAGAAGATGCGGGATGCCGTCGTAGACGGAAAGCTCCAACATCTTCGGGTCGATCATGATGAGCCGGCACTCCTCGGGCGAAAGCTTGTAGAGCAGCGACAGGATCATCGTGTTGATCGCCACCGACTTGCCCGAGCCGGTGGTGCCCGCGATCAGCAGGTGGGGCATCTTGGCGAGGTTGGCGACGATCGGGTCGCCACCGATGTCCTTGCCCAGCGCCAGCGGCAGGCGCTGGTTGCCGTCGCCGAAGTCGCGGCTCGCGAGGATCTCGCGCAGCACCACCATTTCGCGGCTGTCGTTGGGAAGCTCGATGCCGATCACGCTGCGGCCCGGCACGGTGGAGACGCGTGCCGACAGCGCGCTCATCGACCGCGCGATGTCGTCGGCCAGCCCGATCACGCGGCTGGCCTTCAGCCCCGGCGCCGGCTCGAGTTCATACATGGTGACGACGGGGCCGGGGCGGACGCTGACGATCTCGCCCTTCACGCCGTAGTCGTCGAGCACGCTTTCGAGCATGCGCGCGTTTTCCTCGAGCGCGGCATCGCTCAGATGGTGGCGCTCGATCGTTTCGGGGTTGGTCAGCAGGCTCAGCGGCGGAAGTTCGAATTCCGCCTCGGGCGCATCGCCGAACTGAAGGGCGGGCTGCGCCTCGGCTTGCGCGCGGGCCGAGGGTTGCGGTGTCTTGCGTGGCGTGTGCTGAACCACCTTTCGCGGCTCCGCGGTCGGGATCCTCGGCGCGGCCTCGGCCTGTCCGGCGGTGTCGGGCGTTGCCGGGGCCGCATCCTCCCGGTTGCCCGCAGCGCGGGCAACGTCCGGGCTGGCGTGGCCGGGCGCGGCACCCTGCGCGGCGGCGGCCTGCCCGGGCCGCGCGCCGTCGCCGGAGGTCAGTGGCGGTTCCGGTGGAAGGCCGTCTTCCGTCGATGCGGTATCGAGCACCAGCTTGTCGGGGCCGCGCCCGAGGCCGCGCGTCAACGGCGCCTGGCCGCCAACACCCTGCCGGACGCGGGATTTCACCGCTTGCGAGATCTTTGCGCGGATGCGGTCATCACCCGGCATGTCGTCGACTTCGGCCGGGCTTTCGGGCTGCACCAGCTCCGGTTCGGGCATCGGCTCGGGACGACGGATGAGCGACGGCATGCGCGCCAGCAACCCGCCGCCGGTCTCGGGCGCCTCTGCAGGTTCGGCCGCCTCCGGGGCGCGGGGCCGCATACTCAGGGGCGGCTCGGCCGGCGTACCGTCATCCGGCTCGTCCGCACTGGCGCGGACCGCCTGGCGCCGCGTCTGCACCTGCCGGGCCGCCCCGGCGGCGCCCGCCGCGCCACGACCGAGCAGCGCCACGACCGCAGCGTAGGATCCCACCAGCCCAAGGACCAGGAAGCGCAGGATGCGCGCGGCCTCGTCCCGCGTGAAACCCAGAACGAAGCCGCCCAGCACGACAAGAAGGGCGCCGAGCCCCAGAGACAACAGTTTCAGGCCGAAACTGGCCGAGATCGGCAACAGCCCCAGCAGTGTCCCAAGGACCATGTCCCCGAAAAGACCGCCCAGCCCGAAGCTGTGCGCGGCCGACCAGTCGTCGCCCGGTGCAAGGGAGGAGGCATAGAGCGCGAGCGCGACCAGCCAGAGGGGCGCAAAGACCGCCCGGCGCAGTGCGCGATCGTCGCCCGCGTGAAGCAACAGGCGCACCCCCCAGGCCGCCGGAACGATGGCCAGGCCCAGGCTTCCCCAGCCGAGGATCATGAACACCGGCGCGGCGATGCCCGCGCCAACGCGGCCCGTCCAGTTGCGCACCGGCGCGTCGGTCGCTGACAGCCAGCTGGGATCGGCGGGATGGTAGGTAAGGACCATTGCCGCCGCGAGGCCACCGAGCACGAGAAGGCCGAGGCCAAGCAGCTCCTTGCCGCGCCGCTCGATCACGCCGGCCATGTTGCTGTCGAGAAGCGGGTCGCGCCCGCGTGCCTGATAAGCCATCTCCGTCCCTCTTTGTCGTTCACGTGTAGAGGCAGTCGCGCAACCGCGTGAGGCCGCGCGTCATTTCCTCGAGCGGGGCCACCATGGCGGCCCGTATGTATCCCGTCCCGGGGTTTTCTCCCCCGACCTGCCGGCCGAGGTAGGCGCCCGGCAGCACCCGCACACCCGTTTCCGTCCAGAGCTTCAGCGCCGCCGCCTCGCCGTCGTCGACGGGCAGCCACAGGAAGAACCCCGCTTGCGGCCCCGCGTAGCCCGGCACCTCTGCGAGTATCTCGTCGGCCTTCGCGAATTTCTCGGCGTAGAGCGCACGGTTCTCGACCACATGCGTTTCGTCGGCCCAGACCTTCTCGGCCGCGCGTTGCAGCGGCAGGGGCAAAGGCGCACCGGCGTAGGCGCGCAGCTGTTTCATCCGCGCGATGCTCTCGGGGCCGCCCGCAACGAAACCGCTGCGCAGACCCGGCAGGTTGGACCGCTTCGACAGGCTGTGGAAAACCACGACCCGCTCGGGGTGCGCGCCCATCTCGGCGGCGACCTCCAGCGCGCCGGGTGGCGGGGTGTCACGGTAGATCTCGCTGTAACATTCGTCGGCCAGGATCTGGAAATCGTGGCGTTCGGCCAGCCCGATCAGGTCGCGCCAGTAGTCTTGCCCGGCCACGGCGCCCTGCGGGTTGGCCGGCGAACAAATGTAGGCCAGCGCGGCCCTGTCCAGCGTGTCGGCCGGCAGCGCGGTGTAATCCGGCAGGTGCCCGGTGTCGCGGGTGGCGGGCACGAACACCGGTTCGGCATCCACCGATAGCGCCGCGACCATGTAGACCTGATAGAACGGGTTGGGCAGAAGGATCGCCGGCGCCCCCCCGCCCTTGCGTTCCGGGCAAAGCGCCATGGCCGCGTTGTAAAGCCCCTCGCGGGTGCCGTTGAGCGGCATCAACTGCGTGTCGGCATCCACCTCAACGCCGTAACGCCGCGCCAGCCAGCCCGCGAAGGCCGCGCGCAGCTCCGGCGTGCCGTCGTTCGGCGGGTAGCGGCCAAAACCCGCGGCGTGCTCCGCGATGATCCCGCTGACCCACGGCGGAAACGCGTGCTGTGGCTCGCCGATGGTCATATGCAGCACTTCGCCGCCCGGCGCGTGGCCGTCCAGCAACCGCCGCAGGCGCGGGAACGCGTAAGCCGGTAGGTTCGAAAACCGCTCGGGAAACATGCCGATACTGCCTCAAGGTCCGGGGTCATTGACCGCCCCGTTTGGCCGAAGACTACCCAACAGCCGGCCTCGGGTCCAGAAAAACAATGGTCTTGACCGGCACCGTGGCAATTCTGGCACCGCCCAAGACGCCCGGCGCGGCTCAGGGTCCGCGCCTCACGCCAGCGCCGCCTCTGCCGCCGCGGCGAGCCGCAGCAGCCTTGCTTCGCCCCCCGGGGCACCGCACAGCATGATCCCGCAACTCGGAACGCCGGTCGGCAGGCTGACGGCGCACGATCCCATCAGGTTTCCCACGCGGGTGTTGCGCAGGGTCAACAGGTTCTCGGTGACGTAGTAGTCGTCGTCATGCATCAGACGATCGGCCTGCGGCGGCATGTTGGGGGCCGTGGGCATCAGGACCGCGTCATAACCCGCCACCCGCGCCTGCCAGCCGGCGCGCAGCACCTCCAGCCGTTGCCACGCGGCGACGTAGTCGGCGGCCAGCACGTCCTTGCCGCCGCGGAACCGCTCGCGGATCGGGCCGAACATCGCGTCAGGGTCGGCCTCGATCACCTTGCCCCAGGTGCCGTAGGCCTCGGAGGTATAGAGCACGCCCGACATCGGCATCGCCTCGGCGACCTCGGGCGCGTGCAGCCGTTCCACCACGGCGCCCGCCGCTTGCAGCCGCTCGACCGACGCCTCGAAGGCCACGCGCGGGGCCTCGCGGATGTCGTCCATCACCACGGTTTCCAGCATCGCCAGCCGCCGCCCCTCCAGCGTGGCGCCGTCGAGGTCCGGTGCCGGCGTGCCGGCCAACACCGCGAACAAGAGGGCGGCATCCTCGACACTGCGCGCCAGCGGCCCGACGGTATCGAACCTGGGCGCAAGCGGCACCACGCCGTCAAGGGGCAGGCATCCCGCGCTGGTCTTGAACCCCACGAGGTCGTTCCACGCCGCCGGGATCCGCACCGAGCCGCCGGTGTCGCTGCCGATCGCCCCGGCGGCGAGACCGAAGGCCAGCGTGGCTGCCGCGCCCGAGGAGGACCCACCGGGCACCGCGCCTGGATCGTTCACGCACGGCGGCGTCGCCGTCACCGGGTTGAGCCCCAGCCCCGAAAACGCGAATTCGCTCATGTGGGTCTTGCCCAGGCAGACAAGCCCGGCCGCATTGGCATTGCGCAGAACGCGTGCGTCGCGCGCGGGCACCCTGCCCTTCAGCAATGCCGTGCCCGCCTCCGTCGCCGTGCCGGCGGTGTCGAACAGGTCCTTCCAGCTGACCGGCACACCGTCCAGCAGACCGCGCCGCCGCCCGGCCCTGGCCCGTTGCGCGGCGGCCGCGGCCTCGGCACGGGCGCGGTCGGGCATGACGGCGGAATAGATGCGGTCGCGGTCGTCATGCGCCGCGATCGCCTCGAGATACGCCTCGGTCAGCGCCTCCGGGTCGATCTCGCGCGCGGCGATTGCGCGCCCCAGCGCTGCCGCCGTCATCCCCAGCCACTCCTGCATCTCGCCCCCCGCTGTCCGTTTCCGCGGAAAACAGTCGTAGCGGCGCCCGGGCGCATGGACAATCCCGCGCGCACAGTCATATTTGGCGCATGGAGCACGACAGCGATATCCTCATCGTCGGCGGGGGCCTCAACGGTCCGGCGCTGGCACTGGCCCTCGCCCGGTCCGGGCTGCGGGTCACGGTCATCGACGCGCTCGCCGAAACCGTGCGCCGCGACGCGGGATTCGACGGGCGCGCCTATGCGCTCGCGCTGGCCTCGGTTCGGCTGCTGCACGCCATCGGCATCTGGGATCGGGTTGCGGACAAGGCCCAGCCGATGCTTGAAATCAAGGTGAGCGACGGGCGCGCGGGTGAAGGCCCGCTTTCGCCCTTCTTGCTGCATTTCGACCACGGCGAGATCGAGGAAGGCCCGATGGGCCACATGGTCGAGGACCGGTTCCTGCGCCGCGCTTTCCTTGACGCGATGAAGGAAACGGGCGGCATCACCCGCGTCTCGGGCAAGGCGGTCACGGCACAGTCGACCGGCCCCGCGGGGGCGGAGGTGACGCTCGACTCCGGCCGAAAGGTATCGGGCAAGCTGCTCGTGGGCTGTGACGGGCGCAATTCCGGCACCGCCGCCCGCGCGGGCATCCGGCGTACCGGCTGGGGCTACGGGCAGACGGCGCTTGTCGCGGCGATCGAGCATGCCCTGCCGCATCACGGCGTGGCGCACCAGTTCTTCATGCCCGCGGGGCCGCTGGCGATACTGCCGCTGCCGGGCAACGTCAGTTCCATCGTCTGGAGCGAGACCGATGAAACCGCGGCGCGGTTCATGGCCTTGTCCGACACCGAGTTCCTCGAGGTTCTGCGCCCCCGCTTCGGCGACTTCCTCGGCGAGATCAAGCTCAAGGGCAAGCGGTTCAGCTACCCGCTGGGGCTGAGCCTGGCCAACAGCTTCGTGGCCGAGCGGCTGGCACTGGTGGGCGACGCCGCCCACGGCATGCACCCGATCGCCGGACAGGGGCTGAACGCCGGGCTGCGCGACGTGGCCGCGATGGAACAGGTGCTCTCGGAGGCCGCCCAACGTGGCGAGGATATCGGCAAAGAGGATGTGCTGGCGCGATACCAGCAGTGGCGGCGCTTCGACACCGCGACGCTGGCCGTCGCCACTGACGTGACCAACCGACTGTTTTCCAATGACAACCCGATCCTGCGACTGGGGCGCGACATCGGGATGGGCGCGATCAACGCGTTGCCGCGCCTGCGGCGCGGCATGATCCGTGAAGCCGCCGGGCTGACCGGGGAGCTGCCGCGGCTGATGCGGGGCTAGCCGGGCTTCGCCCAGCCGTCAGTCGTCCAGGACCCGCGCCTCGTCTTCCAGCATGACCGGGATGCCGCCCCGGATCGGGTAGGCAAGGTTGGCCGCCTTGCTGACCAGTTCCTGCCGCTCGGCATCGTACCGCAGCACGGTCTGCGTCTTGGGGCAGATCAGCGCCTCGAGCATCCGGCGATCGAAGGCCGGGTGGGCCGGGGGCTGTGCGGTCACTGGATGATCTCCTCGTCGTCGCCGCCGCGCAGGGCGTATTCGATCAGCGTCACCAGCGTTTCACGCCGCGTGCTCAGCGACGGCGCCTCGAGAAGCGCCTGCTTGTCCTCCGGCTCGAAACCCAGAAGCATCGACAGCGAGTTGATCAGCAGTTCGTCGTCGGCCTCCTTGAGTGTCTCCCAGTCCGTGCGCAGTTCGCGCGCCTCGAAGTACCGGGACAGCAGCCGCATGAAGGCCGCGCGATCGAACCCCGGGTCGCTGTCCGCCGGCCCGAGGTCACGCTCGAACCCCGCCCAGTCGACCCGCGCGCGACGGTACGGGGTGAAGCCGTCGACCTCCTCGCAGACGCGGAACCGCGACAGACCGGTGAGCGTGATCATGTAGCGGCCGTCCTCGGTTTCCGAGAACTGCGTGACGCGGCCGACGCAGCCGATGGTCTGCAGCCCCGTGCCGCCGCGCCCGGGCACCTCGTTGGGCTGCACCATGCCGATCAGCCGCTCGGGCGTTTTCAGCGCGTCCTCGAGCATCGCAAGGTAGCGCGGCTCGAACAGGTGCAGCGGCAGGCGCGACCGCGGCAGCAGCAGCGCACCGGGCAGCGGGAAGACCGGCACGGTATCGGGCAGATCGGCTTGGTTGATCATGCCGCTAACCTAGGCCGCGGGCCGGTTCAGGCAAATATCATCGAGCTCAGGCGGCGGCGCCCGCGCTGCACGACCGGGTCGTCGGGCTTGAGCGCCTCGAAGATCTTGAAAAGCTGCTGCTTGGCCGCCTCGTCGTTCCATTCGCGATCGCGGCGGAACAGCTCCAGCAATTCCTCGACCGCCTCCTCGGTCTGGCCGCCGGCATAAAGCGCTTGCGCGAGGTCGAACCGCGCCTGGTGATCGTCGGGATCGGCCTCGACCTTCGCGCGCAGGTCGGCCACCGGCCCGGCCTCGGCGGCCTGCTTGGCCAGCTCGAGCTGAGCGTGGGCGGCTTCCAGTTCCGGCGCCTCGCTGATTTCGGCCGGCGCACCGTTGAGGATCGCCTCGGCCTGGTCGAGATCGTCCATCGCGAGATGCGCGCGCACCATGCCGGCATAGGCCTTGGCGTTCTTCGCGTCCTCTTGCAGGATCGCCGCGAAGGTCTGCGCGGCATCCGACGCCGCGCCTTCCTCGAGCATCTGCTCGGCAGCTTCGACGGCCTCGTCCAGCCCGCCGCCGGTCTCGCCGCCCGCGGCCTGGATCACGCGCTGAATGAAGGCATCGAGTTCCGACGCCGGCAAGGCGCCCTGGAAGCCGTCCACCGGCTGGCCCTGCCAGAAGGCATAGACCGTCGGGAGCGACTGGATGCGCAGCTGCCCGGCGATCATCTGGTTCTCGTCCACGTTGACCTTGGCCATCTTGACGGCGCCGCCCGCCTTCTTCACGGCCTCCTCCAGCGCCGGGCCCAGTGTCTTGCACGGGCCGCACCACGGCGCCCAGAAATCGACGATGACCGGCACGGTCTTGGAGGCCTCCACGACCTCGGCCATGAAGTCGGCCTCGCCCACATCCTTGATCAGATCGCCCGCTGCCGGCGCGTTTTGGTTCTGGCCCAGTTCCAGCATCGTTTCATCATCCTTTTGATCGATTGCCCCCTATATGAGGAAGCCAGACGGCGAATTCAAAGGTCGAATTCGGCAAAGACCGGCGCGTGATCGCTGGGCTTGTCCCAGCCGCGCGCGTCCCGCAGGATGCGGCTGCCGTGCGCCGCCCGTGCAATGTCCGGCGACGCCCAGACATGGTCGAGCCGCCGGCCGCGATCCGACGCCGCCCAATCCCGCGCACGGTAGGACCACCAGCTGTAGAGCCGGCCGTCGGGAATATCCGCGCGGGTGACGTCCACCCAGCGGCCGGCCTCCTGCGCATCGGTCAGGTGGTCCACCTCGACCGGCGTGTGGCTGACCACCTTGAGCATCTTCTTGTGGTCCCACACGTCGTCTTCGCGCGGGGCGATGTTCAGATCGCCCACGAGGATCGACCGTTCGGGCCGGTTGTCGCGCAGCCAGTCCCGGAGGCCGGCCACGTAATCGAGCTTCTGGCCGAACTTCTCGTTCACCGCGCGGTCGGGCTTGTCGCCGCCGGCGGGCACGTAGAAGTTGTGGATCAGCGTGCCGTCCTCCAGCCGCGCCGCCACATGGCGGGCCTGCCCCAGGGCGGCGAAATCCAGGTCGCCCGCATCCTGAAGCGGCAGGCGCGACAGGATGGCCACGCCGTTGTAGCCCTTCTCGCCGCGCGCAACCATGTGGCCGTAGCCCAGGTCCCGGAAGGCCTCGGTGGGAATCTTCTCGACCGGGCTCTTGCATTCCTGCAGGCACAGGATGTCGGGCGCCTCCTGTTCCAGCAGGCGCAGAACAAGGCCCTCGCGCAAGCGGACCGAGTTGATGTTCCAGGTGGCAAGGGTGAAGGGCATGGTCAGGCTCCGGCACGGGGATCGCGCGGCTCGGGGATGCCAGCCCGCCCGGGTGTGCGCAACAAAAAAGACCCCGGCAGAGCCGGGGCCAGTCCAACAGGGAGGTGCATGCGATAACCCGCGCATGCGACGGGATCGGAATGAAGCTAAAGGTGCCTGGCGGATTCCGCTTTGACTTCGATCAAGCCCGCGCGCTCAGGCCAGAAGGCGGTAGCCGCCGGATTCGGTCACGAGAAGCCGGGCGTTGGCCGGGTCGGGCTCGATCTTCTGGCGCAGACGATAGATGTGGGTTTCCAGCGTGTGTGTCGTCACGCCGGCGTTGTAGCCCCAGACCTCGTGCAGAAGCACGTCGCGCGGTACCACGCCTTCGGTGGAGCGGTAGAGGTACTTGAGGATGTTGGTTTCCTTCTCGGTCAGCCGGATCTTCTTGTCGGCTTCGTCGACGAGCATCTTCATCGCCGGCTTGAAGGTGTAGGGGCCGAGCTGGAACACCGCGTCCTCGGACTGTTCGTGCTGGCGCAACTGGGCACGGATCCGCGCCAGAAGCACGGGGAACTTGAACGGCTTGGTGATGTAGTCGTTGGCGCCCGCATCCAGGCCGAGAATCGTGTCGGCGTCGCCGTCGTGGCCGGTGAGCATCATGATCGGCGCCTTCACGCCCTGCTTGCGCATCAGCCGGCACAACTCGCGCCCGTCGGTGTCGGGCAGACCGACGTCGAGGATCACCAGATCGTAGATGCCGTCGCGGGCCTTGGTCATTGCCTCGGACCCGTTCGCCGCCTCGAAGACGTCGAAATCCTCGGTCATCACGAGCTGTTCGCTCAGGGCTTCGCGCAGGTCGTCATCGTCATCGACCAGCAGGATTTTCTTGAGCTGTCCCATGGCTGTCCTTTCCGTTTCTCTTTGGCCAACATGCGGCCGCGCACCGGAGCGGACAAGATGTGCTACAGCCCCCTCACGCCCACGTGTCACCGCGCGAGGGAATATTTCAATTTGCCGGCGGCACCTATATGTGTGGACGGATCGAAACCAGTGCCCGCCCGACCATGAGCCTCGCCCCGGACATATCCGAAACACTCGCCCGCGCGCGCGCCGACCTGCGCATGGGCGTGCCGGTGGTGATCACCGCCGGTGAAACCGCCGCGCTGGTGCTGGCGGCCGAGACGCTGGACGCGCGGCGCCTGTCGGCGCTGCACGCGCTGGGCGGGGGCGCGGTCCTTGCGATCAGCGGGCGCCGCGCGGCCACGCTCAAGGCACGGGCCTATGACGGCGACCTTGCCCGCGTGAGCGTGCCGGAGGACGCGACGCTGACGTGGATCCGCGGCGTGGCCGACCCGGCCGACGACCTCAAGACGCCGATGAAGGGCCCGCTGATCACCGAGCGCGGCGGCGATGCGAGCCTGCATCGCATGGCGCTCCGGCTGGTGAAATCCGCCCGGCTTCTGCCGGCGGTGCTGGTACAGGTCTTCGCCGGCGCCCAGCGCTTCGCCGAGGAGAACCGGCTGAGCGTCATCGCCGCCGAGCAGGCGCACGAGAGGCTGGCCGCCGGCAGCCCGCTGCACCCGGTCGTCAATGCGCGCCTGCCGCTGGAAGTGTCCGAGGCGGGGCGGCTGCATGTCTTCCGCCCCGAGGACGGCGGCGAGGAACATTATGCCGTCGAGATCGGCCAGCCCCGGCGCGACCTGCCCGTGCTCGCGCGGTTGCACTCGGCCTGTTTCACCGGGGACCTGATGGGCAGCCTGAAATGCGACTGCGGCCCGCAGCTGCGTGGCGCGCTGGCGCAGATGGGCGCGGAGGGAACCGGCGTCCTGCTCTACCTCAGCCAGGAGGGACGTGGCATCGGGCTGGCCAACAAGATGCGCGCCTATTCCCTGCAGGACCAGGGCTTCGACACCGTCGAGGCCAACCACCGGCTGGGCTTCGAGGACGACGAGCGCGATTTCCGCATCGGCGCGCAGATACTGAAATCCATGGGGTTCTCGGACGTCCGCCTGCTGACCAACAACCCCGGCAAGATCGCGATGATGGAGGCCAACGGCATCAACGTGACCGAGCGCGTGCCGCTGAAGGTGGGCGAGACGGATCACAACCGCGCCTACCTTGCGACCAAGGCGGCGAAATCCGGCCACCTGTTATGAAGCGGAGCGCCTGGCGGCGCGCATGTCCGTCAGGCGAGGGGCGCTGCCCCTCGCGCTCCCCGGAGTATTTTGCCCAAGGTGAAGAACGCTGCGCGCTGTGCACTGCCCGTCCGGGCAAAGAGGTTTTGGCATCGCTTGTCGAATCCTATATGTAGCCGCATCGCGCGAGACAGGAGCCCGGAGACGATGAGCGATACCGCCCCGATCACGCAGGACGTGGCCACGATCCCCCGCAAGCTGCCGGAGGGACCGGTCAACATCGTCGGGTTGACCCGGCCCGCGCTGCGCGCGGCCCTGGTCGCCATGGGCACGCCCGAGCGTCAGGCCAAGATGCGCGCCGGACAGATCTGGCAGTGGATATACCAGTGGGGCGTGCGCGACTTCGCGGCGATGACCAACCTGTCGAAGGCCTATCGCAAGGAACTCGCCGAGCATTTCGTCATCGAGATCCCGCAGATGGTCAGCCGCCAGGTCAGCGCCGACGGCACGCGCAAGTACCTCGCGCGCATCGCCGGCGGCCACGAGGTCGAGGTCGTCTACATCCCCGAGGCGGACCGTGGCACGCTGTGCATTTCCAGCCAAGTGGGGTGCACGCTGACCTGTTCGTTCTGCCACACCGGCACGCAGAAGCTGGTGCGCAACCTCACCGCCGGCGAGATCGTCGGCCAGATCATGATGGCACGCGACGACCTTGACGAATGGCCGGAGCGCGGCGTGCCGCGCGACGAAACGCGCCTGCTGTCGAACATCGTCCTGATGGGCATGGGCGAGCCGCTCTACAATTTCGAGAACGTCCGCGACGCGATGCAGATCGCGATGGACGGCGAGGGTATCTCTTTGTCGCGGCGGCGCATCACGCTGTCGACCAGCGGCGTTGTCCCCGAGATCGCGCGCGCGGGCGCCGAGATCGGCTGCCAGTTGGCGGTGAGCTTCCACGCCACCACGGACGAGGTGCGCGACCGGCTGGTGCCGATCAATCGCAAGTGGAACATCGAAACGCTGCTGGAGGCGTTGCGCGCCTATCCGCGGCTGTCCAACTCCGAACGGATCACCTTCGAATACGTGATGCTGCGGGATGTCAACGACAGCGACGCCGACGCGCGCCGGCTGGTCAAGCTTATCGAGGGAATTCCGGCCAAGATCAATCTGATCCCGTTCAACGAATGGCCCGGCGCGCCGCACGCGCGCAGCGACTGGGACCGGATCGAGGCCTTTGCCGACATCGTCTACAAGGCCGGCTACGCCAGCCCGATCCGCACGCCGCGCGGCGAGGACATCATGGCCGCCTGCGGGCAGCTTAAGTCGGACACCGAGCGCGGACGCAAATCGCGGCGCGAGATCATGGCCGACGCCAAATTATGACCCAGTGATCGCCGCAATCGGGAACGATTGTCGCCATCAGCGTTGATCACCTTCGATCTCGAAACAATCGTCGAAGGATGAGAAACGATGATGACTTCGAGCAGCACACGCCCCGACGACATCCGCGCCCTGGTGATGCGCGAACGCCGCATGGCCGTTTCCGAACGCGAATGGATGCACCGCCTGCGCGGCCACGGCTACGCCATCCGGGACACGGCCGAAGGGCGCGTCGTGACCTCGCTGGTTCGCGGCGCGGCCGTTTGCGACCTGCCGGCGTGACCGGCCAGCCGCGGCCGCCTGCAGGCGGGCCCGCGCCCTAGTTCGGCTCAAGCTCCGCCGCCGGGGTGTCGCGGATCTGCGTCCATTTCTCGTCGGCCCGCGCAATGTGGTCCGGCACGTCAGTCAGCCAGCGCGCCTGCGCGGGTTCGGACGTGTTGAGGTAGAGCCGATCGTCGACGACGCGGAACAGGGCCGGGTCGGTGTCGAGCTTGATGCCCATGACCGTGCCCATGGCGCAGAACCCGCCGTAGGCCGGGGCGAACTTGTCCGGGTTGGCGCGGAACATCTCGCGGTGCTCTGCGGACGCGAAATGATAGGTCACCCCGTCGTGCCGCGCCGCGATGTCCGGCGTGCCCTTCACGGCCGCGCCTCGCGTGAAATAGGCCACCGGGTCGTGACCCTTGAGCATGACCCCGTCGGGCCCTGCGTTCATGGCGGCCCCGCCCGCGGAGCCGGCCAGCAGCGCCGTGGGCACACCTGTGACCGTCATCGCGGACAGGCCCACGGCCAGAATGTTGCGTCTGGTGATGGTCATCGGAATTCCTCCTTTTCGACGTGGAGCGCGGTAGTGCACGCCACGCACGGGCAGGCTAGGCGCCCGCGTCGCGACGGGGAATTCAATTCGCCTCGCTTGCCATCACATGCGCGCAAGGCGCGCGTGAGCGGGCATCAGCCGTCCGGCGCGTACCAGGTCTCGATGGCCTCCATCGCCTCCTGGGCGGTTTCCACGAAACGGAACAGGTCGAGGTCCTCGTCAGAGATCGTGCCGGCCTCGGCCAGGGCCTCCCAATTGATGATCCGGCGCCAGAACGCCTCGCCGAACAGCAGGAAGGGCACGCGCGCCATGCGATCGGTCTGGATCAGGGTGAGCGCCTCGAACATCTCGTCGAGGGTGCCGAAGCCGCCGGGAAACACGCAGATCGCCTTGGCCCGCATCAGGAAATGCATCTTGCGGATGCCGAAGTAATGGAAATTGAAGCACAGCCCCGGCGTGACGTATTCGTTGGGGGCCTGCTCGTGCGGCAGCACGACGTTGTGGCCGATCGAGGATCCCCCCGCCTCGAACGCGCCGCGGTTGCCCGCCTCCATGACGCCGGGGCCGCCGCCTGTGGCGATGACGTATTCGCGGCCGTAGCTGGCCACGGATTTCTCGGTGATCATGCGGGCGAAGTCGCGCGCCTCGTCGTAGAAGCGCGACAGCTCGGCCAGTGTCTCGGTGCGCGCGGCGGCCTTGTCCTGCGGGCGGGGAATGCGCGCGCCGCCGAACAGGACGACGGTGCTGTCGATGCCGCGCTCGTCCTGGATCAGCTCCGGCTTGAGCAGTTCGAGCTGAAGGCGCACCGGGCGGAGCTCGTCACGGAGCATGAAATCGGGGTCGGCGAAGGCGAGCCGGTAGGCGGGCGCCCGCGTCTGCGGCGTGTCGGGCACCTTGTCGGCGACAGTGCGGTCGGTCTGCGCATCGCGAAAGCGGCTGTGGCGATCGTCGTTCATCTGGTGCTGTCCTCCTGGGCGTCGGTCCAGCCGTAAAGCGTCGGCGCAGCCTTGACCAGTGAGTGCATTCCCGTCGGCGCGCGCATGCCTTGGGGGCTGCATCGGCCGCGGCGCACGCGGCCCACGGCATGCCCCCGATGTCGGTCCTGCGCCATTGCGCGCGTCGGCAGGTCATTGTGCCGCGAACGCGCCCCGTCCCGTCGCATTGCGCCCCGCGTCCCGTGGCCTTATACGCCATGGCCAAGACACACTGATTGCACGAGGGGAGCCCGCACGATGTCCGACACCCAGCTCGAAGCCGCGATCGAGGCCGCCTGGGAGGCGCGCGACCAGATCACCCCCGCCACAACCGGCGAAGCCCGGGACGCCATCGAGGAAACGCTCGACGCGCTCGACGCCGGCCGCCTCCGCGTGGCCGAGCCGGGCGCCGACGGCAACTGGCACGTCAACCAGTGGGCCAAGAAGGCCGTGCTTCTGGGCTTTCGCATCAAGGACATGGAACACCAGTCGGGCGGTCCGCAGGGCGGCGGCTGGTGGGACAAGGTGGACAGCAAGTTCGCCGGCTGGGACGACGCGCAGTGGAAGGCCGCGGGGTTCCGCGCGGTGCCCAACTGCGTGGTGCGCCGCTCGGCGCACATCGCGCCGGGCGTGGTTCTGATGCCCAGCTTCGTCAACCTCGGCGCCCATGTCGACGAGGGCACGATGGTCGATACCTGGGCCACCGTCGGCAGCTGCGCGCAGATCGGCAAGAACGTTCACCTCTCGGGCGGCGTGGGCATCGGCGGCGTGCTGGAGCCGCTGCAGGCCGATCCCACGATCATCGAGGACGGCTGTTTCATCGGCGCGCGGTCAGAGGTCGTCGAGGGCTGCATCGTGCGCGAGGGCTCGGTTCTGGGCATGGGCGTCTACATCGGCAAGTCCACCAAGATCGTGGACCGCGAGACCGGCGAGGTGTTCATGGGCGAGGTCCCGCCGTACTCCGTCGTCGTCTCGGGCTCCATGCCCACCAAGAACGACCTCAACCTCTACTGCGCGGTGATCGTGAAGCGGGTCGACGAGCAGACCCGCCAAAAGACCGGCATCAACGAGTTGTTGCGCGACTGAGGACGATCGGCATGGCGGCGCCGGCTTTGCGCGGGCGTCCCGCCGTGATAGGCACGCAGACGCGCCGCACCCTCCGCGGCGCGCTGCATGATCGCGCCGCATGAAGCCTTCGGACGTGAACCCGGCCTTTTCCCCCTCTGCCGACAGCCCGGGCCGGCACCACGTCGTCGTCGGTGACGGGCTGAGCGGCGCGGCTTTCGCCGCGACAGTGCCGCTGGATCCCGGTGACCGGCTGACGATCGTCGGGCCGGAGGCCGCACACCCCGGCCGTGGACTGGCCTACCAGGACCATGCCGCCGACGCGCCCTGGCGCCACGCCTTTCTGTTGAACCAGCCGGCCGATGTCGTTGACCCCGAATTTCCCGCGTGGGTCCGCGAGAACTGGACCGAGATCCGCGCGACGATGACGGGTCGGCGGCCGGACTGGCTCCGGGTGGCGGAGCCGCGGGCAAGCCGGGGCGAGGTCGAATCGCTTTTCCTGCCACGCGCGATTTTCGGGGACTACTGGTGTGGCCGGGTCGAACGTGCCCTTGCCCTGCAGACCGCGACCGGCGTGACCGTCACGCGCCGCGCGATCCGCGCCACGGGGATCGAGGCGGCGGGCAATGCCTTCATCGTGACGCTTGCGGACGGCACCGCACTGCAGGCGGACAGCGTGGACCTCGCCCCCGGCGGCTGGCGGCCCCAGCGATTTCCGGGTGAGGCATGGCCGCACGCGGTGGGCCCCCTTTATGGCAACGAGGCCGCCGTCGCCGAAACGGCGCGGGCGGGCGGACGCATCGCCGTCATCGGCAGCGGGTCCGCGATGCTCGACGTACTCCGGCTGTTGCAGGCGGTGGTGCCCGAGGACCGCATCGACATGGTGGCAGTCGCCCCCTCGGGCCGGCCCCAGCCTGCCTACGAAACGGGTCCTTTGCCACCGACGCCGGCCCCGGCGATCTGCGGCCCCTACGCGACGGCCCACGCGTTTCTTGCGGCGTTCGACGCCGACATGGCAAACGCCGCCGCCAGGGGACCTGGCGCCGAGATGGCGCTGCGGAACCGTTACCTCGATCTGTTCGACCGCGTGCCGCTCAACCAGCTGATCGTGAACGATCATGAGGCACGCCGCGCCGGAACCCGCCTCGAGCGGCGCGTGACACGCGGCACGCCCGACAGCCTGCACGATCTCGCGCGACTTCGCGCAACCGGCCGGGTGCGCTTGCACGCCGCCGGGTTACGGTCCCTTTCCCCCGGGCCGGCGGGATGCCGGCTGCATATCGAGACGGCATCGGGCGCGTGCGCAACCATCGACGCGGCCCTTGCCGTGTCCTGCGCGGGACGTGGCACACCTCCGGCCTTCGACCCGCTGACCGATGCGCTGATCCGGCGCGGCTGGCTCGTGACATGCCCGGTCAGCGGCGGCATCGAGGTCGGCCCGGGGTTCGAGGCCGCACATGCACGCCTGCGCTACGCATCCCCCGCGGTCACCGTGATCGGCGGTGACGTGGAGGCCTATCCGCTTTACAACGGCATCCGCCTGCGGCACCTGATCGCCGCGGCCAACGCCGCCGTTCACGGGACCAGGGAGCATTCCGCATGAACACGAAGAACGGGCCCGGTCGGCAGCAGGTCTATACCCTTCTGGTGGAAATCGGCCGCAAGGCGGGCGACGGGCTGCCGGAGGACGCGACCGGCGCGGCGCTCATGGTCTATGCCTCTGGCGTCGACGAGGAGGAGGCGGTGCGCGAAACCGTCGCCGTGCTGAAGAAGGCCGACACCGCGCCGCTGGATGTCTCGGGCTACGGCACGCTGGCCGAGCGCGAGGCCGAGGGCCACGACATCAGCGACGAGGAACGCGCGCTGATGGACCGTGCGCTGGAGGAAAACGCGGTGATCGTGGCACAGGTCACCCCCTTCTTCGACTGAACCCGCCCGATCAGGCCGCGCGCGTTTCCGCGAGCGTGATCGCCTCGGTCGGCCGCAGCACCGGCCAGGCGGGCGCGGCGTGCTCGGGCAGATGGGCCCGTTCCGCCCCGGCCAGTATGCTGGCGGCCAGATCCTCGGGCCGGCGCCGGATGCGCCCGATGAACAGGCTTTCCAGGGCCGCACCGCCACCGCACGGCACCGGTTCGTGCGCGGGCAGCAGAAGATCGTGATACGTCACCAGCAACGGTCCGGTCGCGCGCAACGCGGACACGCCGTTGACCAGATGCCGCGCCGGCACGAGCACCGCCTCGCAACCGAACAGGTATTCCACGTCCGCGCCCCCCACGACGAGGCGCTTTTCCGGCGCAACCATGACATCGCACCGCAACCCGAAATAGGGTGCGCGCAGGCGCACGGGCCTGAGGCTGCCAAAGGCGGGAACGGTTCGGCGCACCGCGCGCAGCACCGGCACGGCGCCGCCGGCGGTGGCCGACAGCACGGTGTCGCCACGCCGCAACGCGCGGACCTCGCACAAGCCTCGGGGCGTGGCGACAGGCAACCGGCCGGTCATGCCGGGCATGGGGCCAACCGGTTCCACCCGGTCGGACAACGCGAAGAACGTCACCGGGCCGTTCGAAGCCCGCCCGGTGGGACGGGCGATCATTTCCTGAAGGTCGGCAAGGGGCAACGGCGGCGGGTTGCTCAGGGGGACCGTCACGACACGGTCGTTTTCCGGGCGCTCCAGCGTAAGCCGCCCGCTCCGGGCGGGCGCATCCCAGCTGTAGCTCAGCCGCACCGCGTCGCTCCGGCCGTCGGGATGATGCGGCAGGGTGGCATGGCGAACGTCGTCCCCCTGGGCCACGACCAGCACGAAACCGCCGCCGGGCAGGACCTTGACCGTCAGGCTGGCCCGCCACGGATGGCGTTTGTCGAAGCCCAGCAAGGTCTCGGGCCGTCCGTCCGGGGAAAGCCGCGTTTCCAGCAGCAGCGTGCCGCGCGGCAGCAGGCTGTCGGGGCGCACGTGCACATCGCCTGCCGGCTTGTGCTGCGCCGCGCCCAGCCCGGCCGGGTCGAAGGCCCCGCCATCGCGCGTGCACAGGCCGATCCAGCCCGCGCTCATCGGCCGCGGGCCCCGCGGCTGCGCCAAGGACCTTGCCTGACTGCCCGCATCGGTGCCTCTCTCGTTTTCCGAGGCCGGACAGGTCCGCGGCGCGGCCGCCACAGTCCTTGGACGTTGTCTGCTGCCCGCTCGATCGCGGCCATCGGTGCGGCCGCGCGGGTGTTGTCCTGCCTCGGGTGTTTTTTGCCTTGCTACAGTAAAATCTCCGTTCTGTTAAGCATTTTGGGCCTGTGACCCCTGCACGCGGGCCTTGCGGTTTGCGCGCGTGGGCGTGTCGGGCTAGGGCAAGAGATGATCGAACCGCAAGAAAGGACCAAAGGGATGCCCGATACCCCTGTCGATCCGGTGGACCTGACCCGGCAACTGGTGCGCTGCCCGTCGGTCACGCCCGAGGAAGGCGGCGCGTTGCACCTGCTGGAGACGATGCTGAGCGCGGCGGGCTTTGCCTGCACACGCGTGGACCGAGGCGGTGTGGCGAACCTGTTCGCGCGCTGGGGCCCGAAGGGGGCTGCGCGGACCTTCGGGTTCAACGGGCACACCGACGTGGTCCCCGTCGGAGACGCGAACGCGTGGACGGTGGACCCTTTCGGTGCCGAGATCCGCGACGGGCAGCTCTGGGGGCGCGGTGCGACCGACATGAAATCGGGCGTCGCCGCCTTTGCCGCCGCGGCGGTGGATTTCGTTTCGCAGGCTCCGCCCCGCGACGGCGCGGTCATCCTTGCGATCACCGGCGACGAGGAAGGCGATGCCGTGGACGGCACCTCGGCCCTGCTCGACTGGATGCAGCAGACGGGCGAGGCGATGGACGCCTGCCTGGTGGGTGAGCCCACCTGCCCGCACACCTTCGGCGAGATGATCAAGATCGGGCGGCGCGGCTCGCTGACCACGTGGATCGAGATCACCGGCGAACAGGGCCACTCGGCCTACCCGCACCGCGCACGCAACCCGCTGCCCGCGATGGCGCGGCTGGCCGATCGGCTGTCGTCTGCCACTCTTGACGAGGGCACGGAGCACTTCGACCCGTCCACTCTGGCGGTGGTGGGCATCGACACGGGCAACCCGGCGACCAACGTGATCCCGGCCAGCTGCCGGGCGGTGGTCAACATCCGGTTCAATGACCTGCACAGCGGTGCGGGCCTGACAGACTGGCTGCAACGGGAACTTGACGCAGTCGCGTCGGACTTCGGCGTGGCCGGCCGGCTGGAGGTCAAGGTGTCGGGCGAAAGCTTCCTGACGCCGCCGGGGCCATTGTCCGAACTGGTGTCGCGCGCCGTGGTGGCCGAAACCGGCGTCACCCCGGTGCTGTCGACGACAGGCGGCACGTCCGACGCGCGCTTCGTCAAGGACCATTGCCCGGTGGTGGAATTCGGGCTGGTGGGCAAGACCATGCACCAGGTGGACGAACGGGTGGACGTGGACCAGATCGGACGGCTCAAGGCGGTCTACGCCCGCATCCTGTGGGAGTACTTCGCGTGACCGTGGCGATCGGCCCGACGCACGACATCGACGCCTGCCTCGCGCTGCGGCGGCGCGTGTTCATCGAGGAACAGGGCGTTTCGCCCGACGAGGAGCGCGACGGCCGCGACGACGCGGCCCACCACCTGCTGGCCACGCTCGACGGGCGGCCGGTGGGCTGCGCCCGCATCCTGATCAAGGGCGATACGGGCAAGATCGGGCGCGTCTGCGTTCTGCCCGAGCATCGGGGCACTGGGTTGGGCGCGGCGCTGATTCGCGCCTGCCTCGACCACCTGAGGAAGCTCGGGGGCGTGAGCCGCGCCGCGCTCGGCGCACAGACCCACGCACTGGCGTTCTACGAAAACCTCGGGTTCACCGCGCACGGACCCGTCTTTGACGACGCGGGCATTCCGCACCGCGCGATGGAGCGCGCGCTGTGACGCACGCGCGCCAGCTGGTCGTCATGCTCAAGGAGCCGCGACCGGGCCGGGTCAAGACCCGGCTGGCGCGCGACATCGGCCGGATCGAGGCCACATGGTGGGTACGCCACCAGACGGCGCGGCTGCTGCGCCGGTTGCACGATCCCCGGTGGCGGCTGGTGCTGGCCGTGGCCCCCGACCGCGCCGCGCGCGCATCCCGCGCGTGGCCCGCCCACCTGCCGCGCATCGCGCAGGGCGGCGGCGACCTGGGCGACCGCATGGGCCGCATCCTGCGCGGCATGCCGCCCGGGCCGGTCTGCATCGTCGGCGGCGATATCCCGGGTGTGCGGCGCACCCACGTCGCCCGGGCCTTCGCCGCGCTGGGCCAGAACGACGCCGTCTTCGGCCCCGCGACCGATGGCGGTTTCTGGCTGGTCGGCCTCAAGCGGACGGCGCCGCCGCCCGCCACGCTGTTCGAGGGCGTGCGCTGGTCGAGCGCCCACACGCTGGCCGACAGCGTCGCGAGCCTTGGCGGGGCGCGCATCGCCTTCGCGGACACGCTGGCCGACGTGGACACCGCCGCGGACCTGCGCCGGAACCGGCCCCCGCCCGCAGTACCGTTGGCGCATGTTTCGCGGATGCACGCCTCGCGCAGGCATGGTAGGCCCACGACATGAGCAAGATGCCCTCGAAGGACGAGATCCTGCAATGGATCTCGGACAACCCGACCCTCACCTCCAAGCGCGAGATCGCCAAGGCGTTCGGGATCAAGGGGGCTGCGCGCGTCGATCTCAAGCGGATGCTCAAGGAGCTCGAGGAGGAAGGTCACCTCGAGAAGCGCAAGAAGACCTACCGCGACCCCGGGAAACTGCCCCCCGTGAGCGTGCTGCAGGTGTCCGGCCAGACCGACGACGGCGACCTTCTGGCCAAGCCGCTGGAATGGCACGGTGACGGGGTGGAGCCGGTCGTTCTCATGGTTCAGCGGGCCTCCGACCCGGCCCTGGGCGAAGGTGATCGCATCCTCGCCCGCCTGCAGGAGGTGAGGGGCGAGGATCACCACTACGAGGCGCGGCTGATCCGGCGTATCGGCACCAACCCTCGCAAGGTTCTCGGCGTGTTCCGCAAGGGCGACGAAGGCGGGCGCATCGTTCCCATCGACAAGGGCGACAGCAAGGAATGGGCGGTGGCCGCCGATGCAACGGGCGGCGCACGGGACGGTGAACTGGTCGAGGCCGAGCAGGCCGGGCCCAAGGGGCGGCTGGGCCTGCCCAGGGCGCGCGTCCTGGAGCGCCTCGGCGACCCCTCGGCGCCCAAGGCGGTGTCGCTGATCGCCATCCACCAGCACGGCATTCCGTCGGAATTCCCCGACGCGGTGATCGAGGCCGCCGACCGTATGAAGCCCGCGGGGCTTTCGGGCCGCGAGGATCTTCGCGACATGCCGCTGGTGACGATCGACCCGGCGGACGCGCGCGACCACGACGACGCCGTCTGGGCCCATGCCGACGACGACCCGAAGAACGAGGGCGGCCACGTCATCTGGGTCGCCATCGCGGACGTGGCATGTTACGTGACCCCCGGCAGCCCGATCGACGCCGAGGCGCGCAAGCGCGGCAACTCCAGCTATTTCCCCGACCGGGTGGTGCCCATGCTGCCCGACCGGCTGTCGGGAGACCTGTGTTCGCTGCACGAGGGGGTGCCGCGCGCCTGCATCGCGGTGCGCATGCAGATCGACGCCCATGGCGAGAAGATCGGCCACCGGTTCGTGCGCGGGCTGATGCGCTCGGCGGCCTCGCTGACCTACAAACAGGTGCAGCAGGCGCGCGACGGCGATCCCGACGAGACCTGCGCACCGCTGATGGACGAGGTGATCGATCCGCTGTTCGACGCCTACGCGGCCCTGGACGAAGCGCGGCGCAGGCGCCAGCCCCTCGACCTGGACCTGCCCGAGCGCAAGGTGGAACTCAGCGAGGCCGGCGAGGTCCTCTCGGTCAATTTCACCGAGCGGCTGGACGCGCACAAGCTCATCGAGGAATTCATGGTGCTGGCCAACGTGGCCGCCGCGGAAACCCTGATCGCGGCGAAATCGCCGCTTCTGTTCCGCGTGCACGAGGAACCGGCGCCGGAAAAGCTTGAGTCGCTGCGCGAGGTCGCCGATTCCGCCGGGCTGACGCTGGCCAAGGGGCAGGTGCTCAGGACATCGCACCTCAACGCGCTGCTGCACGCCGCCGAGGACACGGACCACGCCGAGCTGATCAACATGTCGACGCTGCGGGCGATGACGCAGGCCTATTACGCCCCGTCGAACTTCGGCCACTTCGGGCTGGCCCTTCAGGCCTATGCGCATTTCACCTCGCCCATCCGGCGCTATGCCGACCTCGTGGTGCATCGCGCGCTGATCTCGGCCCACGGCTGGGGCGACGACGGGTTGAGCCCCCAGGAAATCGAGCGGCTGGATTCAACCGCCCAGCACATTTCCGAGACCGAGCGCCGCTCCATGACCGCTGAGCGCGACACCAACGACCGTTACCTCGCCGCCTTCCTGTCGGAACGCGTCGGCGAAGAGTTCACCGGCCGCGTCAGCGGCGTGGCCAGGTTCGGCGTCTTCGTGCGGCTGGACGAAACGGGCGCCGACGGGCTGATCCCGGTGCGCAGCCTGGGCCGCGAATTCTTCCACTTCGACCGCGAGGCAGGCACGCTGATGGGCGCCGACACGGGGCTGACCATCGAGGTCGGCCAGCGCGTCACCGTCCGGCTTTCCGAAGCCGCGCCGGTCACCGGCGGGCTCGCGCTGGAGCTGGTCAGCCTCGAGGGCAAGTCGCTGCCCGAGGGGCCGGCGCGCGGCAAGGCCCGGCCACCACGCGGCACCGCGAAGGGCAAGCCACCCAAGCGCAAGCTCGCACGCGCGAAGAAGCAGGACGAAAAGACCAGGCGCAAGGTCAAGCGCAGCCGCCGCTGACAGGCGACCGTGTCGTTTGCGCTGACCGCGACGACGCGGGCTGACGCGCCGGCGCGGCACCGGATCGGCGAAACCCCGCACCGGTCGCGGTGCATGCTTCCGATTCCGGCGCAATCGGGCTACCATTTCACGACAGGCAAGACCAACAAAGGGCCGGGCAATGGGCATCCGTATTATCTTGACCGCGCTCGCGGGCCTCTTCATCGCGCAATCGGCGCAGGCGCGTCCCGTGGAGTCGTCGTTGCGGCCGCAGATGCGCCCCGCGCAGACCGTCGCGCGCGCCGCCGCCACCGCCATCGACGTGCCGGTGCGCAGCCTGCGCCCGGTGCTGCGCCCCGAAAGCCTCGAGAAGAAGGCCGCGGCGTTGGCCCCTGCCCCCGCCAACCGGGGCTTCCGCCGCTGGATCGAGGGGTTCCACCCGCGCGCCCGGGCCGCCGGCATCAGCGATGGCGTGTTCCGCCGCGCCTTCCGCGGCGTGCAATACAACACCTCCGTGGTCCAGAAGGATCGCAACCAGTCGGAATTCACCAAGCAGATCTGGGATTACCTCGACAGCGCCGCCTCGCCCGTGCGCGTCCGCAACGGCAAGAAAATGCTGCGGCGCCATCGCCGCACGCTCGCCCGGATCGAGGCGCACTACGGCGTCGACAAGGAGGTCGTCGCCGCCATCTGGGGCCTGGAAAGCGCCTATGGCTCGCGAAAGGGCGACATCCCGCTGATCGAGGCGCTCGCCACCCTGGCCTATGACGGCCGTCGCGGCCGCTTTTTCGAGAAGCAACTGATCGCGGCCCTGCGAATCCTGCAATCCGGCGACGTGCGTCCCGAGAACATGAAGGGCTCGTGGGCCGGGGCCATGGGCCACACGCAGTTCATCCCGACCTCCTACCAGGCCTACGCGGTGGATTTCACCGGCGACGGCAAACGCGACATCTGGTCAGACGACCCGACCGACGCGCTCGCATCCACCGCCGCCTACCTGTCGCGTTTCGGCTGGAACACGGGCCAGCCGTGGGGGGTTGAGGTGCGCCTGCCCGATGGCTTCAACCACGCGCTGGCCAGCCGCTCGATCCGCAAGTCACCGCGCCAATGGGCGCGTCTGGGCGTGCGGGGCGTCGACGGCAAGCCCGTGCCCAACCACGGGCGCGCGTCCATCCTCCTGCCCGCCGGCGCGGCCGGCGCCGCCTTCATGATCTTCGACAACTTCGCGGTGATCGAGCGCTACAACAAGGCCGACGCCTACGTCATCGGCGTGGGCCATCTGGCCGACCGCCTGAAGGGCGGCCCAACCATCCAGGCAAGCTGGCCGCGCGGCTATGAACCGCTGTCCTTCGTCCAGAAGAAGGAAATGCAACGCCGCCTCACGCGCAAGGGCTTCGCGCTGGAAAAGATCGACGGGATCATCGGCCCGAACACGATCAACGCCATCCGCGCCTACCAGAAGTCCGTGGGCGTGACGCCCGACGGCTACCCCAGCCAGACACTGCTGCGGCGCCTGCGCGGGGGCTGACCCCGTTCGGCGACCCTTGGTTTCAGATATCCTTCATCAGGCGCAGCGCGTCGTAGACCGCGGCGTGCGTGTTGCGCGACGACACCGCGTCGCCGATGCGGAACAGTTGGAACCCGTCCGGCCCGCCCGTCATCGCCTGCCGCCGCCCGGCGACCAGCGCCTCGTAATCCACCGCGCCCAGGTTCTGCGACTCGGGCTTGAGGTCGAAATAGAGCTCATCAAGCGGCGCCGTGCCGTAATTGACCACGACCTGGTCGACGGCACGTTCCTGCCGCAGGTCCATGTAATCCGACCCCACGATCGCCTTGAGGCGGTTGCCGTCGCGCTCCACCGCCTGCAACCGGTAGGTGACGGTGAATGTCACCGCCTTGTCCTGCAGCGCGCGCATGAAGGGGACGAGGTTGATTCCCGGCACCTCGGATGAAAACGCCTGGTAGGGCGTCATCACCTCGACCTCGGCCCCCGCGTCCGCCAGCACCTGCGCGGCTTGCAGCGCGGCGAAATCGCCGGCCTCGTCGAACAGCAGGACACGGCCGCCCGGCTTCGCGTCGCCCGACAGGATGTCCCAGCTGGTCACCGTCGCGTCGCTGCCCGCCGCCAGGTCGCCGGGGCGCGCCAGCCCGCCCGTGGCCACGATGACGACATCCGGCTCCAGCGCGCGCACTTCCGCCGCCTCGGCCCAGGCATTGAAGCGGAATTCGACGCCGGCCGCCGCGCATCGCGCCATGCGCCAGTCGATGATCCCCATCATCTCCGACCGCGCCACCTGCTGCGCGCACAGCCGGACCTGCCCGCCCGGCGCGTCCGCGGCCTCGAACACCGTCACCGCGTGGCCGCGCGCCCCGGCCACCCGCGCGGCCTCCAGCCCCGCGGGCCCCGCCCCCACGACGACGACGCGCTTGCGCGCCTCGGCCGGGGCGATCTCGTGGGGCATGGTGGCCTCGCGCCCGGTGGCCGCGTTGTGGATGCACAGCGCCGCACCCCCCTGGTAGATGCGTCCAAGGCAGTAAGTGGCGCCGACGCAGGGGCGGATCTCCTCTTCGCGCCCTTCCTCGATCTTGCGCACGATGTGCGGCTCGGCGATGTGGGCGCGCGTCATCCCCACCATGTCCAGCAGCCCCGCCTGCACCGCGTGCCGGGCGGTGGCCACGTCCTGTATGCGCGCGGCATGGAACACGGGCATCCCGAGCTCGGCGCGCACACGCCCCGCGAAATCCAGGTGCGGGGCCGAGCGCATCCCCTGCACCGGGATCACGTCGGCCAGCGCCGCGTCTGTGTGGATGCGCCCGCGGATCACGTTGAGGAAATCGACCAGACCGGCCGCCTGCAGCTGCCGGGCGAACGCCATGCCCTCCTCGGCGGGGATGCCGCCCGCCGCGTCCTCGTCGGCCACCAGCCGCAGCCCGAGGATGAAATCCGGGCCGACGCGCTCGCGACACGCCGCCAGGACATCCGTCGCGAACCGGGTCCGGTTCTCGAACCCGCCGCCGTAGGGCGCGTCCAGCGTGTTGGTCAGCGGGCTGATGAACTGGTCGGGCAGATGGCCGTAGCACTCGATCTCCACGCCATCGAGACCCGCGGCCTTCATCCGCTCCGCCGCGTCGGCGTAATCCGCGATGATGCGCGCGATGTCCCAGTCCTCGATGACCTTGGGCGCGCCACGATGCGCGGGCTCGCGCGCGGGCCCCGCGCCCAGCGAAGGCAGCCAGTCGCCCGCATCCCAGCGCGTGCGCCGGCCCAGATGCGTGAGCTGGATCATCACGGCGCAGCCGTGCGCGTGGCAGTCGTCGGCCAGCTTCCTCATCCAGCCCACGACCTCGTCGCGCCAGGCCAGGATGTTCTCGAAGGCCGGCGGGCTGTCGCGCGACACCACCGCCGAGCCGGCGGTCATGGTCAGCGCGAGCCCGCCCTTCGCCCGCTCGAGGTGATACAGGCGATAGCGGTCCTTGGGCATCCCGTCCTCGGTATAGGCCGGCTCGTGCGCCGTGCTCACCAGACGGTTCTTCAGGTCCAGGTGCCTGAGGCGAAAGGGCTGCAACAGCGGGTCGTGCGACATCGGTGGCGCTCCCGGTAACGTCGTGGCTGCGCGGCAGCCTCGCCCACGGCCGGCCTGAACGCAAGCGCCCTTCACCTTGGACCAAATACTCCCGCCGGAGGCTCCCGAGGACGCGGCCGCAGGCCGCGGACGAGAGATCCTGCGCGCGGCGCAGCCGCGCACCGCCCGGCAATGGCCGGCTCAGGGCGGGGTCAGCCGGTCGCGCAGCAACGCCAGCGGATGCGCCCGCAGCGACAGGCGCATGGCGGCGTAATCCTCCACCACCGCCTCGCCCAGCGTCGCCTCGGGCAGGTGGGCGGCCGGTTCCGCGATGGCCTCGCCGTCGAGATCGCCGGCAAAGAGCGGCAGTTCGCGCCCCGGCGCCAGCGCCCGCGCCGCCCAGAGGGCGGCACGGCGCGACAGCCCCAGCCCCGCGAAGGCGTCCGCCTCGGCCAGGCGCTCCACCGCGGCCGGGGCCACGCCCGCGCGGCGCCAGACATCCTCGACCGTCCGGTAGCCGTTGCCGCGCGCCGCGGTGATCCAGGTGGCGTCCTCCTCGCCCAGCCCCCTGACCTGCCGGAACCCCAGCCGCAGCGCCAGCCCGCCGCGCCCGTCGGGTTCCATGACGTTGTCGCGGTAGCTTGCGTTGATGCACACCGGGCGCACCGTCACGCCGTGGTCGCGCGCGTCGCGGATGATCTGCGCGGGCGCGTAGAAGCCCATGGGCTGCGCGTTCAGCAGCGCGCAGGCGAAGATGCCGGGATGGTGGCACTTGACCCAGGCGCTGGCATAGACCAGCAGCGCGAAGCTCGCCGCGTGGCTTTCGGGAAAGCCGTAGCTGCCGAACCCCTCGATCTGGCTGAAACAGCGTGCCGCGAAGTCCGCGTCGTAGCCGTTGGCGCGCATGCCCCGCAGGAAACGCTCGCGGAAGGCCGAAACGTCGCCATGCTTCTTGAAGGTCGCCAGCGACCGGCGCAGGCGGTCGGCCTCCTCGGCCGAGAACCCCGCGCCGGTGATGGCGATCTGCATCGCCTGTTCCTGGAACAGCGGCACGCCCAGCGTCTTGCCCAGCACCGCGCCCAGCGCGTCGGAGGGAAATTCGACCGGCTCCTCGCCGTTGCGGCGGCGGATGTAGGGGTGAACCATGTCACCCTGGATCGGGCCGGGGCGGATGATCGCCACCTCGATCACCAGGTCGTAGAACGACCGCGGCCGCATCCGCGGCAGGAAGTTCATCTGCGCGCGGCTTTCCACCTGGAACACGCCCAGCGAATCGGCGCGGCACAACATGTCGTAGACGCGGCCATCCTCGGGCGGCAGGTCGGCCAGCGTGTGACGCACCCCTTGGTGCTGCTCCAACAGGTCGAAGGCCTTGCGCAGGCAGGTCAGCATGCCGAGGCTCAGCACGTCGACCTTCAGGATGCCCAGCGCGTCGATGTCGTCCTTGTCCCAGCATATGACCGTGCGGTCCTCCATGCTGGCGTTTTCCACCGGCACCAGCTCGTCCAGCCGCCCCTCGGTCATCACGAAGCCGCCGACGTGCTGGCTCAGGTGGCGGGGGAAGCCCTCGATCTCGCGCACCAGCTCGAGCGTCTGGCGCAGCCGCCGGTCGGCGGGGTCCAGCCCGATCTCGCGCAGGCGCGCATCCAGCAGCGCGCCTTCCGCGCCCATCCCCCAGACCTGCGAGGACAGCGCCGCGACCGTGTCGCCGCTCAGCCCCATGGCCTTGCCCACCTCGCGCAGCGCGCGCTTGGCCCGGTAATGGATGACGGTGGCACACAACCCCGCGCGGTGGCGACCGTAGCGGTCGTAGATGTGCTGGATCACCTCCTCGCGGCGCTCGTGCTCGAAGTCCACGTCGATGTCGGGCGGCTCGTCGCGGGCCTCGCTCACGAAGCGCTCGAAAACCATGGTGCCGATCTCGGGGCTGACCGAGGTCACGCCGAGGCAGTAGCAGACCACCGAGTTGGCGGCCGAGCCGCGCCCCTGGCACAGGATGCCGCGGCCGCGGGCGAAGGCCACCACGTCGTGGACGGTCAGGAAATATGGGGCGTAACCCAGCTTGCCGATCAGGGCCAGTTCGTGCGCCAGCTGCGCCCGCACCCGCTCCGGCGCGCCGTCGGGGTAGCGCCACGCGAGCCCCGCCTCGGCCAGCCGGCGCAGACGGGCGTCGGGCGCTTCGCCGTCCGCGACCTCGCCGGGGTATTCGTAGCGCAGTTCGTCCAGAGAGAACGCCAGCCGCCCGGTCAGCGCGCCGGCGCGGTGCACGGCCGCTTCGTGCCCGGCGAAGAGGCGCAGCATCTCGGCCTCCGAGCGCAGGCGGCACTCGGCGTTGGCCAGCGCCGCGCGGCCCAGCGTGTCCACCCGCAGCCCTTCGCGGATCGCGGTCAGCACGTCGGCCAACCGCCGCCGCCGCGCGTGGTGCATGATCGGTGTGGCCGACGCGAGCGTGGGCACCCCCAGATCGGCCGCCCGGCCTGCCAGCCAGTCGAAGCGCGCGGCGTCCTGCCCGTCGTAGCGCGGCGCCATCAGCAGGTGCACCGCCCCGGCGAAGTGCCGCGCCAGCCGCGCGGCTTGCGCGTGCCACGCCTCCGCCTCCACGTTTTCGGGCGGATGCAACAGCAGCTCCATCCCCCCGGCGCCATCCAGCACGTCCTCAAGTGTCAGCCGGCAACCGCCCTTGTCCGCCCGCCGCTTGCCCAGCGTGAGCAGTCGGCACAGCCGGCCCCATGCGGCGCGGTCGCGCGGCATCGCCGTCAGCCGCGGCCCGTCCCCGGGGCACAGCCGCGCGGCCGGGATCAGCCGGGGCACGCAGGCCCAGCCCGGCGGGTCCGGGCGCCACGCCGGATCGGGCGGGCCGATGGGGCCGTCACGCGCCTCGATCGCCTGCCGCTCGGCCACCTGCCGGACGATCTCGCGCGTTTTCACATGCGCCCGCACCAGCCCCGCGACCGAGTTGTCGTCGGCGATGGCCAGCGCCGGCAGGCCGAGCGCGGCGGCACGCTCCACCAGTTCCTCGGGGTGCGAGGCGCCGGTGAGGAAAGTGAAGTTAGAGGTGATCGACAACTCGGCGAACATGACGAGTCGGGAGTATATTCACCTTTTGTTCCATTTCGAGTCCGGAACGCCACCGGCTTCGCGGAACTTCGCGTCATGCGGCCCCGGCGGCCTCACCGCCGCCCCGGCACCTCGGAAACGCACGGCCCGCCGCGAAAACACTGCACGATCCTGTCGCGTTGTTCCCGCGACGGCGCCGACAGCGCCATGCCCCCGCAGGGGTCAAGCACCAGGTCATGGCCGCCGTCCCTCCGCCGCAGGAACGCCAGGTGCTCGGTGCCGGATTCCGGGCTGGGGCACCACACGCCGAAGCATTCGACGACCAGCGTGATCGGCCGGTCGAACGGAACGACGAACCCCTCGCGCGACAGCGCCTTGCCGGTGAATCGGGCCGGCAGGCGGGTTTCGCTGTCTGACTGGTCCTCGGCGTTCGCCCGCGGCAGGCGCGATTCGTCGAAGGTCAGACGGCCATGCACCACCACGTAGGCGGCCTCGGCCGCGTCTGCCTGCTGGTAGAGATAGGGGGCATCCCGCGGCAGGCAGCTCAGCGCCAGTGCCGGACCGCCAAGAAGAAACGCGACGAGGGGGGCAATGAAACGGGTCATGGCGCAGCTCCCGGTGCACGTCCGGTGGCCGCGGGCGATGCCGCCGACGGCCCCGACGCCACGAGCCTGCCAGCACCGCCCGCGCCGGACAAGGCCGCGTCACAGCTTGTCGGCGAACTCCGCCAGTACCTGTTCATAGACCTTGCGCTTGAACGGAACGATCCGTGCCGGCAGGTCGTCGGGATCCAGCCAGCACCATTCGGAGAATTCCGGGTGGCCGGTGTCGATGTTCACCTGGTCGTCGCGACCGTGGAAGCGCAGAAGAAACCACTTCTGCTCCTGCCCCTTGTAACGGCCCTTCCAGATGCGTGGCACGATATCGTGCGGCAACTCGTAACGCACCCAGCCCTCGGTCTCGGCCTCCACCGTGACAAGATCGGGCGGCACGCCGGTTTCCTCCCACAACTCGCGCAGGGCGGCGTCGCGCGGGGATTCGCCCGCGTCCACGCCCCCCTGGGGCATCTGCCAGGCCGGGGCATCGTTGTCGATCCGCTGTCCGACGAAGACACGCCCGTCCTCGTTGGCCAGCATGACGCCCACGCAGGGGCGGTAGGGCAGTTTCTCGATCTCTTCGGGGGTCATCATGTTCCCTGCTGTGAGGCTCCTCCCTATTGCCGCCGGCATGCGCTCCGGTCAACCGACCTGACGCGTGGCCGGCACGCAGAAAAGCTTGGCAATCGCCGCCCTAGCCCTGTAGGGGCGTCACCGTGCAGGTGCGGCACCGGGCCGCACCGCGATTCATTGGAGGCATGCGAAACATGGACGCGATTTTCGAAAGCCTTGGCGCCTATGCGCCGCTCGTCATCAACGGGGCTAAGGCGCTGGTCGTCCTTATCCTGGGCTGGATCGTCGCCGGTGCTGTCAGCGGGCTGCTGCGCCGCCGGGTCAACGCCAACCCCCGCATTGACGACACCATCGGCAGCTTCGCCGCGAGCATCGTCAAATGGGTGATCCTGCTGATGGTGCTGATCGCCGTGCTCGGGCTGTTCGGGATCGAGGCCACGAGCCTCGTGGCCGTTCTGGGTGCCGCAACGCTGGCCGTCGGGCTGGCACTTCAGGGCACGCTGAGCGATCTGGCGGCCGGGTTCATGCTGATCCTGTTCCGCCCCTACAAGCTGGGCCAGTACGTGGACATCGGCGGCACCGCCGGGACGGTGGCCGACCTGAACCTTTTCTTCACCGAACTGGTAACCCCCGACAACGTGCAGATTGTCGTGCCCAACGGGCAGGCGTGGGGCGCGATCATTACCAACTATTCGCACCACGACACCCGGCGTCTCGACCTGACCTTCGGGATCGACTACGGCGACGATGCCGACAAGGCGATGAAGATCATCGCCGACCTCGCCGCGAGGGACGCGCGTGTCTTCGACGACCCCGAACCCTGGGTCCGGGTGACGAACCTGGGCGACAGCAGCGTCGACCTGACGGCGCGGCTGTGGTGCAACGCCGCCGATTACTGGGACCTCAAGTTCGAGCTGACCAAGGCGATCAAGGAAGCCTTCGACGCGGGCGGCATTACCATCCCCTATCCCCACGCGGTCGAGATCCAGAAGGCCGGCTGAGCCGGCGGCGCGCGGGGCCGGCCGCCCGGCCCCGTCCATCGGCGATCAGCCCTTCACGATCTTCTGCGGCGAGATCACGTCGATGCCCAGCGCGCGGCCCACGGCGTAATAGGTCAGTTGCCCCGCGTGCACGTTCAGCCCTTCCAGCAGGTGCGGGTTGTCGGCGCAGGCCTGTCGCCAGCCCTTGTCGGCCAGTTCCAGCATGAAGGGCATCGTCGCGTTGCCCAGAGCCATGGTCGCCGTGCGCGCCACGGCGCCGGGCATGTTGGCCACGCAGTAGTGCATGATGCCGTCGACCTCGTAGATCGGATCCTCGTGCGTGGTGGGCCGCGAGGTCTCGAAACAGCCGCCCTGGTCGATGGCCACGTCCACGATGGCGGCCCCCGGCTTCATCATCGAAAGCTGGTCGCGCGTGATCAGCTTGGGCGCCGCGGCGCCGGGGATAAGCACGGCGCCGACGACCATGTCGGCCTCGGCCACGAGGTCGGCGTTGTTGCCGGCGCTCGCGTAGCGCGTCTTGAACAGCCCCGAGAACGCGTCGTCGAGGTAGCGCATCCGCTCCAGCGACCGGTCGAGCACGGTGACATCCGCGCCCATGCCCGCGGCCACCCGTGCGGCATGCGTGCCGACGTGGCCGCCGCCGATCACGGCGACGCGCGCGGGCTGCACGCCGGGCACGCCCCCCATCAGCACGCCGCGCCCGCCGTTGGCCTTCTGCAGCGTCCAGGCGCCCATCTGCGGCGCCAGCTTGCCCGCGACCTCGGACATCGGCGCAAGCAGGGGCAGCCCGCCGTTCCGGTCCGTCACGGTTTCATAGGCGATCGCGGTGCAGCCCGACTCGAGAAGGTCGCGCGTCTGCGCCGGGTCCGGCGCCAGGTGCAGGTATGTGAACAGCACCTGGCCCTCGCGCAGCATCTTGCGTTCGTCCGGCTGCGGTTCCTTGACCTTCACGATCATCTCCGCCTTGGCGAAGACTTCCTCGGCGGTGTCCACGATCACCGCGCCTGCGGCACTGTAGTCGTCGTCGTGGAACCCCGCGCCGACACCGGCCCCCGACTGCATCAGCACCTCGTGGCCGTGCGCCACGGCTTCGCGCGCGGCGTGCGGCGTTATTCCGACCCGGAATTCCTGCGCCTTGATCTCGGTGGGGCATCCGATCTTCATGGCCTTCTCCTCCAATACCCTTTGGGCCATTTTGCCGCAGTCCCGCCGCAAGGCGGTTGAATTTTTCCTCGCATACGGCCCGGTTCCTTGAATATACTTCGCGAATTAGCTCGTTTTTCTGAAAGGTCTTGCATACATGCCGCTTGATGGAACGGATCGCCGTCTGCTTTCGGTGCTGCAGCGGCGCGGGCGCATCTCCAACGCCGATCTGGCCGAGGCGGTGAACCTGTCGGCCAGTGCCTGCCACCGGCGCGTCCAGCGGCTGGAGACCGAGGGCTACATCCGCGGCTACGTCGCGCTGCTCGACGCGCGCAAGATCGGGGTGCCCGCCACCGTCTTCGTCGAGATAACGCTGTCGACGCAGGCCGACGAGGTGCTGGAGGCCTTCGAAACGGCCGTCTCGCGCATCCCCGACGTTCTGGAATGCCACCTGACGGCCGGGACGGCCGATTACATCCTCAAGGTCGTCGCCGAGAACACCGAGGATTTCGCGCGCATCCACCGCCAGTACCTGACCCGCCTGCCCGGGGTGGCGCAGATGCAATCAAGCTTCGCGCTGCGCACCGTCTGCGACACGACGGCCCTGCCGGTGTGACGCGGCAAAGAAAAACCCCGGCGGATGGCTCCGCCGGGGCGATTGGCACGGGACCGGGGCGTTGCCTCAGCCGTCGGCCTTTTCCTTGTTCTTCGGCGCGATTTCCTCGCCCGTCTCCTGGTCGACCACCTTCATCGACAGGCGCACCTTGCCGCGGTCGTCGAAGCCCAGCAGCTTGACCCAGACCTCCTGGCCTTCCTTGAGCATGTCCGAGGGATGGTTCAGGCGCCTGTCGGCGATCTGGCTGACATGGACCAGCCCGTCGCGCTTGCCGAAGAAGTTCACGAAGGCGCCGAAATCGACGATCTTGACGACCGTGCCGCGGTAGACCTTGCCTTCTTCCGGCTCCGCCACGATCGAATGGATCATGTCGTAGGCCTTCTGGATCGATTCGGCGTCGGGCGAGGCGATCTTGACGATGCCGTCATCGTTGACATCGACCTTGGCACCCGAGGTTTCAACGATCTCGCGGATGACCTTGCCGCCCGAACCGATGACCTCGCGGATCTTGTCGGGGTCGATCTGCATCGTCTCGATACGGGGCGCGTGGATGGAGAAATCGCCCGCCTCGGACAGGGCCTTGTTCATCTCGCCGAGGATGTGCATCCGGCCGTCCCTGGCCTGTGCCAGCGCCTGCTTCATGATCTCGGGCGTGATGCCGGCGACCTTGATGTCCATCTGAAGCGAGGTGATCCCGCTTTCGGTGCCGGCGACCTTGAAGTCCATGTCGCCCAGGTGGTCCTCGTCTCCGAGGATGTCGGTGAGCACGGCGAAGCGCCCGTCGTCTTCCAGAACCAGCCCCATGGCCACGCCGGCGACCGGCGCCTTCAGCGGCACGCCCGCATCCATCATCGACAGCGACGAGCCGCAGACCGTGGCCATCGAGCTCGACCCGTTCGATTCGGTGATCTCCGAGACCAGCCGGATCGTGTAGGGGAAGTCCGTCGCCGACGGCAGCACCGCCTGCAGCGCCCGCCACGCCAGTTTCCCGTGTCCGATCTCGCGGCGGCCCGGCGGCCCGACGCGGCCCGCTTCGCCGACCGAGTAGGGCGGGAAGTTGTAGTGCAGCAGGAAGTTGGACCGGAAGTTGCCGTGCAGCGCGTCGATGATCTGTTCGTCGTCGCCGGTGCCCAGCGTGGTCACCACCAGCGCCTGCGTCTCGCCGCGGGTGAAAAGCGCCGACCCGTGGGTGCGTGGCAGGAAGCCCACCTCGGATTCTATCTGGCGCACGGTCTGCAGGTCGCGCCCGTCAATCCGCTTGCCGTCGTTCACGAGATCGCCGCGCAGCACGGTCGATTCGAGCTTCTTGAGCGCGGCGTCGAGGTTCGGGTCGGCGGCCTGCTCCTCGGACAGCTCGGCGGCGATCGCCTCGCGCGCCGCGGCGATGGCGGTGGTGCGTTCCTGCTTGTCACCGATCGCGTAGGCATCGCGCATCCTGGTTTCGCCCGCCGCCTTCACGGCGTCGAAGAGGGCCGAGTAGTCCGGCGGCGTGAAGTCGAAGGGCTCCTTCGCCGCGTCCTCGGCCAGGTCGATGATGAGGTCGCAGACCGGCTTGATCTGCTCGTGCGCGAACTGGACCGCGCCCAGCATCTCGTCCTCGCTGAGTTCGTAGGCCTCGGATTCGACCATCATCACGGCATCCTTGGTGCCCGCGACCACGAGGTCCAGGCGATGCTCGGGATCGTTGCGCAGATCCTGCATGTCCTCGACATCCGGGTTGAGGATGTATTCGCCGTCCGCGTACCCGACGCGGCAGCCGCCGATCGGCCCCATGAAGGGCACGCCCGAGACGGTCAGCGCCGCCGAGGCGGCGATCATGGCCACGATGTCGGGGTCATTGACCAGATCGTGGCTGAGCACGGTGCACATGACCAGCACTTCGTTCTTGAAGCCGGGCACGAACAGCGGCCGGATCGGCCGGTCGATCAGGCGGGCGGTGAGCGTTTCCTTTTCCGTCGGGCGCGCCTCGCGCTTGAAGAAACCGCCGGGCACCTTGCCCGCCGCATAGTATTTTTCCTGGTAGTGGACGGTCAGCGGGAAGAATCCCTGACCTTCCTTTTCCTCCTTGGCGAAGGTCACGTTCGCCATCACGCTGGTTTCCCCCAGCGTGGCAATGACCGAACCATCGGCCTGACGGGCCACCTTGCCCGTTTCCAGCGTGAGGGTATCCTCCCCCCACTGCATCGATTTCGTCGTCACGTTGAACATCTGCGTATCCTGTCTGGGCTCCCTCGGCGGTCCGAGTACCCGTTTTCATGGCGGCCCCATTGCCGCCGACCCCTCCATCATTCCCTCGAGTGCCGGGGTCGTGGCACAGCGTCTCAGATACGCGCGCCATACACGGGATGGCGGCGTTTGGAAAGTGCCGCGTTCGGCCCGGGACGACGGCCGCCTTTTGCGCCACGGGCCACGGCATGGGACGATCATGGCGGAAGGAGGGGACGACGCCGGCCGGCAATGACCAGACCGCGACCTGCAGTTGCGGCGCAATGCGCCTTCGGCTCCGGGGGGCGCCGCTGTTCCGCGCGCTGTGCCACTGCACGATACGCCAGGCGTTCAATGACGCGCCCCGTGCCGACATATGCGTGTTCCGCGACCGCGACGTGATCCGCAATGCCCGCGAGACGGTCGCGTCCAGGGTGCACAAGCAACCACCCTTCGTCCGCCGTGGCACCTGCACCGACTGCGGCCGGCCGGCGATGGAAACGCTTTGGCTGCCGATGCTGCCGCGGATGGTGGCCATCCCGAGCGGCAGCATCGCCGCCGGCAGCGCCATCAGGCCGCCGGATTTCAACATGTTCTACCACCGGCGGCAGGCCGATGCCGAGGACGCCCTGCCCAAGCACAGCGGGTTCCTCAGCAGCCAGGCCCGTTTACGCTGGCGGCCCTGCGCGGGCTGATGCCCGGCGCACAACGTCCGGAATGACCCGGCACTGCAAGGGACAGGAAAACGGGGCTCTTGAACGCGCAAACGCCCGCGCCGTGTGGCGCGGGCGTTACGAAAGATCGCTCTCGGAGGGCCGTCCGGCCCGCGCGTTCAGCGGCGGATGCCCAGCCGCTTGATCAGGTCGCGGTAACGCTCGACGTCCTTGCCGTGAAGGTAGTCCAGCAGCTTGCGGCGCTGCGCGACCATCTTCAGCAGGCCGCGGCGGCCGTGGTTGTCCTTCTTGTGGGTCTTGAAGTGCTCGGTGAGCGCCTTGATGCGCGTGGTCAGGATCGCGACCTGCACCTCGGGCGACCCGGTGTCGCCGTCCTTGGTCGCGAATTCCTTCATCACGCGGTCTTTTTCCTGCGGTGTGATCGACATCGGGGTCTCCTTTTCAGTTCGGCGTTTCGGGCACGAGCCGGGATGTCGTCCAGCAAGGTCCGTAGAGATGCGCCGCCCGGGCACGCCGGGCAACGAGCGGGCCGTATAAGAGAAATGCGCGCGAAAGAAAAGACGTAAATCGCGCGGCCCGCCGCAGCGGCTAGCGGATCAGCGCCGCCGCCGGCGCATCCCGGGGCAGGATCGTGACGTGCACCGGCGCGATCCGCCCCGCCCCCTCGACCACGGCGACGCGCGCACCGTCCAGCGTGACGTGCTGGCGGTCGGCATCGCCGGCATCGTCCTCGATCCCCAGCGCGGGCGGCGCGTCGGGGTCGAGCCGGTCCACGAGGATCACCAGCCGGTCCTCTTCCGGCGAGAAATCGGTGATTTCTACCGGCCCGGTCGCTCCACCCGCGATGCGGATCTCGTCCTTGCCCTCGCCGCCCGTCACCGTGTCGGCCGGCCCGGCGATCAGAACGTCATCGCCCCCGCCGCCGTTGACGAAATCGCCCGTGCCACCGTCGCCGGTACCCGACACCGTGTCGTCGCCCCAGCCCCCGAACAGCGTATCCTGCCCGGCGTCGCCGAACAGCCGGTCGTCGCCAAGGTCGCCATGCACGGCATCGCCACCCTCGCCACCGCTGAGCGTATCCGCGCCCATGCTGCCGACAAGGCTGTCGGCGCCGGCGCCGCCGGCAAGGATGTCGTCGCCACCGTGCCCGAAGGCATGGTCCCTGCCGGGACCACCGGACAATTCATCGGCGCCATCGCCGCCGTGCAGGCTGTCATCGCCCCGGCCACCCCCGATGGTGTCGGCGCCTTTTCCGCCGCGCAGTTCGTCGTTGCCGTCCGCACCTTCGATCACATCGTCGCCGGCGTAACCGTTCAACCGATCGTCTTCCGGAAAGCCGGACAGGGTTTCGCCACCCGGAGCCCCGGCGACGACGCGCGGGCCGGTGTCCGTGTGCGCCCGCCCGGTCGTGTCCTCGGGGTCGTCCACCTCGGCCATCGTCTTGTCCGACGCCGCGTTGCCCTCGTCTTCGGCACCGTCCGAGGCACCGTCGGCCTCGGCCGAGGGCCTCTCACCCGGCGGTTCCGACGGCGTATCGTCGCCCCGGTCCGCCCCCGTTGGATCCGGGGGCGCGGTGTCGTCCACCGTGGCGCTCCCGGCGGCATCGCTGTCGTTGCTGGCGTCACCTCCTTCGCCCGGCGCGCGATCCAGATGTGCCAGAATGCCGTCATCGTCATCGACGCCATCATCGCGCCCTGAAGTTTCTTCCGGGTCCCTTTCCTCGGCGGTCTCCGCATCGTCGGGCGGCCCGCCACCTTCTTCGAAGTCCATCATGACAAGGGCCGTTGCCCCGACGGCAACGCCCATCAGGCCCATCACCAGCAGCATACCTGCAACCCATCACTCACCCACACCGGACATTCAGGCACGCGGTCCGCCGGCGGTCAAAGAAATCCGGGCGGACTGGTTAATCGCCGGGCACGGACGCCGGCCACGGGTCGGGCTGGCGGCTGTAGGCGATGTAGAGGGGATGGCGCGGGTGCCCCGCCTTGGTCAGCCCGAGGGTGTGGAGCGTCTTGCCCGAGGCCCGCAACAGCCGTTCGACGGCCCGGCCACGGTCGAGATGCGCACCGTGCGCCCCCCAGGCCGCGATGATCTTGTCGGCCCAGGGACAGCTTTCGGCAATCGCGGCGTCATTGTCCGGGCCCACCGGGTCGGCGGCCGCGCGCATGTCCGACGGGTCGGTCGCGCGGAAGGCGAAGATGTTGGTCACGCGGAAGGCCCCGAAGCCGAGCGCCCGCGCCCGGCGTTCGCAGCGTTCGACCGTTGGGTCGTTCTGCACCTCGGTGGCCGTGGACGGGTTGAGCATGACGAAAAGCGCACGCGGCCCCGTCGGATCCCACGTCCGGGTAAGCATGTAGCGATAGCGCTCGCAGTTCGAATACACCGCGGTCGAGGCGGCATCGCCCTTCGTGTGTTCGCGCGTGATCATGGCAGCGCTTTTGCCCCGCCCCGGCGGGCGGTGCAAGCGGTCAGGGCTGGTTGAAAACGCGGGCGGGCTGCAGTTCACCTGCCTTGAAGCGGCCCACGGCCACCGCCCGGCCGTCGCAGGCGGCCCAGCATTCCTCGCCGTACTCGATATCGTCCAAAGGCACCACCGGCGCCGGGTTGCCGTTCCGCAGCTTGGCCACCGAGCCGGTGGGGCACCGCACCTGCGGCAACTCGGAAAGCCCCGCCTCGAGCGGCAGAAGATGCGTGTCCAGCTCGGGTGTCCGGGCCAGTGCCTCGATCCGGTCGAGGGTCATGCCCTGCCCGGCCTCGAACGGACCTGACCACAGCCGCCGCAGCCACTCAACGTGCCCGTGGCAGCCCAGCGCCTCGCCCAGGTCGCGGGCGATCGCGCGAACGAAGCCCCCCTTGCCGCAGGTCATCTCCAGCGTGGCGTGATCGGCGTCGGGACGGTCGATCAACAAGAGTTCCTCTACCCACAAGGGCCGCGCCGCGATCTCGACATCCTCGCCCGCGCGCGCGAGCTTGTAGGCGCGCTCGCCGTCGATCTTCACCGCCGAATACTTGGGCGGCACCTGCATGATCTCGCCCACGAAGGCGCCCAGCGCCCGCTTGATCTCGTCGTCGGTGGGGCGATCGGGGCTTTCTGCGATGACTTCGCCCTCGGCGTCGTCGGTGTTGGTGGCCTGCCCCAGCCGCACGCCGAAGCGATAGGCCTTCAGCGCGTCGGTGACGAAGGGCACGGTCTTGGTGGCTTCACCCAGCGCCACGGCCAGCACCCCGGTGGCTTCCGGGTCCAGCGTGCCCGCGTGGCCCGCCTTCTTCGCCTGGAACGCCCAGCGCACCTTGTTGACCACCGCCGTCGAGGTCATGCCGGCGGGCTTGTCGACCACCAGCCAACCGGAGATATCGCGCCCCTTGCGCCTGCGTGCCATGCCCGGATCCCGTTTTCGCGTGAAGCATGCGCCCTAGCGAAGGCCGCCCGCCGCGTCAATCTCCGCCACGGTCCACCACGCCCACGATCGGCCCCATGGGAAAGCCGCCGTCGTGCCGGCCCAGCTCCGGCGCGTAGAGCCGCGAGATGTTGCCATCGAGGTAAAGCGCCTGCGGCGTCTGCAGGACATCCCGGAACAGCCGGCCAAAGGCGTGGAAGGTTACCGGCCGGTTCGAAACGGCAAAGACGGCACGGCGCCCGTCGGCAGAGGTGCCGACACCGTTGCGGACATAACGGCTGTCACTGTCTTTCAGGAAACGCGGATGCAACCGCCCATCGATCACCAGCATCGGCCCCGACTGCGTGGCGTCGCGGCACCCGGGGGCCTGCGCAATGTAACGTTCCGTCTCGATCACGCGCACGCGGGCATCGTTGATGCACAGCACGCCGTTGGGCAGCAGCCCGAAGTTGCCCGGCCCCGCGCCGCGCACCACGCCTTTGACCTGGCGTCCCGCCTCGACGTAATGGCCAACCGGGCTGCGATCGGGGTGATACATGCCCGCGTTCATCGCGAAGGCCAGCTCCGCCCCCTGCCCGGCCAGCAGCGCGCGCAGGTTCTCGAAGCTGCCCAGCCGCCGGCCCGTTTCGGGATGATCGAGAAACAGGCGCAGGTCCTCGCGCGTGGCATCGACTTCGCAGACGGTGTATCCGGTGTCCGCGTGGGTCAGTTCGCGGCACTCGACGGCATCCGCGCGCCCCGGCATCGCCAGCAGTGGCAGCAATGACAGGATGACGGCCCATATCCCGCGCACGGGCCTACTCCTCGAGATCCTGACGCACCTTGTCCTGTGCGAGCAACCGGCGGGTTTCGTCCATTTGGTCGAAGGTCCGGTCGAGGCGGAAGCGCAACTCGGGTGCGAACTTCAGCTCCAGCTTGCCGCCGATGACGCGGCGCAGCTCGCCCTGGTTGCGTGCCAGCAGCCCGATCAGGTCGTCCTGCCCCTCGCCGCCCAGCGGCAGGACGAAGGCGGTCGCGACCTTGAGATCGGGGGACACCCGCACCTCGCCCACCGTCACCGACATGCCGTTGAGGTCGGGGTCATGGATGTCACCGCGCATCAGGGTTTCCGACAGCGTGCGCCGGATCAGCTCGCCGACGCGAAGCTGACGCTGGGAGGGGCCTGTGCCCTGGCGGGACTTGTTGCGTGCCATGGCCGAGCATCTAAGGGTTCGCAGAAGTTTTGCCAAGCGCCGATGCCCGCGCTAAGCAGGACAAAACCAGCGAACCGGAGAATACGGATGAGCGAAATTCCAGGCATCGTCGTGACAGGCGCCTCCGGGCGGATGGGCCGGATGCTGATCCGCACCATCACCGAAAGCCCGCGCGCCCGCCTGAGCGGCGCGGTGGAACGCCCCGGCCACGACTGGATCGGCCGCGACGCCGGCGAGGCGATGGGGGGCGCGGCCCTGGGCGTGACGGTCACCGACGACCCGCTGGAGGCGTTCGCCCCCGCGCACGCGGTGATCGACTTCACCGCCCCCGCCGCAACGGTGGAGTTCGCGGGGATTGCCGCGCAGGCGCGGGCCGTCCACGTCATCGGCACCACGGGCATGACCGCACAGGACCTCGAGGCGATCGCCGCCGCTGCGCGCCACGCCATCGTGGTGCGCGCCGGCAACATGAGCCTTGGCGTGAACCTTCTGACACAGCTCACGCGCAAGGTCGCCGCGGCGCTGGACGAGGATTACGACATCGAGATCGTTGAATCGCACCATAACCAGAAGGTCGACGCGCCCTCGGGCACGGCGCTGATGCTGGGCGAGGCCGCCGCCGAAGGCCGGGGCGTGTCGCTCGACCACGTGGCCGATCGCGGCCGCGACGGCATCACGGGGCGGCGCGAACGGGGCCACATAGGGCTTTCCGCGATTCGCGGCGGCGACATCGTGGGCGAGCACGACGTGATGTTCCTCGCCGCGGGCGAGCGGATCGTGCTGCGCCACATCGCCACCGACCGCGCGGTGTTCGCCCGCGGTGCGCTCAAGGCCGCGCTGTGGGGGATCGGGCGCAAGCCGGGGGAATACGACATGATGGACGTCCTCGGCCTGCGCGAAAACTGATCCGGCGCACCCTCGCCCGCGTATCCCGAACGGTATTCTCGGGAGGGCGACATGCGTGCGATCATCCTCATCCTGCTGTGCGCCGGGCTGGCGGGGCCGGCCGCGGCCGAAGGTTTCGACAAGGTGGACGACCGCGACCGCTTCATCTCGCTCGTTGATGGGCGGAAGCTGACGCGGTTCGGGATCCGGCTGGCCGTGACGCCGGACGGCGAGATCGCGGGCCGCGCGTTCGGCCGCGACGTCTCGGGCGCGTGGCGCTGGCGGTCGGGGTATTTCTGCCGCTCGCTCTACTGGGGCAGCACTGACCTTGGCCCGAATTGCCAGGCTGTGAAGGTCCAGGGGCGAACGCTGCGCTTCATCTCCGATCGCGGGCAGGGCCAGTCCGCCGATCTGCGGCTGCGCTGACCGCGGCCGCGTCAGAAGTCGATGGCGCGGCCCTTGATTTCCCAGTCACCGTAGCGCACTGGCTCAGGGCCGCCGCGTCCGCCGTACTCACGCGGGATTTCCTTTGCCTCTTCCTGCCGGCGGCGCTCCGCGGCCTCGGCCAGCGCCCGGCGGGCGGCGGCGGGAAGGCCGTCCTTGTCCGTGTCGTCGTCCATAGCGCAGGGTTCCTTTGCTGCCACACGCTTGATATACGCGCATTCCGTACCGCAGCAAGGAATCCCGCTTGAAAAACGCCGCCCCCTCCGCGCGCGCCGCTGCCGTCGGCCTTCTCGACAAGGTTCTGGGCGAACGGCGGCTGATGGCCGACCTGGTGGCCAGCGGCGCGCTGGCGTCTCTCGAACCGGCAGACCGGGCGCGCGCGCAACGCCTCGCGCTCGATGCGCTGCGGGGGCTGGACCGCGCGGATCGCGTCCTGAAGCCGCACCTGCGCAAACCGCCCCCCATGCACGTGCGCAACCTTCTGCGGCTGGCCACGGTGGAGCTGTGCACCGGCGGGGACGCGCACGGTGTCGTCCACGACGCGGTCACGCTCGCCGCGGCGCACCGCAAGCACCGTGCGCTCAAGGGGCTGGTCAACGCCGTGCTGCGAAAGGTTGCCCGCGATGGCCCCGGCGCGTGGAACGACCTTCCGGTCCCGCGGCTGCCCGCCTGGCTGCGCAAGCGGCTGATCGGCGCCTATGGGTCGGATGCGGTCGCGGCGATGGAACGGGCGCATTTCGCGCGCGCCCCGCTGGACCTGACCGCCAGGACCGACGCGGCGGCGGTGGCGCGGCAGGTGGGCGGCACGCTGCTGCCCACGGGCAGCGTGCGCCTTGACCGCGGCGCCCAGCTGTCGGTGCTGCCGGGATACGCCGAGGGCGACTGGTGGGTGCAGGACGCCGCCGCCGCCCTGCCGGCGCGCGTCCTGGGCGCGCGCCCGGGCGAGCGTGTGCTCGACCTTTGCGCCGCGCCCGGTGGCAAGACGATGCAGCTGGCCGCCGCGGGCGCCGCGGTGACCGCGCTCGACAACTCCGCCGATCGGATGGAGCGGCTGGCCGAGAACCTTGCCAGAACAGGGCTGGAGGCGGAGTGCATCACCGGTGACGCGCTGGCGCATGCGGGCGGCCCTTATGACGGCGTGCTGCTGGATGCACCCTGCTCGGCCACGGGCACGATCCGGCGGCACCCCGAGCTGCCGCACGTCCGCGACGGCCGCGAGATCGGCGCGCTGGCAAAGACACAGGCGGCGATGCTGGACCATGCGCTGGCGCTGGTGAAGCCGGGCGGGCGGCTGGTGTTCTGCACCTGCTCGCTACTGCCGGAAGAGGGCGAGCGGCAGATCGCGGCGGCGCTGCAACGGCACCCGCGTCTGCAGGTTGACGCGGCGGCGGGCGACCTGCCCGGCGTGGACCCGCAGTGGCGGACCGCCGACGGCGGGTTGCGCCTGCGGCCGGATTTCTGGCCGGAGCTGGGCGGCATGGACGGGTTTTTCATCGCCTGCCTTCGGCCATGAGGCGCCCGTTGCGCCCCTGGCGCGCGGGAACACCGTGACTCGCGCGCGGCGTCAGGGTATAGTGTCCGCAACAACGCCGCCAAGAGCGTCCCGAGGCCGAGCCCGATGTCGAAACCCGAAAAGCTGTCCGCACGATGGACGCGCCTGATGAACCGCGTTCAGGCGCGCCGCTCGGCTTTGACGCGCCCCGCGACAGCCTTCCTGTCCCAGCCCGAGCCGCGCACGATCGGCAGTTTCGCGCGGGGCCGGCAACTCGTGGCAGGCAATTTCCAGTTCGCCGGCCACCTGGTGCAGGCCCCGGAGGCAAGCCCGTGGGACATAGACCCGCCCGACGCGGCCTTCGCGCAGGCATTGCACGGGTTCGGCTGGCTCGACGACCTCGCGGCCACGGGCGACGCCCCCGCGCGGCGCTGTGCGAAGGACTGGCTGTGGCAGTGGATCGCCCGGTACGGCCAAGGCCGGGGGCCGGGCTGGACACCGGAACTGACGGGGCGGCGGCTGATCCGCTGGATCAACCACGCCCTGTTCGTCCTCAGCGGGCAGGATGCGGACGCTTCGGCGGCCTTCTATCGCTCGCTGGCACAGCAGACCATCTTCCTCGGGCGGCGCTGGCGCAGTGCACCCCCCGGCCTGCCGCGGTTCGAGGCGCTCACCGGGCTGATCTACGCCGGGCTCTCGCTGGAGGGGATGCATGCGCATGTGGCCCCGGCCGTGGCCGCGCTGGCCGACGCGTGCGAGACACAGATCGACACCCAGGGCGGGTTGCCCACACGCAACCCCGAGGAGCTGCTCGAGGTCTTCACCCTGCTGACCTGGGCGGCGGCGGCGCTCAGCGAATCCGGCCACGCGCCGGGACATGCCCACTGGGCGGCGATCGAGCGGATCGCCCCAACGCTGCGCACCCTGCGCCATGCCGACGGTGGCCTCGCCCGGTTCCACGGTGGCGGGCGCGGGCTGGAAGGGCGGCTGGATCACGCGCTGGCGGCCAGCGGCGTCAAGACCCGTGCGCCCGACGGGCTGTCGATGGGTTACGCGCGGCTCAGCGCAGGGCGCACGAGCGTCATCGTCGACGCGGCCCCGCCCCCCAGGGGGGCGGCCTCGGTCAATGCCCACGCCTCCGCCCTGGCGTTCGAACTCACCTCAGGGCGGCGCCCCCTGATCGTCAACTGCGGCTCCGGGGTCAGCTTCGGCGCCGAATGGCGGCGCGTCGGCCGGGCGACGCCATCGCATTCCACGCTCGTGATCGCGGGACAGTCGTGCGCCCGGCTCAAGCGCGGCGGCACCTACCCCGAACCGCTGGCCCAAGGCCCGCGCGACGTCCCCGTGAAAATGAGCCAGGCGCCCGACGGGCTGCGCTTCGAGGGCGGGCACGACGGCTATGGCGCCGAGTTCGGACTGATCCACGGCCGCAGGCTCGAAGTGACCTTCGACGGCCGCGGGCTGGCGGGCGAGGACCTGATCGTGGCGATCCGCGAATCGCAGAAGAAGCGTTTCGACAAGGCCCGCGCGAGCCTGGAGATGGACGGGATCCCCTTCGACATCCATTTCCACCTGCACCCCGACGTCGACGCGGCCCTCGACATGGGCGGCACGGCAGTGTCCATGGCACTCAAGAGCGGGGAGATCTGGGTGTTCCGGGGCGACGGCGAGACCGAATTGTCGCTTGAACAGTCCGTCTACCTGGAAAAGAACCGGCTGAAACCGCGTGCGACCAAACAGATCGTTCTATCGGGCCGCGCGATGGATTATGCGACACGCGCGCGGTGGTCGCTGTCGAAGGCGCAGGATACGCCGGTTGGCGTGCGCGACCTGAAGCAGGACCCCGTGGACCCGACATTCGACGACTGACCTCAACCCGACCCAGGACGCCTTTGACATGACCGATCTCGTGCCCCTGCGCCGTGCGCTTCTTTCCGTTTCCGACAAGACCGGCCTCGTCGAGTTGGGTGAGGCGCTTGCCGCCCGCGGCGTCGAGCTGGTCTCGACCGGGGGGACGGCACGGACACTGCGCGAGGCCGGGCTGGCGGTGCGCGACGTGGCCGATCTGACCGGCTATCCCGAGATGATGGACGGTCGCGTGAAGACGCTGCATCCTGTCGTGCACGGCGCGCTGCTGGGCCGGCGCGACGACGAGGACCACATGGGGGCAATGGCCACCCACGGCATCCGGCCCATCGACCTGCTGGTCGTCAACCTGTATCCCTTCGAAGAGACGGTCGCCAAGGGCGCCGACCACGCCACCTGCATCGAGAACATCGATATCGGTGGGCCGGCGATGATCCGCGCGGCCGCCAAGAACCACGACGCGGTGGGCGTGGTCGTCGACGTGGCCGACTACGCGCCGCTGCTCGAGGAGCTCAAGGCCAACGACGGGCAGACCTCGCTGGCGTTCCGGCAGAAACTGGCGCTCACGGCCTACGGCCGCACGGCGGCCTATGACGCGGCCGTCTCGAACTGGATGGCGACCGCGCTGGACGAACCCGCGCCGCGGCGGCGCACCTTTGCCGGGACGCTGTCTCAAACCCTGCGCTACGGCGAGAACCCGCACCAGCAGGCCGCCTTCTATACCGACGGGACGGACCGCCCCGGCGTGGCCACCGCCGAGCAGCTTCAGGGCAAGGAACTGTCCTACAACAACATCAACGACACCGACGCGGCCTTCGAGCTGGTCAGCGAGTTCCTGCCGGGCGACGGGCCGGCCTGCGCGATCATCAAGCATGCCAATCCCTGCGGCGTGGCGCGGGCCGACACGCTCAGGGCGGCCTACAGGAACGCCTACGACTGCGACCGCACCAGCGCCTTCGGCGGCATCGTCGCGCTCAACCAGCCGCTCGACGTGGAGACCGCAGGCGAGATCACGCAGATTTTCACCGAGGTCGTGATCGCCCCGGCGGTCCACTACGACGCGCGCGACATCTTCGCGAAGAAGAAGAACCTGCGGCTTCTTCTGGCGCCGGGGCTGGCCAACCCGGCCGAGGCCGGCCTGGCGCTGCGCCAGGTCTCGGGCGGCATGCTCGTGCAGGACCGCGACAACGGCCACCGGCATGAAAGCGACCTGAAGGTGGTCACGAAACGCGCGCCCGACGCGCAGGAGATGGCCGACATGCTCTTCGCGTGGCGCGTCGCCAAGCACGTGAAATCCAACGCCATCGTCTATGCCCGCGGCGGCGCCACCGTGGGGATCGGCGCGGGCCAGATGAGCCGCGTTGACAGCTGCCGCATCGCCGCGCGGAAATCCGCCGACATGGCCGAGGCGCTCGGACTGGCCGAGGCGCCCACGAAAGGGTCGGCCGTGGCATCGGACGCGTTCTTTCCCTTCCCCGACGGGCTGTTGACAGCGGCAGAGGCCGGTGCGACCGCGGTGATCCAGCCGGGCGGGTCGATGCGCGACGACGAGGTCATCGCCGCCGCCGACGAAGCCGGGCTGGCGATGATCTTCACCGGCATGCGCCACTTCCGGCACTAGGGGGCACGGAATGAAAACGGTCTTCTGGACAGGGTTCTGGGTTTTCCTCGCCGACCAGGTCACGAAGTACATCGTCGTGCACGCGATGGGCCTGCAGCGCGTGGGCAGCATCGATTTCTGGCCACCCTACCTGAATTTCCGCATGGCCTGGAACACGGGCATCAACTTCGGGCTGCTCTCGGGCGAGGCGGGGCTGACCCGCTGGATCCTGATCGCCGTGGCAGTGGCCATCTGCCTGGCGGTGGTGTGGTGGGTGCACCGCGATCCTGCCGGCCCGTGGCAGCGGATCTCGGCCGGGCTGCTGGTGGGCGGCGCGCTGGGCAACGTCGTCGACCGGCTGCTTTACGGCGCCGTGGCAGATTTCGTGAACATGTCCTGCTGCGGCATCGACAACCCGTTCTCGTTCAATGTCGCCGATGTCGCCGTGTTTGCCGGCGCGCTGGGGCTGATCGTCTTTTCCACCGACAAAAAGGCCCCGTGACCTCGGCGCGGCGATGCGATAAGGCTGGCGGCAAACCTTCAGGAGTATGGCGATGAGCATGTCGCGGGGATTGATACTTGTTATGGTGACGGCGCTCGGGCTGGCGGCGTGCAGTTCCGGCGAGGTCAAGCAGCTGTCCAAGATCCGCAATCCCGACGACGGCCCCGACGAGTTCTCGATCATACCCAACAAGCCGCTCGAGGCACCCGAGAACTACTCGGAGCTGCCACCGCCGACCCCGGGCGGGAGCAACCGCACCGACCAGAACCCCAAGGCCGAAGGCATCGCGGCGCTCGGCGGGCGACCAGACGGCTCGGCGGCCGGGGGCGTCCCCAAGGCCGACAGTGCGCTGGTGCGGCACGCCGACCGTTATGGCGCACCGGAAGGTATCCGCCAGAAAGTGGCAAGGGAAGACCGCGAGCTGCGGCGTCGCAAGGGCAGGCTGAACCTGCTGGGGATCGGTCCCTACGACAGCTACACGGAAGCCTACCGCCAGCAATGGCTGGACCCCTATGCCGAACTGCGTCGCCTGCGCCGGCGCGGGGTGACGGTGCCATCGGCCCCACCGGAACCCGAAGAACGGTTCTGATCGTCCCCGCCGCACCGACGGCGGCGGCTTGAACAAACGCGGCATCGCTGTATGTCTGATGCAGGCACGGCTTGTGAAGGACAGCACGCGATGCTCAGACTGATCGGACCTCTCCTGCTGGCGGCAGGCCTCGCCCTGCCGGTGCAGGCCGCCACGACACCGGCAGACGACGTGACGCGCTTCGCGCTCGACAACGGCATGGAGGTCGTGGTGATCGAGGATCACCGCGCCCCGGTGGCGGTGCACATGGTGTGGTACCGCGCGGGGGCGGCGGATGAACGCCCCGGCGTTTCCGGGGTCGCGCATTTCCTGGAACACCTGATGTTCAAGGCCACTGACGACCTGGACTCCGGCGAGTTCTCCGCCACGGTGGCGCGCCACGGCGGCAGTGACAACGCCTTCACCAGCCAGGATTACACGGCCTATTTCCAGCGCGTGGCCGCGGACCGTCTGGGCCGGATGATGCAGATGGAAGCCGACAGGATGGTCGATCTGCGCCTGACCGAGACCGACATCAAGACCGAGCGCAACGTCATCATCGAGGAACGCAACCAAAGGGTCGAGAACAATCCCGGCGCCCTTTTGCGGGAACAGCAAAGGGCCGCGCAATACCTGAACCATCCCTACGGCACCCCCATCATCGGCTGGCAGGCCGAGATGTCCGAACTGGGCATGGAGGCGACGATGGACCACTATCGCACCTACTATGCACCGAACAACGCCGTTCTCGTGGTCGCCGGCGACGTCACCACCCAGCAGGTGCGCACCCTGGCCGAAAAGCACTACGGCCCCCTTCCCGCCAACCCCGACCTGCCCGAACGCGCACGCCCGCAGGAGCCGCGACAACTGGCCGAGCGGCGCCTGGTGCTCGAGGATCCGCGCGTGTCCCAGCCCTACGTCAGCCGCTCCTACCTTGCCCCGGAACGCGACAGCGGCGCGCAGGAACGTGCGGCCGCACTGACACTTCTGGCCGAAATCCTTGGCGGGGGCCAGACCTCCATGCTCAATCGGGAACTCCAGTTCGAGAACAAGACGGCGGTCTACACCTCCGCATGGTACCGCGGAATGTCGCTTGACGACACGACGTTCAACCTGACGGTCGTGCCGGCCGCGGGTGTGACCCTGGAGCAAGCCGAAACGGCGATGGACAGGGTGCTCGAGGAACTGCTGGCCACGGGCATCGACGACGACCAGTTGGCCCGGATCAAGACACAGATCCGTGCCTCGCGGATCTACGAGCGCGACGACGTGACGGCACGCGCCCGGCGCTACGGCCGCGCCCTGACACAGGGCCTGACGGTGGACGACGTGCACGCCTGGCCGGAGATCCTCCAGGACGTGACCGAAAAGGACATCCTGAACGCGGCGCGCGACGTTCTTGACCGCAAGCGCGCCGTGACCGCCCACCTGAAAACCCCGGAGGTGACGCAATGATCCGTCTGGCTTTCGCCGCTCTGGCGTTTCTGGCCGCCGCGCCTGCGCAGGCGGAGATCGACATTCGGGAGGTCACGACGCCGGGCGGCATCGACGCGTGGCTCGTGGAGGATCACAGCATCCCCTTCGTCGCGCTCGAACTGCGGTTCCGCGGCGGCGCGGCGCTCGACCCGGCGGGCAAGTCGGGGGCCACGAACCTGATGTCGGGCCTGCTTGAGGAAGGGGCCGGTGACATGGATGCGCGCGCCTTCGCCCGCGCGACCGAGCGTCTGGCGACCTCCTTCGAATATGAAACCAGCGACGACGCCGTGTCCATTTCGGCCAAGTTCCTGACCGAGAACCGCGCCGAGTCGGTGCGGCTGCTGCGCGAAAGCCTCGTGAACCCGACGTTCTCGGAAAAGGCGCTGGAACGCGTCCGGGGGCAGGTCCTTTCGGTGATTCGGTCGGACAAGACGGAACCGCGGGCGATCGCAGGCCGCGCCTTCGACAAGCTCGTGTTCGGCGACCATCCCTACGCCCGCTCCAGGAACGGCACGACTCGATCGGTCACCGGCCTGACGCGCGAGGACATCGTGAAAGCCCACCGCGCCGCGCTGGCGCGCGACCGGGTTTACGTCAGCGCCGTCGGGGACATCGACGCCGAGACGCTGTCGGCCCTGCTCGACCGGTTGCTCGGCGACCTGCCCGAGACCGGCGCAGCCCTGCCCGGGCCGGCCGATCCGAACCTGCCCGGCGGCACAAAGGTTGTGGACTTCGACACGCCGCAATCCGTGGCCATGCTGGCGCAACCCGGCATCGACAGGGACGACCCGGATTTCTTCGCCGCCTACATACTCAACCACATTCTCGGCGGGGGCTCGTTCGAGAGCCGGCTGATGAACGAGGTGCGCGAAAAGCGCGGGCTGACCTACGGTGTCTATTCCTACCTCGTGGATCGCGATCATGCACAACTCTGGATGGGGTCGGTGTCCTCGTCGAACGACCGTATCGCCGAGGCCATCGCGGTCATCCGCGACCAGTGGCGCCGGATGCGCGAGGACGGCGTGACCGCCGAGGAGCTCAAGGACGCGAAGACCTATCTCACCGGCGCCTATCCGCTTCGTTTCGATGGCAACGGGCCAATCGCCAACATCCTCGCGGCCATGCAGATGGAAGGGCTTTCGCCCGGCTACATCGACAACCGGAACGACAAGGTGCGTGCCGTCACCCGCAAGGACGTCAACCGGGTGGCACGCGACCTGCTGGCACCGGAGAAACTGACCTTCGTCGTCGTCGGCCAGCCCGAGGGATTGAAGGCAACCATCAACTGAAAGCGCGACAAGGGGAGCGGTCCGAACATTCGAAGTGTTTTTGCAATTAAGTCGCAACTGCATTGACTTTCGGGCAACGCGCCACCATTGTTCCGCGGCAAGCCGACCTTCCGACAGGAGAACCCCGTGACACCGACCCGCCGCTCATTGATCGCCATGCTGGCCGCGGCCCCGTTGGCCCCTGCGGGTCTGCAGGCGCGCACTGCCCCGCTCGACGTCGTGGCGACCACCGGCATGATCGCGGATGCCGCGCGCCAGGTCGGCGGCGACCGCGTGTCGGTGAAACCGCTGATGGGCCCGGGCGTCGATCCGCATTCCTACCGCCAGACGCGCAGCGACATCGTCGCCATGACCCGCGCCGACCTCGTTCTCTGGCACGGGCTCTACCTCGAGGCGCAGCTCGAGCGGTTCCTGCTCAAGCTTGCCGAACGCGCCAACGTGACCGCGGTCGGGGAATCGATGCCCCGCGAAAAGCTGATCGGCCACGAGGATTACGAGGGCAAGTTCGACCCCCACGTCTGGATGGTGCCCGAGTTGTGGACGCATGTCGTTCGCGCGGTCCGCGATGCCCTCGCCGACGCGGCCCCCGGCGACGCCGCTGGATTCGACGCGGGACTCGAGGCCCATCTGGCGGACATCGCGAAGGTGGGCGATTATGCCCGGCGGACGCTGGCCACCGTCCCCGCCGGGTCGCGCGTGTTGGTGACCGCACACGACGCCTTCGGCTATTTCGGCCGCGCCTACGGGTACGAGGTCGTGGGCATCCAGGGCATCTCCACCGAATCCGAGGCCGGGCTGAACCGCATCGAAACGCTCGTCGACATGCTGGTGCAGCGCGATATCCGCGCCGTCTTCGTCGAAAGCTCGGTCTCGGATCGCAACGTCCGCGCGCTGGCCGAGGGGGCCGCGGCACGCGGTCACGACGTCTCGGTCGGCGGCGAGCTTTTTTCCGACGCGATGGGCGTGCCGGGCACCTACGAAGGGACCTACATCGGCATGATCGATCACAACGTGACCACCATTGCCCGCGCGCTGGGCGGAGATGCGCCCGCGCGCGGAATGGATGGCCGGCTGAGTGCCGGACTCTGAGGAAAGGAAACGCCGTGCATCTCGAACTCGCCAGCCGCGACGGACATATCGAGCCGGCCGAGGGGATCTCGCAAAGCCCGCTGGCCGTGCGGGGGCTGACCGTTTCCTACGGCGAGAAGCCGGCCGTCTTCTCGGTCGACGCGACCTTCGCGCCGGGCGCCATGACGGCGATCGTCGGCCCCAACGGCGCGGGCAAGTCGACGCTGCTCAAGGCCGCGCTGGGGATCGTCCAGCCCTTGTCGGGACGGGTCACTTGCTGGGGCCGCCCCCTGCACACGCAGCGCCACAGGCTGGCCTATGTGCCCCAGCGCGCCAGCGTGGACTGGGATTTCCCGGCGCGTGTGCGCGATGTCGTGCTCATGGGCCTCTACCGCGAGCTGGGCCTGCTGGGCCGGGTGCGCGCGCGGCATGTCGAGACGGCGATGGCCTGCCTTTCGCGTGTCGGCATGGAAGGGTTCGCGGACCGCCAGATCGGCCAGCTTTCCGGCGGTCAGCAGCAGCGCGTTTTCCTGGCCCGCGCGCTGGCCGAGGGCGCGGACCTCTACCTGCTCGACGAACCCTTCGCCGGCGTCGACGTGGCGACCGAGAAGGCCATCATCGGTGTGCTGAAGGACCTGCGTGAACAGGGCCGGACGGTGGTGGCGGTGCACCACGACCTGAGCACCGTGCCCGACTATTTCGACCGCGCCTTCGTCATCAATACCCGGGCCATCGCCGAAGGGCCCGTGGCGCAGGCCTTCGTGCCCGAAATCCTGCAGGAAGCCTACGGCGGCCGGCTGGCGGGTGCGCAGATCGGGGCGGCGGGCTGACCGCATGATCTGGGACGCGCTGACGCTGCAGCTGGGTTACAACGCCACGCTTGTCACCATCGGCGCGGCGCTGCTGGGAATCGCCGCCGGGGTCACGGGCACGTTCCTGTTCCTGGGCAAGCGCGCGCTCGTCAGCGACGCGATCAGCCACGCCACCCTGCCGGGCGTCGGGCTGGCCTTCATGGTCATGGTCGCGCTGGGCGGCGACGGCCGTGCGCTGCCGGGGCTGCTGGCGGGCTCGGCGCTGTCGGCCGGTGCCGGGCTTGTGTGCGTCAGCTGGCTCAGCCGCCGCACCCGGCTGGCCGAGGACGCGGCGATCGGCGCGGTGTTGTCTGTTTTCTTCGGGCTGGGCGTTGTGGTCCTGACGGTCATCCAGTCGATGAGCGCCGGCCGGCAGGCGGGGCTGGAAACCTTCCTGCTGGGCGCGACCGCCGGCATGCTGTGGAACGACGCGGTGGTCATCGCCACCGGCGGCGCCCTGGTTCTGTTGCTCGCCCTGCTGCTGCGCCGGCCGATGACGCTGGCGGCCTTCGACCCCGAATATGCCGTGGGCACGGGCATGAACCTGCGCCGCGTGGAACTGGCAATGATGGGGCTGGCGCTGGCCATAACGGTCGTGGGGCTCAAGATCGTGGGCCTGATCCTCATCGTCGCGCTGCTCATAATTCCCGCGGTGGCCGCACGGTTCTGGACGAACCGGGTGGGCGGTGTCGTGCTGATCGCCGGCGCGCTGGGCGGCGCGTCGGGCTACGCCGGCGCGGCGCTGTCGGCCACCGCGCCGAACCTGCCCACCGGTCCGATCATCGTGCTGGCGGCCTTCGCGCTTTTCCTGCTGTCGCTGCTGGCCGCGCCCGGGCGGGGCGTACTGGCCGCCGTCCTGCGCCACCTGCGGTTCCAGCGCCGGGTGCACCTGCGGCAGGGCCTGCTGGCGCTCGCGCAGGGTCAGCCGATCTACGAGCCGCTCACCCTGCGGCTGATGCGCCGCGCCGGACTGGTCCGCGCCGACGGCGTTGCCACGGAAAAGGGCCGCGCGCGGGCGGCGAAGGCCCTGCTGGATGAACGCCGCTGGGCCCTGCTGCGCAGCGACCCGCGGCAGGAAACCGCGGCGGCGCGGTACGACGGGCTCACGCCGCTGGACACCTTGCTGACGCCCGACCAGATCGTGGAACTCGACCGCAACCTCGGCCCGAGGACGGCGCCATGAGCGGATACGAATTCGTCGCGCTGTCGCTGCCGCCGCTGCTGATCGGCATCTTCGCCGCCGTGGCCTGCGCGCTGCCGGGCAATTTCCTGTTGCTGCGGCGGCAGGCGCTGATCGGCGACGCGATCAGCCATGTCGTCCTGCCCGGCATCGTCCTGGCCTTCCTGGTGACAGGCACGATCTCGGCCTGGCCCATGATGCTGGGCGCCGGCGCCGCGGCGCTGGTGACGGTGGTCCTGATCGAGGTGATCCGCCGGCTGGGACGGATCGAGCCGGGGGCCGCGATGGGCGTGGTGTTCACCGCGATGTTCGCCGGCGGCGTGCTGCTGCTGGAACAATCCGACACCTCGGATGTCCACCTTGACGTGCAGCACGCGCTATACGGCAACCTCGAAAGCCTGATCTGGCTGGATGCCACCGGGTGGGGATCGCTTCTGGACCCGGTGGCGCTGGCCGGGCTGCCGCCCGAGCTGGGGCGGATGGCCCTCACACTGCTGTTCGTGGCGCTTTTCACGGCGGTGTTCTGGCGCCCGCTGAAGCTGACCACCTTCGACGAGGGCTTCGCACGAACGCTGGGTCTGCCCGCCGGGGCTCTGGGGCTGGCGCTGGTGATCGTGGCGGCCATCGCGGCGGTCGCCGCTTTCGACGCGGTGGGCTCGATCATCGTCATCGCCATGTTCATCTGCCCGCCCGCCGCCGCGCGGCTCATGACCAACCAGCTGGAGCGCCAGATCGGCTGGAGCGTGGGCTTCGCGGTGCTCTCGGCAGTGTTGGGTTACATGCTGGCCGGCTACGGCCCGCTCTGGCTCGGCTTCGAGAATGCGGTCAGCGCGGCGGGGATGATCGCGACCGTGTCGGGGCTGATCCTTGGTCTCGCGGCGGTCTTCGGGCCATGCCGGGCGCGCGCGGGCGCACCGGTCGCAGACTGAGGCGCGCCGTCAGCCGGTCAGCCCGAGTGCGCGACCCAACGCCGCCAACCCGCTCGCCAATGCCTGATCGGTATCCGCGCGCGTGACCGGCACACCCTGCGCCTCCAGCGCGGCGGCCCGGCCCGCGGCCGCGTCGCCGGCGGTGACCACGATCACCTCCTGCCCCAGCCAGTAGGGGCGCGCGGCGGCCAGTTCGGCCCCGATCAGGTGCCCGGAAACGGCGCCCGGCCGCGCAGCGAGGGTGGCCGCCCGCAGATGCGCGGCCAGCCGTTCCGGCCGGCTGAGCGTGTCGGCGACGGCGTCGGCGTCCACCTCCGGCCCGCTGCCCAGCGCGGCCGCAAGACGGCCTGTCAGGGCACCCTGGAAACTCACGGCTTCACCCGCGCTGACATGCACCCATTGGGCGAGTGTGTCCGAGACAAGGCAGATCACCCCGTCCCAGTCGGGGCGCGCGGCCACCACACCGGCCAGGCGCAGGCGCGCCCAGCCATCGATCTCGTCGCGCGGTTCGGGCTGCGTCATGGGTGGCACCTGCCTGCCCTGCCGGGGCAACACGGAGGCGGGCACCGCGTCACCCGCGCCCGCGCCGACACGAACAGCGGGCAACCCGTCGGCGCCCAGCGCGACCACAGCCTCCGCTTCGCCGTCGAAGCACCCTTGCCGCACAAGCCTGCCGCCCTTCATCGCGCAGGCCAGCGTCCCGGGGCCATGGGGCCCCAGCGCGATCCAGTCGGGCGTGTCGGAGTCGGTCATGGGGCCGGTCTGGCGCAACCGGCGGACCGCGTCAATCAGGCGGCATCCGGCCGGTCGCCCGGCGTGAGCGCCTCGGCGGCGTCGTGCTGCGACAGGAAGACATCGCCGGTCAGCTCGTCCAGGAAATGGCTGCGCTTGAGCCGGTCCATGACGGGGCCCTTCACCTCGCTCAGGTGCAACTTGATCCCCATGCCGTCCAGTCGCGTGTTGATCTCCTCGAGGCTTTCCAGCGCGCTCATGTCGATCTCGTTGACGGCCGAGCACATCAGGACGACGTGGCGCACGGCCTCGTCGCCAACCACCCGGTCATAGACGTAATCCTGAAGGTAGGAGGCATTGGCGAAATAAAGGCTTTCGTCGATTCGCAGCGTGACGACCGCGGGATGCGTTTCCACCGAATGGCGGCGGATATTGCGGAAGTGCTGGGTGCCCGGCACGCGCCCCACCTCGGCCACGTGGGGCCGCGATGTCTTGTAGAGGAACAGCGCCAGCGACAGCACCACACCGGCGGAAATGCCGGCCTCGACCCCGATGCCCAGGGTGACGAGGATCGTCGCCGCGACGGCCGAGAAATCGACCTTGGAGTAGCTCCAGGCGTGTTTCAGCGTGCCGAAGTCGACGAGGCTGAGCACCGCGACGATGATCGTCGCCGCCAGCGTCGCCTTGGGCAGGAAGAACAGCAGCGGCGTCAGGAACATCGTCGCCAGCGCGATGCCCACGGCCGTGAAGGCGCCCGCCGCCGGGGTCTGCGCGCCCGCGTCGAAGTTCACGACCGACCGCGAAAAGCCCCCGGTTACCGGGAAACCGCCCGACAGCGCCGAACCGACGTTCGCCGTGCCCAGCCCGATCAGTTCCTGGTCGGGGTCGACGCGCTGACGCCGCTTGGCCGCCAGCGTCTTGGCGACCGAGATCGTCTCGACGTAGCCGACGATCGAGATCAAAAGCGCCGGCATCGCCACCTGCCCCCAAAGCCCGAAGTCAGTGGACGGGAACACCAGCCCCGGAAGCCCCTGCGGCACCGTGCCCACGGTGGCCACGCCGGCGTCGTCAAGCGCCAGGCCCCAGGTCGCCAGCGTCGTCGCCACGACCGCGAGCACCGGCCCGGTGCGGGAAAGCACGCCGGCCAGCGTGCCGGTGATGCCGATTCGGTTCAGCAGCGGCTTGAGATTGCCGCGCACCCAGAACAGGAACGCCGTGGCCGACACGCCGAGGGCCACGGTGGGCCAGTTGACCTGGTCGAGGTGCGCCCACAGCGTTGCCAGGATCTGCACCAGGTTGTGGCCGTGCGCCTCGATGCCCAGGATATGCCGCAGCTGGCTCGCGGCGATGATGAGGCCCGAGGCTGTGATGAACCCCGAGATCACCGGGTGGCTCAGGAAATTGGCCAGGAATCCCAGCCGCAAAAGCCCCATGGCCGTCAGCATCAGACCCGACAGGAAGGCCAGGAGGATCGCGGCGGTGTAGTATTCCGGCGTGCCCTGTGCCGCCAGTTGGCCAGCGGCGGCGGCCGTCATGAGCGAGGCGACGGCGACCGGCCCCACCGCCAGCGCCCGCGATGTGCCGAAGACGGTGTAGATCACCAGCGGCGCGATCGAGGCATAAAGCCCCACCTCCGCCGGAAGCCCGGCCAGAAGGGCATAGGCCAGCGACTGCGGGATCAGCATGATGGTCACGATCACCGCCGCGACGATATCGCTGGTCAGGGTCTCGCGCGTGTAGCTGCGCGACCAGTCGAGGATTGGCAGGTATCGCGCCATCCGGGCGCGGGCGGGGGTGGAAGAGGCCATCGTCGGGTCCTGTTTGCGCGGGTCTTGCGTGTTGCGCCTTATATTCCAGAAATGGAATAATCAAAGGCCGGATCGTTGTTCCGGCACGATCGATCATGCGCGCCCGGATCGCGGGCGCGGCGCCACCCGGTGTCGTGCCGGGCGGCGCATTCGGCACCGGTGCGGTTCAGCTGGCCGAAACCTTTTCGGGCTTGGCCATCCATTCGCGCCCGCGCAGCATCGCCTTCCAGTAGATCGGGGGCAGGATCTGCTCCTTCAGCCACCAGGCGGCGCGCGTGGGCTTGGTGCCGTCGATCATCCACTTCGGGAAACTGGGCTGCAGCGTGCCACCGTAACCGAACTCGGCCAGCACGATCTTGCCGCGCTCCACCGTCAGCGGGCAGGAACCGTAGCCGTTGTAGACCGCCGTGGGCGAGCGCCCGTCGATGTCGTCGGCGATGTTCTCGGCCACCACGGGCGCCTGGACCCGCGCCGCGGCCGCTGTCTTGGCGTTCGGCGCATTGGTCACGTCGCCCAGGCTCCAGATGTTCTCGAACCGCTTGTGGCGCAGGGTGGACTGGTCCACGTCGACCCAGCCCACGTCGTCGGCCAGCGGCGAAACACGGATGAAATCGGGCGCGGTCTGCGGCGGGCAGACGTGCATCATGTCGAATTCCACGGTCACGCGCTCGGGGTCCGTGTCGGGCTTCTTCACCTCGAAGGTCGCCGTCTTCGCCGGCCCGTCCACGGCAACGAGATCGTGGAAGAAGTTGAGCGTGGCGTCGTATTTCTCGACGTATTTTTCCAGCGCGGGCACGTAATCCTTAACACCGAAAAGCACGCCGCCGGCGTTCATGAACTGTATGTCGATATCCTTCAGGACGCCTTCGCGAAACCAGTGGTCGCCCGACAGGTACATCGCCTTCTGCGGCGCGCCGGCGCACTTGATGGGCATCGGCGGCTGGGTGAAAAGTGCGCGTCCCTTCCTCATGCCCTTGACCAGCTCCCAGGTATAGGGCGCGAGGTCATAACGGTAGTTCGAGGTCACGCCGTTGCGGCCAAGGGTGTCGACCAACCCCTCGACGCCGCTCCAGTTCAGCTTGAGGCCCGGGCAGACGATCAGGCGATCGTATTTCACCACGCGGCAGCCATCGAGGACGACGGCATCGTTCCACGGCTCGAAGGCGGCCACGGCCGACTTGATCCAGTGCACGCCCTTGGGGATCAGGCTGCCCATCGTCCTGGCCGTTGTCTCGGGGTCGAACACGCCACCGCCCACGAGCGTCCAGCCCGGCTGGTAATAGTGCACGTCGGCCGGATCGAGAATGGCGATTTGCAGTTCCGGCTTGCGCGCATGCAGGCTGGAGGCCGCCGCGATGCCGGCCGCGCCGCCGCCGACGATCACCACGTCGAACCGCGCGTCACCGCTTTCGGTGGGGGTGCGGCCACCGTTGACGATGCGGCGCACGACGCCGGCCATGTCGTACCCCGCCGCGCGGGCACTCTCGAGGATGTCGGAGGGCTCTTTCGTCTTGGCCGCGGCAAGCGCCCAGGCTGTCGCCGACCGCGTGCCGCTGCGGCAGTAGGCGAAGACGGGCCCCGGCAGCTCCTTCATCGCCCGGTCGAAGTCCTCGGCGTCGGAATCGCTGACCTTGCCGCCCGAGATCGGCAGGTAGCGTGCCTCGAGCCCGGCGGCCTCGGCCGCGGTCTCGACTTCCTCGAAGGTCGGCTGGTCGGCGCCTTCGCCGTCGGGACGATTGCAGATGATCGACCGATAACCGTGGTCGGCCAGCGCCTTGACATCATCCGGCGCGATCTGCGGCGAGACGGTCAGGTCGTCGGAAATCTTGCGCAGGTCCATTTTGGGGTCTCCTTGGGTTTTCACGTCATATAGGACATTTTGAATGTGTATTTCAATCCCGGCCGGCCGTTGTGACGATCTGACGCCCCGCAGACACGCGCGCACAGCCCCCTTCGCTCACCCTTGGCGCGCGCGTGCGTCCGGTTGATGGCCCGCCGCGGCCTGCATACATCATCTGGAAATTCGTGGCCGCGCAAACGGCGTGGGCGACCGGTGATTTTCGAACGGAGATGGTTTCATGGACGAAAGGAAAACGTATGAAGAGAAGCTTCAGGCGAAGCTCGACGAATGGAACGAGGATATCGCCAAGCTTCAGGCCAAGGCGGACGAAGCCCGCGAACAGGCCCAGGACGAGATCCGCGAGCGCGTCGAAGACCTGAAGAAGCGCCGCGAAGAGCTCGAGGAAGAGTTGCAGAAACTGCGGAAGTCGAACCTCGACGCCTGGTCGGACCTGAAGGCCGGCTGTGACCGTGCCTGGCACGCGATGGGCGAGGCCATGCGCAACGCCTTCAATAGGCATGACTGAGCGCGCGATTTGACGGGCGACCGCGACACGTGATGCCACGTCAGGCGGCTGCGAGCCCCGTGTCCAGCGCCGACAGGATCGTGTCGATCTCGGCCTCGGAAATCGTCAGCGGCGGCGACATCAGGATGTTGTGCGCGCCAAGACGCACCATGGCCCCCGCATCGTAGGCGGCGGTGTGCACGCGCGTCATGGTTTCGGCGTCCATCGGCGTCTTCGCCGCGCGGTCGCTGACCAGTTCCATCCCCAGCATCAGGCCATGACCCCCGCGCACGTCGCCAACGATGTCATGTTTCTCGGCCAGCTTCTTCGCACCCTCGTGAAGCTGCGTGCCCCGCGCGGCGGCGTTCGCCTTCAGGTCCAGCCGCTGCGTCTCGGCCAGCGTGGCCACGACCGCGGCCGCGCCCACAGGGTGCGCCGAGTAGGTGTAGCCGTGCCAGATGCTGCCCTCGGCGGGCTCTGAACTTTCGAAGACCTCCGCCACCTTCTCGCTCATCAGGGCGGCCCCCACGGGGAAATAGCCGCTGGTGATACCCTTGGCCGTGGTCATCATGTCGGGCTGCACGCCCCAGTGCCGCGCGCCCGACCAGTCGCCCAGCCGCCCGAAACCCGTGATGACCTCGTCCGAGATCATCAGGATGCCGTAGCGGTCGCAGATCTCGCGCATCCGGCTCATGAAGCCGGCGCCGGGCACGATCACGCCGCCCGCGCCCTGGACGGGTTCCATGATGAAGGCGGCGATGCTGTCGGGGCCCTGGAACTCGATCTCGTCCACGGCGGCCGCAGCGATCCGGTCGGCCAGCTTGTCCGGGTCGGTTTCGTCGAACGGGTTGCGGTAGGTATAGGGCGACGGCAGGTGGAAGCACCCGGCCAGAAGCGGTTCGTAGCCGATGCGGAAGCGATTGTTTCCGTTCACGCTCGCCCCGCCGAAATGCGTGCCGTGATACCCCTTCTTCAGGCTCAGGAACTTGGTGCGCGCCGGCTGGCCGCGCAGGCGGTGATACTGGCGTGCCAGCCGCAGCGCCGTGTCCACCGAATCCGACCCGCCCGAGGTGAAGAAGGCCCGCGCCATCCCGTCGGGGGCAAAGAACTCCTGCACCGCGTAGGACGCCTCGATCGCGGGCGGGTTCGTGGTGCCGGCAAAGGCCGAGTAATAGGGCAGCTGCCAGAGCTGGTCGGCGATCGCCTGTTTCACCGTGTCGTTGGAATAGCCGAGGTTGACACACCACAGGCCGCCCACTGCGTCCACGGCGCTGTGGCCGTCGATGTCGGTGATGCGCACGCCATCGGCGCCCTTGATGATCCGCGGCGCGTTTTCCTGCGCCTGGCCCGGATGCCCCATCGGATGCCACAGGTGACGCGCGTTCATCTCGCGCAGGAAATTGTCGTCCTTCATCGGGTGCCTCCGGATGGCCGCATTTGATCAAATCCTGACACCGCGCGCCACGCCTGTCCAGCGCCGTTCACCGGCAGCGCCGTTGCCGCGCGGTCAGCCCCATCAGCCCCAGCCGTCGGTCAGGTCATCGATCGCCGGGTCGATACGGTTCTCGCGGAACCGCTTCCAGCGCACCCAGATCCCCCAGACCAGCGCGGCCAGCACGGTCAGGAAGATGATGTTGAACCACGGGATGATCCGCACGTCGGGGCTTTCGACCGCCCACAGGCTGATCGCGTTGGGATAGATCGACAGGAACTCGTTGCGCCAGCCGTAGTGGCGGATCGCCACCCACTGCGGCGCCCCCTCGCTCTTTTTCGAGATCAGGTCGGCCGCCTCGGCCTGGAGGTTCGAGGTGTCGAACTTGAAATACGGCGGCCAGCCCCAGCCCGTGTCCTCGTTGCGATAGATCATCGGGTCGTCGTCGGCCTGGAACGTCTGGATGAAGAACACGTCGCGGGTGGCCCGGTTCGGGTCGCCCCCGGTGTCGGCGTTGGCCCAGAACAGCGCGTTGTCGCCGGGATCCACGCGTTTCTCGTAGGTGTCGGTGATGCGCACCACGTCGTGCTGGGGCAGGGTGTAGTGGAGGAAGGCAAGGACGATCAACCAGAACAGCCCCCAGAACCCCCATTTGACATAGACCATTCGACCGCTCCTCACATGAAGTTCACGACGTAGATGATGGTGAGCACCGCCAGCACCGGCACGATGTAGACCAGCAGCAGCGCCTTGCGGCGCAGCGAATGGTCATAGTCCTCCATCCCTGCCCGGACATAGGCATCCCGGTCGCCCGGTCGGCCGATCTCCTCCCACTCGCGGCGCAGCTTGCGCTTGCGCACCGACCGCGACCAGAGCGACACCACGACATAGACCGCCGTCAGGAACAGGAACCCGAAGATGACCAGTCGCAGAAGCTGCAGCATGCCGTTGCCCCCGGCGCGCGTGGATGTGACGGGCGCCCGGCCCCTCATACCGTGCAAATGCGCGCCGTGCCACCGCCTTTCAAGCGTGCCGCGCGCGGACTTGCCACACCCGTCCGCGCGGGTATCCTGAGGTTCCTGGCCGAAACGGAGATCACATGCCGCGCGCTACCGTCCTTGCCCTTTGCATTGCCACCCTCCCCGCCCCGCCCGCCGGTGCCGAGGAGGTGGACCCCCTACATGCCGAAACCCGCGCGATCGCCGTCACCGTTGGCGAGACGGCGGAAGTCTCGGCCGAAACCAACCCCTCGACCGGCGCGGCGTGGCGGCTCAACGAAACCGCCAGCCGCAACCTTGCGATCCTCGACATCGAGGCGCTGGGCACGGCGGCGGCCGGCGAGACCGAAGGCGACCTTCCCATCGTGGGGGCGCCGATGGTTGCGACATGGGCCGTGACCGGCCGCACGGCGGGCAAGGCCCGCATCGTTCTCGATTACGGCCAGCCGTGGCGACCCGAAGATATCTGGCGGCGTCTCGAGATCGCGGTCACGGTTGCGGCGCCGGGCAGTGACGGGTCCTAGGCCGGGCTGACGGCCGCGTGACCCAACGGGCGCGGGCGCTTCCATTGTGCCGGGTGCGTGCGCGCAGGCCCCGATCGGTGTGCAGGAACGGCGCCGCTCACGCCGGGCTGGCGGGCTTGTCACCAGATATGACCGGGCCGGTCCTTCCGGTTCCGGCCAGGGCTTCCGATCTCGGTTTCACGCGGCCGCAACGCGCCGCACCACGCAAACCGAGGAGACGCCAGATGACCCGTGTGATCTATCCGACCGCCGCCGCCTTCACCGCGCTGATGTTGGTGTGGGCCGTGACCGCAGCGGCGATGTGACCCCTGTGCGGGCGCCCCTGCCCGGGGGCGCCCGGCTCACCCCACCACGTTGAATCCCGGCCCGTAAGGGTAGCCGGTGATGTTCTCGCAGCCGTCCTCGGTGATGATCAGGATGTCGTGTTCGCGGTAGCCGCCCGCGCCGGGCTGCCCTTCGGGGATGGTCAGCATCGGCTCCATCGAGATCACCATGCCGGGCTCCAGCACGGTGTCCACGTCCTCGCGCAGCTCCAGCCCGGCCTCGCGCCCGTAATAATGGCTGAGGATCCCGAAGGAATGCCCGTAGCCGAAGCTGCGGTAATGCAGCAGCCCGCGGTCCGAGAGGAAGGCATTGATCGCCGCCGTAACCTCGGCACAGGACACGCCCGGCCCGAGTCGGGAGATACCGTGTTCGTGCGCAGCGACGTTGGCGTCCCAGATCGCGGCGGAGGCGTCGTCGACCTCGCCCAGGAACATCGTGCGCTCCAGCGCCGTGTAATAACCCGAGATCATCGGAAAGGTGTTGAGCGACAGGATGTCGCCGCGCCGCAGGTGCCGCCCGGTCACCGGGTTGTGTGCCCCGTCGGTGTTGATGCCCGACTGGAACCAGACCCAGGTGTCGCGGTACTCGGCATCGGGGAAACGGCGGGCGATCTCCAGCTCCATCGCGTCCCGTCCGGCCATCGCCACGTCGATCTCGCGCGCGCCCTCGCGAACGGCCTCGCGGATCGCGTAACCGCCCGCGTCCGCCACCGCGGCGCCCTGCCGGATCAGCGCGATCTCGGCCGGCGATTTCCTCATGCGCTGGCGCATGGTGGCCGGGGCGATGTCGACCATCGTGAGCGGTGCCAGAAAATCCTCCAGCGCGTCGCGCGCCTGAAGCGTAAGATGATCGCCCTCGTAACCCACGACGCGCCCCTCGCCCGCGACCGCGCGGATGGCGCGCCAGAAGTTGCCCTGCCGCCAGTCGGTGTAGGTGATGTTGTCGCCGTGGCACCGCCGCCACGGCTGGCCGCCGTCGATGCCCGCGCTGACCGTCACGCTCTCGCTTTCGGTCACCACCAGCGCGTAGGGCCGGCCGAAGGAACAGTAGAGGAACCCGCTGTAATAGGCGACGTTGTGCATCGAGGTCAGCACGCAGGCCGTCACCCCGGCCTCGGCCATTGCCGCGCGCAGCCCCTTCAGCCGCGCGGCATACTCGATTTCGGCAAAGGGCAGCGTGGCCTTGTCGCCGTTGTGGAAGCTATAGAAATCTGGGCGGTCCGTCATGTCGACCCTCCTTGCAAGGAAAGGTCCCGGCGTTCAGGACTGTTGTGGGAAAACGGCGGCCCGCGCAATCGGGGCGACGCCATCGCCCGGGGCCGCGCCTTTCCTTGCCGATCCGGCGCGATCTGGCAAGATGATTGAAACCGCCAGGGGAGACGCCCATGACCGCCTCGCCAGGTCCGGCGAACCTGATCACAGACGTGCCGGGGCTCGCCGTCGGCAACGCGCAGGACGATGCGATCAAGACCGGGGTGACGGTCCTGACCGCCGACGCGCCCTTCACCGCCGGCGTGCACGTCATGGGCGGCGCGCCGGGCTCGCGCGAAACCGACCTGCTGGCCCCCGACAGGACGGTCACGCAGGTGGACGCGCTGGTGCTCTCGGGCGGCTCCGCCTTCGGGCTCGACTCCGCTTCCGGCGTGGCCGAGGGGCTGCACGCCCGCGGGCGCGGATTCGCGGTGGGGGCCGTGCGCGTGCCCATCGTTCCGGCGGCCATCCTCTTCGACCTGCTCAACGGCGGCGAGAAGGACTGGAAGGCGTCCCCTTACAAGGCGCTCGGGGCCGCCGCGCTCGATACCGCGGGCGCGCAGTTCACGCTCGGCACCGCCGGCGCGGGCACCGGGGCCACCACGGCCACGCTGAAGGGCGGGCTCGGCTCGGCCTCGCTCGTGCTGCCCTCGGGCGTGACGGTGGGCGCGCTGGTGGCGGTCAACGCGCTGGGCTCGGCCACCGTGGGCGGCGGGCGGCATTTCTGGGCGGCGCCGTTCGAAATGAACGACGAATTCGGCGGGCTGGGCCCCGCCCCGGCCTATCCCGACACGACCCGACCGCCCACCAAGCTCGCGGCGCACGCCAACACGACCATCGGCATCGTCGCCACCGACGCGGCCCTAGACAAACCCGCCTGCACCCGCATGGCCACCGCCGCGCACGACGGGCTGGCGCGCGCGCTGGTCCCGTCGCACACGCCGATGGACGGCGACCTTGTCTTCGCCGTCGCCACCGGGGCGCACGACCTCGACGCCCCGCTCGCGGACGCGCTTGTGCTGGGCCACGCCGCGGCCAGCTGCATGGCGCGGGCCATCGCGCGCGCGGTGTTCGCGGCGACCCCCGCACCCGGCGACGCGCTGCCCTGCTGGTCCGACCGGCACACCTGATCTTCATCTTGCCCGAAATACTCCCGCCGGAGGCATCCGCCGGTGCCCCACGCGTCACCGCCGGTGTGACGGCCGCACCGGGACGCCTTCGGCGCGCGCAGTTTACGCTGGATGAAGATCACGGGCAAAGCGTCGCGACCAGCTCGCTGCCGGGGTCGGCCAGGGCCTCGATCACGTCGAAGTGGTGCCGGCCTTCGGCCACGACGCGGGCACAGCCCCATGCATCCGCAAGCCAGCGCGCCTGGTCGAGGAAAGCGGGCCGCTCGTCACCCCCCACCCAGACCGTCACGGGCACCTCCATCGGCGTCATGAGCACGGGGCTTTCGGCCTCGGCGGCGGCCATGTCGAGGCCCAGCGTCTCGTTCATCGTGGTCTCGAGCAGCGGGCGCAGATCGGCCACGGGCGAGATCGGCACGACGCGGGCAAGCCGCGCCGCCACCCCGGCCGGCAAAATGCCGGGCACGGCCATCCGCGCCACGAGGTGCCCGCCGGCGGAATGACCGGCCAGCGCCAGTGGCCCGCCGACCCGTCCGGCCGCCGCCGCAACGGCCCGGCCCACCTGCCGCGTGATCTCGGCAATCGTCACGTCGGGGCACAGGTCGTAGGTGGGCACGGCCACCGCCCAGCCGCGCGCCAGCGGCCCTGCGGCCAGGTGCGACCAGAAACTGCCGTCGAACCGCAGCCAGTAACCGCCATGCACGAAAACCGCGAGCCCACGCGCCGTGCCTTCGGGGTGGAACAGGTCGAGGCGGTCGCGCGCGCCGGGGCCATAGGGCACGGCCAGTTCCGCGCGTTGCGCTTCGGCCAGCGCAGCGCGGAATTCCGCCGCGCGCGCCGCCCATCGCGGCGGGTAATCCTCGGCGCCGGGAATATGCGCGGCGTTGGCATAGGCATCATCCAGTTCCATTTCGCGTCTCCGGTGGTTAGCCTGCGCGCAAGGTAACCGCGACCGCCTCGTCATTGCGAGGCGAAACGCAAGAAAGGGGACGCCATGACCGAGACCGACCTGAAATCGCTGCTGAAGGATCCGGGCCTTCTGGCCGAGCAGGCCTACCTGGCCGGGGAGTGGGTGGACGGTGACGAGGGCACCTTCGAGGTGCACAACCCCGCCCGCGGCGACACCATCGCCAATGTCGCCGACCTGTCGCGCGCGCAGGTGGCCCATGCGATCGACCGGGCACAGGCCGCGCAGAAGGACTGGGCGCAGTGGACGGGCAAGGAACGCGCCGCCGTGCTGCGCCGCTGGTTCGATCTGATGATCGAGAACCAGGACGATCTGGGCACGATCCTGACGGCGGAACAGGGCAAGCCGCTGGCCGAGGCAAAGGGCGAGATCGCCTATGGCGCCAGTTTCGTGGAGTTCTTCGCCGAGGAGGCCAAGCGCATATACGGCGAGACCATACCGGGCCACCAGCGCGACAAGCGCATCACCGTCATAAAGCAGCCCGTCGGCGTGGCCGCCTCGATCACGCCGTGGAACTTCCCCACCGCGATGATCACACGCAAGGCCGCGCCGGCGCTGGCCGCCGGCTGCGCCTTCGTGGCCCGGCCCGCGGAGCTGACTCCGCTGTCGGCGACGGCGCTGGGCGTCCTGGCCGAGCGTGCCGGCATCCCCAGGGGCGTGCTTTCGATCGTGCCGACCTCGCGCGCCAGCGAGACGGGCAAGGAATTCTGCGAGAACCCGGCGGTGCGCAAGCTGACGTTCACCGGCAGCACGCAGGTGGGGCGCATCCTGCTGAGACAGGCCGCCGACCAGGTCATGAAATGCTCGATGGAGCTGGGCGGCAACGCGCCCTTCATCGTCTTCGACGATGCCGACCTCGACGCCGCGGTCGAGGGCGCGATCATGTGCAAGTTCCGCAACAACGGGCAGACCTGCGTCTGCGCCAACCGCATCTACGTCCAGTCCGGGGTCTACGACGCCTTCGCGGAAAAGCTCAAGGCGGCGGTGGCCAAGCTGAAGATGGGCGACGGGCTGGAGGAGGGCACCGCGCTCGGCCCGCTCATCAGCAGCGAAGCCATCGAGAAGGTGCAGGCACACGTGGCCGACGCCACCGCCAAGGGCGCCGAGGTCATCATGGGCGGCGAGGCGGCGCAGGGGCCGGGCAACTTCCTGCCGCCGACCATCGTCACCGGGGCCACCCGCGACATGGCCTTCGCCAACGAGGAAACCTTCGGCCCCCTCGCACCGCTGTTCCGCTTCGAGGACGAGGACGACGTGATCGAGATGGCCAACGACACGATCTTCGGGCTGGCGAGCTATTTCTACGCGCGTGACCTGAGCCGGGTGACGAAGGTGGCCGAGGCGCTGGAATACGGCATCGTCGGCGTGAACACCGGCATCATCTCGACCGAGGTCGCCCCCTTCGGCGGGGTCAAGCAGTCGGGCCTGGGCCGCGAGGGCAGCCACCACGGAATCGACGAGTTCCTCGAGATGAAATACATCTGCACCAGCGTCTGACCGGCCCGGCCGGCGTCTTACCGCGCCCGCCGGCCGGCCGTCTCGCTTTCGCCACGGGACTGCTCTAGACTCTTCCGCGAAGATCCTTCCGGAAGGTGCCGCATGTCACGATTCCTTGCCGTTTTCGCGTTGGTCTGCGCCTGTGCGGGCCTGCCGGCCGCTGCCCAGCAGGGCGGCGAAGACACGCGCACGATCAGCGGCGCGCTGCGCTACGACGCGAAGATGGCCCTGCCGCCGGCCGCCGAGGTGGTCGTGGAGGTGCGCGGCGCGCTGGATGCCCGGCTCGGGCAGGCCACTTTCGGGGCCGACGGGCAGCAGGTGCCGTTGCCGTTCTCGCTCGATGTGCCGGCAGAGCTGTCCGGCCGTTTGCGCGCGGTGATCCGCCTGGGCGGAAAGCCGCGCTGGCTGGTCCGCGACGTGCCCGTGCGTGCCGACGCCACCGACCTTGGCGAGATCGCGATGACACTGGCCACGCCGCTGGCCTTCGCCACCCGGTTCGACTGTGGCGGCACGCCTGTCGCTTTCGGCATGCTCGACGACCGGGCGGTCCTGCGGGTGGGCGAGCGCGACATCCCGATGCAACCCGCGAAGGCGGCCACCGGTGCGCGCCACGTCGCCACGGGCGGCGAGAACGCTGAGATCCGGACCACGGGCGACACGGCCCGCGTCACCGTCGACGGCCGCACCCTGCCCGACTGCAAGAAGGCCGATCCGCACGCGGCACCCCCCTACCGCGCCGGCGGCAACGAACCCGGCTGGGCGGCCGTCATCGACGCCGAGCGGATCGAGATCACGGCCGACTACGGCGCCGTCACGCACAGCCTGCCCCGCCCGGGGGTCACGGCGACGCGCGGCGCCTACCGCCTCGACATGCCCGCGATCGACGCGCAACTGATCCTGCGGGAAAGCATCTGCCGCGACTCGGCCACCGGCATGCCCCACCCCCATCGCGCGGCCCTGAGGCTGGGCGACCGGCGGATGACGGGCTGCGGCGGCGACCCCGCCAGCCTGCTCATCGGGCCGCGCTGGGAATTGACACAGGCGGCCGGCCACGGTGTCCTCGACCCGGAGCGCGCGCTGCTTCGCTTTGACGCGCGGGGCCGCGTCAGCGGGCATACCGGATGCAACCGCATCGTCGGCGGCTACGACCTGACGGGCGAGGGGCTGAGCTTCCGCCGGATGGGGGCGACGATGATGGCCTGCCCCGATGCAGCAATGGAACAGGAACGCCGGATACTGGATGCGCTGGCGCGTGTCGTGCGCTTCGACATCGGCGCTGGCGGGGCGCTGCAGCTGCTCGATACGCAGGGCCGGGCGGTGGTGACAGCGCGGCGCCCCTGATCGCCGGCGCCGCGCGGCGGCGTCACTTCGCGCAGCGTTCCTGTGCCTCCTCGACGGCCGCGGTGTAGCCCATCAGCGAAAAGGTGTCCTTGGTGGTGGTGCCGCGGCTGGAGATCCCGGTGAGCACGGCATCGGCGCCGGCCTTCATCCGCTCGATGATCTTGGCATCCTCCGCCTTGCTGGCGGGCCAGGCCCACTCGCCCTCGGTGAACAGCTCGAACTCGTCGCCGCCGATGTCGATGTTGACCGTCGAGCCCTCGGCGAAGGGATAGCCGCCGGTGAAGGTGACCTGTCCCTCGACCCCGGCCTCGGGGCGGTAGAAGGTCATCAGGAGAATATCGCCGCGGCGCACGGCGACCACGCGACCATCCTTCGTATTGACGGTCTTGGTCGGGGCGGAAACGGCCCAGCACTCGTGCGGATCCTGATCCTCGAACACGCTCCATGCGGTGTCCGCCGCGACCTGGTTCGTGCTTTCTTCCTGCTCCTGCGCCGCGGCCCCCGCGCCCGCCAGAACCAGCGCGACACCGGCCGCAACACCTGAAATGCGTGATACCATCGTCTGTCCAGCCTCCAAGCTGTCCCTTGCCTCAATACCCCGGCCGCGTGCCGCGTTCTTCGGCGCTTGCATGACTTTGGCGCGCGGCCAGTTTCCCTTCGGGCGTTGTAACAATAGACTGAAACCAAACAGAAGCGAAAGATTCGATTGGCGGAAATCCGCGAACCCGCCGGTCCGAAAGGAGGCACCGAATGACAGGCCCTGTCCCCTTTACCGAAGTCTGGCGCGGCCCGCTGCCCGAAAGCGTGCATACAGGCCACGCGGCCGTCTGCGATGCACACGGCGAGATCCGCCATGCCTGGGGCGATCCGGGCGTGCAGGTCCTGCCGCGCAGCTCGGCCAAGATGATCCAGGCGCTGCCGCTGGTGGAAAGCGGCGCGGCGGACGCGGCCGGGCTGACGTCAGAGCACCTCGCGCTGGCCTGCGCGTCGCACAACGGGGCGCCGATGCACACCGGGCGCGTGCGCCAGTGGCTGGCCGACCTCGGGCTGGGCGACGACGACCTGCGCTGCGGCGCACACGAGGCGAAGGACGATACCACGTTCCGCGCCATGATCCGCGCGGGCGAGACACCCGGGCAGGTGCACAACAACTGTTCGGGCAAGCATGCGGGCTTTCTGACGCTGGAGCGTCACCTCGGCGGCGGCGCCGAGTACATCGATATCGACCATCCCGTGCAGCGGGCCTGCCTCGAGGCGTTCGAGGAGACAACCGGAGAGGCCAGCCCGGGCCACGCGCTCGACGGGTGCTCGGCGCCCAATTTCGTCACAACCTTGCACGGCATGGCGCGGGCCATGGCCCGTTTCGCCGCCGCGCGCGCGGGGGCGGATGCCCGCCAGGACGCCGCCCGCCGGCTGTGGCAGGCGATGATCGCCCATCCCGAACTGGTCGCCGGCGAGGGGCGCGCCTGCACCGAACTGATGCGCGCCTGTGGCGAACCGGTGGCGCTCAAGACCGGGGCGGAGGGCTTCTTCGTCGCGATCCTGCCCGAACGGGGCCTCGGCGTCGCGCTGAAGATCGTCGACGGCGCGACGCGGGGGGCCGAATGCGCCGTCGCCGCGATCCTCGTGAAGCTGGGTGCGCTCGACCCCGATCACCCCGCCACGCGGCGCGTCATGAACGCGCCCATCGTCAACTGGCGCGGGCTCGAGACGGGGTCGATCCGCCCTGCCCCGGACTTCCCCTGAGCCAGCGGCCAGCCGCCGATCCGCGCCCCTGCCCCTGGATGCACGGGGTTCCGCGCAAACCGGCCTGACGCCTGCGCCACCATGCGCCGATCCAAAGACCACGTGCCGAGGGCGGCGCTGCACCGCTGACGCCGCGAGCCTGTTCCGGCTTGTTTCCGCGGATCCGCCCGGCTGGCGGGCACAAACCGGCGACACGCCCGCGCGGCAGCGCCACGCGGCCGCGGGCGGACAAAGCCACCCGCGCAACCAAGAAACGGACAAGGGGAAGCGACCATGACGACTCGGCTGATGATGGCGGGAATCGCACGCGTGCTGACGGTGCCGGGCGCCACCATGGCCAAGACGGCGAGGATGGACGCCGAGGGCAACGGCAAAGTCACCAAGTCCGGATGCCAGCAGGTCCACCCCGACATGCAGGAGGGCACCTTCGCGAGCGTCGATACCGATGCCAGCGCCACCCTGAGCACCGCCGAGATCGACGCCGCCCGCGACGCCGGCATTCTGCCGGGCGAGAGCTCCGGGGGCTGACCCGGCCACCACCCTTCCGGCCCGCCCCGCGACGGAACTGGCCGGTCAGGGTTCTGCGAACTCGTCCCGCGCGTATCCCTGCAGGTAAAGCAGCGCCGTCAGGTCGCCGTGGTTGATTCGCACCTCGCAGGCCTCGGCCACGCTCGGCTTGGCGTGCAGCGCCACACCCATGCCCGCGCGTTCCAGCATGCCCAGGTCGTTGGCCCCATCGCCGACGGCCAGCACGTCGGCCTCGGAGATGCCGAGCCGCCTGGTCACCTCTTCAAGCGCGTGCACCTTCGCGTCGCGCCCCAGGATCGGGCGGGCAACATCGCCCGTCAGGCGACCGTCCCGTTCCAGCAGCGTGTTGGCCCGGTTTTCATCGAAGCCCAGGCGCGCCGCGACAGGGGCGGTGAAGGCGGTGAACCCGCCCGACACCAGAACGGCCCGCGCGCCATGCGCCTTCATCGTGGCCACCAGCGTGCGCCCCCCGGGGGCAAGTGTGATCCGCGCGTCGAGCACCTGTTCGATCACGCCGGCGTCGAGGCCCCTCAGCTGGCGCACGCGTTCCACAAGCGCCTGCTCGAAATCCAGTTCGCCGTTCATCGCCCGGGCGGTGACCGCGCGCACCGCTTCGCCCGCGCCGGCCGCGTCGGCCAGTTCGTCGATGCATTCCTGCCCGATCATGGTGCTGTCCATGTCGGCCAGCAGCATCTTCTTGCGCCGCGCCTGCGCGGGCTGGACGACAAGATCCACCTTCCGTGCCTGCAGGTCCGCCCAGGCGTCCCAGCGATTGGGCGGAACCTCCGGCAGGGCGAATTCCGCGGCCTCGTCGGGCGAAAGCCAGCGGGGATCCCCGCCGCCCCAGGCGCGGCGCAGGGAATCGACGAGGGCGGCATCGAGTCCGCCGGGGGCGGCAACAAGCGTGGCGATGAACATACGGGAAGTTTCCGATCGTGGTCGTTTTGGTCGCATTCGGGCACTGAACCGGCGCTATAGCGACATTTCTGCACTTGCGAAAGGCCCGGAACCGCCGTATGCCCATCCGTGGGACACCCCTCCCCAACGAGGGGCGGTTATCTGGAAGGATAGACATGACAACGATCGAAAAACCGGCAACGCGGCCGGGCAATCCGCGTTTTTCCTCGGGCCCCTGCGCCAAACCCCCGACATTCGACCTCAACGCGCTGGCGGGCGCGCCACTGGGCCGCAGCCACCGCGCGACGGTGGGCAAGTCCCGCCTGAAGGCAGCGATCGAGGGCACGCGCGAGATCCTCGAGATCCCGGCGGACTACCGTATCGGGATCGTGCCCGCCTCCGACACCGGCGCGGTCGAAATGGCGATGTGGACCATGCTGGGCGAGCGCAAGGTCGAGATGCTGGCCTGGGAAAGTTTCGGCGCGGGCTGGGTGACCGACGCGGTCAAGCAGCTCAAACTCGACGCCGAGGTCAAGGAAGCCCCCTACGGACAGATCGTGGACCTGTCCACCGTCGACACCGACAACGACGTCGTCTTCACCTGGAACGGCACGACCTCGGGCGTGCGCGTGCCCAACGGCAACTGGATCAAGGACGACCGCAAGGGGCTGACGATCTGCGACGCGACCTCGGCGGCCTTCGCGCAGCGCCTGCCGTGGGACAAGCTGGATGTCACGACCTTCTCCTGGCAGAAGGTGCTGGGCGGCGAGGCCGCGCACGGCATGATCATCCTGTCGCCGCGCGCCGTCGAGCGGCTGGAGACCTACACCCCGCCCTGGCCTCTGCCGAAGATCTTCCGCCTGACCAAGGGCGGCAAGCTCAACGAGGGCATCTTCGAGGGCGCGACGATCAACACGCCGTCGATGCTGGCGGTCGAGGACTACCTGCAGGCGCTGGAATGGGCGCGCTCGGTCGGCGGGCTGGAAGGGCTGCGCGACCGCGCCTACAACAACCTCGCCGTGGTCCAGACCTTCGTCGCCGAAAACGACTGGCTGGCGTTCCTCGCCGAGGAGCCGGAGTATCGATCGAACACCTCGGTGTGCCTCAAGTTCACCGATGATCGCATCTCGGACCCGGCGGCGTTTGCCAAGGCCGTGGTCAAGCGGCTGGAAGACGAGGGCGTGGCCCATGACGTGGGCGCCTACCGCGACGCGCCCCCGGGCCTGCGCATCTGGTGCGGCGGCACGGTCGAGGCCACCGACGTGGCCGCGCTGATGCCCTGGATCAAGTGGGCCTACCTCAGCGAGCTCGAAGCCCTCTCCGAATCCGCCTGAAGCGCGCACGCCGCGCACGGACCCCGCAGGGTGCGCGATCTCGTGCACCCTCCCCGGACACCTACATTCAAAGGACCAGACAGATGGCTCCCAAGGTACTCGTCTCCGACAAGCTCTCGGAAACCGCCGTGCAGATCTTCCGCGACCGCGGCATCGACGTCGACTTCATGCCCGAGGTCGGCAAGGACAAGGAAAAACTGGCCGAGATCATCGGCAATTATGACGGGCTGGCGATCCGCTCGGCCACCAAGGTCACGGAGAAGATCCTCGAGAAAGCCGACAATCTCAAGGTCGTCGGCCGCGCCGGCATCGGCACCGACAACATCGACAAGGACGCGGCCAGCAAGAAGGGTGTGATCGTGATGAACACGCCCTTCGGCAACATGATCACCACCGCCGAGCACGCGATCGCGATGATGTTCTCTGTTGCCCGCCAGATCCCCGAGGCCAGCGCCTCCACCCAGGCCGGCAAGTGGGAGAAATCCAGGTTCATGGGCGTCGAGCTGACGGGCAAGACGCTGGGCGTCATCGGCGCCGGCAATATCGGCGGCATCGTCTGTGACCGCGCCCGCGGGCTGAGGATGAAGGTCGTGGCCTACGACCCCTACCTCAGCCAGGAAAAGGCCGACAAGATGGGCGTGGAGAAGGTCGAGCTCGACGAGCTGCTCGCGCGCGCCGATTTCGTCACGCTTCACGTGCCGCTCACCGAGCAGACGAAGAACATCCTGAGCCGCGAAAACCTGCAGAAGATGAAGAAGGGCGCGCGTGTCATCAACTGCGCGCGCGGCGGGCTCGTGGACGAGCAGGCCGTTGCCGACCTGATCCAGTCCGGGCACCTGGGCGCGGCCGCCTTCGACGTCTTCGCCGAGGAACCCGCGACCGACAACCCGCTGTTCGGCCTGCCCAACGTCGTGTGCACGCCGCACCTGGGCGCGGCCACGACCGAGGCACAGGAGAACGTCGCCCTGCAGGTGGCCGAGCAGATGTCGGACTACCTGCTCACCGGCGCGGTCACCAACGCGCTCAACATGCCCTCCGTCACCGCCGAGGAGGCCAAGGTCATGGGACCCTGGATCGACCTGGCCGACCATCTGGGCAGCTTCGTGGGCCAGATGACCGACGAGCCGATCAAGGCCATCAACATCCTCTACGACGGGGTGGCAAGCGAGATGAACCTCGACGCGCTGACCTGCGCGGCAGTGGCGGGCATCATGAAATCCTTCAACGCCGAGGTGAACATGGTCTCCGCGCCGCTGATCGCGAAGGAGCGGGGCGTCAAGATCTCCACCACCCACCAGGACAAGTCGGGCGCCTTCGAGGGTTACATCAAGCTCACCGTCGTCACCGACAAGCGCGAACGCTCGATCGGCGGCACGGTGTTCTCCGACGGCAAGCCGCGGTTCATCCAGATCAAGGGCATCAACATCGACGCCGAGATCGGGCCGCACATGCTCTACACCACCAACCAGGACGAGCCCGGGATCATCGGCACGCTGGGCCGCACCATGGGCGAGGCCGGCGTGAACATCGCCAACTTCACCCTTGGCCGCACCAAGGAGGGCGGCGAGGCGATCGCGCTGCTCTACGTCGATGCGCCGGTGGACTCGACGGTGATAAAGAAACTCAAGGACACCGGCCTGTTCCGCCAGATCCGGCCGCTCGAATTCGACGTGGCCTGAAGCGATCGCGCGGAGAACGAGCGCAGTTTCAACGCGCCGCCCGTCACGAGGCGGCGCGTTTTCGGTTTCGGGGACACGCCGATTTCGTGAAAGCGCGCACGCCCGGGACCGGTTGAAGGGCGTCCGATGGCCGAAAGCGGCAAGCACACGGCCGGTATTTCGTGCGCCGGAACGCTGGCCGCGTGGCGTCTGTGTGCGGCTTCGACGTCAGCCCGACGGCTCGATCTCCAACGCCGCTTCCAGATCGACGATCTGGCGCGACAGGTCGATCCGGCAGCCGGACACGCGGTAAAGGTCGCGGTCCTCCAGGACATCGCCGCCACGGGCCGCGCGCCACTGCGCGATGCCGGCGTCACGCTCGGCGATAAGCCGCTCGATCTGGGGGCGGAACAGGCCCATCATCCCGGCAAGCCAGTCCCGGGTGTGGCGATAGGGTTCCCTTGGCGCAAGATCGAAGGCGCGAACCATCGCCGTCACCTCGTCGCCGTCGCGCCAGTCCTCGCCGGTGACCCAGCGGTTGGTGGTAAACAGCGCGATGGGACGGCTCAGCGCGTCCATCGAGATGCCGATCAGGTGGCAGGGGCGGCGACCGGCCGCGTCCTCGGGCGCGTGCGAACAACCGTGCCCGCCCCCCTCCGCGGTGGTGCGGGCGGGCGTGTCCGGGTAGGCGAAGACGTGGAAATGGCCATGCTCGCCGGGGCCGCGGTGCTCCTCCGGGTGGGCATGGTAGTAGAACTGCACGCCGTTGTCGCGGTCGCGGATGTCGTGCTCGGGGTAGTGCGCCCAGGCCTCGATCCGCTCGGCGCCGGGCATCAGCGCGGAGACGACCGTCTGCCCCGCCGCGTCCAGCGCCTGCGCGGCCAGCAAGACGCGCTCGGCGGCGGCGTGCATCGCTTCGAGATCGGCGCGCGGGTAATCGCCAAGCGGCGGGGCGGGGGCGGCGTCTGTCATCACGGCACTCGTTTCGGCGACGGGGGCGGGCGCAGTCAAGCGCACCGCCCCCGAGTTGGTGTCATGCGGCCGGGCCGGTCACTCCTGCTCGGGCAACGGGTCCATGCCGAGGATCTCGCGCACCTTCCATTCGCGGCTGGGCTTGAGGCCAACGGTGCGCCCCTCCTGCACCGCGATCTTGGCGGGCACGCCGGCCTGGGCCCGGTAGAGCGCCCAGGACGCCCCAACCCGGTTCGAGGACTGACAATGCATCAGGATGGGGTAGTTGTCGGGGTCGTTGACGATCTCCGCGATGCGGTCGACCTGATCGGCCACCGGCGCCCGCTCGGAGACAGGCACGTTGAGGTAGGTCAGCCCGGCGGCCTCGGCGCGATCACGCTCGTCCGCCGCGCCCTCCTCGGCGGTATTGAGGCTCAGCACCGTCTTGAAGCCCACGGCCTTGATCATGGCGTAGCCCTTGTCGGTCACCACGCCGCCGGTGCCCACGTAGGGTGCGGCGCGCAGGTAGTTCTCGACCACGCCCGGCATGGTGTCGCCATAGGCGGCCTGGGCGTAGCCCGCCGGCACGTCGAAAGGGTTGTCCGCCGGGGTCTCGGCGGTCGCGGCATAGTCCGGGGCGTCGGCCTCGTCGCCCGCGTCGCCGGCCACGGCGCATGGGTTGGCAATCGCGCAGGGGTTGGCGATCGCGCAGGGGTTGCTCTGGGCGTGAGCGGCCGACACGATCTGCGGCAGGACGCCGGAGCGCGTGCCGGTGTCCGCATCGGTTCCCGCCGCGCCGGCGGCGACGGCAGCCGCGGGCAGCAGGGCGAGAAGGGATTTGCGTTTGCTCATGGCGTATCCTTTCGTTTGACTTCAGGTGTGCTTGTCGACGGTGTCTGGCGCCGCGTCACCGGCCGGGCCGATCGGCCCGCCGAAGCGGCGCTCCAGCGCGCTGCCGACCCGGAATCCGGCGACCGCCAGCACGACGAGCGCCAGCAGGATCGCCCACGTCGGCAACCCGAAGAGCTCGGGCAGGGTCTGGCCCTTGGGCCCCTGGGCCGCGAAATACAGGCCCTTGAGCGGCTCGTAGGCCCAGGCGAAGACCCAGACGCCGACGACCATGCCGACCATGAAGACCAGCGCGTCCAGCCGCCCCGAGGCCAGTCCGGCGACCGAGGTGCCCGGGCAGTAGCCACCGATGGCGAATCCCGCGCCGATGAGCAGCCCTCCAACGGCGATCGCCCAGAAGAAACTGGTTGGCACGTAGACCTTGTCGGGCCCGAAAACGCCGAAGACATCCAGAAGCCAGAGGCCCGTCGCCGCCACGATGACAGCGGTGAACATGACCTTGAACACCGCCCAGTCCTGCAGCCGGAACTGCGCGGTCAGCTTGCGCGGGCTGCCGAAGCCCGCCGCCTCCAGGAAATAGCCGAAGAGCACCCCGGCCAGCAGACCGGCGGCGACGCCGTTGTCGTAGAGCGGTTGTTCCATCACTCCCAGACCCTCCGCGTCAGCATGGAAAACAGAAAGCCCCCGATGAAGAAGGCGATGAGAAAGATGAAGGCGGCCACCGCCAGCGTCGCACCGCCCGACAGGCCCAGCCCCGAGGTGCAACCCCGGGCCAGCCGCGCGCCGAAGCCGGTGAGCACCCCGCCTCCCAGCGCCAGCGCCAGCCGCAGACCGGCGCTTGTGCGTGGGCCGCGTTCGACCGACGGGCGGAAGCGCCGCGCGGCGAAGCTGCCCATCAGCGCGCCCACGAACAGGCCGGCGACCTCCCAGGTGATCCAGGCCAGAAGCGGTGCCCCGGCATCGATATACCGGCCGAGATACGGGTTCCCCGCCGTCGCCTCGGGCATCAGCCATCCGCCGGCGGCCGCGGCGGCGCGCGTGAAGAACCCGCTCGATCCGAGCCCGTGCCCGGTGATGACGAAGGTCAGAAGAAGCGCAAGGCCGAGGCCCAGTCCGGCCAGAAGCGGCGGCCAGTAAGCGCGGGGACGATCCTGCATCTTGGTCTCCTTTTGCTCGGGATGCGCCGCATGGCCCGGCAGCGCGCAGGCCCTGATCCGGCCGGCGGCGCGGCATCACCAAAATATTCTAATACAAGAATGTGTCAAGCGCCGGGACGGCGCGTTCTTCGTTTCGGAAACTCTTGGGGTTTGGCGGCATTTCCACGCTCGGGAACGGTTGAAAGGCGACCGATTCCCGGTAAGTGGAGATCCGTGGCTGGCCTTGTTTTTGCCGGCATGCTTGCAGGTGGCACCGCCAATGCGCTTGGTTCCTTCGACTTGACTTGGGTGGCACACCGCCGACGGCCGAGATCCTTCCCGAAACGGGAACAGGGCCGCTGGACGGCATGGTCTTCACCGGTCGCACGGGGCCCACGGGCCAGCCCCGCGACGTCGTCGACACATTCGTCTTCAAGGATGGCACCTTCGTCTCAAGGGAATGCGAGGCGCGCTGCGACGACCCGGCGACCGGCAAAGGACGGCGCCTGATCGTGGCGGCCCAACCGCAGCGCGGGCCGCGCCGTGCCGCCGCGCTGATCAGCCTCGCGCGCGATCTCGGCCTTGCCCGCACCGCCCGGCTTCTGGCGCGGTTCGATGCCGTGCCCGGCGAAGCACGGCTCGCCTTCCTGCTTTCGGCGGCGCCGAACCGGCTGGCCGAGCGCCTGCTCACCCATCGTCACATCGCGTTGGGCCTCGCGATCAATTCGCCAGGCAACTTCCTGGTGGGCGGTGGCGGCGGCATCGCGATGATGGCCGGGATGAGCCGGCTTTTTTCGCTCCCGGCGGTCGTTGTCACCGTGGCGAGTGCCGTGGCGCCGGTTCCGGTTGTCGTGCTGCTGCTGGGACCGGCCGTCATGGGCAAGTGAAAGGGCGCTGGTCCCGCTCAGCCGGGCTTGAAATCGGCGGTCCCGCGCATCACGACGCCGAGAAAGCACAGCATCCCGGCCAGCACGATCACCGAGCCCAGCTTGCCCAGCACCTCGCCCTGCTGCGTCAGCGCCATGACGATGCCCGGAATCAGCACCGCGACCCCGACGACCGACAGCGCGACGTGCAGCCGCGCCAGCCATCCGGCCGCCGCGCCGGGCACGAGATGATAGTAGAAGGCGAAGATCGCGAAGCTCACCCATCCCAGCAGGTTGAGATGCGCATGCGCCGGCGCCAGCGTGTGATCCTGAGTGGCCGCCATCATGATTCCCCAGCCCATGCCGATGATGGCACTGAGAATCGCAAGCAGCATGAAGGCCCTTGAAATGCCCGTCATGGCGTTTCCTTTCACTGTCCGTGTCCGCGCCTCCATGATGCCCGATCGCCCGCGTTTTCCAAGCATTCCTTTCATGCTAGGGCTGGGGCATGGCCGATCCCGTTTATGTCGTCCCCGATATCCACGGCCAGAAGGCCGGCCTCGACGCCGCGCTCGAGATGATCGCGGCCGACGGCGGCGCAGGGGCCCGCACCGTCTTCCTGGGCGACCTCGTGGACCGTGGCCCCGACAGCCGTGGCGTTGTGCAGACACTTCTCGACGGTCTGTCGGCGGGACGCGACTGGATCGTGCTGCGCGGCAACCACGACCAGATCTTCATCGACGTTCTCGACGCCGCCGAGACGGGCCTCGGCCCCGAAGGCGTCGCGCTGGGCTGGTTGTCGGGCAACATGGGTGGCGCGGCGACGCTGGCCTGCTACGGGCTTGAGCCGGCGCAGGCGCTCGATGATCCCGCGGCCCTGCTGCGCGCCGTGCCGACGGCCCACCGCGAATTCCTGCGTGCCCTGCGCTGGCACCATGCCGAGGGCGACCTGTTGTTCGTGCACGCCGGCATCCGCCCCGGCGTGCCGCTCGGGCGGCAGGACCCGGACGACCTGATCTGGATCCGCGAGCCGTTCCTGTCGGACCGCCGCGATCACGGCCCGCTGATCGTGCACGGCCACACGCCCATCGAGTTTCCCACGCATTACGGCAACCGCGTCGACCTCGACGCCGGGGCCGGTTGGGGCCGTCCCCTGATCCCGGCCGTTTTCGAGGGCCGCGACGCCTGGATGCTGACGGAAACCGGCCGCGCGCCCCTGGTTCCCGCCGTGTGACGCCGCCGCGCGCGGCGCCGGTGACGGCACGTCCCGATTGCCAAGCGTCGGGGCATTTCCTAGGCTTCCGGTCGAACGCTCAATCCGCGGAGTTTCCAATGACCGACATCGTTCTTCTCGACGGCGCGCGCACCGCCATCGGCACTTTCGGCGGCAAGCTGGCCGGCACCCCGCCCACCGCACTGGGCGCGACCGTAACCGCCGCCGCGCTGGAGCGCGCGGGCGTCGAGCCGGGCCAGGTGGGCCATGTCGTCTTCGGCCATGTCATCAACACCGAACCGCGGGACATGTACCTGTCGCGCGTCGCCGCGATCGACGCGGGCATTCCCGACACGGTGCCGGCGATGAACGTCAACCGGCTCTGCGGCTCGGGCGCGCAGGCGGTCGTCTCGGCCGTGCAGTCGCTGGCCATGGGCGACGCCGATTTCGCCGTGGCCGGCGGGTCCGAGAACATGAGCCGCTCGCCCTTCATCATCCCCGACCAGCGCTGGGGCGCCAAGATGGGTGACGTGAAGACACGCGACATGATGCTGGGCGCGCTCAACTGCCCCTTCGGCACCGGGCACATGGGCGTGACGGCCGAGAATGTCGCCCACGAACACGAGGTCAGCCGCGCGGATCAGGACGCCTTCGCGCTGGAAAGCCAGACCCGGGCGGCGCGCGCAATCGAGGAAGGCCGCTTTGCCGACCAGATCGTGCCGGTCGAGGTGAAGATCAAGCGCGACACCGTGGCCTTCGACACCGACGAGCACCCCAAGCCCACGACGGCCGAGGGGCTGGCGGGGCTCAGGCCCGCCTTTGCCGGGGAGGGCAGCGTCACCGCCGGCAACGCCAGCGGCATCAACGACGGCGCCGCCGCGATGGTGCTGGCCCGCGCCGAGGCGGCCGAGGCCGCCGGGCTGACCCCCAGGGCGCGCGTTGTCGGCTATGCCCACGCGGGCGTGCGGCCTGACGTGATGGGCCTCGGCCCGATCCCGGCGGTGGACAACCTGCTGCGCAAGACCGGGCTGTCGGCGGCCGATTTCGACGTTATCGAATCGAACGAGGCCTTCGCGGCGCAGGCCATCGCGGTCAACCGCAGCCTCGGGCTGGACCCGGCCAAGGTCAACCCCAACGGCGGCGCCATCGCGCTGGGCCACCCCGTCGGTGCGACGGGCGCGATCCTGACGATCAAGGCGCTTTATGAGCTTGAGCGGATCGGCGGCACGCGGGCGCTGGTGACCATGTGCATCGGCGGCGGCCAGGGCATCGCGCTGGCGCTCGAACGGCTCTGACGCTCAGTCGATCCGCACGGTCACGGCCGCCGCGCGGCCCTCGGCGTCGATCACCGACAGGCGCGAGAACCCGCGTCCCAGCCCCGGCAGGTGCGCCTGGCGACGCCGGACGCCGGTCAGAACGGGCGCCCCGTTCGCCATCCAGGTGAAGGGCGGCGTGCCGTCGCGCACCTTCACCGGTACGCCGGCATCCGCCAGCGGCAGGCGCGCCCCCTCCGGCGGAAATGACAGTTTCGGCGCATCCTCCGCCGCGCGGAAAACAGCCTCGCGCCCGGTGAAACGCCGCAGGGGTTGCGGCAATTCCGCGGTGGGCACCAGAAGCGCCTGCGGCGGCGCGGGCGGCAACGGGTCGGGCGCGGGCTTGAGCCGCTGGAACGCCTCGAACAGCACGGGCGCCGCCAGCTCGCCGCCGAAGGCGCCGGGCACCGGCGTGCCGTCGGGCCGGCCGATCCAGACGCCCGCCACATGCGCCCCGTCGAACCCCACGGCCCAGGCGTCGCGATGCCCGTAGGAGGTGCCGGTCTTGTAGGCCAGCCGCCCCGCCGGCGCACCCGGCGGCGGGGCAAGCCCGGCCAGGATGTCACCCACCTGCCAGGCCGCGGCGCGACCCATAAGGCGGGGGCCGCCGGCGGTTGGCCCGGTGGTCGCGTTCCACCACAGTGGCCGCGCCAGACCCCCCTGCCCCAGCATGGCGTAAAGGCCCGTCAACTCCGTCAGGGTCAGCCCCACGCCGCCCAGCCCGACGGCCAGCCCCGCGCGATCGCCCGGAAGCGCGGGGGCCGCCCCGGCGCGGCGCATCAGTTCCATCAGGTGGGCCGGCCCGATCTCGTCCAGCAACAGGACCGCCGGCACGTTCAGCGACAGCCGCAGCGCCCGCGCCGCCGACAGTTCGCCCCGGAACCGGCCGTCGAAGTTCTGCGGCGCGTAGTCGCCAAAGGCGACGGGGCGGTCACGGATCAGCGTCTGCGGATGCGCCAGCCCCCGGTCGAAGGCCATGGCGTAGATGAACGGCTTGAGCGTGGACCCGGGCGAGCGGCGCGCGCGCGTCATGTCGACGAAACCGTGCCGCCCGGTCGGCGCGTCGTAACCCGCCGACCCGACCGAGGCCAGGATCTCGCCCGTGCGATGATCGGCCACCAGCATCGCCACCGACACCCCCTCGGGCAGGTCGCGCGCCGTTTCTCGCGCGACCCGTTCCAGCCCCGCCTGAAGGGTGGCATCGACCGTCAGCCGGTGGCGCGTGGCCAGAGGAGCGCTGCGACGTGCAAGGTCCGACAGGTGCGGCGCAAGCGCGGGGAACGGGTGGCGACCGGCCGGGACCGGCGCCTGCCGCGCGGCACGGGCCGCCGCCGCATCCAGCACCCCGGCCCGCAGGGCCCGCGCCAGAACCCGGTCGCGCGCGGCGCGG
>NZ_PHNT01000059.1 GCF_002834145.1 Roseovarius salinarum | reverse complement strand
CCCGGACGATTCTGATCTGCGCAAGGCGATGAAGACTGTGGCGGCCGAGCGCCGTCGGTTCGGCTATCGGCGCGTGCATGTGATGCTGACACGACAAGGCTGGCAGATGAACCTGAAGAAGCTGAGGCGGCTCTACCGCGAGGAGAAGCTGCAGGTGAGGAGGCGCGGCGGTCGCAAACGGGCGCTCGGGACACGCAGGCCGATGCTGGTTCC
>NZ_PHNT01000058.1 GCF_002834145.1 Roseovarius salinarum | reverse complement strand
TCTCGCGCACGAGATCGCCATCCGCCTGCTGTTCAACCAACTCGATCAGTGCCATTCTCTCATCGGTCATCGTCATCTCCGTCTTTGGTTTCGAGTGTTGCAACCCAAACCTTTGCCGAAGATCGACGGTGGCCGCCAGCGTCACCACCGGCCGCGCGCCGCGCTACGCCGGGGGCGCCGCGCGCGGCCTCTTACACCAAGCGTTGGGACACAGCC
>NZ_PHNT01000057.1 GCF_002834145.1 Roseovarius salinarum | reverse complement strand
TGAACTGGCCCCATTTTCGACCGGACACGTGGGCCTGAACCAGGAGGCTTAGGGATATCCCTAAGCATGTGCTCATGTCCGAAGTTGAGATCATCACGGATGGCGGCCGCCGGCGCCGCTGGAGTTCTGCCGAGAAGCTGCGGATCGTCGAGGAGACGCTGGACGGCACCGAGAGCATCTCGGCCGTCGCTCGGCGGAATGGCGTGGCGCCCAATCTCTTGTATCGTTGGCGCAAGCTGATGCTGGAGGGAGGGTCTGTCGCGGTGACCGGCGATGACGATGTGACCAGCAACAAGAAGGTGCGCCAGCTGGAGGAGCGGATCCGGGAGCTGGAGCGACAGCTCGGTCGCAAGACCATGGAGGCCGAGATCCTCCGGGAAGCGCTGCACAGGTCAGGGTCAAAAAAACCGACCTTGCTTGCCGGGT
>NZ_PHNT01000056.1 GCF_002834145.1 Roseovarius salinarum | reverse complement strand
CCGCCGCAAGAAGTGGAGGAGGCGTTCTACGCACAGATGAACACCCTTGAAAAAGCCGCGTAGGTTTTGAACAAAGAAGCCTCTCGGAAACCCGGGGCGGTTCAGATGAACGTGATGTCTATGAAGCCAAGGAAGCTCTCGGCGGGTTTGTCGTAACGGGTTGCGACCCGGCGAGCGTTCTTCAACTTGTTGAAGCAGCGCTCAACCAAGTTTCGCAACGAATACAGCGAATGATCCACGCCGACGCGCATCTTGCGCGATTTGCGCATAGGAATTTGGGTGAGCACGTCCCGCGTCTCCATCTTTTTCCGAATGCTGTCAGCATCATAGCCTCTGTCGGTCAACAGAACGCTCGTGAACTGGCCCCATTTTCGACCGGACACGTGGGCCTGAACCAGGAGGCTTAGGGATATCCCTAAGCATGTGCTCATGTCCGAAGTTGAGATCATCACGGATGGCGG
>NZ_PHNT01000055.1 GCF_002834145.1 Roseovarius salinarum | reverse complement strand
CCCGCGTCGTCGACGGGCTGGCCGAGACCGGCGGCGACCCCAACCCCGCGGTCGAGGACGCGGTGCGCGCCGAGGTCGCCGAGCTCTGCGCCCGCTTCCCCCTCTACCCCGGCCTCTGAGAAAGATCCCGAAAAACCAAGCGCCGCGCGGACAACAATCCGCGCGGCTCAGACGAACCCGCGCCAGGCGAGAATCGCCCAGACCAGCAGGCCCAGCACGAGCAGGTTGACGACAATGGTGCCCGCAAGGTGCAGCAGGGCATCGCGTCGCCGCTGCGCCGGGTCGATCGCCTTGAGGTGGCCGCGCAGTGCGGCAAGCGAATCCTGCACCGCCGCGTAATCCACCGCGCGTGCAAGGCGCGGGTTGTCCAGCTTGACGGCCGCGTCGGCGACGGTCGCCGCCGCCGGGCGCAGGCCGCGCGGCAGGCTGCGCCGCGCGCGCGCCAGCCGCGTGCGCAGGTCGCGGCCGCGCA
>NZ_PHNT01000054.1 GCF_002834145.1 Roseovarius salinarum | reverse complement strand
GCCGCCGCAAGAAGTGGAGGAGGCGTTCTACGCACAGATGAACACCCTTGAAAAAGCCGCGTAGGTTTTGAACAAAGAAGCCTCTCGGAAACCCGGGGCGGTTCAAGCTGCGGATGATCGGGCTCCACCATGCCGCGCCTCACGTCCCGCCCCAGGTTTTAGCTTTCGTTCCAAGAAGAGTTGGCCACCGCGTTCGGCCGCTCTCTCGAAAGCATGGCGTTCGCGGCCTCACCCCGCGATCTTGGCGTGGAGCTCCTTCACCTGCCCCTCGTCGATCTCCGGTATCTTGCGGCCTCCGCGCTCGAACACGCCGGACGCGCCTTTGAGCAGGGCTCGCTTCCATTGATGGATCATCGTCGGATGCACTCCGAACCGGCTCGCCAGCTCGGCTGAACCGCCCCGGGTTTCCGAGAGGGTAAAACTCTCAGAGGATGACCGTTATGGAATCGAAGAAGAAGCACACCCCGACATACACGGCCGAGTTCCGCGAGCGC
>NZ_PHNT01000053.1 GCF_002834145.1 Roseovarius salinarum | reverse complement strand
AACCGCCTCGACGAGCTCCTGCCGTGGAACTGGACGCCGACCACGGAGGCCACCCGCGAAAACGCCGCCGCCTGAGGCTGCAAGGCGGTTCAAACCGAGCGGTTACAGTGTTTTTGCAGATGTTTACGGTGTTGTGGAAAAGCAAATGGGGCGTTTGCCTCCTGAGTGGTTGGAGCGTTTGAGCGACTAGAACAGGCCCTGGCGGACTTCGTGAAGCTGATCGAGGCGAAGGAGCGCGATCCTGGCTCGATTTCCGTATTGCAACTCTGCACAAGAAAGCCGACGAACTGGGGATTTCTTCGCTCAATTGGGATATCTATCGCGCGATCTTGAAGCGCCTTGTCGAGTTGCGTTTCAAGTACGAATTCTGCGTCATCCATTTCGAGGACTACGCGGCGGGTGATTATTCCGGCCTTCGGCAGGTCCTGGGGCGCAAGGTCGGGCCGACGGACCTTTCGACCTCCTGTGAACCGCCCCGGGTTTCCGAGAGGCTTCTTTGTTCAAAACCTACGCGGCTTTTTCAAGGGTGTTCATCTGTGCGTAGAACGCCTCCTCCACTTCTTGCGGCGGC
>NZ_PHNT01000052.1 GCF_002834145.1 Roseovarius salinarum | reverse complement strand
CGCTCGCGGAACTCGGCCGTGTATGTCGGGGTGTGCTTCTTCTTCGATTCCATAACGGTCATCCTCTGAGAGTTTTACCCTCTCGGAAACCCGGGGCGGTTCAAACAGTATTTTGTCTCTGAATCATCGGTCTACCGGATCCTGAAAGCCGAGGACCTGGTCACGGCCCCGGCGCATATCGTGATGAAGGCGGCCAATGAGTTCCGAGACCAGACCACGCGGCCCAACGAACTGTGGCAGACCGACTTCACCTACCTCAAGGTCCTCGGCTGGGGCTGGTTCTACCTGTCGACCATCCTCGACGATTACAGCCGCTACATCATCGCCTGGAAGCTCTGCACGACGATGAAGGCCGAGGACGTGACCGCGACGCTCGACCTGGCGCTGGAAGCGTCAGGGTGCGACAGCGCAACGGTTATCGCCAAGCCCAGGCTGCTCAGCGACAACGGCTCGTCTTACATCGCCAGCGATCTGGCCGATTATCTCGACGACTGATCTTGCCCCCGTTTCGCCGGACACTCAGGCGGTTGCGGTTTGAGCTGCGATGAACTCGCGGGGCGAGCGCCATTTCAGCCCTGAGTGCGGATGGTTCTCGTT
>NZ_PHNT01000051.1 GCF_002834145.1 Roseovarius salinarum | reverse complement strand
AACGAGAACCATCCGCACTCAGGGCTGAAATGGCGCTCGCCCCGCGAGTTCATCGCAGCTCAAACCGCAACCGCCTGAGTGTCCGGCGAAACGGGGGCAAGATCAGAACGCATCTACTGTGGGCCTGAGAGCAATCTCCACTGCGGTGTCCTAATTTACACCGCGGATTCGGACTCGGAGGGTTCCATGGGAGGCCTCGTTGAAATGGGCGGGCCGGCGCGCATTGCCGATGTAATTTACCGAGCGGTCAAGAGAAGCGAGTGGTGCTCTGGCGATCCGGTGTGCCGCGAGCTAGAGAGCCAGGGTGTTGGGAACATGAACCGAGCCGCGTGCCACGCTTGCTCACTCGTTGCAGAAACGAGCTGCACCTTTTCAAACGTTCTTCTCAATAGGGTTCTCGTTTCCGGCCTAGGAGCCACGAACGGACGTGGAGCCGTCGAGCCAAGCGGATATTTTTCAGGTATTCTTCATGGGGCCTTGGAATGAAGTTCCCCAACTTCAGTGACCTCGACAAAGATCAGGTAGCAGTCTACGGCAAGGCTCCCACGGACGGTGCCCTGCTGGTGATCGGCCCGCCCGGCACGGTGAACCGCCCCGGGTTTCCGAGAGGGTAAAACTCTCAGAGGATGACCGTTATGGAATCGAAGAAGAAGCACACCCCGACATACACGGCCGAGTTCCGCGAGCGC
>NZ_PHNT01000050.1 GCF_002834145.1 Roseovarius salinarum | reverse complement strand
GCGCTCGCGGAACTCGGCCGTGTATGTCGGGGTGTGCTTCTTCTTCGATTCCATAACGGTCATCCTCTGAGAGTTTTACCCTCTCGGAAACCCGGGGCGGTTCAGACGCTCCCTAGGCCGTTTTGACAAAAAGGATTCACATGGCGCTGCGGGCATGATTCAAGCTGGTATCTGCTATGGAGACCAGCTTGGCACGAGACTTGATGTCGGACGAGGAATGGGCGTTCTTTGAACGGTTTATCCTGGCGGTCCGTGCGCCGAACGGGCGCAAACCGACCAACCATCGCGTTGTTCTTGATGGGATTTTCTGGATCGCTCGCACTGGTGGCCCATGGCGGGACCTGCCCGAAGAGTTCGGCAAATGGTCGAGCGTCTACCGGCAGTTCCGACGCTGGACGCTGGCGGGTCTCTGGGAGGACATCATGGACGCCCTGAACCAGAGCGGGGCAGCGCCGGATGCCCTTCAAATGATCGACAGCACCGTGATCCGCGCTCATCATCAGGCAGCGGGCGCAAAAGGGGGACTCCGCAACAGGGTTTCGGCCGTTCTCGAGGTGGCTTCACGACCAAGATCCACCTCCGCGTCAATGCAGCAGGCTTGCCAATGAGGACCGAGATCACGCCGGACAAGACATCCGATTATTTGGGGTTTGACCTGGTCATGGCCGACAACCTGCCAGAGCCGAGCTGATCTTGCCCCCGTTTCGCCGGACACTCAGGCGGTTGCGGTTTGAGCTGCGATGAACTCGCGGGGCGAGCGCCATTTCAGCCCTGAGTGCGGATGGTTCTCGTTGTAATCCTCGAACCAGCCATCGATCAATCCGAGC
>NZ_PHNT01000005.1 GCF_002834145.1 Roseovarius salinarum | reverse complement strand
CCCGCGCCGCCCCCGGCCGGCGGCGGCGCGCAGGCCGAGGCGCTGTCGGCGCTGGCCAACCTCGGTTACGCGCCCGGCGAGGCCGCGGCGGCCGTGGCCGAAGCCGCCCGCGACACCCCCGACGCCGGCACCGAGGAGCTGATCCGCGCCGCGCTCAAGGCGCTGGCGCCGAAGGGATAAGCGATGGACACGCCAGACCCCACCCTGCGCCCCGACCCGCTGCCCGAGGATGCCGAGCGGGGCCTTCGCCCGCAGGCGCTGGACGAGTTCATCGGCCAGGCCGAGGCGCGGGCCAACCTGCGCGTCTTCCTCGAATCCGCCCGCCGCAGGGGCGAGGCGATGGACCACACGCTGTTCCACGGCCCCCCCGGGCTGGGCAAGACGACGCTGGCGCAGATCATGGCGCGCGAGCTGGGCGTGGGGTTCCGCACGACCTCCGGCCCGGTGCTGGCCAAGGCGGGCGACCTCGCGGCGATCCTCACGAACCTCGAGGCGCGCGACGTCCTCTTCATCGACGAGATCCACCGCCTGAACCCGGCGGTCGAGGAGGTGCTTTATCCCGCGATGGAGGATTTCGAGCTCGACCTGGTGATCGGCGAGGGGCCGGCGGCGCGCACCGTGCGGATCGAGCTGCAGCCCTTCACGCTGGTCGGCGCGACCACCCGGCTGGGGCTGTTGACCACGCCGCTGCGCGACCGCTTCGGCATCCCCACCCGCCTGCAGTTCTACACCGAGGCCGAGCTCGACGAGATCGTCACGCGCAACGCGCACCGCCTCAAGACCCCGGCCGAGCCCGACGGCGCGCGCGAGATCGCCCGCCGTGCGCGCGGCACCCCGCGCATCGCCGGCCGGCTGCTGCGCCGGGTGGCCGATTTCGCGCTGGTCGAGGGCGACGGGCGCATCACCCGCGAACTGGCCGACGGCGCGCTGACGCGGCTGGGTGTCGACGCGCTGGGCCTCGACGGGGCCGACCGGCGCGTGCTGACGCTGATCGCGGAAACCTACCAGGGCGGCCCGGTGGGGATCGAGACGATGGCCGCCGCGCTGTCGGAATCGCGCGACGCGCTGGAGGAGGTGATCGAGCCCTACCTGCTACAGCAGGGGCTGATCCAGCGCACGCCGCGGGGGCGGATGCTGGCCCCGCGCGGCTGGCAGCACCTCGGGCTCGCGCCGCCCCGCCCGCCGGGGCAGACCGACCTGTTCGAGGACGGCGATGGCTAGGCGGCTGGCGGATTTCCGCCCGCTGACGGCGGCCGAGCAGGCCGTCATCGCCGGGCTGGAGACGGGCCACGTGACGGTGCTGGGTGACGGGGGGCTGCCCGGGCCGGAGGCGGGCGACGACCGCCGCGTGCGTGCCGGGCTGATCCGCTGGCTCGCCCTCGGCGCGCCGGGGGACGGCGATGTGCGTCTGCACGAAAAGGGGCTGTGGATCGCCGGTGCACTGGTCGTCAGCGACGGGCAGGCAGATCCGATCATGGCCGGGACAACGCCGGGCCTCGACCTCCAGGGATGCAAGCTCGACCATGACCTTGGCCTGTTGGGCTGCCGGTTCCGCGACCCGCCCGTGCTGCGCGGCACCAAGCTGGAAACCCTGAACCTTCAGGGGTCGCACCTCCCCGGCCTGCGCGCCGACCGGCTGGAGGCGCGGGGCAACGTGTTCCTGCGCGGGGTGCAGGCCACGGGCGAGGTGCGGCTGCTTGGCGCTCGGATCGGCGGCAATCTCGACTGCGATGGCGGGCGGTTCGAGAATGCGGGCGGCTGGGCGCTCAACGCCGACCGGCTGGAGGCGCGGGGCAACGTGTTCCTGCGCGGGGTGGAGGCCACGGGCGAGGTGCGGCTTCCCGGCGGGCGCATCAGTGGCGATCTGGCCTGCGAAGGCGGGCGGTTCGAGAACGCGGGCGGCAGGGCGCTCAACGCCGCTGGCGCGCGGGTCACGGGGGCGTTCTTCTGGCGACCGGACGACAACGGCAATCGCGCCGATGCCAAGGGCGCGCTCGACCTGACGGCGGCGGAGATCGGGCATATCAACGACGATCCCGCCTGCTGGCCGGGGCCGGGCGACCTGGTGCTCGACCGTTGTCGCTACGGCGCCTTCACCGGCCACGGCATCAACGCCGGCGACCGCATCCGCTGGCTGGATCTCCAGGACCCGGCGAAATTCGGCCAAGAGTTCTGGCCGCAGCCCTGGGAACACTGCGCACAGGTGCTGCGCGAGATGGGCCACCCGGAGGACGCGCGCGAGGTGCTGATCGCCAAGGAAGAGCGGCAGCGCCGGGTGCAGCGCGAGATCGCCGCGGCCCGCCTGACCGGCGCGCGGCTGCGCAAGCGGTTGGAGAGTTCCGAGACGGATCACGCCCGACAGGCATGCGCGAACGACCTGAAAGCTGCCGACGAGGCGTTCGAGCACCCCGGTGACCCGCGCCGCAAGGCTATCCGTGATGAGGTCATGGCTGCATCAGTTCTTCGCAATCACGAGATCGAACAGCTTCGCGCGGACACGGGCGCCATCCGCGCGCGGGTCGTGGAGAAGCAGGGGCAACTGGGGACGCGCGGGGCCGACGCAACCCTCGCCGCGCAATCGGCGGTGACCGAGGCGTGGAGCAAGCTGGCCCCTCTGCGCCTGCGCGACGGGCTGCTGCGCGCCCTCATCGCCTATGGCCACAAACCCCTGCGCGCGCTGGGGTGGCTCGCGGCCTTCTGGCTGCTTGGCGCGGTGCTGTTCGGCGCGGCGTATGGCGATGGCGGCTTCAAGCCCAACAACGCCTTCATCCTCAGCAAGCCGGAATGGGCGCAGTGCGCGGACGGGGGCGCGCGGCGGGGCGATCACCCCTCGACGCTGGCCTGCTATCTCGCCCAGCCCGAGGCGGCGGGGTATCCGAAGTTCAACGCCGCGCTCTATTCGCTCGACACGCTGGTGCCAGTGGTGGAGCTGGAGGTGCAGGATTACTGGGTGCCCGACGCGGGCGCCGCCGCATGGGCCCGCTATTACCTGTGGGGCCACATCGCCGCGGGCTGGTTCCTCGTCCTGCTCGCGGTCGCCGGGTTCTCGGGGCTGGTCCAGACCCGGGCGACGGAGGAGTGAGCCGGCGCCCCCCCCCACGCGCGCCCTTCATCTTGCCCCAAATACTCACGCGACGGCCCGGTGCGTACCGGCCGGCGGGTTTGACGTGCCGCACCCGATCGCCTACCGATCCGTCACGCACACCGGAAGGCCGCCCATGACCGAGACGCTCAGCCCCCAACAGGTCGAGGCGCTGTTCACCCGCGCCGACGGGCAGTTCGCCTTCGCGCGCTGGGGGCGCCCCATCGTGCCGGTCGTCTTCGGCGTTGACACCGCCACGCTGGAGACCGTCAAGGGCGCGATCGAGGCGGTGGTCACCCTTGCCGATCACAAGATGGCCGAGACCGACCCGGAACTTGGCGCCAACCTGATGATCTTCTTCTGCCGCGACTGGGACGAGTTGCCGGAGGTGCCCAACCTCGACCGGCTGATCGACGGGCTGGCCCCGCTGGTCGGGCGGCTCAAGGCGGCGGATGCCAACCAGTACCGCGTGTTCCGCTTCGACGCGCAGGGCGCGATCCGCGCGGCCTTCGTCTTCCTGCGGATGGATGACCACCTGGGCGCGGTGCCCGCCGAGACGCTGGCGCTGGCGCAGGCCGCGCAGACGATCCTTCTGTGGTCGGACACCGCGTTCGGCGACAGATCACCGCTGGGGCAGCTGGGCGATGGCCGGACCATCCTGCGCCCCGAGATCGGCGCGCTGATCCGCGCGGCCTACGACCCGGTCCTGCCGGCGGCCGCGCAGGACCCGGCCCACGCGCTGCGACTGGCCGCGCGGATGACCGCCGGAACACGGCAATGACGGCCCGCCGCGACCACTGGGACGCGGTCTATGCCGACCGCGCCGAGGACGACCTCAGCTGGTTCGAGGCCCACCCGGCCGAGTCGCTGGAGCTGATCGACCGGCACGCCCCTGCGGCCACCCCGGCCATCGACGTGGGCGCGGGCACCGCCCGGCTGATCGACGCGCTGCTGGCGCGCGGGTTCGGGCCCGTCACCGCGCTCGACATCTCCGCCGCGGCGCTCGAGCGCGCGCAGGCGCGGCTGGGTCCGGAGCGCGCGGCGCGGGTCGACTGGGTCGTGGCGGATGTCACGCGGTGGCAGCCCGCGCGCCGCTACGGGCTCTGGCACGACCGGGCGGTGTTCCACTTCCTGACCGACGCGGGCGAGCGCGCCGCCTATGTCCGCGCGATGGCGGGGGCGCTGGGGCCCGGCGGGCGCGCGGTGATCGCGACCTTCGCGGACGACGGGCCCGAGCGATGCTCGGGCCTGCCGGTTTGCCGCTATGCCCCGGAGGCGCTGGCGGCCGAGATCGACCGCCACGCGCCCGGCCTGTTCCGCCGCGTCGAATCGCGCCGCCACACCCATCTCACGCCGGCGGGCCGGGAACAGGCCTTCCAGACCAGCGTGTTCGCCCGGCAGGCGGGCGCGGCCGCCTGATGCGCCTGTTCCTGGCCATTCCGCTGCCGGATGCCGTCCGGGCCGCGCTGGGGCGCCTGCAGGGCGACCTGCGCGTGGGCCGCCACGTCGACCCCGAGAACCTTCACGTGACGCTTGCGTTTCTCGACGACCAGTCACTGGCCACCGCGGAACTGGTCCACGAACGGCTGTGCGAGATCGCGCTCTCGGGCGCCGAGATCCGGATCCGCGGGCTTGACGTGTTCGGTGGCAGGAACCCCCGGGTGGTCTTTGCCGGGGTGGAGAAGACCGGGGCGCTGGACGCGCTGCGCGAAAAGGTGCGCACGGCGGTGCGCGCCGCCGAAGTCGCGCTGCCGCGCGAACGCTTCCGCCCGCACGTGACGCTGGCGCGGTTTCCCAAGCCGATGCCGCGCCACGAACTGGACAAGCTGGGCGCCTTCCTTGAGGCGCACGGAGACTTCGCGCTCGACCCGTTCGATGCCGATCGCGTCACGCTCTTCCGCTCGCGCCTCGGGCCGCAGGGGCCGGACTACGAGGCGTTGTCGGAGTATCCGCTTGGCTGACGCGCGCCGGTTGCACCCTCGACGCCCGCGCCCTAGCGTCGAACGTGCAGTGCGAGGCCGCCCATGACCCACCGTTTCGAATTGCGCGTGCATTACGAGGATACCGACATGGGCGGTATCGTCTATCACGCCAACTACCTGAAATTCATTGAACGGGCGCGCAGCGACTGGGTGCGCGGGCTGGGCGTGGACCAGCGGGCGATGCGTGACGGCGACGGTCTTGTCTTCGCGGTCCGGCGCATCGTGGCGGATTACCTCGCGCCGGCGCATTTCGACGAGGTTCTTCAGGTCGAAACCTTTCTGCGCAGCCTGAGCGGTGCGCGGCTCGACCTGGGTCAGACGGTGTCGCGCGGGACGGACCGGCTGTTCGCGGCGGAAGTGACCGTCGTCTGCCTGGCTGCGTCGGGTCGGCCGGTGCGCCTGCCGGCGAATATCCGCCGGCTGCTGGCCCGAGGCGGTTGAAATCGGCGTCGCTGACGCCTTCGTGTTGGCTTTCGCCTTGGACATCGGGTAGTTTGCGGCGCAATACGGCCGGGCAAACAAGGCCGACCGGACAAAGAGCAGGCATATGGAAGCAGAAACCCTGGCACTCGCGCAGGAGATCGATTTTTCCTTGTGGGCGTTGTTCGCGCGCGCCACGATTGTCGTGAAACTCGTGATCATCCTTCTGGTCCTGGCCTCGTTCTGGGCCTGGTCCATCATCATACAGAAACTCATCAGCTATCGGCGCGCCCGGTCAGAGGCCGACAGCTTCGACCGTCGGTTCTGGTCGGGAGAGCCGCTGGACGGGCTGTTCGAGGAAACCGGCCCCGATCCGGACGGCCGGTCCGAGCGCATATTCGCGGCGGGCATGACGGAATGGCGGCGCAGTCATCGCGCCGACGGCGCGCTCATCCCAGGGGCCGCGCAGCGGATTGACCGGTCCATGGACGTGGCCATCGCCAAGGAGTCCGAGGATCTGCAAAGCGGCCTGTCCGTGCTGGCCACGGTGGGTTCGACCGCGCCCTTCGTCGGCCTGTTCGGAACGGTGTGGGGCATCATGCATTCGTTCATCGGTATCGCCGAACAGCAGAACACGAACCTGGCCGTGGTCGCGCCCGGCATCGCGGAGGCGCTGCTGGCGACCGGGCTGGGGCTTCTGGCGGCGATCCCGGCGGTGATCTTCTACAACAAGCTCAGCGCGGATTCCGACCGCATCGTGGCGGGCTACGAGGCCTTCGCGGACGAGTTCGGAACCCTGCTCAGCCGCCAGCTCGACAGTTGACGCGATGGCCGGTGGCGTGGTGCAGAAAACGGGCGGAGGGACGCGGCGGCGCCGGCGCGGCGGGCGCACGCGCCCGATGGCCGAGATCAACGTGACCCCCTTCGTGGACGTCATGCTTGTGCTGCTCATCATATTCATGGTCGCCGCACCGCTGATGACGGTGGGCGTGCCCGTGGAGTTGCCCAAGACCGCGGCGAATGCCCTGCCGGGCGAACAGGAGGAGCCGCTGACCCTGACCATCACCGGCGACGGGCTGGTCATGATCCAGGAGACGCAGGTGCCGCGCGCCGATCTGGTCGGCAAGCTGCGCGCCATCGCCGCCGAGCGCGCGGGCACGCGCGTCTACTTGCGCGCCGACGGCGAGGTGCCCTATGCGCTGGTGGTGCAGGTGATGGGTGCGCTCAACCGCGGCGGTTTCACCGACATCGGCCTTGTGACCGATACCGGCGGCCCGGATCTCGACGAAACCCGGAACTGACGGGCGCGGCATGAACACCGGTCAGGTCATATCCGGGGTGGCGCACGGGGCGGTCATCGTCTGGTCGCTCGTGGGCGGCACCTTCGAATCCGAGCCGGTGCCTTTCGAAGTAACGGAGGTCACGGCCGTGTCGCCGGAGGAATACGCCGCGCTGACCGCGCGGCAGGATCCCGCGCGGGCGCAGTCGCGGGTGCAGTCGCCGCAGGCGCCGGAGCAGGACAGCGCACCCGATCTGGCGCCGGCCGCCGACACGCCACCCGAGCAGGAGCAACCCACGCGGGCCGGCGATCCGGCCCCGGACACGCCGCCCGAGGTGGCCGAGCCCACGCCGCCCGCGTCGGCCGATGTCGCCGATGAGGCGCCCGCGCTCGCGTCGCCGTCGGAAGACGTTGCCGTGATGGTCCCGGAAACCTCCGACCGGCCCAAACCGCGCCCCGCGCCGCGTGTCGCGCCCGAGCCGGTCGCCCGGCCCGAGCGCGACGTCCGGCAGGACCCGGTGCGCCGCGAGGAGACGCAACCCGATCCCGATGCCGAGACCGCGCGCGAGGAGCAGGCGGCCACCGCCCCCGAGGCGGCGGCGACCGAGATCGTCACCGAGGCCGAGAACCCCGCGCGTGCCGCCCCGTCCCGGTCGCTGCGCCCGCGCCAGCGGCCCGGACGGCCCGCCCGCGACACCGTGGAGACCGACCGTGCCGAAGACGCTACCGACGCGGCGGTGGAACAGGCGCTGGCCGAGGCGTTGGACGACGCGCCCGAAGCGGAGGCGCCGGCACCGTCCGGCCCGCCGATGACGCGCGGCGAAAAGGATGCGCTTCGGGTGGCCGTCCGGCAATGCTGGAACGTGGGCTCTCTGGGATCGGACGCGCTGCGGACAACCGTCGTGGTCGGCGTGACCATGTCCGAGGACGCGCGCCCGATCCGGGGCTCGATCCGCCTGATCGAGGCGCGTGGCGGCACCGGCGACGCGGTGCGCCAGGCCTTCGGAGCGGCCCGCCGCGCGATCATACGCTGCGGCGCGCGCGGCTACGATCTGCCGGCCGAGAAATACGCCAGATGGCGAGACATTGAAATGACATTCAATCCGGAGAAAATGAGGAGCAAATGATGACACGCATCCTGACCCTCCTTGCCGCAATGTGCCTGTGGGCGGCGCCGGTCGCCGCTCAGGACGACGGCCCGCTCCGGATCGAGATCACCGAGGGCGTGATCGAGCCGTTGCCCATCGCCGTGCCCGACTTCGTCTCCGACAGTGCCACCGGCGCGCAGATGGGCCGCGACGTGGCCCGCGTGATCGCCGCCGACCTGTCGGGCACCGGGTTGTTCCGGGAAATCCCGCAGAAGGCGCACATCGCCCGGATCACGAGCTTTTCCAGCCCGGTCCAGTTCGCCGACTGGAAGGCGATCAACGCGCAGGCCCTAGTGACCGGCGCGGTCAGCGTGGATGACACGGGCAAGCTGGTGGCGCGCTTTCGCCTGTTCGACGTTTTCGCCGGGCAGGAAATGGGCGACGGTCTGCAGCTTTCTGGCACGCAATCGGGCTGGCGGCGCATCGCTCACAAGGTCGCCGACGAGATCTATACCCGGCTTACCGGCGAGGGCGCCTATTTCGACAGCCGCGTTGCCTTCGTCGCGGAATCCGGCCCCAAGAACGCGCGCGCCAAGCGTCTGGCGATCATGGATTACGACGGGGCCAACGTGGAATACCTCAGCGATTCGTCTTCGATCGTCCTGGCGCCGCGGTTTTCTCCGGACGGGGACCGGATCCTCTATACCAGTTACAAGACGGGATTCCCGCGTATCTACCTGCTGGACCTGGCCACGATGAACCGCCGCGCGCTGGAAAGCCAGGAAGGTTCGATGAGCTTCGCGCCCCGCTTCGCGCCCGACGGGCGGCACGTCGTCTATTCGCTGACGCGCGGCGGCAACACGGACATCTACGTCATGGAGATCGGCACCGGTGATCGCCGCCGGCTGACACGCGCGCCATCGATCGAGACCGCGCCAAGCTTCAGCCCCGACGGGGAACGCATCGTCTTCGAATCCGATCGCTCGGGCAGCCAGCAACTCTACATCATGCCCACTCGGGGCGGCGAGGCGACGCGGATCAGCTTCGGGCAGGGCCGCTACGGCACGCCCGTGTGGTCCCCGCGCGGCGATCTGGTGGCGTTCACCAAGCAGTCCAAGGGGCGGTTCCACATCGGCGTCATGCGCACCGACGGAAGCGAGGAACGCCTGCTGACCGCGAGCTTCCTCGACGAGGGGCCGACATGGTCGCCCAACGGCCGGGTCATCATGTTCACCCGCGAAACCCAGGGCGCCAGCGGGCAGGCGAGCCTTTACTCGGTGGACATCACGGGGCGCAACCTCAAGCAGGTGCCCACCGAGACGGGCGCGAGCGATCCCGCCTGGTCGCCGCTGAATGACTGACCCGCGTCTCGCGACGCGTTTCCTTGACCCGCCGGCTGTGGTAGACACGGGGCCACGATCCAGAGCAGGCCGCACTGCGCGGCAGATAAACGGGGCAGACCCATGACCTATGCGAGCAAGACCATTCTTTTCTGCGCGGCACTGGCGCTGGCCGGCTGCGGCGGCGCGGCGCGTTTCGGCGAAGCCGATGCGGTGAACCTCAACACGGCCGCGTCCGACCCGGCCTCGCCCGCCTATTTCCAGCAGGCCGTCGGAGACCGTGTGCTTTTCGCGGTCGACCAGTCCACGCTGTCGGCGCAGGCGCGCGACACGCTTGACGCGCAGGCCGAGTGGCTGATGAGCAATTCCGACTACCGCGCGGTGATCGAGGGGCACGCCGACGAACAGGGCACCCGCGAATACAACCTCGCGCTGGGCGCGCGGCGCGCCAACGCGGTGCGCGAATATCTGGTCAGCCGCGGCGTTGCCGGCAGCCGGCTCAAAACCGTCAGTTACGGCAAGGAGCGCCCGATCGAAGTGTGCAGCGACGAAAGCTGCTATGCCAAGAACCGCCGCGCGGTGACGGTGATTTCCGTCACGCCCACCGGCTGACCGGCGGGGGGAGCAAGATGCGCCGCCTCGTTACCTGCGTCGTTCTGGCCGCCGCGGTCGCCGTTTGCGCCCCGGTGGCGGCGCAGGACAGGCAGCAGACGCTGGCCGACATCCGCCAGGAACTTTCCGTGCTGCACGTCGAGATCCGGAAGCTCAAGCGTGAACTTTCCACGACGCAGGGTGTGGCGCAGCCGTCGGGCGAGGGCACGATGCTCGAATGGGTGAATGCGATAGAGGGTGCATTGCAGCGCCTGACCGCCAAGACCGAGGAACTGGAACACCGCATCAACCGGATCGTCCGCGACGGCACGAACCGCCTCGGCGACCTCGAGTTCCGGCTGTGCGAACTGGAGGCCGACTGCGACATCGCCGAACTCGAACAGGGTACGACGCTGGGCGGTGGCGACCTGCCCGAGGCAGGATCCGCGACTGCCCCGGCCGAGACCACCGGGGAGGCCGAAAGCCCCCAGATGGCGGTGAGCGAAGAGGCCGATTTCCGCCGGGCGCAGGAGGCGCTTGAGGCCGGCGACACCGCCAGGGCGGCGCGGCTGTTCCGCGAGTTCCGCGACACCTATCCCGCCGGCCCCCTGACGGCGCGCGCCGCGCTGGGCGAAGGCGCCGCGCTGGAGGCGATGGGTGAAACGAAGAAGGCGGCGCGGGTCTATCTTGACCTGTTCAGCGCCGATCAGAGCGGCCCACAGGCGCCCGAGGCGCTGTTCCGGCTGGGCCGGTCGCTGGGGCGCCTGGGCCAGACAGAACAGGCCTGCATCACCCTTGCGGAGATCGGCAACCGGTTTCCCCTGACCGAGACCGTGCCCAAGGCGCGACAGGAGATGCGCGACCTGGGATGCCAGTGAACGACACGGCCGTCGCGTTGCGTGCGGAAATCGCGGCGCATTTCCAGCCCGATCCGCCCGTCGCGCTGGGGATCGCCGTATCGGGCGGCGGCGATTCGGTGGCGTTGCTCGTGTTGCTGGCAGACTGGGCGGCCGACGGCGGCCCGGCCCTTCGGGCGGTGACGGTCGATCACCGGCTACGGCCCGAATCCGCCGGGGAGGCGGCGGCGGTGGCGGAAACCTGCGCACGGCTCGGCATCCCGCACGACACCCTTCCGTGGGTCGAAGGCTGGGACGGCACCGGCAACCTGCAGGAAGCCGCGCGCGAGGCCCGTTACCGGTTGATGGCCGATTGGGCACGGGGCCGCGGGCTGGCAGATGTTGCCCTGGCCCATACCGCCGACGACCAGGCCGAGACGTTGCTGATGCGGCTGGCGCGCGAGGCGGGCCTTGACGGCCTGTCGGCGATGGGCGACCGGGTGGAGCACGGGGTGACGTTCCGCCGCCCCGCATTGCGCATTACCCGCGCCGCGCTGCGCCGCGTGCTGACCGACCGCGGCATCGCCTGGACCGAGGACCCGTCGAACGCCGACCCGACGTTCGAGCGGGTGCGGGCGCGGCAGGTGCTGGACCAGCTCGCGCCCCTGGGCATCTCGGCCACCGGGCTGTCGGCGGTGGCACATCACCTGGCCGGCGCGCGGGATGCCCTCTACGCCTGTTTGCGCGAGGCTGCACACGATATCGTGACCTTCCAGTCCGGTGACATGCTGGTTGCACGTGACGGCCTTGCCCGTCTGCATGACGAACTTGCCCGCAGGTTGCTTCAGGCGGGCCTGAGGTGGGTCGCCGGCCCGGGCCACGGTGCACGTGGCGTGGCCTTGGGTCGTTTGCTGGATGCGGCGCGCACCGGGCAGGGGATGACGCTGCAGGGTGCCCTCGTCACGCCGGAGCGCGACCGGTTGCGCATTGCGCGCGAACATGCCGCGGTCGCCGAAACTTCCGCGGCGCCCGGTGCACTTTGGGACGGGCGATGGCGGGTGACGGGCCCCGACAGCACCGGCGTGGAGATCCGGGCGCTGGGGCCCACGGGCCTGCAGGAGTGCCCGGGCTGGCGCGAGACGGGCCTGCCGGCAGCCTCGCTCACGGCGTCGCCGGCCGTCTGGCGCGGGCGACGACTCGTCGCGGCGCCGCTTGCGGGATGCCCGAACGGCTGGGAAGCCGCGCTCGAGCGGCCCCCCGACACGCTTTTCAGCAAGCTATTATCGCATTGAAGAGTGATGTATGATCTCTATTTAGAACCCGTGGGCCGCGTGATAGATGCGGACCACCGGAGAATTGAGGAGAGTTTCCTTGGGCAACGCTAGAAATATCGCCTTCTGGGTCGTGCTGTTCCTGCTGATCCTGGCGCTGTTCAACCTGTTCAGCGGGTCGGGCAATACGCTGCAAAGCCAGAGTATCAGCTATTCGGAATTCATCACGCAGCTCGAGGAAGGCAACGTCAGCCAGGTGACCCTGGACGGCGAGAACGTGCGCTTCCGTGGGGCCGACGGCAACAACTACACCACGATCAAGCCCGAAGACGCCGAGATCACCCAGCGTCTCATCGACCAGGGCATCGAGGTCAATGCCGAAAGCCAGGAGCAGTCAGGGTTCCAGACCTTCCTGATCTCGCTTCTACCGTTCCTGCTGCTGATCGGTGTCTGGATCTACTTCATGAACCGCATGCAGGGCGGTGGCAAGGGCGGCGCAATGGGCTTCGGCAAGTCCAAGGCCAAGATGCTCACCGAAAAGCAGGGGCGTGTCACCTTCGACGACGTGGCCGGCATCGACGAGGCCAAGGAGGAGCTCGAGGAGATCGTCGAGTTCCTGCGCAACCCCCAGAAGTTCAGCCGCCTGGGCGGACAGATCCCCAAGGGGGCGCTTCTGGTCGGCCCGCCGGGCACCGGCAAGACGCTTCTTGCGCGCGCCATTGCCGGCGAGGCGGGCGTGCCGTTCTTCACCATCTCGGGGTCCGACTTCGTCGAGATGTTCGTGGGCGTCGGCGCCAGCCGCGTGCGCGACATGTTCGAACAGGCCAAGAAGAACGCGCCGTGCATCGTGTTCATCGACGAGATCGACGCCGTGGGCCGCGCCCGCGGCGCCGGCTACGGCGGCGGCAACGACGAGCGCGAGCAGACGCTGAACCAGCTGCTGGTCGAGATGGACGGTTTCGAGGCCAACGAGGGCGTGATCATCGTGGCCGCCACCAACCGCAAGGACGTGCTCGACCCCGCGCTGTTGCGCCCGGGCCGGTTCGACCGCGAGATCAACGTGCCCAACCCCGACATCAAGGGCCGCGAGAAGATCCTGAACGTGCACGCCCGCAAGACGCCGCTGGGCCCCGACGTGGACCTGCGCATCGTCGCGCGCGGCACCCCCGGCTTTTCCGGGGCGGATCTTGCCAACCTTGTCAACGAGGCGGCGCTGGGTGCCGCGCGCGTCGGCCGCCGTTTCGTGACGATGGATGATTTCGAGGCCGCCAAGGACAAGGTCATGATGGGCTCCGAGCGCCGGTCGATGGTGCTCACCCCCGAGCAGAAGGAAAAGACGGCCTACCACGAGGCCGGGCACGCCATCGTCGGGATGGAGCTGGAAAAGTGCGACCCGGTCTACAAGGCCACGATCATCCCGCGCGGTGGCGCACTGGGCATGGTGGTGAGCCTGCCGGAGATCGACCGTCTGAACTGGCACAAGGACGAGTGCGAACAGAAGCTGGCCATGACCATGGCCGGCAAGGCCGCCGAGATCATCCATTACGGCCCCGAGCACATCTCGAACGGGCCGGCCGGTGATATCCAGCAAGCCAGCGGTCTGGCGCGCGCGATGGTCCTGCGCTGGGGGATGTCGGACAAGGTGGGCAACGTCGACTACGAACAGGCGCACGAAGGCTACATGGGCAACGCCGCTGGCGGCCTGTCGGTGTCGGCGCACACCAAGGAGCTGATCGAACAGGAGGTCAAGCGCTTCATCGACGAGGCCTACCAGCGCGCCCACGCCATCCTCATGGACAAGAAGGAGGAATGGGAGCGCCTGGCGCAGGGCCTGCTCGAATACGAGACCCTCACCGGCGAAGAGATCAACCGTGTGATCCGTGGCGAGCCCCCTGATTCGGGAGCCGATGCCGCCGAGTCGGCCGAAGAAAAACCGTCGGTCGCGGCGATCCCGAAAACCAAGCCGAAGTCGCCGCCGCGCGACGATGGCGGAATGGAACCCGAACCGACGTGAAGCGCCCGCCGCGAGACGATTGGAATCCCGGAGCCTACGCAAGGTTCCGGGATTTACGTTTGCGACCCGCACTCGATCTGCTTGCGGCCGTGGAACGCATGGGCGGGGGCGACGTGATCGACCTGGGCTGCGGAAGCGGCGCGATGGGCGGTGCATTGGCGGCCCGCGCGCCGGGCCACCGGGTGATCGGCGTGGATTCCTCGCCCGCGATGCTCGAGAAGGCGCGGCACGCCGCCGGCTACGATACGCTGCAGCAGGCCGACATTTCCGATTGGTACCCCTTGCGTGCGCCGGGGCTCGTCTTTGCCAATGCCTCGCTGCACTGGATAGGCGACCATGCAACCCTGATGCCGCGACTGGCAGAGATGCTGGGCCAGGGCGGCACACTGGCGGTGCAACTGCCGAACCAGAACAACGCACCGTCGCATCGCGTCTGGCTGAGCCTGGCCGAGGAATACTTCCCCGGCCGCGTCGACCGGGCGGGCACGCCCGCGATCCTGCCGCCCGTGACCTACGAGGAATTGCTGTCACCGCTGGGCGCTTTCCGGATGTGGGAAACGGAATATTACCAGCGCCTGAGCGCCGAGGGCGACGGCCACCCCGTGCGCCGTTTCACCGAAAGCACCTTCGCGCGGCCCGTCCTCGAGGCGCTGGCGCCCGACGAGCGCGCGCAGCTGATCGAAGCCTACGAGGCCGCGATGGCGCGGGCCTATCCGGTGCGCGCCGATGGCTCCGTTCTGTTCCCGTTCCGCCGGCTGTTCTTCACGCTCTCGCGTTAGCCCCTGCCACGTTTCGCGGGCGCCCTGCGGTCTCTCGTTTCCGATCCGAAACCGCGCTGCGGCATCCCGCCGCAAGCAAATCCGGAAATGTCGGAAACACGATCTGCCGCGCGTGACCGAGCAGCTATAGGGCGTGACAACATCACCCGTCTCCCGGTCAGCACGAGGATAGACCATGAGTTTCAAGTCCGACATCGAAATTGCGCGCGACGCCAAGAAGCAGCCGATCCAGCGGGTCGGAGACAAGCTGGGCATCCCGTCCGATCACCTTCTGCCCTTCGGCCACGACAAGGCGAAGGTCGACCAGGAGTTCATCGACAGCCTCCGGGAACGAGAGGATGGCAAGCTGATCCTCGTGACCGCGATCAACCCGACCCCGGCGGGCGAGGGCAAGACCACGACCACCGTGGGGTTGGGTGACGGGCTCAACCGTATCGGCAAGAACGCCGCGATCTGCATCCGCGAGGCCAGCCTCGGCCCCTGTTTCGGCATGAAGGGCGGCGCCGCGGGCGGCGGATATGCGCAGGTGGTGCCGATGGAGGACATGAACCTTCACTTCACCGGGGATTTCCACGCGATCACCAGCGCAAACAACCTGCTGGCGGCGATGATCGACAACCACATCTACTGGGGCAACGACCAGGACATCGACGAACGCCGCGTCGCCTGGCGCCGGGTGATGGACATGAACGACCGCGCGCTGCGCGACATCGTCGTGTCGCTGGGCGGGGTCGCCAACGGCTTCCCCAGGCAGGGTGGCTTCGACATCACCGTGGCCTCGGAGGTCATGGCGATCCTGTGCCTCGCGACCGATCTGGAGGACCTGCAGCGCCGGCTGGGCGACATCATCGTGGCCTACCGCCGCGACCGCACGGCGGTGACCTGCCGTGACATCAAGGCCGACGGCGCGATGACCGTGCTGCTGAAGGACGCGATGCAGCCCAACCTCGTGCAGACACTGGAGAACAACCCCGCCTTCGTGCACGGCGGGCCGTTCGCCAACATCGCGCACGGCTGCAACTCGGTCATGGCCACCAAGACGGCGCTCAAGCTGGCCGATTACGTGGTGACCGAAGCGGGCTTCGGCGCGGACCTGGGCGCCGAGAAGTTCATGAACATCAAGTGCCGCAAGGCGGGGCTGGCGCCCGATGCCGTCGTGCTGGTGGCCACCGTGCGCGCGATGAAAATGAACGGCGGCGTGGCCAAGGGCGACCTGGGCGAGGAGAACGTCGAGGCGGTCGAACAGGGCTGCGCCAACCTTGGCCGGCACATCGGCAACCTCAAGTCCTTCGGCGTGCCCGTGGTCGTGGCGATCAACCATTTCGCCGGCGACACCGACGCCGAGATCCAGGCGGTGCTTGATTACGTCGAAACCCAGGGCTCCGAGGCGATCCTGTGCAAGCACTGGGCCGAGGGCTCGGCGGGCACCGAGGAGCTGGCCCGGCGCGTGGCCGAGATCGCCGACAGCGGGGTCTCGCAGTTCTCGCCGCTCTATCGCGACGACCTGCCGCTGTTCGAGAAGATCGACCGCATCGCCAAGTCGATCTACCGCGCCGACGAGGTGATCGCCGACAAGAAGGTGCGCGATCAGCTCAAGGCGTGGGAAGACGCGGGCTTTGGCGATCTGCCGGTCTGCATGGCCAAGACGCAGTATTCCTTCAGCACCGATCCGAACCTGCGCGGCGCCCCCGCCGGGCACACCCTGCCCATCCGCGAGGTCCGGCTGAGCGCCGGGGCGGGGTTCGTCGTGGTCATCTGCGGCGAGATCATGACGATGCCCGGGCTGCCCAGCAAACCGGCCGCCGAGTCGATCCGCCTCAACGAGACCGGCGAGGTCGAGGGGCTGTTCTGACCGGCCCCGGCCGGGTTGCACCCCCGCCATGGCCGTGTTTGACCGTGGCGGGGGCGCGAAGCGGGATCTGCGAGGAAGGATTGAGATGACTGCGGAACTCATCGACGGCAAGGCCTTCGCGGCCACCGTCCGCGAAAAGGTGGCGCATCACGTCGCGCGGCTGAAGGAAGACCACCGGATCACGCCCGGGCTTGCCGTGGTGCTGGTGGGCGAGGACCCGGCCAGCCAGGTCTACGTGCGCAACAAGGGCAGGCAGACCGTCGAGGTCGGGATGGAGTCCTACGAACACCGGCTTGACGCCGATACGCCACAGGCTGATCTGCTGGCATTGATCGAGCGGCTGAACAACGACCCTTCGGTGCACGGCATCCTCGTGCAGCTGCCCTTGCCCGATCACATCGACGCCGATCTGGTCATCAACGCCATCGACCCGGCCAAGGACGTCGACGGCTTTCACATCTCCAACGTCGGGCTGCTTGCCACGGGCCAGAAGGCCATGGTGCCCTGCACGCCGCTGGGCTGCCTGATGATGCTGCGCGACCGGCTCGGCAACCTGTCGGGACAGGAGGCCGTGGTCGTCGGCCGCTCCAACATCGTGGGCAAGCCGATGGCACAGCTGTTGCTGCGCGACAGCTGCACGGTGACGATCGCGCACAGCCGCACCCGCGACATCGGCGAGGTCGTGCGCCGCGCGGACATCGTGGTGGCCGCGGTGGGCCGGCCGGGCATGGTCCCGGGCGACTGGATCAAGCCGGGCGCGACGGTGATCGACGTCGGGATCAACCGGGTCGAGGCACCTGAAAAGGGCATGAACGAGGACGGCACGCCCAAGACGCGGTTGGTGGGTGACGTTGATTTCGACAGCGCGGCCCAGGTTGCCGGGGCGATCACCCCCGTTCCCGGCGGCGTGGGGCCGATGACCATCGCCTGCCTGCTGGCCAACACCGTGACCGCCTGCTGCCGCGCCAACGGTCTGTCAGAGCCCGAGGGGCTGACGGCCTGAGACCATTTCGGCGCGGGCCGGTCGCGGGTCCGCGCCCTCAGCCGCCGGTCAGCACGGCGTGCATCACCCGTCCCGGCAGCAGCGTGAAAGCGCCTGCGCCGATAAGCGCGAACCAGACCAGTTGCAGCATTGTTCGCCGGTGATCGCGCACGCGGCGGCGGCGGGCCGCGTAAACGCCGTAGGCCAGCCCCGCCAGCGTGACCGCCGACAGCCCGTGAATCAGGCTGAACGGCCCGAACTGTCCGATGGTGTGGATACGGAAACTGCTGACGGCGATCACACCCATCGCGATCACCCATGTCCAGCCCAGGATGCGGTGCGCCCGCCGGCCGCGGGGCACTGCGAATATTGCCCCGGTCAACGCGAGCGCGCCGAGCGCGGTGAAGGCGTGAAGCTGGATCGCGGCCGTGCTATTGAGAAGCGGATCGAGTGTCATGGCGTGTCATCCCCTGTGCGCGTTCGGGTTGGGTTGGTGCCGTCATGGACCGGTCGCTTCGAAGCGCGCCAGACCGGTTGCGCGAAACGGAAACCGGCTACGTGGGTGACGCGGCATGCAATCTGCGCTTCGTGAACTGCACCGCTGGCGACTGCCGCTGGGAATTTGGGCGATCCTGAGCGTGCTCGCGGGGGTGGCGGGGCCCTTCGGCACCCTCGAGGCGCTCGCGCCTGTGCCGCGACTGGCCTACTGGACCGGGATCGTGGGGCTGTCGGTGTGTCTGGGCGTGCTGGCGGTGCGGCTTTCGTCCGGGCTTTCGGGGTGGCGGGGCGCGGTGGCGCGCCTCGGCTTCTCCTTCGTGCTCGCGCTCGCGATCCACGGTATCAACGCGGCCGTCTTCCTCGGCTGGGGCGGGTGGCGTGACCTGGCCTACATCGTCGGGCTGGTCGCCCTTGTCACGGTGCTTGTCGAGGCGGCGGCGCGGCTGTTGCAGCCCGTGCGGGCGCCGCGGGAAACGACCGCCCCGCCGCCATCGCCCGCGGACGCGTTCCAGCGCCGTCTGCCGCTCGACAAGCGGGGGCCGCTGATCCGCATCGAGGCGCAGGATCACTACCTTCTGGTCGTGACAGAGGCCGGGCAGGCCCTGATCCTGCTGCGACTGGCCGACGCCGAATCGGAACTGGAGGGGGCCGGCGGTCTGCGTGTCCACCGCTCGCACTGGATCTCGATCCGGCACGCCCGGGGGCACAGGCGCAACGGCAGCCGCGACCTGATCGAGATGTCGGACGGGGCCGCGATTCCGGTCAGCCGCTCATGCAAGCCCGCCGCGCGGGCGGCCGGCCTGCTCTAGCCCGTCTCGACCGGGATCATCGTGCCCGTCAGCAGCGCCACCTGGCGTTCGGCCCCGTCGTCGGGCCGCGCATGTACCTCCGCCTGCACCACGACCAGCCGCCGGCCCGGCTTGATCACACGGCCGCGCGCAACAAGCACCGGGCCGGCGGCGGGGGTGAGCAGGTTGATCTTCATCTCGGCGGTCAGCACTTCGCAATCGGGCGGCATTACCGTCAGCGCGGCATAGCCCGCCGCGCTGTCGCCGATCGCGAAGGTCAATCCGGCATGGGCATAGCCCTGCTGCTGGCGGCTGCCGGGCAGGATCGGCGCCTCGATCTGCGCGGTGCCCTGACCAAGCCCGGTCAGACGTGCGCCCAGCGTCTGCATCATGGACTGCGCCTCGAAGCTGGCGCGGATGCGTCCCTCGTCATCGGGGGTCATCTGCCGCGTCTCCCTGTTATTGCCTGCGGCCCCGATCACACAACATCGCGTTGCGTCGCGCCAGCGCTATATTATTATGCACGAACGAGATTTTGGTATTGCAAGTTTATGGTGTGGAGTTTCGAGTGCAGATTTCGCTTTGGAAAAGAATTCGCGCGTCCCTGTCGGACACCTTCCAGACGATCCTGTCGCCGCTGACGGTTTTCTTTTGGGGGATCCTGATCGTCATCGCCGTGCTGGCCCAGCCATTCGGCACCGACTGGCTGATGGCGCCGGTTGCGCGCGTGGCGTACTGGGCGATCATCGTCACGAGCGGGATCCTGCTCGGCTATGCCGTGCGGTCCGTGACAGCGGCGCTTGTGTCGCAGACCCGGCCGCTTCTCTTCGACGTGACGGCGATCGTGATGATGACCACGGTTTTCACCCCCTGGGCCTGGATCTGCAAGCGCTTGTTCATGCTGCCCGGGTTGGAGCAGGGGGGCGGCATCTGGCGCACGCTGTTGCATGTCGCGGTGCTGTCGCTGGCCGTCTTCGTGGGGCGTCGGCTGATCCCCGGGCTTGAACCGGGCAGCTACCTCAACCCCGTTGCCGCATCGGATACGCCGCGCGAACCGCGGCTGCATCGCCGACTCAGGCACGAGAGCCGCGGCCCCGTGCTGCGCCTGGCGGCGGACGGGCATTTCGTCGAGGTCGTGACCGAGGCGGGCACCGATCGGTTGCGCATGCGGCTTGCCGACGCCATCGAGGAGATGGAGCCCGTCGACGGCCTGCGCACCCACCGGTCGCACTGGGTGGCGGTGAGCGCCGTGGTTGCACTGGAACACGACGACAACGGCCGTCCAACGGCGGTTCTGCACAACGGCGACCGGGTGCCCGTCAGCCGGCGGTACCATGCCCAGGTCACCGAGATCGCCGGGTCCGGATGATCACCGCCGCATCGGGATGGGGCATGGCACCGGACCGGTGAGGACCGCCAGGGCCTCGTCGCGCATCAGGTCCGTCAATACCGCGTCATCGCTTCTCAGGCCGCCGGTATAGGTGCCGTAGGCCGGCATCACCACCCGGTCACCGTCGATCAGGAAAGCCCGCCGCGTGATGCGACCGCCCCTCAGGGTCAGCGTGACCTTGGGGTGATAGTGCCCCGAAAGTTCGCCGCTCGCGCCCGGCTGGGCGACGTGGCGGAAGGTCAACGGCGGCATGGGCATCTCGGCAATGTGGGTGCCGCCCAGGTCCACCGGGCCGGGGTCGTGGTTGCCTTCGATCCAGACCCACCTGCGGCCGGCCTGCAGCGACGCGATCCAGAGCTTCTCGTCCTCCGACAGTGCCGCGGCGGCGGCGCTGTCATCGAAACTGTCGCCCAGGCAGATGACGGTGCCCGCCCCGGTGCCGCGCAGGTCCGCCTCCAGCCGGGCCAGCGTGTCGCGGGTCTCGTAGGGCGGCAGCGGAGGCTCGCCCCGGCGTGCGCGGCGTTCGGATTTGCCCAGGTGCAGGTCCGAGACGCACAGCAACCCGCGGGCGGGCCAGTGCAGCGCCCCCGACCCCAACGCCACCAGACGCGCGCCTGCAAGGGTGAAATCGTAACCGTTCATGCTGCGTTCTTGTCGCGCGGTGCGCGCGGCGATGCAAGCCCGGCGTGGCCCGTGGGCGCGCGCGTCGCCGGTCTCAGGGCGCCAAGCCGGCCTCGGCCATCAGCTTTCGGGCTTCCTCGGTCAGAAGCCGTTCGGTCCCCGCGCCCTCCACCGGGGTGCGGCCGGCCTCCAGAAGCAGTGGCGCGGCCAGCGGCGTGACGCGCGGCAATGTTGCGTGGTCGATCCGGCCGGCAACCCGTGCCAGCATCTCCTCGATGCGCCCGAAATCGACGAGACCGCGCATCGCCTCGGTGCGGGTGACGCGCATCAGCAGGTGGTCCGGGTCGTATTTCGCCAGAGTGTCGTACAGGATGTCCGAGGAAAACGTCGCCTGGCGCCCCGACTTGCGCGTGCCGGGCGCGTTGCGCTGGATCAGCCCGGCGATGGTGGCCGAGGCGCGGAAGGTGCGTTTCATCACCGCGTTGCCCTGCAGCCACCGCTCCAACCCCTCGCGCAGCGCGTCAGGCTCCACCAGCGGGGCGGGATCGGTGACCTGTTCCAGCCCCCAGATCAGCGTGGCATAGTCTGTGGCGACGAACCCGAGCGGCGCGAGCCCGGTTTCCTCCATCCGCTTGGTCAGCAACAGCCCCAGTGTCTGTTGCGCGTTGCGCCCGGCGAAGCCGTAGACGCAGGTGTGCGCGCGGCCCGCGTGCGGGAAGCTTTCGACCAGCAGGCGGCCCCGGCGCGGCAGGTGCGACAACTCCCTTTGCAGCGCGAGCCAGTCGCGCGTGTGGGCCGGCAGATCCGGCCAGTCGTCCTGCGCCAGCTTGTCAAGAATCCGGTCGGACAGCTGCGTCGAGGTGGCGAACTTCGTGCCCATGAAGGTCGCGATCCTGGGCGGGCGGCCCCGGTCGCGGCTGACTTCGACCGTCATCTCGCGCAGGCTTTCGAAGCGCACCGTCTGGCCGCCGATCAGGAAGGTGTCGCCGGGGGTCAGCGTGGCCGCGAAGCCTTCCTCGACCTCGCCCAACGGTCGTCCGCCGCGGCTGCGCTTCATGCGCACCGCCACCGTGTCACTGTCCTGGATCGTGCCGATGTTCATCCTGATCAGCCGCGCCGCGCGCGGGTCACGCAGATGCCAGCGGCCGTCGCCGCCCTGTTTCAGCCGCCGCCACTGATCGTAGGCCCGCAACGCGTAGCCCCCCGTGGCGCAAAAATCGAGGCAGGCGTCGAAATCGGCGCGCGAGAGGCCGGCATAGGGGCCGGCGGTGGTGACCTCGTCGAAAAGCGTGTCGGCATCGAACGGCCCGGCGCAGGCGGCGATCAGGATGTGCTGGCACAGCACGTCGAGCGGCCCCGGCCCGCGCGGGGCGCCATCGAGCGCGCGGGCGCGGACGGCCTGCAAGGCGGCGTGACACTCGACAACCTCGAAGCGGTTGGCCGGCACCAGCAGCGCCCTGGACGGGGCGTTGTAGCGGTGGTTGGCCCGCCCGATCCGCTGCACCAGCCGCTTGACGTTCTTGGGCGCGCCCACCTGGATCACCAGATCGACGTCGCCCCAGTCGATGCCGAGGTCCAGGCTGCCGGTGCAGACGATGGCGCGCAGGTCACCACGGGCCATCGCGGCCTCGACGCGCGCGCGCTGGTCGCGATCAAGGCTGCCGTGATGGATTCCGATGGGCAGGCCCGCGTCGTTGGCCAGCCACAGATTGTGGAAGAAGATCTCGGCCTGTGCGCGGGTGTTGTGGAAAACCAGCGTCGTCCGGTGCGATTTTATCTGCTGCAGCACGGCATCGACGGCATGCGCCGCGCCGCCACCCGCCCAGGGCGGGGCGGCGTCGGTTTCCAGCATGGCGATGTCGGGCGCCGGGCCGGGATCGGCCTCGACCACGGCGCATCGGTTCGGCGCGCGGGCCAGCAGGCGTGCGACGTCCTGCGGATCCTCGACGGTGGCCGACAGCCCCACCCGGCGCAGCCCGGGGCACAGCGCGTCCAGCCGCGCCAGCGCCAGCGCCAGCTGGTCGCCGCGCTTTGATTCCGCCATTGCGTGGATTTCGTCGATCACCACCCGTTCGAGCCCCGCGAAGATGCGTGGCGCGTCGGGGTAGCTTGTCATGAGCGCGAGGCTTTCGGGCGTCGTCAGCAGGATCTGTGGCGGATCAGCCCGCTGGCGCCGCTTTGCCGAAGACGGCGTGTCGCCGGTGCGGTCCTCCACCCGGATCGGCAGCCCGGCCTCGGAGATGGGGGTTTCGAGGTTGCGGCGAATGTCCGCTGTCAGCGCCTTGAGTGGCGAGACGTAGAGCGTGTGCAGGCCCTGTCGGGGCGCTTCCGCCAGCTCGGCCAGCGTGGGCAGGAACCCCGCCAGCGTCTTGCCACCGCCGGTGGGCGCGATCAGCAGAAGCGCCGGTTCGCCCGCCCGCGCGAGCATCTCGCGCTGGTGGGGGTGCAACGCCCAGCCGCGCGCGGCGAGCCAGTCGGAGAGGGAATCGGGCAACCGGTCCATCCCGGTGATGTAGGCACCGGAAACGGATTTTCACAAAGTTCCTGGCCGGGCCTTGCGACGGGACGTGCGCGCAGCGGCGGGCGATGCGTTACTTCACGATCGTCTCGTCGCGGACGAACATGTTGCCCCAGGCCCGGTCGATCAGTTCCGGTGTCATCTGATAGGGGATTCCCTCGAACTCGCAGATGGCGATCATCTGGTCGATCAGGAAAACCGGCTGGTAATTGGCATAGACGTTGCCGATCTCGGGATACCTGTTCTGGAGCAAGTGCAACAGCGCCTTTTCGTCCAGCGGAATCTTCTTCTTGCGGGCCACCAGCGCGAAGATCTTGAGGAAATCCTCCTGGCAGGGGCCGTCGATCTTGATCTTGTAGAAGATCCGGCGCAGCGCGGCCTGGTCGAAAATCTCGTTGGGATGAAAGTTGGTGGAGAAGATCGCCAGCGTGTCGAAGGGCACCTCGAACTTCTCGCCCGATTGCAGGGCCAGGATGTCCTTGCTTTCTTCCAGCGGCACGATCCAACGGTTGACCAGGTTCTGCGGCGGCTCCGTCTGGCGGCCGAGGTCGTCGACGATGAAGATGCCGCCCGTCGATTTCAGCTGCAGCGGCGCCTGATAGGTCCGCGCCGTCGGATTGTAGACCAGGTCGAGCATGTCGAGCGTCAATTCGCCCCCCGTCACCACGGTTGGCCGTTCGCAGCGCACATAGCGTGCGTCGAAGGTGCGGCGCCGGCGCAGGGCGTTGGGGTCGTCGCCGCCCTGGTCCACCGCGGTGTGCACGATCGGGTCGTAAACCGTTATCACCTGCCCGGAGTACTCGATCGCGCGCGGCACGTAGATGTGATCGCCGATCGCGTCGCGGATGCCGTTGGAGATCGACGACTTGCCGTTGCCCGGGGGGCCGTACATCAGGATCGAACGGCCGGCGCCGACGGCCGGACCGAGATTGTCGAGCAGGTCCTTGGGCAGCACCAGATGGCCCATTGCCTGCTGCAGCTGTTCGCGCGTGATCTTGTTGTCGCGGATCGACTGGCGCTTGACCTGCACCGCGTAGTCGGACAGCGGCACCGGCATGGCCCCGAAGTATTCCGATTGCGAAAGCGCATCCAGCGCGCGCGATTTGCCGGCATCGGTGAGGTCATAGCCCATCTCGTTGCCCGAGTTGGCATTGAGCGTGCCCGTCGCCTGCAGCAACTGCTGGCCGCGCGCCATGTCGATGAGTTCCTGCGTGACCGCCGTCGGCAGGCAGATGGTCGCGGCGATGTCGGTGACGGTATCGACGTTCTTGCGGAAGATCGTCTTGAGCAGGATGTCGCGCATCATGACCGGCGGCAGGTTTATGTCCTGCAGCGTGGCGGGCGTCGGGGGCGGCTGCACGCCGCCTTTGGGCGCTTGCATGTTCATTGCCGTGGAACTCTCCGGTCGAGCTTGTTCGGTAAGGCGGCCTTGCCGGGGCTACCCGTAGCGGAAGGATCGCGGCGAAAGATGCAGAAATTATGGTTGCATGCGGGCGATCAAGCGGCGCGCTGCCTCAGCTGCCGTAGGCCGCGCCAAGGCCGAGGTAGATCGCCAGTGTGCCCGCCAGCGCCAGCCCCATCGGGAAGTCCCGGCCGCGTGACCAGCTCTCCCAGTCCGGCGCCAGCCGCCGCAGCGCGGTGTGCTTGGCCAGGCGGTGCGTGGCGAACGCGGCGAGAAGGCTCGCGGTGAAGATGATGCAAAGCAGCACGACGTCGCCCAAGGCGATGAAGGGGGCGGCGGCGGCGGCGAACTTGGCATCCCCTGCGCCCATCAGCCCCGCGGCGTTGGCGATGATGCCTGCCGCGAGAACCACGGCCAGATGCAAAAGCCGCCACGGATAGTCCGACAGCGGTATCGCCAGAAGCCCCACGGCGACGAAAACGCCGACCAGCGCCAGCACCGCCTTGTTGGGAATGCGCATGCGGCTCAGGTCGCTCCAGGCGACCCAGAAACAGATGGGCAGGACGAAGGGCAGGAACCAGAGCGCCTCGGTGCCGGTGATCTGCAGGGCCATGCGTGCGCTCCGAACCTCAGGCGCTTCAGGACTGCTCGAGCGCGCGCAGGCTGCGCACGGCGGCTTCGAAGTGTTGCGGGTGGGTTTCGATCGCGTCGCGCATGAGTCCCTTGCCGATCTCCGTGTCGCCCTGTTTCACGGCGGACAGCCCCATCGTGTAAAGCAGTTGCGCGCGTTCGGTCTGGTCGATCGGCAGGACCGGCATGGCGTATTTCTTCTGGGCCGCGCGCGCGAGGATCAGGTTGTTCTTGGCGGTGAAGATCGAATCGTCCTGGCGGATGGCATCGGCAAAGAGCTTCTCGGCCTCGGCGTAGTCGCCGCGGGTCAGCTTGGAATACCCCCAGTTGTTGAGGACGCCGGCCGGTTTCGTGGTCAGTCCGACGGCGGTTTCGTAGAAGCTGTCGGCCTTGTCCCATTCCTTGTTGCTGTCGGCGACCATCGCCTCCAGCCGGTAGCGCTTGTACGTCTCGAACGTCGGCGGCACCTCGTCGAGAACCGCGTCCGCCTTGTCCCAGTCATTGTTTCGGATCAGCGCGTCGGCCAGGTCCACCTTGTCCTCGTGCGTGGCGTCCTCGTGCGCGTTGACCTTTTTCCAGGCGGAAATGGCCTCGGCATGGCGCTTGGCGCGGACGAGGGATTTGGCCAGCCCGCGCCGCAGGTCGATGCGATCGGGCTGTTCCTTGCTGGCGCGCTGGAAATAGGTGACGGCCTCGTTGGGGTCGGCCACCTCGAGCATGACGTCGTTCAGGTTCGTTTCATCGACCACGTTGACGTTCTGGAACGCGCGGTCCACGTCGTTGCCGCCGGGTTTCTGGCAGGCGGACAGGGCAAGCGTGCCCGCCACACACAGGGTCAGGAGGATGGAGTGGCGCATTTCGCGTCCTTTGCTGCTCTCGCCTCGTCACGGTATCTGGCGGATCAGGAAGTCGCTGCTGCCCCGCCGTACCAGTTTGTATTCTTGTTCGCTGTCGTCATCATAATAGGAATTTTCGTTTTTTTCGAGGGCCAAGCGCAAATTATCGCGAATCGCCGTGCTCGCGCCGTTGTCGAGGGCGAAGGCGCGGCGGAACACCTCTGCCGCCTCGGCGGTCTCTCCCTTTTCCATCAGCACGACGCCGAGGTTGTTCCAGGCCTGGGGTGCCGTGTCGTCGCGTTCGATCGCGCGGCGCAACAGCCGCTCGGCTTCGCCCAGCCGGCCAAGACCGATGTTGGCGCTGCCCATTGCCGTCAACACGTCGTGCGTCATGCCGCGATCCACGGCGGCGCGTTCGAAGGCATCGAGCGCCGCCTCGTGCTCGCCCGCGCGCACCAGGCGGTGCCCCACCACCATCGGGTCCACCGTTTGTCCGCTGCGGGCCACGCCGGGGGCGAAGGGGCCGCTTTTGTCAGGCGGTGCCGGTGCCGCGTCGCATGCAGCGAGCGCGGCGGCGGCGGACAGAACGGCGGCGAACCTGCGTGCCATGCGTTTCCCGGGCCTACTTGGACATCTCCATCAGCTCCATGATGCCCAGCACCGACGGGCCGACCAGGATGATCAGCAATGGCGGCACTGTAAACATCATCGTTGCCAGTGTCATCTTCGTGGGCACCTTGTTGGCCTTTTCCTCGGCGCGCATGACGCGCTTGTCGCGCATTTCGCCGGCGTAGACGCGCAGCGCCTCCGCGATCGAGGTTCCGAAGGTCTGCGACTGGACCAGCACGGTGACGAAACTCGAGACGTCCTGCACCCCGCATCGTTCCGACAACTCGCCCAGCACGGCCGGTTTGTCGCGCCCGGCCTTGATCTGGTAGGCGACGATCTCGAATTCCTCCGACAACGCTGGGAAGGAGTTGCGGATTTCGCGCGCCACGCGGATGATCGCCTGGTCCATGGACTGCCCCGCCTCGACGCAGACAAGCATCATGTCCAGCGCGTCCGGAAAGCCGTTGGTGATTTCCTCCTGCCGCTCCTGCTGGCGCTTGGTGACCCAGTATTTCGGCAGGTAATATCCCACGCCCGCCGGGCCGAGGATGTAGAGGATCATCTGCTGCGTCGATGTCTCGCCCCCGGACTTGAACAGCAGGTAGTAGGTCACGCCGGCGACAAGGAGCCCCAACCCGAGGGCGAACTGCGCGAAGTGGAAATAACGCACCGCGTCGCGGTGACGGTAACCCGCCTGCATCAGCGTGGTGCGGATTGCCGAAAGCTGCTGTTCATCCTGCGGCTCGAGGAAGCTGGCGTATTTGTCCAGCTTGTCGTTGCGTCCCGACGCGCGCAGCCTCTGCTGGTCGCCGGAGGTCTTCCTGTCGGGTTCCTGTGATTTCTTCAGTTTTTCGAGCGGGTCATTCCGCCCGTTCAGCAGGTACGGCAGGGTCAGCAGGATCATCAGCACGCCCAGCGTGCCCACTGCGATCAGCGGTCCGAACGGGCCAAGCATGTCGGTCAGGATCTGCATCATGGTTCCGCGTGCCCCCTAGACCTTGATGTTGGTGAGAATGCGCATCGCCACCAGATTGGCGACGAGGAAAACACCCACGACGAGGCAGGCCGGCACGAAAAAGGGGTGCTCCATCGCTTCATCGTAGTAGTGCGGGTCGAGGATGTTGATGCCCACGAGCGCCACGAAGGGGAACCCCGAAAGGAACTTGCCCGACCATGCTGCCTCGGCCGTGAGGGCCTTGACCCTTCGGAACAGCCGGAAGCGCGCGCGGATCACCCGGGCCAGTCCGGCCAGGATCTCGGCAAGGTTCCCGCCCGATTGCTGCTGGATCGTGACCGCCACGGCAAGGAATCGCAGGTCCTGCAAGTCGAGCCTTTCGGCCATGTCCTTGAGCGCGTCACCCATCTCGCGGCCATAGGCGGCCTCATCGGCGATGATGCCGAACTCGGTCGCCAGCGGATCGGCGACTTCCTTGGCGACGATGCTGATTGCCGAGGAGAACGGATGGCCCACCCGCAGGCTTCGCACCATCAGTTCGATCGCGTCGGGCAGCTGCTCCTCGATCAGGCCCATGCGCTTCTTGGCCTTCGAGCTGACCCACATGAAAACACCGCCCACGCCCATGGCCACCGAGACCAGAAGGCGGACGGGCAGGGCGGTGCCGGTACCCAGCGTCAGCCCGATGAAGGCCACCACGCTAAGCGCGGCCATGATCATGACCAGTTGCTTGGGAGAAAAGGCGATCGCGGCCTTCTGCGCCTTTACCGACAGGATCGAGTAGAGCGGCACGCGTTGCGACTTGAGGTGCTGGCGCATCTCCTTGCGCAGTTGCTCCATCACCTCTTCGCGCCGGCCGCCCTTCTCGAGCATCTCCAGCCGGCGGTTCACGCGGTTGTTCAGGCTGATCGACCGGCCGAAGACGGTCAGGTACAGCCCTTCCACGAGGACGAGCACGCCCACGAAGATGAGCCCGTAGATAATCGGTTCCGCACCAAGCGTCATTTCCGCATCACTCCGGCGAGACCTGTTCGTAGATATCGGGTGGCAGGTCGTAGCCCCACAGCCTGAACCGCTCCGTGTAATTCGAGCGTACGCCGTTGCCGGTGAAGTGGCCCACGATCTTGTTTTCCGGTGTCATGCCGGTGCGCTGGAAGCGGAAGATCTCCTGCATCGAGATCACGTCGCCCTCCATGCCGGTGATCTCGGTGATCGAGGTCATCCGGCGCGAGCCGTCCTGCAGGCGGCTGGCCTGCACGATCAGGTTGACGGCGCTGGCGATCTGGCTGCGCACCGCCTTGATCGGCATCTCGATTCCGGCCATGGCCACCATGTTTTCGAGGCGGCTGATGGCGTCGCGGGCGTTGTTCGCGTGGATCGTGGTCATCGAGCCGTCGTGGCCGGTGTTCATGGCCTGCAGCATGTCGATCACCTCTTCGCCGCGTGTCTCGCCGACGATGATGCGGTCGGGGCGCATCCGCAGGGCGTTCTTGATACAGTCGCGTGCCGTGACCTCGCCCTTGCCCTCGACGTTGGGGGGACGCGTTTCCATCCGTCCGACGTGAACCTGCTGAAGCTGCAGTTCCGCCGTATCCTCGATGGTCAGGATCCGTTCGGAATGGTCGATGAAGCTCGACAGCGCGTTGAGCGTCGTGGTCTTGCCCGAACCCGTGCCGCCCGAGACGATCACGTTGAGCCGGCAGGCCACCGCCGCCTGAAGGTAGGCGGCCATCTCTTCGGAAAAGGCACCGAAACGCACGAGGTCGTCGATACCCAGCTTGTCCTTCTTGAACTTGCGGATCGACACGAGGCTGCCATCGACCGCGACGGGCGGCACCATGGCGTTGAAACGCGAACCGTCGGCCAGGCGCGCGTCGACATAGGGGTTGGATTCGTCGACGCGGCGCCCCACCGCCGAGACGATCTTGTCGATGATGCGCAGCAGGTGCTTTTCATCCTTGAAGGTGACATCGCTGAGTTCCAGCTTGCCGTCCCGCTCGATGAAGATCTGTTGCGGCCCGTTGACCAGGATATCCGAGACCGTATCGTCGTTGAGCAGTGTCTGCAGCGGGCCCAGCCCGCGCACCTCGTCATAGAGTTCCTGCGTGAGCTGACCGCGATCCTCGCGGTTCAGCACGATGCCCTTCTCCTCGAGCACCTCGTTGGCGATCGACCCGATCTCGGCGCGCAGATCGGCTTCGCTGGCGGTTTCGATCGCCGACAGGTTCAGGTTGTCGAGCAGGGAGCGGTGAAGCTCCAGCTTGATTTCGGCCAGGCGCTCCTTGCGCTTGCGTTCCTTGTCTTGCGGCGCGGGCTTCGCGGGCTGCGCCTGGGGAGGACGGCGCAGGATCTGACGTGGCGCCTCCTGCACCGTGGACGCCGAGGCTTCGGCCGGCGGCCCTTCGGCGGCTTTCGTCGCCGGCTTTGCCCCGGTTTGCGCGGCCTTCTTGTAGCGTGAGAACATGCCGGGCGTCCTTTCTATGCGGCGTCGGCGTCATCGCGGCCCAGCGCGTGCAACGACTGGGCCAATTTCGCGATCTCGCGGCGCAGCGGGTTCTTGGGCGCGGACTCGCCCAGCGGTTTGCCGTGGTCCGCGCATTGCGCGACTGTCCGGCCGCCATCGGGCAACTGCAACTCGATCCCGATCTCGAGGCTTTCCGCCATGCGTTTGACGCGTGCCTTGCCGTTAAGGTCGGTGAACTTGGGCGCGCGATTGAGGCAATAGCGCAGCTTGTCGAACGGCAGATCCTCGGATTGAAGTGCGCGCTTGAGCCGGAGCGTGTTCTGGGCCGATCGCATCTCGAGTTCGAGCGTCGCGAAATAGACATGTGCCGAGGTCAGAACCGTTTCGCTCCACTGCACCAGCGTCGTGGGCACGTCCACGAGCACGTAGTCGAAGCTCGCACGGGCCATTTCGAGCACACGGCCGACGTCCTCGGGCGTGATGAAGTCCAGCGGCAGGATGTCCGCCGGAGCCGTGAGCACCCACATGCGCTCCTCATAGGAGGACAGCGCCTGGCGGAACACGTCTTCATCGACCGACTCCATGTCCGACCACATCTCGTAGACGGCGTCGCGCCGGGGCAGGTCCAGGTAGGTGGCGACGGATCCGAACTGAAGGTCGAGGTCGATGATGCAAACCCGGGGCGGGTCCGATTTCTCGATGGTCGCCAGTTCCCAGCCGAGGTTCACCGCCAGCGTCGTGGCGCCGGTGCCGCCGGCCAGCCCGTGCACCGCCATGAGAACGCCGTCGCGGTTGTCGCCGCCGGGCGCTTGCTGCGCGGTCGTCGGTGCGGGCTCCTGCGGCGGGGCTGCGGGGGCCCGCAGGCGGTCTATGGCTGCCTGCAGTTCGTTCTCGGGAAGAGGGTAGGGAACGAATTCGTCCGCCCCCTGCCGCAGAAGCTGGTGCAGGGCCGCCGGGCTGACATCCTCGGCGATGAGGATGACCTTGATGTTCTTGGCCTTCGCGGCGGTGATGATCTCGCCCAGCATCAGCAGGTCGGCCTCGTCGGTCTCATCGACGGCCAGCGCAACGAATTCGAGGGCGTCGGCCTCCGGCTGCTTGAAAAAGGCCAGCGACTCGGAAAACCCCAGATCCCCCCAGGAATCGCCGAGCGCGGTTTCCATGTCCTCGATCAGCAGATCAAAGTTCTGCACGTCACGGCTGATCGTGCACGCGGTGATCGGATCCGGATCGTGGTGCTGCATGGCGCTACTCGTCAAATCCTTTCGGCCCGGCGGGCCTTTCACACGTCTGCCGCGCTTCCGCGACCGCCGAGCGCCATGGCAGCGCTGACGACGGTGGCGTTGGCGATTGCATCGGTCTGGGCCGGACTCACTCTTCGTTATGTCCAGAAAGTCGCTGACAATCTGGGCAACATTTGGGCTAAAAAACCGAAATTGTGCGAAGTGTCGGGACGATGGATGCCACTGTTCGGGCGTGCGCACACATCTCTTGCCGGTGCGGTTACTGCGCCGCCTCGCCCCCTGCGTCGTCACCCACCATCATCAGTTCAGATGCCGGTGCGGCACTCTTGACGTACTCGCGGTAGACGACCTCCGCGTAGCGGCCGTCCATGACGGTTGGGTGTGACCTGACGAAACCCGAGACCTCCGTCACGGTGCGGCGGTTGCGCCGCTCGCGCCCCTGGGCCACGATCAGCGGCTGCGTTTCGCCGTAGGAAACGACGGCCTCGAGCCGGTCCCTGCTGATGCCCTGGCTGCCCAGGAAGCGCACCACGGCCTGTGCACGGCGAAGCCCCAGCCGCTTGTTGTAGGCCGCGCTGCCCACCGCGTCGGTGTGGCCGTAGACCCGGAACCGCACCTCGGGGAACTGACGGATCCAGTGCGCCTGCTCGCGCAGGGTGTCGCGGGCGCCGGCATCCAGCTGCGCGGAGTTGAAGGCGAAGTTCACCGTGCTCATCACCTCGTTGGCGAACCGAGACGACAGGTCGAGCACGTACTGTTTCTCGCCGGTCATGAACTGTGTGTTGTTCATGTTCGCGGTGCCGAAACTGCCCCCGTCAACGAGCGACCCCGCCTCGGAATAGGAACGGTAGACATCGCCGGTGCCGCAACCGGCTACCGCGGCGACGGCGGCGAGTGACAGGAGATGTTTCATGGGCACCTGCATCGGGTCAGTCCATCACGTAGCCGTAGGAGCCGTCGAAATCCTGCTTGGCGACTTCGCCGGCGGGCCCGCCCTGCGGGGCGGCCTCGCGCGCGACCCGGCCGTTGAGGAACAGGTCGGCCTCCGAGGGCGGCCTGACGCGGTCGGTGGGCAGCGTCAGCGCCTCGCCGCGCGTGGGTGTCACGAGGTGCGCTGAAACGATGATCACCAATTCCGTCTGCGCGCGCTGGTAGTCGGCGCTGCGGAACAGCGCGCCCAGAACGGGCACGTCGCCCACCCAGGGCACCTGGCCGCTGCTGTCGCGGAAATCGTCCTTGAGCAGCCCGGCGATGGCAAAGCTCTCGCCGTCGCGCATCTCGACGGTGGTCGAGGTCTCGCGGCGCGTGAAGCCCTGGATCGAAAGCCCGTTTGCAAGCTGGATCGAGTTGGCGGCGTTGTTGTCGAGTTCGGAAACGGCGGCCGCGAGTTCGAGGTTGATCACGCCGTCCCCCACGACGCGGGGCACGAAGTCGAGTTCCACGCCGAAGGGTTTGAATTCCACGGTGATTTCGTCGCCTTCCTGTGCGACCGGGACCGGGTACTCGGCGCCGGCCAGGAACCGTGCCTCCTGTCCCGACAGGGCGGTCAGGTTGGGTTCGGCCAGTGTGCGCACCACGCCCTTTTCTTCCAGCGCCTGAAGCAGGATGCCCACCTGCGCCGCGCCCGCGTCGAGGCCGAAGAACGCCGCCCCGGTGTTGCTTCCCGGCGAGATGCTGGCCCCCCGCCCGGCGGTGGACAGGTTGTTGGTGGCCAGGCCGGCACCGCTGTCGGACTGCGTCGAGAACCCGTCGATCGCCAGGGATGTCGAGAACTTCTTGGACACGCTGCGCTGCATCTCCGCGAAGCGGACCTTGAGCATGACCTGCTGAACCCCGGCCACCGACATCAGGTTCGACACGCGCTCGGGCGCGTAGCGTTCGGCAAGGTCGAGCGCGCTTTGCATGTTGGACTTGCTTGAGACGGTGCCCGACAGCACGATGCCGTCGTTGGCCGTGCGGACCTCGATCTTTTCATCGGGAAGGATCTGGCGCAGGCGTTCCTTGAACTCGGAGACATCCGCGGACACGCGTACCGTGACATGGGTGATCAGCTGGCCCTGCGCGTCCAGCAGCGTCAGTGTCGTTCGGCCGGGCGCCTTGCCCAGGACGTAGATCGTGCGATCCGAAAGGGTGGAAAAATCGGCGATCGAGGGGTTGGCGATGCTCAGTTCCGCGAAAGGCACATCGCTTTCGACGACGACCGCTCGGTTCATCGGAACGCTCAGGTCACGCGCGGTTCCCTTGCGCACGACGTGCAGCGTCTCTGCGCCCGCGGGCACGGCAAGCGGCCCGGCACACAGGCACGCAAGCGCCAAGGCCTTGAAAAGTTTCCGCAATTTCATGTGACCTGCCTCTCGATCACGCCTCGTTGTCCGGGTCTTGCCGCCCGGTATTTTCATCATCATGCGGCAATTTCGGATTTTTTTCAAGAATCAATGGCTTTTGGGCCATTCTTTTGTCGCCGGCCGGAAACATGGCGCCGCCCGGCGGTCATTCGGCCGGGCGGCGATGCGGTGTCAGTTGGTGCAGGGAATCGGCATCTCGATCACTTCCGAGCCGCGGCGGGTGCGGATCGTGCACTCTTCCTTTTCGGGGGCGGGTTCGGGCGCGTCGCGCGCGATGCCGAGAAGCTTGCGCTGGTCCACCTGGATCGCCTCGGCGACGGTGTCGTCATTGGCCCCGACGAGTGACAGCGACAGCCGGCCGGTGGACTGGGCCTGCGCCAGCGCGGCCACCTGCTGGGGCGTGGCGGCCACCGTGACCGTGCGGGCGATGATCGCGCCGGTGGTGTCGTCGTCGGCGACCTGATCCACCGCGATCAGCTTCACGCCGGTCTCGATCAGTTTCGTGACGTCCTCGTCGGCGGCCTCGGCGAGCCCGCGGAGCTCACCCGTCCAGTAGATGTCCACGCGGTCACCGGGCCGCAGGAAGCCCGAAACGCCGCTGGAGACGTCGACCTTGATCGCGAAGGCGCGCATGCCCTTGTCGAGCCGCGAGGTGAGCCCCGCCTCCTGGCCGGGCTCGGTGATCTTGACGCGGCTGAGCGCCTCGTTCTTCTCGATCGTGCGCAGGACGACCCGGCGTTCGTTCCCGCTCTCGGGGAACAGGGTGTCCTTCTTCCGGAACACGCCCTCGGGCAGCGCCTGTTTGGGAAACAGGACCTGGCGAACGTCCTCCGGGGTGAGAGGCTGGCCATACTTGAGCGTGCGGTTCGCCACGAAGACCTGCACCGTCTCGACCTGTTTGTTCTGGGCGCGTTCGCGCGCCAGCTGTGTCTGGTAGCTGTCAATGTAGTTCTTCGCCATGTAGACGGCGAAACCCGCCAGCCCGAGGCCGACGACAAGAACCAGTCCGAAAACCATGCGCATTGTCGCGCTCCTTTCCGTTCCCCTGCGGTGTGGCCCCTGAGGGCGCCACGGCTCGGGCAACCTGCCACGCGATTGTGGCGAAACATGGGTGCCCGTGTGATCGGATTACGCATATCCCGCCGCTTGGGCGGCGCCCGGTCCGGCCCCGGGGCAGGGCCGTGCTATTGTTGCGGCGCGTTGGCCACTTCCGCCTTGATCGTCCCCGCCGCGTTTTCCGCGGACGTGGACACGAGATGCACGCTGGTCGCGGCGAGCGCGATGGCCGAGGCGCTGAGAACGATCCAGTCGACGGAAACCGTTCCGTCATCGTTCCGAATGCGCGTGGCGAGGCGGGCTGTCAGAAACCGGTTCATGGCGATGCTGTCCTTGTCTGGCGTGCGGCTGTGCAACGGGCCGAACAGCACCTTCTGTGCACCGGAAACCGCCACCGCCTGTTCAAGGCGCCGTCGCTTCGGCGGTCCTGGCAAGGCAAATGGCCGCAGATCCGGTGATCTGCGGCCAGATGCGATTTCGTCAGGCGGAGGGGCTATCAGTAGCCGCCGTCCTCGGTCGAGCTGCCGACGCCCGAGCCGCTCACGTTGCTCGAGATGGTGCTGCCCAGACCGGCAACGCCCGACTGCACGCTGGCCACGCCGGCGACGCCCAGGCCCACAACGGCTGCGGTCAGCACGACCCAGTCAACCGTGACAGCGCCGTCTTCGTCCTTGCGGAATTTGTTGATAAACTTCATCATGGTTTGGTCCCTCCAAAGGATCAGTCACTCAGGTTTGCATCCGCTCCGCCGGGGGTGGTGGCCGCCTCTCTCGTTTCGGCCGTCCAGCGTTGCGATGGGTATGATATAGCCAGCGAAATCGGGCAGGAATCGGGCACGTTTGGTGCGATTTCCGTTCGTTTCGATTTTTTCAGATCAGGCTATGATAACCAATTGGAAATAAATGATTAAATCTGCTTTGCGGCGCTCCGAGAATTGCCCGCAAGCCAGTTTTGCGTCAGATTCAGCGGGTGATTTCGCACATTACTGGCAATTGTCGCTGTTCGTTTGACCCGGTATTTGCGATACTGCCGGAAACCACCCGAGGCAGAGCAGGCACCGGGATGAAGCATTCGATATGGCCGGTCACCGGGTTGGCGGTTTTATTCGCGTTTTCTGCGCGGGCGGAGGATCCGCCGCCCTTCCCCGATTTCACCTTCAAGATGGGCAAGCCGCCGGCGGCGGACGCGAAAAAGCGGATCGACGTCCAGATCGAGCCGGCGGGCCCACAGGACGGACCGGCGGAGCAGCCCGGGCCGGCTGCGGCCTTGTCCGATCCCGCGCCATCGCGGCACGCATGGTTCTGGGCCGATGTGCCCGACGGCATGGAGACGGGCGCTGCACGTCGCCTCAAGGCGGCGCTCTCGCGTCTCTCGGCCGCTGCGCCGGGCAAGATCGCGCAGCCCCGCCTCGAGTCGTTGCGCGGGATCGCGCGCGAACAGGGGGCGCATGTGCTGCGCGCGACGATCGGCACGCGCGTTTCGCCCGCGCTCGCGCTCGCGGTGATCGCGGTGGAATCCGGCGGTGACCCCGCCGCGCGGAGCGAGAAGGGGGCGTTGGGCCTGATGCAGCTGATGCCGGATACCGCGGACCGCTTCGGTGTGACGGATCGGCGCGCGCCGGCCGACAGCATCGCGGGCGGCGTGGCTTACCTGGACTGGCTGATCGACGAATTTGACGGCGACGCGATACTGGCGCTGGCAGGCTACAACGCGGGAGAATCGGCGGTGCGCGCGCACGGCGGGGTGCCACCCTTCGCCGAAACGCGCGACTACGTTCCCAAGGTGCTGGCCGCCTATCGCGTCGCCGCCGCCCTGTGCCAGACACCGCCGGAATTGATCACCGACGGCTGTGCGCTCGCGGTGGCGCTCAAGTAGGCCACCGCGCGACCCGGGTCACACGATCGCCGCCTCGGTCTTCTCGATGATCTCGTCTCGGCTGACGCCGGGCGCGCATTCCTGGATGTGCAGCCCCTTGTGCGTGACATCGAGCACGCCGAGGTTGGTGATGATCCGGTCGACCACGCCCGTGCCGGTCAGCGGCAGCGTGCATTTCTTCAGCAGCTTCGATTCGCCGGCCTTGTTGGTGTGATCCATCACCACCACCACGCGGCCCACGCCGGCCACGAGGTCCATCGCGCCGCCCATGCCCTTCACCAGCTTGCCCGGGATCATCCAGTTCGCGAGGTCGCCGTTCTCGGCCACCTCCATCGCGCCGAGAATCGCCATGGCGATCTTGCCGCCGCGGATCATGCCGAAGCTGGTGGCGGAGTCGAAATACGAGGTATAGGGCAGCTCGGTGATTGTCTGTTTGCCGGCATTGATGAGGTCGGGGTCGGCTTCATCCTCGGTCGGGAAGGGGCCCATGCCCAGCATCCCGTTCTCGGATTGCAGCGTCACCTCGACGCCCTCGGGGATGAAATTGGGCACCAGCGTCGGGATGCCGATGCCGAGGTTGACATAGGTGCCGTCCTCGAGCTCCTGCGCCGCGCGTGCGGCCATTTCGTTGCGGTCCCAGGGCATGGGTTCACTCCTCCGTGTGACGTTTCGGGGCGTTTCGGGGCATTCTACGGCCCCGCGGTGGCGGTGCGCCAGCCCGACGTCTCGATGAGCGGGCTGCGAACGCATTCGGCAATCTCGTCGGCCAGGGCATCGCGCAGCCGCGCGACTTCGGCCGGCCGGATCGGGCGGGGCAGGGCACGGGCGCTGTGCGTGGCCTCGTGGGCGCGATGGCGCAGGGCCTTGGGTATCAACCGTCGCGCGACAGCCCTTAGCGCGGGGCTGGACCAGATCGCCTGCACCAGCCGGTTGCGCGGCAACACGGACTGGTTCTGCCGTTCGGGCGCCTGCAGCGGTCGTTCCGGCAGGTCAAGGAAACGGGCCACACGTGCCAATACGGCGTCGGGGTCAGAAAGCTCGTCATGATCGACGATCATGAGGGAATCGCCGAACCGGTCCGCGTAGCGGTGCAGGTCAGCGGCGACACGGCTGCGCCGGACATGCCAGAAAAGCGGCTGCCAGCCCGCGGCGATCCGGCCCGCCTCGGCGTCCAGCGCGGCCTCCAGCGATTCGTCGGCACCGTCGCGCAGCGTGTGACGGTATTGCGAGATCGCCCGGTCGACGGGATCCCGCGTGATGCACAGGAGGCGGACAGGGTGACGTTCGGCCAGCGCCGCGATGCGGTCGGGCGAGGCCGGGCACCACAAGTAGTCGGTCGAGGCATCCACCGCCCAGACCGCTTCGGGCTTGTTGTCGAAATTGGCCAGCCATCCCGCCTCGTCGGTGATCATCGTGGCGCGGAAGCGCTCGGCCCCCGGGCCGTGCCAGTCGCGTTCGGCCAGGTCCGACAGGAAGCGCGGCTCCTTCACCCGCCCTAGCACGACATCCTCGCGCGCACCCAGCCACGCGGACAGCGCGGAGGTGCCCGCCTTGGCGGTGCCGATGACGATCAGGAAGCCGCGCGCGTCGGTCATCCGGGCCTCAGCTTTCGCGCGTCGTCAGCTTCTCGATGCGCTTTTCGTGCTCGCCCTGGATCAGCCGGTGCACGTAGATGCCCGGCAGGTGGATGCAGTCGGGGTCAAGTTCACCGGGCTCGACGATCTCCTCGACCTCCATCACGCAGGTGCGCCCGCACATCGCCGCCGGCGGGTTGAAGTTGCGCGCGGTCTTGCGGAAGATCGCGTTGCCGGTGGTGTCGGCCTTCCACGCCTTGACGATGGACAGGTCGGCGAAGATGCCGCGTTCGAGGATGTAGGGTTCGCCGTCGAACTCCTTGACCTCCTTGCCCTCGCCGATCTGTGTGCCGTAGCCCGTCTTGGTGTAGAACCCGGGGATGCCGGCGCCTCCGGCGCGCATCCGTTCGGCCAACGTGCCCTGCGGGTTGAATTCCAGTTCGAGCTCACCGCTGAGGTATTGCTGCATGAAGGTGTCGTTCTCGCCCACGTAGGACGACATCATCTTCTTCACCTGCCGCGTCTGCAGAAGGATGCCGATGCCGAAGTCGTCCACGCCGGCGTTGTTCGATGCAAAGGTCAGATCCTTGACGCCGGCATCGCGGATGGCCGCCAGCAGCAGTTCGGGTATGCCGCAGAGCCCGAAGCCGCCCGCGGCGATCAGCATGTTGTCGTGCAACAGCCCATCAAGCGCCTCGGCGGCCGAACCATAGACCTTTTTCATGGAAAACTCCCCCTCGCGTTCATGGTTGGCGCAAGTTGTGGCCCGCGGCCTGCCCGGAGTCAAACGGAATGCTGCGGCGCGGCAGGGGAGCGCTGCCCGCGACGCCCCTGGCCCCGGGTGTCATCAGCCCTTGGCCGCCTTCTTGCCGCGCGACGGGGTCTTGCGGCCCTTGCCCTTCTTCGCCGCCTTCTGCGCGATCAGTTCCATGGCCATGTCCATGGTGACATCCGCGGGGTCCGTGCCCTTGGGAAGGGTGGCATTGATCTTGTCCCATTTGACGTAGGGGCCGTACTTGCCGTCCATCACGTTGACCGGGCCGCCCGATTCGGGATGTTCGCCCAGTTCCCTGAGCGGCTTGGCGGCGGCGCCGCGCCCGCCCCGCCCCGGGTTGGCGCGCTTCTCGGCCAGAAGCTCGACCGCCCGGTTCATGCCGATCTCGAACACGTCCGACGGATCCTTGAGGTTGGCATAGACCGGTTTCGCCTCCTCCGGGGCCTGGTGCATCACGTATGGCCCGTAGCGGCCGAAGTTGGCTTTCACCGTTCCACCTTCCGGGTGTTCGCCGATCTCGCGCGGCAGAGACAGCAGCCTGAGCGCCTTTTCCAGGTCCATCTCGGCCGGCGCCCACCCCTTCGGCAACGACGCGCGCGGCGGCTTGGGCACTTCGTCGGTCGCCTCGCCGCGCTGGACGTAGGGCCCGTAGCGCCCCGAGCGCAGCAGGATCTGCTCACCCTGGTCCTCGCCGAGGACACGGTCCCCGGCATCGTTCTCCCCACCACCCATCGGGCGCGTGTAACGGCACTCGGGGTAGCGCGAGCACCCGACGAAGCCGCCGGTGCGCGAGGTTTTCAGGTGCAGCCGCCCCTCGCCGCAGCGGGGGCAGATCCGCGGGTCGGTGCCGTCCTCGCGCGGGGGATAGAGGGTGGGTGCCAGCGCTTCGTCGAGGACATCGAGCACCTGCGAGATCCGCAGCTCCGAGGTTTCCTCGATCGCGGCGGAGAAATCGCGCCAGAACTGCGCGAGAACCTTCTGGTAGTCCAGCTCGCCCGCGCTGATCCGGTCAAGCTCCTCTTCCAGCTCGGCGGTGAACTCGTAGCCGACGTAGCGGCGAAAGAAATTGAGCAGGAACACGGTGACGATCCGGCCCTTGTCCTCGGGGATCAGCCGGTTCTTTTCCTTGCGGACGTATTCGCGCTCCTGGATCGTGGTGACGATGCTGGCGTAGGTCGAGGGCCGGCCGATGCCCAGCTCCTCCATCTTCTTGACCAGCGTCGCCTCTGTGTAGCGCGGTGGCGGCTGGGTGAAGTGCTGCTCGGGCGTGACGTCGCTCTTCTCGGTCGCCTCGCCCTCGGCCATCTGGGGCAGGCGCTTGTCGTCGTCGTCGCCGGCGGGCTCGTCGCGGCCCTCTTCGTAAACCCGCAGGAAACCGTCGAACAGCACCACCTGCCCTGTGGCGCGCAGGGCGACCTGCCCGTCCGCGCTGCCGATGTCGACGGTGGTGCGCTCGAGCCGCGCGGCTTCCATCTGGCAGGCCAGCGTGCGTTTCCAGATCAGGTCGTAGAGCTTGCGCTGGTCGGGCTCCACCCCTTTGAGCGCGCCGGCGTCGCGCGTCATGTCGGTCGGGCGGATGCACTCGTGCGCTTCCTGTGCGTTCTTGGCCTTGTTCTTGTACATGCGCGGCGACTTGGGCACGTAGTCCGGGCCGTAGCGGTCACGGATCGCGTCGCGAGCGGCGTGCACCGCCTCCGGTGCCATGTCGATGCCGTCGGTGCGCATGTAGGTGATGTAGCCGGCCTCGTAGAGGCGCTGGGCGGTCGACATGCACTGGCGCGCGCCCATGCCGAACTTGCGGCTGGCCTCCTGCTGGAGCGTCGAGGTCATGAAGGGCGCGGCCGGGTTGCGGTTGGCGGGCTTCGCTTCGACCGACGTGACCGACAGGTCGCGGCTGCGGATCGCCTGCACGGCCATCTCGGCCTGCGTTTCGTTTTCCAGATCGTACTTGTCGAGCTTCTTGCCGGCCAGAGCGGTCAGGCGCGCCTCGAACGCCTGCCCGCGCGGTGTCGTCAGCTGTGCCTTGACCGACCAGTACTCGCGCGGCTGGAACGCCTCGATCTCCATTTCCCTTTCGACGATCAGGCGCAGGCAGACCGATTGAACCCGGCCCGCCGATTTCGCGCCGGGCAGCTTGCGCCACAGGACGGGGCTGAGGTTGAACCCCACGAGGTAATCGAGCGCCCGGCGCGCGAGGTAGGCCTCGACCAGGTCGGAATCGATGTCGCGGGGGTTCTTCATCGCCTCGGTCACGGCCGATTCCGTGATCGCGTTGAAGACGACCCGGCTGACTTCGGTGTCCTTGCGGATCGCGCGGCGCTTGCGCAGGGCTTCCTCGAGGTGCCAGCTGATCGCCTCGCCCTCGCGGTCGGGGTCGGTGGCGAGGATGAGCTGGGGGTCGTCCCTGAGCGCGTCGGCGATCGCCTTGACGTGTTTGCGGCTGTCCGCGTCGACCTCCCACGTCATGTCGAAGCCGTTGTCGGGATCGACCGAGCCGTCCTTCGCCGGCAGGTCGCGCACGTGACCGTAGGACGCCAGAACCGTGTAATCGTTGCCGAGATACTTGTTGATGGTCTTGGCCTTGGCCGGGGATTCGACAACGACGACTGGCATGGACACTCCTTGCGACTCGGCCCGCGGGCCGTGGCGGCGCAACATGTGGGCCTGCGTGGCGGATTGTCAATGCACGTCGCATGGGGTGTCGCCGCCAGTGCGGCCACAAGTGCCCGGGGCTCGGTCAGCCGGTGCGCGACAGGAGGCCGCCGGGCCGGCGTTCGATCCGGCCGTCGAGTTCAAGGTCCACGAGCACCGGGGAAACGCTTTGCGCCGGTCGTCCCAGGTCACGGATCAGCTGGTCCTCGGCCAGCGGGCTGGGGCCGAGCCGGTCGAGGATCTCGGTGTGCAGCGCCGCCGTTTCGCGCAGGCCGCGGTTGCCCTTCGGCGAGGCCGGCGCGGAGGTCACCGCGGGCGCGGCGGCGGGGGCCTGCGCCGGTTCGGGCAGGGCGAGTTCCGGTGCCGTCTCCGACGGCTCGGCGACCGGGGGCAGGGCTGCGGCCACATCCTCGGCATTGCGCACGAGGGTGGCACCGTCACGGATGAGCATGTTGCAGCCCGCCGCGCGGGCGTCGAAGGGGTGGCCGGGTACGGCGAAGACCTCGCGCCCCTGGTCGAGGGCTGTGCGCGCGGTGATGAGGCTGCCGGACTTCGCGGCGGCCTCGACCACGACCACGGCTCGTGACAGCCCGCTGATCAGCCGGTTGCGCGCGGGGAAATGGCGTGCCCGCGGTGCCATGCCCACCGGCTGCTCGGACAATGCCAGCCCCGACGCGAAGATCGACTCCGCGAGCCGCGTGTTCTCGGCCGGGTAGATGACGTCGATGCCTCCGGCCATGACCGCCAGGGGCCCGGTGTCCAGGGTCGCGGCATGCGCGGCCGCGTCGACGCCGCGTGCCAGGCCGGAGACGACAGCAAGACCGCGTGCACCCAGATCGGCGGCCAGGGCCCGCGCCATCCGCGTGCCCAGCGAGGAGGCGTTGCGTGCGCCGACGAGCGCCACCGCCGGGCGGCGCAGCAGGGAAAGGTCGCCGCGCGCCCAGAGCAACGGCGGCGGGTCGGGGATGTCCAGAAGCTGCGGGGGAAACCCCGTTTCGCCGACGCACAGCAGCTGCGCGCCGGCAGCGCGCCCCTTGTCGAGTTCGGCGCGCGCGGATGCCTCTGGGCAGGGGGTGTAATTCTCAACGCCCGCGGCGCGGGCGACGCCGGGCAGCGCCGCCAGGGCGGCCTGCGCGCTGCCGTGTTCGGCCATCAGACGGTAGAATGTGGAGTTTCCGACGCGGTAGGATCGCAGCAGCCGAAGCCACGACACCCGGTCATCTTCCGTGGTGGGTGGGAGTGGGGGGTGAGTGGAAGGATGGGTATCCCCGGGCATCGTGACTCCGCTGCTTGCGGAATCATTGGTACGCGCGGCTGGTTAATCGCGGGTAAACCGAGCCAGACCACGCGCGAAATTCGTCACGATGCCCCGGGAACGGACGGCATTTCCCGCCGCGTCAGGCCGCCGCGCCACCCACCGTGAGCCCGCCGATCATGACGGTGGGCTGGCCCACGCCCACCGGCACCCACTGGCCCGCCTTGCCGCAGTTGCCCATGCCGGGATCCAGCGCCATGTCGTTGCCCAGCGCGCGGATCTTCTGCAGGGCGGTCGCACCGTCGCCGATCAGCGTGGCGCCCTTGACCGGCGCGCCGACCTTGCCGTTCCGGACCCGGTAAGCCTCGGTGCAGGAGAAGACGAACTTGCCGTTGGTGATGTCCACCTGGCCGCCGCCGAAGCCCACGGCGTAGATCCCGTCATCCAGATCGGCCAGTATGTCCGCCGGGTCGCTGTCGCCGCCCAGCATGAGCGTGTTGGTCATCCGCGGCATCGGCACGTGGGCGTAGTTTTCGCGCCGTCCGTTGCCGGTGGCCTCGACCCCCATCAGGCGGGCGTTCTGCCGGTCCTGCATGAAACCTGTCAGGACGCCGTCCTCGATCAGCGTGTTGCGGCGGCTCGGCGTGCCCTCGTCGTCGATGGTGATGGAGCCGCGCCTGTCGGGCATCGTGCCGTCATCGACAACCGTCACGCCCGGCGCGGCGATCCGCTGTCCCATCAGCCCGGCGAAGGCCGAGGTGCCCTTGCGGTTGAAATCGCCCTCGAGCCCGTGGCCCACGGCCTCGTGCAGCAGGATACCGGGCCACCCCGGGCCAAGGACGACGTCCATCACCCCGGCCGGCGCGGGCTCTGCGCGCAGGTTGACCTGCGCGATGCGCAGCGCCTCGCGCGTCCTGGCCTGCCAGTCGGCCGGATCCAGCAGCCCGTCGAGACCGAGGCGCCCGCCCCCGCCCGCGGTTCCGGATTCGCGCCGGCCGTCCTGTTCCACGGTGACCGAGACGTTCAGACGGGTCATCGGGCGCACGTCCCGCAGGTGGGTGCCGTCGGCGCGCAGGATCTCGACCTCCTGGCAACTGGCGGCGATGGTCGCCGAAACCTGGACCACGCGCGCGTCGAGGTCGCGGGCGAAGGCGTCGATCTCGCGCAGGGTGTCGATCTTGACGGGGAACGTCGCCCCGGCGATCGGGTCGGCATCGGTGTAAAGGCGCCGGTTCGTCGGGGCAGGGGCATCTGCCATGTGGCCGCCACCCTCGCCCACGGCCAGGCGAGCGGTATCCACGGCGCGTGCCAGCGCGGGCTCGGAGATGTCGGAGGAATGCGCGTATCCCGCGACCTCGCCGCGCACGGCGCGCAGACCGAACCCTTCGGCGGCATCGTAGGAGGCCGTCTTGACGCGGCCATCCTCGAACACCAGCGCTTCCGCCCGCCGGCGCTCGAGGAAGAGTTCGCCATCGTCGGCACCGGCCGTGGCCTCGCGCAGCTTCGCCAGCGCGCCGTCACGGTCCAGCGCCGTCTCGAAGGGGCGGAAAACCTCGTCTGACATGTGGGTCCTTTCCTTCTTTGCGCGGCGGCCGAATTTGATCTAGATCAAAAAAAGCGTCCGTTTGCCGCAACCCTCTTTCTTGTCTGGATGACCAGAATATGGTTTCTAGCGGTTCAAAGACAACGGACCTACCGCCCCGCACGCGGGTTGGCGCCGCAACAAGACCAAGCAACGTTACAACCGATCAGGGTACACAATGCGACTACTTTCCAGCCTGCTGGCCGCCATGGCCGCCTTTTCCGCCCTTCCCGCGCAGGCGCAGGAGGGTCTTGAGAGCATCGGCAAGCCGGAGCAGGGCGGCATGGGCTTCCAGCCGGCGGCGACCGAACTGGCCCGTGACCTGCAGTGGCTCGACGGCATGATCCTGGTGATCATCACCGCCATCACTCTTTTCGTCCTGCTGCTGCTGGCCATCGTGATCCTGCGCTACAACCGCCGTGCCAATGCCACGCCGGCCCGGTTCACGCACAATTCGCCGCTCGAGATCGCGTGGACCGTGATACCGATCGTCATCCTGGTATTCATCGGGGCGTTCTCGCTGCCGGTGCTGTTCAAGCAGCAGGAAATCCCCGAGGGCGACATCAATATCAAGGTGACCGGCTATCAGTGGTACTGGGGTTACGAGTACACCGACCACGATTTCGACTTCCAGAGCTTCATGCTGTCGCGCGACGAACTGGAGGAATACGGTTACAGCCAGGACGAATACCTTCTGGCCACCAACACCGCTGTCGTGGTGCCGAAGGGCAAGACCGTCGTGATGACGGTGACAGGGGCCGACGTCATTCACAGCTGGACGATCCCGGCCTTCGGCGTGAAACAGGATGCGGTGCCGGGGCGACTGGCGGAACTTTGGTTCACGCCTGAAAAGGAGGGCGTCTACTTCGGCCAGTGCTCGGAACTGTGTGGCAAGGATCACGCCTACATGCCGATCACCGTGAAGGTCGTCAGCCAGGACGAATACGAAAAATGGCTTGACGGCGCGATCGAGGAGTACGCGGGCACGCCGCGTGACGTCGAGGTCGCCTCGGCCGAGTAAGACCGCGGTGCCGGGCCTTGGAACCCGGCCCGCGACAACGCCGTAAGGCGGGGGACACCCGCCGTGCTTGGGAAATGACATGAGCGACGCGAGCTTCGACAGCACCAGCGCAGCGGTGACGCCCGGCGACGCGGGCTTCAGCGACTATTTCGCGCTGCTCAAACCCCGCGTGATGTCGCTGGTGGTCTTCACGGCGTTCGTGGGGCTGCTGGCCGCGCCGGGCAGCGTTCACCCCGTCGTGGGGTTGGCGGCGATCCTTTTCATCGCGCTCGGCGCGGGGGCCTCGGGCGCGTTGAACATGTGGTGGGATGCGGACATCGATCGCGTGATGAAGCGCACGCGGGGCCGTCCCGTCCCGTCGGGCCGCGTCACCCCGGGCGAGGCGTTCGGCTTCGGCATGACGCTGTCGGTGATGGCGGTGGTGATGCTGGCGCTGGCCAGCAATTTCGTGGCCGCAGGGCTGCTGGCGTTCACCATATTCTTCTACGTCGTGATCTACTCGATGTTCCTGAAGCGCTCGACGCCGCAGAACATCGTGATCGGTGGCGCGGCAGGGGCATTCCCGCCGATGATCGGTTGGGCCGTCGCCACGGGCGGCGTGGCGCCGGAGTCGCTGCTCATGTTCGCTTTGATCTTCATGTGGACGCCGCCGCATTTCTGGGCGCTCGCGCTGTTCATGAAGGGCGATTACGAAAGCGCGGGCGTGCCCATGCTGACCGTGACCCACGGGCGGCGGGCGACGCGGGCCCATATTCTTGTCTATACCATTCTTCTCGCACCGGTTGCCGTCGGTGCCGCGTTCACGTCGCTTGGCGGCCCAGTCTACCTCGCCACGGCGATCGTGCTCAACGTGCTGTTCCTGCGGCAGGCCGTTGCCGTGTGGCGGCGCGACGAAGCAACCGCGGCGGCCGATGGCTACCGCGGTGAAAAGAAGATGTTCGGCCTTTCGCTGACCTATCTCTTCGCGCATTTCGGTGCGATCCTTGTGCAGCAGGCGCTCGCACCGCTCGGACTTGGCCTGGGGGGCTGGTAGAATGGGCCTCGGGCGGCAGCACGAGTTGCACAAGCGCCGGTTCGGCCGGAACCTGGGCCTCGGCCTGGTGCTGGCGGGGTTTGTCGCGCTTGTCTTCGGGTTGACGGTGGCGAAGGTTGGCGACGACGGCTTTTCGATGCAGACGCAAAGTGGAGCGGAGAACTGATGGCGATGGATGGCAACACCAGGACGGTGACGAAACTGGCCGGCGTCGTCCTGCTCATGGGCGGGCTGGCGTGGGCGTCGGTCCCCTTCTACGACTGGTTCTGCCGGGTCACAGGGTTCGGCGGCACCACCGGCACCGCCGGGGCCGGGGCCGAGACGGTTCTGGACGAGACCATCACGGTGCGGTTCGACGCGTCCAAGGCGCGTGACATGCCGTGGGAATTCAAGCCGGTCGAGCGCGAGATGGACATCAAGATCGGCGAGACGGGTCTGGCCTTCTACGAAGCCTACAACCCCACCGACCGGCCCGTGGCGGGACGGGCGAACTACAACGTCACGCCCTACCAGGCCGGCGGATTCTTCACGAAGATCGACTGCTTCTGCTTCACCGAGCAGGTGCTGCAGCCCGGCGAACGCGTGGAAATGCCGGTGACGTTCTACGTCGACCCGGACATCGTGGACGACCGCGAGGGCCAGTACATCCATCGCATCACGCTGTCCTACACGTTTCACGAGATCGACCTGCCCGAGGAACAGCAGGCCGCCCTGGACTCCGGCGAGCCGGAAACCGGCGTGAACTGACACCGAAAAAGATAACAAGCCTTCCAATGAGGGACGCAACATGGCGCACGAGAAAAACCACGACTACCACATCCTGAACCCTTCGCTCTGGCCCTTCCTGGGCGCTCTGGCGGCGTTCATCATGCTGTTCGGGGCCGTCCTGTTGATGCACAACGAAGGGCCGTGGATGTTCCTGATCGGCTTCGTCGGCGTGCTCTACGTCATGTTCGGCTGGTGGTCCGACACGGTGAGCGAGAACCAGGCCGGCGATCACACGCCGGTGGTGCGCATCGGCCTGCGCTACGGCTTCATCCTGTTCATCATGTCCGAGGTGATGTTCTTCGCCGCGTGGTTCTGGAGCTTCTTCAAGCACGCCATGTACCCGCTGGGCGGCGACGCGCCGGGCTATGCCGACGGTCAGTGGCCGCCGGCCGGGATCGAGACCTTCGACCCCTGGCACCTTCCGCTGATCAACACGCTGATCCTGCTGTGTTCGGGCGCGGCAGCCACCTGGGCGCACCACGCGCTGGTGCACGAGGACAACCGCGAAGACGTGAAATGGGGGCTGACGATCGCCGTTGTCCTGGGTGTGCTGTTCACCATCCTGCAGGCGTATGAATACAGCCACGCCGCCTTCGGCTTCGCCGGCAACATCTACGGTGCCAACTTCTTCATGGCCACGGGGTTCCACGGGGCGCACGTCATCATCGGGACGATCTTCCTTTTCGTCTGCCTGATCCGGGTCATGCGCGGGCATTTCACGCCCGCGAACCACATCGGATTCGAGGCGGCCGCGTGGTACTGGCATTTCGTCGACGTGGTCTGGCTGTTCCTGTTCGCCGCCGTCTACATCTGGGGCGGCTGACCGTGTGTGAAGCGCGCTCGTCGCCGGGCGCGCTTGAAAACGGCCGGGCGATACGGATAAAGCAAAGCGCGCGGGTTCGCGCGCTTTTCCTTTTGAAAGGAGCCTGCATTGCGGCGTGTCATCATCCCCCTGCTGTTCGGCATCCTCGGCACCGCGGTGCTGGTCGCGCTGGGTGTATGGCAGGTTCAGCGCCTGGCCTGGAAGGAGGGGCTGCTCGCCGACATCGAGGCCCGGATCGCGGCAACGCCCGTCGCGCTGCCCGCCGAGCCGGACCCGGAACGCCACGCTTTCCTTCCCGTGGAGGTGACCGGCACGATGGAAAACCGCGCCCTGCGGGTCCTTGTCAGTCGCAAGTCCGCCGGTGCGGGATACAGGCTCGTGTCGCCGTTCGAGATCGATGGCCGTCGCATCCTTCTCGACCGGGGGTTCATCAGGGTATCGAAGGATATCCCCGCCCCGCCCGACGGGCGGGTCGCCATCATCGGCAACTTGCGCTGGCCCGATGACCGGAATGCATCGACGCCGGAAAACGATGTGGCGGGCAACACGTGGTTCGCGCGCGACCTGGGGGCCATGGCGGCGGAGCTCGGGACCGAGCCCGTGCTGGTCGTCGCGCGCGAGACGTCGTATTCCGACGGTCCCGTGACGCCGCTGCCGGTCGACACCTCGCACATTCCGAACGATCATTTGGGCTATGCCATCACCTGGTTCGGGCTCGCGGCGATCTGGGTGGTCATGACCGGGTATTTCCTCTGGCGCGGGCGCCGGACAGACAAGGGGACGACGCCGTGAAATATATCTCGACGCGGGGGCAGGCCCCCGAGCTGACCTTCGAGGACGCGATGCTGACCGGGCTGGCCCGGGACGGTGGCCTTTATCTGCCGCAGGCCATTCCGCAGATGACGCACGCGCAGATCGCCGGCCTAGAGGGACTCGCGTACGAGGACGCAGCGTTTCGCGTGATGCGTCCCTTCGTGGACGATGCGTTCACCGATTCGGAGTTCGAGGCGATCATCGCCCGCGCCTACGCGGGCTTCGGCCATGTGGCGCGCGCGCCGCTCAAGCAGCTGGCGCCGGGGCATTTCCTGCTGGAACTCTTCCACGGCCCCACGCTGGCGTTCAAGGACTTCGCGATGCAGCTGATCGGCCAGCTGTTCGAAGCGTCGCTTAAACGCTCGGGCCGCCGGGTGACGATCGTCGGAGCGACCTCGGGCGACACCGGATCGGCCGCGATCGAGGCATTCCGGGGGCTCGATTCGGTCGATGTCTTCATCCTTTTCCCCGACGGGCGCATCAGCGAGGTGCAGCGCCGCCAGATGACCACCCCGGTCGAGGACAACGTGCACGCGCTGGCCATCGACGGGCATTTCGACGATGCCCAGGCGCGCGTGAAGGACATGTTCAACGATTTCGATTTCCGCGATGCCGTGAACCTCGCCGCCGTGAACTCGATCAACTGGGCCCGCGTGCTCGCGCAGGTGGTCTATTACTTCACCGCCGCCGTCAGCCTGGGCGCGCCGCATCGCCCGGTCAGCTTCACGGTGCCCACCGGAAATTTCGGCGATATCTTCGCCGGCTACATCGCGCGGCGCATGGGCCTGCCGATCGAGCGGCTGGTGGTGGCCACGAACCAGAATGATATCCTGCATCGCTGCCTTGGCGCGGGAGAGTACCGGCCCGAGGGCGTGGCGCCCTCGATCAGCCCGTCGATGGACATCCAGGTCAGTTCCAATTTCGAGCGCGCGCTCTACTACGCCTACGGGCAGGACGGCACGGCGATTGCCCGTTTGATGGAGGAGTTGCAGGAGGGCGGCTTTTCCCTCAGCCAGGGCGCGCTGGAGTCGCTGCGCGAAACCTATGACAGCGGCCGCTGCGACGAGGATGAAACGCGTGCCACCATCCGCCGCGTGCTGGGCGAAAGTGGCGAGCTTCTTTGTCCGCACAGCGCGGTGGGCGTGGCCGTGGCCGACGCGCACCGCCGGCCGGGCACGCCGATGGTCACGCTGGCCACCGCCCACCCGGCGAAGTTTCCCGACGCGGTCGAGGCGGCCTCGGGCCGCCATCCGGCCTTGCCCGCGCGCCTGTCGGACCTGTATGAGCGGCCGGAGCGGGCGACGCAGGTGCCCAACGAACTTGCCGCCATCGAGACACTCATCAAGCAACGGACCCATCATTGACCGTCAACCTGACCACGCTGCCCAACGGATTCCGGATCGTCACCGAACACATGCCCGGCCTCGAGTCGGCCGCCGTGGGTGTCTGGGTGCTGGCCGGTGCGCGCAACGAGACGGCGCCGCAAAACGGCATCGCGCATTTCCTGGAACACATGGCGTTCAAGGGCACGCGGCGGCGCAGCGCGCTGCAGATCGCCGAGGCAATCGAGGACGTGGGCGGCTACATCAACGCCTATACCAGCCGCGAGGCCACGGCGTATTACGCGCGGGTCCTCAAGGCTGATGTGCCATTGGCGCTGGACGTGGTCGCCGACATCCTGCGCGAGCCCGTCTTCGACCCGCGCGAGATCGAGGTCGAGCGCGGCGTCATCCTTCAGGAGATCGGGCAGGCGCTGGACACGCCCGATGACATCATATTCGACTGGCTGCAGGAGCAGGCCTATCCCGACCACCCGCTGGGCCGCACGATCCTCGGCGCCGAGGAGCGGGTCAGTGCCTTTGGCCGCGACGACCTCATGGGGTTCGTCGACAGCCACTATCGCCCCGGGCAGATGGTTCTGGCCGCCGCCGGTGCGGTGGACCACGATGCGCTGGTGGCCGAGGCCGAACGCCACTTCGGGGACATGACGCCGGCGGCGCCAGTGGCGTTTGATACCGCACGGTTCCAGGGCGGCGAAAGCCGGCGGGTCAAGCCCCTCGAACAGGCGCACATGGCGCTGGCCTTCGAAAGCCCGGATTACGCCGACCCGCGGATCTACGCCGCGCAGATCTATGCGCTGGCGCTGGGGGGCAGCATGTCGTCGCGTCTCTTCCAGGAGGTCCGCGAACGTCGCGGGCTGTGCTACACGATCTTCGCGCAGGCCGGCGCGTATTCCGATACCGGCATGACCACAATCTACGCCGGCACCTCGGCGGACCAGGTGGACGCACTGGCCGGGATCACGATCGACGAGATGAAGCGCGCCGCCGACGACCTGAGCCGCGAGGAGGTGGAACGCGCCCGCGCCCAGATGAAGGCCGGTTTGCTCATGGGCCTTGAAAGCCCGTCGAACCGGGCCGAGCGCATGGCGCGCATGCTTCAGATCTGGGGGCGCGTGCCGCCGCTGGAGGAGGTGGTGGAGTGCATCGAGGCCGTGACCCTGCCGCAGGTGCGCGACCTCGCGGCCGAGATCGCCACCCGCGCGCCCTCGGCCATGGCGCTTTACGGCCCGGTGGAGGCCGCCCCCACGCTCCAGGCGCTTCAGGACAGGCGTGCGGCCTGATGGTCTTCCCGCGCCGGAAGTTCCGGATCGAGACCGAACGGCTCACCCTGCGCCTGCCCGCCCTGAGCGATTTCCGCGACTGGTCGTCACTGCGTCGCCAGAGCGCCGAGTTCCTCGTCCCTTGGGAACCCACCTGGGCGCCCGATCACCTGACGCGCAAGGCCTTCACGAACCGTGTCTACTGGGCGCAGCGGGCGATCACGCAGGGCACCGCCATGCCGCTGTTCCTGATCCGTCGGGACGACAACGTCCTGCTGGGCGCGATCACGCTCGACAACATCCGCCGCGGACCGGCGCAGTCGGGCACGCTGGGCTACTGGATCGGGGCGCCTCACGCCCGGCGGGGCTACATGCGCGAGACGATCCGGGCCGTGGTGCATTACGCCTTCACCCGGCTGGATCTCAGCCGCGTCGAGGCAGCCTGTTTGCCCGAGAACACGGCCTCGCGCGGGTTGCTCGAGAAGAGCGGCTTCAAGTACGAGGGCGTCGCCCAGAGCTATCTTCAGATCAACGGGCGCTGGCGCACGCATGTGCTTTACGCCGCGTTGCGCGCCGACCGCCGCGGCCGGGTCGAGGCCGGTTGGCAGGAGATTTCCTGACGGCCGCCCAGGGGGCTCCGCCCCCGTCGCGCTGGCGCGCGACTCCCCCGGAGTATTTCGGGGCAAGATGAAGGCAGGGCGCCGGGGATGACTTGCGGCGCACCCGCGCTATACCCTTTCCGAAAGAGGAGGGTGCCGCGATGATCCGTCTTGTCCTGATTTTCATCCTGCTTGCCGTGCCCGCCACCGCGCAGGAGCGCCGGCCCAGCCATTGCATCGCCCTGGCCGAGGGCGTGCCGGGCGTCCGTTACCTGCACAGGGCATCCTACCGGGAGCCGGTGGCAGAGCACACGGTGCGCATCCGCTACATCGCGCATGCCTCGTTCCTGATCCGGACCTCGGACGACGTGTCGGCGGTCACCGATTTTACCGGATTCGTCGGGAACGCCGATTTCATCCCCGACGCGGTGACGATGAACCACGCCCATTCCACCCACTGGACGGCCCACCCCGACCCGGCGATCGACCACGTGCTGCGCGGCTGGAGCGACGCGCCCGGCGGCGCGGCGCATCACCTCGACCTGGGCGGCATGCTGATCCGTAACGTGCCCACCGACATCCGGCGCGGCGCGGGCCGCGAGGAGAACGGCAACTCGATCTTCATCTTCGAGGCGGCGGGGCTTTGCATCGCGCACCTGGGTCACCTGCACCACGAGCCAACCCGCGCGCAATACGCGGCCATCGGGCGCGTGGACGTGGTGATGGCCCCGGTCGACGGCGGCTACACCATGCCGCTACCGGCGATGATACGGGTTCTCAAGCGTTTGCGCGCCTCGGTCGTGATCCCGATGCACTGGTTCACCGGGCGCACCTTGCGCGCCTTCGTGGACGGCATGCGCGACGATTTCGCGGTGGTGGACGAAGGCGCGCACCGGCTGGACGTGAGCCTGCGGTCGCTTCCGTCGCGGCCCACCATCGTGGTGCTGCGCCCGCGTTACCTGCGCGACCCCTAGACGGGGCGGTGCAGCATGCTAGACCGGTGTGCATGGATCTGAATCCCGCCGACGCCGCCTTCGTCGATCGACTCAAGGCGCGGCTGCCGCCGGCCGCGTTCCGGGCTCCGGAGCCGCGGTATTTCGAGGAACCGCGCGGCCGGTGGACGGGGCGCGCGGGTGCCGTTGTCGCCCCCGGCGATGTTGACGAGGCCGCGCGGATCGTGCGGTCGGCCGCCGAGGCGCGCGTGCCGGTGGTGCCCTATGGCGGCGGGACCGGGCTTGTGGGCGGGCAGGTCTGTCCCGAGGGGCCCGCGCCGTTGCTGGTCAGCCTCGAGCGGATGACGGCCATTCGCAAGCTCTACCCTGACGAGAACCTGATGGTGGCCGAGGCGGGCGCGATCCTGTCGGACATCCACGCCGCGGCCGAGGGGGGCGACCGGCTGTTCCCCTTGTCGATCGCGTCGAAGGGCAGCGCGCGGCTGGGCGGGCTGCTGGCAACCAACGCGGGCGGGGTGAACGTGCTGCGCCATGGCAACGCACGCGACCTGTGTCTCGGCCTCGAGGCGGTGCTGCCCGACGGGCAGGTCTGGCACGGTCTCAAGCGGCTGCGCAAGGACAACGCGGGATACGACCTGCGCGACCTGCTGATCGGCGCCGAGGGCACGCTGGGGCTCATCACGGCGGCGACGCTGCGGCTCGCGCCGCGGCCGGCGGGCGAGGGAACGGCGCTGATGGTCGTCGACGGCCCCGCTGCCGCGCTCAAACTGCTGGGGCTGGCGCGCGACCACATGGCCGAGGGCGTCAGCGCCTTCGAACTGATGCACCGGCAAGCGCTGGACTTCCTGTCAGAGACGCTGCCGGAGCTGCGCCAGCCCTTCGAGACCCCGCCCGACTGGTTCGTGCTGATCGATGTCGGGCTGGCGCGTGGTCTGGACCCGGCCGGCGCGTTGGAGACGCTTTTCGCCGAGGCTGCAGAGGCCGGGCTCGTCCACGACGGGATGATCGCGCAAAGCGAGGCGCAGCGCCGCGATTTCTGGGAGCTGCGCGAACAGATCCCGGAGGCCAACCGGCGGATCGGGGCGGTGAGTTCGCACGACATCTCGTTGCCGCTGGGCGCGGTCCCCGGGTTCATCGAGAAGGGCGCGGAAACCGTCGCGCGGTTGGGCAACTACCGCGTCAACTGCTTCGGGCACCTGGGCGACGGCAACCTGCACTACAACGTGTTCCCGCAACCCGGCCAGAGCCGCGACGACCACCTGGAGGCGCGGGCGGCGATCAAGCGCGCCGTGCACGACCTGGTGGACGAGATGGGCGGCTCGGTCAGTGCCGAGCACGGGATCGGGCGACTCAAGGTGGAGGACCTCGAACGCTATGGCGACCCGGCCAAGCTGTCGGCGATGCGCGCGATCAAGCGCGCGCTCGATCCGGCGGGGATCATGAACCCCGGTGCTGTCCTGCGTTGAAGTCCGGTACGGCGGACGCCCCGCCCCCGCGGGACGCAGGAGCGGGGGCCCTTCGCGATCTGGAGGGATCACTTGCAAGCAGGACCGCGATGCGGCCGCCCCTGTGGTAACCCGGGAAGGGTTGCCGAAGCGTTTACGCGCCCTCGAAATCGCAGACGCTGTGCACGGGCAGGCCCATCGCCTCGAGCCGGGCGCGACCGCCGAGATCGGGCAGGTCGACGATGAAGGCGCAGCCGGGAATCTCGCCGCCCAGCCGTTCGATCAGCTTGATGCGGGCCACGGCGGTGCCGCCCGTGGCGAGCAGGTCATCGACCAGAAGGACCGTTTCGCCCGGCTGCAGGGCGTCATCGTGCACCTCGACGATGGCCGCGCCGTATTCCAGCTCGTACTCTTCGGAAATCACCGGGCCGGGCAGCTTGCCCTTCTTGCGGATCGGCACGAAGCCCACGCTCAGCTGATGCGCCACGGCCCCGCCGAGGATGAAGCCCCGCGCCTCGAGCCCGGCGACCTTGTCGATCCGCGTGCCGGCGAAGCTGTGCACCATCTGGTCGACGGCCATGCGGAAGCCGCGCGCATCGTTGAAAAGCGTGGTCACATCGCGAAACATCACGCCTTCGCGCGGGAAATCGGCGATCGTTCGGATATAATCCTTGACGGTCCGGGGGTCGGGCATCGGCCATCCTTGTCTTGATCCGGGGCTGTCCCGGTTTGGCCGATGCGCACGCCCGGTGCAAGGGCCGGGCGGATCGAGCGGGGCCGAGTGGCCCCGTTCCTCAGTGCTTGGCCTGTGAGAAAAAGCGGTAGAAGCGGTTGGGAATCCAGCGCAGGTGCGGCTTGGTCCAGTCCATCCGGTCGCGCATGAGGAATCGTTGTGCAGTGTAGAGTGTCATTTCCGGCTTTCCCTTTTCGGTGCTTTTTCGTTATTGTGACAAGAGAAGGTATATGCAACGTATATACATCGCATATGCGGTCTTTTCAAGGTCCGGCGGGGAAGTCTCGTGAGCACGAAGGACGACAAGGCGGACAAGAAGAAATCCGGCAAGAAGAACAGCCAGTTGATCCTGCGCCTCGACAAGTCTGAACGCGACGATTTCATCGCGTTGTGCAAGCAGATGGACACCTCGGCCGCGCGCGAGATCCGTGCTTTCATCCGGGACTTCGTGCGCAGGCACGGCCGCGAATGAGCGGCGATGCCCGTCAGTTCGGTGTCGCGCCGAAACGATACTGTGCGATGGCCTCGACCAGCCGGTCCAGCGCCCAGATCACCGCCATGAAGGCTGCCATGCACAGCGCGTAGTTCACCAGCGTCTGTGTGATGCGTTTCCACCGTGCATCGCGGTGGGCAAAGATCGGCACTTCCGGGCGCAGCAGGAAGCGCGACGCGAGGTAGCCGAACAGCAGACCGGCCAGCACCCAGTAGATCACCTCGAACCAAATCGAGGACGCCTGTTGCGCGACATAGCGGGCGAACCCCACCAGAACCGTCCAGCGCAGCACGTTGAACGCCTCGTCGGTCAGTGCCTCGACGCGCTGGCCAAGTTGGGTGCGGAAGGATTCCTCGGACAGTCTTTCCAGCCAGTGGACCATGCCGTCACACCAGCATCGCCGCGCCAGCGTTGTCCAGCATGGCGCGCATCGCTCGCGCAACCGTGGTCGCTCGTGAGGTGCAGGATGGCGCCCGACCCGCTCAAAGCACCCGGCCGGCGATCGCGTCGAGCTTGGCCACCAGCGCGGGGTCACGTTTTTCCGGCGCCGTCAGGATCGCGTGGTCGAGCGCGCGGTCGCACCCCTGCGCGCAGGGGGCACGGTCGGCGCCCAGCCGGGCGGGCAGGCCGCGCACGGTGTCGCGGCCCTTTTCCGCGTTGCCCAGCAGCGTGGCGATGATCTGCGTGACGTCCACTTCGCCATGGTGCGCGTGCCAGCTGTCGTAGTCGGTGATCATGGCCACGGTGGCGTAGCAAAGCTCGGCCTCGCGGGCGAGCTTGGCCTCGGGCATGGCCGTCATGCCGATCACGTCGCAGCCCCATTGCTCGCGGTAGAGCTTCGACTCCGCGAGGGTCGAGAACTGCGGCCCTTCCATCGCGAGGTAGGTGCCGCCGCGGTGCACCGTGACGCCGCCCGCCGCGGCGGCCGCCGCGCAAGCCTCTCCGAGCCGCGAACAGGCCGGGTGGGCCATGCTGACATGGCCAACGCAGCCCGCGCCGAAGAAGCTGCCGGCGCGATGCCGGGTACGGTCGATGAACTGGTCGACGACCACGAAATCCCCGGGGGCCATCCCCTCGCGGAACGACCCGCAGGCCGACACGCTGACCACGTCGGTCACCCCAAGCCGCTTGAGCGCGTCGATGTTGGCGCGGTAGGGCACGTCCGAGGGGGAATGAACATGCCCGCGGCCATGCCGCGGCAGGAAAGCCATGGGCACGCCATCCAACCGGCCCGTCAGCAATTCGTCCGAGGGCGGCCCCCACGGCGTCTCCACCGCGCGCCATTCGGCATCTTCGAGCCCTTCCATGTCATAGATGCCCGATCCGCCGATCACGCCGATCATGGTGTCCGTCATGCTGTTCCCTTTCGTGCTGGCCGTCGCCGTCTTGCCCCGAGTGATACGGCGTCAGGTCGCGTTTGGGAACGGGTCATGGTCGTCAGGGCCATCGCCTTGCTGTTTTGGGCGCCCCGGGGCGGCGTGCCAACCGGCCCGATCCGGTTTGTGAAATGAAAACAGGCCCATTCGTGGACATCCCGCATCGTACCGACTCGAATCCGAAACCCGGTCAGTCGTCGGGCCGTGACAGCGTGAAGACGTCGCGAACGGTGGTGTAATCGCGATAACCCAGCCGTGCCAAGGGGTTGAAGCGGGTCACGTCGAAGCGGCCCTCGACAATGCAGTCGTCACGCAAATGAACGCCCGTAACCTCCCCGAAAACAACGAAATTGTCGTCTCCCTTCAGTTCGTGGATGTGGGTCGTGCGGCACTCCAGCGCGGCCGGCGCACCGGCCACCCGCGCGCAGGCAATGGTTGCGCATTCCTCGCGCTCCACCCCGGCGTGGTCGAACTCGTCCACGTCAATCGGCAGCGTCTTCGAGGTCGCGTTCATCGCGTCGCGCATGGCATTGGCCACGACGTTGACGCAGAACACAGCCGTCTCGCGAATATTGTGCAGGCTGTCCTTGCGCCCGGTCGAGGCGAACATGACTTGCGGCGGCACATAGGCGACCCCGTTGAAGAATGAATAGGGCGCAAGGTTGTTGACGCCGTCATTGCCGCGCGACGAGATCCAGCCGATGGGGCGCGGGGTGACGATGGCGTTGAACGGGTTGTGCGGCAGCCCGTGGCCGTCCTTGGGTACGTAGAACATCTGCCCTCGAATTGTCCGGGAAGCTTTGCGGTTTGTGCCCGACATAGCGCCGTGCTACGCGCGAATCCACCCGGAGGTTTAAGGATGCGCGGCCGGTGTTCAATCTTGTCCCGGAGACCGATGACGACTGGTGGGAGGTCGAGGCGCTCTACGACCTGTGTTTCGCGCCGGGGCGCGAGGCCCTGTCGTCCTATCGCCTGCGCGACGGGGTTGCGCCCGCTCGGGGGCTGAGCCTCGTGGCGCGCGACGCGGAGGGTATCCTGGCCGGCGCGATCCGCTACTGGCCCGTGCGCGTGGGCGAGTACCGGGCGCTGCTGCTGGGGCCTGTGGCCGTGCACCCGACGCGGCAGGGCGAGGGTTTGGGCGCCATGCTGATCCGCGAAAGCCTGCGCCGCGCCGCCCGCCTGGGCTGGAGCCGCGTGCTGCTGGTGGGCGATCTGCCCTACTACGGCCGCTTCGGCTTCGACCGGCTGGAGGGGGTGGAGATGCCGCCGCCCACCAACCCCGCACGGGTGCTCGGAAGGGCGCTCAGGCCCGGCGCCTGGACCGGCGTCCGCGGCCGCGTCGAAAAGGCGGCTTGAAAGCGGCGCGCGCCGTGCAGATCCTTGACACGGGTCAACGCACCGCGCGGAGGTCATGAATGGAATTGCTGGGCGCACCCCTGGACGACGACGCCGTCGAGGCACGGCTGGCCGAACTCGCGCGGCGTCATGCGCGCGCGGGCCACATCGGGGTCGAGATCCTAAATCTGCTGGGCGGGCAGGCCGAGGATCTGCTGGGGCGCCTGCCGCCTCAGGTACGCGCGCGGTTGGACGACGCGAGCGAGCGGGCGCTGAGGGCCGCGATCGACACCGCGCACCGGTCGCGCGGGGTGACGGGCGAGGCGCCCGGCTGGATGAGCCGGGCGGTGGGCACCGCGATGGGCGCGGCAGGTGGCTTCGGCGGTCTGCCCACGGCGATGGCCGAATTGCCGGTCACGACGACCCTGCTGCTGCGCACGATCCAGGACGCGGCGGTCGATTGCGGTTTCGACCCGGACGAGGCGGCGGTGCGCCACGACTGCGTGCAGGTGTTCTCGGCCGCCGGGCCGCTCACAGATGACGACGGCGCCGACCTCGGGTTTCTCGCCGCGCGCATGACGGTCACCGGGCCGACCGTGCAGGCCCTGATCGCGCGGGTCGCACCCCGGTTGGCGACGGTACTGGGACAGAAGCTCGCGGCGCAGACCGTGCCGGTGCTCGGCGCGGCGGCCGGGGCGGCCACGAATTACGTCTACACCCGCTACTACGGCGAGATGGGGCAGGTGCATTTCGGCCTGCGCCGCCTCGCAATCGACGCCGACCGCGACCACGCACAGCTGGTCGAGACATTCCGCAGGCGGCTGCGCTGAGCGCGGCCATCTTCACCTTGGGCCAAATACTCCGGGGGTGAAGGCCGAAGGCCGAGGGGGCAGCGCCCCCTGCGTCCGCGAAACGAGCGCGCCGAAGGCGCACCGCCGGGTCAGAGCTTGCCGCGCAGGTAGTCCATCACGGCGGGGCGGACAGACTGATCGCCGCGGTCGCGGGCGTCGGTGATGATGCCCCGCAACTCGTCGAGGTTGATGCGCCGAAGGATCGACTTCACCGGCCCGATCGAGGCCGGGCGCATCGACAGCGTGCTCAGCCCGATCGCCGCGAGGCAGGCCGCCTCGACCGGCCGACCGGCATCCTCGCCACAGAAGCTGAGCGGCGTGCCGGTCTTTTCGCAGCGATTCACGATGCGTTCCAGAAAGGTCAGGAAACTGACGTTGAGCGTGTCGTAACGCCGGCGCACGAGCTCGTTCTCGCGGTCGGCGGCGAAGAAGAACTGCTTGAGATCGTTGCCGCCGATGGACAGGAATCCGACCTCCTCGAAGAACTTGTCGGGCGCGAAGGCGAGGCTGGGTGTTTCCAGCATCGCGCCCAGCTCGACCGTCCCGGGCAGGGGATGGCCCAGGATCCGCTCGCGCGCGATGGCCTTGTCCATTTCCGCGCAGGCGGCCGCGTACTCCTCGCGCTGGGCAACGAACGGGAACATCACGGTCAACGGCCGGCCCGCCGCGGCGCGGATCAGTGCCTGCAGCTGCATGCGCATGACGCCGGGCTTGTCGAGGCCCACGCGCACCGCGCGCCAGCCCAGCGCCGGGTTGGGCTCGTCCGTGGGCTTCATGTAGGGCAGCACCTTGTCCGAGCCGATGTCGAGGGTGCGGAAGACCACGCGCTTGCCCTTGGCGGCGTCCATCACCCGCGCGTAAAGTTCCGACAACTCGGCGCGCTTGGGCATGTGGTTGCGCACCAGGAACTGCAACTCGGTGCGGAACAGGCCCACCGCATCGGCGCCGGAGCTTTCCAGACTGGGCAGATCGGCCATCAGCCCCGCGTTCATCTGCAGCGCGATCCGACGGCCGCACAAAGTCTCGGCCGGCTTGTCACGTATCGAGGCATAGCGCTCCTGCGCCTGTGCCTGCATCGCCATCTTGTCACGGAAGGCGGTGACGACCGTGTCGTCGGGCCGCAGGTGCACGACAGCGTTGTCGCCGTCCACGAGGATGTGGTCGCCGTTGAGTGCCTCGGTGGTGATGCGCTCGGCATGGATGACCAGAGGGATGGCGAGCGCGCGGGCAACGATGGCGGCGTGGCTGCCCACGGCCCCCTCCTCCAGCACGATGCCCTTGAGCCGGCGGCCATAGTCCAGCAGTTCCCCGGGGCCGATGTTGCGTGCCACCAGGATCGGGTCGGCCGGCATTTCGGCACCGGTTTCCTGCCCCTGTCCGGTCAGGATGCGGAGCAACCGGTTGCTCAGATCATCAAGGTCGTGCAGCCGCCCGCGCAGGTAGGCGTCGGTGACCTGGCCCATGCGCGCCCGCGCGGTGGATTGCTCTTTCTCGACGGCCGCTTCGGCGGACAGGCCGCGGCCGATGTCCTCCTCCATCCGCCGCAGCCACCCCTTGGAGTTCGCGAACATCCGGTAGGCTTCGAGCACTTCCAGCTGTTCGGCGTCGCCCGTGGCGGCGTTCGACAGCATCCGGTCCACGCTGACGCGCAGATCGTCGACGGCTGTGCGCAGGCGCTCCAGTTCGCTTTGCGGGTCCTCGGCGATCGGGTTCGTGACGACGACGCGCGGTTCGTGCAGCCAGACGTGGCCCTGCGCCGCGCCCTCCTGGCCGGTGGTGCCGCGGAACAGCACCGCCTGCTGGTGGCGCGCGGACATCGCCGCGCCTTCGCCGACGAACACGCCGAGTTCCGTCATCTCGGCGAGCACCATGGCCACGACCTCGAGCGCGTAGACCTCCTCCTCGGAGTAGAGCCGCGCCTCCTTCGACTGGACGACGAGCACGCCCAGCATCTCGCCGAGCCGCTGGATCGGCACGCCGGCGAAGGTCGAGAATGCCTCCTCCCCCGTCTCGGGCATGTAGCGGAAGCCCTTGGCACTGGGCGCGTCGTCGGTGTTGATGATCTTTCCGTTCCGGGCGACCCGGCCGACCAGACCCTCTCCCAGCTTCATCCGCGTCTCATGCACCGCGTCGGGGTTCAGACCCTGCGTGGCGCACAGTTCCAGCGTGTCCTCGTCGCGGAAAAGGTAGATCGAGCAGACCTCGGTCTGCATCTCGTCGGCGATCAACCGGACGATCTGGTCGAGCCGCGCCTGTCCGGCGGCATCCTCGGCCATGACCGCGCGCAGGCGGCCCAGCATCTGCCGGCTGTCTGTATCGTGCTGTGCGCTCATGCTGTTTTCGCTCTTCGCGCCGCTCGCGTGTACCGCGTGGCCGGGACGCCGGCCCGCGGGGGCCGGCGATCAGGCCGCGCCCTCCAGTTCGAAGGCATCATGCAGGGACTGGACGGCGAGTTCCATGTATTTCCGGTCGATCAGAACGGAAATCTTGATCTCGGAGGTTGCGATCACCTTGATGTTTATTCCTTCGTCGGAAAGTGTCCGGAACATCTTCGAGGCCACGCCTGACTGGCTGCGCATGCCGATTCCCACGGCCGAGACCTTGGCCACATCCGTGTCCGCGATGAGGTCGTGATAGTTGATCTGGCCCGCCGCCTTCGCGTCCTGCAGCGCCTTCTCGGCCCGCGCCACTTGGTTGGTCGGGCAGGAAAACGTCATGTCGGTGCGCCCCTCTTCCGAGATGTTCTGCACGATCATGTCCACGTTGACGCCCGCGTCCGACAATGGCCCGAAGATGGCGGCGGCGATACCGGGGCGGTCGGCGACCGATACCAGCGTCATCTTCGCCTCGTCGCGGGAATAGGCGATCCCGTTCACGACGTTCGATTCCATGATTTCCTCCTCGCTGCAGACCAGCGTGCCGGCCGCGTCCGACTGTTCCTCGAAGCTCGACAGAACCCGCAGCTTCACATTGTAACGCATCGCCAGTTCGACGGACCGGGTCTGAAGAACCTTCGCCCCGAGGCTGGCGAGCTCGAGCATCTCCTCGAAGGCGATGCGGTCAAGCTTGCGGGCCTTGTCGGCGATTCGCGGGTCGGTTGTATAGATCCCGTCCACATCGGTGTAGATGTCGCAGCGTTCCGCGCCGAAGGCGGCGGCGAAGGCCACCGCGGTCGTGTCGGACCCGCCGCGGCCCAGCGTGGTGATCCGGCCCTCGGGGCTTATCCCCTGGAAGCCGGCGACGACGGCCACGCGCATGCCTTCCGCGAACTTCGCGTTGATGTTGTCCGGCGGAATATCCTCGATACGGGCGGCGGAATGGGCGGAACTGGTGCGCAACGGCACCTGCCAGCCCTGCCAGCTGCGCGCGGGCACGTCCATTTCCTGCAGGGTCAGCGCCATCAGCCCGGCGGTCACGTTCTCGCCGGAACTCACGACGGCATCGTATTCGCGCGCGTCGAACAGCGGCGAGGTTTCCTCGACCAGGTTGACCAGCTCGTTCGTCTTTCCGGACATGGCGCTGACGATGACGATCACGTCGTAGCCCTTGGCCACCTCGACGCCGACCCGTTTGGCGGCGCGGCGGATGCGGTCCAGCGTGGCGACGGAAGTGCCGCCGAATTTCATCACGAGAACGGGCATGGCCGTGTCCCTGCCGGTTGAATCGGGCGGGGTTTACGCCCGCTGACGCCCGAGGGCAAGACGCGCGGCCCGCGCGAACGGCGATTTGTTGACGCCACGTCGGGAAACCGCGTGACCTGCCGTCCGGACGAGATCAGAACGGCAGGTCGCGGCCGTCCCAGGACTGGAAGCAACCGGCGGTTTCCGGGCCCAGCGCCGCGAACCTCTCGACCAGGCCCGCCGCGGACTCCTCCACGCCGATCTCTCCCGACGGGCCGCCCATGTCGGTGCGCACCCAGCCGGGGTGATAGACACCGACGGAGATGCCGCGGGGCGCCAGGTCCACGGCGAGGTTGCGCCCGAGGTTGAGTGCCGCGGCCTTGGAGGCGCGGTAGGCATAGCTGCCACCCTCGGCCATCGCCTGGCTGCCAAGCCGGCTGGACAGGATCGCGACTTTCGCGGCGCCCGCACGTTCCAGGTTGGGCAGCAGGGTCTGGACGGTCAGGAAAACGCCGGTCACGTTGGTGGCGAAGGTCTCTGCCCATATCGAGGCGGGAAACCCACCTTCAAGCGGCTGGCCCTTGTCGGGATAGATGCCGGCGTTGCAGATCAGCAGGTCGATCGGTCGCTCTTCGAGCCGGTTGGCCAGTGCCGCGTGGCTGGACGGGTCCGTCACGTCAAGCGGCGCCAACGCGCCCCCGCCAACCCGGGATGTGCCGGTTACCGTGTGACCGGCCTCGGCGTAGCGTTCGCTCAATTCCCGACCTATGCCGCGGCTGGCTCCGGTGATCACGACATGCATCGGACGGCTCCTCCGGTCAGTTGGACTTGCGGCGCGGCGTGAACGGAAGGGGGGCCACGGGCAGGCCGTCGTCGATCAGCTTTTTCGCTTCGTCGGCTCGGGCCTCGCCGTGAATCGACCGTTCCGGTGCCGCGCCCTCGTGGATCCGCCGGGCCTCCGTCACGAAATCGCGGCCCACATCCTCGGAATTCTCCTCGACATGACGGCGCAGCCGCGCCAGGGCCTGTTCGGCCGCACCGGAAGGTTGCGAAAGCGCGCGCTCGTCGGGCTGCGCGGCAGGGTCACGCCCGCCCTGCACATGCGGTGCCATCATCGCCTTCTCAACCTGCGTGGAACCGCATACGGCGCAGGCCACCTTGCCGCTGGAAACCAGTTTGTCGAACGCTTCGGTCGACCGGAACCAGCTTTCGAAGCGGTGATCTTCAGCGCATTTCAGAGTGAACTTGATCATGTCGAATACCTGAACCGAAACGTGACCATAGCCGCCCGGCGGGAGAATTCAAGCGCGGCCACGCGTGCGAGCGCGGCATCAGCCCTTGAGCAACTTCGGGTCGAAACGGCGCAGGATCTCGGCCAGTTCCGGTTCCTCGACACGCTCGGCCGCCTTGCGCGGGCGGAACCACTTGCGCCGGCGTTGACCGCGTTCGGGAAAATCGGCTGCCAGCCCCTTGACCTTGACGGGGTAGACCATCGCGACGCAGGGCACGCCCTGTTCCGGGCCGATGGCCTTGTGATAGGAAAACAGTCCCAGGCAAAGGTCGCGGGTGCGGCCGCGGACGCCGGCTTCTTCCCATGCTTCCTGCAATGCGCATTGACAGGGTGTCTTGCCATCCATCGGCCAGCCCTTGGGCACGATCCACCGGCGGGACGTGCGGCTGGTGATCAGCAGAACCTCCGGCTTGTCACGGGTGATGCGATAGCACAGCGCGGCGAACTGCGTCCGCACGTCCGTCTTGCGCGCTGCCTGCAATGACAACGGCAGCTGTTTGATCGACTGAAGGGTCATGCGTGCCCTGTGCCCGCCCTGCTGCTCTCGATTGCGCCTGTTGCTTGATGATAGCGCATCCAGGCCCCGTCAGGCCAGACACGAGTGGCGTGTCACGCCGAAAACGGGTTTCCGCTGCGGCCGTTTCACCACTTTCGGCGGGTGGACCCGGGTTATTGCCTATCAGTCAGGCAGTTGCCGGGGCCATTTCACATTCGGCGTGAACCGTCTTCATCCGCCGGGCGGTGGTAGACGCGTGGTGCGAGGTTGCTGCACGCAATCTGCGCGGTGGAGTCCCGATGCGTGCGCATATTCGCAATCGGGCGTCGAAAACTTGCGAAAACCCGATCAAACGCGAAGTCATCCACAGGAAGCCTGAGCGGTATTGAGCGGAAGGTGGCCCGGCAGTCGGATGTGACGAAGAAAAGGTGATGGAAAGAATCGGAATTGACGAATAAAAGTATTTCTGTCAGGAATAACTTGCCAAGCTACCGCGACACGGCCAGCCCGGCATGAAAACGACACATGAACCCAGGAGGTGGATGATGCGGGTCCTTTTCCCGAGCGCGGTCGATGGGCCGCCGGCCCGGCGCATGCCGGTCGAAAACGAGGCATGGCGCCGCGATGTCGTCGATGCTGCCCTGCAGGGCACGTTCCCTGTCGAGAGCCGGCTGGAAGCGTTGCTTGATCGTCTGGAGGGGCGGTCATGATTGCCGCGCGGTTCGCCTCGGACGCCAGCCCCGTCTCTGCGGCGGGCCAGGACGGTGCGGCCTGCCACGATGCGCGCGCGCTGACGGGCGGCGCGCAGACGGCGAATATCGTTCTGGACGGGCAGGTCTACACGCTGCGCATCACACGCGCGGGCAAGCTGATCCTGACGAAATGAAACATGTCCGCGACATGACCGGCGCCGCGCCCGTGGCCGTTATGGATGCGTTGCCGCAGACCGAACAGGCCCTGGTGCTGGCCCTGCGCGCCTGGCGCACTCAGGCAGGCCGGCCCGCACGCCCCGTGCCGGCGCTGTCTGGCGCTCCGGTCGCCGCCCTGGGCGAGATCCTGGAGATCCTCGACCGGTACGGGCGCCGCGCGCTGGCGTGTCATGCCCCGGGCTGCCGCCGTGTCGGGGGTGACGAAGCGTTGTTCGCGCATTTCGTGACGACCGCCGCCACCGGCGACCGCGAGGATGCCATGATGCTGGGCGCGCTGCTCGTGGATGCGGCAATGCTCTTGCCGTTGATGCACGCGGCACAGCAGCTGGGGCTTCAATTCGCACGCGCCATGCCGGGCGTCCACCGGGCCGCGTGCCGCCGCGATGCGGCCGCCATTCATTGACCCGTGTCAAGGACACGCACGCCCCGCGGTGCCACCCGGGCGCTGACGGTCAGCAGAAGGACGAGACAGAATGATCGTGTGCCATTGCAATTCGATCACGGACAAGGAGATCGAGGCTGCCGTCGAATGGATGCGCGCGGCCGATCCCGACACGATCATCACGCCGGGCCGCGTCTATCATGCCCTCGGCAAGAAGGTGGATTGCGGCGGCTGCCTGCCGCAATTGATTGACACGATGCGCCAAAACGACAAGTTTGCGGTACCCAGGGAACTGCGCGGCCTTCGCCGCGCGACATTGGAGGGAGACGCAAATGAAGGGCGACGATAAGGTCATAGAATACCTCAACAAGGCGCTCCGGAGCGAACTCACGGCGATCAATCAATACTGGTTGCACTATCGTCTCCAGGATGACTGGGGTTATGGGCGGATCGCGGCGAAGTCGCGCGCAGAGAGCATCGAGGAGATGCATCACGCCGACAAGCTGGTCGAGCGCATCATCTTCCTGGGCGGCCATCCCAACCTCCAAAAGCTCGATTCGCTGCGGATCGGCGAGACGCTGCGCGAAACGCTGGACGCGGATCTCGCCGCCGAGCACGAGGCGCGCACGCTTTACATCGAGGCGCGCGACCACTGCGAGAGCGTGAACGATTACGTCTCCAAGAACCTTTTCGAGGAGCTGATCGCGGACGAGGAAGGGCACATCGATTTCCTCGAGACGCAGATCGAACTCTACGACAGCCTCGGCGCCGAGCGGTACGGGCTGCTCAACGCCAGCCCGGCCGACGACGGCGACGACTGATCGGCACCCGCGGCAGGAGGGGCACGACCCTGCGGATCACTCCGCGAAATGGCAGGCGGCCTGCGTGCCATTCGGCAGGGTGCGCAGCGCGGGCCGTTCGGCGCGGCAGCGGTCCTCGGCCATCGGGCAGCGCGGCGCGAAGGGGCAGCCGGGCGGCATGTTGACGGGGTCGGGTAGTTCGCCCGGCTGGCGCGGCTTGTCGAAGGATCCGCCCTCGAGCTTGGGAATCGCATCCAGCAGCAGCTGCGTGTAGGGATGTTTCGGCGCCGAGAACAGCGTCTCGGTGTCGGCCAGTTCCATCACCCGGCCCAGATACATCACGGCGACCCGCGTGCCGAAATGTTCCACCACGCTCAGGTCGTGGGTGATGAAAAGGTAGGTCAGCCCGCGCTCGGCCTGCAGGTCGTTCATCAGGTTGAGTATCTGCGCCTGGATCGACACGTCGAGCGCCGAGATCGGCTCGTCCGCGACGATGAAGGCGGGGTTCGTGACCAGCGCGCGGGCGATCGCGATGCGCTGGCGCTGGCCGCCCGAGAACTCGTGCGGCAGGCGGCGCTGCCAGCTCTGGTCGCAGCCGGTGGCGTCCAGAACGGCCTCCACCTGGGCGCGTACGTCCTTGGCGGACTTCTCGGGCATCAGGTGCTGTACCGGCTCGGCCAGGGTGTCGAAGACCGTGCGCCGCGGGTTGAGCGAGGCGTAGGGGTTCTGGAACACCATCTGCATCTGCGCGCGGATGGGCTTGCGCGTGGCGTCGTCCATCGTGTCGATGCGCGCGCCCTTGAACCGGATCTCGCCGGCCGAGGGGGACAACAGGCCCATTATGGCCCGGCCGAGCGTGGTCTTGCCGCAGCCCGATTCGCCCACGACGCAAAAGGTTTCGCCCGGTTCGATCCCGACGTCCACGGTATTGAGCGCGTGCAGCACGGGCTTCTCGCGGCTCAGGAAGTGCGTGGGCAGCGGGAAACGGACCTCGATGCCCTTCGTCTCGACAATGGGGTCGCTCATGACGCTGCCTCGTCCTGGTCAAGCGGGTGAAAGCAGGCGACGCCGTTTTCCAGCGGCGGGATCGTCCGCTTGCACTCTGCCGTCGCGCGCGCGCAGCGCGGGTGATAGGCGCAGCCCGGCGGCAGGGCGGTGATCGGCGGCATCGAGCCGGGAATCTGGTAAAGCTTCGTGCCCCGCCCGGCGTGTTGTGGCAGCGCGCGCAGCAGGCCGTCGGAATAGGGGTGCGACGGCGCCTCGATGATGCGCTTGGTCGGCCCGTCCTCCACGCACAGGCCGGCGTACATGATCATGATGCGTTCGGTCACCTCGGCCACGACGCCGAGGTCGTGGGTGATCAGGATCAGGGCGACATCGTTTTCCCGGCACAGCTTGAGAATGAGCGCCATGATCTCGGCCTGGATCGTGACATCGAGCGCGGTCGTGGGCTCGTCGGCGATGATGACCTCGGGGTCGGTCAGAAGCGCGATGGCGATCACCACCCGCTGGCGCAGCCCGCCCGACAACTCGTGTGGATAGGCCGCCAGGCGCGACTCGGCCGACGGGATCGCCACCTGCTTGAGCTTGGCGATGCACAGCTTGCGGGCATCGGCGTCCGAGATGTTGCGGTGCGCCTTCAGGGTCTCCATCATCTGGGTGCCGATGGTCAGCACCGGGTTGAGCGTGACCATCGGGTCCTGGAAGATCATCGAGATGCGATTGCCGCGGATGCCGCGGATGTCGCGTTCGCTGAGGTCCAGCAGGTTCTCGCCGTGGAACATCACCTCGCCGTGGCTGACCCGCCCGGGCTCGGCGATCAGGTTGAGGATGGCGAAGGCCAGCATCGACTTTCCGGCACCGGATTCGCCCACCACGCCAAGGCGTTCGCCCTTTTCCAGGGTCAGGTTCACCCCGCGCAGCGCCTCGACCTCGTTCCGCTTGCCCTGCGGGAAGGCCACGTGCAGGTCGCGCACTTCGAGCATGGCCATCAGTCCTCTCCCCGCCGGAGTTTCGGATTGAGCACGTCGCGCAGCCAGTCGCCCAGAAGATTGAGCGCGAGGATCAGCACCACCAGCACGATCGCCGGGTAGAGGGTGATCCACCACGACCCGGAGAAGATGAACTCGAACCCCGAGCGGATCAGCGACCCCAGCGAAGGCCTGTCCGTGGGCATCCCCAGCCCGAGGAAGGACAGCGACGCCTCGATCATGATCGCCTCGGCCACCTGTATGGTGGAGATCACCAGCACCGGCGTCAGCGTGTTGGGCAGGATGTGCCCCCACATGATCTTGCGCGGGGGCAGGCCGATCACGCGGGCCGCGTCGACGTATTCCTTCTTCTTCTCGCCCAGCACCGAGGAGCGCACGGTCCGCGCGAACTTGGGCCACTCGGCCACGCCGATCACGAGGATCAGCATGATGATCGCGTAGTCGGCATAGGTGTTGGCATCGAAGGCCGCGTTGAACAGCGCCAGCGCGATGATCGCCATCATCAGGGTGGACAGCGACAGCTGGATGTCGGCCAGGCGCATCAGGAAGCTGTCGATCCAGCCGCCCTTGTAGCCGGCGATCAGCCCCAGCGTGATGCCCAACATCCCCTGCACGATCACCGCGCCCAGCCCGATCAGCAGCGAGATCCCGGTGCCGTACATGATCGTGCTGAGCACCCCGCGCCCCTGGGCGTCGGTGCCCAGCAGGAACCTGTCGTCGCCCCCGGGGTGCCACGCGGGCGGCATTTCGCTGTCCATGATCGACAGCTGCATCAGGTCATAGGGGTTCTGCGGCGCGATGATCGGCGCAAGCACGGCCATCAGCACCAGTATCAGCAGCACGACGCCGGCGCCGATGGCCACCGGGTCGGACAGGAAGCGTTTGAGAAAGGCGGAGAACGAGATCATGTCAGCCCTTGGCCCCTGGCAGTTTCACCATCGGGTTGATGAGCGTGTAGACGAAATCGACGATGGTGTTGACGATCACGAAGATCAGGCCGACGACGATGATGTAGGCAATGATAAGCGGTGTATCGACGCGGTTGACCGCCTCGAGGAACAAGAACCCCATGCCTGGCCACTGGAATACGGTTTCCGTCAGGATTGTGTAGGCGATCAGCGTCCCGATCATCAGCCCGCCGACGGTGACCACCGGCAGCAGCGTGTTGCGGAAGGCATGAACATAACGCACCCGGCGCTGGCTCAGCCCCTTGGCGCGCGCGAAGCGGACGTAATCGGTGCTCATGGCTTCCAGCATCTCGGCGCGGATCAGCCGGATGAACAGCGGCAGCATGATCGAGCTCAGCGTGATCGACGGCAGGATCAGGTGGCTCAGCCCGTCGAGTGTGAGAAAGCCCGTCTCCCAGCCCCAGGGCAGTTCGACCGTGTCGCCGCGGCCGAAGGCTGGCAGCCAGCCCAGTTCGACCCCGAAAAGCCAGACGGCCGCGATGGCGGTCAGGAACACGGGGATCGAGATGCCGACGATCGATCCGGTCATGATGATCCGCGTGAGCCAGGAATCGCGGTTGATCGCGCAATAGATGCCGGCGGGGATCGACAGTGACAGGAAGATGAACACGGCCCCGATCACCAGTTCGAAGGTGGCCGGGAACTTGTCCATGATGACGTCGACCGCGGGGCGCTTGAAGAAGTACGAGGTGCCCAGGTCGCCCTGGACGGCGTTGCCCAGAAACCGGACGTACTGGACGAGGAACGGGTCGTTGAGGCCCATCTCCTCGCGCAGGGCATCGCGTTCCTCCTCGGAAACGGACTGGCCCACGAGTTCGCGAAGCGGGTCGCCGAGATTGTCCTGGATCGAGAAACCGATCACCGAGATGACCAGCATCACGATCACGGCCTGCACGGCGCGGCGTATGAGGAAAGCGAGAATATGCATGGGGGGCGTGTGGGTCAGGCGGGCCGGTGAAACAACCGGCCCGCCTTTATCACATCACTGCTTGATGACAAGGTCGCCCAGGTAGGGGAAGTTCATCACGTTGACGACATCCTCGATCATCACGCCCTTGCGCGCGCCATAGGCCAGATCCTGCCAGTGGAAGGGGATGAAGGCCGCTTCTTCATAGAGGATCCGCTCCACCTCCTGCAGCATCTCGGCACGCTTATCCTGGTCCGTCTCGGTGAGCGACGCCAGCGTGAGCTCGTCCACCCGTTCGTTGGAGTAGTTGCCCGAGTTGTACTGGCCGCGGCCCGTTTCCGGGTTCGGCGTCATGGTCAGGAACTCGTTGAAGTTGGCCGAGTCCTCGGTGTCCGAATGCCAGCCGATCATCATGATGTCGGCCGCGCGCTCGTCGAACTTGGGCCAGTACTGCGCCTTGGGCATGGTCGTCAGGTCGATCTCGATACCGATCTTCGCGAGCATCGCGGCGGACGCCTCGCAGATCTTGAAATCGTTCACGTACCGGTTGTTGGGGCACATCATCGTGGCCTCGAACCCGTCGGGGTAGCCGGCTTCCGCCATGAGCTGCTTGGCCTTTTCGAGGTCGTAGCGGGGCTCGAGGTTCGGGTTGTGACCGACGTAGCCCTCGGGCGATTGCTGGGCGGCAACGGTGCCGAAACCCTTCATGATCTTCTCGACGATGCCCTCGTTGTTGATCGCATAGGCCATCGCCCGGCGCACCTTGGTATTGGCCAGCGCCTCGTGGCGCTCCTGGTTCATCTGCAGCGTGATGACCCGCGTGCCGGTCATCGTCACGAGCTTGGTGTTCTCGTTCTCGCGGACGCGATCCAGGTCGGTGGGCGGCACCGGCGCGATGAAGTCCACGTCGCCGGCCAGAAGCGCGGCCACCCGGGTGGGCGCCTCCTTGATCGGGGTCAGGATCGCGGTCTGAACGTCGCCGGGGCTGTCCTCGTCCCAGTAGGTCTCGTTGCGTTCGAACACCACGCGCACGCCCTGTTCACGCTCGGCGATGGTGAACGGGCCCGTCCCCGAGACGTTCTGGCTGGCGAAACTGTCGCCGTGCTTGGCGATCTCGGCGCCGCCTTCCTCGTAGAACTTCTTGTCCATCGGGAAGACGTAGGTGGCGGTGTGCAGCATCAGCGGGCTGGGGCCGTCCGTCTTGACCTCGACGGTGTGGGCGTCGATCGCCTCGGCCGAGACCCAGCCGTTGAAGATGCCCTTGAAGTCGGGCGAGGATTTCAGCCGCTCGATCGTCCAGACGACGTCCTCGGCCGTCATCTCGTTGCCCGAGTGGAACTGCACGCCCTCGCGGAGGTTGAACCGCATGGTGGTTTCATTCACCCGCTCCCAGCTCTTGGCGATGCGCGCGTCGAAACCGAGGTCCTGGTTCCAGCGCACCAGCGGGTCGAAGACCATGTGCGACAGTTGCAGCGTGCCGCCCGAAAGCTGCTCGTGCGGATCGAGCGACACGGGGTCGGCGTCGTAGGCGAATTTCAGCGTCTGAGCGGCGCCGACGCCGGCAGTTGCCAGCATCACCGCGCCAGCGGCTGCCAGGTTTCGTAGAAGTCTCATGATTTTCTCCCTGTAGGCTTGGGACACGCGGCCGCGCCCGAAGGGCGGCCGGTCCCGGACATGACGGGCAGCCTGTTCCGATTCTGCGCGACTGTAAACCCTTGCCGCGGCGTTTTGCCGCCCCGCCTTCCTTGACGTCATTGCGATGAAAACGGCGAATCGCGAGGCGCGAGATTTCTTACGAAATTTGTCTGAAATAGTTGACTTGCCGCGGGAGTGAATTTATCGACAAAAACTGTAGGAATTGCGACAGGGAGACCTCCTATGACCGATGACCAGAAAAAACCGCGCCGCGTCGTGGCCGCGCGCCGGACGCTGACGCTCAGCACCATCGCCGCCACCTCGCTGGCTGGCACCCTCACCGAAGCCGCCCCCAGCGTGGCCAAGCCGGGTGACGCGCCGGAGTGGGTGCAACTGGCCTCGGCCGAAGGCGAGGGTGAAGGCGAAGGTGAAGGTGAGGCCGCGTCAGGCGAGGGCGAAGGCGAAGGCGAAGGTGAAGGCGAAGCCGCGTCCGGTGAGGGCGAAGGCGAAGGTGAAGGTGAGGGCGAAGGTGAAGGTGAAGGTGAAGGTGAAGGTGAAGGTGAAGGTGAAGGCGAGGGGGCCTCGCTGCACCCGGATGCCGGCCTTATCCGTGACCTCGGCTTCATGCAGGGCCACCTGCGGGCGGGGCTGGCGCTCTACGAGGCCGGCGACCTCGACGCCGCCAAGACCCACATGGGGCACCCGATCGAGGAGAAATACGACGCCGTCGCGGGCGCGATGGAGGAGCTTGGGCTGGGCCGGCTCGAGGACCAGCTGAAATCGCTCGCGCAAGCGGCCGAGGACGAGGTGTCGATGGACGAGATCACCCCGCTTCACGGTGCCGTTGTGGCCACCCTCGAGAAGGCCCGCAGCGATGTGCCGATGGTTCGGCGCCTCGAAGGGCTGATCGCGCTGACCCGGGTTGCGGGCGACGAATACACCGTCGCCACAGAGGGCGGCGAGGTTTCCAACCTGCATGAGTATCAGGACAGCTGGGGCTTCCTGCAGGTCGTGGACGATCAGCTGGTGGAAATGGCCAAGGACGCGGACGAGACCACAGGCGCGGCCATCGGCAAGATGCGCCGGGCCCTGGAGGCCACCGAGGCCGTCTTTGGCGATATCCAGGGCGAGGGCGCGTTCGAGATGGATCCCGGCGTGATCTACGGCGCGGCGGCGCGGATGGAACTGTCCATGGCGGGGCTGTGACCGCATGTTCCTCGTCATAGGTAACGTCATGGACAAGCACGAGGTGGCGGCCCTGCGGGAGGCCGCCGCCGAGTTCGAGTACACCGACGGCAAGTCCACCGCCGGGCGCTATGCCCGCGACGTGAAGGCGAACCTGCAGGCGAAACCGTCGAAGGAGCTCGACGCGCTGTTCGAGACGGTGCGCCGCAAGCTCATGGCGCACGAGCTGTTCAAGTCGGCGGCGCGACCGCGCAAGTTCGCACGGATGCTGCTGTCGCGCTACCGCTCGGGGATGGAGTACGGGCTGCATGTCGACGACCCGATCATGAAGGGGTCGCGAACGGATTTGTCGTTCACCCTGCCTCTGAGCGACCCGGAAAGCTATGAGGGCGGCGGGCTGGTGATCGACGACCCGATGGAGGAGCGCGTGATCCGCCTCGGTGCGGGCGACATGGTGCTTTATCCCACCTCGGCGCTGCACCGGGTCGAGCCGGTGAGCGAGGGCGAGCGCGTGGCGATCGTGGGCTGGGTCACGAGCTGGGTGCGCGACCCGGCACGGCGCGAGGTGCTGCACGATCTTGACGTGGCCACGCGCGCGGTCTTCGACGATCACGGCAAGACGGCGACATTCGACCGGCTGTTCAAGGCGAAAAGCAACCTCTACCGGATGTGGGCCGACGACTGAGCCGGCGCCGTTTCGGCTGGACCCTGCCGCCGGGTTGTGGCAGCCATGCGCGCCGATGTCCCGAAGTCCGCGAGTGACGTAGATGAGCGAGCGCGTCCTGCAAAACCTGGCCTGGGTGGTCGTTGCCGTCTGCCTGGCCCCGATCCTTGCCGCGGCACTGGCCGCGTTCGCCGGGGACATGCAGACGTGGCGCGAGGTTCTGTCGTCGGTCCTGCCGCGTTATACCCGCACGACGCTGACGCTTGTGGCGATCGTCGGGGTCGGGACGGCGGTGATCGGGACGGCGACCGCCTGGCTGGTGACCGTCTACCGTTTCCCGGGTGTGCGGTGGCTCGAGATCGCGCTGGCGCTGCCGCTGGCCTTCCCGGCGTATGTGCTGGCCTATGCCTATACCCATCTGCTGGATCATCCCGGCCCGGTGCAGACGCTGCTGCGCGATGTCACCGGCTGGGGCGCGCGCGATTACTGGTTCCCCGAGATCCGCTCGCTCGGCGGGGCGGCGGTGATGCTGACGGTGGTGCTCTACCCTTACGTCTACCTGCTGGCGCGCGCCTCGTTCCGGCAGCAATCGTCGAATGCCTACCTCGTGGCGCGCACGCTGGGGCAATCGCCCTTCGGCGCGTTCTGGCGGGTGGCCTTGCCGCTGGCGCGCCCGGCGATCGCGGGCGGCGCGTTGCTGGCGGTCATGGAAACCATCGCGGATTTCGGCACCGTCGCCTTTTTCAACGTGCAGACCTTCGCCACCGGCATCTATCAGGCGTGGTTCAGCCTGGGCGACCGGGCGGCGGCCGCGCAGCTTTCGCTGTGCCTGCTGGCCTTCGCGTTGCTGCTGGCGGGGCTGGAGCGCGCGCAGCGCGGCAAGAGCCGCACCGCCGGGCAGGGCGCGCGCTTCGAGGCGCAGGAAAAGCCGGAATTGCGCGGGCTGCGGGGTTGGCTGGCCATGCTGGTGTGCCTGGCGCCCGTGCTCGTCGGCTTCCTGATCCCCGTCGTCATGCTGGGCGTCATGGCGCTGGGCTCGGGTCAGAGCCTGCTGGATCCGCGCTACATCGGTTTCATGAGCAACTCGGTCACCGTGGCCGCGGTGGCGGCCGGGTTCACGGTGCTGGGGGCGGTGCTGATCGGGTTCCGTGCGCGCACGCGGCCCGGAAGGCTGTCGCGCGGCCTCGTCGTGGGGGCCGGGCTGGGGTACGCGGTGCCCGGCGGGGTGATCGCGGTGGGGCTGATGGTGCCCTTCGCCGCGCTCGACAACGCCATCGACGCGTTCATGGAATCGCGCTTCGGCATCGACACGGGGCTTCTTATCACGGGCTCCATATGGCTGATGGTGCTGGCCTACGTCGCGCGGTTCATGGCCGCGGCGCTCAATGCCTATGACAGCGGGATGGCCACCGTGCCGATGCACTACGACGCGGTCGCGCGGTCGCTGGGCCAGTCGGCGCCCCGGCTGCTGTGGCGGGTGCACCTGCCGGTGGCGCGGACCAGCGTGATGACGGCGCTTCTGATCGTCTTCGTGGACGTGATGAAGGAGCTGCCGGCCACCCTGATCCTGCACCCCTTCGATTTCCAGACGCTGGCGGTGCAGGCCCACCGCCTCGCGGCCGACGAACGGCTTGGCGAGGCGGCGGTGCCCTCGCTCACGCTGGTGGCCTTCGGGCTGCTGCCGGTGATCCTGCTGTGCCGCACCATCGGGCGCGAGGGCGCCGCGCGCGCCTCGGCGCGCATGGGCCGGGCGATCAGCGTGGAATGACGCCCCGCTTGCCCTAGGTTTTCCCGCTCAGGGCGCGGGCAGGGGGACACGAATGCCAGAAAGCAACGACACGGGCCGGGCGGTGCCGCGCGGACGGCTGGCCAGGCTGGGCCGTCTGGGCGGCGTGGCAGGCGGGATCGCGGGCAGCGCGGCGCTGCGCGGCGCGGGCGACCTGGCCCGCGGGCGCCGGCCGGGCCTGTCGGACCTCGTGCTGACGCCTGCCAACGCGGCGCGCGTCGCGTCCGAGCTGGCGCGGATGCGCGGGGCCGCGATGAAGCTGGGCCAGCTTCTGTCTATGGAAGCCGGCGACATCCTGCCGCCCGAGATCGCCGCGGTGTTCGACCGGCTGCGCGATCAGGCGGACTTCATGCCGCCGCGGCAGCTCGACCGCGTGCTGGCGGCCAACTGGGGGGCGGACTGGCGCGGCCGTTTCGCCCGGTTCGAGGTGCGCCCCGTCGCCGCCGCCTCGATCGGGCAGGTGCACCGGGCGCGCACCCGCGACGGGCGCGACCTGGCGGTCAAGGTCCAGTACCCGGGCGTGCGCGACAGCATCGGCAGCGACCTGCGCAACCTCGGCGCGCTGATCCGCGTGGCGCGCGTTCTGCCCGAAGGCGTGGACCTCGACATCCTGCTGGACGAGGCGCGCGCGCAGCTTCTGGCCGAGGCCGACTACGAGGCCGAGGCCGAAAACCTGCGGCAGATGGGCACGCTGCTGGCCGACGATCCGGGCTTTGCCGTGCCGCGGGTGCACGCCGATCTGACGACGCGCGACGTGCTGGCGATGGATTTCATGCCCGGCACGCCGCTGGAGGCGCTGGCCGGTGACGCACCCCAGTCGCTGCGCGACGACCTGGCCGGGCGCTTGCTGCGGCTGGCCTGCCACGAGGTGTTCGGGTTCGAGCTCGTTCAGACCGACCCCAATTTCGCCAACTACCGCTTCGATCCCGAAACCGGCGCCATCGTGCTGCTGGATTTCGGCGCCACGCAGCGGTTCACGCCCGAGCGGGTGGCGGTGTTCCGGCAGCTTCTGCAGGCGGCGCGTGACGGCGGGCGCGATCGGCTGGCCGCGGCGATGCGTGCCGCCGGCTACCTTTCGGACGGCACGCCGGACGCACTGCGTGAAACGCTGATCGACATGGCACGGATGGCGAGCGCCCCGTTGCGCGCCACCGGATCGTTCGACTTCGCGCGCAGCGACCTGATCGCGCGGATGCATCGCGCCGGGCTGGCGCTGGGGCGCACGCCGCAGGGTGCGCCGGTGCCGCCAACCGACGCCCTGCTGCTGCAGCGCAAGGCCGCGGGGCTTTACCTGCTGGCCTGCCGGCTGGGCGCGCGCGTGGACCTTGACGCGATCATGGCGCCCTACGCGATGCCCGACGACCCGCGGGCTTGCGCCCCCGCGCCGCGTGGTGTCTGAAAGGCGCGGCAGACCACGGGGGGCAACATGCAGGCGGCACTGGCGGGATTCGCGTTGGGGTTCTCGCTGATCCTGGCCATCGGGGCGCAGAATGCCTTTGTCCTGCGGCAGGGGCTGCGGCGCGAACACGTCCTGGCCGTGGTCCTGACCTGCGCGCTGTCCGACGCGGTGCTGGTCAGCGCGGGCGTGGCGGGCTTCGGCGCGCTGGCCCGCGCGGTTCCGGGGCTGGAGGTGGTCATGCGGTTCGGCGGCGCGGCGTTCCTGGTCTGGTACGGGCTGCGCAACCTTTGGGCCGCCTGGCGCGGTGGCGAGGTGATGGAGGCCGGGACCGGCACCGGCAGCCTGCGCCGGGCGCTGCTGACCTGCCTCGCGCTGACCTGGCTGAACCCGCATGTCTACCTCGACACCGTCGTGCTGCTGGGCTCGGTCTCGGCGCAATACGCCGACAGGCTGGCCTTCGGCGCGGGCGCCGTCGCGGCCAGTTTCGTCTTTTTCTTCGCACTGGGCTACGGGGCGCGCGGGCTTGCCCCGCTGTTCCGCCGGCCGCAAAGCTGGCGGGTGCTCGACCTTGTCGTGGGGCTGACCATGTGGGCGATCGCCGCGAAGCTTCTGGCAGGCTGACGCCGGCGGCTGTCATGCCCCTTGTGCGCTTGCGGCGGCTCCAGCTTTGCAGCTTTCGGCGCCGTTCTGGCGCCGGCCACCGGTTCCATCCGGCCTGTGCGCCGTCGCGCCGCCCCCTGTGCGGCGCGGTCCCTCGACATTGCCGCCCGCCATGCGCTTAATGCGGCCATGATTCCCGACAGCACCGCAAAACCCGCGCTCGGCGTCTTCTGGATGGTGGTCACCGGGCTGTTCTTCGTCGGCGTTCAGGCGCTGGTCAAGACGCTGGGCACCCGGGTTCCGGCGGCCGAGGCGGCGTTCCTGCGCTACGCAATGGGCCTTGTCTTCTTCCTGCCGATACTGGAGAAGCTGCGGCGGCTGCGGCTGACGCGGCGCCAGCTTCGGCTTTTCGGGCTGCGCGGCGCCGCGCACACGGCGGCCGTGGCGCTGTGGTTTTTCGCCATGGCAAGGATCCCGATCGCGGATGTCACGGCGATGAACTACCTCTCGCCCATCTACGTGACTTTGGGCGCCGCGCTGTTCCTGGGCGAGCGGCTTGCCGCGCGCCGGCTGCTCGCGGTGGCCGCCGCGCTGCTGGGCGCGCTCATCATCCTGCGGCCGGGGTTCCGCGAGGTGGGGGCCGGGCACCTCGCGATGGTTTTCACGGCGATGTTCTTCGGCGCCTCCTACCTGCTGGCCAAGATCTCCTCGGACGACAGCGGCCCCGGCGTGGTCGTCGCCATGCTTTCGCTGACCGTCACCGCGGGGCTCGCGCCGCTGGCCGCGCTGAACTGGGTGATGCCCACCGGTTGGGAGCTGCTGATCCTCTTCGGGGTGGCCTGCCTGGCCACCGGCGGGCACTATACCATGACGCTGGCCTTCCGCGCCGCGCCGCTGACGGTCACGCAGCCGGTCACCTTCCTGCAACTCGTCTGGGCGGTGGCGCTGGGCGCGCTGGTCTTCGACGAAGGCGTCGACCCGTGGGTCGTGCTGGGCGGCGTGGTGATCGTGGGCGCGGTGAGCTTCATCACCTGGCGCGAGGCGCGGCTGCGGCGCCGGACGGTGGCGCCGCCGGTGCCCGCCGCGCAGGAATAATTCGCCCCGGCAGCCCCGGGATCAGCCGCGCGGGTCCAGCAGCTTGGCCAGGATGTCGTTGCGGGAGATGCGGCCCAGAAGCCGGCCGCCGTCCATCACGCCGACCGTGTCCTCGTGGTCGCGCGCGGCTTCCATGACACGCTTGATGGTGGCGTCGGGGGGCACGGTGATCTCGGGCGGGGCGCCGGCCCCGCCGTCGGGGCGCATCACGTCGCGTGCACACAGCACGCCCAGCGGGTTCATGTGTGCCACGAACTCGGCGACATACTCCGTCTCGGGGTTGGTGAAGATCTCCTGCGGGGTGCCGCACTGCACGATGCGCCCGCCTTCCATGATGGCGATCCGGTCGCCCAGCTTGAACGCCTCGTCCAGGTCGTGGCTGACGAAGACGATGGTGCGCGAGAGCTGATCCTGCAACTCGAGCAGCTCGTCCTGCAGGTGGGTGCGGATCAGCGGGTCGAGTGCCGAGAAGGGTTCGTCCATCAGCAGGATCGGCGCGTCGGTGGCGAAGGCACGGGCCAGGCCCACGCGCTGCTGCATGCCGCCCGACAGTTCGCTGACCCGCCGGTCGCCCCAGTCGGCCAGCCCCACGAGATCGAGCTGCCGGGCCACGCGTGCGTCGCGCTCGTCCCGGCCCAGCCCGGCGAGTTCGAGGCCCAGCCCGACGTTCTCGCGCACTGTGCGCCACGGCAGAAGGCCGAACTGCTGGAACACCATCGCCACGTGGTGCTGGCGCAGGCGGCGCAGCGTGGCCGGATCGGCGGTGGTGACGTCGACCATCCGATCGCCGTCGTTCACGCGCACTGCGCCGCGGGTCACAGGGTTCAGACCGTTGACCGCGCGCAGCAGAGTCGACTTGCCCGAGCCCGACAGCCCCATGAGCACCACGATCTCGCCCTGTGCCACCGTGAGGTCACAGTCGTGCACTCCAAGCACCTGGCCGGTGTTGGCCTGGATCGACGCCCGGTCCTGGCCCCTGTCCATCAGCGGCAACGCGGCCTCGGGATGGTCGCCGAACACGATCGAGACGGAGTCGAAGACAACCGTGTCAGTCATTGCCGCGCTCCAGCCTGAGCATCCGGTCGAGCATGATGGCCACAACGACGATGATGAGCCCGCCCTCGAACCCCAGGGCGATGTTGACGGTGTTGATGGCGCGCAGCACCGGCACGCCCAAGCCGTCGGCGCCCACCAGCGCGGCGATCACGACCATCGACAGCGACAGCATGATCGTCTGGTTCAGGCCTGCCATGATCTGCGGCAGGGCGTAGGGCAGTTCGACCTTGAACAGCACCTGCCGGCGGGTCGCGCCGAAGGCCTGCGCGGCCTCCAGCAGCGGGGTGGGGGTGGACGAGATGCCGAGGTGTGTCAGCCGGATCGGCGCGGGCACGACGAAGATCACCGTCGCGATCAGCCCGGGCACCATGCCGATCCCGAAGAAGACGATCGCCGGGATCAGGTAGACGAAGGGCGGCAGCGTCTGCATCAGGTCGAGCACCGGGCGCAGCCCGCGGTAGAGCGCGGGGCGGTGTGCCGCGGCGATGCCGATGGGCACGCCCAGCCCCATGCAGAAAACGCAGGCCGACAGCACCAGGGTGAGGCTTTCGGTGGTTTCCTCCCAGTAGTCCTGGTTGAGGATGAACAGGAACCCCAGCCCGACGAACAGGCAGGTCTTCCAGTTGCGCTGGAACACCCAGGTCAGGGCGACGAAGATCGCGCCGATGATCAGCGGATGCGGGGTTTGCAGCACCCAGAGGAAGGCCTCGATCAGTGTTTCCATGGCGATGGCGAGGCTGTCGAAGGCCCAGGCGGCGTTGTCCTGAAGCCAGAGGAAAAACGCCTCGGCGCCGTCGCCGATGGGGATCTTGCGGTCGGTGAGCCAGTTCATGCGCGCGCTGCTTTTCCTGGGGAAGGGGCGGGGCCGAGGCCGGCCCGCCGATCGGGCCAGACCTTACATCGCTGTCTGCGCGCCTCCATGAGCGCGCAGACGGGGTGCCGGGCCCTTTCCCGGCGCCCCCCGTGACCGGGGAACAGCCAGGGGGATGGGCCGTGGCATTTACATCCCGAGGCTGGCCTTGACGGTCTTCATCGCGTCGCCGCCATCGCGGGTGGTCACGCCGTCGAGCCAGGGGCCGAGAACGTCGGGGTTTTCCTTGAGCCATGCTTCCGCGGCGGCGTCGGGATCGGCGCCGTCGTTGAGGATCGCGCCCATGATCTCGTTTTCCATGGCCAGCGTGAACTTCAGGTTCTTCAGGAACTGGCCGACGTTGGGGCATTCCTCGACGTAGCCGGCTGTGGTGTTGGTGTAGACCGTCGCGCCGCCCAGGTTGGGCCCGAACCAGTCGTCACCGCCGGTCAGGTAGGTCATGTCGTACTTGGCGTTCATCGGGTGCGGCTCCCACCCGAGGAAGACGATCGGTTCGTCGCGGCGGGTGGCGCGGCCGACCTGTGCCAGCATCCCCTGTTCGGAGCTTTCCTTGACCTCGAAGTCCTCGAGTCCGAAGGCGTTCTCCTCGATCATCTCCATGATCAGGCGGTTGCCGTCGTTGCCCGGCTCGATGCCGTAGATGGTGTAGTCGAGCGCCTCGCCGTGCTCGGCGATGTCACCGAAACTGGTGATGCCCAGCTCGGCGCCCTCGGCGTTGGTGGCCAGCGTGTACTTCGCGCCCTCGAGGTTGGCGCGCACGGTATCGACGGTGCCGGCCTCGCGGTAGGGGGCGATGTCGCCCTCCATCGTGGGCATCCAGTTGCCCAGGAACACGTCTATGTCGCCCTCGGCCAGCGAGGTATAGGTCACCGGCACCGACAGCACCTTGGTCTCGGTGTCGTATCCCAGCGCCTCGAGCACGGTGGTCGTTGCGGCGGTGGTCGAGGTGATGTCGGTCCAGCCCACGTCCGAGAAGGTGACGGTGTCGCAGTCGGCGGCCAGCGCGGGGCTCGCGGCCACGAGGGCCAGGGCGGAAAGCGCGGATTTCAGTGTCATGGCGGTCTCTCCCGTTGTCGGTGTCTGGTCTTGATGTGGCTGCGCCGGCGCGGTGCGCCGGCGCGGTCTTGTCGTGCGAGGTTAACGGAAACCGCCGGTCAGGTCATCCACCAGCGTTCCATCCAGCGCTCGCCGTCCATCTCCCAGTTCGACGCCATCTCGCCGTGCGCCACCTCATCGGTCTTGGCGTGCACGTAATTGGCGAACATCGGGATGATGACGCCGCCCTGATTGGCGACGATATCCTGCATCTCCCAGTACATCTCGCGGCGCTTGTCCTGGTCAAGCTCGGCACGCGCCTTGACAAGCAGTTCCTCGAAGCGGTCGTTGCACCAGAAGCTGTCGTTCCACGATGCCCCGCACTTGTAGGCGGTGGAGAACATCTGGTCGGCGACCGGGCGACCGCCCCAGTAGACGGCCGAGAACGGCTTCTTCATCCAGACGTCGGACCAGTAGCCGTCCTTGGGCTCGCGCACGACCTTGATGTCGATCCCGGCCTCCTTGGCGGAGTTCTGGAAGAGGGTCGCGGCGTCCACCGCGCCCGAGAACGCCGCGGAGGAGGCATGCAGGGCGACCGAGACGCTGTCGAGACCGGCCTGCTTGAGATACCACTTGGCCTTGTCGGGGTCGTAGGTCTTCTGCTCCAGTTCGGAATTGTAGAAGCGCTGGTTCTGACCGATCGGGTGATCATTGCCGACCGAGCCGTAGCCGAACAGGATCTTGTCGACCAGTTCCTGCCGGTTGACGCCGTATTTCAGCGCCTGGCGGACGTTGTTGTCGGCGAACGGGTCGGCGCGGGTGTCCATGGCGAAGGTGTAGTGCTGGGTCCCCGCGAGCGTCTCCACGGTCACGCCGGGCTTGCGGCCCAGCAGGTCGGCCGCCTTGAGGTCCACGCGGTCGATCGCGTGCACGTCGCCGGAGACCAGCGCGGTCGTGCGCGCGTTCTGGTCCACGATCGACAGCATCTCGCAACTGTCGACCCAGGCGACGTCGTCGCGCCAGTGGTTCTCGTTGCGTTCGAAGCGCGAGGTGACGCCGGGGTTGAACTCGACCAGCTTGTAGCTGCCGCAGCCGTCGCCGGATTGCCAGTCGATGCCGCCGTCCTTGGCCGGGCAGATCGCGAGGTGGTAGTCGCTCAGGATGAAGGGGAAGTCGGCGTTGCCGCCCTCGAGCTTGAAGACCACCGTGTCGTCGCCTTCGGTCGTGATCTCGGTGATCGGCTGGACGATCGGCCCGGCGGCCGAGGTCGAGTCCTCGCCGCGGTGGTGGTTGATCGAGGCGACCACGTCATCGACCGTCACCGGCTTGCCCGAATGGAAGGTCACGCCCTTGCGCAGCTTGACGCGCCAGACCGAGGCGTCGTCGGAAGCTTCCCAGCTTTCGGCCAGTTGCGGCACGAGGCTGCCGTCGGCGGCGACCTCGGTCAGATAGCCGTGGATGCCGAAGCCGAGGGCAAGCATGTAGCCGTTTTCCCACTGGCCGGGATCGAGCGTGTCGGTCGTCTGGCCGTGGCCCTTGGCCACGCGAAGGTGCCCGCCGCGCTTGGGCTCGGCCCGTGCCATGCCACCCAGGGGCAGGGTCGCGGCGGCCGCGCCGGCGGCCGTGGTTTGCAGGAAGCGGCGCCTGTTGAGTGTGCCGTTTCGGATGATGGACATATGATGTCTCCCTGGTCAGTTGTTCTGTCTTCGGCTCCGGTCGGCGGTTGGCCACCACGTCAAGCAGTGCCTCGCGCGAAGGTTTTCCCGGGCCGGCCGTTGCCGCGCGGTCCGATCGCGGTTCGCTTTCGGGACCATGCGGGCTGGCGCACTGTCAAAGGTTAGTATGACGAACCGATGACGCGCAACGCCATTATGTCGTTTCGACGAAACGGAATGTCGCTTGGAGTCTCCTCCGTTTGTTGATTGACGAGTCAATTAAACATGGATAGGCCTTCGTGGCAACAACCGCCCGAGGAACGACATGCCGAAGCAGGGGATGGAACCGATACGCCGCACTGCCCTCGTGGAGGCGACGATCCACGAGATCGGCGCGCGCGGAACGCTCGACGTGACGGTCAGCCAAATCGCCAAGCGGGCCGGCATGTCCAGCGCGCTGGCGCATCACTATTTCGGGTCGAAGGAACAGATCTTCGCTGCCGCAATGCGCCACATCCTGACGCTCTACGGCGCCGAGGTGCGCGGCGCGCTGGCGATGGCCAAATCGCCGCGCCAGCGGATCGAAGCGGTGGTGCGCGCCAGTTTCGCCCCCGCGCAGTTCCGCCCGGAAACGGTTGCGGCGTGGCTGAATTTCTACGTGCAGGCGCAGAAATCGCCTGCCGCGCGGCGGCTGCTGCACGTCTACCAGACGCGTCTGCGGTCGAACCTGCTGTTCGCGTTTCGTCAGCTGGCCGGCCCGCAGGCGCTCACGCTGACGCGCGGAATGGCCGCGATGATCGACGGCCTTTACATCCGCCAGGCGCTGCGTGCCGAGCCGCTGGATCCCGACGCGGCGATCGACGTGCTGCTCGCCTACCTCGACACCTCACTGGGACAGAAGGCCAAGACATGACCTCGCGCAAGCCCAACATCCTGATCTTCATGGTCGACCAGCTCAACGGCACGCTGTTCCCTGACGGCCCGGCCGACTGGCTGCACACGCCGAACCTGAAGAAGCTGGCGGAGCGCTCCACGCGGTTCGCCAACGCCTATACGGCCAGCCCGCTGTGCGCGCCGGGGCGGGCGAGCTACATGTCCGGGCTTTTGCCGTCGCGCTCGCGCGTCTACGACAACGCCGCCGAGTTCGCCGCCGACATCCCCACCTATGCCCACCACCTGCGGCGGGCGGGTTACCAGACCTGCCTGTCGGGCAAGATGCATTTCGTCGGGCCCGACCAGTTGCACGGGTTCGAGGAACGGTTGACCACCGACATCTACCCGGCCGATTTCGGCTGGACACCGGATTACCGCAAACCGGGCGAGCGGATCGACTGGTGGTATCACAACCTCGGGTCAGTCACCGGGGCCGGCGTTGCCGAGATTTCCAACCAGATGGAATACGACGACGAGGTCGCCTTCCACGCCACGCAGAAGGTCTATGACCTTGCACGCGGGCACGACGGCCGCCCGTGGTGCCTGACGGTCAGCTTCACCCATCCGCACGACCCCTACGTGGCGCGGAAGAAATACTGGGATCTCTACGAGGATTGCGCGCACCTCGAGCCGCAGGTGCCGGCGATGGCCTACGGCGACCATGATCCGCATTCGCAACGCATATTCGACGCCAACGACTGGCGGTCCTTCGAGATTCGCGATGAGGACGTCCGCCGCTCGCGCCGGGCATATTTCGCCAACGTCTCGTACCTCGACGACAGGATCGGAGAGGTCATGACGGCGCTCGAGGGCACGCGGCAGGACGATCACACCATCATCCTGTTCGTGTCGGACCACGGCGACATGCTGGGCGAGCGGGGGTTGTGGTTCAAGATGTCCTTCTACGAGGGCTCGGCGCGCGTGCCGCTGATGCTCCACGTTCCGGGCATGGAACCGGGCCGCGTGTCAGACCCGGTCAGCACCATCGACGTCTGCCCGACGCTGTGCGACCTCGCCGGGGTCAGCATGGACGAGGTCAAGCCGTGGACCGAGGGGCACAGCCTGGTCCCGCAGGCGCAGGGCACGCCGCGCGACGCCCCGGTGGCCATGGAATACGCCGCCGAGGCCTCCTACGCGCCACTTGTCGCGTTGCGCGAGGGCAAGTGGAAGTTCACCCGCTGCGCGCTTGACCCGGACCAGTTGTTCGACCTCGACGCCGATCCCCACGAATTGACGAACCTCGCCGACGACCCGGCCCGTGCCGAAACGCTGGAACACTTCAGCGCCATGGCCGATGCGCGCTGGGATCTCGACGCCTTCGACGCGCAGGTGCGCGAAAGCCAGGCGAAGCGCTGGGTCGTCTACGAGGCGCTGCGGCAGGGCGGGTACTACCCGTGGGATTACCAGCCGCTGCGCGATGCCAGCGACCGCTACATGCGCAACCACATGGACCTCAACGTCGTGGAAGAGAACCAGCGTTTCCCCCGCGGCGAATGAGCCGCGCCACGCACGCGCACCCCCCGGAGGCACCATGACCCGTTCGACCCAGCCCGCGGCCAGCCACTTCGTGAACGGCGCCTATCTCGAGGACAGCGCCGGTGCGGCGATGGAGGTGATCTATCCCGCGACCGGCGAGGGCATCGCGAGGCTGCACGAGGCGACGCGCGATGTCCTCGACCAGGCGATCGACGGCGCGCGCGCCGCACAGGCGGAGTGGGCCGTGCGCTCGGGGATGGAGCGGGGCCGCGTGCTGCGGCGGGCCGCCGACATCATGCGCGACCGAAACCGCGCGCTCAGCGAGCTCGAGACGCGCGACACCGGCAAGCCGCTGTCGGAAACGCTGGTGGCCGACGCGACCAGCGGCGCCGACGCGCTGGAATACTTCGGCTCCATCGCCGCCGGGTTGACAGGCGAGCATATCCCGCTGTCGGGCGGCGACTGGGCCTATACCGTGCGCGAGCCGCTGGGCGTCTGCGCCGGGCTGGGGGCGTGGAACTACCCCACGCAGATCGCCTGCTGGAAGGCGGCGCCGGCACTGGCCTGCGGCAACGCGATGGTGTTCAAGCCCTCCGAGGTGACGCCGCTGTGCGCGCTGAAGGTCGCCGAGATACTCGTCGAGGCGGGCGCGCCGCCGGGGCTGTTCAACGTGGTGCAGGGCACGGGCGACGTGGGCGGCCCGCTGACGACGGATCCGCGGGTCGCCAAGGTGTCGCTGACGGGCTCCGTGCCCACGGGCCGCGCGGTCTACGCCGCTGCCGCCGGGGGAATGAAGCACGTCACCATGGAACTGGGCGGCAAGTCGCCCCTCATCGTTTTCGACGACTCCGATCTGGAGGACGCCATCTCGGGCGCGATCCTCGGCAATTTCTATTCCAGCGGGCAGATCTGTTCCAACGGCACCCGCGTCTTCGTGCAGGCCGGGATCAAGGAGGCCTTCCTCGCGCGGTTGACCGAGCGGCTGGAGAACGCGGTGATCGGCGATCCGCTGGACGAGGCCACGCATTTCGGTCCCGTGGTCAGCGAGACACAGTTGCAGATCGTGCTGGGCTACGTCGCGAAGGGCCGCGAGGAAGGCGCGCGGCTGGTCCGCGGGGGCGACCGGCTGGACCGGCCGGGCTCGTGGATCGCACCCACGGTCTTCGCCGACGTCACCGACGACATGACCATCGCGCGCGAGGAGATCTTCGGGCCGGTCATGAGCGTGCTGGATTTTGACGACGAGGACGAGGTGATCGCGCGCGCCAACGCAACGGACTACGGCCTGTCCGCCGGCGTCTATACCCGTGACCTGCAGCGCGGGCATCGCGTGCTGGGCCGGCTGCAGGCGGGCGCGTGCTATCTCAATTCCTACAACGACGCGCCGGTCGAGGTGCCCTTCGGCGGGACCAAGCACTCGGGCGTGGGGCGCGAGAACGGCCACGCGGCGATCGAACACTACAGCCAGCTCAAGTCGGTCTATGTGCGCATGGGCGCGACGGAGGCGCCGTATTGAACCGGCAGGGCCGTCGCCCCGGCGCGACGCCCGCCCACCCGCCCCGCCGCGCCAGGGCGACGGCGGTGCCGGGACCGAAGTGAAATCCCGATCCCGCAAGGGACGAACCGGGAGAGGTGGAATGGAAGCCGATTACGTGATCGTGGGCGCGGGCAGCGCGGGCTGCGCCATGGCCTACCGGCTCAGCGAGGCTGGCCGCTCGGTCCTTGTGGTCGAGCACGGCGGCACCGATGCGGGCCCCTTCATCCAGATGCCCGGCGCGCTGAGCTACCCCATGAACATGGCCCGGTACGACTGGGGCTACGAGACCGAACCCGAGCCGCACCTGGGGGGGCGGAAGCTGGCCTGCCCGCGTGGCAAGGTGATCGGCGGCTCGTCGTCGATCAACGGCATGGTCTACGTCCGCGGCCACGCCCGCGACTTCGATCACTGGCGCGAAACGGGGGCCGAAGGCTGGGGTTTTGCCGACGTGCTGCCGTATTTCAAGCGCATGGAGTGCTGGCACGACGGCGGGCACGGCGGGGACCCGGCGTGGCGCGGCACCGGCGGGCCCGTGCACGTCACCCGCGGGCGGCGCGACAACCCGCTGGTGCGCGCCTTCGTCGAGGCCGGGGTCCAGGCGGGCTATGAGCACACCGAGGATTACAACGGCGAGAAACAGGAAGGTTTCGGCCCGTTCGAGATGACCGTGTGGCGGGGCAAGCGCTGGTCCGCGGCGGACGCCTATCTCAAGCCCGCGCTCAAACGCGAGAACTGCGACCTCGTGCGTGGGTTCGTGCGCCGCGTGGTGATCGAGGACGGGCGCGCGACCGGGGTCGAGATCGCGCGCGGCGGGCGCACGGAGGTCGTGCACGCCCGCGCCGAGGTGATCGTCGCGGCCTCGGCGATCAATTCACCCAAGCTGCTGATGCTGTCGGGGATCGGGCCGGCGGCGCATCTTGCCGAGCACGGCATCGAGGTCGTGGCCGACCGTCCCGGCGTGGGCGAGAACCTTCAGGACCATCTGGAGCTTTACGTTCAGATGGCCGCCAGCCAGCCGGTCAGCCTCTACAAGTACTGGAACCTTTTCGGCAAGGCGCTGGTGGGCGCGCGCTGGCTGTTCACCCGGACCGGCCCGGGTGCGTCCAACCAGTTCGAAAGCTGCGGCTTCATCCGTTCGGCCGCCGGTGTGGAATACCCGGACCTTCAGTTCCATTTCCTGCCGATCGCCGTGCGCTACGACGGCAAGGCCTCGGCCGAGGGGCACGGCTTCCAGGCACACGTGGGGCCGATGCGCAGCGAATCGCGGGGACATGTCCGGCTGAAGGGTGCGGACCCGAAGGCGCCCCCCTCGATCCGGTTCAACTACATGAGCGTCGAAAGCGACTGGCGGGATTTCCGCGCCGCGATCCGGCTGACGCGCGAGGTTTTCGCGCAAGAGGCCTTCGCGCCTTTCGTCAAGCACGAGATCGTGCCGGGGCCGGGGGTGCAGAGTGACGCGGACCTCGACGCGGTGATACGCGAGCATGTCGAAAGCGCCTACCACCCCTGCGGCACCTGCCGGATGGGCCGCGCCGACGACGCGCGGGCCGTGGTGGACCCGCAGGCCCGCGTGATCGGCGTGGAGGGGCTGCGCGTCGCCGATTCGAGCATCTTTCCGCGGATCACCAACGGCAATCTCAACGCGCCATCGATCATGGTCGGCGAGAAGGCGGCCGATCATATCCTCGGCCGCCCGCCGCTGCCGCCGGAAAACGCGACACCGTGGATCCATCCCGCCTGGCGCACGGCGCAGCGTTGACCCTGCCGTTCGGCACCGGTTGACCGGCGCCCTGCGCGCGGCGAATTTAACCTTATGTTAAGGGTTTGTTCGCTGCTCGTTCTGTTCCTCGCGGTGTCCGTTGCCGCGTCGGCCGATCCGCGCGGGCGGATCGAGGTCGTCGATGGTGACACGCTGCGCGTCGCGGGCACCACGGTGCGCCTGCACGGCATAGACGCCCCCGAGGCGGGACAGCCCTGCCGTCGACCCGCCAGCGGCGCGCGCTTCGACTGCGGCGCCTGGGTGACGGACGAACTGCGCGCGCGGTTCGGCGGACGCGCCGCGCGGTGCCGGGCGCGTGGGCAGGATCGCTACGGCCGCACCATCGCCTCCTGCACCGTCGACGGAACCGATATCGCCCGCTGGCTGGTGACCGAAGGGCTGGCCTTCGCCTACCGGCGATACTCGATGGCCTATGACCTGGCCGAGAAACAGGCGGCCGTGACGGGCCGGGGCCTGCACGCGCTGTCCATGCAATCGCCCGCCGCCTATCGCGCGGACCAGCGACCGCAAGGCAACGACCCGCCGGGCGATTGCCGGATCAAGGGCAACATCTCGGCCGACGGCACGCGAATCTTTCACGTCCCCGGCCAGCAGCACTATGCACGCACGGTGGTGCGGCGGGCGGACGGCGAACGCTGGTTCTGCTCGGAGGCGCAGGCGCGCCGGGCCGGCTGGCGCAAGGCGCGTCGGTGACCGGCGGGTCGGTGTTGACCTTGGTCAAAGCGCGGGGGGCGCCGTGCCGGATAGCGTGGTGCGGCACACATGAGAAGGAGAGCCGCGCGATGTCGAACACGCCCCACGAGCTGCACGAGGAATTCCCGGAACACGCCCACAAGATCGCCGAGCTCAAGCAGAAGGACGCACATTTCTCAAGGCTTTACGAGGAATACCACGAACTCAACCGCGCGGTGCACCGGGCCGAAACCAACGTCGAGCCGGTCGAGGAACTTGCCGAGGTGGAGATGCGCAAGAAGCGCGGCGCCCTGAAGGACGAGCTCTACCGCATACTGTCCGCCTGACCGCCCCCCGGCCGGGTTTGCATCCCGGGCCCGTCGCGTGATGGGCAAGCGCCGGGAACTGCTGCCAGACCTCGACAGAAACGATGTGGCTGCAGCGGGCTGGGGGGCGCAGGCGCATGCCAGCACCTGCGGTGCAGGACCATTTGACCGGCGCGGTTCTGCGCAGTGTGGTTGCCTTCATTGGCATCGGCGCCACCGCCGCCGCCTTCGCGATTTCCTGCGCGGCGATCGTCCAAGGGGGGCTCTGGCCCCGTATCTCGGACCCGGCATCGGGTTGGCCCTGCCGTGCACGATCATGATGGGGCTGGCAGGGGCGGCGCTGTTTTCCTGTCGCGGTCTTGCAGCCGCAGAACGTGACAACGATCCTGCTGGCCGGTGCTGTCGGGGCGTTGATCGCTGGCCGTGAGCCGCCGGGCGTCGACGAGTTCCGGACCACGGTCACGGTCCTTGCGATCATCGTGACCGCGCCGCTGGCCACGGGTGCGCTGACCTATCTGGCCCGGCGGTTGCGCGCAGGGCGGGGCTGGCCCGGCTGGCTGATCCCGTATCCGGTGACCGGCGTCTTCCTCGCGGCCTCCGGTGACATGCTCCTGGCCGGTGCGCTCAGCATGACGCTGGACATCGACATGAGCGTTGAGGCGTTGCATGCCGTCGCGGCGCCGGAGCGGCTGGGCGACTGGCTGCCCCGGGCGGCGCGGCGGCTGGGCCGCAGCACCCGCCCGTTGCGCCACGCGGTGTTGTGGCCGCTCAGCCCACCTTGTAGGGCAGTACGTCGCGTTCGTCGGGGGGCACGCGCAGCGGCTGTTCCAAGGGGGGTACCGAGCGCTGGGGGCACTCGGTACGCTCGCAGATCCGACAGGAAATGCCGATGGGTTCGAACGCGCGGGCGATGGTGACATCGAGATCGTCCGCGTAGACCAGCGCGTCGGCGTGCTTCACCTCGCAGCCCAGCGCGATGGCGAAGCGGCGCACCGGCGCGCCGAACGCGCCACCGGGTTTCGACACGTCCCGCGCCAGGCTGATGTAGCGCACACCGTCCGGCGTTTCCGCCAACTGGCGCAGGAAGCGCCCCGGCGTCTCGAAGGCGCGGTGCACGTTCCACAAGGGGCAGGCGCCGCCGAAGCGGGCGAACTGGAGCCGGGTGGCCGAGTGTCGCTTGGTGATCGTTCCGGCCTGGTCGACCCGGACGAAGAAGAACGGAATCCCCTTTGCGCCGGGCCGCTGCATCGTGGACAGACGGTGCGCCACCTGCTCGATGGAGGCGCCGAAGCGCGTGGCGAGTATCTCCAGGTCGTGCCGCGTCTCCCGCGCGGCGTCCAGGAACAGACCATAGGGCATCAGGGCGGCGCCCGCGAAATAGTTGGCCAGCCCGATCTTGGCGATGGCGCGGGCGGCCTCGGTCCGGAAGCCGGCGAAATCTAGCGTCGCCTCGAGCAACGCGTCCTGCGACAACAGCGCCAGTTGCAGAAGGGTCTGGAAACTGCGGGTCTCGGGCGCCGCGCGGGCTGACAGGTTCAGGGTTCCGCCATCGCGATCGAATTCGCGCAGACGGCCGCTGTCGGACAGCGCCACGGTGATTCCCAGCGCGGCCAGCCTGTCCTGCGCGTAATCAGGAACCAGCCGCCCGGCGGTGCGCGCTTCAGCCGCGAAGCGTTCGGCCGCGTGGTCGACCGCGTCGATGTAGTTGTCGCAATAGTGGAAGAAGTCGCGGACCTCGTCCCAGGGGCTTGGCTGGGTGCGCGCGTCCTCGCGCCCCAGGGCCTCGTCGAGCGAGGCCAGGCGTTCATGCGTCTGACGGTAGGCGCGGTGCAGCTGCAGGAAGGCGCGTGCCATCGCAGGCGCGTTCGAGGCCACGAGGCGCAGATCGGTCAGCGGCGGACGGTCCTCGGCGAAAACCGGGTCCGCCACCGCTTCGCGCATGTCGCTGACCATGCGCTCGGCATCGCCGGTCGACAACTCGGTCACGTCGAAACCGAACTCCTGCGCCAGCGCCAGCACGACGGTCGTGCTGACAGGCCGGTTGTTGTTCTCCATCTGGTTGAGATAGGGCAACGAGACGCCGAGCTTGGCGGCAAAGGCCTTCTGGGTCAGCCCGAGGCGGCGGCGCGTCTCGCGCAGCTTGGCGCCGGCATAGAGCTTCTGGGCGGGCAAGCGAATCTCCCGTGATTTGCGAGTTTGCTGGCGACCCTCCTACCTTTGCAAACCATTCGGGCGCAAGGCTTGCCGCGGGGTCGTTGCCTGCCTGTTGCAGTGCACGGTGCGCCGGTCAGTGGTGGGCGAGCCGCCGCTCCCGGCGCATGACGAGCAGGATCGCGACCAGCCCGGCCATCGCGGTGGCGAACATGATCCACAACAGGGGGAAGGCGCCCCGACCGGGCACGAGGAGGGCGCCGGCCAGTGCGGAGAGTGCGCCGCCGCCGCCGATCATCAGCGCACCGGCCAGCCCGCTGGCCGTTCCGGCCAGGTGCGGCCGCACCGACAGCGCGCCGGACGTGGCATTCGGTATGATCATGCCGTTGCCCAGTCCCATCAGCGTCATCAGCCCGAAAAAGCCGAGCGCGCCACCGTGACCTGCGTGAAACAGCGCGAGGTTGATGCCGATGCCGCCGGCGTTGAACACCGTTCCCCACAGCACCATGCGGTTGACGCCGATCCGCACCGAAAAGCTCCCCGAGGCGAAGTTGCCCAGGAAATACCCCACCGCCGGGGCCCCGAAAAGCAGCCCCAGCTGCGCCGGGGGCAGGCCGAAGACCTTGTCGCCCACGAAGGGCGCCCCGCCAAGGTAGGCGAAGAAGGCCCCCGAGGAAAAGGCCGTGGCCAGCGCATAGCCCCAGAAACGCGGTGCCGTCAGCAACTCGGGGTATTCGCGGATCTGCTGGCGCATGCTGGCGTGCCGCCGCGGCGCGGTTTCGCCCATGTCCGCCCAGGCGAGCCAGAGCACCAGCGCCCCAAGGCCGATCAGCGCCCAGAAGCTGGCCTTCCAGCCGAAGAGTTCGTCGAGGAGGCCGCCGAAGGCAGGCCCGATCATCGGGACCACGGCCATGCCCATCGTGACATAGCCGATCATGCTGGCGGCCTCGTCCTGCGGGACCATGTCGCGCACCACCGCCCGCGACAGCACCATGGCCACAACGATCGTCGCCTGCATCATGCGGAAGGTCAGGAAGACGTAGACGTTGGGCGCGAGGATGCAGCCCAGCGTGGCCAGCAGGAAGAACGCGAGCCCGCCGATGATGACCGGCCGACGCCCCAGCCGGTCGGACACCGGACCCATGACCACCTGAAGCGCGGCGTTCACGCCGAGGTAGAGCGCGACCGACAGTTGCATCAGGCGGTACTCGGTATCGAAGTAGGCGGTCATGCCCGGCAGGCTGGGCAAGAAGATGTTCATGGCCAGCGCGGAGATGCCTGCAAGCAGGATCAGGGTCGCGATATGCGGAGGCGTGGAGCGGTCCAGGAAGCGGACCGGCGGCGTGTCGGGCATGGCCCGCCCTTACGCCCGCGCCGGCGGTTTGTCCATATGATCAAATCCGCGGCGCGGTGCCGGTGCTGTCCGCGGGCGGTTTCGGGGCGGTGCGGCTTCGCCGCGCATCATGGGCGGGGCGAGGGGTGCTGCCCCTCGCGCTCCCCGGAGTATTTCGGGCAAGATGAGGCGGGGCGAGGTTTTTCGCGGTCAGCCGCCGGTCGGCCAGGTGTCGGACATGCGGTAACCCTCGGGCCAGGGATCGTCGGGATCGCGCAGGATCTGGTGGGTGCCGGTGATCCAGGCGCGGCCGGTGATCTGCGGCACGATGGCCGGGCGACCGGCGACCCGCGTTTCCCGCAGCAGCCGGCAGTCGAACCGCCCGCCCAGCATCGATCGGCCGGTGTAGGCCTGCCCGGCGTGCAGGCGGCCGCGGGCGTGCAGCGTGGCCATGCGGGCCGAGCAGCCCGTTCCGGTGGGCGAACGGTCGACCTTGCCCGGGTCGATGACGACCGCGGAGAGACCGGCGAGCGCGCCGTTCTCTTGGGTCGTGTCCGCGGTGAACTGGCAGAAGGAAATGTGGCCCCAGTCCGCGGCGGGGTGGGCGAATCCCAGCTGTTCGTTGGCCGCCGCGGTCATGCGTGCGCCCAGCCCGGCGAGGTCCCGCGCAGTGTCGGGTGCAAGGCAAAGGCCGAGGTCGGCGGCACGCACCAGCACGAAGCTGTCGCCGCCGTAGGCGGTATCCACCATCACGGTGCCCAGCCCCTCGACTTCCAGCGGCGCGTCGAGCCGATCGGCGAAGGCGGGCACGTTGGTCAGGGTGATGGCCTCGGCCTTGCCCGCCCGGCAGCGCGCGGTGATCTCGAGGGGGCCGGCGGCGGCTTCGAGCACGAACCGGGTTTGCGGTTCGTGCATCTCGACCATGCCGGTTTCCAGCAGGACGGTGGCCACGCAGATGGTGTTGGAGCCGGACATCGGCGGGGTGTGTGCGGGCTCCATCGTCAGGAAGCCGGCGGCGGCGCGCGGCTCGCGCGGGGGCACCAGCAGGTTGACGTGAGTGAACACACCGCCGCGCGGTTCGTTGAGAAGCAGATCGCGCAGGCGCCCGTCGGCGTGCAGCCAGTCGCGCATGTCCCACAACGTCTCGCCCGGGGGTGGCGCGACGCCGCCTGTGACGACGTTGCCGACCTCGCCCTCGGCGTGGGCCGAGACCATCTGGATCACGAGATCGCTGCGCATCGGGCCTTTGCAGTTTCGCGAATTCGCGGATGACGATTTACAAGGGTTTGCAAATTTGCCGGATTCCGCTTTGTGCTCCGCCGCAGTTTCCCTATTGTCCCGCGAAATCGCAAGGGGAGTGCCATGAAAGACATCCTTCAGGAACTCGAGGATCGCCGCGCCGAGGCCCGTCTGGGCGGTGGTCAGCGCCGGATCGACTCTCAGCACGACAAGGGCAAGCTGACGGCGCGCGAACGCATCGACGTGTTGCTCGACGAGGGCAGCTTCGAAGAATTCGACATGTTCAAGGCCCACCGGTGCACGGATTTCGACATGGACAAGAACCGTCCCTACGGGGACGGGGTCGTTACCGGCTGGGGGACGATCAACGGGCGCCTTGTCTATGTCTTCAGCCAGGACTTCACCGTGCTCGGTGGCTCGGTCTCGGCCACGCACGCCCAGAAGATCTGCAAGATCATGGACATGGCCATGCAGAATGGCGCGCCGGTGATCGGCATCAACGACTCGGGCGGTGCGCGCATCCAGGAAGGCGTGGACAGCCTTGCGGGTTACGGCGAAGTGTTCCAGCGCAACATCGAGGCCTCCGGCGTGATCCCGCAGATCAGCGTCATAATGGGGCCGTGCGCGGGCGGTGCGGTCTACAGCCCGGCGATGACCGACTTCATCTTCATGGTCAAGGACTCGTCCTACATGTTCGTCACCGGTCCGGACGTGGTCAAGACGGTCACCAACGAGCATGTCACCGCCGAGGAACTGGGGGGCGCGCTGACCCACACCAAGAAGTCCTCGGTGGCCGATGCGGCGTTCGAGAACGACGTGGAGGCGTTGGCCGAGGTGCGCCGGCTGGTGGATTTCCTGCCGCCTTCGAACCGCGAGAAACCGCCCGTCCGGCCGTTTTTCGACGAACCGGGCCGCGTGGAGGAAAGCCTGGATACCCTGGTGCCCGACAATCCCAACGTGCCCTATGACATGAAGGAACTGGTCACCAAGGTGGCCGACGAGGGCGATTTCTACGAGATCCAGGAGGATTTCGCGAAAAACATCCTCACCGGATTTATCCGGCTCGAGGGGCAGACCGTGGGGGTCGTGGCCAACCAGCCGATGGTGCTGGCCGGCGTTCTCGACATCGACAGCGCGCGCAAGGCGGCGCGCTTCGTGCGATTCTGCGACTGCTTCGAGATCCCGATCCTGACCTTCGTGGACGTGCCCGGTTTCCTGCCCGGCACCAGCCAGGAGTACGATGGTGTCATCAAGCACGGTGCCAAGCTGCTGTTCGCCTACGGCGAGGCGACGGTGCCCAAGGTCACCGTCATCACGCGAAAGGCCTATGGCGGCGCCTACGTCGTGATGAGTTCCAAGCACCTGCGCGGCGATTTCAACTATGCCTGGCCGACGTCCGAGGTGGCCGTGATGGGCGCGAAGGGCGCGACGGAGATCCTGTACCGCTCGGAGCTCGATGACCCCGACAAGATCGCGCGGCGCACGCAGGACTACGAGGACCGTTTCGCCAACCCCTTCGTGGCGGCGGAGCGGGGCTTCATCGACGAGGTGATCCAGCCGCGGAGCACGCGCATGCGCGTCGCGCGGGCCTTTGCCTCGCTGCGCAAGAAAAAGCTCAGCAGCCCGCGGAAAAAGCACGACAATATTCCGCTTTGACGGGCAGGCCGGGCCTGTTCCGGCATCCGCGGTAGACCGGGAGACACCATGCGCCGCAACGGTTGGCACATCCTGCGCGACGACGCTGGCCTGACGATGGCCCGCCAGTTGCCCGTGCGGTTCGACCTGGCGGTGCATACGCGTTTCCCGGCCTGCGACCGGCTGCGGCTGGCCCGCCAAGTGCGGCAGGACGTCTGGCGCGCCCTGCGGGGTCTTCGTGGTTTTGCGCCCGCCGTCCGGGTGGTCGCCACCGGCCACGGGTTCGAGGTGACCGCCGGCGGGCGGCTCGATGGTGCGGGCCCGCGCGACGCGGCGCAGGCGCGCATCGCCGCGGTGCTGGAGGATCCCGGGCGTCGCGCGCGCTGGCTGAGGTGGGCGACCGAGTGATGTCCGTGGCGCCCCATACCGCTGCGGCCCTGCTGGCCGGTCCCGGCGGCGCCCCTGCCCGGGCTGCGGCGTTGGCGGCCAGTATGCTGGCCGCCGCCCCGGCCGCGGGGCAGGAGACGGCGCCGGTGGTCCTGCCCTCGGGGCTGGAAGCACGGCTTCAGGAGGTGATCCGCACCGGCACGGGCGAGGGGCGCGTGGCACGTTTCCGTTTCGTGGCGCCCGGGCTCGAGGCGGGTGGCGCTCGTCTGGAGGCGACGATGAACGATCTCGAGTTCCTGTGCCGCACATACGCGGCGCCACGCCTCGACTCGGTGGTGCCCGGAGCCGCGCGCGTCGTGATTTCGCTGGCCGACCGTCCATCGGAGTTCGGTGTGACGGACGCGGACATGACCCAGGTCTTCGAGGCCTATCGCGTCGTGGACGGCTCCTGTATCTGGGAGATGTTTTGATGCCCACACAATATCTTGCGCGTCAAAGCTCATCCGGTGGCCAAGTTGCGGTTTTCACGCCACAGGCGAAACGCCGGGCGGATTGTGGATATATTTTCGTGCGTAAATCAGGTAGTGTCCCGGTCGGTTGCACTCATGCGACCGACACCTCGCAGTTCGGGCGGGGCGGAAAAGCAGTTTGCCGTGCGCCCGGAGACACAGACAGGAGAAACGGATGTCGAACAGTCTCAAGATCCTTCTGGCCCTCGGCCTCGTCGGATTCGTCGCCGCCTGCGCCCAGCAGGAAGAAGAGTACGTCGTGGTCGAGCCCGAGCCGATCACCGAAGAGCCGGAGCCCACGGGCAAGTACGGCGGCAAGTACTGAGCCCCCGGGCTTTGCCGACGCGGCGGGACGGGCCTGCACGCCCGTCCCGGCCGCAAACCTGTGCCCCTTTGATCCGGGGGGCGTGCCATGTTGAAGCACCGCGGGTTTCCCGGGCGGTTGCCCGGCACGGATCTCCATTTCACCATTCGCAGGGCCAACCCCAAGGGCGCCACGCCCATAGTTCGGCGCGAACGTTACCGCGATCGCAAGCCGGTCGACCGCGCGGCCGACGCGACCTTCCTTGCCGCGTTGTGGGACCATTTCGGTGACCGGCCGTTCGAGCGGGGAAACCTGGACGCCGGCCGGCTGAGCTGGGTGTTCGGCCGCGAGGTGGTGCCGGCCGACGACCCGTTCGATCCGGAAAGCTACGAGGCGCGTCTGAAGATCGACGTGGCGACCGCGCGGCGCAACTTCCCCGATGTCTTCGACGCTGAAGGGAACACGCCATGACGTCGGGCAGCCGCTTCGACCTGGCCCGGTTCGGTGTGGCACCGCGTCTGCAGACGCGGTGCCATGGCGGATCAGAAGTCGAACCGCGTCGAGAACTGGAGCCGGTCGGCTTCGGCCGTGGTTCCGTTGCCGAGCTTGTTCTCGCCGTAGAAATACTCCAGCCCGAAGGTCAGCGATTCGCGCGGAGAGTAGAGAGCGGTCACATGGACCGACTGCAATTCCTTGGTCGCCAGCGCGGGCGCGCGGTCAAGCTCGGTCAGGCCGTAGTTTGCGCTCAGGGTCCATTTCTCGTTGATCTGCTGGCTGATGCCGACCGTGGCGCTTTCGGCCTCGACCTCGTCGGCGCCGAAAAACAGCGCGTTGGGATTGGCGACGCCGGTGCCGAGCGCGAAGACGAGGTGATCGGCCAGCCCGTCGCCAACGTGGTAGTTGCCCAGAATGCTGCCGCCCTGCCAGAGTTCCGCGGTCCCGGCCAGACTGACGCCCCAACCGTCGATGTCGTTGCCGAGATTGTCGGTGATGTCGCGGGAAATCCCGGCGAGGCGGATTGCGCCGCGATCGAAATCGTACTTGGCCGCGGCGGTGTAGCTAGGCTCGGTGGCGTTTCCGTTCTTGTCCTCTTCGATCGCGGCCGAAAAGCTGAACCCGTTGCCAGTGTCGTAGGTGTAGCGCGCCTGCATCACGCGTGCGAACGGCATGCCGGCCGGTCCCTGAAAATCGAGCGTGGCCGGGTAGCTGAACAGGGGGCCGAAGTTCGACCACGACTGCCCGACCAGAAGCCCCTTGTATTCCCCGTAGGCGTGCCGCAACCGGTATTCGTCGGTTCCGGGGGTGCCCCCGAAGAAATCACCCTCGATCTTGGCGTCGAAGGCGCCATTGGAAATGTCGACGCCCAACCGCGTCTGCTTGGCATGTCCCTGGAAGTTGTCATTGGACGGCGCCCCGGGTGCAAGGTTCTTGAGCCCGAATGTCGTGGTACCGAGATTGGCGTCGTCGTCGTAGATCAGATCGCCCTTGATGTAACCGTAAATGCCGACCGTTGTGCCGTTCCGGAAACTGAAGGTGAACGGGTCCTCGGCCGTTTCGGCCTCTTTGGCCCGTTCGGCCTCGAGCGCCTCGACGCGTGCGCGCAGTGCGTCGAGCTCGGTTTGAGATTTCTCGTCCGGGCCGGCGTGGCCGGGGCCGGTGGCCAGCATGCCGGCCAGCGCCGCCGCGATTGTCGTGGATATCGGTTTCATGAGGTTGTTTCTCCCTTGTGCGATGAATGCGACAAGGCTGGCACGCCGCGCGGTGACACCCGTGTCATGTCCGCGGGAGAGTTGTTGACCGCGCGGACAAGTCCGCGTGGTGGCGTGTTACAAATACTTCAAGAGAGCGGGAGCGCTTCTGCAAATAGGCGGATTGGCGGAAGAATTCGGCCGAAACGTGTTGGGCGGCGGCCGCACGGACGGGGCGGCCCCCTGGTTCATTTGCACGGCCATGTCGGAAACGGACGCCATCGTGTCGCCCACCGGGGTGGCTTGGTTGCAACAGTCTGCCCCGATCCGGCGGTAGGAGGGGGCGCGATCTCACGGGCGGGCGCCTGCAGGCTCACGCGGTTTCAACAAAGCGACATGCGGGCACCCGTCAGGCCTTCGTCCGTGCGTCGGGGCGCACGGGGCGGCACGTTCTTGCCAATGCCGTCGCGCGGTGCGCGAATGCCTGCCGAAAGCGTTGCGCCCCAGATTGCCCGCTTGGCGTGCGTCAACTTCGGCGCCACCGTATCGCGTGTAGTGGCGGCCCCGCGTCCCCGGGCCGAGACAGAACGTCTTTTCCGTTACCCTTCCCCCTACCGGGCGGTTCTGTGGTGTCATCCACGGTCCGCCCGTTTTTTTCCGGCGGCTCCGGGCGCCGGTCGCCCGCCGCGACACACACGTGCGCGGTGCATCTTTTCCAGCATTCAACCCGCACCGGCCCGGTCGGAGCCGCGCGCGCCGATCCGGCCGCGTCCCCGCCCGCCTGCCCAAGAGCAAGAAGGACCAATACATGTTCAATAAGATCCTGATCGCCAACCGCGGCGAGATCGCCTGCCGGGTCATCAAGTCGGCCCGCGCCATGGGGATAAAGACCGTCGCCGTCTATTCCGACGCGGATCGCAATGCGCTGCACGTGGCCATGGCCGACGAGGCCGTTCACATCGGCCCCGCCCCGGCCGCCGAATCCTACATCGTCATCGACAAGGTGATGGACGCGATCCGCCAGACCGGCGCCGAGGCGGTGCACCCCGGCTACGGCTTCCTGTCGGAGAACCCGAAGTTCGCCGAGGCGCTGGAGGCCGAGGGCGTCGCCTTCATCGGCCCCCCCAAGGGCGCGATCGAGGCGATGGGCGACAAGATCACTTCCAAGAAGATCGCCAAGGAAGCCGAGGTCAACACGGTGCCCGGTGTCATGGGCCTGATCGAGGACGCCGAGGAGGCGATCCGCATCAGCCAGGAAATCGGCTATCCGGTCATGCTCAAGGCCAGCGCCGGTGGCGGCGGCAAGGGCATGCGCATTGCCTGGAACGACGAGGAAGCGCGCGAGGGTTTCCAGAGTTCCAAGAACGAGGCGGCGGCCAGTTTCGGCGACGACCGGATATTCATCGAGAAATTCGTCACCCAGCCCCGGCACATCGAGATCCAGGTGCTGTGTGACCAGCACGGCAACGGCGTTTACCTGGGCGAGCGGGAATGCTCGATCCAGCGGCGCAACCAGAAGGTCATCGAGGAGGCCCCAAGCCCCTTCCTCGACGAGGCCACGCGCAAGCGCATGGGCGAGCAGGCCCTCGCGCTGGCCCATGCCGTGGGCTATTCCAGCGCCGGCACGGTCGAATTCATCGTGGACGGCGACAAGAATTTTTATTTCCTCGAGATGAACACGCGCCTTCAGGTGGAGCACCCGGTGACGGAACTCATCACCGGCGTGGACCTTGTGGAGCAGATGATCCGGGTGGCCGCCGGCGAGAAACTGGGCCTTGCGCAGAGCGACATCACGCTCAATGGCTGGGCGATGGAAAGCCGGCTCTATGCCGAGGATCCCTACCGCAACTTCCTGCCCTCGATCGGCCGGCTGACGCGCTATCGCCCGCCGCAGGAGCTGGCCGTCGAGGGCGCGGTGGTGCGCAACGACACCGGCGTCTACGAGGGCGGCGAGATCTCGATGTACTACGACCCGATGATCGCCAAGCTGTGCACCTGGGGCCACACCCGCGCGGAGGCGATCGAGGGGATGCGCAACGCGCTCGACGCGTTCGAGATCGAGGGCATCGGCCACAACCTGCCGTTCCTCAGCGCGGTGATGGACCACCCGCGCTTCGTTTCGGGCGAGATAACGACAGCCTTCATTGCCGAGGAATACCCCGATGGCTTTTCCGGTGTCGCGCTGCCCGAGGACATCCTGCGCCGCATCGCGGCAAGCTGCGCGGCGATGCACCGCGTGGCCGAGATCCGGCGCTCGCGCATTTCGGGCCGGATGGACAACCACGAGCGTCATGTCGGCGAGAACTGGGTGGTCAGCCTGCAGGGGCATCGCTTTGCCGTGACCATCGATGCCGACCGGGACGGCTCCACCGTGACCTTCGCGGACGGCGACATCATGCGCGTGGCCAGTGACTGGACGCCGGGCGACCAGCTGGCCGAGCTCGAGGTCGAGGGCAGCCCGCTTGTGCTCAAGGTCGGCAAGATCTCCGGCGGCTTCCGGATCCGCAACCGCGGCGCGGACCTGAAGGTTCACGTCCGAACGCCGCGTCAGGCGGACCTGGCGGCCTTAATGCCCGAGAAACTGCCGCCTGATACCTCGAAGATGCTGCTGTGCCCGATGCCCGGCATGATCGTGAAGATCGACGTCTCCGAGGGGGACGAGGTGCAGGAGGGGCAGCCGCTTTGCACCGTCGAGGCGATGAAGATGGAGAACATCCTGAGGGCCGAGCGCCGAGCGAAGGTGTCGAAGATCAACGCCGGGCCGGGCGACAGCCTGGCCGTGGATGACGTGATCATGGAGTTCGAGTGACACGATGACCGCCGCATGCCGCCACAGCCTGCGCGCCGCCGGGCCCGCCCTCGTGGCCGGGCTCGTGCTCGCCGGCTGCCGCGGCGGCGAGGAGGCGGCGCTGCGCGAAGGGTTGGCGCGGTGGTTCGCCCTGGGCGACACGGTGTCCTTCGAGTCGCGCTACGGCTGCATGGCTGGCGTTTTCCGGCTGACCGACATGCAGGTCAAGGCGCCGCTGCGCGTGACAGACAGTGCGGCGGCCGCCGCCGTCGCGCTGGAGCGTCGCGGGGCAACGGCGCTGGACGTGCCCGGGCAGGCGCCGGATGCGGCGATCGTTGCATTGGCGAACACCGAACGCGACACCGGGATGGCCGTGCGGCGCGCCGCGCTCGAGGGGCGGGCGTGCATGGATGACCGTGCCGAAAGCGCCTTCCGCTACGCGCTGGAGAATCCCGGCGCCGTGCTGGCCTATGACGCGGTGGCCCGCCGGGTCATGCTGCTTGATCCGGCCACGGGGCTGCTGGTGGTCGTGCAGGGGTCAAGATGAGGCCGGCAGCCGAACCGCACGGGGCCGTCATGGCGGCGCGCGCTCAGCTCTCGCCGCCGCGTCGGTCCTCGATCTCCTGCTGGCGCATCGGCATCTTGTCGATCACCCGGCCGATCTCGCGCACGTCCCACGGCACCGGCTTGCGCAGGTATATCTTGCCGTCCTTGCCGACCAGGACGATGGCGAATCCGCGTGGGTGCAGTTCCTCGCGCAAGGCCGAATCGGCCTCCGGGTCGGTATCGGTCAGCACGACCACGTCGCGCTCGGTCAGGTCCTCCGGCCGCTTCCGGATGTTCTTCATCTGCTGGACATACCGCGGATCCGCCGGGCTGTCGGCGAACACCACCAGAGGGCGCCGTGTCCAGATGAAATCCTTCAGGTCCGTATCGTCGGCCGGCCGGATCAGATCGGCCAGAAGGGCCTCCGTTCCCTCCGCAGAGTCGGCGGGGGCACTTTCCGCGGCGTCCTGGGCCGCGGCGGGCAGGGCGGTTAGGCCTGCAAAAACAAGGGCTAGGATGGGTCTCATGTATTCTCCCGTCGGGCAAGATATAGGCCGAGGGGCCGCGTTTGCGAAGGATGAACTGGAGTGCGACCCGGAAAATTCTAGCTTTAAGCCCATCGTCAGGACCGGAGGGGCAGCATGACGGCGCTGACCCTTCCATCGCCGCCCCGGGCGGCCCCCTGGCGAAAGGCAAAGGCGATCATGGACGTCATCCTGCATCTGGGCGCGCACCGCACGGGCACCACCAGCCTTCAACATTACCTTGCGTGCAACGCCCGCCGCCTGGCCGCCCAAGGCGTGCGTGCCTGGGGCCCGCGGCGCACCCGGAACGGCCTGCTGACCGGCGTGATGCCGACCCCCGGCGTGCTGCCGCCGGAGCGGCAACTGGCCCGCGCCCGCGGCCGGCTCGCGCTGGCGCTCGAAACAGCCCGCGCCGAGGGCGTGCAGACGTTGCTTGTCAGCGACGAGAACATGATCGGTGCGGCGCGCCGGAACCTGCGCGCCGGCCGTCTCTACCCGGACGCGGGCAGGCGGATGGTTCGGTTCGCGCGGGCCTTCGAGGGGCGCATCACGCGGCTGGCCCTGTCGGTGCGTGCACAGGATGCCTACTGGGCCTCGGTACTGGCCTACGCCGTGGCCCGTGGCCACCGCATGCCCGACACCGATGACCTTGACAGGCTGGTCACCGCGCCGCGCCGCTGGCGCGACGTGATCGCCGATGTGGCGCGGGCCGTGCCCGGCGCGGAGCTGCGTATTCTGCCGTTCGAGGTCTATGGCGGACGACCGGAACTGTTCGGGCGGCGCGTCGCCGCCGGGCCGGATTGGCCCGATGCACACGCGCGTGAGGCGCGAGGCGCATCGCCGAGGCTGCCGGCCCTGCGCGGCATCCTGGCCGAATGCGGGCGCGACCCGGCCCGCCTGCCGGCCGGCGACGGGCGCTGGCGCCCCTTCGATGCCGCGCAGGCCGCGGCGCTGCGCGCCGCCTATGCCGAGGACATGGCCTGGCTGCGCGCCGGTGCCGACGGGATCGCCCGTTTGATGGAGGAAGACCGACCACAACAGACGGCGCCGCAAGCGCCGCAACGGTCAGCGACAAGAGGACGACGAGATGACGGACAAGAAAGACGAATGGCGTAAGCGCGCCGAAAAGGAACTGCGCGGTCGGCCGCTGGACGATCTGACCTGGCACACGCTCGAGGGCATCGAGGTGCAGCCGCTTTACACCGAGGAGGACGTCGAGAACCTCGATCATCTGGGCTCGATCCCCGGCGCGCCACCCTTCGCCCGGGGCCCGCGGGCGACGATGTACGCGGGCCGCCCCTGGACGATCCGCCAGTATGCGGGCTTTTCCACGGCCCAGGAATCCAACGCCTTCTACCGCAAGGCGCTGGCGGCAGGGCAGCAGGGGGTCTCGGTGGCGTTCGACCTGGCCACGCACCGCGGTTACGACAGCGATCACCCGCGCGTGGAGGGTGATGTCGGCAAGGCCGGCGTGGCCATCGACAGCGTCGAGGACATGAAGATCCTCTTCGACGGCATCCCGCTCGACAAGGTAAGCGTGTCGATGACGATGAACGGCGCGGTGATACCGGTGCTCGCCAGCTTCATCGTCGCCGGCGAGGAACAGGGCGTGTCCCGCGCGGACCTGTCCGGCACCATCCAGAACGACATCCTCAAGGAGTTCATGGTGCGCAACACCTACATCTACCCGCCCGAGCCCTCGATGCGGATCGTCAGCGACATCATCGAGTACACGGCGAACGAGATGCCGCGCTTCAACTCGATCTCGATCTCGGGTTACCACATGCAGGAGGCCGGGGCTAACCTGGTGCAGGAACTGGCCTATACCCTGGCCGACGGGCGCGAATACGTGAAGGCCGCGATCGAGGCGGGCATGGACGTCGACCGGTTCGCCGGGCGCCTGAGCTTCTTCTTCGCCATCGGCATGAACTTCTTCATGGAAGCGGCGAAGCTGCGCGCGGCGCGGCTGCTGTGGCACGAGATCATGACCGAATTCGGCGCGCGGGACGAACGGTCCAAGATGCTGCGCACGCACTGCCAGACCTCCGGCGTCAGCCTCGCCGAACAGGACCCCTACAACAACGTGGTGCGGACCGCGTACGAGGCGATGTCGGCGGCGCTGGGCGGCACGCAGAGCCTGCACACCAACGCGCTGGACGAGGCGATGGCCCTGCCGACCGAGTTCTCGGCGCGGATCGCGCGCAACACCCAGCTCATCCTGCAGGAGGAAACGGGGATCACCAACGTCGTCGATCCGCTCGCCGGGTCCTATTACGTCGAAAGCCTCACCAGCGAGCTGGCCGAGAAGGCCCGCGCGTTGATCGAGGAGGTCGACGAGATGGGCGGCATGACCAAGGCCGTGGCCAGCGGGCTGCCCAAGATGCGCATCGAAGAGACCGCCGCCACCCGGCAGGCGATGATCGACCGTGGCGAGGAGGTGATCGTCGGGGTCAACAAGTATCGCCGCGAGGACGAGGATCCGATCGACCTGCTGGAGGTGGACAACACCAAGGTCCGCGACGGACAGGTCCGGTTTCTCGAGAAGATCCGCGCCGAGCGCGACGACGCGGCCTGCACCGCCGCGCTCGAGGAACTCACGCGCCGCGCCGGCGAGGGCGGCAATCTTCTGGAGGCGGCCGTCGAGGCCGCGCGCGCACGCGCCAGTGTGGGAGAGATCAGCATGGCGATGGAAAAGGAGTTCGGCCGCCACAGTGCCGAGGTGAAAACGCTCGCCGGCGTCTACGGCAAGGCCTACGAGGGCGACGAGGGCTTCGCCGCGATCCAGAAGGCGGTTGAAGGGTTCGCGGAGGACGAGGGGCGGCGCCCCCGCATGCTGGTCGTGAAGATGGGTCAGGACGGTCACGACCGGGGCGCCAAGGTGATCGCGACGGCCTTTGCCGACATCGGTTTTGACGTGGACGTTGGCCCGCTGTTCCAGACCCCCGAAGAGGCCGCCCAGGACGCGGTCGACAACGACGTGCACGTCGTCGGCATCTCCAGCCAGGCGGCCGGCCACAAGACGCTGGCGCCGCGGCTTATCAAGGCACTGGAGGAGCGCGACGCGGGCGACATCATCGTGATCTGCGGCGGCGTGATCCCGCAGCAGGATTACGCGTTCCTGCAGAAGGCCGGGGTGAAGGCGATCTTCGGGCCGGGCACGAATATCCCCGAGGCCGCCCAGGACATCCTCAAGCTGATCCGCGCGGCGCGGGGTTGAAACGGGCGGGGCCGTCTTGCCACCGGCGCCGGCGCGGTTGACAGTGCCATCGGCCCCACCGAGGGTATGCGTGCCAAGAACAGGGCGGGTCGGGCATGGGTGAGCAAGCGAAGATCGCGATCGGCACGGCAGGGGGGCTGGTTTGGGCCGTTGCCCTGCTGGTCGGGGCCGCGGCATTCGTTGATCTTCCGGTGTTCACGCTCATGCCGACGATCATGACGGCCTTCCTGGCACCGGGGCTGGTGATGGCGGCGATGATCGGGCGGGCCGCGGCGCGGCGTTTCTTCGACCCGTCCCTGATCGAGGGTGCGATGCCGCTTCCTGGCAGCGCCGCCGCCACGGACCAACGCGTTCTGGCGAACACCGTGGAACAACTGATGCTGGCCCTGTGCGTCTGGCCCGCGGCCGCGGTGATCCTGGGTGCCAACGGGCCGGGGGCGATCATGACGCTTGGCGTCGGCTTCGCGCTGGCGCGGCTCGTTTTCTGGTGGGGCTGTCATGCTTCCGGTCCGGTTCGGGCCTTCGGGTTCGCCGCCACGTTCCTTCCAACGGTTCTCGTCGCGGTTTGGGCGCTGTGGGCTCTCGTGTCCGGGTCCGGTTCCTAGGGGGGCGTATGCTGGCACTCGATCACCTCGCGGTGGCGGCGCAAACGCTCGAGGCGGGCCGTGAGACCGTCGAGTCTGCGCTGGGCGTTCAGTTGCAGCCGGGCGGCAGCCATCCGCATTTCGGCACCCACAACATGCTGCTGGGGCTGGGCGACGGGCTGTATCTCGAGGTCATTGCCATCGACCCCGAGGCCCCGCCACCGGGGCAACCGCGGTGGTTCGGGCTCGACCGTTTCGCCGGCCCCCCGCGGTTGACGAACTGGATCTGCCGCACCGGGGACATGCGCGACGCTCTGGCCCACTGGCCGGAGGCCGGCCGTCCCACGGCGCTGGCCCGCGGCGATCTGCGCTGGCAGATGGCGGTGCCGGATGACGGATTGCTGCCCTTCGACGGGCTGTTCCCGGCGCTGATCGAATGGCAATGCGCCGAGCACCCGGCGCAAAGGCTGCCCGATGCGGGCTGCCGGCTGGTGCGCCTCACGTTGCATCACCCCCGGGCCGAGCGGCTGGCCGCCCTCCTTCAGCCCGGGCTGGCGGACGCACGGGTGGCGGTCTTGCCCGGTGCGCCGTGCCTGCGCGCAGAGATCGAGACGCCGTACGGCCTGCGGGTTCTGACGTGATCGCGGGGCTGCGCGACGCCCGCGCCGAGGATGCTGCCGGGATCGCCGCGCTCTGGAACCCGGTGATCCGGGATACCGCGGTGACCTTCACGAGCCTCGAAAAGACGCAACGGGACCTCTCGCGCGATATCGCCATGCGGCAGGCCGACGGCAAGGCCTTCCTCGTGGCCGAGAATGAGGGCCGGATCGTCGGCTTCGCGACGTATTTCCAGTTTCGCGCGGGGCCGGGCTATGCGCGTACGATGGAACATACCCTCGTCGTGGCCCCACAGGTCCGGGGGGCGGGCGTGGGCCGCGCCCTGCTTTCGGCGCTGGAGGATCATGCCCGCGCCGGCGGTGCGCACGCGATGTTCGCCGGCGTCAGCGCCGAAAACCCCGCCGGTGTCGCCTTCCACGCGCGGCTTGGCTATCGGACCATCGCGCGTTTGCCGCAGGTGGGGCGCAAGTTTGGCCGCTGGATGGACCTCGTGCTGATGCAGAAATGGCTCGACGGCGACCCTGACATCCCCCCGGAAACCGGCTAGGTTCGGGCGCGTGTCGATCTGGACCCGGATAACCGAGGCCGTCTCGGCCCTTGCGAAAGGGGAGGGGCTGAGCGCGGTCTTTGACCGGCTGCGCACGCCGCCCGAACGCACCGTGGGCTTCACCATCGCCGTGATCGCGCTGAGCGCGAAAATGGCCAAGGCCGACGGGCTGGTCACCCGCGACGAGGTCACCGCGTTCCGCGAGGTGTTCCGGATCGCGCCGCAGGACGAGGCGGGGGCGGCCAAGGTCTTCAACCTTGCACGGCAGGATGTGGCCGGCTTCGAGGAATATGCAACCCGGATCCGGCGCATGTTCGGCGACAACGACGACTCCCTTTGCGACCTGATGGAGGGGCTGTTTCATATCGCGCTGGCCGATGGCCGGTATCATCCGCAAGAGGATCGTTTCCTGGAACGGGTGGCCGAGATCTTCGGGCTGCCTGAGGCCAAGTTCCGCCGGTTGCGCAGCCGCTTCGTGCAGGACGCGCGCGACCCCTACGTCGTTCTGGGCGTGACGCCCGACATGCCCCTCGACGAGATCCGCAAGGTCTGGCGGCGCGAGGTGCGCGAATGCCACCCCGACCGGATGGTCGCCCGCGGCGTACCGGAGGAGGCGGTCAAGCTTGCCGAGAAACGCATGACCGACATCAACCGCGCGTGGGAGGAGATCAGGGAGGCGCGCGCGTGATGCGGCTGGCCACCTACAACGTCGAATGGTTCGATGCGCTGTTCGACGATGACGGGGAACTGCTGGACGACGGGGAGCGGTCGGCCCGGCACGATGTGACACGCGCCGACCAGCTGACGGCGCTGGGCATCGTCTTTACCGCGATGGACGCCGACGCCGTCATGGTGATCGAGGCGCCCGACAATGCCCGCCCCCGGTCCACAGTTCGGGCGCTTGAGCGCTTCGCCGAGGTCATGCAACTGCGCGCGCGCCGTGCGCTCATCGGCTTTGCCAACGAGACGCAGCAGGAAATCGCCCTTTTGTACGACCCCGACGTCCTGCGCGTGCGCCACGATCCGCTGGGCCAGCCCACCGGCAAGAAGGGCGCCGTTGGCGCGCCGCGCTTCGACGGGACCTTCCGGATCGATCTCGACATCGACGCGACAGAGGACCGTGTGGTCTTTTCCAAGCCTCCGCTGGAAATCGCGGCGGAAACGACCGGCGGGGTCGTCCTTCGGCTGATCGGGGCGCATCTGAAATCCAAGGCGCCGCACGGCGCCGCAACGCGCGACGCGGCGATGCGGATTGCCATCGCCAGTCGGCGCAAGCAACTGGCGCAGGCAATCTGGCTGCGCCGCCGCGTCAGCGCACATCTTGCAGCGGGCGAGCCGTTGATCGTCATGGGGGACCTGAACGATGGCCCCGGCCTCGACGAGTACGAAAACCTGTTCGGCCGTTCCTCGGTCGAGATCGTCATGGGCGAAGGGGATGGCCCCGCGCTTTACGACCCGCACGCGCGCCGCGCGCTGACTCAGCGCGTCGGTGCGATCAACACGACCGCGCGGTTCTACCTCAAGGATGAGGGCAGGTATCTTCAGGCGTTGCTCGATTATATCCTCGTGTCGCCGGATCTGGCCGCCCGACATCCACGTTGGCGCATCTGGCACCCGTTCGACGATCCCGGCTGCTTGCGCGTGCCCGAGTTGCGAAATGCGCTGGTCACCGCCTCGGATCACTTTCCGGTCACGGTCGAGATCGACATCTGATCTTCAACGGGGACGCTCGGGTCACTATATTGGCTTTCATGAAACGTTTCGTGTCCGTGGCCGCCATCGCCTGCCTGACCGCTCTGCCGCTCTACGCGGAGGAAGGAAGCGGCACGCCCGAGGACGGGCGTTCGCTGATGGAGCGCGGTGCCGAGCTTTTCTTCGAGGGCATGCGCCGCGAGATGGCGCCGGCCATGGAGGATCTGCGCGGCATGGCCGAGCAGATGGGGCCTGCGCTGCGCGAGTTCTGGATGGAAATGGGGCCGGCTTTTGCCGAGCTGATGGACAAGATCGACGACATCAGCGCTTATCATCCGCCCGAGATGCTGCCCAACGGCGACATCATCCTGCGCCGCAAGACGCCCGAAGAAATGGAAGAGCCTCCCGCCCCCGGCGAAGAGATCGAGATCTGACGGGCGCCGCCTCAGGCCGCGCCGACCACGGCCTCGGCCCCCAGCGAGTCGGCGAGAGAGCGGAACCGCGCCTCGGCCACCTCGCCGAACAGCGGTGCGGCCTCTTCGGACAGATGCAGTTCGAGCCGCTTTTTCTTCGACACCCAGCGCATCTCGCCAAGGTGCGCGTCCTTTTTCAACCATAGCATCGCGCCGAAACGCATCGCCTTGCCCAGCACCTCGGCCTGCCGTTTCTCTTCTTCACCGATCAGGTCGTAGAGATGCTCGAACCGGGTTCCGGCCCGCTTGTTGGAATAGCGGTGCAGCAGCGCGAGGCCCAGGAAGACCCGCTCCGAATGCTTCAGCCCGCCCAGGTTCGCGCGCGTCGCGTTGTCGAAACAGACCTCGGCGCGGTAATCGGGATGCGCGCGCCAGCTGACGTCGTGCAGCAGGCAGGCGGCCTTGATCAGCCGTCGCCGGTCGGGCCCGGCACCGGGAAAGAGCGGCGAGATGAAATCGTACAAGGCGCGGCCGAAGCCCGGAACACGCGCGTCCTTGGCTTCCGCGAAGCGGCAGGATTCGATCAGCGGGTCGCGGTCGCGCAGTTGCCGGGGCATCTGTTCGTACAGCATGCCTTCGCGGATGCCGTAGCTGGACACGGCGATGTCGCGTGGCCGGAAGGTCTTGACGACTTCCCGCAGCACCTCGGCGGCATGCGGCACGAGCGCCATGCGCGCAGATGACACGCCCACGCGGCCGCGCAGCGCATCGGGGTCGGATTTCTCGATATGTTTCGCCGTTTCGCGGACGGCGTCGGGCGTCATGCGGTATTCGTGCAGGACGTGCAGCGGGTAGCCGCGCCGGTCCATGTCGATCTTGGCGATCGCCCGCCACGAGCCGCCGACGAGGAACAGCCGGTTCTTCTGCTCGCCCAGTTGCGCCTGAAGGTCGGCGAGAACGCTCTGGATGTGCTTGCGCCGGGCCTTTCGGCCGCCCGCGATGTCCTGCAGCTTGAGCGGCCCCAGCGGCGAGCTGACGCGCCGGCCGACGCGGCCGTCGTCGATCTCGGCAAGCTCCATCGAAGAGCCCCCGATGTCGCAGACCAGCCCGTAGGAGCCGGGCCAGCCCAGAAGAACGCCCTGCGCGGACAGGCGCGCCTCCTCGTCGCCGTCCACGACCCACAGGCGGATGCCCGTTTCTTCCAGGACCTCCGCGCGGAATTCGGCACCGTCGCTCGCCTCGCGCACGGCCGCTGTCGCCACCGCACTGAGGGGGCCGGTGCCCATGCCCTCGCACAGCATGCGGAAGCGGCGCAGCGCGTTTAGCGCGCGGTCGCGCCCCTCGGGATTCAGCCTGCCGGTTTCCGACATTCCGGCCCCGAGGCCGCACATGATCTTTTCGTTGTAGAAGTAGGCAGGACTGCGCGCAGCGCCGTCGAACACGACGAGACGGACCGAGTTCGAGCCGACGTCGATGACCCCGACCCGGCTGAGCGCCCGGGCTGACGGCTTGTTGAACAGCGGCCGCCCGAACGGGCCGTCGTCCTGCTCGGCGGGATTGTCGCTGGCGTCCATGTTCACCCCGGCTGTGCGCGGTCATGTATGCGTCAGCCGCGCGGGGGGGTCAATCATCCGGCTCCGCCGCAGGACGGTCTTTCCCTGAACGCGCGGACGACCATCGCGATCCCGCCGAACCCGACGCCGCCTGCGATTATGGCAAACACGAGGAAGGTCAGCGCCCAGCCAAGCACGGATACCTCCGTTCACTGCCGGACAAAGACACGGGCATGCCCGTCCGGGGGGCAGGGCGGGCGCCCCAAGTCGGCGAACCGTTGCCGGATCAGTCGTCGGTGTGGGTGAGCTTCGGCACGTCGGCGGCACCGGCGGTGCCGCGGCCCGACAGCGACGGGTTTTCCATGAAGAACCGGTGGCAGTTGAAGGCGAATTCGCCCTCGGGCACCGGCGTGCGGGTGAAAGTGCCGTCGGGTGACATCACCCAGGTTTGCGCCACATCGGCCAGGTTGGCGGCCATGATCTGTTCGGTGATCTGGGCCTTGACGGTCGGGTTGGTGGCCTCGACCAGCGTCTCGACCCGGCGGTTGAGGTTGCGCCCCATCCAGTCGGCCGAGCTGAAGAACACCCGCGCGTCCTGTGACGGCAGTTCGTGGCCGTTGCCGAAGCAGACGATGCGCGAATGCTCCAGGAAACGGCCCACGATCGACTTCACGCGGATGTTGTCAGACAACCCCTTCACTCCCGGCCGCAGGCCGCAGATACCCCGGATCACGAGGTCGATCTTCACGCCGGCCTGGCTGGCATCGTAGAGCGCGTCGATCACGTCGGGCTCGATCAGCGAGTTCATCTTGGCCCAGATCGCGGCGGGCTTGCCGGCGCGTGCGTGCTCGGCCTCGGCCGCGATCAGTTCCAGCAGGCGCGGCTTGAGCGTGGTGGGCGAAATCGCCAGGTTCTCCAGCCCCTCCGGTTCGGCGTAGCCCGAGACGTAGTTGAACACCTTGGTGGCGTCGCGCCCCAGCGCCGTGTCACAGGTGAAGAAACTCAGGTCGGTGTAAATCTTGGCGGTGATCGGGTGATAGTTGCCCGTGCCATAATGGGTGTAGGTTACCAGGCCGTCGCCCTCGCGGCGCACCACGGTCGAGATCTTGGCGTGGGTCTTTAGATCCATGAAGCCATAGACGACGTGTGCGCCCGCCCGCTCCAGGCGACGCGACTGGCGGATGTTCGCGGCCTCGTCGAACCGCGCCTTCAGCTCGACCAGCGCGGTCACCGATTTGCCGTCCTCGGCCGCCTCGCACAGCGCTGCCACGATGGGGCTGTCCTTGGAGGTGCGGTAGAGCGTCTGCTTGATCGCCACCACGTCGGGGTCATTCGCCGCCTGCTGCAGGAAGCGGATGACCATGTCGAACGTTTCGTAGGGGTGATGCAGCAGCATGTCCTTCTGCCGGATCGCCGCGAGCATGTCGCCGTCGTGGTCGTGCACGCGCTCGGGCACGCGCGGCGTGAAGCTGGTCCACAGAAGGTCGGGCCGGTTGTCCAGCACCAGTTCCTTGAGGTCGGCCAGCCCGATCATTCCGTCCACCTCGACAACCTCGTCGGGGGTGACGTGCAACTCCTCCATGATGACGCTGCGCAACGCCTCCGGCGCGCCCGAGGAGATCTTCAGCCGCACCACCTCGCCGCGGCGGCGGCGCTTGAGGGCCACCTCGAAGCCGCGCACGAGATCCTCGGCCTCCTCCTCGACTTCCAGGTCGCTGTCACGCAGCACGCGGAAGGAACAGTGGCCGATGTGGCGGTAGCCGGGAAACAGGCTGTCGAGATGCAGCAGCAGCAGTTCTTCCAGCGGCAGGAACCTCTGATATCCGTCACGGCCGGGCAGCGTGACGAAGCGGCTGATCTGATGCGGGATCGGCAGCAGCGCCTGAAGCGGCTTCTGGTCCCGCTTGCGTTCGAGTTGCAGCGCCAGCGAGTAGCCCAGGTTCGGAATGAAGGGAAACGGGTGCGCCGGGTCGATCGCCAGCGGCGAGAGCACGGGAAACACCTTCGCCATGAACACGTCGGCAAGGAACGTCTTGTCGGCCGGCGTCAGTTCCGTGCGGTCGAGGATCGAAATGCCCTCGCGTTCCATCTCGGTTTCAAGATCCCTGAGGGTCTGCTGCTGTTGATGCAGGAGATTGCGGGCATTCTCGTTGATCAGAACCAGCTGCTCGGCAGGGGTGAGGCCGTCGGCGGCGGGGGTCGTGTTGCCTTCGCGGGCCAGTTCCCGCAGGCCGGCCACGCGGACGTTGTAGAACTCGTCGAGGTTCGTGGCCGAGATCGACAGGAAGCGCAGCCGTTCCAGCAGCGGCACCCGCGGGTTCTGGGCCTCCTCGAGGACACGCAGGTTGAAACCGAGCCAGCTGAGCTCGCGGTTGAAGAAACGCCCCGGCCCGGTCAGGTCGAGGTCCGGCATCTCGACCGGGTCAGGGCGCGGGGCTTTCAGGAAATCTGCGTTGGTCATCGGGGCCCTTGTCGCGATTCAAGGTAAAGAAGGAATGACAAACTGTGTCGTCAAGCGCCCGGGTTGTCCAGAACCCGCGCCGCCAGGGCACGGCTCACGGGGCGGCCGGTTTCCAGGGCGGTGGCGTCAAGTTGCGCCACCACGCGGCCGGCCGCCGCGAATGACCGGTCGATCCGTCGCACCAGATAGGGAATCGTGCCCGGGGTGGGAACCAGTTGCCGGTCGGCCAGGAGTTTCATTATCACGGCGGCGAGCAGGTCATCGTCGGGGTCTTGCAGGCGTGCCACCGGGGTGGCCGCGACGCGGCTGGCCAGGTCCGGCAGGGAAAGCTGCCACGCCGGCGGCGCGGTGTCGGCGGTCAGCAGCAGGCTCTGCCCCTCGGCCAGCGCCATGTTGTGAAGGTGGAACAGCGCGGCTTCGGCGGCGTGATCGCCGGCGATCGCGGAAACATCCTCCACCGCCACGGGCCGGTCGGTCAGGGCGCCGATCTCGCGGTCCGCCAGATCCCGCGCGGCCACGATACGCGCCTCGGCCAGCGCTGACCAGACGTGCGCCAGGTGGGTCTTTCCCGATCCCGGCGCCCCTGTGAGCACCAGCTTGCGCCCCGGCCACTCGCGCCATCCCTCGATCTGCGCCACGGCCTCGGCGTTGGCCGGCGACACGAAGAAATCCTCGCGACCCCGGGCTTCGCGCACCGGCAGATCGAAACTCAACTGACGGGCCGTCACGTGTCGTCCTGCCCCGACAGGCCCTGATAGAGGCGGCTGTCGAGATACTGTTCCGTGGCGAAGCGGGCCAGCACCCCGATGGCCGCCGCCACCGGCACCGCCACGAGAAGCCCCACGAAACCGAAGAGCGCACCGAATACCGAAAGCGCGAAAATCAGCCAGACCGGGTGCAGCCCGACCGAGCTGCCCACCAGCCGCGGGGTCAGGAAATTGCCCTCGGCGAACTGGCCCAGAACGAAGATCACGGCGACCCCGGCGATGGTCAGCCAGTCGCCCCAGAACTGGAACAGCGCCAGCCCGATGGACAGCGCCCCGCCCAGAAGCGCGCCAAGGTAGGGAATGAAGGTCAGAAGCCCCGCGAGTGCACCAACGACGAGACCGAACTGCAAGCCCATGAACATCAAAGCCACGGCATAATAGGTGCCGAGGATCAGGCATACCGTCCCCATGCCCCGGATGAAGCCGGCCAGCGTCGCGTCGATTTCCCCGGCAAGCCGCCGGATCACCGGTGCGTGGTCGCGCGGCAGAAGCTCGTCGAGGCGTGAAACGAGGTTGTCCCAATCGTAAAGCAGATAGACCGAGACCACGGGCACGATCACGAACATCACCGCGACGTTGATGATGGATGCGGCCGAGGTGACCACCGAATCGAGCAGCTGAACGCCGCGTTCCTGGATGGTGGCACCCACCGACTGCAGCGACTGGCGCAATGTCGAATCCGCGTCCATCAGCTCGGGGAAGCGGTCCGACAGGAAGGCCTGCAGATCGTGGAACAGTTTCGGCGCGATGTTGAACAGGGCGATCGCCTGCTGCACGAGGCTGGGAATGATAAGCAGGACCGCGATCACGAAAAAGAGAATGCCGATCGCGGTGATGACGGCCACCGCAACCCCCCTTGACAGGCCGAGGTCTTCCAGCCGGTCGGCCACCGGATCAAGGAAATAGGCGATCGCTCCGCCCAGGACGAAGGGCAGGATCACGTCGCCGAGATACCAGAGCGCCACGAGGAACACCGCCGAGGCGATGCCCCAGTATTTGAATTGAACCTTGACCGGCAGTGCCATGCGCGCCTCGGGGTGGGACCGGGGCACACATCGCCCATGCAGCCGCCGCTTTCAAGTGCGGCCTGCGAGATCGGAGTTCTTCTAGGCTTTCACGCAACGGCCGGCCGGCCGGCGCCCGGCAATGGCTTGTCTGTGCCCGTTCAAGGCCATACACGGGTGCAAACGGATCATCCGCCGAGGTTTGCCATGCGCCTGTCCCGCTATTTCCTGCCCGTGCTCAAGGAAACGCCCGCCGACGCCCAGATCGCCAGCCACCGGCTGATGCTGCGCGCCGGCATGATCAAGCAGGCCAGCGCCGGCATCTATTCGTGGCTGCCGCTGGGCTACAAGGTGCTGCGCAACATCGAACGGATCGTGCACGAGGAACAGGAACGGGCGGGCCACATCGCGATGCTGATGCCCACGCTGCAATCGGCCGACCTGTGGCGCGAGAGCGGGCGCTACGACGACTACGGCGAGGAGATGCTGCGCATCGCCGACCGGCAGGGCCGCGACATGCTGTATGGCCCCACCAACGAGGAACTGATCACCGACATATTCCGCAGCCACGTGAACAGCTACAAGGACCTGCCCCTGACGCTCTACCATATCCAGTGGAAGTTCCGTGACGAGATCCGCCCGCGCTTCGGCGTGATGCGCGGGCGCGAGTTCTACATGAAGGACGGCTACAACTTCGACCTCACCCGGGAGGACGCGCTGCACGCCTACAACCGCCACCTTGTCAGCTACCTGCGCACCTTCGAGCGCATGGGGCTGCAGGCGATCCCGATGCGCGCCGAAAGCGGCCCCATCGGCGGCGACGACACGCACGAGTTCCTGGTGCTGGCGGATACAGGTGAGTCCGAGGTGTTCTACGATAGCGAGATCACCGACCTGCGCTTCGGCGAGCGCGACATCGACTATGACAGCCACGAACAGTGCCAGGCAGTCATGGAGGAATTCACCAGCCGCTACGCGCGCACCGACGACACCCACGAGGAAGCCGTGTTCCACGAACGCGTCCCCGAGGACCGCCGCCGCCACGGCCGCGGCATCGAGGTCGGTCAGATCTTCTATTTCGGCACGAAGTATTCCGAGCCGATGGGCGCCACGGTGCAGACAAGGGACGGCGAGACGGTGCCGGTCCACATGGGCAGCCACGGCATCGGCGTCAGCCGCCTTGCCGGCGCGATCATCGAGGCCAGCCACGATGACGCGGGCATCATCTGGCCCGAGGGCGTGACGCCCTTCCATGTGGGCATCGTGAACCTCAAGCAGGGTGACTCGCAGACGGATGGCGCCTGCGCGGCGCTGCACGATGCGGTCGAGGCGCTTGGGCTCGCACCGCTTTACGACGACCGCGACGAACGGGCCGGCGCCAAGTTCGCCACCATGGACCTGATCGGCCTTCCGTGGCGGATCACCGTCGGGCCGCGCGGCCTGAAGAACGGGGTGGTGGAGCTGACCTGCCGCCGCACGGGCAAGGTCGAGGAAATGACGCCGGAGCAGGCGGTGGAACGTGTGTCGCACATCTACGCCCCGCATCACCACCTGCGCCCGATGACCGAACCGATGGCCAAGCGCTCCTTCCACACCTGGCTGTAATCGGCAAGCGTTCGCGTCGAACGGTGGGGCGGACGCATGATGGTCGCGATGGCGCGCGGCCTGGCGGAAGCCCGCGCCGGGGCAATGAGCGATGGCATGGCACGCCACCGCGAGCCGGGTGGCGAGCTGGCCGCTCTGAAGGGCGCCGGCGCGACCCGTAAGATCGTGGATGCCTGGCGTTTCACGGAGCACGAACCGGCGATCGACACGCGGGCCGAAGACCGGCGGCGCGATACCGCTGACATGGCAGGGTGCAATCTTCGCGCTTGCGGGCTTGCTGGGCGGATCCGGGCTTTTCGTCCGGCATCGCGGGCGGGCCCTGATGACCGCGCGACGAGAAAGGCCGCCGCCGCTCAGACGAGGCCGCGAAGCGCGAAGCCGGCCAGTGCGAGAGCAAGCACCACCAGGATCAAGCCGACGGACAGGCCGATCCGGCGGCGGGACGACAGCCTTTGGAGGGGCTCAATAATAGACGAACTGCTCCGAAAGAATGTTGGCGGCCGGCACCCCCAGTGCGATCAGGCTGTCCTCGACGTTGCGCAGCATGGGCGGCGGTCCGCACAGAACGTAGAGCCAGCCGTGCCGCTCGGGCCGGTCGAAATGGGCGCGCAGCAACGCGGCGTCGATCATGCCAGTGGGTCCGGTCCAGTCGGCGGGTGGCTCGCTGAGCACATGGACGACTTCGGTGCCGTGGTGCTGTGAGAGCGTCTCGAGTTCGTCGGCGTACGCGATCTGGCCGGCGTGGCGGTTGCCGTAGATCAGGACGGTCGGCCGCGGATCCTCCGTGGCCGCAAGCTCGCGCAGAATGCCAAGAAGCGGTGCCACCCCGACCCCGCCGGCGATGAGCGCGATGCCCCGTGCATCGTCGCGGCCGCCCAGTGTCAGATGGCCGTGCGGCCCCTCGACCCAGGCGCGGGTGCCGTTGGCCACATTGCCGATCTGCGCCGTGGAATCGCCCAGCTCCTTGATCAGGAATTCGAGCCGATTGCCCGCCGACGGGGCAGAGGCGATGGAGAAAGGGTTCTCGTCGAGGGAAAAGACGCTGTGGCCGATGTTGAGCCAGGCGAACTGGCCCGCACGATAGCGGAACGGACCCTTGAACTGCGGTGCGAGCGTGACCGACCAAGTGCGCTCGGCCACGCGGGTCACGTCCGCGACCCGCCAGGGCCGGCGGCTGCGCAGCAGCGGCGCCGCGACATAGACCCACAGCAGCGCGCCAAGGGCGATCGCAAGCATCGCGACCCACATCCAGCCGAGGACGGGATCCGCGCTGTATCGGCCCGCGCGCAGCGCGTGCAGCACGCCGACCCCCGCGAGCACCGCCGCGCCGAGCCCGTGCAGCAGCCGCCAGTGCTGATACCGGACGCCGCAAACGTCGCGCCCGATCGCCATGGCGACCACCCCGCCCAGAAGCAGCCAGGCCGCGATGCCCGGCCAGAGCCCTTCCCAGCTGTAGTCCACCACCGTCTGGCGGCTCGCGTCCCAGGCCGGCGCCGCGTCGCGGGGCGAGACGTAGAAAAAGGGATGCAGCACGGCGAAGACCAGCGCCGCCCGGGCCAGCAGTTGGTGACTGCGCATGATCACGTCGCTGCCGACGCGTGCGGTGACGGCACGGAAACGGCCCAGTTGCAGGAACTCCACCAGGATCATCGCCAGCGCCAGGAGTCCGAGGCCGCTGGCCAGCTCGTCCCACGGCGTGCGTGGTGCAAGGCCCTGTGCCCAGGCCGCGCCGAGCGGGGCGAGGACGATTGCAAGATATGCAAAAAACAGCAATCCGGCCGGCATCGGGTCCTCTCATGGTGCTCGCGGGGTCACCGCGCACATCGCCTTCGTGCAAGCGATAGCCCATTTTGAAGGCTTTCGACAGCGATTTGACGCCGCAGCCCGAGCTTGACCATCGGGGGGATTGTCGCCACTGTCCGCGCGACGCGGATTTGCGAGGTCAACACGTGGCCAATACGCCGGCCCCCTTCGCCCCTTTCGAATGGATGATCGCCTGGCGCTACCTGCGGGCCAAGCGGGCCGAGGGCGGCGTGAGCGTGATGACCTGGATCAGCCTGGTGGGCATCACGCTGGCGGTCTTCGCGCTCATCGCCACGCTCGCGGTGCGCTCGGGCTTCCGGGCGGAGTTCGTGGACACGATCCTCGGCGCGAATGCGCATGTGACGATCTACAGCGCCGGCCACGTGGACCAGCAGACCGGCCGGATCGACCGCACCCTGCGCGACTACGAGTCCATGGCCGAGCGCGTCCGGGACGTGCCGGGTGTCACGCGGGTTGCGCCGCTGGTCAAGGGGCAGGTCATGGCCAACGCCCGCAGCCGCAATGCCGGTATCGAGGTTTTCGGCATCAAGCCCGAGGACCTGCGCACCATCCCGCGCATCGCGAACCCCGAGGACGCGCGCGGCGCCATCGGGGATTTCGGCGGCACCCGCATCGCCATCGGCTCGGGCGTGGCGCAGCAGCTCAACGTCGGTGTGGGCGACAGGATTCGCATCATCTCGCCCGGGGGCGTCAAGACGGCCTTCGGCACCACGCCGCGGGTTAAGGCCTACGAGGTTGCCTACATCTTCACCGCCGGACGCTACGACATCGACCGAACGCGCGTTTACATGCCGTTCGCCGAGGCGCAGGGCTATTTCAACCGCGAGGGCCGCGCCGACGAGCTGGAGGTCATGATCGAGCAGCCGGAAAAGGTCGAGGACATCACGCTCGACCTGCTGCGCGCGGCCGGCGAGGCCGCACAGGTCTGGACGTGGCGCGACGCGTCGGGCGGGTTCCTGCGCGCGCTGGATGTCGAGGACAACGTGATGTTCGTCATCCTGTCGATCCTCGTCCTGATTGCCGCGATGAACATCACCTCGGGCCTCATCATGCTCGTCAAGAACAAGGGCGGGGATATCGGCATCCTGCGCACCGTCGGGTTGACGGAAGGTTCCGTTCTGCGCGTCTTCTTCATTTGCGGGGCCTTCACCGGGCTGATCGGCACCGCGGCCGGGGTGGTGCTGGGGTGTCTTTTCGCGATCTACATCGACCCCGTGTTCGCCACGGTGAACTGGTTGATGGGCGGGCAGGTCTGGGATCCGGCCATCCGCGGCATCTATCACCTGCCGGCGAAACTTCAGCTGGCCGACGTGCTGTCGGCGGTGGCATTGTCGCTGGGGCTGTCCTTCATCGTCACCATCTTTCCCGCCCGTCGCGCGGCGCGCATGAACCCGGTCGAGGCGCTGCGCTATGAGTGAGGTCATGCTCCGGCTTGCCGGCATCGAGAAGGTCTACAATCGGGATGCCGTGAACGAGGTTCGGGTGCTTACCGGTGCCGACCTGGCCCTGAACGCGGGCGAGATGGTCGCGCTCGTGGCGCCTTCGGGCGCTGGCAAGTCCACCCTGCTGCACATCGCGGGGTTGCTGGACACGCCTGACGCGGGCACCGTCGAGATCGCGGGCACGGACATGACCGGCCTGTCGGACCGCCGCCGCACGATTGCCCGGCGCCGCGACGTGGGCTTCATCTACCAGTTCCACCACCTTCTGCCCGAGTTCAACGCGCTCGAGAACGTCCTGCTGCCGCAGCTGGCCAACGGAGTGCCGCGCGGAGAGGCCGAAACGCGGGCCTACGACCTGCTGGCCCGGGTCGGCGTGGGCGCGCGGGCCGATCATCGCCCGTCTGCCTTGTCGGGCGGCGAACAGCAGCGCGTGGCCTTCTGCCGGGCGCTGGCGAACGAACCGCGGTTGCTGCTGGCCGACGAACCCACCGGCAACCTCGACCCGGCGACGTCCGAGACGGTGTTCGAAACGCTGGTCGACCTTGTGCGGGGCACCGGGCTGGCGGCGCTGGTCGCGACGCACAATCCCGCCTTGACCGAGCGGATGGACCGCGTGCTGCGCCTCGATGCCGGTGGGCTGACAGCGGACTGAGGGTTTGCGCCGCGCAACGAATTGCGGTTCCCTGACGGTGACCGGGAAAAGGGAATCAGGCCATGTGTCCGGTTGTCGGGCGCGCGCCGGGCGCGCCGCATGCCAAGATCCACGACTGGTGGCCGCCGCCGCACGCGGGCCGGCCTGCAACACGCTGATATTCCGAAAACAATCACGGATCATGGACCATGGAACTCACCGACCGCGCCGAGGCGCGCATGATTTCCCTGTGCTGGCCTGACGGCACTCGGGGCGATTTTCCCTACATCTGGCTGCGCGACAACTGTCCCGGCGGCTTTCACCCCGACACCCGGGAACGCACGTTCGACCTGATGAGCGTGCCACTCGACGTTGTGCCAGAAACCTCCCGGATCGAGGCGGACGCCCTGATCGTCGAATGGCAGGACGGCCACGCGAGCCGGTTCGAGACCGACTGGCTGCGGGCGCACCGTCCCGGCGCGGCCGCGGATGATCCGGCGCAGGTGCCGCCCGAGGTCTGGCGCGCCGACGTCGGCGCGGCGGCGATCCCGCGCGTGTCGGCCGACGCGGTGATGGACGATGACGCGGTGCTGGCCGATTGGCTGCGGGCCGCGCGCGCCTGGGGGGTGTCCATCGTGGAGCGACTGGCCGACAGCCCCGAGGCCGGGATGGACGTGGCCCGCCGCGTCGGTTTCCTGCGCGAGACGAACTTCGGCAAGACCTTCGAGGTCCGGTCGAAGCCCAACCCGAACAACCTGGCCTATACCGCCGATGCCTTGCCGCTGCACACGGACCTGGCCAACCAGGAGATGCCGCCGGGCTGGCAGTTCCTGCATTGCCTCGTCAACGAGGCCGAGGGCGGCGGCTCTGTCTTCGCGGACGGCCTGGCGATGGCCGAGGACCTTCGCGCGGAGGATCCGGACGCCTTCACCCTGCTCAGCACGGTCTCCATCCCCTTCCGGTTCCACGACGAGGGCTGCGACATCCGCCGCCGCCAGTACGTGATCACGCTGGATGGCGACGGCGCGGTGAACGAGATCTGCTACAACGCGCATCTGGCGGGTGTCTTCGACATGGGCGCTGACGTGCTTGACGCCTATTATCGCGCCTACCGGGCCTTCATGGCCAAGACGCGGGACCCCGCTTACCAGCTGACCCTGAAACTGGAGGCGGGCGAGATGGCGGTCTTCGACAACCGCCGTGTTCTGCATGGCCGCGACGTGTTCGATCCCTCCACCGGGGCGCGTTACCTGCACGGCTGTTACGTCGACCGGGGCGAGTTCGACAGCCGCTTGCGGACGTTGGTGCGGGCCGCCTGACCTTTGGCGCGGGGCGCCCCGCACGCCTCGCGTCATGCATTGACCTGGCCGCAAAAGGCGTCGAACATCGCCGCTGCAATCACGCGAGGGGAACGCCATGGCCCAGGTTGAACTCGACGACATCGAGGCCGTGACGGCGCGCGCGCTGATCCGGCACGGCGCCGCCGGCTGGGTGGCCGCCGAGGTCGCGCGCGCCGTACGCAAGGCCGAGGCGGTGGGCAACCGTATCTGCGGCCTTTATTATCTGGAGAGCTATTGCACGCAGCTGGAAACCGGCCGGGTGAAGGGTGACGCGGAACCCGAGGTCACCCGGCCGCGCCCCGGCGCCGTGCATGTCGACGCGGGTTTCGGCTTCGCACAGCCCGCCTTTGCCCGCGGCTTGCCGGTGGCCACCGCTGCCGCCCGCGAGAACGGCGTGGCCAGCCTCGCCGTCGGGCATGCGCACACCTGCACGTCGGTGGGGTTCTTCACCGAGCAGATCGCGCGCGCCGGGCTGATCGGGATGGGCATGACGAACGCCTCGCCCATTGTCGCGCCCCCGGGCGGCAAGACGCGGGTCATCGGCACCAACCCCATCGCCTTTTCCGTGCCCGACGGGCAGGGCGGGGTGGCGATGCAGTTCGACCAGTCCACCACCACCGTCGCGCTGGGCAAGATCACCATGGCCCGCGACGCGGGCGAGCGCATCCCCGAGGGCTGGGCCGTGGACGCCGACGGCTACCCCACCACCGACCCGGAGGCCGCGCTGGGCGGGTCGCTGGTCAGCATGGGCGGTTACAAGGGGTGGGGATTCGGTTTGATGGCCGAGCTTCTGGCCGCGGGGATGACCGGCAGCGTCATCAGCCGCGACGTGCAGCCCCTCAAGGCGCCGCGGGGTGCGCCGCACGACCTTGGCCAGTTCTACCTCCTGATGGATCCCGACGACCCGGACGCCTTTCACGACCGGGTGGCGCGGGTCGCGGCGGCCGTTGGACAGGACGAAGGCGCGCGGATGCCGGGGCAGGACAAGCGCGAGGACAACCCGGTGACACTGGACGACGGCCTGTGGAGCCGTGTTCGCGCGCTGGCAGGGGCGACGTGATCCAGATCAATGCGCCGTGCCGGGCCCGGCTTTTGGATGAAGGTAGCCACCACGAGGGAACAGCCCATGCCGTCAAAACCTGCAATCGTGTTTCTCGCTCTCCCGCTGGTGGCGCTTGCCGGTTGCCTTGGTGCCCCCGAGCCCGACCGCGCGGTTGATCTTGATCCGGCCGCAAGCGTCTCGCGTGGGGCGGTGTCCTACCAGAACTACTGCGTGGCATGCCACGGGCGCGATGGCACCGGCGACGGGCCCTACGCCGCGCAACTGCCCGTGCCCGTTGCTGATCTGACCGGGTTGTCCGCCGACAACGGGGGCACCTTTCCCCACGCGCGCGTCATGGCGCAGATCCACGGCTATCCCGGCCGTTACCAGGGGCAGGTCATGCCGGAGTTCGGTCCTCTTCTGGCAGGCGAAACGGTGCAGTGGCGCGATGCGGACGGCACCATGGTGCCGACGCCGCGCGCGCTCGTTGACCTCGTGAATTATCTGGAGACGATTCAGGATGGCTGATCGCGCGGCGTGCGGTCACCGGAAGACGCGCCCGGGCGACCGGGCGACAGGGAACAAGGAGAACGACGATGCAGAGATTTCTGGGGGCCGCGGCGGTCATGGCCGGCCTCGTTGCCGGCGGGGCCGCGGCGCAGGATGCAACCGAAGGTCAGGCGCTGTACGAGGAATTCTGCGCCGCCTGCCACGGCATCGAGGGCACGGGCGAAGGCCCCATGTCCGCCGTCCTGATGGTTTCACCAACCGATCTGACCGCGCTTTCGGCGCAGAACGGCGGCGAATTCCCGCTGTCGCGCGTCGTGCGGCGCATCGACGGGCGCGATCCGCTTGTCGCGCACGGCAGCCCGATGCCCGTCTACGGCGATTTCTTCGAGGGCGAGGATACATCGCTGAAGACGGCCAGCGGCCAACCGATCATGACCAGCGTTCCAGTCGCGGATCTGGTGGCTTATCTCGAGACATTGCAGGATCAATAGGGAAAGGCGCCTTTGAAAGGTCGCGCCCGCGGGCTACCTCTCTAATGATGGAGGGTTCGCCATGCGACATGTTCTGCGTTCAATCGTGCTTCTTGCCGGGCTGGCGATGCCGGCCCACGCCGACGAAAGCGCCATCCGGTCGGTGATCTCGCAACAGATCGACGCCTTTCTGGACAGCGATCTGAAGGAGGCCTTCACCTACGCCAGCCCGACGATACGCTCGCGTTTCGGTACGCCGGAACGCTTCGGCGCCATGGTGCGCAGCGGGTACCCGATGGTCTGGCGTCCCGAGGACGTGCAGTTCCTCGGCGCCGAGACCGTCGGCGGGCGTTTCTGGCAAAAGGTCCTGGTGCGCGATTCGGAGGGAACGCCCTTCGTGCTGCGTTACCAGATGGTCGAGACGGAAAACGGATGGAAGATCAACGCTGTGCGGGTTGAGCGGCCGCCGGCGGGCATGGTCTGACCGCTTCGGTGCGGGCCACCACCGTCACGGTGCCCTCAGCACCGGTTAATGCTCATTCATCTATTGCCTTGCGCCGTCCGGGGTGCCCCGGGCTGGCGAAACTCGTGGCATCCGCGCCCGCCGGCGACACATGCGCGCGGCGAAGGCCGGATGCGGAAAGGGAACTGGATGAACAAGGCGATTACCGATGGCGTGATCTTCATGCCCCCGGCCTTCGCGGACGGCCTCGACGTCTGGTCGAGCGGCAACGGCACGCCCGGCTCGGACACCTACGAAAACGCGGCCAACGCCGCCATCGTGCCTGCCGACCAGGATTTCGGCGGCGCGCTGGAACTGGTCAAGACCGACGCGGTGCAGCGGCTGCGCTACATGGGCGAAACACCGCTTCTGCCGGGGTGCTACCTGCGCGTGCGCGCCCGCGTGAAGGCCGTTAGTGGCAACATGCCCGCGGTGCGGATCGCCGCCTGGGCCGGCGGTGCCGGGGGCGTGCACGTGGAGGACGTGACCGAGGTCGGCCCCTCGACCACGCTCGATACATACGGCCGGGTGGTCGAGGTCTCGGCCATCGTGGGCACCGGCCAGCGCGCCGGCGTCGACATGGTCTGGGGGCCGGCAGCGCAATACGGTCATTTCGGGCTGGATCTGACGGGATTGAACGGCGGCACGGTCCGCGTCGACGACCTGATCATCGAGGATGTCACCCACGTCTTCCTGCGCGAGATGATGGACTGGGTCGACGTGCGCGACTACGGTGCCCTCGGTGACGGCGTGACGGACGATACCGCCGCCTTCGAGGCCGCCGACGCCGCCGCGCAGGGCGGTTCGGTCGTCGTGCCGCCGGGCAGCTATCACCTTGCCGACAGCGTGACGATGCAGGCGCCGACGCGGTTCGAGGGCACCGTGACCATGCCCGACGACAAGATCCTGACCCTGACGAGGAACTATCACCTGCCGGCCTACATCGACGCCTTCGGCGACGAGGAACTGGCGTTCAGGAAGGCGTTCCAGGCGCTGCTGAGCAATGCCGATCATGAGTCGCTGGATTTCCGTGGCCGCATGATCACCATCAACGAACCCATCGACATGCAGGCGGCCGTGGCCAACCGCACCACCTACGCGCAGCGCCGGCACCTGACCAACGGCCAGATCTCGGTCAACCCCGGCGCGGCGTGGGACACCGAGGTGGTGACGTCACAGGCGAGCTATTCGCCGACCGATCCCCTCACGCTGTCCAACGTGCCGAACGTGGCCAACGTGCCGGTCGGCGCGCTGGTGGAGGGCAACGGCGTGGGCCGCGAGGTCTACGTCAAGGCGCGCAACGTGGCCGCGCAGGAACTCACGCTGAGCGTGCCGCTTTACGATGCCGCCGGCACGCAGACCTATACGTTCCGCCGCTTCAAGTTCATGCTGGATTTCAGCGGGTTCGAGAAACTCAGCAAGTTCGCGGTCTCGAACATGGAATTCCAGTGCGGGGGACGGTGCAGCGGTATCCTCCTGCCCACGGCCGGCATCGGGTTCCACCTGCGCGACTGTTTCGTCACCAAACCCAAGGACCGCGGTGTGGCCAGCCACGGCAGCGGCGACCAGGGGCTGCTGGTGGATCGCTGCCAGTTCCTGTCCGACGAGAACCAGGCCGAGGCCACGGCGCGCACCTCGATCGCGCTGAACGCCAACGCCAAGGACATCAAGCTGCGTGACAACCGGGTCGTGCGCTTCCGCCACTTCGCCGTGATCTCCGGATCCAGCCCGATCATCTCGGGCAACCACTTCTTCCAAGGCGACGGCGAACCCAACGGCGTGCGCACGGCCGGTCTGGTGATCGCGCGGACGAACGCGCGGGCGACGATCGGCAACAACTACATCGACAACTGTTTCATCGAGTGGACGAACGAGCACGATCAGGCGCCCGGGTTCTCGTCTGAGTTCTCCTTCAGCGGGCTGAGCGTGACCGACAACATCTTCCTTGCCGGCCACGTGGCCCCCTGGTTCAAGTACATCGTCGTGAAGCCGCACGGCGCGGGGCATTTCCTTGATGGCGTGCAGGTCACCGGCAATTCGTTCCGGGTGATCGGGGACAAGATCGACCGCGTGGATGGCGTGGACACCAGTTTTGCCGATCTCGATTACAACCGGGTGGCCAACATCGCGTTCCACAACAACAGTTTCAACCTGATCGAAAACCCCGTCGCGAACCCGCTGGTGTTGAAGTACTCGCAGAACGACACCGCCAAGACATGGGTCATCGACTGTGCGAACAAGCTGCCCTTCGACGGCTGGACGCAGACGGTGGAGGCCGCGATTCCCGCCGGTCCGCTGCGCGACGACAACAACGACATCCATTTCGGCGCGCCCTACTACGAAACCAAGCAGGGGCCGGACCGTGACCGGGTCAAGCTCCAGTGGGAAAGGCCCGTGAAGGGGACCGCGATCGTCACCATCCGGATCGACGACGTGTTCTGACCGCCCGCGCGCGTCTTCAGAACGAATGCCAGGTTCCAAGCTTGAGGGCGACCGAATCGTCGCCCTCGATCCCCGTTGTCACGCCCACCTCGATGTGGCGGCCGGGGCGCTGCTCGAACAGGACGGATGGCGCCAGCCGGGCATAGCCCGACCCGCCGTCATCCCGCCCCGTCTGCATCTGCACGACCATTTTCGTGCGGGTGCCTGTGTTCAGGCCGACGGTGAAATCGGCCTTCAGGTCGATCGCCCCCGTCTCGAGCGAAACCTCGCCCAGCGTCTCGACGGTCAGCCAGCCTGCGCGATCGCCCAGTGAAATGCCGCGCCCGGCCGAGAAACCGGGCCGCACCACGGCATGGTCGTCGATCTGCCCGACGCCGAGCTGATAGGCCATCCGGGTGTCCGCCGGCGTGCGTTCAAACGGCAGGCGCAGGAACCCCACGGCCTTGTGCGTGTTCGTGCTGCCGTATCCGAGGTCCACGCCGAGCGTGGTGCGTTGCGTCAGCCCGTATTCCCCGTATAGCGTCGTGTAGCTGTCCTCGCCCGCGCCCGGACCGTCGACGGCCAACCGGCCGGCGAGGGCGGTGAAGAACGCCCCCTCCTCGCGGGGCCAGGGGCCGGCGGCGGCGTGGCCCGCCAGAAACATGATCACGGTGGCGACAAGGGTGCGCGGCATGGGTTACCTCCGCCTTAACCGTGGCGGAAAAGGGTAAAGCAGCGGTTAATTCCGTCGGGATTTGCCCGGGACGATCAAGGTGCTAGGCTGGCGGTGACGAAGGAGGTGCGCCATGCCCGAGATCAAGAAGACGACCGACCGCCAGACTGTCATCACCACGTTCGAGATGACGCCGGGCACCTGTCAGGACCTGCTTGAGGAACTGACGAAGGCTTACGAGGAGTTCATCTCCAGGCAGCCGGGGTTCATTGCCGCGGGGCTTCACGTCAACGATGCGCAGACGCGGATCGCCAACTACTCGCAGTGGGAGCGGCGCGAGGATTACCTCGCGATGCTGCGCAGCGACGAGATGCGCCAGCGCAACCGGCGGATCAACGAACTTTGCAAGAGCTTCGCGCCGGTCATGTATGACGTGGCGGCGACCTTCGACTGACCTGTATCAATGCCCCCGTCCGGGGCGCCTGTCATCATCTCCCGACAAACCACAGCAGGAGCTGGCCGATGTACCAGAATATTCTCGTTCCGATTTCCTTCGACGAAGACCGCGACTCTGCGGGCGCGATCGAGGTCGCCCGCACGCTTGCCGGCGAGAAGGGGCACATTACCCTGATCCACGTGATGGAGGAGATCCCGGGATACGCCATCTCCTACATGCCGCCCGAATACCTGGCCGAGAGCCGTCAGGCGATCGAGGCCGAGCTTTCGGACATGGCAGAGCCGTTGCCCAACGCGCAGGGCGTGCTGGTCGAGGGGCATTCGGGGCGCACGATCCTCGACTGGGCCCAGGAGCATAACGTCGACTGCATCGTCATCGCCAGCCACCGCCCCGGAATGCAGGACCTGCTGCTGGGCAGCACCGCGGCGCAGGTCGTGCGCCATGCCAGCTGTGCGGTGCACGTGTTGCGCTGATCCGCGAAATCCGAAGGGAGGAGAACCCATGCGTCTTTTCATCGCCGCCTTGGCCGCGGCTGTCATCACCGCGCTGCCCGGGCACGCGCAGGAACCGGTCAACATCCGCCCCGACACGCCCACCGTCACGGTCGAGACCGAAGACGGCCCGGTGGAGATCGGCCGGATCCAGGATAACGACAACCACGTCACGGGCGAATGGGCGCGCACCTCGCGGCCCTGTCCGCCGTTCTGCATCCAGCCGATGACGCCGGCGGAGGGCGTTACCACCATCGGCGAGTTGGAACTGATCGAGATGCTCCAGGATCCCGAGGCGATCGTCGTCGACAGCCGCACGCGCGACTGGTTCGCCGGCGGCTCGATTCCCGGTGCGATCAACATCCCCTACCTCGAAGCCCCCGACCGGCTGGATGAACTCGGCTGCGTGATCGATTTCGACGGCTTCGACTGTACCGAAGCCAAGCCTGTGGCGTTGTTCTGCAACGGGTTGTGGTGCGGGCAGTCGCCGTCGGCCATCCGCCGCATGATCGCCGCCGGGTTCCCGGCTGACAAGATCCACTACTACCGCGGTGGCATGCAGAGCTGGCGCGTGCTGGGGCTGACCGTCACCGGCCAGTGACACAGGGCTTGCAGGGGCGGCCGTGCCGCCCCAAATCCCGAAGGACTGGATCGAACGAAAGGAGTGCCCCAATGCAGTGCCCCATCGACGGGACCGAACTGGTGATGAGCGACCGCGCCGGCGTCGAGATCGACTATTGCCCCAAATGCCGGGGCGTGTGGCTCGACCGTGGCGAACTCGACAAGATCATCGAACGCTCGGCGCCACAGGCCGAGGCCCCGCGGGGTGGTCGTGAGGATCACGACGATCGCGGGTACAAGAAGAAAAAGAAGCGGGGCGGTTTCCTCGAGGAGATATTCGACTTCTGAACACGGCCGGCGGCGTGGCGGCGGGTCCGGGGCGCCGCCTTGATCCAAGGCAAGGACCGGGCGCGCGCTCTGGCCTAGCCTTGTGCCATGTGCTGTTCCGTCCTACCACGTCTTTTCGGCGCAGTGGCGGCGCTTTGCGCCCTTGTCACCGTCATGCTGTCCGCTGGCACCCCGCCGGGCCGGGCCGCGCATACCCATGGCGACGCAACGACGGGGTATCGTGTCGATTTTCCTGAAAGCTGGCAGGTCAGCCGGCATGACGAGACAGGGTTTCATTCCATCGTCGGGCTCAGCCCGGACGACATGCTGGCCGTGTCGGTCGTGGCCGTGCCGGGCGACCGGCCGGTCACCCCGGTGCAACTGCGCCACGCGGTCGAGCCGCAGTTGCTGGCCGACAGCTTTGACGGAGGGCAGGTGCTGTATACCGGGGCGGACAGCCTTGCCGGACTGGAGGGGCTGCGCGTGGGCTACGGCGGCACCTGGGCGGCCGACGGGCGGCGCTTCCCGGCGCGGATGCAGGCATTCTATACCGCCTCCGGCAACACCGCCTTCGTCCTTTGGTGGATGACACCGGCGGAAATGGTGCCGCGCCGGCGTGCCGAGGCCGAGGCCGTGCTGCGCAGTTTCCGCCTCGCCGGACCGGCTGATACCCTGATCGAGGTCGACCCGCCCGTCGCGTCATCGTCTGTGCCGGATGCGCCGGAGCACCGGGTGGTCATCGGCAGCGCGCATCTGCCGGGCGAGACACACTACACGCTTCGCTACGCCGGCCACATCGAGAAAATCGAGGGCCGGTTGGACGGCTTCGGCGTGACCATCGACGATTACGACAAGGTGTCGGATGGCGAGGTTCGCGGATTCGTCCGCGACGGCAACGACGGGTACCGCGTGAAAGGGCAGGTGCTTTCGATCGACCTGGATGTGCCGGCCAATGCCGACATCTACATCGACGGTCGGAAAATCGGGAAAACCGGGGCGGCGGCCACCACCGAAGACGCCTGCGGCAAGCAAAAAGGGACATACGCCGATGCGGTGCGCGCGTGGCATGCCAGCGGCCGCGACGCCGGCCACCGCCGGCGGATGCTGCTGGCCCGTAAGGCATTCGAGGATTGCCTCGCTCAGGCGAGGGCCATGGAGGCCGACACCGTCGAGACCACGCACTGGCGCACCCGCGGGCTGGAGGGGCGCGACTGGGATCTCGAGGCCGCGATCACCATCTCGGGCCGTCAGGTCAGCATCGCGGCACAGACTTTCTATCAAGGCGCGTGGCGGCCGTGGCAGGGCAAGGGCACGCGCGAGGGCGACACGATCCGTTTCGATTATACCGTGGAGGACGGCAACACCTACGGTTGGCGGAACGGCTCGGGCGCGCTTTCCTTCAACGCCGACCGCACGATGCTCAGCGGACAGATGCGCTCGGACAACGCCGCATGGTCCACGCCCGTGGTGCTTTTCCGTCAGCCCGCGCCAGATGCCGCACGGGCGGCGCCGGAGCAGGGACCGCGGGGCGATGAAACGCAGGCCCCTTTGTTGGCCGTACCCGAATCCGGCACGCAGAGCCGCGCGGCGTCCGATCCCGACGACGGGCAGGCGCCGCTCGTCACCGTCGGCAAGTCGGGTCCCGACACCCCCGGTGCCCGGGCGGATGCCGATCCCTCCACGCCCGGCGGCCTGCTGCCGAACCGGGCCGATCTGCCCGCCGGGTGGTGGCTGGACGGCACGCTGCCCGAGGCGGTGCTCAGCGCGCCGCGGTCGGACGGGCTGCGCACGGCATACGCCGTCTATGCGCCCGCGGAACCGGATCCGGATGAAGCCCCGCCCGGCGTGGCCGTGCAGGTCTACATGGGTTCGGAGCAGCGCGTCGCCGCGCTGTTCGAGTCCGCTGCTGGCCGTCTTGGCGCCAAGATCCGGCGGGATGTTCACGGGCGCAAGGCGATCGCGTCGGCAGGTGCGGGCAGTTACGAAGTGCTGCGTCAGTCGGGCGGTGTACTGGTACGGGCGACCGGGGCGCCGCGCGCGCAGGTGATCGGGCTGGCGCAGGTGCCGATCATGCGTGCAAGGGAGGCAATGCAATGAGCCGCATTCTCGCAGTCCTCTGCACCGTGTTGCTGTGGGGGGGCGCGGCCTCGGCGGATCCGTCGGCGGCGCTCGCCCGGCTGGAGGCGCAGGCCGCCGCGCTCGACCGGGTGGACCGGGCGATCCGACAGGGGCGCACGGCCTATGCCGCGTTGCACGAACGCGCGGGCCGGAACATCCGCAACAACTCGCTCAAGGTGCTGATGCGCACGGCGCTGGAGGCGGCCAACCAGGACATCCCCTCGGCCGACGACCTGTTGATGGCCTCGCTCGATGCGGCCTGGCAGGTCTATGCCGACATCGAGTTCGGCGGCGAGGTCTGGCAGGTCCGTCACGAAAAAATCGACCCGCTGGCGTTGCACGACCGGGCCATGCGCCGCAGCGCCAGGCTGCGCCGGATGACCGCAGACCTCGACGCGCTGATCCGCGCGCCCCTTGACGCCTTCGACGACGATGCGCCGCCGCCGCGCTCGGCCAAGCCGTGGTGGAAGGCCCCTGACGACGAACCCGACGCGACGATCGAACGGCTTTTTCGCAAATCCAACGTGATCCACCAACTCAGCGGCCTGATCGTCAAGCAACTCGATTACGAAGCCGCGCGCGTGCGCGAGGAACAGGCCCGCGTCGACGCCGAGATCGCCGCGATGCGCGCGCGCGTCCCCCCGCAGGCGGAGGACGATACCGGGGCGGCGGGATGGCGGTTCTCATCTGTCGAGACCGGGGACGGCATCAAGACGTTCCATGGCGTGCGGTTCCGCGGCATGGCCGTGGCAGACACCAGCGGGCTCTGCGCGGCAGCGGCCTTCTGCCGCGCCCAGGGACTCGCGCACATGGTTGCCCAGCCCGCCGCGAACGTCGTGAAGCGTTGCACGTTGTTTGGGTACGAGTGGAACACCGACCCCGTGCCGCCGGAATGCCGCGGGCCGACGGTGTACTGGACCGGGCGCATCGCATGCACCGCGGAGGCCTGCAATCAGTTCCGCTCGATTACCTGCCGTGACCGGCCGGCCGAACCGAACGCGGGGGAGCCGCCGATCTGCCAGCAGCACCGTCTCAGGCTGGAACGCGAGCATGGGGCGCACGGAACCGGGGGCGACTGAATGGCCGCCGTGCGTGTGCCGGAATGGCAATGGCGGACGGAAACCGGGCCGGGCACAGGCGCTGCGCCCGGACCGCCTGAACAGGAGGAGGAAAGATGACGTTTCTCAAGGGTTTTCTGGTCGCGGTGGTGCTTGCGCTCGCCGGGCCGGCCGGGGCGGCGGACCTTGTCGCCAGCTATACCGCGCGGATCGGCAACGCCGATCTCTACAACTCCAATGGCGCGCGCCTGACCGAGGCCTGGCAGGTCCTGCGACAGGACCGTGCGAATTATCACCGCTTCGGCATCTCGCAGCCGGGGGACGAATGGGACCCGGTGTTCGGCAACATCGACAACCGGGCTGCGCTGGAGCGCATGATCATGCGCGGCGGCATGGCACCCGAGGTCCGGCGTCGGGTCATGCAGGGCGGCACGCTGGTCGACGTGCGGATCTACGGTAGCGGCGGACAGGGCCGATGGGCCGAGGTGACGCTGGCCGGCCCGGCCGGGTCCGCCGGCGCCGCGAACCTCGTTGCCAGCTATGCCGCCTATATCGGCAACGCGGACCTCTACAATTCGAAGGGGATGCGGCTGAGCGAACCGTGGCAGGTGCTGCGGCAGGACCGCGCGAATTTCCACCGCTTCGGCATCTCGCAGCCCGGGGACGAATGGGATCCGCTGTTCGGCAGCATCGACAATCGCGCTGCGCTGGAGCAGCTGGTGATGCGCGGCTCCATCGATCCCGCGGCCCGGCGCAACCTGATGCAGGGCGGTGCCACGGTATTCGTGCGCGTCTACGGCAGCGGCGGACAGGCGCAACGGGTCGACGTGACAGTGGTGCGCTAACGCCGCAGCCCGCGCCAGAGTTGGAGCGCGAGCGCCGGGATCTCGCGCAGGGCGGCCGGCACCGCGCGCGCCCAGGCGCGCGCGGAAAGCCGCGGACAAGAGATCCGCACGCGGAGCCCCAGGCCGCGGGCGGCGAGCCGTGCGCGCGGCGCGTGATACGGGTCGGTCACCACGAGAACGGAGGCGACGCCACGGGCGGCCAGCAGCGGGCGCGCACGTTCGAAATTCCCGGCCGTGGTCGCCGCGAGGTCCTCGAGCACGAGCGCCGTGGCGGGAACGCCCTCGGACCGGCAGATTTCGGCGATCGCCGCTGCCTCGGACCGGGGGGCGTCAGCCGGCCCGCCGCTGGCGAGGATCATGCCGACACGGCCCTCATGGTAAAGGGCCGTGGCGTGCAGCGCACGCCGCCGCAATGCCTCCGACGGGGTGCCGTCGGGCCGCACCGCCGCTCCGAGAACCAGTGCCGCATCGGCCCCCGGGCCCGCGGGCACGGTCATCGGCCTAGGATGTAGCGGATCACGGTGACCACGACCGACAGCACCACCGAGACCAGGATCGCGCTGGTCACCGGGATGTACAGCGTGAAGTTCTCGCGCTCGATCACGATGTCGCCCGGCAGCCGGCCCAGCCCCAGCCGCGACAGCGGCCCCCAGAGCAGCCCGGCCAGGATCAGCACGATACCGGTGATGACAAGAAAACGTGCCATGGTCCCTGATGATACCGGCGTGGCAAGAAAAGGGAAACGGTTGCACGTGGTGGAGCCGAGGGGAATCGAACCCCTGACCTCGTCATTGCGAACGACGCGCTCTCCCGGCTGAGCTACGGCCCCGCGTGCGGCATTGCACGTGCCCCGGCCGGGCAGAAAATTCAAGGGCTCGGCGCATGAAAACGCGCCGGGCGCAAGGCCCGGCGCGCTTCGGGACGCCCTGAAAAGGGCTTCGCCCTCGGGGCGGGTCAGGCCATCTTCAGGCCGCCGTGGCTATACAGCGACCATGCGGCCAGGGCGATCGCCAGCACGCCCACGACGACGAACGTCCAGGTTGCCGCAGCGGTCCCGGCAACGCCGAGGACCCAGGGCGACACGATCAGCCACAGGCCGATGACCATGCTCAGCCACTCTTCCCATTTGCGGAAGTTGACCAGAGCGGCCAGGCCCATCAGCGCGATCAGCGCACCGATGACGATCGCGTTGCCCATCGCGGCGTTCAGGCTCGCGAACTGCAGAACCCAGGGCGATGCGATCAGCGCCAGCCCCAGGATGATGTTCAGGGCGTCGGCCCAGTATTGCTTTGCGGTTTTCACGATCTCTGCCATGATACAACCTCCCTTCTACAGGAACCTGCTCTGACACTCGCGGGGCCGTGATGCCCCGGCGCAGAGCCCCGGAGTCCCGGGGCTCTCCACATGACGATCTGGGAAAAACCCGCGGCGATTTCAAGAGGCTGGCGCGCGAGCGGTGACGCGGAACCGCCCTGGCGCGGGGGTGCCGACGGCCAACTGCCAGCCCCGGGCGCCGATCCGCGTGCCGGCGGCGGTGGTATAGTGGGCAAGCCGCAGCAGCCCGCCGGCGAGCGTGCCCTCGGCCGCGCCGCCGTCGGCAAAGCGCACCACCGCGGCGCCGCCCTTGCCGGGGTTGCCCGACAGAACGCGCCCCGTGGCCCCGGGATAGAGGTGGCTGTGATCCGCCTCCAGCTCGATCATCCCGGCGCCGGTCAGTGGCAGACCGCGCCCTCGCGGGCATCGGCCATCAGCACGTCGAAATCGGCGCCGCGCATCCGCACCAGCGTTTCATGGTCGCCGGCCTCGAACCAGACGGTGGCGAGGCCCTTCAGGCGCTCGTCCAGCACGGTGGGCAGGTCATGGGGCGCGCCCACGGGCGGGACGGCGCCGGTGGCGCAGTCATCGAAGACCGCGGCCACCTCCTCTTCCGAGGCCAGCACGACGGGGGTTTCGAGGATCCATTGCAGCCCGTGCAGGTCGACCTGCCGGGTGCTGGGCACGACGGCCAGCGCGCGCCCGCGGTCCATGTCGACAAGCACCGACTTGGCAAGGCAGTCGCCGGGCACATGCGCGGCCTCGGCCGCCTCGGATGCGGTGGTGGTGTGCGGATGCGTCACGACGTCATAGGGCAGCCCGCGGGCGTCGAGATGCGATTTCAGGCGGGGTGCGATGGTCATGATGTCCTCCCTCGTGGCGAGGGCGCCCCGACCGCGGCCCGTCACCGGCGCACGCGGGGCGCCGTGGTGAGTGGCGCCATTGTGCGCGCATGGGGCGGGTCTTGCAAGGCGGGGGCGTGCGATGTGCGGCGGCCTGCCCCGGTCACACCGCGCGATGTCCTGCCGTAGGGCAGGGGGCATCCCGCCGCCCCGGTGGGCCGGGCGCATGGCGGGGAGAGGCCGCCCTGTGGCGGACGGGCGTCGTTGCAGCATGGACGGCCCCCAGCGCCGGGGGAGGGCGAGTGCACGGATTGGCCCGCGCCGTGGTCGGGTGGGTTCGAGACCCATCCTGCGGGTGCCGGCAATCCGGTGAAGCACGGGCGTGTCGCGCAGGCGATGGCGTGGCCGATTTTCTCGATCCACCGGGATATAAGGCTGAGGCGGGTTGACCCGGGATGTGCGGGCGGCGTGGTGGAGGGGAATTGGGGGATTAGTGTGGGCAATTTTGCCCACCATGGATGGTGGGGATGTGCCGGGGTGGTGCGCAGGTTCCCGGAAGTGCGTCGGGTCGGTGGGTAGCCCATGGGCGCGGTGGGCAGAACTGCCCACCCTACGCTTGCTGCCCGAACCGGTTGACCCGCGCGAGGACGGCGCAACGAGATCAGGTCGAAAAACGCGGATTCGAGGAAAAACAACACTGGTCATGCAACAGCGTGGCTTATGAGAGCGTCCGATCTCGCATCCGTGCCCTTTGCCAGTTTTTTTCGCACGCTGTCGACTGCCTCCAGCTTGATTGCCCAGTACCCGTCAAAGGGAGAACTTAGATCAAGAAGTGTCATGAAGATCGAAGTATAGAAGGTCGGAAGCAGAAACACGTAGACATAATCGATACTGAGTTCGCCCGTCGCGTTACCAAAAAACGAAAGTACCATGGTGGTCGACATCAAGAACATTATTACCAGGATAAACGGTGACATTCGTTTCTCGATGCAAACCGCCCGTTTGCTACGAAGCGTTGCGACTCGGGTCAGAGCTTTCATCACTTCCTCAAGCGCAAATTCGTCGTTCTTGTCGCCAATCTTCAAATCCGATACAACGGCAATCCCCTCTTCGAGGATTTCTTCATTTCTGGCGGCAGTTACAACTCGCCCGTCTTTTAGGATATTTTCTACGTACTCAAGAAGCAGAGAGCGCAATCTATGAACGGCCAAATAGTTCGCCTCCGGTGCGCCGCCGGACATAAAATATTCCGTGAAATCCGCAATCGACCGGATCGTACCGGCTTCTTCGTAGAGAATATGCTTCAATTCATCGAAATCGGACAGCCCTTTCCAAAGAAGAAACGCAGCACATACCGCATAAAGTACGGTTACTGAATCCTTGAAAATGGGATTGACTTGGAAAAGGGCTTGGTCGATGCTTTCACCAGCCGCCCCAAAACTCTCGATGCCCTGTTTGTCAAGGTAGCTTGCCAATCCACTGGCGTTGCTTGTCTCCAATAGATGTGGAAAATAGTGAAATAACGCAACGCAAAACAGGCCGACGGATATTGGAAAAAGAATTCGAACGTTTAATGTATATGAAAGGCTGCTTGTACGTGGCAAAAAGGAAAGAACCAGCGGAAAACCAATAGCCAACACGACATACCAAGTGGTAACGTCCGCCCTCTCGGCAATCCAGGCAGTAGCTAGGACCACGGCAAGGTGGATTGCGTAGATTGAGTTGATCCTTGTTCTTTTCATCCCAAGCCCCGTTTTCTTGCAACCATAGGTCGTACGCATTGAAAATGCTAGTCCCTGTTACCATCCGAATTTCTGGATCGTGCACCCATTGGAGTACACAAAAAAACAAGCAAGCGTAGGGTGGGCAGTTCTGCCCACCGCCCCGGCGCAATTCCGATCCCCCGGTCACCACCGCGAAACATCTTCGCCATCCGTGGTGGGCAATATTGCCCACCCTACCGCCCGAACGTCCGTCGTCACCGCTCCCTCTTCTTCACCCCACCCCGCTGCCCCGGCTTTCCGGCCGTTGAGCGGCCCTTGGCGCCCACGGCCTCCTCGGCGGCCTTCTCCACCGCCTGTTGGCGCGCGAGCGGGTCGTCGTGCACGGCGAGGTCCACGGCCTCCAGCCGCTTGACCTCGTCGCGCAGGCGGGCGGCCTCCTCGAACTCGAGGTTCTCGGCCGCCTTGCGCATCTCGGTGCGCAGCCCCTCGAGGTGCGCCTCGAGGTTGGCGCCATGCGTGGGCTTGTCGACCTTGGCGGTCACGCGGTTCATGTCCACGTCGCCCTCGTAGAGGCCGGCGAGCACGTCGTCCACGTTCTTGCGGATGGTCTCGGGCGTGAGCCCGTGTTCGGTGTTGTAGGCGATCTGCTTGGCGCGGCGGCGCTCGGTCTCGTCGATGGCGCGCTGCATGCTGCCGGTGACCTTGTCGGCGTACATGATGACGCGCCCGTCGGCGTTGCGCGCGGCGCGGCCGATGGTCTGGATCAGCGAGGTTTCCGAGCGCAGGAAGCCCTCCTTGTCGGCATCCAGAATGGCCACCAGCCCGCATTCGGGGATGTCCAGCCCCTCGCGCAGCAGGTTGATGCCCACCAGCACGTCGAAGGCGCCGAGGCGCAGGTCGCGCAGGATCTCGATGCGCTCGATCGTGTCGATGTCGGAGTGCATGTAGCGCACCTTGACGCCCTGTTCGTGCAGGTACTCGGTCAGGTCCTCGGCCATGCGCTTGGTCAGGGTGGTGCACAGCGTGCGATACCCGGCGGCGGTGACGCGCCGCACCTCGTCGAGCAGGTCGTCGACCTGGGTGGTGACGGGGCGCACCTCGACCTGCGGGTCCAGCAGGCCGGTGGGGCGGATCACCTGCTCGGTGAAGACGCCGCCGGTCTGTTCCAGCTCCCACGCGGCCGGCGTGGCCGAGACGAAGACCGACTGCGGGCGCATGGCGTCCCATTCCTCGAACTTGAGGGGGCGGTTGTCCATGCACGAGGGCAGGCGGAAACCGTGTTCGGCCAGCGTGAACTTGCGGCGGTAGTCGCCCCGGTACATGCCGCCGATCTGGGGCACGCTGACGTGGGATTCGTCGGCGAAGACCAGCGCGTTGTCGGGGATGAACTCGAACAGCGTGGGCGGCGGTTCGCCCGGCGCGCGCCCCGTGAGGTAGCGGCTGTAGTTCTCGATGCCGTTGCACACGCCCGTGGCCTCCAGCATCTCGAGGTCGAAGTTGGTGCGCTGCTCCAGCCGCTGGGCTTCCAGCAGCTTGCCCTCGCCCACGAGCTGGTCGAGGCGCGTGCGCAGCTCCGCCTTGATGCTGGCGATGGCCTGCTGCATCGTCGGCTTGGGCGTGACGTAGTGGCTGTTGGCGTAGACGCGGATCTTGTCGAAGCCGCCCGTCTTGGCCCCGGTGAGGGGGTCGAACTCGGTGATCGCCTCCAGCTCCTCGCCGAAGAACGACAGCTTCCATGCCCGGTCCTCGAGGTGCGCCGGCCAGATCTCGAGGCTGTCGCCGCGCACGCGGAAGGTGCCGCGCTGGAACGCCTGGTCGTTGCGCTTGTACTGCTGGGCCACGAGGTCGGCCATGACCTGCCGCTGGTCATATTCCTTGCCCACGATCAGATCCTGCGTCATGGCCGAGTAAGTCTCGACCGAACCGATACCGTAGATGCACGACACCGAGGCGACGATGATCACGTCGTCGCGTTCCAGCAGTGCACGGGTGGCCGAGTGGCGCATCCGGTCGATCTGCTCGTTGATCTGCGATTCCTTCTCGATGTAGGTGTCGCTGCGCGGGACGTAGGCCTCGGGCTGGTAGTAGTCGTAGTAGGAGACGAAGTATTCCACCGCGTTGCCGGGGAAGAAGCCCTTGAATTCGCCGTAAAGCTGGGCCGCCAGCGTCTTGTTGGGCGCCAGGATGATGGCCGGGCGCTGGGTTTCCTCGATCACCTTTCCCATGGTGAAGGTCTTGCCGGTGCCGGTGGCGCCCAGCAGCACCTGGTCGCGTTCCCCGGCCTGCACGCCCCGGGACAGTTCGGCGATGGCCGTTGGCTGGTCGCCGGCGGCGGTGAACTCGGTCTCCATCACGAACCGCTTGCCGCCCTCCAGCTTCTCGCGGCGCGTCGTCTCGGGCGCGGCGTTGGCGAGCGCCGGGGCGCTGCGGTCGGAATGGGCGTAGGGCATGGACGGGCCTCCTTCGTTCGCCCCTAGACTTGACCCCTTTTCCCGGCGGTTCAACCCGGTCAGGCGATCATCAGGCGGATGACCCAGGCCACGATCGCTAGGGTGCCCACAGAGGCCGCCCAGAGGGCGACGAACCACGCCAGCCGCCGGACCGTGTCACGCCGCATCAGTGATACCCCGCGTCCGGGTCGACCTTGCCTCGGAACACCCAGTAGGCATAGGCGGTGTAACCCAGGATCACCGGGATGAGGATCACCGTGCCCACCAGCGCGAAGGCAAGGCTGCTGTCGGGCGCCGCGGCCTCCTGTATGGTCAGCGCCGGCGGCACCATCATCGGGTAGAAACTGATGCCGATGCCGACGAAGCTGATGACGAACAGCGCGAGGCTGGCCAGGAAGGGCGCGCGGTCGCTGCCGGTCATCAGCCCCCGGAACAGGAGCATCGCCGCGAGGAACAGCATCACCGGCACCAGCGCCGAGTAGAGCGCGGCGGGAAAGCTGAACCAGCGGTCGAAATAGACCGGGTCCTGGAACGGGGTAAGCAGGCTGACCACGCCGATCAGCCCCAGCGTGGCCGCGCCGAGCGGCCAGGCGAGGCGGCGCATGGCGCGCTGGAGCGCCCCTTCGGTCTTCATCACCAGCCACGTCGCGCCCAGCAGCGCGTAGCCGATCACCAGCGCCACGCCGGTGAGCAGCGAGAACGGCGTCAGCCAGTCCCACCAGCCGCCAGCGTAGGCGCGGTCCGCGACCTCTATGCCCTGCACCAGCGCGCCGAGCGCGATGCCCTGGCAGGCCGCCGCGACGGTCGAGCCGCCGATGAAGGCCGCGTCCCAGACCGGACGCCAGGCTTGCGTGCGCCAGCGGTACTCGAACGCCACGCCGCGGAACACAAGCGCCAGCAGCATCAGCACGATCGGCATGTAGAGCGCGGGCATCACCACCGCATACGCCAGCGGGAAGACCGCGAACAGCCCCCCGCCCCCCCATCACCAGCCAGGTCTCGTTGCCGTCCCAGACGGGCGCGACCGAGTTCATCATCACGTCGCGCTCCTCCTTGCTGCGGGCGAACGGGAACAGGATGCCCACGCCCAGGTCGAAACCGTCGAGGATGACGTAGGTAAGCACGGCGAAGGCGATGATCGCTGCCCATATGGTCGCGAGATCCAGCATGGCTCAGCCTCCTTTCATTCGCCGGGAACGGCGTTCGGGTCGAGCTGTGGTGCCGGGGTAATGCCGCTGCCGCGCAGCGGACCCTCCGCGGCCGGGTCGGCCCCGGTGTCGCCCGGCGCCTTGCCCATCAGCCGCAGGATGTAGACCGTCCCGGCGCCGAAGATGAAGAAATAGACCACGATGAACACCAGAAGCGAGGTCGCCACCGCCGGCGCCTCCACCGGCGAGAGCGAGTCGGCGGTGCGCATAAGCCCGTAGACGGTGAAGGGCTGGCGGCCGACCTCGGTCGTGATCCAGCCGGCAAGCACCGCGACGAACCCGGCGGGGCCCATGGCCACGGCCGCGCGCTGCAGCCAGCGGCCCTCGAACAGCGTGCCCTTCCAGCGGCGCCACAGGCTCCAGGCGCCCAGGCCCAGCATGGCGAAGCCAAGCGCCACCATCACCCGGAACGACCAGAAGACGATGGCCACCGGCGGCTCCTCGTCATCGGGGACGGTGTCGAGGCCGGGCAGGGGGGCGTCCAGATCGTGCTCGAGGATCAGCGAGGAGAGGCCGGGGATCTCGATGGCGTGGTCGATCTCCTTGTTGTCGGGGTCTGGGATGCCGAACAGGATCAGCGGCGCGCCCTCGGGGTGCGACTCGTAATGCCCCTCCATCGCCATGACCTTGGCCGGCTGGTGCTCCAGCGTGTTGAGCCCGTGCATATCGCCGGCCACGATCTGCAACGGCGCGGTGATCGCCACCATCCACAGCGCCATAGAGAACATCTTGCGGCTGGCCGCCGTCGCGCGGTCGCGCAGCATGTGCCAGCCCGCGGCGCCCGCCACGACCAGCGCGGTCGTCAGGTAGGCGGCCAGCACCATGTGCAGCAGCCGGTAGGGGAAGGAGGGGTTGAACACGATCGCCCACCAGTCCTCGGGCACGAACTGTCCCGCCTCGTTGATCGAATACCCCGCGGGGGTGTGCATCCAGCTGTTCACGCTCAGGATCCAGGTTGCCGACAGCAACGTGCCGAAGGCGACCATCGCCGTGGCGAACATGTGCAGCCGCGCGCCCACCTTCTCGCGCCCGAACAGCATGATGCCCAGGAAACCGGCCTCCAGGAAAAAGGCAGACAACACCTCGTAGGCCATCAGCGGCCCGATCACCGGGCCGGCGCGGTCCGAGAACACGGACCAGTTCGTGCCGAACTGGTACGACATCACGATACCCGACACCACGCCCATGCCGAAGGCCACCGCGAAGATCTTTTTCCAGTAGTCGAACAGGTGAAGGTAAGTGCGGTCGCGCGTGCGCAGCCATTGCGCGTTGAGCACCGCCAGGTAGCTCGCCAGCCCGATCGAGAAGGCCGGGAACACGATGTGGAAAGAGACGGTGAAGGCGAACTGTATCCGCGCCAGCGTCTCGGCCGAGAATGCCTCGAGCATGGGGGCCTCCATTCGATGCCCTTGTTCATATGTTGAAATTAGAATGTATGTTTGCACGGCAAGGGGACGGCCGCGGCCCGCGTCCGGATGACGCGCCCCGTGGCCCCGGCCCCTTGCCCCGCCGGCGTGAATGGCCGATATTGTGCCCGGTGACAGACAGCAGGGGAGCGCCATGACCGCGCGTATCTACAGGCCGGCCCGCAACACGATGCAATCGGGCAACGCCCGCACCAAGCACTGGGTGCTGGAGTTCTTCCCCGACACGCGGCGCGAGGTCGATCCGCTGATGGGCTGGACCTCGTCGGCGGACACGCAGGCCCAGGTGCGGTTGACGTTCCCCACCCGGGAAGCCGCGCTGGAATATGCCCGGGAGCATGGCATCGATGCCGTGGTGCAGGAGCCGCACCGCCGCCGCCCCAACGTGCGCCCAGGAGGCTACGGCGAGAATTTCTCGGCCAGGCGGCGCGAAACCTGGACGCATTGACGTTGCATTCGCAATGAAACTTGACACCGATCAACGCGGCTGACGCCGGTTCGCGATAGCCTTTCGCATATCTTGTGAAAGGAAGAGCATGACGAAACCGACGACTGCCGCCACGGCGCCCGTTTCCGGAAATGAAAACGTTGCAGACGATGCAGGGCCCGGCGCCGTAACGGGCGGGTCGGCGGTTGCGGTGGGGGGCGCCACGATGCCGACGCCCGGAGATGGCGATGAAGACACCGGTCGCGACATCAAGGCGACCGATCGCGTGGCCGACCTGCGGCAGGCGTTCGAGAACGGCGATTATCCCTACGACAAGAAACTCGGCCGCCGCGCCTACGAGCGGCAGAAGGCCCAGTTGCAGGCCGAGCTGCTGAAGGTCCAGCTCTGGGCGCAGGAGACCGGCCAGCGGTTCGTCCTTCTGTTCGAGGGACGCGATGCCGCCGGCAAGGGCGGTACGATCAAGCGCTTCACCGAGCATCTCAATCCCCGTGCGGCCCGCGTCGTCGCGCTCAACAAGCCCACCTGGGAGGAGAAGGGGCAGTGGTTCTTCCAGCGCTACATCGAGCATCTGCCGACGGTGGGCGAAATGGTGTTCTACGACCGTTCCTGGTACAACCGCGCGGGTGTCGAGCGCGTGATGGGCTTCTGCGAGCCCTGGGAATACCTGGAGTTCATGCGCCAGACGCCGGACCTCGAACGGATGCTGGTGCGCTCGGGGATCCGGCTCTTCAAGTACTGGTTCTCGGTCACGCGCGAGGAGCAGCGCCGCCGCTTCGCGGCGCGGGCGAACGACCCGCTCAAGCAGTGGAAGCTGTCGCCGATCGACAAGGAAAGCCTTGACAAGTGGGACGACTACACCGAGGCGAAGGAGGCGATGTTCTTCTACACCGACACCGCCGACGCGCCGTGGACGGTCGTGAAATCCAGCGACAAGAAGCGCGCGCGCCTCAACTGCATGCGCCATTTCCTGAACGCGCTCGATTATCCCGGCAAGGATCCGAAGGTGGTCAAGGGCCCCGATCCGCTGATCGTGTCGACGGCACAGCACGTGTTGCACGGCGCAGATCACATCCTCGGCAAGTCCCTGCACCCGGAAGTGCGAAAGGTCTGACACCCGCCCGCGGGCTGCAAATCGCGGCACGATCTTGCCGTCCTGACACGTGCGTCTTAAGACGGAGGCAGATGCGGGGACTGTTGTTTGTCATCTGCGGGGCTTGGCTGGCCTGCGCATCGTCGGGTGCGCGGGCCCACCCGCATGTCTTCGTGGACGTGGCCCTGCGCTTCGAGGCCGACCCGCGGGGCCGGGTGACGGGGGTCGAGGTCACCTGGAGCTACGACGCGTTCTATTCCCTTCTGGTCCTGTCTGACCGAGGGCTGGACGCGGACGGGGACGGTGCCCTGACGCCCGGGGAACGTGCGCGCCTCGAAGGGTTCGACCTCGTGGACTGGCCCGACGGCTTCGATGGCGGCCTTTTCATCACGCGCGATGGCGGACGTGTCGCGCTGTCCGCGCCGCGTGCCACGGGTGTGCAGCTGCGCGACGGCCGTCTGGTTTCGTCCCACACGCGCGACCTCGGGCCGATCGCGCCCGATGGTTTGGTGATCCGGCCCTATGACCCCAGCTACTATGCCGCGCTGACGCTGACAGACGTGCGCGGGCTGCCCGGTGGCTGCGCGACGGATGTGGAGGCTGCCGACGACACGGCGGCGGACGCGAAGGTCGCCGACCTGATGGGCACGCCGACCGAGGCGGGGTTCGCCGAGGTTAAGGTCGGCCGCTTCTACGCCGATACGCTGACGGTATCATGCGCGCCGTCCTCCTGATCGCCGGCCTTGCGCTGCTCGCGGTGGCCGGTTGGCTGTGGGGCCTGGGCGGGGCGGCAGAGGTCGCGCGCTGGGCGGCCGAGGGCCAGAGCGAGGTGCAGACCGCGCTGGCGGGGGTCCTGCGGGATCTGCGCGCCGGCGACACGGCCGCGCTGAGCGGCCTTTTGGGGCTGTGTTTCGCCTACGGCTTCCTTCACGCGGCCGGGCCGGGGCACGGCAAGCTGCTGATCGGTGGCTACGGTGTGGGCCGCAAGGTGCCGCTGCTGCGGCTGTCGCTGCTGGCGCTGGGCGGCAGCCTTGCCCAGGCGGCGACGGCGGTGGGGCTTGTCTACGCGGGCGTGCTGGCCTTCGAACTGACGCGCCAGCGCATGGTGGGGCTGGCCGAGCAGGTCATGGCCCCCGCCAGCTACGGTGCCATCGCCCTGATCGGGCTCTGGCTGGCGGCACGGGGCGCGCGCCGGCTGTTGGCGGCGCGTCGCGGGCCGGCCGCCGCGCCGGGCGCGTGCCAGGGCTGCGGGCACCGACACGGGCCGACGGCGGACGAGGTGGCGCGCGTACACGGGGCGCGTGACGCCGTGGCCCTCGTCGGCGCGGTGGCGCTGCGGCCCTGCACAGGCGCGCTGTTTCTTCTGATCGTGACATGGCGCATGGGGCTGGAAGGCGCCGGCATCGCCGGTGCCTTCGTCATGGGGCTGGGAACGGCGAGCGTGACCGTGGCGGTCGCGGTCGCCGCGGTCACACTGCGCGAAGGGCTTGTCGCGCGCCTTGCGGCGCGCGCGCCCGGGGCGACCGCTCTGCCGGTGATCGAGATCGGCGCGGGGGCCGTGGTGGCGCTTCTGGCCGCGCAGCTTCTGGCCGCCGCGCTCTGAGCGGGCTTGCGCCCGTCGCGTGCCGGCCCTAAGCGGCGGGTATGCGACGCGTTGTCCCATACCGCCAACACGCGCGGGCCGTCTTCAGGCTAGGGCTGCCACTGGTCGGCAGCCACCTTGCGCAGTTCGCGATCACGCTGACCGACACCCTCATGCTGGGCTGGTACGGCGTCGCGGCCCTGGCCGCCGGCGTGCTGGGGACCGAGATGTTCTTCGTCCTGTTCATCATGGGATCGGGCTTTGCCTGGGCGGTCATGCCCATGGTGGCCTCGGCCCGCGCGGCGGGTGACGAAACGCGGATCCGGCGCGTCACGCGGATGGGGCTTTGGGCGTCGGTCCTGTTCGGGTTGGCGGCGCTGCCGGTGCTGCTCACGAGTGCGCCGATCCTGCGCACGCTGGGCCAGGCGCCCGCGACGGCGGCGCTGGCCGGCGACTACACCCGGATTGCCGGCTGGGGGCTGGTGCCGGCGCTTCTGGTCATGGTGCTGAAGTCGTACCTCGCGGCACTGGAACGCACGCAGATCGTGCTGTGGGTGACGCTGGGTGCCGTGGCGGTGAACGCTGCCGCGAACTACCTGCTCATCTTCGGCAACCTCGGCCTGCCCGAGATGGGCATACGCGGCGCCGCCGTGGCGTCGCTGGTCGTGCATGGCGGGTCGCTGGCCGTCCTTGTGCCGATCGTGCTGCGCCTGGCGCCCGAGCATGCCCTGTTCGCCCGGTTGTGGCGCCCCGACGGCACAGCGCTGGGCGAGGTCTTCCGCCTGGGCTGGCCCATCGGGATAACCAACCTCGCCGAGGTCGGATTGTTTGCCGCGACGTCGGTGATGATGGGCTGGTTGGGCACGCTGCCGCTGGCCGCGCATGGTATCGCGCTGCAGATCACCTCGGTCTTCTTCATGGTTCACCTGGGGCTGTCGAACGCGGCGACCGTGCGCGCGGGGCAGGCGGTGGGCCAGGGCGATGCTGTCCAGCTGCGCGACGGGGCGCGGGTGGTGATCGCCGTGTCCGGGCTGGCGGCGCTGATCACGGTGGCGGTGTTCCTTCTGCTGCCCGAGCATTTGATCGGCCTGTTCCTCGACCCCGGCGACCCCGACCGCGACGCAGTCATCGCCATCGGCACCGGGCTGCTTGCGGCCGCGGCGCTGTTCCAGTTCGTGGATGCGGCCCAGGTGCTGGCGCTGGGCCTGTTGCGCGGGGTCCAGGACACCCGCGTGCCGATGGTGATCGCCGCGCTGGCCTACTGGGCCGTGGGCGTGCCCGCCAGTTACGCGCTGGGGTTCATGGCAGGCATGGAGGGCGTGGGCGTCTGGCTGGGGCTGGCGATCGGGCTGGCGCTGGCGGGGGTTTTCATGATGGCCCGTTTCTGGCGCCGGGCGCACCGCGGTGCCCTTGGCATGTCGGCACCGCCCGGCGCGCGCGAGGCCTCGTGAACGCTATCGAAACCTGGGTTGCGCGAAAGAGCCTTGCCGGCTGCCTCAGGAATCGCCCCGCCCCATCCTTTCGGCCTTCTTGCGGACCAGCACGCTGCGCAGGTCGTGCATCGCCAGAAGAAGCGAATCCGTCACCGCCTCGAGCTGGTCGTCGGTCGCGCGGCTTTGCGCCCAGTGCGCAGTGGTGTTGAGGTGATCGACCGTGCGCAGGATGTCGTCGATCGCGCGTTCCTCCAGCACCTCCTGCCGGTCCTGCATCCAGTCGCGGATCGCCTGAAGGTCGCGCTCGGACAGTTCGCGCTCGCCGTGGGGCTTGATCTGGCCGTTCCGGATGTTGACCACGGCGATCTGGTCCATCTCGATGCGCCGCTGCCGGTTCTCCGTGTCCACGCGAAAGACGAAGGCGCCGTTTTCCCGGACGCGGAAGTAGTACTCGGGCAGGTCTCCGGCCATCAATCGCCCCCTCAGCTCAGTGCCGCACAGAACCCCCGGATGCGGTCGCACGCCTCTTCCAGCGCGGCGTCCGAGGTAGCGTAGCTGACCCGGAACGCCGGTGAAAGCCCGAAGGCCGCGCCGAAGACGACCGCCACGCCGGTTTCCTCCAGCAGCGCGGTGGCGAAGGCCTCGTCGCTGTCGAGCAGCGTGCCGGCCGCGCTCTTGCGGCCGATCAGGCCGACGATCGAGGGGTAGACGTAGAACGCGCCCTGCGGCCGCGGGCATTCGATGCCGGGGCAGGCGTTCAGCCTGTCCACGACAAGGTCGCGCCGGCGCCGGAACACCCGGTTGTTGTCGGCGATGAACCCCTGCGGCCCGGTCAGCGCCTCGACGGCGGCCCACTGGCTGATGGTGCAGGGGTTCGAGGTGGATTGCGACTGGATCTTGCGCATCCCCGCGATGAGGTCTTCCGGCCCCCCCGCATAGCCGATGCGCCAGCCGGTCATGGCATAGGCCTTGGATACCCCGTTGACGGTCAGCGTGCGCCCGTAAAGCCGCGGTTCGACCTGCGCGGGCGTGCAGAAGGCGAAGTCGTCATAGGTGAGGTGTTCGTAGATGTCGTCGCTGAGGACGTGCACCTGCGGGTGGCGCAGCAGCACCTCGGCCAGCGCGGCCAGTTCCGCCCGGGTGTAGCCCGCCCCCGTGGGATTCGACGGCGCGTTGAAGACCAGCCACTTGGTCCGCGGGGTCAGCGCGGCCTCCAGCGCCTCCGGGGTCAGCTTGAACCCGGTGTCCAGCCCGCAGGAAACCGTCACCGGCGTGCCGCCGGCCAGCAGCACCATGTCGGGGTAGCTGACCCAGTAGGGCGCGGGAATCACCACCTCGTCGCCCGGCTCCAGCGTGGCCATCAGCGCGTTGTAGAGCACCTGCTTGCCACCGGTGCCCACGCTGATCTGGGCCGGGGTGTAATCGAGGTCGTTGTCGCGGGCGAATTTTTCGCGGATCGCTTCCTTCAGGTCCGGGATCCCGTCGGGGGCGGTGTATTTCGTGCGCCCGTCGCGGATCGCGCGGATGCCCGCCTCCTTGATGTGCTCGGGCGTGTCGAAGTCGGGCTCGCCCGCGCTCAGGCCGATGACGTCGTGGCCTTGCGCCTGCATTTCGCGCGCCCGCGCGCTCATCGCGATGGTGGGGGACGGTTTGACGCGCGATAGTGTCGCGGAAAGCAAGGACATCACGGCCTCCGGTTTGTATTGGACAGGGGATTGTCTTAGGGTCCGCCCCGACGACGATCAAGCGCGATCACCGGAAAGGACTGACGATGGACACCGAAAAGACCGAAGGCTGGTTCGACCCCGAGGCGACGACCTTTGGCGACCGCGTGGCAGGCGCGCGCGAACAGGCGGGCATGACGCAATCCCAGCTCGCCAAGCGGCTGGGCGTGAAGCTCAAGACGCTCAAGGGCTGGGAAGAGGACCTGTCGGAACCGCGCGCCAACAAGCTTTCGATGATGGCCGGGCTGCTCAACGTCTCGCTGCTGTGGCTGCTGTCGGGCGAGGGGGACGGCCCCGACGTGCCCGGCGAGGAGGGGGAGCTTTCGCGCGATGTGATGGACATGCTGACCGAGATCCGCGACGTGAAGACCCAGCTGGCGCAGGCGGCCGACCGCCTCGGACTGCTGGAAAAGAACCTGCGCATGACCCTCAAGGATGAAGCGGGTGAGTGACGCCGAGGACCGCGCGACGCGGCTGAAGCGGCTGCACATGCGCGCGATGCGCCGCGGCACCAAGGAGATGGACATCATCATGTCACGCTTCGCCGGCGCCGAGCTGGAGGGGCTGGACGCCGCCGGCCTGGATACCTTCGAGGCGCTCCTGTCGGAGAACGACCAGGATCTTTACCAGTGGGTGACCGGCCAGGCGCGGCCGCCTGCCCGGTTCGACGCCATGGTGAGCCGGATCGCCGAGGTGTCCGCGCGCCGGGGCTGACGCGCGGCCGCGGGGCGGGCCGCGTTTTACGGATTGTTGGGCTTTTTCGTTCAGTGTCCCTGTCCGAGCGTCATCGCACGGAGAAGGACATGAGCTTGCATACCAATGTCAGCCCGGTGGCCGACCGCGGCTTCATGCAGGGCTATCTCGACACGCTGGCGCTGGTGGAGCGGCTCCACCGCCTGCTTCTGGACGTCATAAAGGACGAATTCGAACGCCTCGGCGTGCTGGACGTGAATGCCGTCCAGGCCCTGCTGCTGTTCAACATCGGCAACAACGAGGTCACCGCCGGCGAACTCAAGACGCGCGGCTACTACCAGGGCAGCAACGTCAGCTACAACCTCAAGAAGCTGGTCGAGATGGGATACATGCACCACCAGCGGTGCGAGATCGACCGCCGCGCCGTGCGCGTGCGGCTGACGGCCAAGGGACGCGCGATTCGCGACATCGTCGCGGCGTTGTTCGAGCGTCATGCCAAGGGGCTGGAATCGCGCGGCGTGCTGGGCGCCGACGGGATGGACCAGATCACGACCGCGCTCGGCCGCGTGGAGCGCTACTGGTCCGAGCAGATACGTTACATCTATTGATGTGCCGGCGCGGGCAGCTGCGACACCGCGGCCGGGCGCATCTCTCGAACGAGTTTCCGGGTCATCGCCGCGCGAAAATCGTCGAAGTCCCGCGCCGTTTCCACGAAGGCGCCGGGGCCGCGGCTGACGAAGGTGCGGTAGTAATCCAGCAGGCTCTTGACCCGGCTGAGGTCCTTGGTGACGTTCGCGCGCCCCGCCGGGCCGATCACCAGCCCGTTGACGGTGACGCCCGACAGGGCGCTGGTGGACAGATCGCGGGGATGCGGCCCGCGGTTCGACGGCCCGTCGCCCGAAACATCCAGGACGTGCCGCCAACACCCCGGTCGGCGCGCCAGCAGTTCGGCGCCGAACAGCATCGCCTGCCCGATCGCGGTGTCGGGATCGTCATGCAGGCTGCTTGTCCCGCGCAGGTGCCGCGCGATCCGGCGCAGGTCGGCCGGCCCACGCAACGCCGTCCAGTTCACCAGCAGCCGCTGCTGGCCCGGCCCGCCCCATTCGTAGACGGCCAGTGCCACCTCGGCCCCCGGCACCGCCAGCGCGGCGGATTGCACCGACGGCGACTCGACCGCCGCCGCAAGGCCGTCGAGCTGCAACCGGTATTCCCGCGCGTCCACCGAGCCGGAAACGTCCAGCGCCAGAGCCAGGGCCAACCGGCACTCCGCCGCCGCCGTTACCCCCGGCCACAGCAACGCGCACAGCGCGATGGCGAGATGGCGCGCCGCCCTCACCCGCGCGGCCCCCGCGCCGGCCGCGCACCGCCCAGCACGATGTCGTTGATCTCGCGGAACAGCTTGCGCGTCATCGCAGCGCGGTAGTCCGCGAAGCCGCGCGCCGTCACCATGAAAGCGCCGGGGCCGTGCAGCACCTCGTCGCGATAGAAGGCGCGCACATCCGCGTCGTCGCCCAGGATCACCAGCCCGTTGACCGTCACGCCTTCGAAGGGGAAGTGCCGGTACGCGTGGCGCGGCCCGTAGCGGAAGTTGTTGACCCCGTCGCCGGAGACATCCACCACCCGCCGCGCGCATCGCGGCGCGCGCGCCAGAAGGCCCGCGGCGTATCCCAGCGCCTGGCCCATGGAGGTGGGAAAGTTCTCATGCGCCCGCGTCATGCCGGCGAGCGCGGCAACGGCGCGGTCGATGTCGCCCGGCCCGCGTAGCGCCGTCCAGTCGAGGTGCAGCGCCTGCTGCTCGAAACCGCTCCACTCGAACGCCGCCAGCGACACGTGCCCCGGCGCGCCCGACAGGATCGCGTGGCGCACCTCGGGCGCGTCCAGCGCGGCGGCCAGACCGCGGCGTTGCAGGTCGTACTCGGCCGCGTCCACCGAGGACGAGACATCGAGCGCCAGAACCAGCGCCAGCCGGCAGGCCGCGCCCGCGGCGCCGGCCCCGGCGCCCCATAGCGCCAGGGCAAGACAGGCCAGCCTCACCAATGGCCCGTGTTCTCCATGCTGGCCCAGGGCTCGGCCGGTTCCTGCGGCTCGCCCATCTGCAACAGCTCGATCGAGATGTTGTCGGGGCTGCGCACGAAGGCCATGCGCCCGTCGCGGGGCGGGCGGTTGATGGTCACGCCGTTGTCCATCAGGTGCTGGCACATGGCATAGACATCCTCCACGGCATAGGCCAGGTGCCCGAAATGCCGGCTGTCGTCGGGCAGGGCGTCGTCGCCGTCCCAGTTCCAGGTCAGCTCGATCGGGCATTCCTCCTGCCCCGGCGGCGCCATGAACACCAGCGTGAAGCGGCCGCCCTCCACGTCCATGCGGCGCGTCTCCTCCAGCCCCAGCAGGTTGTAGAAGGCGATCGATTCGTCGAGTTCCTTCACGCGGACCATGGTGTGCAGGTAGCGGATCTTCATGGCGACACTCTCCGTTGGTGATGCGCCGGCCCGCGGGCCGGGCCGGTGTCCCTCGTCATCCTAGGCGCGTGGCGCGCGGCGTCCACCCCGCGCGGTGCGGGGGATGCGCGGCAGGGGCATCCATGGCGGTTCCGCCCGGGGCGGCACCCAGATATAGTGGCAGACGACTCGCAAATGTCGCCAGAAGGATTCGCCTCCATGCCGCTCAGCCCCGACCAGCAGGCCGAAATCGACGCCCAGCGCGCCGCCCCGCGCGAGACGCTGCGCACCACCGCCCCGGGGATGGAGGCGCACCTTTACACCGCCCACCCCGTGCTGGACCACGGCTTCGTGCGGGTGATCGACTACATGGGCGACGACGCCGCGATCTGCCAGGCCGCGCGGGTAAGCTACGGCCGCGGCACGAAGTCGGTCAGCAACGACGCCGGCCTGATCCGCTACCTGATGCGGCACTGGCACTCCACGCCCTTCGAGATGTGCGAGATCAAGCTGCACGTGAAGCTGCCCGTGTTCGTGGCGCGGCAGTGGGTCCGGCACCGCACCGCCAACATCAACGAGTATTCCGCGCGCTACTCGATCCTCGACCGCGAATTCTACATCCCCGCGCCCGACGCGCTGGCCGCGCAGTCAACCACCAACAGCCAGGGCCGGGGCGAGACGCTCGACGGCGAGGAGGCCGCGCGCGTCCTCGACATCCTGCGCGGGGACGCCGCCCGCTGTTACGACCACTACGAGGAAATGATCGCGACCGAGGGGCAACAGGGCCTCGCGCGGGAACTCGCGCGGATGAACCTGCCCGCCAACGTCTATACCCAGTGGTACTGGAAGACCGACCTGCACAACCTGCTGCACTTCCTGCGCCTGCGCGCCGATACCCACGCCCAGTACGAAATCCGCGTCTACGCCGAGGCCATCGCGGCCATCACCGCCGACTGGGTGCCACTGGCCTACAAGGCGTTCGAGGACTACCGCCTGGGCGGCGCGACGCTGTCGGCCACGGCCCTCGATTGCATCCGCCGGATGCTCAGGGGCGAGGAGGTGACGCAGGAAACCTCCGGGATGTCCAAGGGGGAATGGCGGGAGTTTCGAGAGGTGATTGAATGACGCGTGACAAAGGCTTTGTGAATTGAAGAATTTGGCGGACAAGTTGGTTGTTTTCGTCCTGATTCAAGGTCGCGGCAACGGCAGCAACGGACGTTGATACGTGCCCGTCGTTATGCACCGGAAGTGCCGCCCACCCGCATTGCGTAGCGAAGGGCTCACCGCAACACACGCCCCTTTGACACACGCCCCGCACCGCGTAGCATGATCCCGCCAAGACATTTTCAAGGAGCGAGGGAACTCATGGTCAGGACATCCGTCATCGCCGCCGTCGCCGCGGCCGCGTTCGCCGCGCCCGCGGGGGCCGGGGACGTCACGCTTTACCCCTGGGCGACGCACCAGCCGAACCATTGCCCGCAGGGGCTGCAGCCCGTCGTGCTCAACGGCGTGATCTGCTGTGGGCAGCCGGACACGCATGTCTCCTACCAGCAGGTGATGAAGCACCCGGTGCAGCGCGCGCGCCGTGACTGGCGCTATTGCCCCGAGGGCGAAAAGGGCTGCTGAGCCCGCGCCCGCGGCGGCGCCTGTCGATCGGTTGTATATACACGCGCTGTCATGAAACTGTTACACTGCGGGCATGATTACCCGCAGCCCAACGATTCGCGCCGCGGCGCTGGCCGTTGTCCTCGCCCTGCCGGCGGTGCCCGTGCCGGCGGCCTCGCCCATCGCCGAGGTGATCTGCGAACCCACCCCGCGGATGGAGCGCAAGCTGCGCCGCGAGTTCGGCGAGACGCGCGTCGCCCGCGGCCTGCGCGGGGTCGAGCAGGTCATGGAGGTCTGGACCGACGCGCGCGGCGACTGGACGCTGGTCGTGCGCTACGCCTCGGGCACCTCCTGCATCGTCGCCATGGGCGAGGACTGGCAGGGCATGCCCGAGACCCCGGCCTGAGCCGGCCGCGCCGCGCGCCTCAGAGCAGTTTGAGGTCGCCCGCCATCTGGCGGCCGTCGCGGCCGTCCTGCATTTCGAATGAGACCTTCTGGTTGTCGGCCAGCCCGGTCAGCCCGGACCGTTCCACGGCCGAGATGTGCACGAAGACGTCCTTGCCGCCCCCGTCCGGTTCGATGAAGCCGTAACCCTTGGTGGTGTTGAACCATTTCACGGTGCCCGTCGGCATGCCGCTTCTCCTTCTCCTTCACGTCCCCGGATTGATGCCGGGCCATGTCACGCCGGCCCTCGCGCGGTCCGGCCTTTGACGTCTGGAGACCTCGAAGTCCGGGCCGAGAAGCCCGATGTCACGCCCCGATGATTGCACGGACAATGTAAAAAGCAAGCGAAAGCGCGTGACCTTCGCGTGCCGCTGCGCTATCGCGGCGACACGGGTTCGAGGGGCATGCGATGGTCATTTACGGGCTGAAGACCTGCGATACCTGCCGCAAGGCGCGCACCGCGCTGCCCGGCGCGGCCTTCGTCGACGTGCGCGCGGACGGCGTGCCGGCCGACGTGCTGGCCCGCGCGCAGGCGCGGTTCGGCGCGGCGCTGGTCAACACCCGCTCGGCCACCTGGCGGGGGCTGGGGGAGGGTGAGCGCGCCCGCGACCCGCTGGCGCTGCTGGCCGACCACCCCGCGCTGATGAAGCGCCCGCTGATCGACGCGGACGGCACGCTTTACCTGGGCTGGGGGGCGGACGTGCAGCGCGCGCTTGTTGGATAGGCCGCGCGGATGATTATCTGGGGCGTTGAGTGGAAAAGGGGGTGGCCATGCGCAACGCGGCACTGATTCTGGGCGTGATCGGCGGGCTCTGGGCCATGCTGGTCGGATTCTTCAGCTACGGCTACACCGAGGCGATCCAGCAATGGGGCGAGATCGAGGGGCTGGCCCACCAGGTCGAGAACCCGCAGCTGATCCGCACCGTCAGTTTCATCGCGCCGTTGCTGGCCATCGCGGGCGGCGGCATGGCGCGCATCCGCGCGCTGTGGGCAGGGATCCTGATGCTCGCGTCGGCGGGGGCCATGCTTTACGCCTTCGATTTCAACGTCTTCACGATGTTCCCAATCGGCTTCACGGCGCTGGGCGGCCTTCTGGCGATCGCGGCGGGGAAGCCCGACGAGCCGAAAAGCCACTTCTGAGCAGGGCGTCGGCCGACAGCGACCCGGCCCCCTTGACCACCAGAACCAGCAGCAGGAATACCCAGAGCGCGCGCTGGTCGAGGATCACCCCGTCGGGTGCCTTGTCGAACCAGGCGCCCAGTGTTTCCGGTTCCTCGATCGCCCCGTGTCCATAAAGGTCGGTCAACGTCTGAACGCCGATGAAACCGATCATCCCGACGCTGGCCAGCCGCGTCAGCAGCCCTGCCACGATCAGCGCGGGCAACAGGAACTCGGCCCAGGTGCCGGCCAGCACGACCGCCGTGTGCAGGGCCGACAGCTGGCCGGTGTCATAGCCCACCGCGGCCATGGCCCGCGGAAATATCTGGGCATAGGCGCCCATGGCCGGCGAAAACAGACCCGTGATCCCTTCGCCCAGCTTGGTCAGACCCGAGACCCAGAAATAGCTCAGCAGGATCGCGGCGAAGAGCAGCCGGGCGAGGGTCGGCAGCAGCCAGTCACCGGCGCGGTCGAGGGCTGCGAAGACGGCATCATGAAGGGCAACAAGGCGTGTCATGGTGTTTCTCCCGGTGTGATCTCGGTGATGGCGCCGCCCGACAGCAGCAGCGCGAGGGTCTGCGCGAGGTCGAAGTCCGCGGCCTCGGCCAGCGCGGCGTCATGCGCCGCGCCCAGGGTGTGGCCCGCGGCCACGGTGGTCACGAAACCGGCCGCGCCCGGGGGCAGCGTCGTCATCTGCGGGTCGTACTCTGGGCGCTGGATCAGGACGTCCTGCGGCTGCGCGGGCGGCTTGGGCGCGCCCGGTTCAAGCGCGTAGGCCCGGATGGCATGCACCGGCCAGTTGGAGCGGACCAGCCGTACCGCGGGGGCGAGCGTCAGCCGACTTTGCATCAGGGCGTCGGGTGCCAAAGCCTCGAACACGGCCGGGTCCACCGGGGCGGCGTCGGCGGCGTGGTAGGCCGCGCGCAGCGCCTGTTCCAGCCGGGCGACATCGCCCAGGTAGCCCAGGTGGCCCAGCGGTTCGAAACCGTCGAGAAAGGCGGGCAGGCCGGCGCCGTATTCCGCGATCATCGGGCGCGCCGGCGGGTGCCGCCGCAGGAAGATCCCCATGACGTTGCGGAAGTTCGCCGGCCCCAGCAAGCTGGCGACGGCGGGAAAATTGGCCTCGAGCGCGTCGGTCAGCGCGACGGCGACATTGTTTCGGTAGACGGCGAAGCGCCCGCCCGCAGGGCGCCCGTGCCCGTCGGTCAACCCCGCCGGCGCGGGGCGCGCGCCGTCAAGCAGGGCGTCGTGAAGCTGGGCCTGCGACACGGTCATGCCGGCACCCGCGCGAGCGCGGCTTCGGCGCGTCCGGCCTCGCCGGCAAGGACGGGCCAATCCGGTACGTCGGTGTCCCACTCCACCAGCACGGGCCGCGGGCCGGTGCGCGCCAGCGTGTAATCCAGCAGGGTCCAGACCGGGTCGGCGATCTCGCGGCCGTGGCTGTCGATCAGCAACGGCGCCCCGTGGTCGTCGCTGTCCTCGTCGTGCCCGCCCAGGTGGATCTCGCCCACCCGGTCGAGCGGGAAGGCATCGATGTAGGCGCGGGGCTCATAGTCCAGGTTGGTGGCCGAGACGAAGACGTTGTTGACGTCCAGCAGCAGGCCGCAGCCGGTGCGGTGCGCCAGTTCGGCCAGGAAGTCGGTTTCCGACCAGGTGCTTTCGGCGAAGGCGAGGTAGCTTGACGGGTTTTCCAGCAGCATCTGCCGGCCCAGCATCTGCTGCACCTGGTCGATGTGAGCGGCGACGCGCGCCAGCGTCGCGTCGGTGTAGGGCAGCGGCAGCAGGTCGTTGAGGAAATGGTCGCCGTGGCTGGACCAGGCAAGGTGCTCGGAAAAGCTGGCCGGTTGCAACCAGTCGCACAGCTGCTTCAGGCGGGACAGGTGGTCGGCGTCCAGCGGCCCTTCGCCGCCGATCGACAGGCCCACGCCGTGCACGGAAACGGGAAAGCGCGCCGACAGGTGGCGCAACTGCGCGATCGGCCGCCCGCCCGCGCCCATGTAGTTCTCGGCATGGATTTCCAGCCATGCGACGGGGGCGGGGTGATCGGCGATGTCGCGGAAATGCTGCGGCTTGTAGCCGACGCCGGGGGCGGCGGGCAGCTGGCCGGGATAGCGGGGCGTTGCGTCTAGCATGGCGAACCTCTGGCGCGTGAAAAAGGCGGGATGCACGGGGCGCGCGCGCTTGGCCCCCCGTGCGTCCGTCGTGACCGGTCAGGACGGCAGGTCGCGGTCCAGCGGCTCCAGCGAGCCCTCGCGCGGGGTGCCGTCGGCCATGTCGGGCAGGTCGATCTCGGTGCAGGTGCCCTCGTCGACCAGCGTCCACGCGTTGCCCTGGTAATCGACGGTCGATGTGCCCGCACAGGTCGTGCCGGCGCCGGCCTTGCAGTCGTTTTCGCCGGCCAGCGACACGCCGTAGCACTTGACCTTTTCCTCGGCCGCGGCGGGGCTGGTGTACGCGGCGAGCGCCGCAGTGACTGCGCCGGCGACGGCGACGGTTTTCATCGTGTTGAACATGGTCCATTCCTCCTCAGGGATTGCGGTATTCGGTTTGCGAGCCGCCCTTGGACGGCAAGGCAAACGCTACGCGCCGCGCCCCGGCACGGGCCATTCACGAGCGCGTGCCGCACGCGCGCGTGATCGGCTGCGAGCGATCCGTTATCTGAGGTGGGACGTTGGGGCCCATTCGGTGCCGCCCGGCGGCGTGCCGGGCGGGGAAATGTTACAGAAGGTCCGGCGGCGTGGCCTCGGTCGACAGCGCGTTCACGATTTCGTCGAGGGTCTGGACAGTCGATTGCTTGCTGCCCAGGCGCCGCGTGGAGACGGTACGGTCCTCCACCTCCTTCATCCCGCAGGCGAGGATCACCGGCACCTTGCCCACGGAATGCTCGCGGACCTTGTAGTTGATCTTCTCGTTGCGGGTGTCGGTCTCGGCCCGCACGCCGGCGGCGGTCAGGGCCTCGGCGACCTCTGCGCAATAGTCGTCGGCCTCGGACACGATCGAGGCCACCACGACCTGCCGCGGCGCCAGCCAGAAGGGCAGGCGGCCGGCGTGTTCCTCGATCAGGATGCCCAGGAAGCGTTCGAAGCTGCCCAGCACGGCACGGTGCAACATGACGGGGCGGTGCTTGGCCCCGTCTGCCCCGATGTAGGTGGCATCCAGCCGCTCGGGCAGCACGAAGTCCACCTGCAGCGTGCCGCACTGCCAGTCGCGCCCGATGGCGTCGGTGAGCACGAATTCCAGCTTCGGGCCATAGAACGCCCCTTCGCCCGGGTTCAGGTCGAACTCGCAGCCCGCCGCGATGGTCGCGGCCTTCAGCGCCTCCTCGGACTTGTCCCAGACCTCATCCTCGCCCGCGCGGGTCTCGGGCCGGTCCGAGAACTTCACCGCGAAGCTTTCGAATCCCAGGTCGCGATAGATCTCGGACAGGAACGCGATGAACTTCGCCGTCTCGGCCTCGATCTGGTCCTCGCGGCAAAAGATGTGCGCATCGTCCTGCGTGAAGCCGCGCACCCGCATCAGCCCGTGCAGCGCGCCGGAGGGTTCGTAGCGGTTGCAGCTGCCGAACTCCGCCATGCGCAGGGGCAGGTCGCGATAGGACTTGAGCCCGTGGTTGTAGACCTGCACGTGGCACGGGCAGTTCATGGGCTTGAGCGCGTTGACCGATTTCTCGCGCGCGTGCTCCTCGTCGACCTCGACGATGAACATGTGGTCCTGGTACTTCTCCCAGTGGCCGCTGGCCTCCCACAGCTTGCGGTCGACCACTTGCGGCGTGTTGATCTCGACGTAGCCGCCGCGCGTCTGGCGGCGGCGCATGTAGTCCTGGAGCGTGGTGTAGATGCGCCAGCCGTTGGGATGCCAGAAGATCTGGCCCGGCGCCTCCTCCTGCATGTGGAACAGCTCCATCTCGCGGCCCAGGCGGCGGTGGTCGCGCCGCTCGGCCTCCTCGAGGAAATGCAGGTAGGTCTTGAGATCCTCGCGGGTCTTGAAGGCCACGCCGTAGATGCGCTGGAGCATCTTGCGCGAGCTGTCGCCGCGCCAGTAGGCACCGGCCACGCTCATCAGCTTGAAGGCGTCGGCGGGCAGCTGGCCGGTGTGCTGCAGGTGCGGGCCGCGGCACAGGTCCTGCCAGTGGCCGTGCCAGTACATGCGCACCGGTTGGTCCTCCGGGATGGCCTCGACCAGCTCGACCTTGAATGGCTCGCCGTTCGCCTCGTAGTGGCGGATCGCGCGCTCGCGGTCCCAGACCTCGGTGGTGACCGGGTCGCGGCGGTTGATGATCTCCTTCATCTTCGCCTCGATCCGGCCCAGGTCCTCGGGGGTGAAGGGCTCGTCGCGGTCGAAATCGTAGTACCAGCCGCGCTCGATGACGGGGCCGATGGTCACCTTCACCTCGGGCCAGATCTCCTGCACGGCGCGGGCCATGACGTGGGCAAGGTCGTGGCGGATGAGCTCCAGTGCCGCGTCGTCGTCCTTCATGGTGTTGATCTGGATCTCGGCGTCGTGCTCGATCGGCCACTGCAGGTCCCAGTGGGTGCCGTCGACCGTGGCCGAGATGGCCTTCTTGGCCAGCGAGTTGGAGATGTCGGCGGCCACCTCGGCGGGGGTGACACCGGCCGCGTAGCTGCGCTGGTTGCCATCGGGGAATGTCAGGGAAATCTGGGCCATCGGCCTCAAGCTCCTCGTCGGTTCGGCGCCCACGGAACGCCCGGTTGCGGGTATGTGATCTGCGCCCCTAATCGCGCGGGGGGCGGGCGGAGTCAAGCGCGCCGCACCGCCGCATGTGCCACGGTTTGCGGTCCGCGGCGTTCGGGGGCAGGATGCGCGCGACCCCACGCAAGCGACCAGGAGGCCCGGCATGTCCGACCCGCAGTATCTGACCACTCCGCAAGGCCGCAAGCTGGCCTACCACCGGCACGACGGCGCGGGCCCCGGCGTGGTGTTCCTGGGCGGGCTGCGCTCGGACATGGAGGGCACCAAGGCGTTGCACCTGCATGACTGGGCGCGGGCCACGGGCCGTGCCTTCCTGCGCTTCGACTATTCGGGGCACGGGCAGTCGTCGGGGGAGTTCGAGGCGGGCTGCATCGGCGACTGGGCCGAGGATGCCGCCGCCGCGATCGACGCGCTGACGGACGGCCCGCAGGTGCTGGTGGGCAGTTCGATGGGTGGCTGGGTTGCGCTCCTGATGGCGCGACGGGCCCCCGCGCGGCTGGCCGGCCTGGTCACAGTGGCCGCTGCCCCCGACTTCACCGAGGACGCGATGTGGGCAGGATTCGACGACGCGCAGCGCCGCGCGGTGATGGAAGACGGGCAGGTCGCCCTGCCCAGCGAGTACGGCGCGCCGATGATCATCACCCGCCGTATGATCGAGGACGGTCGCGATCACCTGGTTCTGCGGGATTCCCTCGCACTCCCCTTTCCGGTCAGGTTTCTGCAAGGAACGGCAGATGATGATGTGGATATGTCGGTTGCGACGACTCTTTTGAATCACGCACAGGGCCCCGATATGCGCCTCACGCTGGTCAAGGGGGCCGATCACAGGTTCTCCGACGCCGACTGTCTCGACCTGATCGTGAAATCTGTCGAGCAGGTAATTGAAAAATCGGCATGAATCCCGCCACTGCGAGATCATGCCGAGAGAGCCTGGCGTGCCCGTCCCCGCCCCCTTATCCGGCAGGATGCGGCGTGATTGCAGGATATTGGCCGATCCTGTTGATGTCCGGGCGGCGTGCTGGCCCCTGGCATCCGGTGAAAGGGATTGATCCTGCGCCCGCCTGTGGCAAGCTGCGCCCGAGGCGAGGGCGGCGGACATCATGACGAACGTGCAGGGGTATCTGGACGACCCGTTGGTTCTGTTGCCGGGCATGATGTGCGATGCGCGCGTGTTCGGCCCCCAGATCGACGCGCTGAGCACGGTGGCCGCGGTGACCGTCGCGCCGATCACCCGCGGGGAGCGCATCGAGGAAATCGCGTCGGGCCTGCTGGACCTTCTGCCGGCGCGTTTCGCGCTGGCGGGGCTGTCGATGGGCGGGATCGTCGCGATGGAGATCTTGCGCCGCGCACCTGACCGGGTGTCGCGGCTGGCGCTGCTGGACACCAACGCGCTGGCCGAAACCCCGGCCTCGGCCGCGGCCTACGAGCCGCTGGTCATCAAGGCGCGGTCCGGCAGCCTTGCCGAAGTGGCCGGGGCCATGATCGGGCCCGGCACGCTGGCCCCCGGCGCTTGTCGCCCGGACGTGATGAAGCTGATGGCCGAGATGGCCGAGCATGTCGGTGGCGCGGCGGTCGTGCGCCAGATCCGTGCCCTGCAGCGGCGGCAGGACTACCAGGCAACGCTGCGGCGCTGCCGGGTGCCGGCGCTGGTTCTGTGCGGCGCGCATGACACCCTGACCCCGCCGCGCCGGCACGAGCTGATGGCCGCGCTGATTCCCGGCGCCGAGCTGGAAGTGGTCGAGGACGCTGGCCATTTGCCGACGCTCGAAACGCCGGACGCGGTGACCCGTGCCCTGGCCGGTTGGGCGGCGCGGCGGCCCGCGCCGCAATAGGCCGCGCGATGGGTCGGACCCGCGACCGGCAGACCGCCAAGGCCCGGGTGCGGCGGCTGCGACGCCGCATCCAGGTCTGGACGGCGCGGCACCTGCCGCCGGGAACGCGGCTTCTGGCCGGGTTGATCCTGATGGGGGGCGGCGTCCTGGGCTTCCTGCCGGTCGTGGGGTTCTGGATGTTCCCGCTTGGCGTGGCGGTCGCCGCACTCGACGTCGTGCCGATCATCCGCTGGCTGCGCGGGGAGCGCGCGTGGAGACGCCGCTCGGCACGGCCGAAGAAAGACGGCGACGACGCCTAGCCGCGCGCAGCGCCGCCGGCCCGTTCAGGCAGCCGAGTTGCTGTTGGCCGCCTTGGGGGCGTGCCGGCCGCTGTTGGCGTCGATGAAATCCAGCACCAACGGGCGGATGTTGTTGCGCCAGCTCTTGCCGGCGAAGATGCCGTAGTGCCCCGCCTCGGGTTCGACGTGGCTGGCCTTTTTCGAATCGGGCAGGCCGGTGCACAGGTCGAGCGCCGCAACGCACTGGCCGGGCGCCGAGATGTCATCCTTGCCGCCCTCGACCGTCTTGACGGCCACGTCGGTAATCGCGCCGATATCGACCTTGTGCCCGGCCACGGTGAATTCGTTGCGTGCGATCTCGCGCCCCTTGAATATCCGTTCGACGGTCGAGAGGTAGAATTCCGCCGGCATGTCCATCACGGCGAGGTATTCGTCGTAGAACCTGTTGTGCGCGTCGTGATCGCCCGCGTCGCCCTGCGCCACCCGCACGATCTGGTTGCTGAAGGCGCGCGCGTGCCGTTCGGCGTTCATCGACATGAACGAGGCGAGTTGCAGAAGGCCCGGGTAGACCATGCGGCCCACGCCCTTGTACTTGAAGCCCACGCGCTGGATCATCGTTTCTTCCAGCTGGCCCATCGTGACGCGGCGGCCGAAGTCGGTGACGTCGGTCGGCGTGGCGTCGGGGTCGATCGGCCCGCCGATCAGCGTGAGCGATTGCGGCTGCGCCGTGGGATCCTGTTCGGCCAGGTAGGCCGTGGCGGCCAGCGTCAGCGGCGCGGGCTGGCAGACTGAAATGACGTGGGTGTCCGGCCCCAGCTGGCGCATGAAATCCATCAGGTAGAGGGTGTAGTCCTCGACGTCGAACTTGCCCTCCGACACGGGGATGTCGCGCGCGTTGTGCCAGTCGGTGACATAGACCTCGCAGTTGACGATCAGGCTTTTCACCGTCGATCGCAGCAGCGTCGCGTAGTGCCCCGACATCGGCGCCACCAGCAGCACCTTGCGCGGCAGGGGATCGCGGCCGGCCACGTTGAAGTGGACCAGGTCGGCAAAGGGTTTTTCGAGAACGGTCTCGATGTTGACGAGGTGGTCCTTGCCGTCCTCGCAGGTGAAGGTGCGGATCCCCCAATCGGGCTTGGCGACCATGCGCTGGAACGTGCGCTCCGTCACCTCTCCCCAGGCGGCCATCCATTGGAATGCCGGGTTTGGCACCATGCTGAAAACCGGATAGGATGCGAGCGAAAGGGCGGTCGCGCCGAGCCACTGGTTCGCGTTGCGGCAACTCTCCATCAAGTCGTAGGTGGCCATGTAACGCATTGTCGTCTCCTTTCGGGCCCGGCTTCCGGTCCATTCGGGCACGTTGCCGTGCCCTCAGCCAACCGATAATGCTGCGCAGCAGAAAGTCTAGGGGGAAATCGTCAAGATGGCAACGCAAGAGGAAGACACAGATCAGGACGAGGCTGCGAACCTCGAGAAACTCAACGAGAATCTGGCCCGTGTCGAGCAGCTTTCGCAACGCCTCATCGCCGCGCTGGCATCGAAGAATCCGCCGAAATCGACGTTGAATTCCCCGTCCCAGGAGCTTTTCGCGAAAGCCGCGACGAACTACTGGACCGAGATGCTGGAAAACCCCGGCCGCATGTTCGAGAACCAGCTCGAATACTGGGCCCAGTCGGTGCGCCATTTCATGGACGCGCAGCAGATGATGGTGCAGGGAACCGCCCCCGAAAGCGCGGAGGACGCCCCCGAGGACAAGCGGTTCTCGAACCCGCTGTGGCAGACGCACCCCTATTTCAACTACGTAAAGCAGCAATACCTGCTGAACGCGCGCGCGATCGAGCAGGCGGTCGCGGACATCGACGACCTCGATCCGACGGAGAAGCGGCGGCTCGCGTACTTCTCGCGTCAGATCATCGACATGATGTCGCCCACCAACTTCCTGGGCACGAACCCCGACGCGCTGGAGCGCGCGGTGGAAACCGAGGGCGAAAGCCTGGTGAAGGGGCTGGAAAACCTGGTGGCCGACCTGGAGGCCAACCAGGGCGAGATGGTCGTTCGACTGGCCGACGAGACCGCGTTCGAGCTGGGTGGCAATATCGCCACCACGCCCGGGCAGGTGGTCTATCGCAACGAGATGATGGAGCTGATCCAGTACGAACCGGCGACCGAAGAGGTTCACGAGACGCCGCTGGTGATCTTCCCGCCGTGGATCAACAAGTACTACATCCTCGATCTCAAGGCGAAGAACAGCCTGATCAAGTGGATCACCGAACAGGGCTACACCCTGTTCGTGGTCTCTTGGGTGAACCCGGATGCCTCTTACGCCGATGTCGGCATGGAGGACTACATCGAGGAAGGCTTCCTGCGCGCGATCGAGGAAGTCAAGGCGATCACCGGGCAGAACCGCGTCAACGCCGTGGGCTACTGCATCGCGGGCACGACGCTGGCGCTGACGCTGTCGCTGATGAAGAAACGCGGCGACAAGTCGGTGAAATCGGCCACCTTCTTCACCGCGCTCACCGATTTTTCGGATCAGGGCGAATTCACGCCGTTCCTGCAGGATGATTTCATCGATGGCATCGAGGAAGAGGTCTCCGAGCAGGGCGTGCTGCGCGCCTTCATCCTGTCGCGGACGATGTCCTTCCTTCGCTCGAAAGATCTGGTCTACGCGCCGGCGGTGCGCAGCTACATGATGGGCGAGACGCCGCCTGCCTTCGACCTGCTCTACTGGAACGGCGACGGGGCGAACCTGCCGGGCAAGATGACGGTCGAATACCTTCGGGGCCTGTGCCAGGACAACCGTTTCGCCGAGGGCGGCTTCGAGTTGTGCGGCGAAACCCTGAACGTGCGCGACGTGGACGTCCCGCTGCTGGCGGTGACCTGCGAGACCGACCACATCGCGGCATGGCGCGACTGCTACCGCGGGGTCCAGATGATGGGCTCGAGGAACAAGACCTTCATCGTGTCCGAGTCGGGCCATATCGCCGGTGTGGTCAACCCGCCCAGCAAGAACAAGTACGGCCATTACACGAATTCCGATCTGAGCCTGCCGGCCGAGGACTGGCTGGCGCAGGCCGAGTACCACGAAGGGTCCTGGTGGCCGCGCTGGGAGGCGTGGCTGCGCAAGCGCTCGGGCAAGAAGATCGCGGCCCGCATCCCGGGCGATTCGGAGCACCCGCCACTGTGCCCGGCGCCCGGAACCTACGTGAAGCAGAAGGCAAGTTCCTGAATTTCAAATATTTCACCGCGTTCGCGAAGATTTTGCTGCAACGCAGAAAAAATCCTTGAAATGCTGCGGTGCAGCATGCATATTGTTTGCAGATGCTGAACGGCGGGATCGGCCCGCCGCGTGAACCGAAAAGGATCGAAGCAATGGCAAAAGCTCAAGACATGAACACGATGATGAAAGACATGATGGGCGCATTCCCCGTCGACACCAAGGCGATGGAAGACGCGTTCCAGAACCAGGCCGCGCTGAACGAGAAGCTGTCGGGCGTCGCGCTCGAGGCCGCCGAGAAGTCGGCCGAGATCTCGAACAAGTGGACCAAGGAGACGCTCGCCAAGCTCAGCGAGATGACGAAGGCCAAGACCGAGCCCGCGGACTACGCCAAGGCAATGACCGACTTCACCTCGGCCAACGCCGAAGTGGCTGCCGAGAACATGGCCGCCTTCGCCGAGATCGCCAAGAAGGTCCAGACGGACACCGTCGAACTGATGATGTCGGCCGGCAAGGAAATGCAGGAAGACGCTGCCAAGGCCGTCAAGAAGGCGACCGATGACGTCAGCTCGGCCGCCAAGAAGGCAAGCGCCGCCAAGTGATCGGGCGGCGCCCCCGGCGCCGATCCCTGTATCGCGGTCGCAGGCATCCCGTCCCCATCTCCTCCCTGCATTGGGATGCCTCCCGCGAAAGGGCGAGCCGCATGGCTCGCCCTTTCATTTTGCCGGCCATGGGTCTAGGCTTGCTGCAGCGCTGCATTTTGGAGGACGACCCGTGGCCCAGACCGACAAGCCGCTGCTGATCAAGCGATATGCCAGCCGGCGGCTCTACAACACCGAAACCTCCGATTACGTCACGCTCGACGATATCGCGCGTTTCATCCGCGACGGCCGCGAGGTGCAGATCGTCGATCTGAAATCCGGCGACGACCTGACGCGCCAGTATCTTCTGCAGATCATCGCCGAACACGAAAGCCGCGGCGAAAACGTGCTGCCGATCAACGTGCTCACCGACCTGGTGCGCAGCTACACCACGCAGGCCACGAGCGTGGTGCCGGATTTCCTTGCCGCGAGTTTCGAGATGCTGCGCAATGGCCAGTCGCAGATGCTCGAGAACATGACGCGGGCCAATCCGCTGGCCGCGATGCCGGGAATGGAGGCCATGCGCGCCCAGCAGGAGGCCTTCGTGAAGGCCATGACGGGCGGGCTGTCCGGCGGGTCGACGGGCCCCGCCGCCGGGGACGACACGCCCGGGGCGCAATCGGGGGACGACGCTGGCGCGGAGGACGAGAACCTCGACGAGATAAAGAAGCAGCTGGCCGAGTTGCAGGAAAAGCTGTCGAAGATGGACAAATAGGCCGCCATGGTCGACAGCCCCGGCCGGATCACCCTTTGGGGAATCGAGGTCTTCATGGCCACGGCCGACGAGCGCTCGATCTCGGCCGCCGCGCGCCGGCTGGGCGCCAGCCCGTCCGCCGTCAGCCAGCAACTGACCAACCTCGAGGGCGCGCTGGGCGCTACCCTTTTGCAGCGCAATGCGCGGCCCGTCCGCCTGACGCCGGCCGGAGAGATCCTGCATCGCCGCGCCAAGGTGATCCTGAACGAGGCGGCGCAGGCCCGTGCCGAGCTTGCGATGTCCGACCTGTCGGCCCTCACGCGGTTCCGTCTGGGCATGATCGAGGATCTCGAGGCCGACGTCACGCCCCAGCTTCTGACCCACCTTGCGGCGGAGCTGAGCGGCTGCCAGTTCCTGCTGGAGACCGGCGCCAGCCACGCGCTGCATGATCAGCTCGACGCCCGCGCGCTCGACGTCATCGTGGCCGCGGAGCTGGGCGCCGAGGACTGGGCCGAGGTGCACCCTCTGCTGCGCGAAGGTTTCGTCGCCGCCGCGCCCCGCGGGGAGATCGACCCCGGCGGCGACGTGCTGCGTCAGCTCAAGCGGCTGCCACTGGTGCAGTATACGCAGCGCCACTACATGGGCCGGCTGGTCATGGCGCACCTGGCGCGGCAGAACCTCGCGCTGGCGCACCGGTTCGAACTGGACAGTTATCATTCCATTCTTGCGCTCGTGGGTCAGGGTGCGGGGTGGACGATCCTCACGCCGCTGGCGCTGATGCGCGCCAGGCGTTTCGCCGAACGCATCGACGTGCTGGAACTGCCGTTCGAACCCTTGTCGCGGACCATATCGCTGACCGCGCGGCGTGACATCCTTCAGTCGATGCCCGCCCATGTCGCGGACACACTCAAGCCGATCCTGCGGCGCAACATCGTCGAGCCGGCCATCGCGCGGCATCCCTTCCTCGAGAGCACGCTGAAGATTCTCTGACCGGGGCGGATCAGCGCGCGGGCGCAGCCATGATCATGCAGGTGGTCGATCCGGTGCCGTAAAGCCGCCCGTCGTCGATGCCGCGGATCTCGCCATTTGCCACGCCCGTCGACCGGCCGGCGTGCGCCACCGTGCCCGTGGCCGTCACGCGCGTGCCCAGCGGGATCGTGCGTGTGATGTTCACCTTGTATTCGAGCGTGGTATAGACCGACCCCTTCGGCACGCGGGTCATCACCGCGCAAGCCATGCAACTGTCGAGGATCGCGCCATACCAGCCGCCGTGCACGCCCCGCATCGGGTTGGTCGATGTGAAATCGGGCGCACCTTCGAACACGACGCGCCCCTCCTCGGCCAGAACCGGCCAGAAACCCAACGCAGCCCCGATCGGTGGCCCGGCCAGGCGGCCGGCCACCATGTCCTGCATGAACTCCAGGCCCGACCGCGACAGAAGGTCGTCCATGGCGGGCAGTTCGTCCAGCGTTTCAGCGACGCGGCGGGTCATGTGCGCTCCCCGGTGTTTCCTGCCGCACGCTAGGTGCCGGTCGGCCGGGGCGCAAGCGCGCGGCCGCGCGGTTCACGCGACGTCGCGCAATTCCACCTTCGGCGTCACGCCCAGCGCGTGGCAGACGTCGCGCGTCAGCTCCGGGCGGTTGAGCGTGTAGAAGTGGAGCGTGTCCACCCCGCCGTCGATCAGCTCGCTGCACAGTTCCGTGGCGAGCGCGGTGGCCAGGAGGTCCTGCCGGTTGTCGCGGGTTGCCTTGTCGAAAGCTTCGTCCAGCCAGCGCGGGACGCGCGTGCCGCAGGCCTTGGCGAACCGGCGCACGCCGGTCCAGTTCTCCACCGGCATGATGCCGGGGATGATGGGGGCGTCGATCCCGGCCTTCTCGCAGGCGTCGCGGAAGCGGAAGAAGCTTTCGGCCTCGAAGAAGAACTGGGTGATCGCTTCGGACGCGCCCGCGTCGAGCTTGCGCTTGAGCCAGGTGACATCCGTCCCGGAGTCGGCGGCCTCGGGATGAACCTCGGGGTAGGCGCCCACGCGGATCGTGAACTTGCCGGTGTCGGCCAGCGCCTCGATCAGTTCGACCGAGTTGGCGAACCCGTCCGGGTGCGGGGTGAACCCGTCCGCATCCTTCGGCGGGTCGCCGCGCAGCGCCACGATCTCGGACACGCCGGCGGCGTGAAATTCGTCGGCGATCTGCAGCGTCTCGTCGCGCGTGGCCTCCACGCAGGTCAGGTGGGCGGCCACGTTCAGGCCGGTCGCGTTGTGCAGGGTGCCGACGGCCTCGCGCGTCAGCTCGCGGGTTGTGCCGCCGGCGCCGTAGGTCACCGAGACGAAGCGCGGATCGAGCGGCGCGAGCGTGTTGACGGTATCCCACAGGCGAAAGGACGCCTCCAGCGACTTGGGCGGGAAGAATTCGAAGGAAACCTCGGGTTTGGGCATCGTTACAGTCCTGTGTTCTTTGGGTTGGCGCTGTTGTCTCACGCGCACTATTGTGAGACAACCTCATAGTATTCATGGTTTCTATGAGGATGGCTCACAAATGCATATTGACCTGCGCCACCTTCGCACGATCCGCGCGATCAGCCAGGCAGGCGGGCTGGCACGGGCCGCCGAGTCGCTCAACATCACCCAGTCGGCCCTGAGCCACCAGATAAAGGGGCTGGAGGATCAGGCGGGCGTCGAGCTTTTCGTGCGCCGATCCAAACCGTTGCGGCTGTCGGCGGCGGGCCAACGCCTGTTGCGCGTCGCCGAAAAGGTGCTGCCCGAGATCGAGGCGCTGGAGACCGAGTTCGAGGGCCTGCGCGACGGCAGCGCGGGGCGCATGCACATCGCCATCGAGTGCCACGCCTGCTTCGAATGGCTGTTCCCCGTGCTCGAGCGCTTCCGCCGCAGCTGGCCGGAGGTGGATATCGATATCCGCCCCGGGCTGGCCTTCGACGCGTTGCCCGCCCTGCGCACCGAGGAGGTCGACCTGGTGGTGTCGTCCGACCCCGAGGACCTGCCCGGCGTGACCTTCCTGCCGTTGTTCGACTACGAACCCGTCTTCGTGGCGGCCCGCCAGCACCCGCTGGCCGCGAAGGATTTCGTCGAGGCCGAGGATTTCCGAGAGGAGACGCTGATCACCTACCCGGTCGACCGCGCGCGCCTCGACGTCTTTTCCGAGCTTCTCACGCCCGCCAAGGTCGAGCCGCGCGCGGTGCGGCAGGTCGAACTGACGGCGGTGATCCTGCTGCTTGTGGCCTCGAACCGCGGCGTGGCCGTGCTGCCCGACTGGGTGGTGCGCGCGCAGCGCGGCGGCGATTTCGTCACGCGCCCCATCACCGCAAAGGGGCTGACCAAGCGCCTCTACGCCGCCGTGCGCACGGAGGATGCCGAAAAACCCTTCATGGCGCACCTGGTCCGGCTGGCGCGCGACATTCCCGTGCGCATGCAGCGTGGTGATGCACAGGACGCGCAACCGGCCTGAGCAAGGGTGCTGCCGGCTTGCATTGTTTCGCGATTTCGATCACTCAAGGCACGCGATCGGCTGGGGGCTGCACCGCCCGTGCCCGAATTTGAACGACCGGAGATCTTTCGAGAATGAATGCGCCTTCAAGCACCGCCGGTGAACTCGATGTCCTGTTGGTTCTCGGCACACATCGCAGCGGGACCTCGATGATCGCGCATGGACTGTCCCGACTGGGCGGACATCTCAGCAGTTCCCTTGTCGGTGCATCGGAGTCGAACCCGGCCGGTCATTTCGAGGATGCCGAGATCGTCGAGCTGACGAAGGCGATTGAGGCCAGGATCAGGCGTCCGCATGCCGACGTTCGCGGCGTGCTGCCCGCGGCCGGCGTGCTGGGCCGCACGGACCTTTCCGAGGAAAAACGCGCGCTGGAATCCATCATCCTGCGCAACGTCAGGGAGGCCCCCGCCCCCTGGATCGTGAAGGACCCCAGAACGCAACGCCTCCTGCCATTGTGGACCGAGATCCTCGATGCCCACGGATTGCGCCACGCGGCCGTGACCTGCCTGCGCAACCCGTCGGCGGCATGTCATTCGCGGGCCAAGCGCAACAATATCGGCTTCGACGTGGCCCAGTTCCTGTGGATGACCGAGATGGCCGAGTTGCTGGTGAACACGGGCGGCGATCCGGGCCAGGTGATCGAATTCGAAACGCTGGTCGAAAGCCCGCTGGATTGCCTTGCCGCCGCCAGCGCCGGCCTGCCGCCGAGCATGCGTCACGACGGCCCGGACCTGGCCGAGCGGGTGTCGGGCCTGGTCGAGTCGGATTTGGTGCATTTCGCGCGCGAGCGTGATCCGAAGATCCTCGCCGAGACGCAGGATTTCTACGAGGACCTGCGGGCGCTGGGGACGGCCGAAACCGAGGCGCGGCGCGAGGCGCTGCGCGCGCGCCTCATGAAGGTCGCCGAAAGCCACCTGCAGAAAATGGACAGCCTGTCGGGTTTCGTCATGGACAAGGAGTGGCTGCTCGACCGGCTGATCCACACGGACCGTCAGATGGTGAAGGCGCAGCGCCAGCTGCGCAACAAAAAGGCCGCAACGCCCCCGCAGCCCGAACGGAGCGCGGCCGACAAGGCCCCCGACGCGGACGCACCGCACGGTGGCCTTTACCGGACCGGCCCGTACCACCCCGATGCCGAAACGGCGGTTTTCCCGAACCTCCAGGCGCCGCGCTGCGACGCGCCGGCGCGGCCGCTGGACGTCTGCATCGTCACGCAGGACATTTATGGCCCTGTCAGGAACGGCGGGATCGGCACGGCCTATCGCTACGTGGCCGACCTGCTGGCGGGGGCTGGGCACAACGTCACGATTCTTTATGCGCACGGAACGCACTGCGAGAACGGCACCATCGAGGACTGGGTCGACTATTACGCCGAGCGCAACATCACCTTCGTACCGATGCCCCAGCCGGATGTCCCCTCGCTCGAGGGGCCGCAAGGCAAGTTCACCAGACGTCCGCGCGAGGTCTACGAATGGCTGCTGACGCAATCGTTCGACGTGGTGCATGTCTCCGAGTGGCGGGGTCTGGGTTACTACGCGATCCTCGCCAAGCACCTCGGGCTGGCGTTCGCCGACACCACCTTCGTTGTACAATGCTCATCGCCGACGCTGTGGAACAAGCTCGGCGGAATGACGACCTATGAGGGCGGGCTGCATGACGCCGCGCTGTCCTTCATGGAAAAGCGCAGCGTGGAACTGGCTGATACGGTCGTCAGCGGCAGCCTGCACCTGCTGCGCTGGATGCTGGGCAAGGGGTACGACATCCCGCGTGCGCGCACCTACATGCAACCCAACATCATGCTGACCTCGACGTTGCCGCCGGCGGAGACGACGCGCGAACCCGGCACGCGCGTGCACATCGACGAGATCGTGTTCTTCGGCCGGCTGGAGCCGCGCAAGGGATTGTTCATCTTCTGCAACGCCATCGACAACCTGTTCAAGTCGAAGGCACGGAAGCCCAAGAAGGTCACCTTCCTCGGCAAGCCGGCCAAGGTCGTCGACGGCGAGGCGATCATCCGCCGCCACGCCGAGAAATGGGGCTGCGAGGTCGAGATCCTGACCGACAGGAACCAATCGCAGGCGCTGGAATACCTCGGCGGCGAGGGACGGCTCGCGGTGATCCCGTCGCTGCTGGAGAATTCGTCGTTCGCGATCTACGAGTGCCTGATCTACAAGATCCCCTTCGTTGCCAGCGACCGCGGCGGAAATGCCGAGCTGATCCACAAGGATTCGCACGAGGACGCGGTCTTTGCCATCGAACGCTCGGACCTGGCGCGCTGCCTGAAGCGCGTCATGCGCAAGGGCGCGGTCGTGCCTAAGCCGTCGTTCGATTACGAGGAGAACAACCGCACGTGGCTTGACTGGCATGCCCGGCTGCTGGATGCGGATACCAAGGCCCGGCACAGCGCCGCGCCGCCGCAACGGTTCGCGCAGCTTGCGCCCGAGGAATACCCGCTGGTGTCCGTCTGCATCGCGCATTACGAGCGGCCCGACTTCATCGACAACGCGATCCTGTCGGTCAAGGCCCAGACCTATCCCAACATCGAGGTGATCCTGGTCGACGACGGCAGCGAATCCGCTGCCGCCAAGGCCAAGCTGGACGAGATCGAGACGGAGTTCGCCAAACACGGCTGGCAGGTCGTCCGCAAGCAGAACGAATACCTCGGCGCCAGCCGCAACACCGCCGCCGCGCACGCGAACGGCCAGTACCTGCTGTTCATGGACGACGACAACATGGCCAAGCCGCACGAGGTGGAACGCTTCGTGCAGGTGGCCCTGGACACGGGCATGGACGTGCTGACCTGTTTCTCGGATTCCTTTGCCAACGAGGACAACAGCTATCCGCCCACCCCGATCGCGCGGATCACGCCGCTGGGGCCCGACCCGGCGTTCGGCATGTTCCGAAACGGGTTCGGCGACAGCAACTGCTTCGTCTCGAAGGCCGCTTTCGACGCGCTGGGCGGGTTCACCGAACACTACCGCGTGGGGCGCGATGACCAGGAGTTCTTTGCGCGCGCCGTCCTGCGCGGTTACCGGCTGGAGGTGCTGCCGGAGCCGCTGTTCTGGTACCGCAAGAACCCCGTCGAACAGAGCATGAAGTCCACGAACGTCAGCGTTTCGGCGGGCCAGATGCGGGTGCTGGAGACCTATATCGACAACGCGCCGGCGGCGTTTTCCAACGTGTTCATGCTGGGCCTGGCCTTCTTCAACCAGTTGGACGAGGCCCGGGCCGACCTCAAGGAGAAGTCACGGATCGCCGGCAACCGTATCCGCTGGCACAACGAGTCGCTGCAGCCCGATCCGGGGGCGAACGGGGCCCGGATGCGCCTTGGCCTCGATCCGTTGGAAGGATTGATGGGCGCGGCGATACCGGCACCGGGCGAGGCCGACGTGGATCTGACGGTGGTCGTGGACGGCGAGGAGATCGACCGCTTCCCGATGCAGCGCCGCGGCGGGGTCGTCTTCGCCGCCTGGCCCATCCCCCGCAGCCTTGAGCCCCGGGCCCGCGAAACGCGCTTCGTGAAACTGCTCGCGGGAACCGAGGACGACCGGATGGAGCGCGTGATCAAGCTGACCGGCGTGAAGGGGGCCTACACGCGCATATTCTCGAAAAAGGGGATCGAGGCCTGGCCCGGCGGCGAACCGCCGGCGCCGCCCGCGCCCGGTGTTCCGCCAGCCCGTCCCGCGCCGTCGCTGGCCCGGCGCGGCGTGCGCAAACTGCGCCGGATCCTGTCGCGGACGGCGTGAGCCCGCCCGCCGACCGGGTTCAGTTGATGTGGCTGGGCAGGACGACCTCGTAGTCGTTGAGGTGCACGTTGTCCCAACTGGACAGATCGACGCCGAACGTGCTCTCGAGGTGCTCGCGAATCGGGCGGGCATGTTCTTCCTGGATCCGGTCGCGCAACTCGGCGTCGGGCGGGGTCAGCCAGTGGGCTTGCCGGTGGCCCAGACGCGAGATCGTGTCGTATTCCCGGTCGTCGGGGCCGTAGGAATGGGACCGCTTCTTGGTCGAACAGAAATAGGCTCGGTTGGCCGGGATATGGTAGGTGTTCCCGGAAATCTCGAGTTCCCAGTCCTCCGGGCGGGGCTGGATTATCCGCGGGACGAGCCCGGAATTGACCGAAACATCCCCCTTTGGATCGTAATAGGATTTATCGGATTCGATGCCGAGGAAGTCATACACCTTCTGTTCGAACAGGTAGTTGCCGGCGAAGTCGTCCTCGTAGACCAACAGCAGGATGTTCTCCGGCCCCCCCAGACGCTCCACCAGGTCCTTGATGCGTTCACGGGGGTTGCGGAAATAGACGCCGCGCGCGAATTCTTCGGAAAATGATTGCGGAATGTAGTCATTGCCAAGGTAATTGCCGATCTTGAGCACCTGCATGTAACGCGAATAGAACTGCGATAGCGGGTGGCGAACGGACAGGATGATCTTTGGCGGCTTGCCGTCATAGAATTCAAGGATGCGGTCGGTATGCAGGGCCTTGCCGTAATAGGAGGGGCTTATGTCGCCCACCCATTCCTCGCCGTCGTAGCCGTCGAACATCTCGTCGTAGAACGCTTCGCCGCGAGCGTAATTCGCGTCGAGCTTGAAAAAATCCAGTTCCTTGCGCCGCGACGAAAGAAATATTCGCGGGTGCCGCTTGATGACCCTGTGCATCAGGCTCGAGCCGGTCTTGCCGAGGCCGACGAAAAGGAAATTGGGTTTCATGCTGGTTTCGCTCCGGGCAGGCTTCAGGTTTTCAGGGTTCACTAGCCAGCGCGCTGGCGCTTGTCGACATTTCGCGAAGAAAAAGGATCAAATCCGGCGGCCGCGCCGGGCTGGAAATCCGGCGGCCGCGCCGGGCTGGACGGGGTCCGTCAGTAGCTTGCGTCGGCCAGGTCATAGCCGAATGCGGTCATGTCCTCTTGATAGATTTGGGCGATCCGGTCGCGCAGGCGCGGGGAGATCGTGACCGCCTTGGCCTTCCCCCCGGAGGCGTTGACACGCGGCAGACTGCACGGCAGGCCCAGCCGGTCGGCGATGCCGCTCCAGTCCTCGGACAACCGCTCGATCTTGGCCACGGTGTGGTAGTTGAACAACCCCGGATGAAGAAGCCCGGTCTGCGAGCGCCAGTGCCGGTTGCGCTCCGCGTCGGGCTGCTGGGTCACGACGTCCACGAATTCCTCAATGGACACGGGCCGGTCTTTCGTTTCGCCTAGCTGGCGCAGCACCTCCGCACGGTAATCCCGGCGCTTGAGCTTGTTGCGGAAGCCGGACACGAAGCGGTCCACCGGGTGGCGGACGATGCAGAAGCGGTAATAACGGTCGTCGCGCAGGATCTCCGCGATCTCGCGCGCGGGTCGCTTGAAATGACGGCGCGCCATGTCGTGGATTTTCCGCTCGCTCACCTCGCTCAGTTCGCGCTCCGCGCGCAGAAGGGCCAGCTTGACGGAACTCGAGGCGACCTTCGGCGTGCTGACATAGACGCACCGGCAGGTGTCGGAAACGATGACGTTCCGGGCGAGTTCGCCTGTTAGGCTCTGCCTGAGGGTCGTCGTCTCGTGCGGCGCGGCTGACGGCATGCTCGTTCCTGGTCTGGCGGTGCGGCGCGTTGCAATCGGGGTGTGCCGTCCGCCCCGCCACGCGCGCGCGCTCGGTGAGCCGGAACGTTCTCCTGCCCTGTAGCCAAGCGCCCCCCGGCTGTCAATCTGCTCTCCGCTGGGGCAGCGCGCGCACCGGCGCGCTGGCGCGCCTGACGATGTGGTACCCGCGGCCGGAGTTTTGCATTCCCGACGAAGGTGGTGTGGCCACCGTTGCTCCCAGCAAAATAAGGATATTGGCAGGTCGAGTCCCGGTCAACAGGCACCATGTGGTCTACGGTATGGTCTACGGTTCG
>NZ_PHNT01000049.1 GCF_002834145.1 Roseovarius salinarum | reverse complement strand
GCCGCCGCAAGAAGTGGAGGAGGCGTTCTACGCACAGATGAACACCCTTGAAAAAGCCGCGTAGGTTTTGAACAAAGAAGCCTCTCGGAAACCCGGGGCGGTTCAAAGCGGAGAAGACCTGAGGGTCAAGCGATTGCGGTTGAGGCAAGCCTCCATTCCCACGATGCAGCGTGGGAATTGCTCAAAAGTGGCATTCAGGGCCGAGCGCTTGATCTGCTTGCGCATGACCAGTTGACCGGACCAGCCGAACCCGACCTGGTGAAACGTATCCTTCCCGATGTCGATCCCGACGACGACGAGGTCTTTGAAGCTTCCTGTCTTCTTTGCACACATGGCTGCTTCTCCATTTTGCACGGTTGATCCCGGTTAAGGCTAACCCAATGGTGGGAAAGCAGCCGACACATCTCATTACCTGCCGTTCATCATGCCATTGCGATGCTGCGCCGCAGCCCGACAGACCGGCCATTCGGTGCAGGCACACAATCTCGGGGGTAGTGAATTCATACTGTGCGGACATCATGGAACTGCAGCACGGGATGTGACAGCATCCTGGCATGATCGAATTTCGTACTCTCGCCGATGACCATCCCGACCTCGCGCATTCTCCGCTGCTTCGGGCCGCTCTCCTGATCCTGCAATATGCGCGAGAGCACGGGTCAATCGGTCTGACCAAAACCAAGGCTTTCAAACGCGTCTTCGTCCATTGGGCCGTCGAGAATTTCGACTGGCCGGGCAAAAGCGCAGAAGTGAACCGCCCCGGGTTTCCGAGAGGGTAAAACTCTCAGAGGATGACCGTTATGGAATCGAAGAAGAAGCACACCCCGACATACACGGCCGAGTTCCGCGAGC
>NZ_PHNT01000048.1 GCF_002834145.1 Roseovarius salinarum | reverse complement strand
GGTCGCTGAAGACGGAGGGTTCCCGATGAAGGCCGTGGCGGACACGCTCGGGGTCTCGCGCTCGAACCTGCACGAGCGGGTGAGCGGCAAGACCAAGCCGCGTCGGCGCTATCATAAAGCGCAAGACGCGGCGCTTCTGCCGTTGATCGAGCGGCTGGTCGCGAAGCGCCCGACCTACGGCTACCGGCGGGTCACGGCGGTGCTGAATCGAAAGCTGCGCGCCGATGGCCTGGCACCGGCCAATCACAAACGGGTCTACCGGATCATGAAGGTGCACAACCTGCTGCTGGCACGCAAATACACGGAGCGTCCGGAGCAGACCCATGACGGCAAGGTGGTCGTCATGCGCTCGAACCTGCGCTGGTGCTCCGACGGCTTCGAGTTCACATGCTGGAACGGTGCCGTGATGCGTGGCGCCTTCATCATCGATGCGCATGATCGCGAGGTCATCGCCTGGCGCGTGGTGGTGAATGCCGGCATCAGCGGATCGGACATCCGCGACATGATGCTCGAGGCGGTGGAGAGGCGATTCGGTGATTGCCAGGCGCCACACCCAGTCGAGGTGCTCACCGACAACGGCGCGCCCTACACGGCGAAGGACACACGTATCTTTGCCCGGCAGCTTGGTCTGCGCCCCTGCTTCACCCCGGTAAGGAGCCCGCAGAGCAATGGCCTGTCCGAGGCCTTCGTGAACACGCTCAAGCGCGACTACGTGCGCGTGACACCTTTGCCGGACGCGGAGACCGCGCTCGGATTGATCGATGGCTGGTTCGAGGATTACAACGAGAACCATCCGCACTCAGGGCTGAAATGGCGCTCGCCCCGCGAGTTCATCGCAGCTCAAACCGCAACCGCCTGAGTGTCCGGCGAAACGGGGGCAAGATCAG
>NZ_PHNT01000047.1 GCF_002834145.1 Roseovarius salinarum | reverse complement strand
TGAGCAACTCCCCATCTCTTGGACAGGATTTGGCGTCATTTAAGCTACTCGTTGTACCTGTTCATCGGGTTGGTTGATTTCATTTTCGTGCCAGTAGACCACCGCGGGTGGCCTGCCGCCAAGGGCTGAGTGCGGGCGCTGTTGGTTGTAGAAGGTCATCCATTTCCGGATGCCGGCGCTCGCCTCCGAACCGGTCTCCCAAGCATGCAGATAGACGCACTCGTATTTAAGGGTCCGCCACAGCCGCTCGATGGGGATGTTGTTGAGGAAACGCCCCTTTCCGTCCATCGAGATGCGCACCCCGGTCCGGCGCAAGCGACCCGTCCAGGCGAAGGACGTTAACTGGCAGCCCTGATCGGTGTTCATGTTCCCGGGCGGGCCGAACTTGTGGATGGCCTCGTTCGGTGCCTCGACGCAGAACTCGGCCTCCAGCGCGTTCGAGATGCACCAGGCAAGGACTTTCCGGGTATGCCAGTCCATGACCGCGACGAGTATAGGAACCCGCGCCGCATCGGCAGGCAGGTGATGTCCGAGCACCAGACCTGGTTCGGACGATCCACGCGCAGACCTCTCGGCAGACAGGGACAGGTCTTGTGCCCCTTTTGCCGGCCTGCTTGTATTGGGCTTCTGGTAGATCGGCATCAGTCCCATAAGGCGCATCAGCCGACGTATCCGTTTCTCGTTCACCAGGTGCCCGTCGTTGCGCAGATGTCAGGTCATCTGCCGGACACCGAAGAAAGGCGTTTCCAGGAACTGCTCGTCGATCCGCCGCATCAGATCGAGGTTCTGCGCGGTCTCGCCCTTGGAGGTGTAGTAGAAGGACGAGCGCGCGATCGACAGCAGCTTGCACTGCTGGCCGATGGACAGCTGAACCGCCCCGGGTTTCCGAGAGGGTAAAACTCTCAGAGGATGACCGTTATGGAATCGAAGAAGAAGCACACCCCGACATACACGGCCGAGTTCCGCGAGCGC
>NZ_PHNT01000046.1 GCF_002834145.1 Roseovarius salinarum | reverse complement strand
CCGCGCCATGACGCTCATCGAGACGGCCAAGATGAACGACCTCGACCCGCAAGCCTACCTGGCCGATGTCCTTGACCGCATCCACGATCACAAGATCAACCGCCTCGACGAGCTCCTGCCGTGGAACTGGACGCCGACCACGGAGGCCACCCGCGAAAACGCCGCCGCCTGAGGCTGCAAGGCGGTTCAAACCGAGCGGTTACGGCGATCTGGACATCAACGAGGTTATGGAGAGCGACTTCTTCTCGCCTGACCCTATGCAAGGTGGCCTGGATAATCGTCTGGGTCTTCCCTGCCTTTCTCCGACAACTGGAAAGGAAACTACCTATGGCAAACAACGAACTGACACTCTTCGACTTCCACGGCAAAAACGTCCGAATGATCGAGATCGACGGCGAGCCTTGGTTCGTCGCCAAGGATGTTGCGCAAGTTCTCAAGTACAACCGCCCTGCCGATGCTATCACCGCGCATTGCAAGGGGTCGGTAAAACACCGACTCCCTGCTGCTGGCGGTACTCAGGCAGTAACCATCATCCCCGAGCGGATGTCTACCGATTGGTCATGCGGTCCCATCTCCCGGCGGCTGAGGCATTCGAGGATTGGGTCGTCGGCACCGTGCTTCCCGCGATCCGCAAGGACGGCGGCTACGTCCGGGACGAAGAGAACGTCGAAACCGAGGAAGACGTTGACGCTCTGGCCGTCAAGGCGCTGGAGATGCTTAAGAAGAAGCTCGATGACAAGCAGAAGCAAGTTGGACGTGGTGTCCGACATGGTCACTGAGGTCGAGGCGCACGCTGCACCATCATATGGAAGGCGTGAACACCCACCAGACGAAGCGTGACCTGTTCGATCTCGGGTATCTCTACTGAGCAACTCCCCATCTCTTGGACAGGATTTGGCGTCATTTAAGCTACTCGTTGTACCTGTTCATCGGGTTGGTTGATTTCATTTTCGTGCCAGTAGACCACCGCGGGTGGCCTGCCGCCAA
>NZ_PHNT01000045.1 GCF_002834145.1 Roseovarius salinarum | reverse complement strand
GAACGCCCCGCATCGACAGGAAGGTTTTTTCACCGAGTCTTTGTCGTCGCGCGACCCCGAGGTTTTCGGCGCGGTGTCGTCGGAGCTTGGTCGCCAGCGCGACGAGATCGAGCTGATCGCGAGCGAGAACATCGTTTCCGCGGCGGTTATGGAGGCGCAGGGCAGCGTTCTGACGAACAAGTACGCGGAAGGGTATCCCGGGCGGCGCTACTACGGCGGCTGCCAGCACGTCGACGTTGCCGAGACTCTGGCGATCGCGCGGGCCTGCGAGCTTTTCGGCTGCGGCTTCGCGAACGTTCAGCCCAACTCGGGCAGCCAGGCCAACCAGGCGGTCAACCTCGCGCTTCTGCAGCCGGGCGACACGATCCTGGGGATGAGCCTTGACGCGGGCGGTCACCTGACGCACGGCGCGGCGCCCAACATGTCGGGCAAGTGGTTCAACGCGGTGCAGTACGGCGTGCGGCGCGACGACAACCGCATCGACTACGACCAGGTCGCGGCGCTGGCGGCCGAGCACCGGCCGAAGCTCATCATCGCCGGCGGCAGCGCGATCCCGCGGCAGATCGACTTCGCCCGCTTCCGCGAGATCGCCGACGGGGTGGGCGCCTGGCTGCACGTGGACATGGCGCATTTCGCCGGTCTGGTGGCCGCCGGCGAACACCCCTCGCCGTTCCCGCACGCGCATGTGGCCACCACGACCACGCACAAGACGCTGCGCGGCCCGCGCGGCGGCATGATCCTGACCGACGACGAGGGCCTGGCGAAGAAATTCAACTCGGCCATCTTCCCCGGGCTGCAGGGCGGGCCGCTGATGCACGTGATCGCGGCCAAGGCGGTGGCCTTCGGCGAGGCGCTGCGGCCGGAGTTCAGGGCCTACGCGGCGCAGGTCGTCGCCAACGCGCGGGCGCTGTCGGAGCAGCTGATGCGGGGCGGGCTGGACATCGTGACGGGCGGCACCGACACCCACGTCGCCCTGGTGGACCTGCGGCCCAAGGGCGTGACCGGCAAGGCGACCGAGGCCGCGCTGGGGCGCGCGCACATCACCTGCAACAAGAACGGCGTGCCCTTCGACCCGGAAAAACCCACGGTCACCAGCGGCATCCGGCTGGGCACCCCGGCGGGGACCACCCGCGGCTTCGGCGAGGCCGAGTTCCGCCGCATCGGCACGTGGATCACCCGCGTCGTCGACGGGCTGGCCGAGACCGGCGGCGACCCCAACCCCGCGGTCGAGGACGCGGTGCGCGCCGAGGTCGCCGAGCTCTGCGCCCGCTTCCCCCTCTACCCCGGCCTCTGAGAAAGATCCCGAAAAACCAAGCGC
>NZ_PHNT01000044.1 GCF_002834145.1 Roseovarius salinarum | reverse complement strand
TGAACCGCCCCGGGTTTCCGAGAGGCTTCTTTGTTCAAAACCTACGCGGCTTTTTCAAGGGTGTTCATCTGTGCGTAGAACGCCTCCTCCACTTCTTGCGGCGGCCTATGACCGATGGCGCTGTGTAGCCGCTCGTTGTTATACCAGCTGACCCAGTGCAGGGTCTCCCACTCGACTTGTGCCATGGATTTCCACGGGCCGAGGAAGTTGATGACCTCGGTCTTGAACAGGCCGATGATGCTCTCGGCCATGGCGTTGTCATAGCTGTCGCCCACGCTGCCCACCGAGGTGTCGATGCCTGCATCCGCCAGGCGCTCGGTGTAGCGGATTGACAGATACTGGCTGCCGCGGTCGGAGTGATGGATCAACCCGCCGCCTGTTGGGCACCGCTGGCAGATCGCCTGGTTCAGGGCGTCCAACACGAAGCCCGTGGTCATCGATGTCGAAACGCGCCAGCCCACGATCTTTCGGGCGAAGACATCGATGATGAAGGCCACGTAGACCATTCCCGCCCATGTCGACACATAGGTGAAGTCCGACACCCAGAGCTGATTGGGCATGGCCGCCACGAACTGCCGGTTGACCTTGTCATCCGGGCAAGGCTGCGCTGGATCGGGGATGGTCGTCTTCTTCTGACCTCGCACAACCCCTTGTAATCCGTGAAGATGCATGAGCCGCTCCACGGTGCAACGCGCGATGTCGTGCCCGTCACGCCGAAGCTGATGCCAGACCTTGCGGGCACCGTAGCGCCCCCGGCTCTTGCCGTGGGCTGCCTTGATCTTCTCGAAATCCTGCACGTCCTGCCGGGCACGGTCCGAGGCCAGCTCGAGATTGCGGGCGATGGCGGCATGACGGTGAAAGGTTGCCGGGGCGATCGGCAGAACACGGCAGATCGGCTCGACCCCGAAAACTCCACGATGCTTCTCGATGAAGGCGATCATTTGCGGAACGGGCGGTCGAGCTCCGCCTGGGCAAAATAGGCCGACGCCTTCTTCAGGATCTCGTTGGCCGTGCGCAGTTCCCGGTTCTCGCGCTCCAGCTCCTTGAGCCGCGCCCGCTCGTCCGTGGTCAGACCAGCGCGCTCACCAGCATCTCGTGCCGCCTGCAAGCACCAGGCCCGCAAAGTGTCGTGGGAGCAGCCAAGCTTCGAGGCGACTGCCCGGTAAGCGGCGTTGTCGCTGCTGTAATCGGACCGGTGTTCGCGATACAGACGAACGCCGCGCTCGCGGAACTCGGCCGTGTATGTCGGGGTGTGCTTCTTCTTCGATTCCATAACGGTCATCCTCTGAGAGTTTTACCCTCTCGGAAACCCGGGGCGGTTCA
>NZ_PHNT01000043.1 GCF_002834145.1 Roseovarius salinarum | reverse complement strand
GGCCATGAGCAACTCGCTTAGCCCGGCTTATTCACCGAAATCGGGCTGATGAGGTTGCGTGCGCCCGAAAGTGCCGTAGAATCAGGGTGTTGAAAAAATCCGCCGACAGCCACGGACGCACGCATGGGTGAAACGCTACGGCCGGTCGCGGCCGGGTTCAACCGCTCTCTGACCATCGAAACCCGCTCTGAACGGCTGACCGGCGATCCCGGTGCCGTGCTGCTGCGCGAGGTGCTCGACGCGACCAGGATCATCCCGTGGATGGCGGCGCAGATGAAGGATGAACGCCGCCAGGCCGATGTCGTGCACGATCTGCCTTCCTTGCTTCGGGCGATGGTGCTGTTGGTTGCCCAGGGTTGGCAGGACCACGGCGACGCCGATGCGCTGCGGCATGATCCGGCTATGTGTCTTGCCGCCAGTTCTTCAGCCGGGCTGACGCCGCTGACGCAAGCGCCGGGCCTGCCGTCGCAGCCCACCTTGTCACGCTGCGCTGCGATGCTGGCCCGGCCCGAAAACCTCAAGGTCCTGCGCGAGGCGGCGCTCGAACTGGCTGGCCGCAACCTGCGGGCCGAGAATGGCGGGGAGCGGCATACCCGCGTCACGCTCGACGTGGACAGCCTGCCGGTCGAGGTTCACGGTCACCAGCCCAAGGCGGCGTGGAACGGCCACTACGCGGCCCGGATCTACCATCCGCTCATCACCTCTATCGCCGAAACCGGCGACATGCTGGACGCCCGCCTCCGGCCCGGGAACGTCGGAACCGCGAACGGCGCGCTGGATGTAATCCTCGATGTGGTCGATCGTGCCGAGGCCAGCCTGTGCAAGATCACCCATGTTCGCATCGACGCCGGGTTCCCGTCCGGTCAGCTCTTGGCCGGGCTCGATGACCGGGGCGTCCACTTCGTGGCCCGCTTGCGCGCCAACGCCGCGCTGGATCGGCTGGCGGCGCCGTACATGAAGCGCCCGCCCGGACGACCGCCGGCGGAACCACGGATGTGGACGCACGAGCTCGAACATCAGGCCTCGAGTTGGGACGCGCCCCGCCGCGTGGTTCTCGTGGTCAAGGAACGGCCCGACGATTTGCTGCTCGACCGGTTCTTCCTCGTCACCTCGATCTCGCGCTTCCAGATGAACGGCGAGACGCTGCTGGAATATTATCGCCGGCGCGGCAAGGCCGAGGGGCACATGGGCGAGCTGATGGACGTCCTGGACCCCGCCTTGTCCTCGACCAATCGCACGAAATCCCATGTCCGCGGAAAGACGCCAAGGACCGCGGCGCCGGCGATCGATGCCTTCGCCTGCAACGAGGTGCGCCTTCTGACCGCCATGCTGGCCTACCAGGTCATGCACGTCGCCCGCCGTGCCATGGCCCGCGCAACCGGGTCCCCCTGGAGTCTGCGCCGCCTGCGTGAACGTGTGCTCCGTGGCGGCGCCCGCCTCGTCATCTCCGCCCGCCGTGCGACCCTGATCCTCGCCCGGGCCGTCGCACCGTTCTGGGCGGCCATATGGCCGCAGATCCAGATGGTGCGCGGCGCCAGCCCGTGACGCATTGCCCAGCTTCGGAAGCGTCGGCCGACTGAAGGCGTCCATGGGCGCACTGTCGGCGTGCCCACGACGAGCCTGATCCACGCCCGAAAGCTTTGAAGACCCATTATCAGACAACCTTGGGCTGCAGAGACCACAACCGTGCAGTCTTCGCTACCCGCTCACACCTTCGATGCCGCCTGCGTAACCCGTCTCGGCGCCGCGAGGGGGCGCGCGGTGAATAATGCGGGGT
>NZ_PHNT01000042.1 GCF_002834145.1 Roseovarius salinarum | reverse complement strand
CGCCGCAAGAAGTGGAGGAGGCGTTCTACGCACAGATGAACACCCTTGAAAAAGCCGCGTAGGTTTTGAACAAAGAAGCCTCTCGGAAACCCGGGGCGGTTCAGCTCGCTTCCATTGATGGATCATCGTCGGATGCACTCCGAACCGGCTCGCCAGCTCGGCCGCCGTCTCCTCGCCCTTCAGGGCTTCCAGCGCGAGCTTCGCCTTGAACTCGGGCGCGTGCTGCTTGCGTTTCCACATCTCTGATCTCCTTCTCCTCGAAGATCAGCAGACTGCAATTCGTAGCTTGTGTCAGTGTCGGAATTTCGGGGAAGCTCAGTTCAGTGGCAGGTAACCATTAGCTTAATTTGCCGTTGAACATGCTCGTGCAACTGTGCAGAGTAGATTTCGCAAACACCAGACGCGTGGCGTTTCCTTGTCAGACACCGCCGACGACGAACACATTCCCCAGCCGCTGGAGACCCGCGGGCCCGACAACCTCCTCTGGGTGCGGACGCGCACGATCTTCGCGCTCATGCTGCGCGAGATGTCGGCGCGCTACGGCAAGTCGCCGGGTGGCTACATGTGGGCCGTGCTGGAGCCGATGGGCATGATCATCGTGCTGTCCTTTGCGTTCTCGCTTGTGTTGCGCTCACCCTCGCTGGGCAACAGCTTCATCCTGTTCTACTCGGCGGCATACATTCCGTTCATCTTCTATTCCAACATCCAGCGGTTCGCAGGCGCCGCGATCAACTTTTCCAAGCAACTGCTGAAATACCCGATCGTCATCTGGCTTGACGCCGTCATCGCGCGCGTGGCGCTCAACGCCCTGACGGGCTTGCTGGTCGCCTACATTATCATGACGGGGATCTTGGTGCTGAACGACACGGTCGCCGTGCTCGACTTCGAGCCGATGATCGTCGCCATGACACTGGCCCTGCTACTGGGAACCGGCGTGGGCCTCACGAACTGCGTGCTCTTCGCCTTCTTCCCAGTGTGGCAGAACGCTTGGAGCATCGCGACCCGCCCGCTGATGCTCGCTTCCGCGGTCATCTACATCTACGAGGATCTGCCGCCGATGGCGCAGGCCGTGCTGTGGTACAATCCGCTGGCGCATGTCACCGGGATGATGCGCACGGGGTTCTTCCCGATGTACGAGGCAGATTACCTCTCGACGATCTACGTGCTGTCCTTCGCGCTGATCCTCAATGCCGTCGGCCTCATGCTGATGCGACGACACCACAACGAAGTCCTTAACCGCTGACGGCGAAGTGCGCCGACCTTTGCCGGAAACATGTGAACCGGCGTGCAAAAAGGACCCCTTCTCGGGGTGATCGGCATCGGGGTGATCGGCGTCCAACCCCCCTGATGTGGTGGTCCATGATGCTTCCGAGGCAATTCGGGGGCGGCTTTTGGGATGCTGGTTTTGGAGACGATTTCGAAGATCAGGCGGTGGTATTTTCAGGAAGGTAACCGCTGCGAGCACCCCATCTCCCATCGTGCTTCACGATCTGTAAGGACGCCCCAAACGTTGTTTTGGAGGTGAACGATGGGCATCCATTCGGAGCACCATTTGGAGGCCGGTCCCGTTATGGAGGTGGTCTCCGGGCCGAATGGACGACGCCGCTGGCCTGACGCCGTTAAGGCGCGGCTGGTCGCGGAGACTCTGGCCGATGGTGTGACGGTCCGGGAAGTCGCGCAACGCAATGGTCTCATGCCCCAGCATTGTCTGACGTCAGCACCTGTGGAACAGATTTGAGGTTTTCGTAACGGAGGATTTCTGGTTCATCGCAGCCACCAAGGAGCAAAGATGAACAAGAAATCCGGAACATCGAAGGACGCGGCTGACAAGCTGGTCAAAGGGATCAAGCGCAAGACACGCAAACAGTACTCGGCCGAAGAGAAGATCAGGATCGTGTTGGCTGGCCTGCGTGGTGAGGACAGCATCGCCGCGCTGTGCCGCCGCGAGGGGATCAGTGAGAGCCTGTACTACACGTGGTCGAAGGAATTCCTCGAGGCCGGCAAGCTGAACCGCCCCGGGTTTCCGAGAGGCTTCTTTGTTCAAAACCTACGCGGCTTTTTCAAGGGTGTTCATCTGTGCGTAGAACGCCTCCTCCACTTCTTGCGGCG
>NZ_PHNT01000041.1 GCF_002834145.1 Roseovarius salinarum | reverse complement strand
CGCCGCAAGAAGTGGAGGAGGCGTTCTACGCACAGATGAACACCCTTGAAAAAGCCGCGTAGGTTTTGAACAAAGAAGCCTCTCGGAAACCCGGGGCGGTTCACGGCCGCCGTCTCCTCGCCCTTCAGGGCTTCCAGCGCGAGCTTCGCCTTGAACTCGGGCGCGTGCTGCTTGCGTTTCCACATCTCTGATCTCCTTCTCCTCGAAGATCAGCAGACTGCAATTCGTAGCTTGTGTCAGTGTCGGAATTTCGGGGAAGCTCACTGCCGGCGTTCATAGTTCTCGTATGTCAGCCCGAGCTGTCCGTCAGGTCGCTTTTTCCGGCCACGTCTGGCCGATGGTCATGATCCGCGTCGGCCGCGATCCGAATCTCGCGCATGTTGGTTGCGCGGGTCTTTGGCAGGTAGAACCCGGCTGCGTCGAGGTCAGCGCGATTACGCCGGATGAACCTCTGGATTGACGTGCTGCCGGTCTTGGGCGGGCCGATGTGGAGGATACAGCGCATGGAAGTCATTCACCCGGAATTCAGTGTCTTGAAGCGTGTGGTTTACCCAACACCCGCGGGTCGTGCGACAAATGCGGACTCGGTGTCAACGTTTGTCACGCCCGCGCCCGAACAGTGTTTCCCGGGCCTGCCGGTCGGCGGTGAGGTCGCCGCGCCTTTTGGCGCGGCGCAGCATATCTTCATAAAGCGCGTGGAACACGGGACTGGTCATCTCGTCCCTCGACAGAACGGCAACCATCCGATGGTCGGCATTAGCGCTCCGGTCGTTCACAACGTTCACCATTCGTTCTATCCAGATTCCCTCATGTGTTTGGTTAAAACAGCTGAAATAAAAGGTAAAGCGCCGGCATGGAACATGCTTGACGGGAGGTTGCGATCCGGTGCTTTCACGAAGCTTGACAAAACCGCTCGTTCCTAGCATGTGGCCACAGAGAACGTTGCGATGCCGGATCTGCTGACCGGGCGATGCCTATGAATATTCTCTGCGCGTAAGGAGCCGAGTGTGACCGCCATCCTCGCGAAAGCAGATTTCGCCTACATCTCCGTGCCGAAAGTCGCGTGTACATCGATCAAGCACTTCCTTTTCGAGGTCGAAAATGGCCGGTCGTTCGAACCCTTCGTCGCGAACGAGAAAAAGCGAGACGTGCACAACCTGTACCCTGGCAAGCTGTTCACGGACCTGCCGATGAAACGGCTTGAACTATGCGACCGGTATGCGGTGGTGCGCGATCCGGTCGCTCGTTTTCTCAGTTGCTACAGTAACCGTGTCGTTTTCTACAAACAGCTTTCCGAAAAGCATCTACCCGAAGAGGCGCTTGCCGAAGGACTGGTGCCTGATCCGGACATCCACACCTTCGTGCGCGACTTCAGAAATTACCGGAGGCATGTGCAAAGCATCCGCTGGCACAGCCGCACGCTGGTATCGTCGCTCGGAGAGGATCCGTCGTATTACGCACGCATATTCAACATGGAAACACTGTCGGAGTTCGAGGCGCTCATGCAAGAGCGATTCAAGGTCAGCTTCGGTTTGGGCCGATTCCAGACCGGCGGGCCAAAACTGAAGCTCGAGGACCTGACCGAGAGCGAGATCGCGTCGATCCGCGAATTCTACGCAGTCGACTACAAGGTTTTCGGCAAATTCCTATAAACCGGACCGCCGGGACGGACCACGAAGCTGCTCCTGAATATCGGCCCTCCGAAAACAGGCGCGACGAGCATACAGTCTTACCTGTGACCTGAGACCCGTTTCCTCCTCGATTTTGAGGTAGGGTCCGTCCCAACGAAGGAGACGGACAGAATGAAGAGATCACGTTTCAGCGAAGAACAGATCATCGCGATCCTGAAGCAACAGGAGAGTGGCGTGGCAAAGGCGGACGTGTGCCGGGAGCATGGGATCAGCTCGGCGACGTTCTACAAATGGAAAGCGAAGTTCGGCGGGCTGGAGGTGTCGGATGCCAGGAGGCTTAAGGCGCTGGAGGACGAGAACGCGAAGCTGAAGAAGCTGCTCGCCGAGCAGATGCTGGACATTGCGATGTTGAAGGATGTCGCCTCGCGAAAGTGGTAACGCCCGGCGCGAAGCGAGAAGCTGTGGCGCATCTGTGCAAAGAGCACGAGGTGAGCCAGCGGCGGGCGTGTTCTGTCCTCGGCGTTGACCGATCGAGCGTGCGGTATCGCAGCGTGCGACCGGACGATGCCGATCTGCGCAATGCGATGAAGGCCGTGGCGGCTGAGCGCCGTCGGTTCGGCTATCGACGCGTGCATGTGATGCTGGAACGGCAGGGCTGGCAGGTGAACCAGAAGAAGCTGAGGCGGCTCTACGGTAAGCGCCCGGTTCCGACCGCCTGCCAGTGATCGGTCTGAACCGCCCCGGGTTTCCGAGAGGCTTCTTTGTTCAAAACCTACGCGGCTTTTTCAAGGGTGTTCATCTGTGCGTAGAACGCCTCCTCCACTTCTTGCGGCGG
>NZ_PHNT01000040.1 GCF_002834145.1 Roseovarius salinarum | reverse complement strand
CGCACCAGCACCTCCGCCGCAGACGACGTCGTTAACGACGTCAATAACGACGTCGCTTAACCAATCGGACCGATCACTGGCAGGCGGTCGGAACCGGGCGCTTACAGATCGCCCTTGGACGGAACCTCGGGGATCTCCTGCTGCTGCTCCGGTTCGACCTGACGCAGGATCTGCTCGTGGAACTCGGCGAGCACATCGCGTCCGTCGTATGTGGCCACGAACGCCTTGCGCAGAGAGACGTGAGCGCAACCAGAGCCCCTCTCTGGATTGGCTGTTGCGACCTCTGGAGGTTCAGACCCGGAAGTGTGGGCGACCCTGCGGTGTGGGAGACCCTCTGAGGGATTAAGACCCACCATTCCATAGACCTTCATCATCGCATCAGTTCAGGATCGGGTCGCGGTGATGTCGGGATCTATGGATCCATCTGCAGACAATCGAAGGATATTCCCATGACGACGTCATCGATTACGGGTGACGGGCTTACGCCTGTTAGTTCGATATCGCCTCAAGGGGGTAACGATCTGGATAAGACCTCCTGTATCAGGACCATACCCCCCTGGAGTGAGTTCCTCTCCGATACGACTGTAGCTGCTACGACCATAGCGGCGTTCAATAACACTATGACCCGGTACGGGAACCGCCTCTCACAGAGTATGGAAAGTGGTCTTCGCAAACTCGCCGAGCACCTGGAGGCCATGGCCGAGGAGGCCCTCTCCCCTCGGTTCTACCTCTCCAGTCTCGATCCCGGCGTCGGCAAGACCACGTTGCTGATCCACTTCATCCATCGCCTCCTGGGGTCTTCCCGCCACGACGACGTGGCCATCCTGATCTGCCTGTCGCGCCTGGAGGAGGTTCGTCTCTTCCGGGACAAGCTGCATGATCACCGACATACGGTGGCAATCCACACCTCGGATGTCGAGCTCAACCACTCCACTCATGTGACCCCGGCCGAGGCCCGGGTCCTGCTTACCACGCAGCAGATGGTGGAGCAGACCTGTCGGGATCGTCGCTTCGAGGAGGTCGGGATCTTCCGGTACCAGGGTCGTCCCCGCGCTGTCCGTGTCTGGGACGAGAGCCTTCAGCCCGGCTCGCCCGTCCTGCTTTCGACGGATGACCTGGGAGCCTTGCTGGGACCGTGCCGTCGACAGGATGCGCGGCTCGCAGACAAGATCGAAGCCCTGATCGAGCAGCTGAAGAATGCTCCCGAGGGCTGTCTCTTCAAGGTGCCGGAGGTCTTCGGCCCGGGCGGTGGCAGGATGTCGGAGGCGCTTGACCAGGTGGCTCGGGAGGGAAGCGACACGGTCCCCGCCGCCGCCGACCACCTGATGTTCCTGGCTGGCCGGGCGGTCCCGGTGCGAAGGAGCAACCTGGGTCTGACCATGCTGCTCGACTACCGGGAGACCCTGCCCGATGATCTGGCCCCGATGGTCATCCTCGATGCCTCCGGCCGGGTCAGGACCAGCTACGGGCTGTGGCAGCAGGAGAGAGGGGACCTCGTCCGCCTTAAACCCGTGCGCAAGGACTACGGCAATCTTCGGATCAGGGTCTGGGAGCGCGGTGGCGGCAAGGCATCGTTCCGACGGCATGGCGAGACGCTTCTTCAGGGAATCGCCAGGACCATGCAGAAGGAGGCGCCCGAGGAGGATTGGCTGGTCGTCCATCACAAGAACGGGCTGTCGGGCCGCTTCAAGGAGGAGTTGCTCGCCCGTCTCCCCCCGGAGATGCATGACCGGGTCGGGGTCCTGCACTGGGGCGATCACCATGGGACGAATCGCTTCGCGCACGTCCGCAACGTCATCCTCGCCGGGACGATGTTCCTGCCCGAGCCCGTCTACGAAGCCCAGGCCCGCCTTGCCTGCGGGATGGACCCGGAGGAGACCGTGACACCGGACAGGCTGGAAGAGATCAGGCAGGGCGAGCATGCCCATGCGATCCTCCAGGCGCTCTGCCGGGGATCCGTGCGCGGTCTCCAGGGCGATGCCTGCGCCCCGTGTACGGCCTACATCGTCGCGAGTCGGGCTTCGGGCATTCCGCAGATGCTTCCCGGGATCTTCCCGGGATGCCATGTCGAGACCTGGTCTCCCATACGGCGGGAGCTGAAGGGCCGGGTCGCCGAGGCGGTGGCGCATGTGGACCGGGTCTTCCGGGACGATCCCGAGGGGGTCCTGCTTTACAGCGATCTCCGCGAAGCCCTGGGACTCCACGACGCCTCCAACTTCCGTCGCACCGTCCGTCATGCCGCTGCGTTCCAAGCGGCGCTGGAGGACATGGGGCTTGAAGAAACCCTGGTCGGATCCGGCAATGGCCGTGCTGGTATCCGGAAAGCCACGTCGGTCTTCACCTCCGACGACGACGACGACGAGTTCGACCCGGAGCTCGACCTGGCGACCCTCACCGGATGACCCCGGAGCCTCAGGGGTCGCGTATCCGAGCGCCTGATCATATGCGGGCGCTCGGCGATGTCCCCCCATGGGGCATGTCCCCCCTCACCATGCAGCGGCCGGTTCACCTGGCCAGGGACGGGGTGACCCCGGGCAAGATCCGGTCGCTGTACCTCGGGGGGCACTACGGGCCAACAGTGGGACAGCCGGCAAGGGGCTCGGCGGTCATTGGGCATTACCGGCAGCCCAGCCGCCCGCCTTGCGGAAGATACCAACCGAAGCAGGGCCACACGCTGCGAACCGTAGACCATACCGTAGACCACATGGTGCCTGTTGACCGGGACTCGACCTGCCAATATCCTTATTTTGCTGGGAGCAACGGTGGCCACACCACCTTCGTCGGGAATGCAAAACTCCGGCCGCGGGTACCATACCCCAAGTTAAGCCACT
>NZ_PHNT01000004.1 GCF_002834145.1 Roseovarius salinarum | reverse complement strand
CTCCATAACCGCCGCGGAAACGATGTTCTCGCTCGCGATCAGCTCGATCTCGTCGCGCTGGCGACCAAGCTCCGACGACACCGCGCCGAAAACCTCGGGGTCGCGCGACGACAAAGACTCGGTGAAAAAACCTTCCTGTCGATGCGGGGCGTTCATGTGCAAACTCTCCGGAAAATTTGGGGATGCCCGGGGCGAAGGCCGCCCCGGGGAAATCGGTTGCGCGTGCGACGGTCGTCAGGCCGCGGGCAGCGAGATAGCCCGCGCCGCCGCGCCGTCACGTGCGCCATAGTGGCCCAGCACGCGGGCCGCCAGTTCGGCACCCATGCGGCCGGCCTCGGCGACCGTCTTGCCCTGTGCGAGGCCGCCGAGGAAGCCGCTGGCATAGGCGTCGCCGGCGCCGGTGGTGTCCACCACCTTGGCGATGGGCACGGCCTCGACGTGCTGCCGGCCGCTTTCGTCGGCCACCAGCGAGCCCTTGTCGTGCTCGGTCACCGCGGCGATGCCCACCTGGCACAACGCCCAGTCGAGCGCGGCGGAGGTTTCCGTCTGGCCGGCCAGCGCCCCGATCTCGACGTGGTTGCCGATCAGGATGTCGGCGTGCTGCGAGATGAAGTTGAGCATCACGTCGCGGTTGCGCTCCACGCAGCCGGCGTCCGACGGCGTGAGCGCGATGCGCGCACCCGCCGCCCTGGCCTGCTGCGCCGCCGTCTCGATCACCGCCGCGCCTTGCGGCGCGTCCCAGACGTAGCCCTCGACGAACAGGATGTCGCAGGCTTCGGGCATGGCCGCCTGGATGTCCGACGGCGCGAGCGCCTGGGCGGCGCCCAGGTGCGTGCTCATGGTGCGTTCCCCGTCGGGGGTGACCAGCACCACGCAACGGCCCGTACCCGGGCCGTCGGCCGCGTCCGCGGCCGGAACCGGGGCGGTGATGCCCATCGCACCCATCTCCTCGGCGAAGGTGCGGCCGAGGTCGTCCCCGGCCGTCTTGCCAAGGTAGGTGCCCGGCAGGCCGAGATCGGCAAGGTGGGCGATGGAGTTCGCCACCGACCCGCCGGACTGGCGCACGCCGGGGCCGACCTCCTCGAACAGGGCGTGGGCGGCATCGGCCTCGACGAGGTGCATGCCGCCGTGGGTCAGCCCGTGGCGCGCGATCACCTCGGGCTCGACCGAGACGACCACGTCCACCAGCGCGTTGCCCACGCCCACGATATGCGGTTTGCGTTCACTCATGACGTGACCTCAATACCTGTAGTGTTCGGGTTTGTAGGGGCCTTCTGGCTTGACGCCGATGTAATCGGCCTGATCGGGGCTCATCTCGGTGAGGCGCACGCCGATCTTTTCCAGGTGGAGCTTGGCGACCTTCTCGTCGAGGTGCTTGGGCAGGATGTAGACCTCGTTGCCGTAGCTCTCGCCCTTCGTCCACAGCTCGATCTGCGCCAGCACCTGGTTGGTGAAGCTCGCCGACATCACGAAGCTGGGGTGGCCCGTGGCGTTGCCGAGGTTCAGCAGGCGGCCCTCCGACAGAAGGATGATCCGGTTGCCCGTGGGCATCTCGATCATGTCCACCTGGTCCTTGATGTTCGTCCACTTGTGGTTCTTCAGGTTCGCCACCTGGATCTCGTTGTCGAAGTGGCCGATGTTGCCCACGATCGCCATGTCCTTCATCGCGCGCATGTGCTCGATGCGGATCACGTCGCGGTTGCCCGTCGTGGTGATGAAGATGTCCGCGCTCTCGACCACATCCTCGAGCCGCACGACCTCGAAGCCGTCCATCGCCGCCTGCAGCGCGCAGATCGGGTCGACCTCGGTCACCTTCACCCGCGCGCCCGCGCCCGCGAGGCTCGCCGCCGAGCCCTTGCCGACGTCGCCGTAGCCGCAGACAACGGCCGTCTTGCCGGCCATCATCGTGTCCGTCGCCCGCCGGATGCCGTCCACCAGGCTCTCCTTGCAGCCGTACTTGTTGTCGAACTTCGACTTGGTCACGCTGTCGTTCACGTTGAACGCCGGGAACGGAAGGTGACCCTTCTCCATCATCTGGTAAAGCCGGTGCACGCCCGTCGTCGTCTCCTCGCTCACGCCCCGGATCGCGTGGCGCTGCTTCACGAACCAGCCGGGGCTTTCGGCCATCCGCTTGCGGATCTGCGCGAACAGCGCCTCCTCCTCCTCGGAGGTCGGCGCCGCGATCAGCGCATCCTCGCCCTCCTCGACGCGCGCGCCGAGAAGAACGTACATCGTCGCGTCACCGCCGTCGTCGAGGATCATGTTCGCGCCGCCCTCGAACTGGAAGATCCGGTCGCAGTAGTCCCAGTACTCCTCCAGGCTCTCGCCCTTGACCGCGAAAACCGGCGTGCCGCCCTCCGCGATCGCCGCCGCCGCGTGGTCCTGCGTCGAGAAGATGTTGCACGACGCCCAGCGCACCTCGGCCCCGAGCGCGACAAGCGTCTCGATCAGAACCGCCGTCTGGATCGTCATGTGCAAGGAGCCCGCAATCCGCGCGCCCTTCAGCGGCTGCGCCGCGCCGTACTCCGCGCGAAGCGCCATAAGACCCGGCATCTCCGTCTCCGCAATCGCAATCTCGCGACGGCCAAACGCCGAAAGGGAAATGTCGCGGATCGCGCAGTCCTCGGGTGTGGGTGTCTCGGGTTTGTTCATCTCGTGTCTTTCCTTTCGAAATTCCGTGTCGTGGTCCGGCTCACTCGGCCGCGGCGGTGGCGCCGAAGGCGCGGGCCAGTTCGTCGGCGAGGTCCGTCTTCTCCCAGGAGAAGCCGCCGTCGTCCGCGGGGGCGCGCCCGAAGTGGCCGTAGGCCGCGGTGCGGGCATAGATCGGCTTGAGCAGGTCCAGATGCTCGCGGATGCCGCGCGGAGTCAAGCGCACCATCTCGCGCAGGGTCCGGGCCAGCTTGTCCTCGTCCACGCGCCCGGTGCCCAGCGTCTCGACATAGAGCGCGACCGGCTCGGGAACGCCGATGGCATAGGCCAGCTGGATCTGGCACTTGTCGGCCAGGCCGGCGGCCACGACGTTCTTGGCAAGGTAGCGCGCCACATAGGCCGCCGAGCGGTCGACCTTCGTCGGGTCCTTGCCCGAGAACGCGCCGCCGCCGTGCGGGGCCGCGCCGCCGTAGGTGTCCACGATGATCTTGCGTCCCGTCAGCCCGGCGTCGCCGTCGGGGCCGCCGATCACGAAGTTGCCGGTGGGATTCACGATCAGCTTGTCGTCGGGCAGCTTCCAGTCGGACGGGAAGGCCTTCTCGATGTAGGGCTTGACCATCTGGCGCACCTCGTCCTGGCTGACGCCCTCGATGTGCTGGGTCGAGACCACGACCGTGTCCAGGCCCACCGGCTGGCCGTTGCGGTATTCCAGGGTCACCTGGCTTTTCGCGTCCGGGCCGAACCTGGGCTGGGCGCCCGATTTCCGGTCCTCTGCCATGTGGCGCAGGATCCGGTGCGAGAACTGGATCGGTGCCGGCATCAGCTCGTCGGTCTCGTTGCAAGCGTAGCCGAACATGATGCCCTGGTCGCCGGCGCCTTCCTCGCCCTTGTCGCCTTCATCGACGCCCATGGCGATGTCGGAGGACTGCTCGTGCAGCAGGTTCTCGACCGCGCAGGTTTTCCAGGAAAAGCCCTTCTGCTCGTAGCCGATGTCCTTGATCGCGCCGCGGGCGATCTCCTCGACGTGCTGGCGGACGTCCTCGGGGCCGCGCACCTCGCCGGCGATGACGACGCGGTCGGTGGTCGCCAGCGTCTCGCAGGCCACGCGCGACTGCGGGTCGGCCGCCAGGTACGCATCGAGCACGGCGTCGGAAATCCGGTCGCAGACCTTGTCCGGGTGCCCCTCCGACACCGATTCACTGGTGAAAAGCCAGGTTCTGTCGCTCATCTCGTTCCTCTCCTTTCGAAGTTGTACCCGACCTGGGTCAGGCGATCTTGCGGGCCGGCGCCTGGGCCGCGCCCGGTTGCGGTTTGTAGCCGAGGCTCGGCGCCAGCCATGCCTCGACCTCGGCGATCTCCATGCCCTTGCGCTCGGCATAGTCGGCGACCTGATCCGCGCCGATGCGCCCGATGCCGAAATACCGTGCCTCGGGGTGCGCGAAATACAGCCCCGACACCGCGGCCGCCGGCCACATGGCGCAGGATTCGGTCAGGGTCAGCCCGGTGTGCGCGGGCGCTTGCAGCAGCTCGAAAAGCCGCCGTTTCTCGGTGTGGTCGGGGCAGGCCGGGTAGCCTGCCGCGGGGCGGATGCCGCGGTATTTCTCAGCGACCAGCGCCGCGTTATCGAGGGCCTCGTCGGGGGCGTATCCCCACAGGCTGCGGCGCACACGGGCATGCAGGGCCTCCGCGAAGGCCTCGGCGATCCGGTCGCCCAGCGCCTGCACGAGGATCGAATCGTAATCGTTGCCCTCGGCCTTGTAGGCCTCGGCGCGGTCGTGCACCTGCGGACCGGCCGTGACGGCGAACCCGCCGATCCAGTCCGGCGTGCCTTTCGGGGCGACGAAGTCGGCAAGGCTCATGTGCGGCTTGCCGCCGGATTTCTTGCCCTGCTGTCGCAACTGCGGGAAGCGGGTCACCTCGGTCTTGCGGTCCTCGCCGGTCCAGACGATCACGTCGTCGCCCTCACGATTGGCCGGCCAGAGGCCGACGACGCCGCGCGGCTCGAACCAGTTCTCCTTCTCTATCCGGTCGAGCATCGCCTGCGCCTGGTCATAAAGTTCGCGCGCCGTCTCGCCCTTGTCGGGATCGTCAAGGATCTGCGGGAACCGCCCCTTCATCTCCCAGGTGGCGAAGAACGGCGTCCAGTCGATATACTCGCGCAGGACGCTGACGGGCATGTCGTCGATCTCCGTCAGGCCGGGCGTCTGCGGCGCGGGCGGCGTGTAGTCGTCCCAGCCCGCGTCGAACGCGTTGGCGCGCGCCTGCTCGATCGGGACCGTGGGCCGCTCGGTCGTGCGCGAATCCCCCGCCTGGAGCGTTTCGTGCTCGGCGTCGATCTCTCCCAGGTAATCCGAGGCGGTCGTCGACAGCAGCTTCGACACCACGCCCACGGCCTTCGACGCATCGTCGACGTGAATCACGCCGTGTTCGTATTCCGGCGCGATCTTCAGCGCGGTGTGCTTCTTCGAGGTGGTCGCGCCGCCGATCAGCAGCGGGATCTCGAAGCCCTGCCGCGTCATCTCGCCGGCGACCTCGACCATGCGGTCGAGCGACGGGGTGATAAGCCCGGACAGCCCGATGATGTCGGCCTTTTCCTCCTTCGCCTTGGCGAGGATGTCCTCGGTGGGCACCATCACGCCCATGTCGACAACATCGTAGTTGTTGCACTGCAGAACGACGCCGACGATGTTCTTGCCGATGTCGTGCACGTCGCCCTTCACCGTGGCCATCAGGACCTTGCCCTTGGCCGAGGTGTCGCCGGCAAGGCGCTTTTCCTCTTCCATGTAGGGCAGCAGGTGCGCCACGGCCGTCTTCATGACGCGCGCCGACTTCACGACCTGCGGCAGGAACATCTTGCCGTCGCCGAACAGGTCGCCCACGACGTTCATGCCGTCCATGAGCGGCCCCTCGATCACGTCCAGCGGCTTCTCGGCGCGCTGGCGGCATTCCTCTGTGTCGTCGATCACGTAATCGGTGATGCCGTGGACCAGCGCGTGCTCGAGCCGTTTCTCGACCGGCTGCTCGCGCCACTCGGGGTCTTCCTTCTTCGACGCCTCGCCCGAGCCCTTGTAGGCGTCCGCGATCTCCAGAAGGCGCTCGGTGGCGTCGTCGCGACGGTTGAGAAGCACGTCCTCCACCCGCTCGCGCAACTCGTCGGGGATGTCGTCGTAGACGGTGATCTGGCCCGCGTTGACGATGGCCATGTCCATGCCCAGCGGGATCGCGTGATAGAGAAACGCCGAGTGCATCGCCTCGCGCACGGCGTTGTTGCCGCGGAAGCTGAAGGACACGTTGGACAGCCCGCCCGAGATGTGGGTGTCGGGCATGTCCGCCTTTATCAGCTTGATCGCCTCGAAGAAGGCGTTGGCGTAATCGTTGTGTTCCTCGATGCCGGTGGCCACCGCGAAGATGTTCGGATCGAAGATGATGTCCCACGGCTCGAACCCGGCCTTCTGCGTCAGAAGGTCGTAGGAGCGGCGGCAGATCTCGTACTTGTGCTGCGCCGTCTCGGCCTGGCCGTCCTCGTCGAACGCCATGACGACCACGGCGGCGCCGTAGCGGCGGATGGTCCGCGCCTGTTCGAGGAACGCCGTCTCGCCTTCCTTGAGCGAGATCGAGTTGACCACCGCGCGGCCCTGGACGCATTTCAGCCCCGCCTCGATCACCTCGAACTTGGAACTGTCGAGCATCACCGGGACGCGGCTGATGTCGGGCTCCGACGCGATCAGGTTGAGGAAGGTCGTCATCGCGGCCTCGGAGTCGAGCAGCCCCTCGTCCATGTTCACGTCGATGATCTGGGCGCCGTTTTCCACCTGGCTGCGGGCCACGTCGAGAGCCGTGGCATAATCGCCCTCCATGATCAGCTTCTTGAAACGCGCCGAGCCGGTGACGTTCGTGCGCTCACCGATGTTGATGAAACTGGATACGCCGGTCATGCGGCCCCCTCTTGTGTCTGCCCGGCGCCGGGCGCCTCGAACATCTCCAGCCCGCTCAGGCGCATGCGGCGCACCTTCTGCGGGATGGCGCGCGGTGTCTTTCCTTCCACCGCCTTCGCGATGGCGCGAATGTGCTCCGGCGTGGTGCCGCAACAGCCGCCAACGATGTTCACCAGCCCCGCGTCGGCCCATTCGCCCAGATGGCTGGCCGTTTCCTCGGGCGTTTCGTCGTAGCCGCCCATCTCGTTGGGCAGGCCCGCGTTGGGATAGGCGCTGACGCGCGTGTCGGCGACCTCGGAAAGGGTGCGCACGTGCTGGCGCATCTCGCCCGCGCCCAGCGCGCAGTTCAGCCCGATCGAGAAGGGGCGCGCGTGGCTCATCGACACCCAGAACGCCTCGGGCGTCTGGCCGGTCAGCGTGCGCCCCGACCGGTCGGTGATCGTGCCCGAGATCATAAGCGGCGGCACATCGACCCCTTCGTCGCGCAGGCTGTCGATGGCGAACAATGCCGCCTTGGCATTGAGCGTGTCGAAGATCGTCTCGATCAGCAGCAGGTCGCAGCCCGCCTCGATCAGGGCGCGCGCGGCCGCGCCGTAGGCATTTGCCAGGTCGTCGAAGGTCACCGCGCGGTAGCCCGGGTCGTTCACGTCCGGGCTGATGCTGGCCGTCTGGTTCGTCGGGCCGATGCCGCCGGCGACCCACCGCGGCCGCTGGGGCGTCGAGGCCGCCTCGGCGGCCTCGCGCGCCAGCCGCACGCTTTCAGTGTTCATCTCGACGACCAGATCCTCCATGCCGTAATCGGCCTGGCTGATCGCGTTGGCGCCGAATGTGTTCGTGCACAGGATATCGGCGCCCGCGTCGAGGAAATCGGCATGGATGCGGCGGATCATGTCGGGCTGCGTCAGGCTGAGCAACTCGTTGTTGCCGCCAACGTCAGCGGGGTGATCCTTGAACCGCTCCCCGCGATAGGCGGCCTCGTCCGGCTTTTCCTGCTGGATCATCGTGCCCATCGCGCCATCCAGCACGAGGATGCGGCGGGCCGCGTGGTCCTTGATGTCTTCGGTATTACTCATGATTTCGTCCTCAAGCGGCGTTCTCTGCCGGGATGTCCGGTGTCAGCCCGAGCGCGCGGCAGATCGCAAGGCTGACCTCGGGGCGGTTGAGCGTGTAGATATGGAACTGCGTGACACCCGCGTCGACAAGCCGGCGGCACTGTTCCGTCGCCACGCTGGTGGCGACCATCGCGCGCGTCTCCGGCGCATCGTCGAGCCCGTCGAACATCTGTTCCAGCCAGCCGGGGATCGTCGCGCCACAGGCAGCGGAAAACCGCTTGAGGCTCGCGAAGTTGGCCACCGGCATGATGCCGGGAACGATCGGCGCGTCGATGCCCGCGGCGCGGGCCCGGTCGATGAAGCGCAGGATCTCGTCGGTGTCGAACGCATACTGCGTGATCGCGCGCGCCGCGCCCGCGTCGATCTTGCGCTTGAGATGGTCGAGGTCGGCCTGCGCGCTGCGCGCCTCGGGGTGCACCTCGGGATAGGCCGCGACCGAGATGTCGAAATCGCCCGCCCGGCGCAGCGCGCCCACCAGTTCCGCGGCATCGGCGTAACCGTCGTCGGGCAGCGTCTCGCCCTCCGGCAGATCACCGCGAAGCGCGACGACGCGCCGGATTCCCCTGTTCCACAGCGCCTCGGCCTGCCGGTCGATCTCGGCCCGGGTGGCACCCACGCAGGTCAGGTGATGGGCCACCGGTGCGCCCGAGCGCCGGCCCACGAGGTCGACCACCTTCGCGGTGCGGTCGCGCGTCGAGCCGCCCGCGCCGTAGGTGACCGAGAAATACCGCGGTGCCGCCGCGCTCAGCCGGTCGACCGTGTCCTCGAGCCGGGCAAGGCCCGTATCGGTCTTCGGCGGGAAAAGCTCGAACGAAATCTCCAGGGGACGATCGGGGACAGACCCGGTCATGCGGCGTTCTCCGTGTTGGTCAGGATTGTCGGGGTGGCAGGAACGGGGGGCGGCGCAGGCCGCCCCCGCCTCCGGCTCAGCTCGGCTTGCGGAAGTGCTGGACGCCCCAGGCCAGGTGACCGGCATCGGCCGCCTTGACCCAGTTTTCCAGCCCCACGGCCATCTTGTCGAGGTACGCGGCCGAGGCCCCGGCCTCGCGCAGCTTGTTGTAGTTGGCCAGCAACTCCTCGCGGACCCGGGCGTAATGCGTGCGCAGGTCATCCACGGCGTCTTCCTGCGCCAGCGTCTCGAAGCCCAGCGCCTCCGCGGCCTCGCGGTAGAACCGCGGCGAGCCCAGGCTGTTGAGTTGCAGGCGGTCGTAGACCGGCTGCAGCGCCGCGGGATCCGCGTCGTCGGTCTGGCAGGGGTCGGTGAAGATCAGGTGACCGCCGGGCTTGAGCACGCGCCATGCCTCGGCCAGCACCTTGTCACGCTGATCCGAGTGCAGGAAGCTGTCCTGGCTCCAGACCACGTCGAAGCTTTCGTCGGCCGCCGGAACGTTCTCGAAAACACCGTGGCGCACGCCGATCTTCTCGCCCAGCTTGGCCGCGCGGATCTTGCCGAGGTTGTACTCGTTCTGCGTCTCCGAGATGTTCAGGCAGACCGCCTGCGCCCCGGTCTTCTTGACCAGCCGGCGCATCGCGCCGCCATATCCGGCGCCCATGTCGAGCACACGCGCGGTTTCGTCCAGCGCCGGCAGCCTGTCGAGCATCGCGTCGATCGCGGTGTCGCTGGCCGCGCGGATGTCGACGGTGTCGCCATAGCGGCCGATGTGCAGGTCCTCGCCACCCCAGATCGTGGAATAGAAGGTGTCCGCGTCATCGCTGTCGTAGTAGTCCTCGGTGATGTCGCGGATGTCTTCCTTGCCGTCCTCGCTGGTCGTGCCCCAGCGCACCAGGTGCAGCGCGGACTTCTCGGCAATGTGGATGAAGAAATCCGGGTCGTCCTCGGCATAGGTTTCCTGGAAGTCGCCGTAGGTGCGGACGCGCTCGAACCCGGCCTCGCCCAGCAGGCGGCGCATGTAGTTCTTGCGGATCGGGCACAGGTTCAGAGTGTACTCGGCCCCGTCGGGGAAGGAATAGCGCATCCGGCACAGGCCGTCGTCGATGTGCTCGGGCTCGGCCGAGACCTGGTCGCCGCAGTAGTAATACTTGTGCTTCGACGAGAACCCCTGGTCGAGCATCGTGTCGTAGTTGCGCTGGTCCAGGATCAGGATGCCGTCATGCTTGAGCGCGGCATAGAATTCCGCCAGCGCGCGGCGGCGGTCCGATTCCTCGTAAAGGTGGGTGAAGGAATTGCCCAGGCAGATGATGGCATCGTACTTGCCGTTGATGTCACGGTTGAGCCAGCGCCAGTCGGCCTGTGCGGTTTTCAGGATCAGGCCGCGCTTCTGGCCATTCTCGAAGGCCTTGGCCACCATCGCGGCGGAACCGTCCGAGGCGGTGACGTCGAAGCCCGCCTCGGTCAGGCGCACGGAATGGAACCCGGTGCCGCAAGCCACGTCGAGCACCCGCTCCTTGCCGCGGGCGCGCAGGATGTCGATGAAGAACTGGCCCTCGCTCTGGGCGCGGCCCTGCCAGTCGATCAGCTCGTCCCACTTGTCCACGAAGGTCGTGACGTATTCCTTGCGGTAGTGGTCCGTTTCGCGGTCGGCCAGCGGATCCTCGCTGTAGGCCTGGTCGGTCATCGTAAGTTCCGCGTTGCCGGCGTGGTTGTTTGTCATCGTCCTCTCCGCTCCATGTTTCGGCGCACGCATGCGGCGGCAGCCCGCGCATGCGGCACAAGTCGGCAAAGCCGCCCGGAAGGCGCGCCATGCTCCAGAATACGTCGTTGTATGAACCCGCGCGTACGACGGCGCGTTCGGGCCGATTCGATCACGTCCTCCGCGGGACCCGTCGTGTCCCTCGCGCCAGTTTTGCTTAGTCTTATCGAAGCAAAAAGGCGCCCGGACGCGGAATGGCTGTAGCATGAGGCCAAATTTGCGACGTTTCAAGCCCTGTGTGCGACGTTTCCGTGAAAATTTGGATTTGTTTTACAAACGATATATTTCCAGGCATCATGCCGCGTTCTTTCGCGCACGCGATTGCGCGCGCCTTGAAAGAGCAAAGCGGGCGGCAGGCGGTTGAACGCAATCGGGCCGTCAATCGCGCAATACGCGCGGCGAAACCCGCCACACGCACATGCGCCGCGCCCGCGGCCGTGCCGGCGCGGGCAAATGGTTCATCATTTTCCGGAAACAGTGGTGAGCCGTGCAGGACTGACCTGCACAAAGGAAATCAGACACTTGCGGTGGTGAACCGCGAAAATCCGGGCGTTGAAAACGCTCAAGAAATTGCCGGTCTGGCGAACCTGTTGAAGCCGGACAAGCCAAAAGAAAGCCCCGCGCGGCTGGCAGGCCGACACGGGGCGATCACTGATCTGGAATATCAAACGTGCGATGATGATACCCCAAAACGACGCCGGTCTGCAATCTCGAAATTCGCCAAGCGGGCCCACAAGAAGGCGGCGAAGCTGCTGGGCTACGCGCTGGTGCTGGGAACCTACGAGGCGTGGGAAACAGCCTCTGCGATCTGGCAAGCCCGCCTGACTGAGACCGAACGCGCGGCGCTGGCATGGGCCGCTCTGCGCAGCCTCGACCACGACGACGCGGTGACGGTGGCCGAAACGGCGCTGGGTCGCGCTGGTGCGCCGGATGCGCCGCTGTTCTCCGAGATGGATCAAGCGGCCTTCTGGGCGGAGCGTGCCGCGCCTGATGAGCTGGCCGCGTATGCGGTGGCGATCTTCCGGGCGATGAGCCGCGCGGATCGCCGCGACTTCCTCAGCTACGCGGGGAGGGCAGCGGCATGAACGCCTTCGCTCAGATCGACAAGAAGATGACGGCGGTGCACCAGTCCTACAGCGCCAAGGGGCCGCAATACGAGATGTATTCTCGTGGTGATCCCGAGGGGCCGTGGATCGCGACCGTGGGCGAAACCTACTATGACAGCCGCGATCCGAGGGTGCGCGGTGAATTGATCCGGGTCTATGGCGACTGGATCGACGAAGACGACGACGACCGCCCGACCTTCTACAAGGAATTACTGGTCAAGCGCGCGGATGGATCGACGATCACGATCAACGAGCGTTTCGCGCATCAGGTTGACCCTAGCGCGCCCAAGGCTCCGCTCAAATTCCTGACATTCGCGGAGATGCAGGAGCTTCGCGAGCCGGAATGGCTTATCGAGGGCGTGATTGCGGAACAAACGTCTGCGCTGCTGTTCGGCAAGTCCAATTCCTTCAAGTCGTTCCTGGCAATCGACATGGCGTGTTCCGTGGCGACTAACCGGGCATGGCACGGGCAGCGCGTCTCGCCAGCACGGCAGGATGAAGGCGATCATCTTCTTTTCGATGTGCTCTATGTCGCAACGGAGGGCGCAATCGGCGTGGCGCGGCAGCGTATCCCCGGATGGATGGAGGCACACGGCATTCCGCCCGAGGATGCGGAGGGCCTTCACCTGTATCCACAGGAAATCGCCCTAGACGACGACAAGGCCGTCGATGACCTGATCGAGACGCTGAAGGATTCGTGCATCGGCTTTTCGCTGATCGTTCTCGACATATTCGGCGCGACCATGATGGGGCCGGAAACCAGCGACGAGACCGCACGGGCCTGGACTCGCAGTATCAATCGGATCATGCGCGAGACCAGTGCGGCCGTCCTGACCGTGGCGCATACGGGCTGGGCCGATGAAACCCGCGCCCGAATGCACACGCACTTCTGGGGATCGTTTGACAGCCGCATGAAGGCCGAGGGCGACAAGGACGCCCGCACCAGCGTTCTCAAGATCGACCGACACAAGGACGCGGACAGCGCCGGAGAATGGGGCTTCCGCATGGACGATGTGACCCTGTCGGACGGCAGGACCACGCTCTATCCGGTCCTGTGTGACGAGGTGGAGACGAAGCAGAAGCGCCGCGTGTCGGGTAAGCCTGCTGTCGCGCTGCAAGCTCTGTCGGAAGCCCTGATCGACAAGGGCAGGACCATCGCCGGGCCGAACTATCCATCCTGCCCGGTGGTCAGCCTTGAAGACTGGAAGGCGATGTGCGCCCGTCACGGGCTGACCGATAGCGACAACCCCGAGACCCTCAAGAAATCTTTCCAGCGTGCCAAGGCTGCCTTGATCGACAAGGGCCTGGTGAAGCAATTCGACAACAACGTGTGGAAGGTGGAAGCCGATGAATAGGCGGGGACAGACAGGGACAAACCGGGGACATGTCCCGACTGTCCCCAGCGGGGACGGACAGGGACACCCCCCTATAAGGGTGTCCCCTGTCCCGGGGCCGTTGTCCGGGGCGTCGGCGGGGACAGGACTGGCCCCAATGCCCTCGGAGTCAGTGCGTGGCCGAAACCGGCTGCCAACGGGGGCAGCGGGTCCTTCCCGCCCACGGCTGAGGCGGGGGCCGTTGCGCCCGACGCTTGCCTCGTTTTGTATATACATGAAGGGGTTCCGACCCGATGGATGACGTAGAGATCAGGACGGCCGAGCTGGCCGAGCTTCTGGGCATCCAGCCGCGCGCGGTCCGCGACCTGACCGAGCGGGGGATCGTGCAGAAGGCGCGGCGCGGCCGGTATCCTCTCAAGGCGAGTGTGGGCGCCTACTGCGAGCACCTGCGCGGCGTGGCGAGCGGACGGGGCGGAGAGGCCGAGGTCTACGAGCTGACCGCCGAACGCGCGCGGCTGGCCAAAGAGCAGGCCGACGACCGCGCCTATCGCAACGCGGTTGCCCGGCGTGAGCTGGTGAGGGTCGAGGACGTGGCGCGGGAGTGGGCCGACGCGCTGCGCAAGGTCCGGGCGGCGATCCTGGCGGTGCCGTCGCGGCTGCGCCAGCGGCTGCCCCACCTGACCGCCCATGACGTCGAGGCGCTGGACGGCGAGCTGCGCCGCGCCTTGGAAGAGGCGTCGCGCGATGACTGAGGGGCTGGCCCGCATCCGGTCGCATGGCCTTGCCGCGCTGGTGCCGCCGCCGCGCCGCCGCCTGTCGGACTGGATAGAGGAAAACGTGAACCTGCCCGCCGGTGTCTCGGCCGAGCCGGGGCCGGTGCAGCTGTGGCCGTTTCAGCGCGACATAGCGGACGCTGTGGGCGATCCGATGGTCGAGCGGGTGACATTGGTCAAGCCGGTGCGCGTCGGCTTCACAACGCTTCTCACGGGCGCTCTGGCGGGATACGTCGCAAACGACCCGGCCCCGATACTTGCCCTGCTGCCCACCGAGGCCGATGCGCGGGACTACGTTGTCTCCGACATCGAGCCGATATTCGCCGCCTCGCCCGCGCTGGCGGGCGCACTGGGCAAGGGCACCGATGACGCGGCGCACAACACGCTTCTGAGCCGGCGCTTCGCGGGCGGGTCGCTGAAGGTGGTCGCGGCCAAGGCGCCCCGCAACCTGCGCCGTCACAACGTCCGCGTGCTCCTTATTGACGAGGCCGACGCGATGGAGGGCGGCGCCGAGGGCTCCCCGATCCGGTTGGCCGAGCGGCGCACGCTGAGCTTCGCTGACAGAAAGATCGTGCTGGGCTCGACCCCGATTTTCGAGGAAACCAGTCACGTTCTGGCCGCCTACGCGCAGTCGGACAAGCGCGTTTTCGAGGTGCCATGCCCGAGCTGCGGCGTGTTCTCGGAGATCACCTGGGCGCAGATCGTGTGGCCGCCCGACCGGCCCGAGGAAGCGGCGTGGCGCTGCCCTGCCTGCGAAGAGCTGATCGCGGAACGCCACAAGCCTGCGATGATCGAGGCGGGCGCGTGGCGGGCGACGGCGCCCGAGGTGCAGGGTCACGCGGGCTTCCGCATGAACGCGCTAGTGAGCCTCTTGCCGAATGCGAGCTGGTCGAAGCTGGCCACGGAATTTCTGGCCGCCAAGCGCGACCCGGCGGAATTGCAGGTGTTCACCAACACCATATTGGCCGAAGGCTGGCGCATCGACGGTGAAGAGCTTGACGAAAACGAGCTGGCGGCGCGGGCCGAGGCGTTCGGGCTGGATGCGCTGCCCGAATCGGTGCTGGCGATCACCGCCGGGGTGGACGTCCAGCACGACCGGCTGGAGGTGACGCTGGTCGGCTGGTCGCAGGACGAAACCGCCTGGGTGCTGGGGCACTCGGTGGTCTGGGGGGCCTATGACGACGATCTGACCTGGACCGAGCTGGACGAAATGCTGAGCACGCGCTGGGCGCATCCCCTGGGCGGGAAGCTGGGGCTGGACGCGGCGGTGATCGACGCCGGCGACGGCGCGGCGATGGAGATCGTTTTGTCCTTCTGTGGGCCGCGTGCGCGGCGCAAGCTGCTGGCGGGCAAGGGGGCCGAAGGAAGCCGGCCGTTCATCGCCAAGTCGCACCAGAAGCAGCGTGGGGCGCCGCTGTGGATCGTCGGCGTGGATTCGATCAAGGCTGCGCTGACGTCGCGGCTGGCGCGCGAGGGGCTGGTGCGCTTCTCGGCCGATCTGCCGGCCGTGTGGTTCGAGCAACTGGCCAGCGAACGCGCGGTGGTGCGCTACTCACGGGGCCAGCCCCGGCGCCGGTTTGAGCGCATCGCCGGGAAGCGGGCCGAAGCTCTGGACTGCACCGTCTACGCCTTTGCCGCCCGGCAGGTCATCAACCCGCCCTGGGCGCAGCGCGAGGCCGATCTGCGGCGCGGCGTGGACAGTGGCCAGCCCGACCGGCGGCCCAAGGTGATCCGGTCGAATTGGCTGGGGGGGTGATCAATCACCGACCACGCGATACCAAGTCTTTCGCGGTCATAACATAATTGAGCAGGAACTGCCGCATATCTTCTACGGAGTGCTGTCCGGCGGCATCGGTAATGTCAATGGCTTCCTGAATCTTATTGCGAGCAGCGGGAGACGTTGCGAGCTTTGCGGCTTCCTGCAAGGACGCGACCACCCCGTCGATTTCTTCTGTTTTGTCGAGCAGTGCCGCCTCAATTCCTTCAAGGATGGTTTTCGCGTCCATTGTCATTGCCCCTTTCGCAACCTCACACCCGGCCCGCCGCCGTTCTCTTCGATAAACTCGACGCCAGCCTGTTCGAGCGCGGCGCGGATCGCCGCGATGGTATCTTGCGCAACTGAGCCGGCTTCCGTTTCGGCCCGGCGGATCGTTTTGCTGGTCCTGCCCGTAAGTGCCGCGACTTGGGTCTGCGAGAGACCAAGAATCGCCCTTGCAGCGCGCAGTTGTTCTGGTGGCGTCATTATCTGTTGTCCGCTTTCGGACATTGTGGTATGTCCTTTAGCGGACAATACCACACCGGGAAACCGACACAATGCCTAAGGAACGCCTTCGGGCGAACCATCCCGTCATGCCTGCCGAAACGCTGGCCGAGCTGCGCGACGGGCTGGACCTGGCCGCCGACGCGCTGGCCGGGGAACGCCTGAGCCGCCAGCACGTCAACGAGGCGCGCGCCCACCTGCGGTTCGCCCAGCGCCGCGCCGCCGAGATCGAAAAGGGGATGACGCAATGACCGAGATTCCATCGCACGTTAGGCGCAACTACGAAGCCACCGACAAGGGATTGAACGAGCTGCGCGGGCTGCTGCTGGCCTGCGATCATCTGGCGGAAGCCGCAACTGTGCACTCAGCCGATCCCGCCAGCGATGCGCTGATGGTGTTGCTTGAGCTTACGCACCAGAAGCTGCGGCAGGTCGAGCACGCCCGCACCGCCGCATGGGTCGGGCTGGGCGGATCGTCTACCCGGTTGACTGAGCAAGAAACCGCGGCGGCGCGCGGAGTCAATGTGGTTTACGGAGGGGCGAGGCTTCAAGAAAGGTCTTGCAAATATTGCTCATGTGAGTATATTTGTGCGTGAAACGCATTGGAGATCGTAATGACACCTGACGCCGAAGAGATCGTGAAGCGCTTCCTCGCCCGCCGAGATTGCAGCATCCAGATGAGCTGGGCCGCGCGCGAAACGCTTACCGATAACAAGGATGCAACGAATTGGCGGGACCGGGGCCTTCTGCCCTTCCCGCCGGAAAAGATTGGTGCGCGGTATTTTACCACGCCCGATGGCGTCATCACCCTAGGCCTGATGAATGAGCTTGCCTGGATGATCGGGCCGGAGAACGCCAGCGCCGCCGCGGCCGCGATCTGGCGCCGGCTCTTCGCAGGTGATCGCGCGGGCGTGGACATCGACGCTCTGCGCGACACTCTGGTCTACTTCCGCAAGCCTTCCGGGCGCAGTCTCGGCATCACTGACAAGCCGCGGTTCCCCGATCAGTGCGAGGATAGTTGGGAACAGGTTTCCGGCTTCCCCATGCGCGAGACCACGGCACAGGACATGGCCAAGCAGCCGGTGCCCAACAGCACGACCGTGATCATTCCGGTTGGCCAGTTGGTGACGATGTGGGCGATCAGCATTGAGCACGTGCTGGACGCGCGCAATGGCTGACTTTCCGAAATACCGCCGGGTTTTGCTCCTTCTTGCCGGCGGATGGTGCCGCGTTTCGACGTGGGCGGCACCGGCCCGTCCCGTCTTGTCTTGTCGGCGGGGCGGGCCAACCTTGACGGGGGTGACGCATGATCGGTGAAGCCCTCGACCGCCTGTTGCCGTCGCGCCAGACCCGCCGCGCAGCCGAACGGGACACCGACAAGGCGGCGCGGAGGCGGCACCTTGAAGCGGCCGCCGGCGGACGCCGCGGCACGGGCTGGGGCGGCGCTGGTCCGCTTACCGAGGACATCGCCGCCGGCGGGCCGATGGTAATGCGCCGCGCCCGGCACCTGCATCGCAACAACGCGCACGCCGCGCACGGGGTCGGAAATTGGACGGGCGCGCTGGTGGGCCGCGGTATCCGGCCGGCCGTTCAGGACGCGCGGGCGGACTATCGCAGACGCGTGGCGGATGCCTTCGAGTCTTGGACCGAACAGGCCGACATCACCGCCGTGACGGACCTTGCCGGGCTACAACGCCAGATCGCGCAGCACCTGGTGGTCGATGGTGAGGCGCTGGCGATCCTGCACGACACTGGCGATGGGCTGCGGCTGCAAGTGATCCCGCCGGAGCTGCTGGACTGGTCGAAGACGGCCGAGCTGTCGGACAGCCGCGTGATCCGCAACGGGGTAGAGCTGGACGCGGACGGCCGGCGCCTTGCTTACTGGATTCTTCCCGAGGCACCCCAGACCAGTTTCAACGCCGGCGCGTCGGTCCGCGTGGACGCGCGGGACGTGCTGCACGTCTTCCACCCGATGGGGGCGGGGCAGGTCCGGGGATTGTCATGGCTGGCGCCGGTGGTGGTGACGGCGAACGAGCTGGACCAGTTGACGGACGCGCTACTGACCGGCGCCAAGGTCGCTGCGATGCACGCCGGCTTCATCACGCGGGTGAACGAGTCGCCCGACGCCGAAGATTTCAGCGAAAACATGAGCCTTGAGCCCGGCGCAATGCGCGTTCTGCCGGGCGGCACGGACGTCAAGTTCAACAGCCCCGAGCAAGCCGCGCAGGTGGGCGAGTTCCTGAAACACCAGTTGCGAACCTTCGCCGCCGGCATGGGCTTGCCTGAGCACCTGCTGAGCGGCGATCTGTCCGAGGCCAACTATAGCAGCCTGCGCGCCGGGCTGCTGCCCTTCCGCCAGCGCGTCGAGCAGGTGCAGCACGCGACCCTGGTGCCGCAATTCCTGCGGCCGGTGTGGCGCCGCTGGCTGGCCGCCGAGATCGCCGCCGGGCGCCTCGACGCATCGCCCGACACGCGGGCCGAGTGGATCATGCCGGCGCACTACCAAGTCGATCCTCAGAAGGACTTGGAGGCCACGCGCACCGCCCTGGAGCTGCGCCTTATGAGCCGGTCGGAAGCGATTTCGGCCCGCGGCCGAAACCCCGACGATCTGCGCGACGAGATCGCCGCCGACGACGCCGCCGCGCCGGCGAATGGAGGTGCCGATGACTGAGACGCTGCATATCCGCCGCGCGACCCCGCGCCCTGAAACACTGGACCGCGAGGCGCGCACGGTTGAAGCCGTCATCGCCACGACCAACCCGGTTCCGTCACGCGACCGGCGCGGGCCGGTGCTGGAGGTCCTGGACCCGGCCGGCTTCGACGCGGCCGACGCGGCGGGCCTGCCCGTGCTCGACAATCACCGCAAAGTGTCCGTTCGCGATACCATCGGAACGGTCGCGTCCGCGCGCTGGGACGGCACCGAGCTGGTGGGCTTGCTGCGCCTGAGCGCCGCCGATGACGTTGGGCCGATCCTGACGCGCATCGAGGACGGCACGCTGCGCGGCGTTTCCGCGGGCTTCACCGTTCGGCGCTGGGCCGAGCGCACCGAGGGCGATCAGCGCATCAAGACGGCCGTTGCCTGGGTGCTCCGCGAGGTGACGCTGACGACCACCCCGGCCGATCCGGCCGCCACGATCCGTTCGAGCAGTAAGGAGAAAACCATGAACGACACCACCACCACCACCCCCGCGCCGGACGAAGCCGAGCGCCAGCGCCGGCAGGACATCCGGGCGCTTGTCCGGTCTGCCGGCCTGCCCGGCGAAACCGCGGATGACATGATCGACCGCGGGGCCGATCTGACCGAGGCGAAGGCGGCAGTATACGACGAAATGCGCAGCCGGTCGCGGCCGACGATCCGCGTTCACGGCGAGTCCGGCGAAGACCCCACGGTGATCCGCCGGCGGCAGGCCGACGCGCTGTCGGCGCGCATGGCGGGCACCGCGCCGCCGGACGATGCGAAAGAGTTCACGGCGCTGGGCCTGCGCGATCTGGCCCGTGAATGCGTCGAGCGGGCCGGCACGTCCACCCGCATGATGGGGGACGATGAACGCATCCGAGCGGCACTCACCACGTCCGACTTTCCCGAGGTGGTCAGCAACGCGATGAACAAGGTCGCGGCCCAAGCCTACGAGATCGCGCAGTCGCCGCTGAAACAAGTTGCCCGCCAGCGGAACCTGTCGGACTTCAAGGAAGCCAAGACGGTGCGGCTGGGCAACGCTGGCCAGCTTCAAGAGCTTTCCGAGGACGGCGAGATCACGCACACGTCGCGGGCCGAGGCGGCCGAGGCGATGAGCCTGCGCACCTACGCGCGCCAGATCACCGTGTCCCGCGCGCTAATGGTCAATGACGATCTCGGGCTCATGGGCGACATGACGGCCGAGTTCGGACGGGCCGCCGCGCAGACCGAGGCGGCGCTGCTGGCCGCGCAGATCACCGACAACCTTAACATGGCGGACGGAACGCCGGTGTTCGACTCCGGCCGCGGCAACGTCGAAGGCTCCAACACCGCGCTGGAAGTGGCGGGCTTGACCACCGCCCGGCAGGCGATGCGCGGGCGCACGGCGCTGGACGGCGCGACCCCGATTGCCGCGGTGCCGCGCTATGTCCTGGTCGCGCCCGACCTGGAAACGCAGGCGGAACAGGTTCTGGCCCAAATCCAGCCCACGACCGCGGATGACGTGAACCCCTTCGGTGGGCGGCTGGAGCTGCTGGTCGAGCCGCGCCTGCCCTCCGGTGCCTGGTATGTCTTCGCTGACCCGGCCCGGCTGCCGTCACTGCAATACGCCTATTTGGCCAGCGCGCCGGGCGTGCAAATCCAGCGGGCGGAAAGCTGGGACACGCTGGGCCTGAAATTCCGGGCCTGGCTGGACTTCGGCGCGGGCTGGGTGGACTGGCGCGGCGTCCACAAGCTGCCGGTGGCCTGACATGGCGACGGCGCTTGACGAGTTGAGGGCGGCGCGCGCGGAGCTGGTGAAAGCCCGCGCGGCCGGTATCAAGTATGTGCGCTTCGGGGAAGATGAAGTGCAATACAAGTCCGACGCTGAAATGGCCGCCGCCCTTGCCTCGCTCGACGCGCAGATCGCTGAGCTTGAACGGGGCCGGGCGCCCCGCGTGATCTATCCCCGAACATCGAAAGGACTTAACTGATGCGAAACTTCATCCAGAAGGGCGACAACATTACCGTGGCCGCGCCGGCGGCCGTTTCGAGCGGCGACGGGGTGCAAATCGGCACCCTCTTCGGTGTGGCCGCGACCGACGCGGACAGCGGCGCGGCCGTTGCGATCGCCACCCGCGGCGTCTTCGATCTGCCGAAGGAAAACACCACCGACACCTTCGCGGTGGGCGATGCTGTCGAGTGGGACGCCGGCAACGACCGCGTGGCCGCGCTGGACACTGGCGTGCAGATCGGCGTGGCCGTTGAAAGCGCCGGCGCGACCAAGGCCACGGTTGCGGTGAAGGTCGGCTGAAAATGTCCCAACGTCGCGCCCCCATCACTCAGGCCGAGCTGACCAGGTATCTCAAGGCGTATCGAGACGCCGGAATACCCGTGGCGCGGACCGAGATCGGGCGCGACGGCAAAGTCGTGATCTACACGACCGACACCGCGACGGATGACGCAAAGAACCCGTGGGATGCAGTATGAAACACAAGCGCCAGTTCCCGCACGCATCGCCCTACACCGACCGCCACGGCAAGCGCCGGTGGCGCTTTCGCAAGGGCGGCTTCTCTGCCGAGCTGGGCACGGAATACGGCTCAGACGACTTTGTGCGGCGCTATGAAGCGGCGCTGGAGGGCCACCGGGTCCGGGGGCTGATCGGGGTCGAGCGCACCAAGCCGGGCTCTGTCTCCGCGCTGGTGGCGTCCTACTATCGGTCCCCCGAATTCCTCAGCCTGTCGGACAGCACGAAGCGGGTCTATCGCGGTGTGATCGAGAAATTCCGCGAGGCGCACGGCGACAAGCCCGTGAAGCTCATGCAGCGGCGGCACGTCCAGAATATCCTTGCGGAAAAGGCCGAGACACCGACCGCCGCGAACAACCTGCGCAAGCGGCTCATAACCCTGCTGGACCATGCGGTGAGCCTGGACTGGCGGCAGGACAACCCGGCCCGCGCGACGAAACCTTACCGCGTGGACAGCACCGGCTTTCACACTTGGGATGAAGGCGAGATCGCCCGGTTCTTCGAGGTTCACGAGCCGGGCACGCTGGCGCACCGAGCGGTGACATTGATGCTCTACACGGGCGCGGCCCGCGTGGACGTGGTGAAGCTGGGGCCGTGGAACGTGAAGGGCGACCGGATCGAATACCGCCGCCAGAAAACGGCGCGCACGGGCGGCGTGCTGGTCAGCATCCCCATGCACGCGGACCTGTGCGACGTGCTGGCGGGCCTTCCCGATGATCGCCCGTTTCTGGCCACGAGGCGCGGCAAGGCGCGCTCAGCCGAGGGGCTGGGCAACCTGGTGCGCCAATGGTGCGACAAGGCGGGACTGGCCGCGTGCAGCGCGCACGGGCTGCGCAAAGCCTGCGCCCGGCGCTTGGCCGAGGCCGGGGCGACGGCGCACGAGATCGGGGCCGTGACCGGGCACAAGACGCTCTCCGAGGTGCAGCGATACACCGCCGAGGCGCAGCGCGAAGGCATGGCCGATTCCGCCTTCGGCAAGCTGATCGCAAGACCGAATGGCGAACAAAACGTGGTGAACCTTCCCGAAAGGTTCGCCAACCCTCAAGTCAACCCTCTGAAAAAAGGAGATAAATCTTGAACAGTGGTGAGCCGTGCAGGATTCGAACCTGCGACCCACTGATTAAAAGTCAGTTGCTCTACCAACTGAGCTAACGGCCCACGTGGCGGCCTAATTAGAAACGCGGGTGCGGGCGGTCAACCCTGAAATTGGCCCGGCCCGACCCTGGGCGCTGGATTTGTTCCCGGCACGGCGTTATACGCGCGGCCATGACATCGCGCGCGGACCAAGATACCGGCTGGCCCTTCATGAAGATGCACGGCCTGGGCAACGATTTCGTCGTTGTCGATGCGCGCACGCGCCCGGTGGACATCTCGCCGGCGTTCGCGTCCGCGCTGGGCGACCGGCGGCGCGGGGTGGGCTTCGACCAGCTGGCTGTCATCGGGCCGGCCGGCAACGGGGCGGACGCACACCTCGTGTTCTACAACGCCGACGGTTCCACCGCGGGGGCCTGCGGCAACGCCACCCGGTGCATCGCGCGCTTCCTTCTCGACGAATCGGGCGGTGACGCCGTGACGCTGTCCACCGCGCGCGGCCAGCTTGCCGCCCGGAACGCCGGCGGCGGGCTGACGTCCGTCAACATGGGCGCGCCGCAGCTTGCGTGGAACGACGTCCCGCTGGCCGAGAAGACCGAAACGCTGGAACTGCCGATCGAGGGCGCGCCCGTCGCCACGGGCATGGGCAACCCGCACTGCACCTTCTTCGTGGAGGATGCCGGGACGGTCCCGCTCGACCGGTTCGGCCCGCGATACGAGCACCACCCGCTTTTCCCCGAGCGCACGAATGTCCAGGTGGCCAGTGTCACCGGCCCCGACCGGCTGCGCATGCGCGTGTGGGAACGCGGCGTCGGCGTCACGCTGGCGTCGGGCTCGTCGGCCTGCGCGACGGCGGTGGCCGCCGCCCGCCGCGGGCTCACCGGGCCGCGCGTGACCGTCGACCTCGACGGCGGCACGCTGGAGGTGGACTGGCGCGACGACGGTGTCTGGATCACCGGCACCACCGCGCATGTCTTCGACGGCCGTCTCACCCCCGCGTTCCTGGAGGGGCTGGAATGAACGACGCACCCCGCTTCACGACGCTGGGCTGCCGGCTCAACGCCTACGAGACCGAGGCGATGAAGCGCCTTTCGACCGAGGCGGGCCTGGACAATGCCGTCGTCGTCAACACCTGCGCCGTCACGCAGGAGGCCGTGCGCAAGGCCCGGCAGGAAATCCGCCGGCTGCGTCGTGAGAACCCGGAGGCGCGCGTGATCGTCACCGGCTGCGCGGCGCAGGTCGAACCCGAGGGGTTTTCCGCGATGCCCGAGGTCGATGCCGTCATCGGCAACGCCGAGAAGATGCGCCCCGAGACCTGGAACGACCTCGCAGCCGATTTCATCGGCGCGACGGAAACGGCCCGCGTCGACGACATCATGAGCGTGCGCGAGACCGCCGGCCACCTGATCGACGGCTTCGGCACCCGCTCTCGTGCCTATGTCCAGATCCAGAACGGTTGCGACCACCGCTGCACCTTCTGCATCATCCCTTACGGTCGCGGGAACTCGCGCAGCGTGCCCGCAGGTGTCGTCGTGGACCAGATCCGGCGGCTGGTCGACCGCGGCTTCAACGAGGTGGTTCTGACCGGCGTCGACCTGACCAGCTGGGGCGCCGACCTGCCCGCCACGCCGCGGCTGGGCGATCTGGTCATGCGGATCCTCAAGCTGGTGCCGGACCTGCCGCGGCTGCGGCTGAGCAGCATCGACTCCATCGAGGCCGACGAGAACCTGATGCAGGCCATCGCCACGGAGCCGCGGCTGATGCCGCACCTGCACCTGAGCCTGCAGCACGGCGACGACCTGATTCTCAAGCGCATGAAGCGCCGTCACCTGCGCGACGACGCGATTCGCTTCTGCGAGGAGGCCCGCCGCCTGCGCCCCGACATCACCTTCGGCGCCGACATCATCGCGGGCTTCCCGACCGAAACCGAAGACGCCTTTGCCAATTCCATGAAGCTGGTCGACGAGTGCGGGCTGACCTGGCTGCACGTCTTCCCCTTCAGCCCGCGCCCCTGCACGCCGGCGGCGCGCATGCCGCAGCTCGACGGGCGCACCATCCGCGACCGCGCGGCCCGTCTGCGCGCCGCCGGGGCGGAACGGGTGCACGCGCATCTTTCTGCACAGGTGGGGCGCACGCACGCGGTTCTGATGGAAAACCCGCGCATGGGCCGGACCGAACAATTCACCGAGGTGGCCTTTGACAGCGACCACCCCGAGGGCCGAATCGTGACGGCCCGGATCGCGGCGGCAGGAGAAACGCAACTTCTCGCAGCCTGACCGGTCCGCAGCGCGGCCCGGACGGGCCGCGTGGCGCTGTGGACAGGACGCCCGGTGCGCCCTAGGCTACCCCAACCCCTCGCAGGAGAGCCACGACATGATGAAGCTCGTCTCGGCCCGGCCGTCGCCCTTCGCCCGGAAGGTGCGCGTTCTGATCCTGGAAACCGGCCAGCAGGACGCGGTGGAGATCGGCGACCTGATGACGTCGCCGATGGACACGCCGGCCGAGGTCGCGGCCGCCAACCCCCTGGGAAAGATACCGGCCCTGATCCGCGACACGGGCCCCACGCTCTACGACAGCCGGGTCATCACGCGGTACCTCGACGACCGCGTCGGCGCGGGGCTCTACCCGGAAAGCCGCCTGTGGGACACGCTGACGCTGGAAGCCACGGCCGAGGGCATCATGGAGGCGGCGGTCCTGATGGTCTACGAGCACCGGGTCCGGCCGCACGAGAAGGTGTTCGAGGGCTGGCTCGAGGCACAGTGGGACAAGATAGACCGCGCCGTGGCGGCGATCGATGCCCGCTGGATGAGCCACCTCGCCGGCCCGCTCGACATGGGCCAGATCGCCGTCGGCTGCGCTCTGGCCTACCTCGATTTCCGCCACGGCGACCGCAACTGGCGCAAGGGCCGGGACGCGCTGGACGACTGGTTCGCCGTCTTCGCCGAACGCGACAGCATGACGGCGACGGCGCCGGAGTGAACCGTCGCGCCCGTCGCTTCATCTTGCCCCAAAATACTCCGGGGTGAATTGGCGCGCAGCGCCAAGAGGGGCAGCGCCCCTCCCGCCACGGTCAGAAACTGTAGCTGACGCCGAAGTTCAGGGCATGGGTCACGATCTCGGTCTGCAGCTTGCCCGCCACCTGTCCGGGCACCGCTGGGTCGGGATCGACGGTGATGTCGTTGTCGGACCACGTGATCTGGTATTCGCCGAACAGCGCCCAGTTCTCGGTGAGATCATACTTCAGCCCGGCCAGCCCGCGCAGCGCCGGGCCGGTCGTCTCGAACCCGTGGGTGCGGCCCGTCGCGCCGATCACCCGGACATCGACGTGCGGCACCGCCACGCCGACGCCGGCGCCGGCGTAGGGCACCAGCGGCGAGCCCGTGAAGGCCTCCGGCCAGCGCTTCATGACGTTGGCGGTCAGGATGTTGTGGCCATCCGAAAGCTCCAGCCGGTTCACGCCCAGCGCGGCCATGTCCGCGGCCGAGGCATAGGCCTTCGTGTGCGTGCCCTCGACCCCGATCCCGAGGTCGGCAGGCATCCACCACATGGCCCGCCCCCCGTAGTACAGGGGGGTGTTGAACGGGTCGCCATCCCAGTTCATGCCCCGGCTGACGGGCACGGCGCCGGGCAGCGTGCCCGACAACGTGCTGTCGTCGACGCCCTGCCAGCCCAGGTACAGGCTGAGCTCCATTTCCGCGGCCACCGGTGCGGTGCTTGTCAGCAGGCTGGCGGTGGCGGCGGCGATCGATTTGCGTGACAGCATTGTCGGGGACTCCAGGGAAGTGTCGGTCGGATGGGCGGTCGCGGACCGCTCCGGCTGAATACATGGCGCGGGCGATCCGCACAAGCGCGACAGATGGGCGCCCTGCAGGTCCGCGTGGCATTGTATGCTGGACTGGCCCTGCAAGCCCAGCTAAATAGCAGGCCGGAACCTTCGCGCGCCGCGCATGGCGCATGACCCGCAGGAGGCCGGAGACGGCCTTGCAGAATGGAGAAAACCTCGTGTCCCACGCAGAAGATCACGAAGGCACCCGGAGGGATTTCCTCTACTACGCCACGGCCGGCGCCGGTGCCGTAACCGCCGGGGCCGCCATCTGGCCCCTGATCGACCAGATGAACCCCTCCGCCGACGTGCAGGCGCTGTCGTCGATCCGCGTCGATGTCGCGGGCGTGGAGCCGGGCACGCAGATCACGGTGAAATGGCTGGGCAAGCCGGTGTTCATCCGCCGCCGCACCGACGAGGAGATCGAGGCCTCGCGCGGCGTCGAGGTGTCAGCCCTGCCCGACGGGATCGCGCGTAACGATAACATCGATGGCCAGGTGCCCGCCACCGACGAGAACCGCACCCTCGACGAGGGCGGGGAGTGGCTGGTCCAGATGGGCGTGTGCACGCACCTCGGCTGCGTGCCGATCGGCAATGCGGGCGACTACACGCTCGACGGCAACGTCGGCGGCTGGTTCTGCCCCTGCCACGGCTCGCACTACGACCTCGCGGGCCGCATCCGCAAGGGTCCCGCCCCCGAGAACCTGCCGGTGCCGGTGGCCGCCTTCGTCGACGAGTCGACGATCAAACTGGGATAAGGAAACGCGCAATGTCCGGAATTCCGCACGATCATTACGAGCCGACGACGAAGGGCCAGAAGTGGCTGCACCGCCGCCTGCCCATCGCGGGGCTGCTCTATGACACGATCATGATCCCCACGCCCAAGAACCTCAACTGGATGTGGATCTGGGGGATCGTCCTGACCTTCTGCCTGGTGCTGCAAATCGTCACCGGCATCGTGCTGGCGATGCACTACACCCCGCATGTCGACGAGGCCTTTGCATCGGTCGAGCACATCATGCGCAACGTGAACGGCGGGCACATGATCCGCTACCTGCACATGAACGGGGCCTCGCTTTTCTTCCTCGCCGTCTACATCCACATCTTCCGCGGCCTCTACTACGGGTCCTACAAGGCCCCGCGCGAGATCACCTGGATCATCGGCATGCTGATCTACCTGCTGATGATGGGCACCGCCTTCATGGGCTACGTCCTGCCCTGGGGTCAGATGTCGTTCTGGGGCGCCACGGTGATCACCGGGCTGTTCGGCGCCATCCCGTTCATCGGCGAGGCCCTCCAGACCTGGCTCCTGGGTGGCCCGGCGGTGGACAACGCGACGCTGAACCGCTTCTTCTCGCTGCACTACCTGCTGCCCTTCATCATCGCGGCGCTGGTGGCCATCCACATCTGGGCCTTCCACACCACCGGCAACAACAACCCCACCGGGGTGGAGGTGCGCCGCACCTCGAAAGCCGAGGCCGAGAAGGACACCGTGCCGTTCTGGCCCTATTTCGTGATCAAGGACCTGTTCGCGCTGGCCGTGATCATGGTGATCTTCTTCGCGATCGTGGGCTTCATGCCGAACTACCTCGGCCATCCCGACAACTACATCGAGGCCAACCCACTGGTCACGCCGTCGCACATCGTGCCCGAATGGTACTTCCTGCCGTTCTACGCGATCCTGCGCGCCTTCACCGCGGATGTCTGGGTCGTGATGGCGGCCAGCTGGATCACCGGCGGCATCATCAACGCCAAGTTCTTCGGGGTGCTCGCGATGTTCGGGTCGATCATCGTGATGCTCCTGGCACCGTGGCTCGACACCTCCGAGGTGCGCTCGGGCCGCTACCGGCCGATGTTCAAGTGGTGGTTCTGGCTTCTGGTGATCGACTTCGTCGTGCTGATGTGGGCGGGCGCGATGCCGGCGGAACCGCCGTATTCGACGATCTCGCTGATCGGGGCCAGCTACTGGTTCGCCTATTTCCTCGTCATCCTGCCGCTTCTGGGCGTCATCGAGAAGCCGCAGCCGCAGCCGCAAACGATCGAGGAAGATTTCGACGCGCATGTCGGCAAGGCCCAGGCCCCTGCCGAGTAAGAAAGGAAACAGGATCATGCTGAAGAAAATTGGCATCTCTGCCATCGTCGCCCTGTCCCTTTCGGCCGGGGGCGCCACCGCCGCCGGCGGCGAGGCGCACGTCGAGGACATCGACTTCTCCTTCGAAGGGCCGTTCGGCACCTACGACCAGGCGCAGCTGCAACGCGGGCTCAAGATCTACACCCGGGTCTGCGCGGCCTGTCACGGCATGAAGTACGTGCCCATCCGCACGCTTCATGACGAGGACGGGCCCGGCATGCCGATGGACCAGGTCCGCGCCTATGCCGAGCAGAACGTCATGGTCGAGGACGAAGAGACCGGCGAACTGCGCGAGGCCAAGCCGGTGGACCACTTCCCCGAGTCGATGGACCCCAACGCGCCCGACCTGAGCCTCATCGCGAAGAAGCGCGCCGGTTTCCACGGCCCCTACGGCACGGGCATCAACCAGCTCTTCAAGGGCATGGGCGGCCCGGAATACATCTATTCCCTGCTCACCGGCTACACCGGCAAGGACAAGATGGAGGCCGGCACGCTGTTCTACGAGAACACGGCCTTCCCGGGCGGCTGGATCGCCATGGCGCCCCCGCTTTACGGCGAGGACGTGGAGTTCAACGATGGCCATGCCAACGACCTGGAAAGCGAGGCCGAGGACGTGTCGGCCTTCCTGATGTGGGCCGCCGAGCCGAAGATGATGGCGCGCAAGCAGGCCGGGCTGACCGGGGTCATCTTCCTGACCGTGCTGTCGGTGCTGCTGTACCTGACCAACAAGCGGCTGTGGGCGCCGATCAAGGGCAAGAAGCCGCCGCAGGGCTGATCACCGCGCCGACACTGCAACACCCGAGCGCCCGCCGGACAATCGGCGGGCGCTTTTCATTGCCCCGGTTTCACGCCGGGTCGCGGGCCAGCGATGCGGTGAGGGCCGCGTGAAGCCGCGCGTTCGCCGCGATCACGCCGTCCAGGCGCGGATCGGGGTTGTTGAACAGGAGCGAACGGCCCTGCCGGTCCGACGTGCGCGCCCCGGCCTCGCGCAGGATCAGGTCGCCTGCGGCGATGTCCCACTCCCAACTGCGCCGCAGCGTCAGCATCGCGTCGAACCGGCCCTCCGCCACGAGGCACAGCCGGTAGGCCAGCGACGGTCGGTAGACTCGCGTGACCTGCGGCACCGTTCCGCGCCAGTTCTCGGGGGCATAGATCGGCTTGGCGGCCAGAAGCGACGCGCCGACAAGCTCCGCTTGCCCCGATACCCGGATGGGGGCGGCGTTCAGCGTGGCGCCGCACCCCGCGGCCGCGGCATAGAGCTTGTCGCGGCGCGGCAGGTAGATCACCGCGGCGGTCACGCGGCCACCATCGGCCACGGCCAGCGCATGCGCCCAGGTGCGAGACCCGCCTATGAAGCTGCGGGTTCCGTCGATCGGGTCGACGATGAAAACGCGGTCACGGTCGAGCCGCGCGGCATCGTCGGGGCATTCCTCCGACAGCCAGCCATAGTCGGGCCGGGCCGCGCGCAGTCGCGCGCGCAGATCCTCGTTGACCGCCATGTCGGCCTCGGTCACCGGCCCGGCGCCGGCCGGCTTGTCCCAGCGACGTGCCTCGGCGCCGGTATATCGTGTCGCGATCTGCCCTGCGCGCCGGGCCGCGTCAATGAGCAGCTCCAGGTCAGTCTCCGGCAAGGGTCAGCCCCTCGACCAGGAGCGACGGGACCACGCGGGACAGCCACGGGCGCGCGTCGTTGGCCGGCGTCATCCGGCCAAGCATCTCGGGCAGGCTGCCGGCGATGGTGCATTCGTTGACCGGATAGGCGATCTCGCCGTTTTCCACCCAGAAACCGCTCGCCCCACGGGAGTAGTCCCCGGTGTTCGGGTTTATCGTGGCGCCGATCAGCGAGGTCACGACAAGGCCGGTGCCCATCTCGGCGATGAGGGCGTCGCGCGTCCGTTCGCCCTGCGTGAGCGCCACGTTCCAGCTGCCCGGGCTGGGCGGCGCGTTGGTGCCGCGCTTGGCGTTGCCGGTCGACCCGAGCCCGAGCTTGCGCGCCGTGGCCAGATCGAGCACCCAGCCGCGCAGAACCCCGTTCTCCACCAACGCGCGGCGCCGCGTGGGCAACCCCTCGGCATCGAAGGGGCGCGAACCGGTCGCGCGGGGCCTGTGCGGATCCTCGAACAGCGTCATGTCCTCGGGCAGAAGCGGGGCGTCCATCCGGTCGCGCAACCACGAGGTGCCCCGTGCCAGCGACGCGCCGTTGGCCGCCACCAGCAGGTGCCCGATGAGCGAGTCGGCGACGCGTTCGTCGAAAAGGACGGGGTAGGCCCCGGTGCGCGGGCGCCGCGGGCCCAGCCGTTCAGCCGCGCGGCGCCCGGCGGTGGTGCCGATCTCGCCGGCCTCGCGCAGGTCCGCACGGAATATCCGGCTGTCGTGATCGTGGTCGCGCTCCATGCCCGTACCTTCACCCGCGATGGCGACACAGGCGAGCGCACTGTCGGTCTGCGCGTAGCCGCCCGAGAACCCGTTCGTGGCGGCCAGGTGCACCTGCCGCCGCGCGTAGGTCGCGCCCGCCTGCTGCACCTGTTCCACGCCGTCCACTGCCAGCGCCGCGGCCTCCGCGGCCCGCGCCTTGTCCTCCAGCGCCTGCGGCGCCGGTTCGGGCGCCGGATCCTCGAGTTCGAGGGCGGCCAGATCCCAGTCGCGGGCAAGCTGCCCGGAGTCGGCAAGGCCGGCGTGCGGGTCCTCCGGCGCCTCGCGCGCCATCGCCACGGCGCGTTCGGCCAGCGCGGTCAGTGTCTCCGGCCGGGTGTCCGAGGCCGAGACGCAGGCCTGGCGCCGCCCGACCAGGACGCGCAGGCCGAGGTCGGTGCCCTCGGCACGCTCCGCCTGTTCGAGCGCGCCAGCACGCACGTCGATCGACAGTGAACTGCCCCGAAGAGCCATCGCGTCGGCGGATTCCGCGCCGGCCTTCCGTGCAGCGTCGAGCAGGGCCTCGGTCAGGGTTTCCAGCGTCTTTGTCATGGGGCAGGTCCGGTGATTTGGCTACCCGTTTCAGGTAGCTTGCGGGCCGCCCCCCTGCAAGGGCCGCCCATGCCGCCGGGCGACGCGTCGCGACGCACACCGCCCGGCGGCAGCCGTTTCGTCGTCAGCCGGAGGTCACTTCAACCGCTGCCCGTTGGCCAGCACCTGCCCCTCCTCGGTCACTTCGATCTTGGAGGTCAGCGTGTCCTCGCCCTCGCCCGGAACGGCGAACAGGCCCATCATCATCCGCGCCCCGTTGGCTTGTTCCTCGGGCAGCAGGCCCATCTCCGTCAACTTGTCGAGCAGGCCGTTGCCGCCGACAAGCTTGAGGTTGGCCTCGCCCTTGGGCGCGGGCATCCCGTCAAAGCTCTCGAGGTCCGAATTGTCGAAGGTGAAGGCGCCTTCGCCGGTCAGCCGCGCACCGACGGCATCGACCTCGATGGCGTTGATGTTGAGCGAATCCAGTTCGCCCGGCGGCGTGCCGCTGTCCTCTATCTCGGCCATCTGCTCGGGGTCGACGATGTCGGCGGTCAGCCGCGCCTTCCCGTCAACGTCGATCGCGACGGTGGCCGGCTCGTGCGGCAACTGCCCGGCCGGGTCGAACATGCCCCAGATCATCTCGGACATCTCGAAACCCGCCAGGGTCAGGGCAAAGCCGAAATCCTGCAATTCCTCGGATTTCTTGACGGGCATCGCCATGTCGAACGACATCTCCTCCATGCCCAGCTCGATCGGGAAAGGCAGATCGGGCACCGCCGCGTTCATCGCGTAATTCTGCGCCGAGCCGCCGTAGGAAATTCCGTCGGCGCTCATGTCGACGGTCAGCGCGCCCTCGTCGCTGCTGGTTTCGCCCTGAACGACATCTTCGCCGTCCTTGAAGTTGAACTTCGAGTGCCCCGCCTCGTACGCGTAGCGGAACGAGATTGCGAAACCGGCGTCGATCATCCGGGCAAGGTTCGAGGTGTCGACGTCCTTCGGCAGGGTGCCGTCGCCCTTGACCGACAGCGCGCCGAAGCCGCCCTGCATGACCATGCGGTCGCCGCTTTCGGGGTCCTTGAGGTCCAGGTCGTAGGTCACGGCACCGGTGTTCAGCGTCTGGCTGGACACCGCCGGGTCACCGGCCTGCATCTCGGTCGTTCCGGTCATGTTGGCGATGCTCATGGAGGCCGTGCCGAAATCCTCGGGCACGTCCGGCGCGTCGATATCGGCCAGCGCAAGCCCCATCGCGGCCGCGGAGTAATTGTAGGTCATCGCCCCGGGGTTTCCCGAAACCGTCATCGAGAACCCTTTCGAGGTGGCGTCGAGGACGACCGTCCCCGCTTCGCCGTCGGGCTCCACGAAATCCAGCGTCACGGGCATCTTGGGCGGGATCGAGACGGCCACCGTGCCATCGCCCTTCTGTTCGAGCATGAGATCGCCCATCGACATCTCGAGCGTGCCGTCCTCCTCGGGAATATCGAAGGTCATCCGAAGGTCCGAAACGGTCAGCGTGTCGCCCGCCATGCGTTCCTCGGCGCTGACCTCGTAGCCGAACCCTTCCAGGTAGGCGCGCCAGTTGGCCCAAACCTGTTCCGGGGTTACATCGGCCCACGCGGCCGGGGCCGCCAGGACCAGGGCGCCGGTGACACCGCACCGGAGTGAATTCCAGGCTTTCATGATCGACCCTTCCCTTGCATGAAATCTTCTGCCAGCTTCTGCGCAACACGCGTCCGGGTCAAGTGGGCGCAGCCGGCGCAGGCCCCGGGCACGCCCGGCAATGAACGGGTGATGGACCGGAGCGAAAGGACCGAGAAATGGACATGAGTGGCAAGACGGTGCTGGTGACGGGGGCCAGCCGCGGCATCGGCGCCGCCGCGGCGCGCGTGTTCGCCGAGGCGGGGGCCAACGTGGCGCTGGTGGCGCGCAGGAAGGACGCGATCGCCGAACTGGCCGGAGAGATCGGCCCCCGGGCGGTGGCCGTGCCCTGCGACATCAGCCGCTACTGGGAGGTCCAGGCCGCGGTCGACGCCTGTGTCAAGGCGTTCGGTGGCCTCGACGTGCTGATCGGCAACGCCGGGGTGATCTCGCCCATTTCGCATCTGGCCGAGGCCGACCCGGAGGCCTGGGGCCATGCCATCGACGTGAACCTGAAGGGCGTCTTCCACGGAATGCGCGCCGCCATGCCGGTGATGCAGGAGCGCGGCGGCGGAACGATCCTCACCGTCAGTTCCGGGGCGGCGCACAACCCTCTGGAAGGTTGGAGCCACTACTGTGCCTCGAAGGCCGGGGCCGCCATGCTGACGATGTGTGCCGATACCGAAGGCCGCGACCACGGCGTTCGGGTGATGGGCCTGTCGCCGGGCACCGTCGCCACGGAGATGCAGCGCGAGATCAAGGCCAGCGGCATGAACCCGGTGGCCCGGCTCGACTGGTCCGACCACATCCCGCCCGAGTGGCCAGCCAGGGCGCTGTTGTGGATGTGCAGCGAGGACGCGGACGCGTTCCTGGGCCGGGAGATCTCGCTGCGCGACCCCGAGATCCGCCGCCGCGCGGGCATCGCATGATCGGGCTGGAAAAGGACGGCGGGCTCTGGACCGTCACGCTCGACCGGGCGGACAAGGCCAACGCGCTGACCGAGGACATGCTCGCCCGCCTGTGCGATATCGCCGAGACCGCGCAGGACGCGCGCGCGTTGATCCTGACCGGCGCCGGCAAGGTGTTCTCGGCCGGCGCCGACCTCGAGGCCGCGCGCGCCGGCCTTGCGACCAGCCCGTCGTGGGAACGGCTTTCGAGCGCGATCGCGCAATTGCCGGGCCTGACGATCGCCGCGCTCAACGGCACGGTGGCCGGGGGCGCGATGGGCATGGTGCTGGCCTGCGACCTGCGCCTCGCCGTGCCGTCGGCCAAGGCGTTCTACCCCGTGATGAAACTGGGTTTCCTGCCGCAACCCTCCGATCCCGGTCGTCTCGCGGCCCTCGTGGGGCCGGCGCGGGCCAAGATGATCCTGATGGCCGGGCAGAAGATCGATGCGGAGACGGCGCTTTCATGGGGGTTGTTCGACAGGATCGTCCCTGCCGACACCCTCGCGGCGGAGGCGCGGGCGCTGGCCGCCGACACCCTGGGCGCCGACCCCGGGATCGCGGCGGGAATCAAGGCCATGTGCCGGCCGGCCTCTCCGCCGACACCCTCGACCCCGTGATGGCGCCCGTGGGCGCAGACCTCACCGCCTGCGCCGCGGCCCCGGCGTTTTCGAATTGAATTCCGGCGGGCGCCGCGACACCCAGCGGATGAATTTCGCCAGGCGTGGATGCGCGCGCAACGCGGCGACGGTATTGTAGTCGCGCGCCAGTTCCGCCTCGGTGAGCGTGGCGTGGATCTGGTCGTGGCAGATCTGGTGCAGCAGGACGGTCGGGCCGCCCTTGCCGCCTATCAGTTTCGGCACGAGGTGATGCGCGCTGGCCTTGACGCCTTCGGGGATGGGCCGGCCGCACAGCGGGCAAAGGGGGGCCTCCGTTCGCTCTTGATCCTTGCGCGCGGTCATGGGCAAGAGGATGCCGCGGCCGACACGGAAGGCAAGGGGGAAGGGATGCGCGAAAGGCGGTTGGCATGAGCGATGCGCTGGTCATCGGGGCCGGGCCGGCGGGCCTGATGGCCGCCGAGGAGATGGCGCGCGCCGGCCTGCGCGTGACCGTGGCCGAGGCCAAGCCATCGGCCGCGCGCAAGTTCCTGATGGCGGGAAAGTCCGGGCTGAACCTGACGAAGGACGAAGCGTTCGCGGCCTTCCTCGCGGCTTACGGGCCATCGGCGCGCGACCTGCGGCCCATGCTGGAGGCATTCGGCCCCACGCAGGTGCGCCGCTGGGCCGAGGGGCTCGGCCAGCCGCTGTTCACCGGCAGCTCGGGACGCGTGTTTCCCACCGGGATGAAGGCCTCGCCGCTGTTGCGCGCCTGGCTCGGGCGCCTGGCCGACCTGGGTGTCACGCTGCGCACGCGCTGGCGCTGGCTGGGCTGGTCCGCCGACGGCGACGCGGTGTTCGACACCCCGGACGGGCAGCAGACGGTTGCACCTGCGGTCACGGTGCTGGCCTGCGGCGGGGCGAGCTGGGGGCGGCTGGGCTCGGACGGCGCGTGGACGGCGCACCTGCCGGCCGCGGAGGTCACCCCTTTCGTCCCCTCGAACGTCGGGCTGTCGGTCGCGTGGTCGCCGCACATGGCGCCGCTGTTCGGCCACGCCGTCAAGGGCGTGGCGCTGCACGCGGGCGGGACGCGGGCACGCGGCGAGTTCGTGATCTCGGCCGGCGGGCTCGAGGGCGGCGGAATCTACGCAATCGGCCGGGCCCTGCGCAGTGGCGCGCCGCTCACGCTTGATCTGCTGCCGGATCTTGCGCCCGACGAGCTGCGCCGGCGGCTGGCACGCCCGCGTGGCAAGGCCAGCCTGTCCAACCACCTGCGCAAGGTCCTGCGGCTGTCACCCGAGAAGCGTGCCCTTCTCATGGAATTCGGCCGGCCCCTGCCCGACGACCTTGCGCCGCTGCTCAAGGCGCTGCCGGTGGCCCACCAGGGCCCCCGCCCCCTGGACGAGGCGATCTCGACCGCCGGCGGTTTGCGATTCGATGCCGTCGATTCGGCGCTGATGCTGCGCGCGCGCCCCGGCGTGTTCGCCGCCGGCGAAATGCTGGACTGGGACGCGCCGACGGGTGGCTACCTGCTGACCGCATGTCTCGCGACGGGCCGCTGGGCGGGCCGTGCCGCGGCGACGCGCGCCCGCTGAGCGCCCGCGCGCCTCAAGGCAGCGCGGCAACCGTTTCGAACGCCTTCCGCGCCTGCATGCGGGCGCGGAAGCCGGCCAGTGCGTCGCCGGGGGCGGGAAATTTCGCCGCCTCGGCCCAGGTCAGGCAATGGGCCAGCACGATGTCGGGCACCGTCATCATCTCGCCCATCAGGAAGGGCCCCTGCAGCGCCTCGGCCAGCCTGTCGAGGTTTCGGGTGTATTCCCATTTCAACGAGTCCTTGATCGCGGGCACGCGCCGTTCCTCGGGCAGGACGAAGCTGTGCCGCGCGGCCATCCACAGCAGGGCGTCGATGTCGGCCGTGACCTGTTGGGTCAGCGCGTCCTGACGCGCCCGGTCCAGTGTTCCGGCGGTGTAACTCAGCGCGCCGTGCTTGTCGCCGAGATAGGTCATGATCGCCACCGAGTCGGTCAGCACCGTGCCGTCGGCCACCAGGACCGGCACCTTGCCGGCGGGGCTGACGGTGCGCACCGCCTCGCTTTGCGGTTTCGCCGGGCTGTGTTCGTAGGGCTGGCCGAGTTCCTCGAGCATCCATAGAACGCGGAACGCGCGGCTGCCCCGCGTGCCGATGACCTGATACATGCCGTGCCTCCTGTTCACCGCCCGGGAAGGACAATACGCGGGGCGGCGCGGTGGCGGCAAGCCGGATCCGTCACCCGCGGGCGCGCGCGGCCATCATCGCGAGGCGGATCAGCGTGCGCTCCACCAGGGCCATCTCGGGGGCGTGCTGTCCGGCCGACCGCAGCTTCAGATCGGTGTCGGTGAGCAGCGACAGGGCCTTTTCCGTGTTCGCCGCGGGCCAGTTCCGTGCCTGCCGCAACACCCGGTCGCGCCGCGGCCCGAACACCGGCGGGCGCAGCGCCGCCACGCCCTTGGCCGGCCCGCCGGGGTCGACCGCCACCGCGTAGAGCCTTCGGAAATGTCCCGTCGCCCCGATGCACAGCCGCACCGGTTGCACGCCCTGTGCCTGAAGCCGACGGATAACGGGGCCGATCTCGGCGGGGCGTCCCTCTGCCACGATGTCGAGCACCTCGTCGACCTCGGCCTCGGTCGAGGTCGGCGCGCACGCAGTGATGTCCTCGACCGTGACGGGCGTGTCATCGTCCAGCTTGTAGAGCGCCAGTTTCTCGACCGTCTGCCGGAAGTCGCCCGGGGGCAGCGTGCGCGACAGTGCCGTGAGCGCGCCCCGCGCGTCACCCGACAGGTCGCGCAGCCCGGCGCCCTCGATGATGCCGCGCACCTCCTCGGACGACGGCGGATCATCGTAGATCGCCACGGCATAGGCGTTGGGGTGATCCTCGAACAGCTTGCGCAGCTTCGATCCCTTGGCCAAGGGGCCGGCGGTGACGACGATCTGCGCGTCGCCGTCGCGCCATTCCTCCAGCGCCGCCGCGATGGTGGGTGCCAGCCCGTCGGTCGCCTCCTCGACGAAGGCCGCGCGCTGGCCGGGGAAGAACCCCTGCGCCTTGACCGCGTCCAGCAGCTGCGCGGGATCCTTGCGCAAGTCGGCGGCGGCGATGCGGGCGAGACGCATCTCGTCCTCGCCCTGCGGCCCGATCAGCGCGGCGATGACCTCCTGCCGGCGCAGGGCGACGCGCATCGGGTCGTTGCCGAAGATCAGCAGCCCGGCGCGGCCGGGATCCGGCCGGGCGAAATAGCCGGCCGCGTCGCGGCCCGACAGCTTCATTCCGGCAGGTCCGGCGCCGCGAGCAGAAGACGGTCGACGATCTGGTCGGCCAGGATGGTCATCAGGCGTTCGCGCGCGTCCTCGCGCGCCGCGGTCGTGGCCACGGTGGAGCCCGAGGCCGAGTAGCTGGTGAAGCTGTCCACCTTGCCCGACAAAAGAACGCGCCCGTCGTCCAGATCGCGCAGCGCGTAGGTCGCCTCGCCCAGAAGGGTGTAGCGGGTGGTTACGTTGCCGGTCGCGATCGCCGCGCCCCGTTCGCGCGTCTCGACCGCGTGCGACAGGCCATAGCGGGACTTGCCGCCGCGGCCCAGGCGCTCCTCGAGCGTGCGGGTCAGAAGATAGCCCTCGCGCCCCTCGGGGGCGTCGACGCGTACCGCGCCCTGGATGGCCCGGCCGCCGCCCTGCGGGCCATAGACCGGGGTGAAGCCGCAGCCCGCCAGCGCCAGCGCCCCGGCCGGCACGGCGGCAAGAAGGAACCTGCGGCGATCAAATGACGACATTGACGATCCGACCGGGGACGACGATGACCTTCCTGGGCTGGGCCCCGTCCAGCGCCTTGGTCACAGCATCGGTGGCCAGCGCCGATTTTTCAACCTCCGCCTTGTCCATGTCGCGCGGCACGCGGATCTCGGTGCGCCGCTTGCCGTTGATCTGCACCGGAAGGGTGACGCTTTCGTCGACCAGCATCGCCTCGTCAGCCCGCGGCCAGGCGGCGGTGGCGACGAGACCCTCGCCGCCCAGCATCGTCCAAAGCTCCTCGGACAGGTGCGGCGTCATCGGCGCCATCAGCTGCGCCAGCGTGCGCGCGGCCTGCCGCTTGGCGTCGCCGCCCGCCTCGGACTTGGCCAGCGCGTTGGTGAAGGCATAGAGCCGCGCGATCGCGGCGTTGAACCCGAAGGAGTCGACCCCGCCGGTGACGTCGTGGATGGCGCGGTGCATCTCGCGCAGCAGGGTGTCGTCTGCCTCAGCCGTGCCCGCGCCGGCGGGCATCCGCGCGATCTCGGAAACAAGGCGGTAGACGCGGCTCAGGTGCTTGTGCGCGGCCTCGGCGCCGGCGTCGGTCCACTCCACGTCGCGCTCCGGCGGGCTGTCGGACAGCACGAACCAGCGCGCGGTGTCGGCGCCGAAGCGTTCGATGATGCTGACCGGGTCGACGACGTTCTTCTTTGATTTCGACATCTTGGCGGACGGGACGATTTCCACCGGCTCTCCCGTCGCGCCCAGCCGCGCCCCGCTTTCGTGCACCTCCACGTCGTCGGGGAAATGATAGACAGGCCGGTCGTTCTCGTCGCGGCTGACGTAGATCGCGTGCGTCACCATCCCCTGCGTGAACAGCGCGTCGAAGGGCTCGCGGCATTTCTCGGGCAGGTGGCCGCAGATCTGCATCGCCCGGGCGAAGAAGCGGGAATACAAGAGGTGCAGGATCGCGTGCTCGATCCCGCCGATGTACTGGTCGACGTTCATCCAGTATGTCGCGTCATCCAGATCGGTGGGCGTCACGGCGCGCGGCGCGGTGAAGCGCACGAAATACCACGAGCTGTCCACGAAGGTATCCATCGTGTCGGTTTCGCGCCGCGCGGGCGCCCCGCAGTTCGGGCAGGGCACGTCGCGCCACGTCGGGTGACGGTCGAGCGGGTTGCCCGGCTGGTCGAAGGCCACGTCGTCAGGCAGGGTGATGGGCAGGTTCTCCTTGCGCTCGGGCACCACGCCGCAGCTGTCGCAGTGCACCACGGGGATCGGGCAACCCCAGTAGCGCTGGCGCGAGAGCCCCCAGTCGCGCAGGCGGTAGTTCGTCACGCCGCGGCCCACGCCGCGGGATTCGCAGTGCGCGATCGCGGCGTCGACCGCGTCGTCGCCGGTCTGCATCTCCCCGCCCGTGACGGGGCGGACGTAGCGCACCGTTTCGGACTTGGGCGGCACGTAGGCGGGGCCGCCGGCCTCGGGGCGGGTGAAGCCCTCCGGCGGGTCGGCGGGCACGAAGGTGTCCATCACCGGCAGGCCATACTTGCGCGCGAAATCGAGGTCGCGCTGGTCGTGCGCGGGGCAGCCGAAAATCGCCCCGGTGCCATAGTCCATCAGGATGAAGTTGGCGACGTAGACCGGCAGCTCCCAGCTGTCGTCGAAGGGGTGACGCACCCGCAGTCCGGTGTCATGGCCCTTCTTCTCGGCCTTCTCCAGCTCCTCCTCGCTGGTGCCCATCCGGCGGCATTCGGCGTTGAAGGCGGCCAGCCCGGCGTCGTCCTGCTCGAGCTGCCGCGCCAGCGGGTGATCGGGCGAGACGCCGATGAAGCTCGCGCCCATCAGCGTGTCGGGCCGGGTGGTGTAGACCTCGATCTCGCCGTGGCCCTCGGGGCCGTCGATCACGTCGAAGGCGAACTGCAGCCCGCGCGACCGGCCGATCCAGTTGGCCTGCATCGTCTTGACCTTCGCCGGCCAGTCGTCGAGGCCCTCAAGCGCGTCGAGCAGGTCCTCGGCGAAATCGGAGATGCGGAAGAACCACTGTGTCAGCTCGCGCCGCTCCACCAGCGCGCCGGACCGCCAGCCGCGGCCGTTCTCGACCTGCTCGTTGGCCAGCACGGTCATGTCGACCGGGTCCCAGTTGACCACCGCGTTCTTGCGATAGACGAGGCCCTTTTCCAGGAAGTCGATGAACAGCGCCTGCTGCTGGCCGTAATACTCCGGGTCGCAGGTCGCGAATTCGCGGCTCCAGTCGATGGACAGGCCCAACGGCTTCATCTGCTCGCGCATGTCCGCGATGTTGGAATAGGTCCATTCCCTGGGATGGCCGCCCTTTTCCATCGCCGCGTTCTCGGCGGGCATGCCGAAGGCGTCCCAGCCCATCGGGTGCAGCACGTTGTGGCCGGTGGCCAGCTTGTAGCGCGCGATCAGGTCGCCCATCGTGTAGTTGCGCACGTGCCCCATGTGGATGCGCCCCGAGGGATAGGGGAACATTTCCAGCACGTAGTACTTGGGCCGGTCCTCGCTGCGACTGGCGCGGAAGATCCCGGCGTCGGTCCAGGCCTCCTGCCATTTCGTTTCGATCGCGGCGGCGGAATAGCGCGACATGGGCGGCAACCCCTTCGTGGTGGTTTCTCGTCTCAGCGCCGGTGATAGGCCGGGTGCCGCGCGGAATCCAGAGGCGGCGGGCAAAAATGCCATCTGTTGCGGGACGCGGGTAAGCGCCTATAAACGCGACACGCCATATCAGCTGGCGGACAGCGGCGCGGAACGGCGGAACGGCGCATGAAGATCCTTTTCATCCACCAGAACTTCCCGGGGCAGTTCAAGCACCTCGCGCCGGCGCTGGCGCAGGCCGGGCACGATTGCCGGTCGCTCACGCTGCGCGTCGACAAGCCCGCGACATGGAAGGGGGTGCAGGTTTTTCCCTATCGCCTGCCGGAGCGGTCGGGGCAGAACGTGCACCCGTGGCTCATCGACCTCGACACCAAGGTCACGCGGGCCGAGGCCTGTTTCCGCGCCGCGCAGCGGCTCAAGGATGATGGCTATGCCCCCGACCTGATCGTGGCGCACCCGGGCTGGGGCGAGGCGATGTTCCTGCGCGATCTCTGGCCGCAGGCGCGCATGGCGCTCTACTGCGAACTCTACCACCACGCCGATTACCCGCACCTGGGTTTCGATCCGGAGTTCGACGACCCGCCCGGGCTGGCCGAGGCGCTGCGCATCCGCATGAAGAACCTCAACAACCACCTGCATTTCCCGCACGCGCACGCCGGGCTCAGCCCGACCCGGTTCCAGGCCGACACCTTCCCGCCCGAGATTCGCGACAAGATCACGGTCATCCACGATGGCATCGACACGCGACGGGCAAGACCCGAGCGGCAGGCGCGCTTCGCCCTGTCGGAGGATACCGTGCTGACACGCGACGACGAGGTCATCACCTTCGTCAACCGCAACCTTGAGCCCTACCGCGGGTACCACGTGTTCATGCGCGCCCTGCCCAGGCTTCTGCAGGACCGTCCGGGCGCGCAGATCGTGATCGTCGGTGGCGACGAGGTCAGCTACGGCGCACGCCCGCCGAAGGGCCGGACGTGGAAGCAGATCTTCATCGACGAGGTGCGCGACCGGATTCCCGATGACGACTGGGCGCGCGTGCATTTCGTCGGCCGTATCGCCTATGACGATTTCCTGTCGCTGCTTCAGGTCGCCCGGGTGCACGTCTACCTGACCTACCCCTTCGTCCTGAGCTGGAGCCTGCTGGAGGCGATGAGCTGCGGCGCGGCCGTCGTGGCCAGCGACACCGCCCCGGTGCGCGAGGTCATCGACCACGACCACACGGGCCGGCTGGTGGGTTTCTTCGACGGCGACGCGCTGGTGGGCGAGGTCTGCGCCCTGCTCGACGACGCCGGGGCACGCGCGGCCCTTGGCGCGGCCGCGCGCGACCTGATGATCCGCGACTACGACCTGCGCACCGTCTGCCTGCCGCGTCAACTGGATTGGGTAAGCGACGTCATGGACTAGGACGGGCCGCGCCCGAGGGTCAGAAACGGCCGGCCTCGATACGCAACTGCCGCGCGCGGCCAAGGATCGCGTCCTCGATCTCGCGACGCGTGCTTTCGGCCACCGGGCCACGGCGCGTCTGAAGCGCCACGTTCAACGACCGGGCGTCCAGCGCCGGATCCTTGATCAACACCGTCGCGCGATAGGCCCGGCCGCCGCCCGGCGGCGTGCCGTATCCGGTAGAGATGACGCCGGTGAAGGGATCGGCCGCCTCGACCGGCAGGAAATCGAGAACGTCCAGCGACGCCTGCCACAGGAACCGGTTGACCTTCACGCCGGGATTCTTGTCACCGAACCCCAGCGCATCGAGCAGGCTGCCCTCGGGCCGGCCGGCCTGGCTGGGATCGTTCTGGCCACCGTCGCTGGGTTCGAGATTGTCGCGCTGGCCGCCGCAGGCCGCGAGCACCCCCAGAAGTGCGATGGTGGAAATTGCCTTCTTCGCGGAAAGGTGCATCTTGATACCTTGGGACGTTGGCTTTCCTTCCTACTATCCAACGCGGCTGGGTGGAGCAAGGAATTTGCGGGCCGCGCCCCGTCGCGTTGCGGCATGCGTGGAATCCTGCCAAAACGTGCCGCGCCCGCGGAAACCCGTGAGAGGAGACGAAAATGGGGCTTGCCGAGATCACGCAACGCATCGCCGCGGCCGAGGCGGAAGCCGGCCGTGCGGCGGGCAGCGTGACGCTGATCGCCGTCTCGAAGAAGCAGCCCGATGCCCGCGTCGAGGCCGTTCTGGAGCAAGGCCACCGCTGCTTCGGCGAAAACCGCGTGCAGGAGGCCGAAGCCAAGTGGCCGGGCTTTCGCGACCGGTTCGGCGGCATCGAGCTGCACCTCGTCGGCCCCTTGCAGACGAACAAGGCCCGCACGGCGCTGGGGCTTTTCCAGGCCATCCATTCGCTCGACCGGCCCAAGCTGGCGCGCACGCTCGCGCGGCTGGCACAGGAGGAAGGGCACTGCCCCGACCTGTTCATCCAGGTGAACACCGGCGAGGAACCGCAGAAGGCCGGTATCGCGCCGACGGATACCGATGCCTTCGTCGCGGAGTGCCGGCAGCTCGATCTGCCGGTGCGCGGCTTGATGTGCATCCCGCCGGTGGACGAGGAACCCGCGCTGCACTTCGCGCTGCTGGCCAAGCTGGCCGCGCGCAACGGGCTGGAGGGGCTGTCGATGGGCATGAGCGGCGATTTCGAACGCGCCATCGCGCAGGGTGCCACCCATGTGCGCGTGGGCAGCGCGATCTTCGGCGAACGCGACGAGGGCTAGCGCCCGAGGCACGGCACGATCAGCCGGCTTTCATGGTCCAGCCCGCGCGCGATGGCGCCCAGGTGGTCGCGGCGCAGGGCGATGCAGCCTTCTGTGGGGCATCCCGGACGCCGCCACTGGTGGATGAAGATGCATGAACCGCGCCCGGCCACGGCGCGGGGCCAGTTCCAGTCGGTCACCAGCACGAGGTCGTAAAGCGGGTCGGCCCGGCGCATCCGCTCGTGCCCGAACCCGTGCGGCGCGCGCACCATCAGGTTGTAGTCCGGGTCGCGCGGGTCGTCCGACCACAGATCGCCCGGCCGCAGCGGCACGGCCCAGTTGGTGGGCCGCGCCATGCGGTCGGGCCGGTAGAGCAGGCCCACGATGCGGTGGACACCCGCCGGCGTGGCCCCGTCCCCTTCGCGTTTGGCCCGCGAGATACCGCCCCTGCCGATCGCACAGGGATAGGTCCGCCCGCGAAACCGCAGGCCACTGGGCGTGAGGACAAGATCGCGCGGGGTCATGCCCGGGCAGATTGCCCCATCCGGGCGCCGGCCGAAAGCCCGAAAGGCAACGTAAAAGGCCGGCCCGCGCGGGCCGGCCGCCGATCGCTTTCCAGTGTGTCATGCGGCCGGAGCGCCCGGGCGGCCCGGCCGCGCGCTTGGCGGGATCAGTTCACCGCCTTGGCGTCGACCACGTCGGTCTCGCTCGCCTCGTCGCCCTTGGCGATCTCGATCCGGCGAGGCTTGAGCGCCTCGGGCACCTCGCGCACCAGGTCGATGTGCAGCATGCCGTCGGCGTGCGTCGCGCCGGTCACGCGCACGTAGTCGGCCAACTGGAACTTGCGCTCGAAGGCGCGCGTGGCGATGCCGCGATGCAGGTAGGTCTTGTTTTCGTCCTCGCCGGCCTTGCGTGCCGAGACGACGAGTTGCCCCTCCTTCACCTCGACCGACAGGTCGGACGCGGCGAACCCGGCCACCGCGATCGAGATGCGGTAGGCATCATCGGCGGTCTTCTCGATGTTGTAGGGGGGATAGCCGGGCTGGCCGACATCGTTTGCCAGGACACGGTCCATCATGTCGGCGATCTGGTCAAAGCCCACGGTTGCCCGGTACAGCGGGGCAAGATCGAAGTTACGCATGAGTCATCCTCCTTCATGAGCGATAACGGTTCATGTGCCTTCCCGGTCGGGACAGGCCAAGTCCCCGGCCCGCGCGGGCGGCGCCGGGGCCTCTGCAATTTGGGAAGGACCGATTCCCGTTTCAAGATCCGGGCGGGTGCCCTCAGGGCTTGGCGAATTTCGCCCCGGAGGCCCGCGCGCCGCTGCCCACGCGTTCGCGCCTGAAGCCGCCGGATTGCGCGGCCGGGCCCGGCGTCGTCCGCAGGGCGTGCCGAAGCGCGGCCACCGCCCCCGGCAATTCCATGCCATAGGCCAGCGGCCGCCCCTCGGAGTCGACACCGCCGCTGACCAGCGACAGGATGCGGGCCCGGGTCCGGGTGCGCACGAAGACCGGCGCACCCGACGACCCGAAGGTGACGTCGCAATCGAAGGCGATCACCCCCTCGCCGCGCGCCACGATACCGCAATCGCGTTGCCACGACAGGGCCGCGTCCCGCCCTCGCCCGTATGAGACGACGCTGACGCGGCCGGCGCCGGTGGCACCATCATGCAGGGCGAACGGCGCGGCCGTGGCGGCCGGGATCGCGTTGTCGAGCTTGAGCAGCGCCACGTCATGGCGGATGGTCTCGAGGCTCGCCGGCCGGGACGGATCGTGGGCCGGGTGCACCGCGACTCTGGCAATGCCGCGGCGGGCGATGCTTTCGCCGTCGCGCAGCCCCGCCTTGAAGGTCACGTCACCCGCCTCCACCGGCCCGGACGGGTCACCGTGGACGCAATGTGCCGCCGTGAGCACCTCGTCGGGGGCAATGAGGACACCGGTGCAATACCCGGCGCCGGCGATGTCGAGGCGGCCAACGGCCTCCCACCCGAACAGGTCGTCGCGCTGCGTCAGACGCATGAGTTCGCTGCCCGCCGTCGCCGGGCCGACCCCAGCGATCAGGGCCGCGGTCAGCAGCACCGCGCGGATCATGGTCGTTCGAACTTCGCACCGGTGTCGCGGCGGCCAGGTTCGCCCGGTTTCGCGAATCCGTCCGCCTCGTCCGCCAGTTTCCGCCTCAGCACGGCGAGCGGCGCTTCGAGCTGCGTGCCAAGCGACACCCGCCGACCGTCCATCCGGGCCTTGGCCGACACCACCGAAATCACGCGCGGGCGGCCGTTCTCGAAACTGAAGATCGGCGCGCCCGAGGCCCCGAAATCCACGTCGCATGAGGTGACCAGCACGCCCTCCTGGCGGGCCATCACGTCGCAGACCTGTTGCAGCGACGGCGCCTCGGCCCGGTCATGGGCATAGCTGACGACGCCGATCCGCTGGCCGCGGCGCGGCCGCGTGTCCGTGGCGAAGGGTGTCACGCGGGTGTTTCGAATGGGGTGGTGAAGTTCAAGCAGGGCGACGTCGTTGCGCACGCGGTCGGCCGACGCCTCGGTGTCGAACGCGTAGCCGGGGTGCACCACCGCCCGTCGCACCACGCGATAGGCCGCGGCGCGCCCGTTGCGCCAGCCGGCCAGGAACTCGATTCGCCCGCCCTCGATCCGCTGGCCCGTGGCGCGGTCGTACAGGCAATGCGCGGCCGTCAGCACGAGCTTCGGCGCGATCAGCGCGCCGGTGCAGAAACCGCGCCCGTCGATATCGAGCCGGCCCACGGCTTCCCAGCCGCGGCTGTCGTCCCCGGTGTCAAGGCGCTGCAACCGGCTGTCACCGCTCGCCGGCACCGCCATTGCCGCCAGAACCGCGAAGGCAAGGACAAACCTGCGCCGCATGACCCCTCCTCGAATGGCCTTTCGCGTCCACTATCAGCCATTGTGGGCGAAATTGCGGCGCGGGTCACGCGTGATCGTGCAGCGCGGGGATCGGCGGGGTGCGCTTGTCGGGGTCCTGCAGCGCGGGCGGCACAGGCCCGCCGGTCGCCCAGTCCAGCAGTTCGACGGTATGCACCATTGGCACGTCGGTGCCCTGCCCGATCTGCATCATGCAACCGATGTTGCCGGCGGCGATCACGTCCGGTTGCCTTGCCTCGATGGTGCGAATCTTGCGGTCCTTGAGCTGCTTGGAGATCGCGGGCTGCATCAGGTTGTAGGTTCCGGCAGAACCGCAGCACAGGTGGCTGTCGGCGGGCTCCACCACCGAGAAGCCGGCGCGCTTGAGCAGGTCCTTGGGATGTTTCTTGATCTGCTGGCCGTGCTGGAGCGAGCAGGCCGCGTGGTAGGCCACCCTGAGCCCCTTGTCCGGACCTTCGGGCAGGTCGAGCCGCGCCAGAAGCTCCGAGACATCCACCGCGATCCCGGACACGCGCGCGGCGTCCTCTGCCAGCGCGTCGGTGCGGAACATGTGGCCGTAATCCTTCACCGTCGTGCCGCAGCCCGACGTGTTGACGACGATCGCGTCCAGCCCTTCGCCGTCCATCTCGGCCGTCCAGGCGCGGATGTTCTTCGCGGCCGTGGCGTGGCTTTCATCCGTCTTGCCCATGTGGTGCGTGAGCGCCCCGCAGCAGCCGGCGCCGCGCGCGACGACCACCTCGCAGCCCAGCCGGGTGAGCAGCCGGATGGTGGCATCGTTGATGTCGGTGTTCAGCGCGCGTTGGGCGCAGCCGGTCATAAGCGCCACGCGCCTGACCCGCTCGCCCTGCGCCGGGAAGACCTGGGGGTCGTCGTTGCGGCTGACGGGCGGGATACGCTTGGGCGCCATCTCGAGCATGGCGCGCAGCCGCGGGTCCGGCATCAGCCGCGCGAAGGGCCGCCCGATCTTGGCCCCCAGCAGCGCCAGGCGGAACCGCCCCGGATAGGGCAGGATCCTGGCCAGCACCCAGCGCAGCGCGCGGTCGCGCAGCGGGCGGCGGTAGTTCTCCTCGATGTAGGTGCGGGCGTGATCGACGAGATGCATGTAATGCACGCCCGATGGGCAGGTCGTCATGCAGGCGAGGCACGAAAGGCAGCGGTCGATGTGGGTGACCGTCTTGTCGTCCGGAACCCGCTCGTTCTCCAGCATGTCCTTCATGAGGTAGATGCGCCCGCGCGGGGAATCGAGCTCGTCGCCCAGCACCTGGTACGTCGGGCAGGTCGCCGTGCAGAAACCGCAGTGCACACAGGCGCGCAGGATCTGGTTGCTGCGCGCGAAATCCGGGTCCGCAAGCTGGTCTTGGGTGAATTCGGTCTTCATGCCGCCGACGTGTCCCTTGCTTGCTGCTCCATCAGGCCCGGGTTGAACAGCCCCTTCGGGTCGAAACGCTGCTTGAGCCCGGCTTGCAGCGCGGCGACGGGCGCGGGCAGCGGCTGGAACGCCGGCGCGGCGCCCGCACCGCGGACCCGCGTGGCGTGCCCGCCGGCCTCGGCGACCGCCTGCCGGATCGCGGTGGCATCGGCGCCCGCGGCCTCTGGCAGAAGAAGCCAGACCAGGCCGCCACCCCAGTCATAGATCGCCTCGACGCCCTCCAGCCCGGCAACGATGCCGGGCGCGTCCGTTGGCTTGACCGAAAGCCGCCAGACGTCGCCGGGCCGGCCATGGAAAGGCGCGACATCGCGCACCGCCGCCCATGCGGCATGGACCGCCTCGGGGTCGGTTTCAAGCCGCGCCGGGCCGTACTCCGCCAGCCGCGCCTTGAGTTCCCCGGCCCGATAGGCGACCGACGCCTCGAAGCCTTCAAGCCGTATCATGGTCATCGGCGTTCCCTCGGGGCCGTGTTGCAGGTGGGCCGCGCCGGTGACCTCGTAGGGCGAGCCCAGCGCACGGCACAGCGCCTGTACGCCCCTGTCGTCAGACAACCCCGGAATCGTCAGCAGCCCCGTCGCCTTCGGCACCGGCAACACCTTGAGCGCCACCTCGGTGATCACGCCAAGCGTGCCATGGCTTCCCGCCATGAGGCGAACGAGATCGTAGCCGGTGACATTCTTCATCACCCGCCCGCCGTTGCGGATCACCCGGCCCTGCCCGTCCACGAAGCGCACGCCCAGCAGGAAATCGCGGCAGGCGCCCGCCTGGATCCGCCGCGGACCGGAGACATTCGCGGCCACCACGCCGCCGATCGTGGGCTCGCCTTGCGTGTCCAGCAGGCCGCGATGGTCCATCGGTTCGAACGGCAGGCGCTGCCCTTCGCCGGCAAGCACGGCCTCGACTTCCGCGAGCGGGGTGCCCGCCCGGACAACAAGCGTCAGCGCGCCGGGTTCGTACAACTCCACCCCCGACAGCGCCCGCGTGCTCAGCGGCGCGCCCCCGGGCACGCCACCGACGGGCCGCGTGCCACCGCCGAGGATGCGCAGCGGCCTCTGGGCGCCCGCAACGGTTTCTGCAAGCTCGGGCTCGGTCTCGGGTGTCAGCATCTTCTTCCTGCCTTGAAATATCCCGGGGAGTCGCCCTTGGGGCGACGGGGGCAGAGCCCACTCACTCGGCGGCGATCCGGCGCGCGTCACTGGCAGCGAGGGGAAACACCTTCGCCGGATTGAGCAGCCACCGGGGGTCGAACACGTCCTTCACGGCCATCTGCGCGTCGAGGTCATCCGGCCCGTACTGGTGGGTCATCAGGTCGCGCTTTTCGACGCCCACACCGTGTTCTCCGGTCAGGCAGCCGCCCACTTCCACGCAGAGCTTCAGGATCTCGGCCCCCAGCGCCTCGCAGGTTTCCAGGTCGCCCGGCCTGTTGGCGTCGAAAAGGATCAGCGGGTGCATGTTGCCGTCCCCGGCGTGAAAGACGTTGGCGACGTCAAGGCCGTATTCCGCGCTCATCTGGCGGATGCGGCCCAGGACGTGCGGCAGCGCGCTGACCGGGATCGTGCCGTCGAGGCACATGTAATCGTTGATCTGTCCCATTGCGCCGAAGGCCGACTTGCGGCCGAGCCAGATGCGCGCGCTTTCCTCGTCAGAGGTGCTCTGGCGCAACTCCACGGGATCATGGGCGCGGGCGATCCCGGTGATGACCTCGAGCTGGGCATCGATCTCGGCATCGCTGCCCTCGACCTCGACGATCAGCAGGGCCTCGCAATCGGGATAGCCCGCGTGCGCGAAATCCTCGGTCGCGCGGATGCAGGGGCGGTCCATGAACTCGATCGCCACCGGCAGCACGCCGGCCTTGATGATGTCGGAAACGCAGGCGCCCGCCACCTCGTTGCTGTTGAATCCCATGAGCACCGGGCGCGCGCCCTCGGGCGCGTGCAGGATGCGCAGCGTGGCCTCGGTCACCACGCCGAGCTGGCCTTCCGAGCCGCAGATCAGCCCAAGCAGGTCATAGCCGGCGGCGTCGAGATGCGCACCGCCGATCTCGCTCACGGTGCCATCCATCTGCACCAGCGTGACGCCCAGCAGGTTGTTGGTGGTCACCCCGTATTTCAGGCAGTGCGCCCCGCCCGAGTTCATCGCGATGTTGCCCGCGATGGCGCAGGCCAGTTGGCTCGAGGGGTCGGGGGCATAGAAAAAACCGTCGTCCTCGACCGCGCCGGTCACCGAAAGGTTCGTGCGCCCCGATTGCACCCGGATGAACCGGTTGTCATAATCGGTTTCCAGCACCTCGGTCAGCCGCGCCACGCCCAGGATCACGCTGTCCTCGGTGGGCAGCGCGCCCCCGGCCAGCGAGGTGCCCGCACCGCGCGGGACCACCGGCACGCCCATGTCGTGACAGATCGCCAGGGCGTCGGAGACTTCCCGCGTTGATCCGGGCAGGATCACCGCGAGCGGTGGGCACTTGTAGGCGGTAAGCGCGTCGCATTCGTAGGCGCGCGTCTCGGCGGGGTCGGAAATCACCGCCGCGGGCGGCAGCACCTCGCCCAGCCGCGCCACGAGCTCGGCCTTGCGGGTCAGGATTTCCGGGTTCGGGCTGGGCAATTCCATGGCGCGCCTCCTGTATTGGTAAAAAAATATAACCAATTTTGCACTGTGGCAAGTCAAACCTGACGGCAGTATCGTCGCCGGCATGGACTGGATGACGCGCCTTGCCCAATTTACCACGGCGGATTACGCGGCGCTCGCCCTGCTTTTCGCAAGCTGGATCGCGATCGGCTATGCCGTCGAGCACCCGCCGCGCCGGCGGCCCTCCGTCTCGGGGCTGATGGCCCGCTACCGGCGCGACTGGATGGTGCAGATGATCACCCGCCAGCCGCGCATCTTCGACGCGCAGACGCTGTCGACCCTGCGGCAGGGCACGGCGTTCTTCGCCTCGGCCACGATGATCGCCATCGGTGGCTGCCTCGCGCTTCTGGGCAACATGGAACGCTTCATCGGCATCGCGCGCGACCTGACGCTGGAAAGCGACCCCGAGATCGTGTGGGAAATCAAGATCCTCGTCGTTCTCGTTTTCCTGTCCAACGCCTTTCTCAAGTTCGTCTGGTCGCACAGGCTGTTCGGCTATTGCGCGGTTCTGATGGCCGCGGTGCCCAATGACCCCGAGGATCCTCTGGCCCTGCCGCGGGCCGGCAAGGCGGGCGAGATCAACATCACCGCGGCGCGCGGGTTCAACCGCGGGCTTCGGTCGCTCTACTTCGCGCTGGCGGCAGCCGCCTGGATGCTGGGGGCTGCCGTCCTCGCCGGTGCCGTGGTGCTGGCCTGCCTCGTTCTCTTGCGCCGCGAATTCGCCTCGCATTCCCGGCGCGTCCTGATGCAGCCCGAAGACGGTACGAGCCACTCACGCGGAGGTGACACCGCGGCGCATGGCGAATCGCGTAACCTGGGGTCATGAAACACATCGCCCTTTTCGTCGCCCTTGCCATCCCCGCGGCGCCCGCGCTGGCCGATCCGCCCGAGATCCGCGGCGTCACCGCCGAATCGACGGCGGGAAGCTGGCGGATCTCCGTGACCCTCGCCCACCCCGACACGGGCTGGGACCATTACGCCGATGGATGGGAGGTGCTGGACGCCAACGGCGACCGCCTTGGACTGCGCAAGCTGCACCACCCCCATATGAACGAACAACCCTTCACGCGCAGCCTGGGCGGCGTGACGGTGCCAGAGGGCACGAAGGCCGTCTTCGTGCGCGCACGCTGTTCGGTCGACGGCTGGTCGGAAAGCAAAACGCGGGTCGAGCTGGCGGAGTGAACGGCGTCAGCTGCGCCGCCCCTCGCGCAGCCACCCGGCCAGAAGCAACCCGGCGGCCAGCGCCAGGACCGCCCATTCCGGCAGCAGCGGCACCTGCGTGACGCTTTGCGTGCGGTAGGCATCCCGCGGGGTGATCCCGATCCAGCCGCGCCCGGCGGCGGGCCGGCCCGGGCGCACCTCGCGGATGCGCGGCAGCCCGTCGGCCAGCGCCGTCACGCCGCCCTGCGTCGGCTCGATCACCGGCTGCAGGGGGACGCCGCTGGCGATGGTGCGTTCGAATTCGACCGGCGCCGCGGGGCCGAGGCCGATCACGGCCGTCTTGTCGCCGTTCTCCAGCCGGTACAGCCCGATCTCGGGGCCGGCATAGCCCGTCTCGAACCGCCCCGGCGCCACCTGTTCGAGGTCGCGCGTGACCGTCTCGCCCGAGGGCGTGGTGATGGTCACCGGCGGCACCTCCTCGTCGAGCGTGCGGCGGATGATGCGCATTTCCTGCCCGGCGGCCTCGGCGCGCAGCGCCTCCTCCTCCAGTTCGGGTTCCTTCATCATCCAGTGCGCGAGGCGCCGCAGCAGTTCCAGCTGCGGGCCGCCACCCTGGTAGCCCCGGTTCCAAAGCCACGCATGGTCCGAGGCCAGCAACGACACGCGCCCCTCGCCCACGCGATCAAGCACCAGCAGGGGTTTCGCGTCCTTGCCGGTCATCACGACGTCGCCCGCGCCGGTGTCCGTCACCTCGATCTGGCGCAGCCAGCGGCCCCAGTCGCCGTCGTGCAGTTCCTTCAGCCCGGAGGTCACCGGGTGCCGGCGGCCCAGTTCCGTGATGTCGGGGCGGTAGCCCTCCTCGATCACCCGCGCGGTGGGACGCGCCGGCACGACCTGCTCAAGCGCGGATCGGTAGATGCTGTCGGCGCTGGCGAAATCGGGGCCGGCCGCCACCAGCACGGCGCCGCCTTTCTCGACGTAATCGCGCACGTTGTCCAGGTAGATGCCGGGCAGGATGCCGCGCCGCTTGTAGCGGTCGAAGATGATCAGGTCGAAATCGTCGATCTTCTCGAGGAACAGCTCGCGCGTGGGGAAGGCGATCAGCGACAGCTCGCGCACCGGCACGCCGTCCTGCTTGTTCGGCGGGCGCAGGATCGTGAAATGCACGAGGTCCACGGAACTGTCGGATTTCAGCAGGTTGCGCCAGGTGCGCCCGCCGGCGTGCGGCTCGCCCGATACCAGCAGAACGCGCAGCCGGTCACGCACACCGTTGATCTGGACCAGCGCGGTGTTGTTGCGGTCGGTCAGCTCGCCCTCGGCCTCGGGCGTCGTGAACTGCAACACGTTGCGCCCGCCGTGCGGCAGGGTCACGGGCAGCTCGATCTCGCGCCCGACGGGCACCTGGAAGGTCTGCGGCTCTTCACCGTCCACGGCGATCTCCAGCGGCACCTGTTCCACGCCGTCGGGCGCCGCGCCCTCGTCGGTGATCCGCAGGGACAGCGTGATCTCCTCGCCCAGGATCGCGTAGGCCGGGGCGTTTTCCACGATCAGCCGCCGGTCCCAGTCGCCGTCGCGCCCGGTGTGCAGCAGGTGAACCGGCGCGGGCATGTCGGGCGCGCGGTCGATGTCGTGCAACCGCCCGTCCGACAGCAGGAACGCCCCGGCGACGCGGCCACGGGGTTCCTCGGCCATCGCCTCGGACAGGGCGGTCATCAGTTGCGTGCCGCCGTTGTCGGGGGCGTCGGGCACCGTGATGCGGCGCACCTCGGTGTTCTCGCGCGCCTCCAGACGGGCGGTCAGGGTCTCGGCGGCCTGCCCCGTCATGGCCGCCCGGTCGGCCAGCCGCTGGCTGGCGGTTTCGTCCTCGACCAGAAGGACGATGTCGGACAGCGCCTCGCGGTCCTCCTGCTGGTAGACGGGGCCGGCCAGCGCGCCCAGCACCACCAGGGCCGCCAGCCCCCGCAGCGCCCAGCCCGTCAGCCCGCGCCAGAGCGCCAGCGCGATGCCGCAGGCCGTCATCCCCGCCAGCGCGGCGATCAGCCACCAGGGCAGCAGGGGGTCGAAGATCACGCTCGCCGTCATTGTCCCAACCTGTCGAGAAGCGCGGGCACGTGCACCTGGTCGGACTTGTAGTTGCCCGTGAGCACATGCATCACGAGGTTCACACCGAACCGGTAGGACAGTTCGCGCTGGCGTTCCCCGGCATAGCCGCGGCCCACCGGGAACAGCGCGTTGCCGTCCTCGTCCATCGCCCAGGCCGCGGCCCAGTCATTGCCGCCGATCACCACCGGCGTCACCCCGTCGTTTAAGTCACGGAACGGCATGCCCTCGATCTTCTCGGCGTCCGGCGGCGCGGCCTCGACCCAGACATCGCGGCCACTGTACCGGCCGGGAAAATTCTGCAGCAGGTAGAAGGTGCGCGTGAGCACGTGGTCGTCCGGCACCGGCTCCAGCGGGGGAATGTCGAGCGGCCGGGCCAGGCTTTGCAGCTTCTTCCCGTTGGGCGAGGAGGCACCGAACCCGGCGACGTCGGCGTCGCGGGTGTCGAACAGGATCATGCCCCCCGTCCGCAGGTAGGCGTTGAGCTTGGCATAGGCCGCGTCCGAGGGGCGCGGCTGGTCGGGGGTGACCGGCCAGTAAAGCAGCGGGAAGAACGCCAGCTCGTCGGTCTCGAGGTCCACGCCCATCGGGTCGGCCGGTTCGACCGAGGTGCGGAAGAACAAGGTCTCGCTCAACCCGCGCAGGCCGGCGCGGGCGGTGTTGTCCACCTTCCGGTTGCCCGTCAGCACATGCGCCAGCACGACCTCCGAGGTCGCCTTGATCGCGCGGGCCTCGGCGCTGCCCTCGGCCCGCCCGCCGCCTTGTCCCTGCGCGACGGCGGCATCGCCCGCGGGCACGAGCAGCGCGGCGGCCAGCAGGGCAGCGGTTGCACGGGCCGGGCGAAGCCGCCCCGAAAGCGCCAGCGCGGCCAGGATGTCTGCCGTCAGCAGCAGCAGCGCCAGCGCCAGAAGCCAGCCGCCCAGCGGGGTCTCGTCGGGCCGGGCCAGCCCCGTGACGGGCACGTCGGCGGGCCATTCGACGGGCGCGAGCCGCGTGTCGGCGCCGATCACGTTGCGCGCCAGTTGCCGGTCCGCGCCCTCGTAGACGCCGGGCCGCAGGTCCGGCCCCAGCGGCGCCGCGACAAGCGTCTCGCCGGGCACGCCGGGCAGAGTGCCGCCGTCGTCGAGCTGCCCGAAGGCGTCGAGCACCTGCACGGGCTGCCACGTCGTGCCCTCGAGCTGCCCGGCCTCCGGCTGCGCGACGGCCGAGGACACGGCCAGACGTTCGAGCATCTGCACGAACAGCCCCGACAGCGGCAGGCTGGACCATTCGGCGTTGGCGGTGACATGGAACAGCACCACCTGTCCCGCGCCGATCGCCTTGCGCGTCACCAGCGGCGTGCCGTCCGACAGCCGCGCGATGACACGGTCCGACAGCGTGGGATCGGGTTGCGCGACGACCTGCGCGTTCACCGTCACGTCGCCGGGAATGTCGAGGCCGTGGAACGGGCTGTCCTCGCCGAAGGGCGCCAGCGCCTTGGGCTCCCCCCAGCTCATGGCGCCGCCCACGGTGCGCCCGCCCGCGCGCAGCCGTACGGGCATCAAAGGTGCCTCCTCGTCGCGCGACACGTCGCTGGCGGCCAGTTGCGGCCCGGCGAAGCGCACCAGCAGGCCGCCGTCTTCGGCCCAGTCGAGCAGCGCCTCCTGCTCGGCCCCCGACAGCCGCGCCACGTCGGCCAGCACGACCGCGTCGGGGTTGGCGGGCAGCACCTCCATCAGCGCGCCGTCAAGCAGGTCCGCCGTGGGCGCCAGTGCCTTTTCCAGGTAATGCAGCGGCGACAGCAGCTCGAGCCCCTCACGGTCCTCGCGCCCGGCGATCAGCGCGACCTCGCGCCGGCGCAGGCTGTCGTCGCCCAGGCTCACGGCGCCGGCGTGCCGCTGCGCGGCGATCTCGAACCGGTCGATGCGCGCGCGCAATTCGGACGGCAGGGCCAGCTCGCCCGTGGCCCGGGTCTCGCCCGCCGGCATTCGAACGGGCAGCCGCGCCAGAACGCGTGGCGCGCCGGCAGGATCACGCCCGTGCGCCTCCACCGTCACCTCGCGCGCCGCGCCGGCGCGGGGGCGCTGCACCGACAGGGTCAGCACGCCCTCGTTCGTCTGCGGCGGGGCCAGCGCCAGCACGGACCGCGGGCTTTCGCGCACGGTGACCGGACCGCGATCGCGCAGCGCCGCCAGCAGCCCGGTGCGGCCGGCATGGTCCAGCCCGTCCGACAGCCAGCGCGTCTCGAACGGGCCGGCCCCGAGCATGCCGGTCGCCGTCTCGATCATCTGCCGGGTCGGGGCCCAGGCGTGGGGCGCGAGGCCCGAAAGACGGCTGCGCCAGTCCGCGGCGGCGCGGAAAACGGGCGCTTCCGGCTCGGTAAGCCGAAGCACCGCCACGCGGCGGCCCTGCCGCCCGGCCTCGGCCATCATCCCGTCGAGCAACGCGCGGCGCGCGGGCCAGTCGCGCGCGCTGGCCCAGCTGCCGTCGAGAACGAACAGCAACGGCATGTCGCGATCCGCCGCGGCGTTCTCCGGCTCGGGGTTCAGCACGGGGCCGGCCAGCCCCACGATCAGAGCGGCCACGGCCAGCATCCGCAGGAGAAGAAGCCACCAAGGCGTGCGGTCGGACACGCTGTCCTCGTCGCGCAGGCCCAGCAGCAGCGCCACGCCCGGAAACCGCCGCCGGATCGGCGCCGGCGGCACGGCGCGCAGGATCAGCCACAGCAGCGGCAGGGCCACCAGCGCCACCAGAAGCCACGGCGCGGCGAATCCGATAGGGCCCAGCGTCATGCCCGCCCCTCCGCCTCGAACGCGCTGTAGAGCCAGAGCAGTTCCGCCTGCGCGCTGGTGCCGGTGTGGTGGATCCCGTACTGCCAGCCGGTGGCGTCGCAGAGGCGGCGCAGCTCGTCCTTGCGCGCCGCCAGCCGTTCAAGGTAACGCGCGCGCAGTTCGTCGGCCTTCAGCGTCTCGTGCGCAAGCGACCCGCCCATGGATTCGAAGATCGTGCGCCCGCGGTAGGGGAAGGCCTCCTCGGCCGGGTCCAGCACCTGAAGAACGATGCCGCGCACGCCACGATCCGCCGCGGCGGTCAGGCCGTCGCGCACCCGGTCGAGGTCGCCCAGGAAATCGGACACGAACAGCGCCTTGCCGTGGGGCAGAAGCCCGCGGATGTCCGGGCTGCCGTACTCGGCCGCGCCCGTCTGCGACAGCGCCGCGGCCAGCCGGTGCTTCTGCGCCTCGCCGCGGCGCGGCGGCAACCGGCCGCCCGACAGCCCGACGCGTTCGCCGGCGCGCAGCAGCAGCACCGCGGCGGCCATCGCCAGCAGCCTTGCGCGGTCGGCCTTTTCCGGGATCGCGTCCCCGGACGTGAACCGCATCGAGGCCGAATCATCCACCCACATCATCACGCTCTGCGCGACCTGCCACTCGCGCTGGCGCACGAACTCGGTGTCACTGCGCGCCGAGCGGCGCCAGTCGATGTCTCGATAGGCGTCCCCCGGCTGCACCGGGCGGTACTGCCAGAAATCGTCGCCCGTGCCGGCCCGGCGCCGACCGTGCTCGCCCAACAGCACCGTGCCGGCCAGGTGCTCGGCGCGGGCCAGCAACGGCGGCAGGCGGGCCGAATCCGCCTCCGCTCGGGCGCGGAGGGACGCGGCGCCGGTCAAGCGGCGGCCTCGCTGCGGGTGATCTGCGACACGGTCTCGGCGATAAGCGAATCGAGGTTCTCGCCGCGGGCCCGCGCGGCGAAGTTCAGGGCCATGCGGTGCACCAGCACCGGCTGCGCCATCACGGCCACGTCATCGACATTGGGCGCCAGCCTCCCCTGAAGCATGGCGCGCGCGCGCACCGTCAGCATCAGCGCCTGCGCGGCCCGAGGCCCCGGCCCCCAGGCCACCGCATCGCGCACCGCCTCGCTGGCCGATCCGTCCTCGGGCCTGAACGCGCGCACGAGATCCAGGATCAGCTCGACGATGGCCTCGCCCACGGGCATGCGGCGCAGCAGGCGTTGCGCGGCGATCAGTTCGTCGGCGGTGAAGACGCCATGCGCCTCCTCTTCCTCGGCCCCGGTGGTGGCCAGCAGGATGTCACGCTCGGTGCCGCGATCCGGGTAGGGCACGTCGATCTGCACCAGGAAGCGGTCGAGTTGCGCCTCGGGCAGCGGGTATGTCCCCTCCTGCTCGATCGGGTTCTGCGTGGCGAGCACATGGAACGGCGCGTCGAGCGCGCGGTCCTCGCCGGCCACGGTGACCTGGCGTTCCTGCATCGCCTGCAGAAGCGCGGACTGCGTGCGCGGGCTGGCGCGGTTGATCTCGTCGGCCATTAGAAGCTGGCAGAAGATCGGCCCGGGAATGAACTTGAACGCCCGGCTGCCGTCTGCGCCGGTTTCCAGAACCTCCGAGCCGAGGATATCGGCCGGCATCAGGTCGGGCGTGAACTGGATGCGATTGGCCGACAGCCCCATCACCGTCGACAGCGTCTCGACCAGCCGGGTCTTGCCCAGCCCGGGCAAGCCGACCAGCAACCCGTGCCCGCCGCAAAGCAGAGCCGAGAGCGCGAGGTCCACGACCCGCTCCTGGCCGATGAAGCGCCTCGTGACCGATTCGCGCGCCGTCGCGAGCCGGCCTTCCAGTGCCTCGATCTCGGCCACCAGGTCGGTGTCGTCGGTCATGGCAAATCTCCCCTGCGCTCTATATCCTCGGGGTGAATGTATCGCGCAGCGCAGAAATGGCAAAAGCAATGAGCAAGGAATCCCTCACGACCCCGTCAGCAGAAAGCCTTGCCGACAGGGTGCGCGCGGCACAGGGCGAGGGCCTGCCGCCGGTGCATGACTGGGACCCGGAATTTACCGGCGACATGGACATGCGCATCGCCCGCGACGGACGCTGGCTCCACGAGGGCCAGCGGATCGAGCGGCCCGGACTGGTGCGCCTGTTTTCCACGATCCTGCGGCGCGAGGGTGATGACTACTTCCTGGTCACGCCGGTCGAGAAGTACCGCATCACCGTCGACGACGCGCCCTTCGTCGCGGTGGATGTCGAGGCCGAGGGCGAAGGGCGCACGCAGGAGCTGGTGTTCGAAACCAACGTCGGCGACCGGGTCGCCGCCGGCCCCGAACACCCGATTCGCGTCGAGCGCGACGCCGAGACGGGCGAACCGGCCCCATATGTGCTTGTGCGCGACGGCCTCGAAGCGCTGATCGACCGCAAGAGTTTCTACCGGCTGGTCGATCTCGGCTGCCACGAGGACGGATGGTTCGGCCTCTGGGCGGGCGGCATGTTCTTCCGCATGATCCCCTCCGAGGAGATGCCGCGCGAATGACCGACGGCATGCCACAAGACACCGCCGTGATTGTCGGGGCCGGGCACGGGCTTTCGGCGGCGCTGGCGCGGCGGCTGGCGCGCGCGGGACACAGGCTCGTGCTCGGCGCGCGCGATGCCGACAAGCTGGGCGATCTGGCGGATGAGACCGGGGCGCGCGTCGTGCCGCTGGACGCCACCGACCCCGCCGCGGTGGCTGCGCTGTTCGATTCGCTGCCCGAGGCACCGCGTGTGGCCGTCTACAACCCGTCGGCCCGGGTGCGCGGCCCGATCACCGATCTCGACCCCGACGCGGTGCGCGCCGCGCTTGACGTCACCGCGCACGGTGCTTTCCTGATGGGCCAGGCGGCGGCACGGCGCATGCTGGCGGCCGACCCCCGCGATGGCGTGCGCGGCACGATCCTGTTCACCGGCGCCTCGGCGGGCGTGAAGGGGTTCCCGAACTCGGCCAGCTTCGCGATGGGCAAGTTCGCGCAACGCGGTCTCGCGCAGAGCATGGCGCGCGAACTGCACCCGCAGGGCATTCACGTCGCCTGGATCAACATAGACGGCGCGATCCGAAACCCCGGCCGGACCGAGCCGCCCGGAAATCCCGACAGCATGCTCAACCCGGACGCCATCGCCGAAAGCTACCTTCAACTCATCCGGCAGGACCGGTCGGCGTGGTCCGACGAACTGACGCTGCGCCCCTGGGTGGAACGCTTCTAGCCGGCAAGCGGCGCCTCAACCGCGCTGCGCCAGCACCACGCCCGCGCCGACGATCGCCGCGCCGATGGCCTGCGGCCAACTCCACGCCGCGCCGAGAACCAGCATGATCACCATCACGTAGAAGGGCGCCACGTTGATGTGGAAGGACGCCAACCCGATGCCCAGCCGCCCGACGGAGGCGATCCAGAGAAGCTGTGACAGCCCCATGGCGCAGACGGCGTAAATGCCCAGAAGCCCGAGTTGCCCCGCGTCCACCGGTGCGGCGGGCGCGCTGTCGAACCCCAGCTGCACGGCCCCGAGGTAGAGCGCGCCGGCAAAGACAAGCCCGCCCGCCAGCGTGACGGTGGCCCGGCCCGTGACCGAAAGCTCGGGGAAATCGCGGGCCGCCGCGTGGCTGCCCCAGGCGAACAGGAAGCACGAGGCGACCGCCGCCAGCGCGCCGAGACCGAACTCGGCCGGCACGCCGCCGCCGGTGGCCACCACGCCGCCGGCGACGGCAGCGGCCACGCCCACGGCGAAATGCGTGGTCAGGCGCCGGCCGTCGCGCCATACCTCGATCAGCGCCGCGGCGATGGGGCTGGAGGACGCGATGATCGCCACGGTCACAGGGTCGGTCAGCTTCTGGCCCACCAGCAAGAGCCATGTGCCCAGCCCGAAGCCGAGGCTGCCGACCATCAGGCCGCGCCCCCACCGGGCGCGGGCCAGCACGCGCGGTCCGTCCAGCACCGCCCACACCGCGACAAGAAACAGCACCGCGACCAGCAGGCGCGCCGAGATCAGCGCGAGCGTCGACCATGTCCGGAGCAGCATCTCGGCCGCCGGAAAGCCCGCGGCCCAGAGCATCATGGACCCCACGCACACGGCGTTGCCCGACAGGGCCTGCTGCCGCCCGGCGGCCGGCGCGGCCAGCCGGGCGGGATCGGGGCTTCGGGTCATCCCGTCACCTCCCGTCGTCGTCGCGGTACTGTCGCAAGAAGCGTGGACCAGACGGCCACGGGCATCGTCTAGCGTGAGTCGCTCGGCCGATCTATGCCGTTTCCGACCAGGTGTCGGAAACGGACGGTGACCGGCATCCGCCAGGGTTGTATCGTCCGGCCATGCCGCGTTTCGCCGCCAACCTGTCGATGCTGTTCACCGAGGTGCCGCTGCTCGAACGGTTCGCCGCCGCGCGCGATGCCGGCTTCGAGGCGGTCGAGATCCTGTTCCCCTACGACGAGGCCGGCAGCGCGATCCGCCGCGCCCTGACGGCCGCCGCGCAGACGCTCGTGCTGATCAACACCCCGCCGCCCAACTGGACGGGCGGTGACCGCGGGTTCGCCGCGATCCCCGGCGGGGCAGAACGGTTCCGGCATGACTTCATGCGCGCCCTGCGCTACGCCGAGGTGCTGGGCGCCGAGAAGATCCACGTCATGGCCGGCGTGGCCGAGGGGCCGCAGGCGCGGCGCACCTTCATCGATAACCTCGCCTGGGCCGCGGCGACCGCGCCGCACCGCGCGCTCACGATCGAGCCGATCAACCGCCACGACATCCCCGGCTATTTCCTCGATGATTTCGAACTGGCCGCGGACGTGCTCGACACGGTCGGGGCGACCAACCTCGGGCTGCAGTTCGACGCCTACCACGCCCATAGGATCACCGGCGACGTCATGGGCACCTGGGCGCGCCATGGCCACCGCGCCCGCCACGTCCAGGTGGCGGGGGCCGAGGGCCGGCACGAGCCGGTAAAGGGCGCGATCGACTATCCCGCCTTCTTCGCCGCGCTCGACGATTGGGGTTACGCAGGCTACGTCAGCGGCGAATACCACCCGTCGGGACGGACGGAGGCCGGGCTGGGCTGGATCACCTAGGCGCCCCGCGCCACGGCAAGTGCCGCGTCACTGTCCCGTTCCGCCGATCAGCGCGGGCGTTTCGCAGTGGGCGCCTTCGGGTTCCATCTCGATGGTGGCGTGATCGATGCCGAACTCCTCGGACAGGCAGCGCTTGATCCCGGCGCGCAGCGCGAGCGCGTCGGCGCCCTCCTCCATCACCACGTGGCCCTGGAAGGCGACCGTGTCCTCCTGCATGCGCCAGAGGTGAAGGGCATGCACGTCGGCCACGCCGGGCAGGCTGCGCAGCCTCGCGACAACGCGGTCAAGCGAGGGGTCGCCGGGGCTGCCCAGCATGAGAACGGCGATGGCAGGGCGAATGCCGTTACCCGCGTGCCACAGGATGTAGCCCGCGATCAAAAGCGTCACCAGAGGATCCACCAGCCGCCAGTCGTACAACAGGATCAGCGTGCCGCCCACGATCACCGCGACCGAGCCCAGCGCGTCGGCCACGTTGTGCAGGAACGCCGCGCGGATGTTCATGCTGCTTTTCGACATCGAATGGATCAGCAGGGCCGTCACCGTGTCGATGACCAGCGCCACACCCGCCACGACGACCACCAGCCAGCCGTCCACGCCCGCAGGGTCGATCAGGCGCTGCACCGCCTCGGCCACGAGGTAGAGCGCGATCACGACCAGCGTGGTGTAGTTGATGAGCGCGGCCACGACCTCGGCCCGCCCGTACCCGAAGGTCATCGCCGCATCCGCCGGGCGCCGCCCGATGCGGCGCGCGACCAGCGCGATCACCAGTGACAGCGCGTCCGAGAGGTTGTGAATCGCGTCCGCGATCAGCGCGAGGCTGCCGGCGATCACACCGGCCACGATCTGCACGACCGTCAGGCCGAGATTCACGGCGACCGCCACGCCGACGCGGCGGTCGCCCGCCTCGGCGGCATGATGGCTGTGGTGGGTGTGGTCGTGCGGCATGGTGCCCCCCTTTTCCCGGCCGGCGCAGGCAACTAGCGTGCACGTCGACGGGATGGTCAAGGGGAACGTGAATGGGTCCGGCCGCTGCGAAAGCGTGCCCCGCAAGGGCGTGGGCCGCGCGATGATCCCGGCGCGTTACGCCAACATACTGTTCAGCTTCATCCTGTCGGGGCTGATGTCCTGCATCGTGTCCGCGATCGCGACGCTGATGTCATCGGGGCCCGCCCAAGGGTTCCTCGGCCTCTGGCTGACCTCCTGGCTGTCGGGCTGGGCGGTCGCCTTCCCCACGGTGATGGTGGTCGCACCGCTGGCACGCCGGCTGGTCGCGCTGCTGGTGCGCGACTCGGAGTGACGGGGCGGCGCGACCGGCCTGTCAGTTGCGCACGACGTAGACGGAACATTCCGCGTGGGTGACGACATGGCTGGCCGTCGTGCCAAGAAGGTAATCCTGCACGCGGGGGTTGGCGGCCTCCATCACGATGAGATCAACGTTCTTCTCGTCGGCCAGCTTGACGATCTGGCGATGCACCGCGCCCTTGCGCACGATCGGCGTGATCTCCACCCCCTCCGGCGCGGGGTGGGCGGCGAGGAACTTGCGCAGCTCCTCGCTCCAGTAGGCTTCGCTGTCGTAGATATTCATGTTGCGTTCGAATTCGGGCACGACGGTGGCGACGATCAGCTTCGCGTCGCGCCGCTGCGCCATCTCGACGGCCTCCTGGTAGGCGTTGTATTCGACCCGCACGTGGCGGAGGTTCACGGGACAGAGGATGAGCTTGGTGTCGCGGGGCATTCTGAAGGGCCTTCCGGGCTGAGGGGCGAAGACGCATCTTGTATCCGATTCGCGTAACGGACACGGCGCACAAGCGCCACCCGCGCGCGTGCAAACGACATGTCTCCGCGCACGCGCGATTCTCTGCCGCCCGGCACACCCCGGCCCGGAAAGAAAACGCGGTTTGATCTTGCCCGCGGCGGCGCATACACGTCGCGTGTGTCGCGCCGGTGCGCCGGCGGGCGATCCGCGTTGGGAGACCGAATGCGAAAGCTTCCGGACAGCGTGACGGACCGGCTGGGCGACGTCGGAACGGTCTTCCGCGTCTCCTTCGCCATCGTGGGCGTCTTCGTGCTGGCGGCGGCCATCGCGCCCGGATGGGTCCAGACCGCGGCGCAGGCCGTGCTGCACGCCACCGCGACCAACGTGGGCTGGATGTATCTTCTGGTCACCACCGGGTTCGTTGGCTTCGTGCTGTTCCTGGGGCTGTCCAAGACCGGCCGGATCCGCCTCGGGCCGGAGGACGAGGCGCCGGAATTTTCCTATTCCAGCTGGCTGGCGATGATCTTTTCCGGCGGCATGGGGGTGGGCCTCGTGTTCTGGGGCGTCGCCGAACCGATGATGCATTTCAACGAGCCCCCCCTGGGCACCGGCCTGCCGCGCACGGCCATGGCGGCGCAGACGGGGATGCGCTACGCCTTCTTTCACTGGGGGCTGCACCAGTGGGCCAACTTCGCGCTGGTCGGGCTGGCGATCGCCTATGTCCGCTTCCGCCACCAGAGCCACGGGCTGATCAGCGAAGCCTTCCGCCCCCTGCTGGGCGACCGCGTCGATGCCGGCTGGGGCAAGGCGATCGACATCCTCACCGTGGTCTCCACCGTTTTCGGCGTGGCGACCACGCTGGGGCTGGGGGCGCTGCAGATCAACAGCGGCCTGGCGCGGCTGACGGGGCTGCCCTACGGCTTCGGCGCGCAGCTCGTGATCGTCGCGGTGATCGGCGGGCTGTTCATGCTGTCGGCGATGACCCCGCTGGACCGCGGCGTGCGCCTTCTGAGCAACGCCAACATGGGGCTGGCGGCATTCCTTCTGGCGGTCGTCCTGCTGTTCGGGCCGACCTCCTTCATCTTCGGCGTGATGACCCAGACGCTGGGCGAATACCTGGGCAACCTGCTGCAGATGAGCCTGGTCACCTCGCCCTATTCCGGCGGGCGGTGGGTCGAACAGTGGACGCTGTTCTACTGGGCCTGGGGGCTGAGCTGGGCGCCCTTCGTGGGCAGCTTCATAGCCCGGATCTCGCGCGGGCGGACGATCCGCGAATTCGTCCTGGGCGTGATGGTCGTGCCGGTGGCGCTGTCGATGCTGTGGTTTTCCGCCTTCGGCGGCGCCGCGATCCACTTCGAGATCTTCGAGAACGCCGGCATCGCCGAGGCGGTCGCGCAGGAGGTGCCCGCCGGGCTCTACGTGCTGCTCGACCAGCTGCCGCTGGGCGGGCTGCTGACGGTCGCGGCGATCCTTCTGGTGTGCATGTTCCTCGTCACCTCGGCGGACTCGGCGACCTTCGTGCTGGGCATGTTCACCTCGAAGGGCGTGCTCAACCCCGGCCGGGCCGTGCGCATCCTGTGGGGGTGCCTGCAGCTTCTGGTGGTGGTCGTGCTGCTGCTGACCGGCGGGCTGGAAAGCCTGCGGACGGTGTCGATCATCGCGGCCTTTCCCTTCATGCTGCTGATGGTGCTGATCGCGGTGTCGCTATACCGCGACGTGGCCCGGGAGGTCGCCCTGCGCGAGGAGAGGGCCAGGCTGCTGGACGAGCGGATCGAACGGCTGCTGATGCGCGCGGCCGAGCGCGAGGAGGCCCAGAAGTTCGAGGAGGAATCGCACCCCACCGCGCCGGAAGCCCATGACGAGCCCCTCGACCCGAACGGCACCGGCGACACCGACGATCCCCCGCGCTGAGCCGGCCCCGGCGCACCCGCCCGGAAACGCGCCAACCCGTTGGTTTTCCTTGGTTTTCCACGTCGGTGCAACGTCGGTATCGCGTCGGCGCGCCGACAGTGCGCCGCGCTTACCGTCCGGCCACCGGCCCGCGCGATCCTGCCCCGGAAAACAGGAGACCCGCCATGGCCGCCATGTCCAAGAGCCAACGCATCGCCCGGGAGCGGCTGATGCACGACCTGATCTACCTGATGCGCGAGGACTGGATCCCGCGCACCGTGGCGGAAGAGATCCCCGACGCCTGGCACACGCTGGAACACGACCTCGACGTGGCGGAACCGAAGGTGAAGGTCACGCTCTACCTCGATGCCTCGGTCGCGAAGTTCTACCGCGCGATGGGCCGCGGCTACCAGGCGCGGATCAACCGCCTGCTGGGCACCTACGCCCGGATGAAGATCGCCCACGAGGTGCGGATGGACGAGATGCTGGCCAAGCGGATGGCGGAAAGGGAGGAATAGGCCGCGCACGCGCCGCGCCGGCCGGGATGCGCATGGGGCGGGGGCTGCAAAGTTGGGAACCTTGGCCGCCCATCGAGACGTGACCGGCCCAGAGCTGCCGCTCGCGACACTTCTCGATGCCGTGCGGCGGCTTCACCGAACCAGCCATTCGGGTCTTGTGCAGCATTGAGGCCCGGCCCAAGCTCGGCCGTGCGAGACATCGCAGCCGTTGGCCTCCCTCGACGCGAATTGACTCCCGTAAACTGGGCGAGATCAAGCCGGCGGCAAGTTTGCTAAATTGTGGAAGAGTAGAGCATGACAACCAGAAAATACGAAGAGCTTCAATCACTGACGAGAGACTACGGGGAAAAGACGAGAAGGTTCCTGAAGGACGTCAAGGCCAGCGGCAGCAAAATCGTGGGAGCCTACGCTGCCTACTTAGGCGGGCCGAACACTGCTGTAGGCGCGGTCCCACCGCACGGTGAGTTTGAGCCGCAGGAGCTCTACCGTGATGCGGCTTTTGATTTCTATGGACGCAGCGTAATCTACTTGGAGCCGATCTGCATGGGTGTCTGCACCAAAATCGGGAACCAGTCGGACGATGGTGAAGCTTTTGTTCGCACCGTCATTGAATTCCACCCCTTGGATGCCGGATTGCTAATCCACGTGGGAGTTCAATCGAAGCAATTCCATATTAGCAATGTTTTGGAAACGGTTATGGACGGAATTTGCGAAGCAATTTTCCAAGATGTTCATCAGGCCTTTTCAATCGAGCTGGATCGAGCGCAGGGGCGTTCACGTATTGGCTTCCTCCCGAACACAGGTTGACCATTGGGCTTGAAGCTACCGTGCGGTGCTGCGGTATTTGACCCTTCGCTGGCGATGCCGGCAGCCACGCTGACGACCCATAGCTGTAATCCGCAACGAGGATCATTGCTGCACGGCAGCGTGCCCTCAGCAGACATCGCCCCGCGCATCGCACTACTTGTTCGAAATCACAAGCTGGATAGCGCGAGATCAAAGCGACTCAAGCCGGATGATCCTCAGCGAGTAAGTGCGCGCACACGATCAATCAGTACAAGTATTTCTTTCGCTCTCACAACGACACCAAGACTACTTGGTACGCCTACCCGCGCCATCGCTTGTGCAGCCGTTGGAGTCACTTCTGTGACTTTTCCATCGGCCTGATACAACTGAACTGCGAAAACTACACCCAGAAGCTTTGTTCTTTCCCCTAACGAAGCAGAATTATTCAACGCATCAAATACCACACCGCTGTTATAAAGAAACACTGGAGATCCGCTTGAGCCAGGATATATAGCACAGTCAATTAAGAACTTTGGCTCATTGTCATAGTCGAGCATTGGGGAAGTCGCCGTAAGGCCTCCCCTGAAAAGCGGAAGGTTTCTATAACTATCCCAAAGACCCTGCGGATAGCCGACGGTGAGAATATCCTCGACATACCGAAGCTGACTGGCGGAAGCATCATCAATTATGTCCGCCTCTCGAATAGCAGCTAAGTTTATTGGGTTCGGGCCTAATGTTGTTTGATTTAGTACGGGTCCAATAACTATCGCAGCCAAGTCTACTGCGTCACTTGGGTGATATACGACCAATCTCTGAAGATCTGTAATAGTTAGCGTCTTCGCATCCGCCGGAGTCGCAGTTCGAAAATCCGGCGCTTGTGAAAGAACGAGGCGTGCATTAGTGTATCCTTCTACTACGTGCCGATTTGTCACCAAAATTGGCGTCCAATTATCTCCCTCGGCATCTATGCGATACAGAAAGCTGGTTCCAACACCCGACCGCTGGCCGTCGGTACACTCCAAGCGAACGGTAGTTCGCACAAGTGAGTCAGAAACTGCCATGAAGCCTCCCAGCTGAAGCCTAAGCTGATTATCAGACGCCCTTCGTTGTTTCAATATTGAATAGCTCTAACAGATTATCGTAACACTGTTGCAATGCGGAGAAACGGACGATTACGCCCTCAGGCAAGGTCGGCTTCCTTCGTTGCGACGGGTCTGGTCCGCAGTTGCAGCGAAGGACCGCTGCCCGCCCTCCTTGTCGATGTTCCGACCCATGCTGCGCCGTGTCTCCGGGGCCGTGACCGGCCAACCGCCCCACCCCTCGATCTCGATGGCGCCGGGGCGGCGCGACCGGGGTTTGCCCGCGAATCGCGGGCCTTGCAAAGGCCGCGGGCGGGCGGTTGTATGCCGCCGGTGGCGCCCGCATGATCGGGCGCCGGGGGGTGGCTGACCATGTCGGAGACGCTGACGGCCCTTGGCGGGATCGGCCTGTTCCTGCTGGGCATGAAGATCATGACCGAGGCGCTGCGCGAGGCGGCGGGGGCGAACCTGCGCCATATGCTCGCGCGGTTCACCACCACGCCGCTGCGGGGCGTGGCGAGCGGCGCGGTGACGACGGCGGTCGTCCAGTCGTCCTCGGCGACCACGGTGATGACCGTGGGCTTCGTGGGCGCGGGGCTGCTCGGTTTCCCGCAGGCGCTCGGCGTGATCTACGGCGCCAACATCGGCACGACGGTCACCGGCTGGATCGTGTCGCTGGTGGGGTTCAAGCTGAAGCTGGGCACCGTGGCGATGGGCCTGCTGTTCGTGGCGAGCCTCGCGCTGCTCCTGTCGCAGGGGCGCGCGGCGCGGATCGGGCGGATCGCCGCGGGGTTCTGCCTGCTGTTCATCGGGCTGGACATGATGCAGGAGGGCATGTCGGGCGCGGCGGGCTGGATCACGCCGGAGCGGACCCCCGGAACCGGGCTGACCGGGATGCTGGCGATGGCGGCGCTGGGGCTGGCGATCACGGTGGTGATGCAATCCTCGTCGGCGGCCCTCGCGGTGGTCCTGGTCCTGCTGAGCAGCGGCGCCCTGCCGCTGATCCAGGCGGCGGCGGCGGTGATCGGGATGAACCTGGGCACCACCTTCACCGCGCTGATCGCCGCGATTGGGGGGTCAAGGCCGATGCAGCAGACCTCGATCGCGAACCTTCTGTTCAATCTCGGGACGATGGTGATCGCCTTCCCCGCGCTGCTGGTGATCGCGGGCCCGCTGGAAGGGCTGGCCGCGCGGACGGGGGCGGATACCGCGCTCGTGCTGTTTCACACCGGGTTCAACCTGCTGGGCACGCTGGCCTTCCTGCCGGTCACCCATCGCTTCGCCGCGCTGGTGGCCCGGCTGCGGCCCGACCTGAGCAAACGCCTGGCCCCGGAACTGGACCACCGCCTGCTCAGCGACGAGGGCGCCGCGATGCAGGCCGCGCACGGGGCGGTGACCTGGGCCGCGCGCGAGATCTTTTCGGCCTATTCGCTGGCGCTGGGGCCGGGCGGCGACGTGCGGCGGCTGGCGGCGCTGGACCCGCGGGTGACCGTGATGCTGGAGGACCTGAAGGACTACATGGCCCGGATCTCGGTGCCGCGCGACAAGCCGGACGAGGCCGCCGCCTTTGCCGCGCTGATGCACCAGGCCGACCACCTCGTGCGCCTGCTGGACCAGGCGGAGCATCGCGACTTCATCCCGGTGCTCGATCGCGTCGCGGTCACCCGGCGTCCGGCGCGGTGGTTCGCCGCCTGCCTGTCGTCCGATCGCGGGCTTGAGCTTCCCGAGATCGGCAGGCGCATGGCACGCATGACCGATCCGCTCGCGCACCGGTTCATGCGGCACCGGCGCGGCCTTCTTCTGGGCGAGCATGCGGGGATCTACTCGGTGCAGGACACCTTCCAGGCAACCGACGCGATGCGATGGCTCACGCGGATCATGCACAATGTCCAGCGCGTCGGCGAATACGACCGGGAAGTGCAGAACACTCTGGGCCACGGGGCTCTCCCCGCCCCGGACGCATGGCCGTCGCAAGCCGGCGGCGCATCGTCCGGCGGGTATTCCTGACGACCGTGTCGGCCGGCCTGATGGCGATGCCGGGCCACGCACGGCCCGCATTCAACGGGGCCCATTGACCTCGCTGCGCGCAGGGCCATGCTGGTGGCTCCGGCGTCGGGAAAGCTTGTCGCGCCGGCGCATTCACCCCTTCGACGACACGGCGACCAAGAGGACCGACCATGGCGGACCAGACGATCTACACCTACCAATCCATCGCGCAGGCCGTGCTCGACAACGGGATCGAGACCATGTTCGGCCTCATGGGCGACGCGAATCTTTTCATGGTGGACCATTACGTGCGCGGGTGCGGCGGGACCTTCGTGCCTGCCGCCTACGAGGGCAGTTCCGTTCTCATGGCGCTGGCCTGGTCGCATGTCTCGGGGCAGGTCGGCGTGGCGACCGTCACCCATGGCCCCGCGCTGACGAACTGCGTCACGGCCCTCGCCGAAGGGGCGCGGGGCAACGTCCCCATGGTGCTGCTTGCCGGCGACACGCCGGTCATGAACCCCCAGCACCTTCAGGGCATCGACCAGCGCGGGACGGTGAACGTCACCGGCGCGGGGTTCGAGCAGCTGCGCGCGCCCGAGACGGCCTCGCACGACGTGGCCAACGCGTTTTACCGCGCCCGCGTCGAGCGGCGCCCGATCGTGCTGAACATGCCGGCCGATTTCATGTGGCAGGACGCAACGCACCGCAAGACGGTCTTTCCCGTCTTCGACACGCCGGCCTATGTCCCCGAGGGCGAGGGCCTCGACGAGGCGGTGGGCATGATCGCGTCCGCCCGGCGCCCCGTGATCCTCGCCGGGGGTGGGGCCGTTGGCGCACGCGACCGGATCATTCGCCTCGCCGACCGGCTGGAGGCGCCGCTGGCCACCACCCTGAAGGCCAAGGGGCTGTTCAACGATCACCCCTACAACATGGACATCTTCGGCACGCTCAGCACGGAGGCGGCCTATGACGTGATCGCCAAGGCCGATTGCGTGGTCGCCTTCGGGGCCAGCCTGCACACCTTCACCACCGACCGCGGCAAGCTCATGCAGGGCAAGCGCGTGGTCCAGGTGAACGATGACAGCTATGCCATCGGGCGCAATTACCATCCCGACGCGGCGCTCGTGGCCGATGCCGGATTGACGGCCGACAACATCGCCTGGTGGCTCGACGAGGCGGAAATCCCGCCGTCCGGGTTCACGCCGGAACTCGACACCGCGGCGCTGACCCGGCATCCGGCAGGGGACCCGGACAAGGCCAAGCCGGACACCGTCAATTATGTCTGGGCGCTCGACCGGCTGGAAGAGGCCCTGCCGAAGGACCGGATCCTCACCACGGACGGCGGCCGGTTCATGACCGAGGTGTGGTGCCGCATTTCCGCACCGGACCCGAAGAGTTTCATCGTCACCGCGAACTTCGGTTCCATCGGGCTTGGCCTGCAGGAGGCAATCGGGGCCGGCCTCGCCGCGCCCGACAGGCCGGTGGTGCATTTCACCGGCGATGGCGGTTTCATGATGGGCGGCGTGAACGAGTTCAACACGGCAGTGCGTCTGGGCCAGGACATGATCGTGATCGTCGCGAACGACTCCGCCTACGGCGCCGAGCACATCCAGTTCCTCGACCGCAGCATGGATCCCGGCCTGTCCCAGTTCGACTGGCCCTCCTTCGCCGCGGTGGCCACCGCCCTTGGCGGGCACGGCATCTGCGTCACTTCCGCGGCGGATCTCGACCGCGCCCTTGAAGGCATCGGCACGCGCGACCGCCCGCTGCTGATCGAGTTGCGCCTCGATCCGAACGACGTGCCGCGGATGCGGATCTGACCCCCGCTGCATGTGCCGGCGGCGACGGAACGCGTGCCACGCGCGCGGCAGCGCCGGCGGCGGCCGTGCACTGAAGCAGGCCCGGAGACGCCTCTCTCAGTGCGCCTCGGCCCAGTTCCGCCCCCGGCCCGCGTCCACCGTCAGCGGGACGTCGAGGTGCACGGCGGGGCGCGCGGCGCTTTCCATCACCTCGGTCGCGGTGCCGATCAGCGCATCGGCCGCCGCCTCGTCGACCTCGAAGATCAGTTCGTCGTGGACTTGCAACAGCATCCGGGCAGGGATTCCCTCGATCGCGGCGGGCATGCGGATCATGGCGCGGCGGATCACGTCGGCGGCCGTGCCCTGGATCGGCGCGTTGATCGCCGCGCGCCGGGCGAAGCCTGCCCGCGGCCCCTTGGCCGAGATCTCGGGCGTGTGGATGCGCCGGCCGAACAGCGTCTGCACGTGCCCGTGTTCCCTGGCGAAGGCCACGGTCTCGTCCATGTAGACCTTGATGCCGGGGAAGCGTTCGAAATAGCGGTCGATGAAACCCTGCGCCTCCGACCGGGGGATGCGCAGGTTGCGCGCCAGCCCGAAGCCGGAGATGCCGTAGATCACCCCGAAGTTGATCGCCTTGGCCTGCCGGCGGATTTCCGGCGTCATGTCCTCCAGGTCGACGTCGAACATCTCGCTCGCGGTCATGGCGTGGATGTCCTGGCCCTCGCGGAAGGCTGTCCTGAGCGCGTCGATCCCGGCCATGTGGGCGAGGATGCGCAGCTCGATCTGGGAATAGTCGAGGCTGACCAGCTGCTTGCCCGGCCCCGCGACGAAGGCCTCGCGGATGCGCCGGCCTTCTTCCGTGCGCACGGGGATGTTCTGCAGGTTCGGGTCGGCCGAGGCCAGCCGCCCGGTGGTGGCGCCTGTCTGCACATAGGAGGTGTGCACGCGCCCCGTCTCGGGGTTGATGTGTTCCTGCAGGGCGTCGGTGTAGGTGCTCTTGAGCTTGGACAGCGCGCGCCAGTCCAGCACCCGCGCGGGCAGCTCGTGCGTCATTGCCAGATCCTCGAGCACGTCCGCGCCGGTGGCATAGGCGCCGGTCTTGCCCTTCTTGCCGCCCTCGTAGCCCAGTTCGTCGAACAACACCTCGCCCAACTGCTTGGGGCTGCCGACGTTGAACGCGCGCCCGGCCAGTTCGTGGATCTCCGCCTCGAGCCCGGCCATCTTCCGGGCGAAGGCCGTGGACATGGCGTTGAGCGTGTCGCGGTCCACGGTGATGCCCGCGCGTTCCATGTCGGCCAGAACCGGCACGAGGGGGCGTTCCAGCGTCTCGTAGACGGTGGTGACCCGCCGGCGGTGCAGCTGCGGCTTGAACAGGTGCCACAGCCGCAGCGTGATGTCGGCGTCCTCGGCGGCGTAGCCGACCGCCTTGTCTATCTCCACCCGGTCGAACGTGATGGCCTGCTTGCCGCTGCCCAGCAACTCCTTGATCGGGATCGGCTGGTGCGACAGGTAGCGTTCCGAGAGCACGTCCATCCCGTGCCCGTGCAGCCCGGCATTGAGCGCGTAGGACAACAGCATCGTGTCGTCCACGGGCGCCACCGTGATCCCGTGCCGGGCAAGGATCTTGGCGTCGTACTTCATGTTCTGGCCGATCTTGAGAATGGCGTCATCCTCGAGCAGGGGCTTGAGAACCTCCAGCACCGCCTGCATGTCGAGTTGCCCCCCGGCCAGCGCGTCGGCGCCGAACAGGTCGTCCGCCTGCCCGGTGCGGTGGGCCAGCGGGATGTAGCACGCGGTGCCCGGTGCCAAGCACAGGGATATGCCCACGAGATCCGCGCACATCTCGTCAAGCCCCGTCGTCTCGGTGTCGACCGCCACGTAACCCTGCGCGCGAATGGCGTCGGCCCAGGCGTTCAGCGCCGCCATGTCGCCGACCCGCTCATAGGCCTCCGGGTCGATCGCGGGCCATTCGGGGGCGGCGTCCTCCTCCGCTGCCGGTCCGGCGCCGGACGGGTCGGTGTCGGGGATCACCGGCGGCTCCACGCCGAAGGCCTCTGCCACGCGCCGCGACAGGGTGCGGAACTCCATCTTCGCGAGGAACGCCAGAAGCTTGTCCGGGTCGGGCTCCTGCAGCTCGAGGTCGTCCAGCGTGAAATCCAGCGGCACGTCCTCGTCCAGCTTCACCAGGTCGCGCGAAAGCCGGATCTGGTCGGCATGCTCGATCAGCGTCTGGCGCCGCTTGGGCTGCTTGATCGACCCGGCCTGCGCCAGCAGCGTGTCGATGTCGCCGTATTCGTTGATCAGCAGCGCCGCCGTCTTGACGCCGATCCCCGGCGCGCCGGGCACGTTGTCAACGCTGTCGCCGGCCAGCGCCTGCACGTCCACCACCCGCTCGGGGCGCACGCCGAACTTCTCCTCCACGCCCTCGGCGTCGATGCGGCGGTCCTTCATGGCGTCGAGCATCTCGACCCCGCCGCCGACGAGCTGCATCAGGTCCTTGTCGGAACTCACGATGGTCACCTGCCCGCCCGCCTCGCGCGCCTGCCGGCACAAGGTCGCGATGATGTCGTCCGCCTCGAAGCCTTCCATCTCCTCGCAGGCGATGTTGAAGGCGCGGGTGGCCTCGCGCGTGAGGGGGATCTGTGGCGACAGGTCCTCGGGCATTTCCTCGCGGTTGGCCTTGTAGGCGTCGTAAAGATCGTTGCGGAAGGTGTGGCTGCCCTTGTCGAAGATCACCGCGATATGCGTGGGCGCATCGCGGCCCGAGTTGCCGTCGATGTATCGCTGCAGCATGTTGCAGAAGCCGTGCACGGCGCCGATGGGCGCGCCGTCCGACTTGCGGGTCAGCGGCGGCAACGCGTGGTAGGCCCGGAACACGAAGGACGACCCGTCGATCAGGTGCAGGTGGCACCCCTTGCCGAATGTCATGCACGATCCTCCCGATCACGGCCCCGGGGTTTCATCTTGCCGGAAATACTCCCGCCGGAGGCATCCGCCGGCTCCACCCGCGCCGCCGGCGGATCGGCGCTCAGACCTTGCCCTCGAAATCGCGGTGAATCAGCTTGGCATCGCAGTAGGGGCACTCGATCCAGCCCTGCTCGGGCGGGATCTGCAACCAGACCCGCGGGTGGCCCAGCGCCCCTTCGCCGCCGTCGCAGGCCACGCGGTAGCTGTCCACGATCCGGGTCTCGGGCGCCTGTGTCGTCATGGGGGCGTTTCCTTTCGCCAGCAAATCCACTAGGTGCGTTTATGAGCGATCCGCAAGGCCGGGGCAAGGGGACCATGGGCGCAAACGCAATCGAGATCCGGGGACTGGAAAAGACCTACCGCGCCGTCAAGGGCGAGCCGCCCAAGCGCGCGCTCGCGGGCGTCGACCTCGACATTCCCGCCGGGTCGGTCTTCGGGCTTCTCGGGCCCAACGGCGCGGGCAAGTCGACGCTTATCAACATACTTGCCGGGCTGGTGATCAAGACGGCCGGGCAGGTCACGATCTGGGGCTTCGACCAGGACGTGAACCCGCGCCAGTCGCGCGCTTCCATCGGGGTGATGCCGCAGGAACTCAACCTCGACCCGTTCTTCAGCCCGCGCGGCCTGCTCGAAGTGCAGGCGGGCCTCTACGGCGTGCCCAGGTCGCAGCGGCGCAGCAACGAGATCCTGCGGCTGGTGGGGCTGGAGGACAAGGCCGAGGCCTATGCCCGCACGCTGTCGGGCGGCATGCGCCGGCGGCTGCTGCTGGGCAAGGCGCTGGTGCACGACCCGCATGTGCTGGTGCTGGACGAACCCACCGCCGGCGTGGACATCGAGCTGCGCCAGATGCTGTGGGAGAACGTGCGCCGCCTGAATGCCGAGGGCATGACAATCATCCTGACCACGCACTACCTCCAGGAGGCCGAGGAGATGTGCGACGAGATCGGGATCATCAACCACGGGCAGCTGGTCGCCCGCGACAGCACGGCCAACCTGCTCGACCGGCTGGACGCGCGCACCATGGTGATCCATCCCGACGACGGCGCGGCGCGCCTGCCGCAGGGTGCGGGCCTCGACGTGGTCACGCGGGCCGACGGCACGATCGCGATCACCTACCAGTCCGGGCAGACGCCGGCCGAGAAGGTGCTGGAGGCCGTCCGCGATGCCGGGATCCGCATCCGCGACGTCAAGACGGAACAGGCCGACCTCGAGGACGTGTTCCTTGAACTCACGCGCGACACGTGACGCCCGGGCCGGGACGCCCTCGGCAGATCCCGTGGCGCGACGATCCGGTCCGGCGCCGGCTCAGCCGTCGCGCGGACCCCGGCGATCGTCGAGGCGCGCCTCGATCGCGGCCAGCCGGCTGAGCACCTCGTCGCGGTAGGTGTCGGTCTTTTCCTCGGCCTCGGCGCCGTGGGCGTCCTGCATCGAGTTGACGATCAGACCGACCACGAGGTTCACGACCGCGAAGGTCGTGACCAGGATGAAGGGCACGAAAAAGGCCCAGGCGTGGGGATAGGCCTCCATCACCGGGCGCACGATCCCCATCGACCACGATTCCAGCGTCATGATCTGGAACAGCGTGTAGGCCGACCGCCCCAGTGTTCCGAACCACTCGGGGAAGGCCGCGCCGAAAAGCTTCGTCGACATGACGGCGCCGATGTAGAAGATCAGCCCCATCAGCAGGAAGACCGAGCCCATGCCGGGCAGCGCGCTCATCAGCCCCTCGACCACCCGGCGCAGGGACGGCGTGACCGACAGCACGCGCAGCAGGCGCAGGATCCGCAGCGCGCGCAGCACCGACAGCCCCTGCGCCGCCGGCACCAGCGAGATGCCGACGATCAGGAAGTCGAAAACGTTCCACCCGTCGCGGAAGAAGGCCGCGCGGCGCGCGAACAGTTTCCCGGCGATCTCGGCCACGAAGATCGAAAGGCACACCTTGTCGAGCAGGGTGATGAGGGGCCCCGCGCGGCGCATGGTCGCCTCGGAGGTCTCCAGCCCGAGAATGGCGGCGTTGAACAGGATGACGCCGAGTATGAAATTCCTCACGCCGGCGCGGTCGAAGAAGGCGCCGACACGGCTGCGCAATGACATGGATGTCCCCCGTTGAAACTTCCGGCGTGATATGGGGGCGCGGGCGGCGGCGCACAAGCGCCTGCAAGCCGTGCGGCCGCGCGTTCAGGCCTTCTGCAGCATCCGCCCGAGCGGCCGGCCGGCCAGGACGTGCACATGCATGTGCGGCACCTCCTGCACGCCGTGTTCGCCCGCGTTGGAGATCAGCCGGAAACCGCCCTCTTGCACCCCTTTCATGCGGCACACCTCGCCGATGGCGCGGGTGAAGTCGGTGATCTCGGCCTCGCTGGCCTCCTGCGCGAAATGGTCATAGCTGACGTAGGGCCCCTTGGGGATCACCAGCACGTGCACCGGGGCCTGCGGCTGGATGTCGTTGAACGCCAGGCTGTGCTCGGTTTCCAGAACCGTGTCGTTGGGGATCTCTCCGCGCAGGATCTTCGCGAAGATGTTCTCGTCGTCATAGGAATAGGACATGGGCGTTCCTCAATCAGCGAACAGGTGGTCGAATTCGGCGATTTCCTGCGCCTTTTCGACCGGGATATCAAGAAACCGCGCGATCGGCACGGCGTTGTCGGCCGGGCTGTCGGTTTCGCGGATCACCTCGTGGTTCTCGAAGCCAGCATCGCGGATGCGATCGCTTTCGAACACGATGTCGCCGCGGATCGTCGGCAGCAGCCGTTTCATCGTGTCGGGCGAGGTGTCGTCGCCGGCCAGCCCGACGCGCCTGGCGTGGCCGATCAGGTAGTCGTCGGAGAACTGGCACTTGATCTCCAGCAGCCGGGTGGTGGAGCGGTCGCCGCAGAAGTCGTGAAGCAGGTCGATGTTGGCGGGGTCCATGCACAGGACCAGCCGGTCGCTCTCGTGGTAATCGAACAGCATCCGCACCAGCGCGCGGCGGTGGCGCGTGCGCTTTTCCAGTGTCCGCTCGATGCCGCCGAGGTCCGGCAGCCCGGCGTCGGCCTCGTTGAAGACGTATTCCAGCATCGGCGCGTTCAGGAACCATCGCGCGACCCCGACGAACCGCTTGGCCACGTGCCATTTCTTGGCGATCACGATCATCAGTTCGCGGTGGCGCCCGATGGTGCTGTCGTTTTCCCAGAACCGCGGCGCGAAGCGGCGCCCGACCCGGCCGCGGCCGGTGAGGAACCGGAACAGGTTGGCACCTTCGTTGGAAAGCGTGAAACGGACCGTGTCGTCGTTGTAGAGCGCGCCCAGCCGTTCCTTGAGCTGATGCGCCTCCGGGCTGATCTTGCGCGCGAAAAGGAAATCCTGGTTGAGCAGCAGGTCATAGTGATCGTTGTAGAAGGTGACGGGCACGCCGTAGTCGGTGAACATCAGGAAGGTCAGCGTGCGCGTCTCGATCTCTTCCTGGGGCACCAGGTGGCGCACGAGCGTCTGGAAGAATGTCTCGTCCGGGATCCAGGTGGTGCGGAAAAAGCGCATCACGTCGCGCCGCTGACGGGTGAAATCCAGGATCCACTCGACCGTCCTGCGGCGCAGGCACCACCACTGGCTGCCGATCTGCACGTCGATGTCGGCAGGGACCGCCCGTTCCAGCCCCAGGCGCCGTTGGAGGTTGAGAGACGCGTAGAAAAGCCGCTTCTGCCGACGTTCGTTGAAGAAATGCCGGTACGTCAACCGCTCGGCCTTGATGCCGGTCTTGATCCAGTCGCTTTCGAAGAAGTCGAAGGATTCGATGAAATCGGCGTCGTTGTCATCGAGAAAGGCATGCGCATAGGCGGCCGACTTGATCGGTACGCAATCCCCCGAGAGCATGTAGAAATGGGTGGCGCGCGGGAAGGCGTCGACTGCAGCCTCGAGTGCATTCAGCGAGGCCTGCACGAGCGACCATTCGCCCCAGCCGCACTTGATCCGCCGCCGCGCGAAGGTCACCCCGGGGTTGCCGTCGAGCGCCCGGCGGATACGCTGGTAATGCTCGGGCTTGGCGCGGGCGTCGAAATGGATCGACATGCAGTCGCCCGCCGCGGTCAGTGTCTCGGCCTGGCGGATGACCGCATCCGGGTTCTTGTGGCTGAGCAGGATATAGGCGATTTTTGCCATGCGGCGAACAGTTTAACCCCGGTCTCTCGGCTGTTTACAGTGATAGCCGTGAACGCGGCCTGAATAAACAGGCTTTCTTCCGGGCACGCGGAACGGTAGAACACCGCCTGCCCGGCCGGGCCAGGAAACAAGGGAGGCGGAAGCCGTGGGATTTCCCGGCACATGGATGACCGAAAGCGAAAGCGTGGTCTACCGCGTGGTGCCCAAGTGCGCGTGCTCGACCATCGGACAGATCCTGTATTTTTCCGATCACGGCGAATTTTTCGACGGCGACATTCACGACGCGAAGTCGGGGCTTCACAAATGGGCCCTGGCCGAAAGCCAGGCCCCGATCAGCGACACCGTCACCGGCCATCGTGCGCCCGCCTTCACCTGCGTGCGCAACCCCTACACCCGGATCCTGAGTTCCTTCTTCGACAAGATCTGCGGCATCCAGCGCAACGGCAAACGCTACCGGGGCAAGCTGGTGCCGATGCTGATCCAGAAATACGGCATCGAGGTCGGCGGCGAGGACGGCAAGCAGGAATTCGACCAGGTCCGGAGCTTCCGCCGGTTCCTGCTGTTCGCCCGCGACACGATCCGCTGGCGCCGCCCGATGGAACCCGACATCCACTGGTCGGCGCAGGCCGGTCACCTGTCGACGTTCATCGTCAACGGTGGACGCTTCGACCGCATATTCTGGACCGAACGTTTCAACGACGGCATGCAATCCGTCCTCGACGCCATCGACACGCCGCACGCGGTGGACCTCGGCAACATCCCGCGCTTCAACGAATCCGAAGGTCACGGCCCCAAGCGCGCGCACCCGGTCGAGGACTACTTCGACGACCTGTCGATGCACCTTGTCTACGAGATCTACAAGCGCGATTTCGAGCTGTTCAAGTACGACGCCGCCGACCCGTCGAACAAGATGCCGGTGGGCGAGATCGACCTCGACGAGGTGCACGCGAAGCTGGGCGACTGACGCGCCGGCGGCCGGGGACTCGGAAAAGGGGCGCTGCCCCTCTTGGCGCTTCGCGCCAATTCACCCCGGAGTATTTCCGGGCAAGATGAAGATTCCGGGCACGGGCCGTTCGCGCGGCGGGGCCGGGATCGAAACGCGGCTCAGACCGTCTTGTCCTCGTATTCGCAAAGGTCGCGGATCAGGCAGGTGGGGCACATCGGCTTGCGCGCCTTGCAGTGATAGCGCCCGTGCAGGATCAGCCAATGGTGGGCGTGGCGGGCGTAGTCGGCCGGCACCTGGTCCTCGATCGCGCGCTCGACGGCGAGGGTATCCTTGCCCGGCGCGATACCGGTGCGGTTGGCCACGCGGAAGATGTGGGTGTCGACGGCCTGTGTCGGCATCCCCCACCACATGTTGAGCACGACGTTGGCCGTCTTGCGCCCCACGCCCGGCAGCGACTGGAGCGCCGCGCGCGAATTGGGCACCTCGCCGCCATAGTTCTCGATCAGGATCCGGCTGAGCTTGATGACGTTCTTCGCCTTGTTTCGGTAAAGGCCGATTGTCTTGATGTATCCGGTCAGCCCCTCCTCGCCGAGGGCGAGCATCTTCTCGGGCGTGTCGGCCACCTGGAACAAGGGGCCCGTCGCGCGGTTCACGCCCGCATCGGTGGCCTGCGCCGACAGGACCACGGCCACCAGAAGCGTGAAGGCGTTGACATGCGCCAGCTCGCCCTTCGGTTCGGGCTCGGCGGCCTGGAACCGCCCGAAGACCTCGCGCAAAGTATTGTAGTCCAGTTGCCGTGCCATGCCCGCGCTATGCCCGGTTTCCGGCGATTGCGCAATATCCGGGTCGCCCGGGGCGGGCGAAGCGCCTATTCTCCGGCCGGTGACTCGGGACAAGGACGGGACGTCATGACCGCCGAGACGGGGCAAAGCTATCACTACGAGGTCATGCGCCGGGCGATCGCGCTGATCGACGCGGGCGGCCGCGACCTGTCGCTTGGCGAGATTGCCGCCGGGGTGGGGATGAGCCCCGCGCACTTCCAGCGCCTGTTCTCGTCATGGGTCGGCGTGTCGCCCAAGCGCTACCAGCAGTACCTTGCGCTGGGCCACGCCAAACGGCTTCTGGCCGAACGCTTCACGACGCTCGACGCCGCACAGGAGGCGGGGCTGTCTGGCACCGGGCGCCTGCACGACCTGTTCCTGAGGTGGGAAGCGATGAGCCCCGGCGCCTACGCGCGGCGTGGCGAGGGGCTCACGATCCGCGAAGGGGTTTTCGACACGCCGTTCGGACCGGCGGTGGCCATGGGCACGCAGCGGGGCCTGTGCGGGCTCGCCTTCGCCGCCGAATGCGGCGCGGCGGCGGCACGCGCCGACCTGGCCGCGCGCTGGCCCGAGGCGCTGTTCGTCGAGGACCGCGCGGCGCTGGCCCCGTGGGTGGAGGCGGCCTTCGGCGGCCGCGGCGAGGCGGCGCTTCACCTGATCGGCGGGCCGTTCCAGATCAAGGTCTGGGAGGCCCTTCTGGCCATCCCCCCGGGGCGCGTCACCAGCTATTCGGAGATCGCGCGCGCCGTCGGCCACCCCCGTGCCGCGCGCGCCGTCGGCAGCGCGGTGGCCCGCAACCCGGTCGCCTACGTGATCCCGTGTCACCGGGCACTGCGCGCCTCCGGCGCGCTGGGCGGCTATCACTGGGGGCTGCCGGTCAAGCGCGCGATGCTTGCCCGCGAAAGCGCCCGGGCCGATGCAGGCTTGGGCACCGGCTGCGCGGGTTCCCGCTGAGCTGCCCCGCATTTCCTGTTGGGACGGCGCGGCGCCTCGAATATAGTCGCGGCACAAATCCGACAGGCAAGGCAACGAGGCATTCACCATGACACGCGCGAAAAGATCCCTGACCGTCCTCGCGGGCGCGTCGCTCATTCTGGCGGGCGCCTGCACCGATCCGGCGGCCGTGAACAACCCCGACGACCCGAACCGCAGGGCCAAGCGCGGCGCCGTTCTCGGCGGGCTGTTCGGCGCCATCGGCGGTGCTCTGGCCAGCGACGACAAGGCCAAGGGCGCCTTGGGCGGCGCGGTGGTGGGTGCCGGCGCCGGCGCGCTGATCGGCAACGCGCTGGACAAGCAGGAGGCACAGCTGCGCCGCGAACTGGGCGACGACCGGGTCGAGATCCGCAACACCGGCGACCGGCTGATCGTGACGATGCCGCAGGACATCCTGTTCGCGACAGACAGCTTCGCCGTCCGTCCCGACCTGCGCGACGACCTTCGCGTCGTGGCACAGAGCCTGCGCGACTATCCCGACTCGACCGTGCAGGTAATCGGGCACACCGACAACACCGGCGAAGCGGCCTACAACCAGCGCCTGTCGGAACGCCGCGCCAACGCCGTGGCCGACCTGCTGATGGAAGGCGGCGTCGCGTTCGGACGGATCGACGCCTTCGGCCGAGGCGAGGATCAGCCGGTGGCATCCAACCTCACGCCCGAGGGGCGCGCCCGGAACCGCCGGGTCGAGATCGTGATCCTGCCGGAACAGCGCAGCGCCGGCTGACGGCGCCGCGGGCCGCGCGCCCGGACCTTCATCTTGCCGGAAATACTCCGGGGGTGAATTGGCCGAAGGCCAAGAGGGGGCGGCGCCCCCTCACCTCCGCGCCCGCGGCGCGGTTCAGCGCAGGACCTTGCCGTCGGGCCACTCCAGCCGCTTGTCGAGCTCGATGGTCCGGCTCTCCCCGGCGGGAAGCTCGAACGACCACGCCAGGATACCGCGCTTGCCGTCCACGTCCGTCTCGGCCGGGCGAGGCTGCGCCTGCCAGGTGATCTCGAGGTCTTCCTGCTCGGAATAGGGCACGCGGTCGAGCACGCGCACCGGCCAAGCCTCGCCCGTCAGGTTCTCGACCTCGATGCGCACCTCCTCGGTCAGCTCGCTGGAGCGCGTGATGACGCCGCGGTCGCCTTCCTCCCGGCCCAGCACGGTGCGCGTCAGCCGCAACCCGTGGATCGGGCCGAAGGACAACCGCGCCTCGGCGCCCGCCGGGATCATCCCCATTGCCCGCTGGCCAACGAACCGGCCGTCGAGGTAGAAGCGGGCCTCCCGCGTCGGCAGGACCAGCGTGCCGGTGTCGTTCTCGAACCGGGCCATGAGGAAGGCGCTGTCGTCGCGCAACGGCACGGCGCGCGCCACGGTCTCGGCCCGCGCCTCGAGCGTGCCGAGCGACAGGCGCAGCCGGTCGGCCTTCGAGGCCACGTCGACGGGCGACGGGTAGTCGTAGGTCACCGACAGCCCGTCGAAGCGCGCCGCCGCTTCCTCGCGCACGACGGCCGGTTCGGCGGCCGGCGCGCGGGACATCGAAAGCCCCTCCACCGTGTCCGAGCGCATCTTCGGCTCCGGCTCGGGGTCCTCGATGCGACGGCGCCGCGGGTGGATCTCGCTGGGGGCCGTCTGTTCGCTGGGGCGCACGGTGGTCAGCGTCACGCCGACGTCCTCCCAGTTCTCGCCGGTGGATTGCGACACGAAGGCGGCCTGTTCGATCTCCAGCCGCCCGCTGTCGCGGGCCAGCCGCAGGTCGTAGACCGGCTGCCAGCCGGCGCGGTCGGTGGTGTAGCTGACGTGCACGCTGCCCTGCGTCGTCTCCTCGGCCTCGACGGCGACGGCCAGCATCGCGCGGGCCTCGTCCTCCGGCACCATGGCGTCCAGCGCCGCGCGCGCCTCTTCCAGCGCTTCCCGCGTGTCCTCGAGGGCGCGATCGGCGGCTTCGGCGCGCTGGCGGGCATCATGGGCGGTTTCCATGGCGGCCAGCGTCTCCTCGCCGATCATGCCGGTCAGTTCGCGCAGGGTGGCCACGTCCATCTCGGCCAGCCCGTCGCGGTCGCCCAGCTTGCGCAGGAACTCCACCCGCGCGCGGGCGGCATCGCGTTCCAGGCGGATTTCCTCGACGGCCGCCTCGCCCTCGCGCAGCTCGTCCTCGAGGCGCTCGACCTCCGCGCGCGCGGCCTCGATCTCCTCGCTGGTGTCGGGGTCGCGCGGGGGAACGTAATTGCGGCGCGTGGTCACGGCGCCCATCGTCGCGCCCTCCACGTTCACCCGCACCCCCGACAACGGGGTGGTCTTGGGCAGGTCCGTCAGGATGAGCTGATGCCGACCGGCGGGCACCTCGAAGCGCGCGTTGCGTTCGACGGTCGCCCCCCGCGGATAGAGCGTGACATCGGCCACGTCGCTTCGAACGGGAATATCCTCGGCCGTGACCGCCGCGGGCAGCATGACGAATGCAAGAACGGGGGAAAGCGCGCGCATGGGCAGCCTCCTTTCGCGGACACCCGGACTATCCCGCCATCCCGGCAGCCTGGCAAGGCCACCCTGGGCGATCCGCGGAATCACGCCGCTTGCGGAACAGTCCCGGGGCTCCGCCCGTTCGGGCCTCGAACCGTCCCCCGGACGATTTGCCGGTGCCCACGGCACCGGACCGGCCTGGCCGGGGCTCCGCCCGTTCGGGCCTCAAATCGTCCCCCGGACGATTTCCCGGTGCCCATGGCACCGGACCGGCCTTGCCGGGGCTTCGCCCGTTCGGGCCTCAAATCGTCCCCCGGACGATTTGCCGGTGCCCACGGCACCGGACCGGCCCTCACCCCTTCTTCAGGACGCGCTGGCCGAGCGTTTCGGCGATCTGGACGGCGTTCAGGGCGGCACCCTTGCGCAGGTTGTCGGAGACGCACCACAGGTTCAGGCCGTTGTCGATCGTCGAATCCTGCCGGATGCGGCTGATGAAGGTGGCAAAATCGCCCACGCATTCCACCGGCGTGACGTAACCGCCGTCCTCGCGCTTGTCGACGACCATCAGCCCCGGCGCCTCGCGCAGCAGGTCGCGCGCCTCGGCCTCGTCGAGGTGATCCTCGAACTCGATGTTGACCGCTTCGGCGTGGCCCACGAAGACCGGCACGCGCACGCAGGTGGCCGTGACCTTGATCGCGGGGTCCACGATCTTCTTGGTCTCGGCGACCATCTTCCATTCCTCCTTGGTCGAACCGTCCTCGAGGAAAACGTCGATGTGGGGAATGACGTTGAACGCGATCTGCTTGGGGTAGACCTTGGGCTCGTAGTCGTCGGTGGGGTTGTAAACGGCCTTGGTCTGGTCCCACAACTCGTCGATGGCCTCCTTGCCGGAGCCCGACACGGACTGGTAGGTGCTGACGACCACGCGCTTGATCGTGGCGCGATCATGCAGCGGCTTCAATGCCACCACCATCTGCGCGGTCGAGCAGTTGGGGTTGGCGATGATGTTCTTCTTGGCATACCCCTCGACGGCCTGCGCGTTGCACTCGGGCACCACCAACGGAACGTCGGGGTCGTAGCGGTAGAGCGAGCTGTTGTCGATCACGACACAACCCGCGCCCGCGGCCTTGGGCGCATACTTCTTGGTCGCGTCGGAGCCGATGGCGAAGAGCGCCATGTCCCAGCCGGTGAAGTCGAAGGTGTCGAGATCCTGCGTCTTGAGCGTCTCGTCGCCGAAACTCACCTCGGTGCCCAGGCTGCGCCGGCTGGCCAGCGCGGCGATCTCGTCCACCGGGAAGTGGCGTTCGGCGAGGATGTTGAGCATTTCGCGGCCCACGTTGCCCGTGGCACCGACGACGGCGATCCTGTAACCCATCGGGGATAAGCTCCTTGTCTGCGGTTGCCGCGCCTCATACCGCACCGGCGCACGGGGATAAAGACGAAAGGGGCACCGGCGCGCCCTTGCCGCGGGGGCCGGGATTGCAAATATTGCACGCGAGACTCAGGGAGCCACGCGAGGTGACGATCCGGTCCAAAACAGGCGAAGGCGCCCGGCGCGCGGCGCGGCGCGCGCCCGAACGGTTGTCCGAGGTTCTGGACGCGCTCGAGCGTGCGGCGCAGCGTGGTGCCGTGTCGCTGCGCGATGTCCTGGCCGAGACCGGCGAACGCGCCTTCGCGCCGCTGCTGCTGGTGCCGGCGCTGCTGCTGGTGTCACCGCTTTCGAGCATTCCCGGGGTGCCGGTGCTCGGCGCGGCGATCCTGATCCTGATCGCCGGTCAGCGGCTGCTGGGCCGGCGCACGCCGTGGCTGCCCGACATGCTGATGCGCCGGCAGGTTTCCGGGCAACGCCTGCGTGCGGCGGTTGCGTGGCTGCGGCGGCCGGCGGCCTGGGTCGACCGGCGCACCCGGCGGCGCCTGGGCTGGTTGCTGCGTCCGCCGTTCAATCACCTGCCCCTACTGGCGACCCTGCTGATCGCTTTCATCATGCCGTTCCTGCAGGTCGTCCCCTTCGCGCCATCGCTCGCGGCCGCCGCAATCGCGCTGCTGGCCACGGGGATGCTGACCCGAGACGGCATCTTCGTGCTCGCCGCCGGGGCCTTTCTCGCGGCGGTCGCGGGGGGCCTTGTCTGGGCGCTGTGACGCGGGCGGTCAGACGGTGGGCGCATCCCCGTGCAAGCGGTCGATGATCCGCCGCACCAGCGCGAGGTCCTCGAAGGCGCGGTGCAGGTCCGGCTCGATATCGGTTACCGGCCGGGTCAGCCCGCCCATGGCAAGAAAATCGCCCGACCGGTCGAGCGCGAGATAGAAGTTCTCGCGCTGGAAACCGGCCGTCATGCCACGCAGGCCCTTGTCGCCGCCCTCGTCGCGGCCGATGGCCAGGAGGTTGTCGAGAAACGCCGGCGGCATCGTCTTCCGCGCGGCATCGGGGTCATCGGCATAGACCTCGAAGGCGGCCTCGAAATCGGCGTGGTCGAACGCGACCTTGGGCATGCTGCGGCCCGAACCGAACGACAGCATCTCGCTGAGCTTGTTGCCGAATCCGCCAAGGTCGCGCGTGATCAGGATGTCCGTCGGCACCGGTTCGGGCACACCGACGCGAATCAGGATGCCGTCGAAGACGTTCGTGGTCCTGGAGGTGTTGTCGCCGTCGTCGTCGTGGTCCTGCGTGCGGCGCTTGAGATGGGCCTCGACCAGTTCGAACTCGGTGTCGCGGTAGCGCCCCTCGAGCCGGTCGGACAGCTCCGACCGGTTGAAGCTGCCGATCAGGCCCAGCCCCTGGATCCGGTCCAACGGAAAGCGCATGCGCGCGTCGCGGTCGTATTCCAGATCACCGAGGAAATCGCAGACCACCGGCATGACGGCCTCGGCCACCTCGCCGCCCCAACGGTGCGCCTGTCGCCGCCACAGCAGGAAGGCCACGACGCCGCCGATGGCGACGGGCACGATCGCGCCGACAAGGGCGCCCTCCATGCCGTCGCTGCGCCAGACCGCGAAGGCCGCCACCAGCAAAGCGATGCCGACGGGGATGCCCGCATGCATCTTGGCGCGCGACAGAAGCGTCAGGCGCTCGTTCTCCAGCCGGTCGAGCTCGGGGGCGATGCGGTCCTTGAAGACCCGGGCAAAACCGTCCTCGATCGGTGCCTTTTCCGTGAAGTCCATCGTCCCCTCCCACCTGCTGCATGCAAGGTGCAGGCTACAGGGGCGGCGGTGCCGGCTTCAACCCGCAGCGTCGGTCGGCGGGAAAACGGCGTTCAGGCGCGTTTCTCGTCCAGGCGCGCGACACCGAGGACATCGAGCACCCTCGCCTCGATGTGCGCCGCGTCCAGCCCGGCGGTTTCGTACATCTGCTCGGGCGTGGCCTGGTCGATGAAGACATCGGGCAGCACCATGGAGCGGTATTTCAGCCCCGCGTCGAACACCGCGTTCTCGGCCAGAAGCTGCGCGACGTGGCTGCCGAAGCCGCCGATTGCGCCCTCTTCGACCGTGATCAGCGCCTCGTGGTTCGCCGCCAGATCAAGGATCAGCGCCGCGTCAAGCGGCTTGGCGAACCGCGCGTCGGCCACGGTCGGGGTGATACCGCGGCGGCCCAGCGATTCGGCCGCCTTTCGCACCTCTTCCAGCCGCGTCCCGTAGGACAGGATCGCCACGCGCGCGCCTTCGGCGATGAGCCGCCCCTTGCCGATTTCCAGCGGCGTGCCACGCTCGGGCATCTCGACGCCCACGCCCTCGCCGCGCGGATAGCGGAAGGCGATCGGCCCGTCGTCGTGCGCGGCCGCCGTCGCGACCATGTGCACGAGCTCGGCCTCGTCGGCCGCGGCCATCACTGTGAAACCGGGCAGGTTCGCCAGATAGGCCACGTCGTAACTGCCGGCGTGGGTTGCCCCGTCGGCCCCCACCAGCCCGGCGCGGTCGATGGCGAAACGCACCGGCAGCCGCTGGATCGCGACGTCGTGCACAACCTGGTCGTAACCGCGCTGCAGGAATGTGGAATAAAGCGCCGCGAAGGGCCGCATCCCCGACGCCGCCAGCCCGGCCGAGAAGGTCACGGCATGCTGTTCGGCGATGCCAACGTCCAAGCACCGGCTGGGGTAGCGTTCGGCAAAGAGATCCAGCCCCGTGCCGTCGGGCATGGCCGCGGTGATGGCGCAGATCCGGTCATCGCGCGCGGCCTCGTCGATCAGCGTCCGGGCGAAGACCTTGGTGTAGGCGGGCGCGTTCGACGGCTTCTTCTGCTGTTCGCCGGTGGCCACGTCGAACTTCGCGGTGGCATGGCCGCCGTCACCGCGCGTCTCGGCCGGGGCGTAGCCCTTGCCCTTGCGGGTGATCGCGTGGATCAGGATCGGCCCCGTCGCCCGCGCCTTCACGGTGCGCAGGACCGGCAGAAGCTGGTCCATGTCGTGGCCGTCGATGGGCCCCACGTAGGAAAAGCCCAGCTCCTCGAACAGCGTGCCGCCCACGGTCACGCTCTTGAGCAGTTCCTTGGCCCGCTTCGCGCCCTCCTGGAAGGGGGGCGGCAACAGGCTGACGGCGCCCTTCGCGGCGGCCTTGAACTCCTGGTAGGGCGCACCGGCGTAAAGCCGGCTGAGGTAGGACGACAGCGCGCCCACCGGGGGCGCGATGGACATCTCGTTGTCGTTCAGGATCACGATCAGCCGCTTGCCCAGCGCCCCGGCGTTGTTCATCGCCTCGAAGGCCATGCCGGCGCTCATGGCGCCGTCACCGATCACCGCGACTGCATCGCCCAGCCCGGTCTCGCACACGCCGCCCAGGTCACGGCCCACGGCAAAGCCCAGCGCCGCGCTGATCGAGGTGGAGCTGTGGGCCGCGCCGAAGGGGTCGTAGGGGCTTTCCGATCTCTTGGTGAAGCCCGACAAGCCGCCAGCCTGCCGGATCGTGCGGATACGGTCGCGCCGCCCGGTCAGGATCTTGTGCGGGTAGCTCTGGTGGCTGACGTCCCATATGATCTTGTCGCGCGGCGCGTCGAAAACGCTGTGCAGCGCCACCGTCAGCTCGATCACGCCCAGCCCCGCGCCGAGGTGCCCGCCGGTCTCGGACACGGCGCTGATCGTTTCGGCGCGCAACTCCTGCGCAAGCTGCTCGAGCTGGGGATCGGTCAGGCGCTTGAGATCGGCCGGCGACTCGATGCGGTCAAGAAGAGGGGTCTCGGGGCGGGCGGCTGGCATGGCTTGCGCTCCTTCGGCGCATGAAGCGTGCGGCTATGTCTCCCGCGAGATAACGAAGCGGGCGGTTTGCCGCAAGGTATCGGCGCCTTCTCCGTACACAGATAGGGCGTCACAGGCATCTTCAACCAGCCCGTCGGCACGTGCCCGCGCACCGTCGAGCCCCAGGAGCGACACGAAGGTGGCCTTGTTGGCGGCGGCGTCCTTGCCGACGGCCTTGCCCGTCGTGGCCGTGTCCCCCTCGACGTCGAGGATGTCGTCGGCGATCTGGAAGGCCAGCCCCAGCGCCCGCGCATAGGCCACAAGCGGCGCGGGATCGCCACCGGCCATCACGGGCCCGGCCGTCGCCGCCCATTCGATCAGCGCGCCGGTCTTGCCGGCCTGCAATTGCTCGATCTCCTGCAGCGTCAGCGGCGCGCCCGCGCTTTCGGCGGCGATATCGCGGGCCTGCCCCAGCACCATGCCCTTTGCGCCCGCCGCCCGCGCCAGCCCCAGCGCCAGCGCGGCACGCGCCTGCGACGTCTCGGCACCCTCGGGGTGGGCGGCCAGTTCGAAAGCCAGCGATTGCAGCGCATCGCCGGTGAGCACCGCGGTGGCCTCGTCCCACTTCACGTGGACTGTGGGCTTGCCCCGGCGCAGGGAATCGTCGTCCATGCATGGCAGGTCGTCGTGGACCAGCGAATAGGCATGCATCGCCTCGATCGCGGCAGCGGGCCACAGCGCACGGTCCGCCGGCACCCCGTGCAGCGCCGCGCCCTCCATCACCAGCAGCGCGCGGATGCGCTTGCCGCCATCGGTGGCATAGCGCATCGCCGCGGCGACCGGCCCGTCGCCGACCCCGTCCAGCACGCGCGCCAGATGCGCGCCCACCTGCGCCGCGACCTCGGCGCGCCGGTCCTGCATGGCGCTATTTCCCTTCGACCGCGGTCGTCCCGGCGGGCTGTCCCTCGGCATCGAGCGTGATCGCCGCGACCTTCTCCTCGGCCTCGCGCAGCTTTTCCTCGCAGCGTTTCTTGAGCGCCGCGCCCCGCTCGTAAAGCTTGATCGAATCCTCCAGCGCCACGTCGCCCCGCTCGAGCTGGCCGACAACCTGCTCGAGCTCCTTCATCGCGTCCTCGAAGCTCATCTCTGAAACGGGCGTCTCACTCATCGCGCGCGGTCCTCGGTCCGGGGGTGTGGCGGGCACCATAACCGCGCCCGCAGGCGGGTTCAATTCGGTTGACAGCACCCCGCGCCGCCCCGAGGGTGCCGCCGCACGCGGGCGCGGCCAGTGCCCGCCGGAAAGGATTCCGCAATGACCGGCTGGGGCGAATTCGCGGCGGCGTTGGCCGTCTTCCTGCTGTCGCACGCCGTTCCCGTGCGCCCGCCGGTGCGGCCGTGGCTGGTGGCGCGGCTTGGGCTGCGCGGCTACCTCGTCCTCTACAGCATCGCCTCGGTCGCCGTGCTGGCGTGGCTGATCGTGGCGGCCGGCCGCGCGCCCTTCGTGCCGGTCATTCCCTACAGCGTGCCCCTGCACTGGTTGCCGGTCGTCGCGATGCCCGTGGCTTGCGCACTGGTGGTGGCCGGGATGAGCATCCACAACCCGCTGTCCTTCGGCGGGCTCGGGCGGGGTCCCTTCGACCCCGGGCGCCCCGGCGTCCTCGCCGTCACGCGCCATCCCCTGCTGCTGGCGCTGATGCTCTGGGCGGGCGCGCATTTCCTGGCCAACGGCGACCTCGCGCACATGATCCTGTTCGGGCTCTTCGCCGTTTTCGCCTGGGCCGGCATGGCCCTGATCGACCGGCGCAAGCGCCGCACGCTCGGCGCGGACGCCTGGGCGACTTTGGCGCGCAACACCGCCCGGATCTCCCTTGCCGGGCTGACCCGGCTGCGCCCCCGGGCGTGGCAGGTGGCGGCGGCGCTCGGGCTCTACCTCGGGCTTCTGGCGCTGCACGGGCCCGTCATCGGCGTGGTACCCTGGCCCTGAGCGACGCCTCAGATGCAGCGGCCGCCGTCGACCTCCATGCAGACGCCGGTGATCATCGACGCCTCGTCAGAGCAAAGGAACACCGCCGCCGCGCCCATGTCCTGCGGGGTCGAGAACCGCCCCAGCGGGATGGTGGACAGGAACTTTGCCCGCATCTCCGGCGTATCCTCGCCCAGAAACCGCGGCAGCAGCGGCGTCTCGCCCGCCACGGGATTGAGCGCGTTCACCCGCACGCCCGACGGCGCGAGTTCCACCGCCATGGTGCGAGTGGCGGTGTTCATCCACCCCTTGGAGGCGTTGTACCAGTTCAGGTTGGGCCGCGGGCTGACGCCGGCGGTCGAGGCCACGTTCAGCACCGCGCCCGCCCCGCGCGCCTTCATCCCCGGCACCATTTCGCGAGCCGTCAGGTAGACCGACTTGCAGTTGACCGCGAAGACCCGGTCGAACTCGGCCTCCGCCACGTCCTCGAGCGGTTGCGGCAGATGGGTGATGCCCGCGTTGTTCACCAGGATGTCCAGGCCGCCGAAGGCGCCCTGAACCGCCCGGCCCATCCGTGCCACGCTGCCTGCGTCGGACACGTCCACCGTGCAGGCGACGGCCCGCTCGCCCAGCTCGGCGGCGAGGCCCTCGGCGCCCGTGCCGTCGATATCGGCCACCATGACGCGCGCGCCCGCGTCGGCGAAGGCGCGCACGATGCCCGCGCCGAACCCGCTCGCCCCACCGGTCACCAGCGCCGTCTTCCCGTCAAGCCGCATGCCGTCCTCCTGCACCGTTGCACCGCGCCAGCTTGCCGCCGATCCGCGCGGGTGACAACAACGCTGGATTCCGCCCCGCAGTCTTGCTAGGCAATGCTGCCATGCAGCATGACACCGGACCGACCCCATGAGCGCCTCTGCCCGCAAGACCGCACCGATGCCCGATGACATCCGGGCGATGAAGGGCGGCACGCCCATCGTCACCCTCACGGCCTACACGACGCCGGTCGCGCGGATGATGGACGCGCACTGCGACGTGGTGCTCGTCGGCGATTCCGTGGGCATGGTGCTGCACGGGCTGCCCTCGACGCTCGGCGTGACGATGGAGATGATGGAGATGCACGGCCGCGCCGTGGCGCGCGGGCTGGACAAGGCCATGATGGTCATCGACATGCCCTTCGGCAGCTACGAGGAAAGCCCGCAACAGGCCTTCGCCAACGCCGCCCGCCTGATGCGCGAGACCGGCGCGGCGGCGGTCAAGCTCGAGGGCGGGGCGCACATGGCCGAGACCATCGCGTTCCTCACCGCCCGCGGCGTGCCGGTGATGGCGCATCTCGGGCTGACGCCGCAGTCGATCAACACGCTTGGCGGCTACAAGGTGCAGGGCCGCGACACACAGGCCGACGCGATGGTGGCCGATGCCCGGGCCGTGGCCGGGGCCGGCGCGTTCTCGGTGGTGCTGGAAAAGGTGCCCGCAACCCTGGCCGACCGGATCACCGGGGGCATCGAGATCCCGACCATCGGCATCGGCGCCTCGGCGGGCTGCGACGGGCAGGTGCTCGTGGTCGACGACATGCTGGGCCTTTTCACGGCCTTCAAGCCGAAGTTCGTCAAGCGTTACGCGACGCTGGGCGAGGACGGCGAGGCCGCGATCGCCGCCTATGCCGCCGACGTGCGCGCGCGCCGCTTCCCCGAGCCCGAACACACATTCGCCGACAGGGCGCAGGGCGAATGACCCCGCCCGTGCTGCGCACCCGGGCCGACCTGCGCGCGGCAACGCGGCCCTGGCAGCGGGCAGGCGAACGCATCGGCGTGGTGCCCACCATGGGCGCGCTGCACGACGGGCACCTGTCGCTTGTCGGGGCCGCCAAGGCGACCTGCGACCGCGTGGTCGCCACGATCTTCGTGAACCCCAAGCAGTTCAACAACGCCTCCGACCTCGAGAAATACCCCCGCGACGAGGCGACTGACGCCGGGCGGCTGGAACGTTTCGCGGTCGACGTGCTATACGTCCCCCATCCCGAGGAGATGTATCCCGACAGCTTCGCCACGGGCGTGTCCGTCGCCGGGCTCACGGACGTGATGGAGGGCACCCACCGCCCCGGCCATTTCGACGGCGTGACGACGGTGGTGACCAAGCTGTTCCTCCAGACCTCGGCCACCGACGCCTTCTTCGGGGAAAAGGATTTCCAGCAACTCCAGGTGGTGCGCCGGATGGCCGCCGACCTCGACATTCCCGTCACCGTGCACGGCTGCCCGACGATCCGGGAAATCGACGGGCTGGCCATGTCCTCGCGCAACCTGCTTCTGTCGGACCGCGCGCGCACCGCCGCCCCGCGCCTGCACGAGGAAATGGAGAGCATCGCCGAAGGGGTCTCGCAAGGCGCGGACTTCTCCACGCTGCGCGCGCGCGCCGTCACGCGGCTGCAGGCGGCGGGCTTCACGCAGATCGACTACCTCGAGATCCGCGCGAACGACGACCTCGCCCTGCTCGACCGGCCGACGCGGCCCGCGCGCCTGTTCGCCGCGGCCTGGCTCGCCGGGGTGCGGCTGATCGACAACATCGCGGTCTGATCCCCCCGGCTTCACCTTGGCCGAAATACTCCCGCCGGAGGCACTTCGGCATCTGCCTCCGGCGCATGCGACCGCGCACCGCCACCGCCGCCCGGCCGCGCGGGGTGGGCGGGCGGGCGCGTGGCCGGGCGGCGTTCAAGCCCCAGCAACTCGTCCAGCGCCAGCGCCATGACCTGTGCGGCATGCACCATGTCCTCGACCCCCACCCACTCGTCGGGCTTGTGCGCGAGGTCGAGTATGCCGGGGCCGTAGGCGATGCAGTTCTTCAACCGCCCGATGCGGTCGATGTGTTTCTGGTCGTAGGTCCCGGGGCTGACGACATGCGCGGCCTCGCGCCCCAGCACCGCGCGCACCGCCCGCGAAACCGCCTGCACCACCGGTGCCTCGCGGTCCGTCATGGTCGGCACCACGCGGAACAGCTCGCGAAGGCCGTAGTCGAACCCTGGTCGGCGCGCGCGCAACCCCTCGAGCAGGGCGCGCACCTCGTCCTCGACCGCGGCCGGGTCCTCCTCGATCAGGAAACGGCGGTCGATCACCATGCGGCAGCGGTCCGGCACGCAGGGGCTGGGCAGCCCGGTGTCACCCGGCGCGGGCTCCACCGCGCCGCCATGGATCGAATTGAGGTTCAGCGTGGAGGCCCGCGCGCCCTCGGGCACGACCGGCATCTCGGTGCGGCGCGCCGCCAACGCCGGGAAAAGTTGCGCTTCCATCTCGGCGATCACGGCACCCATGTGGCGCACCGCGCAATCGCCGAGGAAGGGCATCGAACCGTGGGCGATCTCGCCCTTCGTCTCGATCTCGGCCCACCACACGCCGCGATGGCCCAGGCAGACGCGGTCCTTGTTCAGCGGCTCGGGAATGATGACGTGATCCACGCGCCCCGGGGCGAAGACCCCCTGCTCGGCCAAGTGGGCGACGCCGCCGTAGCCGCCCGATTCCTCGTCGGCGGTGCCCGACACCTCGATCGCACCCGCGTGATCCGGGCAAAGGGCGATGAAGGCCTCGGCGGCCACGATGGCCGCGGCCAGCCCGCCCTTCATGTCGCAGGCCCCGCGGCCGTGGACGCGCCCGTCGCGCAGCGTGCCGCCGAAGGGGTCGACCGTCCAGCCGTGCCCAACCTCGACCACGTCGACATGGCCGTTGAAATGCACGCAGGGACCCGGCCGCGCCCCTTCGCGTCGGGCGAGCACGTTCCAGCGCGGGTAGCGATCGCTGTCGCCCGGCGCACCCTCGGCGCGGATCATGCATGTCTCGAATCCCGTGCGCCGCAGCCGGTCGGCCAGCAACTCGCAGATCGCGCGATACTCCGCCCCGGGCGGGTTGAGCGTGGGAATGCGGATCAAATCCTGTGTCAGCGCAACGATCTCGTCGCGCCGCGCCTCGATCTCCGATGTCAGCGCCTCCGGGGCGGGCATGGCGGCTCCCTTCCGGGCCGACTATGCGGTGCTGCGGGCGTTGCGGCAAGGGCGCAGCACGTCCCGCAACCCGGCCGCGGCCAGATCGGGAAAGACATGGTCGGCCTCGCGGAAATCCTCGGCGTCCGTGTAGGCCGACGGGGTCACCACGACGCGCAGGCCCGCCGCGCGCGCCGACAGCAACCCGTTGCGGCTGTCCTCGAATGCCAGGCCATCGCCCGGCGGCAGGGCCAGCCGCGACAGCGCCAGGTCATAGACGTCGGGCGCGGGTTTCTTGGCCGCCACCTCGTCGCCCGCCACGATCACGTCGAACAGCGCGTCGGCCGGGCTGTCCCAGCAGCAGCGGCACAGCGCCTCGACGTTGGGACGCGTCGTGGTCGTCGCCACCGCCACGCGCCAGCCGCGGCGGCGCGCCCCGGCGATCAGGTCGGCCACCCCGGGGCGCAATGAAAGATCGCCGCGGGCGAGGATCCCGGCGTAGGCCCGCGTCTTTTCCGCGTGCAGCGCGGCGATCTCCGCGTCGCCCAGCGGCCCCTCCGCCCCCTGGAAGGCGCGGATGCGTTCCTTGCCACCGGTGGTGCGCAGCAGCTCGCGGTAGGTGTCGCGCGACCAGTGCCACCCCAGCCCCCAACGCGCGAAGGTGGCGTTGAAGGCAGCGCGGTGCGCCTCCTCGGTCTCGGCCAGGGTGCCGTCGACGTCGAGGATCAGCGCGCGCAGCGGCATGCTCAGCCCGCCCGGTCGAGCGCACCACCCGCGAGTGCCGCCAGTTCGGCGAAATCCGAGAACGCGAAGCTGTGGGGCAACTCGGCCACCGGGCGCTTGCGGTAGCCTTCGGTGAACAGCGCGAAGGGCACCCCGGCGCGCGCGGCGGTCTCGGCGTCGATCTCGCTGTCGCCCACGAAGAGGCCTCGCGCGGCGCCCAGCCGCTCGAATGCCAGGGTCAGAGGCGCGGGATCAGGCTTCTTCACCGCGAGGCAATCGCCGCCCACCACGGCCGCGAAATGCCCGTCGAGGCCGAAGTCGCGCAGGATGTCCCGTGCCGGCGCCAGCGGCTTGTTGGTGCACACGCCCAGCGCCCAGCCCTGTGCGCGCAACGCGTCCAGCGCGCCTGCAAGGTTCGGGAAAGGCCGCGACAGTGCACTGGGCTGCGCGTTGTAAAGGACCAGCGTGCGTTGCGTCAGCCGCGCGTGCTGGTCGGGGGCGACACCGAGCCGGTCGATCACCCGCTCCACGAGCCTGGGCAGCCCGTTGCCGATGAACCCGGTCACCGTGGCCAGGTCGAGGCGGGGCAGTCCCTCCTCGGCCAGCATGCGGTTGACGGCGGCGTGGATGTCCGGCGCGCTGTCGATCAGCGTGCCGTCCAGGTCGAAGACCGCCGCCTTCACGACGCCGCCTTCCACTTGATCGAACAGCCCATCGAGGGGATCTGCTCGGCCGGGCCTTCCCCGGTCTCCACCACCTGCGTCATCGCCTCGAACAGGTCGCGGCGCAGGTCCGCCGGGCCGGCCTGCTTGGTCGAGGCGTCCAGCCGGCCGCGGTATTGCAGCTCCAGGTCCGCGTTGAAGCCGAAGAAATCCGGCGTGCAGGCCGCGCCATAGGCGCGCGCGACTTCCTGGCTTTCGTCGTGGAGATAGGGGAACGGCAGGTCGAGCTTCTTCATTTCCTCGAAGCTGTCGGCCGGGTAGGCGTCGGCGTCGTTGCTGCTGATGGCCGCCACGCCCACGCCGAGCGCCCGAAGGTCGCGCGCGTCCCGCTTGATGCGGTCAAGCACCGCCTGCACGTAAGGGCAGTGATTGCAGATGAACATGATCAGCGTGCCCGTCTCGCCGCGCACGTCCGCCAGCGTGTGGGTCTTCCCGTCGGTGCCGGGAAGCGAGAAATCGGCCGCCGGCCAGCCGAAATCGCAAACGGGCGTCTGCGTTGCCATGGCGCGTCTCCTTGTTTCCTGGTCAGGCGGCCGTGCGGGCGTCCTCGGCAGCGGCGCGGATGGCGCGGATATTGACACCGTAGGGCGCCGGATCGACCGCGCTGCCGCCCTTGAAGACGGCCGATCCGGCCACGAAGACGTCCGCCCCCGCCGCTGCCATCAGCGGCGCGGTCCCGGGCGTGATGCCGCCGTCGATCTGGATGTGCACGGGCCGGTCGCCGATCATCTCGCGCAGCCTGCGCACCTTGTCGACCTGGCTTTCGATGAACGCCTGCCCGCCGAAGCCCGGGTTCACCGTCATCACGCAGACCAGGTCGACCATGTCGAGAAGGTATTCCACGTCCTCGATCCCCGTGCCCGGGTTGAGCGCCAGCCCGGCCCTGGCCCCGGCGCCACGGATCGCCTGAAGCGTGCGGTGCACGTGCGGTCCGGCCTCGAGGTGGGCGGTGATGATATCGGCCCCGGCCTCCGCGAAGGCATCGATGTAGGGATCCACCGGCGCGATCATCAGGTGCACGTCCATGAGCGTGCGGATGTGCGGGCGGATCGCCTTGCACAGGGGCGGCCCGAAGGTGAGATTGGGCACGAAGTGGCCGTCCATGACGTCCACGTGCACCCAGTCGCAGCCCTGGTCCTCGATGGCGCGGATCTCGCGGCCGAAGTCCGCGAAATCCGCGGACAGGATCGAGGGCGCGATCTTGACGGAGCGGTCGAAACTCATTCTGCGGCGTCCTTTCTGTCAACGTCGAGCCCGCCGCCGAAGACGCGGCTCGCGCGGATGTCCTCTCGGGATATCGTGGAAAGCGCCTCGGCGTCCAGCGGCCCGCCGCCGGATTCGAACAGGCGGTTCGCCTGCCGCAGGCGCGCCCGGTCCAGCGCGTTGCGGATCGACCGGGCGTTGGCGAAATGCGGCTGCGCGCGGCGCAGCGCGATGTACTCGGCCAGGGCCGCGCGCCCGCCGTCATCGAAACGGTAGTTCTGCGCCTCCAGCATCTGCGCCGCGATCTCCGCCAGCTCGGCGTCGCCGTAGTCGGGAAACTCGACGTGATGGGCGATGCGCGACCGGAACCCCGGGTTTGCCCGGAAGAACTTGTCCATCCGGTCGGCATAGCCCGCCATGATGACCACCAGGTCGTCGCGGTTGTTCTCCATCACCTGCAGCAGGATCTCGATGGCCTCTTGGCCGTAGTCGCGCTCGTTGTCGGGCTTGTAGAGGTAATAGGCCTCGTCGATGAACAGCACGCCGCCCATCGCCTTCTTGAGCACCTCCTTGGTCTTGGGCGCGGTGTGGCCGATGTACTGGCCCACAAGGTCGTCGCGCGTGACGCTCACCAGGTGCCCCTTGCGCAGGTAGCCCAGCCGGTGCAGCAATCCCGCCATCTTCTGCGCCACCGTCGTCTTGCCCGTGCCGGGATTGCCGGTGAACGACATGTGCAGCGTCGGCGCCTCCTGTGCCAGCCCCATGTCGCGGCGGGCGCGGTCCACCAGCAGCAGCGCGGCCGTCTCGCGGATGCGCTGCTTGACGGGCGCCAGCCCGATGAGTTCCGCGTCGAGTTCGCGCAGCACCTCGGCCACGCCCGAGGACTCGTACTGGGCCGCCAGGTCGACGGTCTGCGGCGCTTGTCCTGCTGTCTCGGCCGTCATCGCGCATCTCCTTCATCTTGCCACGAAATACTCTGCGGGGGGTGCGGGGGGCGCAAAGCCCCCCGCCCGCGCACGGTCAGCCGCGCACGTCCCAGGCATACTTCTGGCTGCGCCCCTCGAAGTCCGTGCGCTGCATGTGCAGCCGGGGCTCGGTGTCGGGGCGGTTGACGATGAAGGACATCCGCACCGTCTCGAAGCCGCGCGTGCTGTCGAAGGCGTTGATACGGATGTACTTGTCGCCATGCGCCTTGCGGCAGTCGTCGAGCTCCATCATCACGCCCTTGGGGTCGCGCAGGTCGAACATGGGGTTGCCCCACATATCCCAGTAGGTGTTCCGGGGATGGGGGTCATCGGTGTACTCGATCCCGATCGCCCACTCGTTTTCGAGGCAGTATTCCACCTGCGCCGAGATCTGGGCGTCGTCCAGGTCGGGCAGGAACGAAAAGCATCCTTGGGTGATACGCATCTGTCTGTCTCCTGTTGCATGCAGGGCGGGGGCGGCACCCAAGAGTTTTCGCGGAAAACTCTTGGCAAAATTCTTCACAAGAATTTTGCGCACCGCGCCCGCGCCGGGTTTCACATCGCCACCGATTCGGTCGGCACGAAGTCCGAGGTGTCGGTCGAGGTGTAGTTGAAGGTGATGTTGCCCCAGGTCTCCAGCGCGGCCTCCAGCGGCTTGCACCACTTCGCGGCGTCGCGCAGGATCTCGGGGCCTTCCTCGCGGATGTTGCGGCCCTCGTTGCGCGCCAGCACCATCGCCTCCAGCGCGACCCGGTTCGCGGTGGCGCCGGCCTGGATGCCCATCGGGTGACCGATGGTGCCGCCGCCGAACTGCAGCACCACGTCATCGCCGAACAGGTCCAGAAGCTGGTGCATCTGGCCGGCGTGGATGCCGCCCGAGGCCACCGGCATCACCTTCAGGGTGCTCGCCCAGTCCTGCTCGAAGAAGATGCCGCGGGGCAGGTCAACCTCGTTGTGCATCTCGCGGCAGACGTTGTAGTAGCCCTGCACCGTCAACGGGTCCCCCTCGAGCTTGCCGACGGCCGTACCGCAATGCAGGTGGTCGACGCCCGCCAGCCGCAGCCATTTCGCGATCACGCGGAAACTGATGCCGTGGCTCTTCTGGCGGGTGTAGGTGCCGTGACCGGCGCGGTGCATGTGCAGGATCATGTCGTTCTGGCGGCACCATTCCGAAAGCGACTGGATCGCCGTCCATCCCACGATCAGGTCGACCATGATGATGACGCTGCCGAGCTCCTTGGCGAACTCGGCGCGGCGGTACATCTCCTCCATGGTGCCGGCGGTCACGTTCAGGTAGTGGCCCTTGATCTCGCCGGTCTCCGCGGCGGCCTTGTTCACCGCTTCCATGCAGTAGAGGAAGCGGTCACGCCAATGCATGAAGGGCTGCGAGTTGATGTTCTCGTCGTCCTTCATGAAGTCGAGCCCGCCCTTGAGCCCCTCGTAGACGACGCGGCCGTAGTTCTTGCCCGACAGGCCAAGCTTGGGCTTGGTCGTGGCGCCCAGCAGCGGCTTGCCGAACTTGTCGAGGCGTTCGCGTTCGACCACCAGCCCGGTGGCCGGGCCCTTGAACGTCTTCACGTAGGCGGTGGGCAGGCGCATGTCCTCCAGCCGCGCCGCCTTGAGCGGCTTGAAGCTGAACACGTTGCCGATGATCGAGGCCGTCAGGTTGGCGATCGAGCCTTCCTCGAACAGGATCAGGTCATAGGCGACATAGGCGAAGTACTGCCCCTCCTGCCCCGGCACCGGCTCCACGCGGTAGGCCTTGGCGCGGTACTGGTCGCAGGCGGTGAGCCGGTCGGTCCAGACCACGGTCCAGGTCGCGGTGGAGCTTTCGCCCGCCACCGCCGCGGCGGCCTCGATCGGGTCCACGCCCTCCTGCGGGGTGATGCGGAACAGGGCGAGCACGTCGGTCTCCTTGGGCTCGTAATCCCCGTCCCAGTAGCCCATCTGGGCATACTTCAGGACGCCGGCCTGGTAACGCGCCTTGCCCTTGACTTCCTTGGGATCGCTTGGCTTGTTCATGGTCTTTCCTCCTCGGGTGATCTGTCAGGCGGCCGCGGCCGCGCGGGTTGCGGGGGCCAGCGCGCCGCTGGCGTAGCGTTCGGCCATCTCGTCCAGCGCGATCGCCTTGATCCGCGACGCGTTGCCCGCGGTGCCGAAACGTTCGAACCGGTCGCGGCACAGCGCCTCCATCTCCTCCATCGCGGGCACGAGGAACTTGCGCGGGTCGAACTGTTGCGGGCTGTCCTGCGCGACCTTGCGGAACCGGCCGCTCATCGCCATGCGGCAGTCGGTATCGATGTTCACCTTGCGCACGCCGTGGCGGATGCCGCGCTCGATCTCCTCGACCGGCACGCCGTAGGTCTGGGGCATCTCGCCGCCCGACCCGTTGATCAGGTCCTGCAGGTATTGCGGCACGGAACTGGACCCGTGCATCACCAGGTGCGTGTCCGGCAGCTTGTCGTGGATCGCCTCGATGGTTGCCATCGACAGGATGTCGCCGGTGGGCTTGCGCGTGAACTTGTAGGCGCCGTGACTGGTGCCGCAGGCGATGGCCAGCGCGTCACAGCCCGTGCGCGCGACGAAATCCACCGCCTGGTCGGGGTCGGTGAGCAACTGGTCGTGGCCAAGCGTCCCCGCGGCGCCGGAGCCGTCCTCCTCGCCGGCCTCGCCGGTCTCGAGGCTGCCCAGAACGCCCAACTCGCCCTCCACGCTGGCACCGACCCAGTGGGCCATGCGCGCCACGCGCTCGGTGATGGCGACGTTGTAGTCGTAGCTGGCCGGCGTCTTCATGTCCGCCTCGAGCGATCCATCCATCATCACGCTGGTGAACCCGTGGCGGATCGCGCTCATGCATGTGGCTTCGTTGTTGCCGTGGTCCTGGTGCAGGCAGATCGGCACGTCGGGGTACATCTCGGCCAGCGCCTGCACCATGTGACGCAGCATGACGTCGCCCGCGTATTTCCGCGCGCCCTTGCTGGCCTGCATGATCACCGGCGCGTCCACGGCCGAGGCGGCCTTCATGATCGCCAGGCCCTGTTCCATGTTGTTGATGTTGAAGGCGGGCACGCCGTAACCCCGTTCGGCGGCGTGATCGAGAAGTTGTCGTAGCGTGATGAGTGCCATTCCTTGCCTCCTTTCAGGCAGCTTGGTCGGTACGGGTGAGCGCGGCGATGCCGGGCAGCGTCCGGCCCTCGATCCATTCGAGGAAGGCGCCGCCGGCCGACGAGACATAGGTGAAATCGCCCGCGACCCCGGCGTGGTTGAGCGCGGCCACGGTATCGCCGCCGCCGGCGACCGAGACGGCCGCGCCCGCGGCGGTGCGCCGCGCGGCGTACCGGGCCAGTTCCACCGTCGCGCGGTCGAACGGCCGGATCTCGAAGGCGCCCAGCGGACCATTCCACAGGATCGTGCGGGCGCGGCCCAGCACGGCCTTGAAATCCTCGACCGCGCCGGGACCGGCATCCAGGATCAACCTGTCGGCCGGGCAGGCGTCGGCGCCCACCGTTTCCGCGGCAGCGCCGGGCGCGAACTCGGCCGCGCAAACGACCTCGCGCGGCAGGTACAGGGTGCAGCCCGACTCGTCGGCCAGCGCACGGATCTCGGCGACGGTGTCCAGCTGGTCGGGCTCGTGCAGCGACCGGCCCATCGGCGCGCCGGCGGCATGCAGGAAGGTGTTGGCCATGCCCCCACCCACGATCACGCCGTCAAGCTTGGTCACGAGGTTCTTCAGCACGGCGATCTTGGTGGAGACCTTCGCGCCGCCGACGATGGCAACGGCGGGGCCGTGCGGTGCCTCCAGCGCCTCGGTGAGCGCCGCGATTTCCTCCATCATCAGCGGGCCGGCGACGGCGGGCATCAGCCGCGCGATGCCCTCTGTGCTGGCGTGCGCGCGGTGAGCGCAGGAAAAGGCGTCGTTGACGAAGATGTCGCCCAGCTGCGCGAAGGCATGCGCGAGCGTGGGGTCGTTTTCCTCCTCGCCGGTGTTGAAGCGCACGTTCTCGCACAGCAGGGCCTCGCCGTCGGCCAGGCCCTCGGCGTGGATCCGGGTGGCGCGGTCGGCGGACACGTCCGAGAAGCGCACCGGCACGCCCAGCGCCTCGGCCAGCAGGGGGCGCAGCTTGTCGACGGACAGCTCGGGGTTCATGTCGCCCATGGGCCGGCCGAAATGCGTCAGGATCACCAGGCGCGCACCCCGCGCCAGCAACGGGCGCATGCCCGCTGCGAACCGCGAGATCCGCGTGGCGTCGGTGACGCGCTTGCCCTCGGTGGGCACGTTGAGATCGGCCCGCACGACAAGGCGCTTGCCGCGCACGTCGAAATCCGTGATCGAGGGGATGTTTTGCATCTCACAGCCCTCCCATGTGCACGGCATTGTCGGCCATGCGGCAGGAAAAGCCCCACTCGTTGTCGTACCACGCCATGACGCGGACGAGCCTGCGGCCCATGACCTTTGTCTGGTCGGCGGCGAAGTTGCACGAATGGGTGTCGTGATTGTAATCGACGCTGACCTTCGGTTCGGTCTCGTGGCTGACGATGCCGCGCATCGATCCCTCGGCGGCCTCGGCCATGATCGCGTTGATATCCTCGGCGGTGACGTCGCGGGCGGCGGCAAAGGTCAGATCCACGGCCGACACATTGGGCGTGGGCACCCGGATGGCCGACCCGTCAAGCCTGCCCGCGAGTTCGGGAAGCACCTCGCCGATGGCCCTGGCCGCGCCGGTGGAGGTCGGGATCAGGCTCTGCGCCGCGGCGCGCGCGCGGTAGAGATCGGCATGGCGCCGGTCCAGAGTCGGCTGATCGCCGGTGTAGGAATGCACCGTGGTCATCAGCCCCGCCTCGATGCCCACGGCGTCGTTCAGTGTCTTGGCCAGCGGCGCAAGGCAGTTGGTGGTGCACGATCCGTTGGAGACGACACGCTCCTGCGGCTGCAGCGCGCGGTGGTTCACCCCGAAGACGACCGTCCGGTCGACACCCGCCGCCGGCGCCGAGATGAGCACCTTGCGCGCGCCACGGTCGAGGTGCACCGCGCTGGCCTCGCGCGAGTTGAAGGCGCCCGAACACTCCAGAACGACGTCCACGCCACCCCAGTCGAGTTGCGCGGGATCGCGGGTGGACTGGACGCGCATCGGCCCGTGGCCCACGTCCATCGTGTCGCCGTCGATCCGGATCTCGCCGGGGAACCGGCCGTGGACGCTGTCGTATTTCAGTAGGTGCGCATTTGTCTCGATCGGGCCGGTCGCGTTGATCGCGACCACCTGGACGTCGTTGCGCGCGCTTTCGGCGATGTGCCCCAGCGTGCAGCGGCCGATCCGGCCGAAACCGTTGATGGCGACGCGTACTGTCATGTCGATCCGTCTCCTCAGTTCAGCTCAGCAGGCCGCGCGCGGCATCGGCCACGGCCTCGGCGGTGATCCCGAAGTGGGTGTAAAGCTGCGGACCGGGCGCCGAGGCACCGAACCCGTCCATGCCGACGAAGGCACCGTCGCAGCCCAGCAGATCGCCCCAGCCCTGGCGCACGGCCGCCTCCACGCCCACGCGCGGCGCGCTGCCTAGAACGGCGGCGCGGTCAACGGCAGGCCGGGCCGCGAAACGCTCGAAACAAGGGGCGGAAACAACCGCCACCCTGCAGCCCTCGGCCGCCAGCAAGTCGGCGGCCGCGCATGCGATCTCCACCTCCGAGCCGGTGGCGATCAGGGTCACGTCGCGCGCGCCATCGGGTTCGCGCAGGACGTAAGCGCCCTTCGCCACGAGGTTTTCCGCGGTGTGCTCGGTGCGCAGCGTGGGCACCGCCTGCCGCGACAGGCACAGGACCGACGGGGTCGCGCCACTTGTCATCGCCAGTTCCCAGGCTTCGGCTGTTTCCACCGCGTCGGCGGGGCGGAACACGTCGAGGTTGGGCATCGCGCGCAGCGAGGCGATGTGCTCCACCGGCTGGTGGGTCGGGCCGTCCTCGCCCAGGCCGATGCTGTCGTGCGTCATGACATAGGCCACCGGCTGGCCCATCAGCGCCGACAGCCGCATCGCCGGGCGGCAGTAGTCGGCGAAGGCCAGGAAGGTGCCGCCGTAGGGCCGGAAGCCGCCGTGCAGCGCGATCCCGTTCATCGCCGCGGCCATGCCGTGTTCGCGCACGCCGTAGTGGATGTAGTCGCCCGCGTGGTCGCCCGGCGCCACCGGCACCATCGCCTTGGTCCGCGTGTTGTTCGACCCCGTCAGGTCGGCGCTGCCGCCCAGGGTGTTGGGCAGCGTGGCATTGAGCACCTCGAGCGCCATTTCGCTGGCCTTGCGCGTGGCGACCCTGGGCGCCTCGGCCGAAAGCCCTTGCTTGTGGGCCGCGATGGCGGCACCGAGCGCGGCGGCGTCGGGCGCGGCCTGCGCGGCATCGAAATCGGCCCGGCCGCTGCTTGCGGCATGGCGCTTTTGCCAGTCCGCGTGCGCGGCGGCCCCGCGCGCCGCGACGGCGGCCCAGGCGTCATGGACCTCCTGCGGGATCTCGAAGGGGCCATGCGGCCACCCCAGCGCATGGCGGGCCGCCGCGATCTCCTCGGCGCCCAGGGGCGCGCCGTGGGTGGCGGCGGTGCCCTGCTTGGTGGGCGCGCCGAAACCGATGGTGGTGCGGCAGGCGATGAGCGAGGGGCGCCCCGCGGCGCGGGCGGCCCCGATCGCGGCCGCCACGGCATCCTTGTCGTGGCCGTCGACGCGCAGGGTGTGCCAGCCGCTCGCGGCGAAGCGCGCGCACTGGTCGGTCGATGTGGACAGGTCCGTCGACCCGTCGATGGTGATCGCGTTGTCGTCCCACAGGACGATCAACCGGCCCAGCTTCTGGTGGCCGGCGAAATCGATGGCCTCGTGACTTATGCCTTCCATCAGGCAGCCGTCGCCGGCGATGACATAGGTGAAGTGATCCACCAGATCGTCGCCGAAGCGGGCGTTGGCCATGCGCTCGGCCAACGCCATGCCGGCCGCGGTGGAAATGCCCTGCCCCAGCGGCCCGGTGGTGGTCTCGATCCCGTCGGCGTGGCCGAACTCGGGGTGGCCCGCCGTGCGGGCGCCCAGCTGGCGGAAGCTGCGCAGCTGGTCGAGCCCCATGTCGGCGTATCCCAGAAGGTGATGGATGGCGTAGACCAGCATCGATCCGTGCCCGGCCGACATCACGAAACGGTCTCGGTCGGGCCAGCGCGGCGCGGCCGGATCGACCTGAATGAACCGGTTGAAAAGCACCGTGGCCACGTCGGCCATGCCCATCGGCGCGCCGGGGTGGCCCGATTGCGCGGCCTCCACGGCATCCATCGCAAGTGCCCGGATGGCGTTGGCCATCAGATCCTCGGCCTCGGTGGAAATCGCGGTCTGCTTGTTCATGGGGTTCTCCTCCTCAGGCGCGCCTGGCCTCGCGCACGAGGCGTTCGATCATCGGGGTGAAGATCAGCTGCATCGCCAGGTCGAGCTTGCCGCCCGGGATGACGATCGAGTTCGCGCGGCTCATCCAGCTGCCGTGGATCATCGAGGTGAGATAGGAAAAGTCGATGCCGCGCGGGTTCTTGAAGCGGATCACGACGATGCTTTCGTCCGCCGTCGGGATCCAGCGCGCGATGAACGGGTTCGAGGTGTCCACCACCGGCACGCGCTGGAAGTTGATGTCGGTGTGCGAGAATTGCGGGCAGATGCAATGCACGTAGGCGTGCATGCGCCGCAGGATCGTGTCGGTCACCGCCTCGGTGGAATAGCCGCGGCTGGCCTTGTCGCGGTGGATCTTCTGGATCCATTCGAGGTTGATCACCGGCACCACGCCGATCTTCAGGTCGGCCAGCCGGGCGAGGTCGACCTCGTCGTTGGCCACCGCGCCGTGCAGGCCTTCATAGAAAAGCAGGTCGCTGCCGCTTTCGAACGCCTCCCACTCGGTGAAATGGCCCGGGGCCACGCCGTAGCGTTCGGCCTCCTCGGCATCATGGACGTAATGGCGCGTGCGGCCCTCTCCGGTCTCGCCGTACTCGCGGAACACGCGCTCCAGCTCGCCCAGTTCGTTGGCTTCGTAGGAAAAGTGGCTGAAGGTGTGGTCGCCGGCGTCGTAGCGGCGCTGAAGCTCGGCCTTCATGTCGGCGCGGTTGTAGCGGTGGAACGCGTCGCCCTCGATCGAGACCGCGTTCACGCCTTCGCGCCGAAAGATCTGGTCGAAGGTGGATTTCACCGTGCTCGTGCCCGCGCCCGAGGACCCGGTGACCGAGATGATGGGGTGTTTCTTGCTCATCGTCCTGTTCTCCTCCCTGGTGCGGTCGCGGCTCAGGCGCGGAACAGCCCGCGCTTGCCGAAAAGTGCCGAGACCTCGTGCTCGGGCAGGTCGTGATAGGCGGCGACGCGCTGCACCTTGTCGGCCGATCCGAAGACAAGCGGCGTGCGTGCATGCAGCGACGTGGCGGCCTTCCCCATGATCGCGTCGCAGGCGTCGGTGGCCTGCCCGCCGGCCTGCTCGACGACGAAGGCGATGGGCGCGCATTCGTAGACCATGCGCAGCCGCCCGTCGGCGTAGCCGTCGCGCCCGTCGGCCGGGTAGAGAAAGATGCCGCCGCGGGTGACGATGCGGTGTGCCTCGGCGACCAGGGAGGCGACCCAGCGCATGTTGAAATTCTTGTCGCGCGGCCCCTCTTCCCCGGCGAGGCAATCGTCGATGTAGGCGCGGATGGGCCTTGACCAGTGACGGTAATTGGAGGCGTTGATCGCGAACTCCGAAGCCGTCTGCGGGATGCGAACGGCGTCGTCCACGAGCACGAAGCGGCCTGCCTCCGGGTCGAGCTGGAACAGCAGGGTGCCGTCACCGAAGGTCACCACCAGGCAGCAGCGCGGCCCGTAGATGAAATACCCTGCCGCCACCTGCTCGGACGCCGGCCGCAGGAAGCTCGCCTCGGCCGCCTCGGCGGCCTCGAAGACCGAAAAGATCGTTCCGACGGAAACGTTCACGTCGATGTTGGACGACCCGTCGAGCGGGTCGATCGCCAGGGCATAGCGACCCAGCGGGTCAACGGCGACCGGCGCTTCCTGCTCCTCGGAGGCATACCACCGCACGCCCGTGCCGCCGAGGGCGTCCATGAACCGCTCGTCGGCAAGCACATCCAGCGCCTTCTGCGCATCACCGTCGGCGTTCTGACCCACCGCGTCGCCCAGGGCCGCGCCGAGCTGGCCACGGGCGATCGTCGCCGCGATGTCGCCGGCCACCCGTCCCAGCGCGTTCATCAAGGGCTGCAACGTGGCGGGAACCTGGCGGCTCTGGAGCGGGTTTTTCTGCATCTGCATGGTTTCTGATCCGATTGCCGGGCTGGGTGCGCAACAATCTTGCTATTCCAGAAAATGAATACTAAAAGAATTTAATAATCGGGATTTTGGAGTAAGGAAAATTTAATGCCGCGGATCGAAGCCCTGACTTTGAAGCAATTGCGGGCCCTCAGGGCGGTGGCCGACCAAGGGTCGATCACGGGTGCGGCAGAAAGCCTCGGGCTGACGCCGCCGGCGGTACACACGCAGTTGCGGTCGCTGGAGACGGCGCTGAACGCCACGGTGCTGGACAGGTCGGACAGCCGCGGGCCGGTTCCCACGCCGGAAGGCCGCGCGGTCCTCGATGCCGAAAGGACCGTTCGCGTCACGCTCACCCGCTGCGCCGACCAGATCACCGCCCTGAGGTCGGGGCAGTCGGGCGTCGTCGTCCTCGGCGTGGTCAGCACCGGCAAGTATTTCGCCCCAGGGCTGGTCGCCCGCCTGCACAGTGCCTTTCCGAAGATCGAGATCGTTCTCAAGGTGGGCAACCGCGACGCGACGATCGCCGCGCTGCAGGACCGGTCGATCGAACTTGCGATCATGGGCCGGACACCGCGCAGCCCCGCCGTGGTGTCGGACCCGGTGGGCCCGCACCCCCACGTCCTGATCGCCGCGCCGGGGCACCCGCTGGCCGGCGCGCGCGGCATCGCCGCCGCCCGGCTGCTGGACGAAACCTTCATCGCGCGCGAGCCGGGCTCGGGCACCCGCATCCTGATGACCCGGTACCTGGACCGGCTGGGCGAAGGCCAGCCCTACCGACTGATCGAGATGAACTCGAACGAGACCATAAAGCAGGCGGTCATGGCGAACCTGGGCATCGCGATGATCTCGCAGCACACGGTCACCGAGGAGTTGCGCAGCGGCCGGCTGGTCACGCTCGACGCGCCGGGGCTGCCGATCATGCGGCAGTGGTACCTGCTGCATCGGCGCGACCTGGACATGACCCCGACCCTGAAAACGGTGTGGTCCTACATCTCGGATCTCCAGGGCAGCTTCCTTCCCGGCGCACCGGACCCCGCGCCGTAACGCAATTGATCGGCGCACGGCGCTGTGCCAACGTCGCCCGGACGCGACACAGGGGGAGGCACATGCAGGGAAAAATGATGCACAGGCCGCTCAGGATCATCGACATCCTGGCCTTCGCGGCGGAGGTTCACGCCGACGCCGGGATCGTCTCGGCACGGACCGAAGGCGATGTTCACCGCGCCACCTACCCCCAGATCATGGCCCGCACCGCGCAGCTGGCCAATGCACTGCACGGGCTGGGCGTGGGCACGGGGGACCGCGTGGCGACGCTGGCGTGGAACGGCCACCGGCACTTCGAGCTCTACTTCGGTGTCGCCGGCATCGGCGCGGTCTGTCATACCATCAACCCGCGCCTGCCGGCCGAACAGATCCTTTACATCATCGACCACGCCGACGACCGCCTGCTGTTCGTCGACCTGACCTTCGTGCCGCTGGTCGAGGGTCTGCGCGACCAGTTGCCCGCCGACCTGAGGCTGGTCATCATGACCGACCGCGCCCACATGCCCGACACGCCGCTGGACGCGCTGTGCTACGAGGAGCTTCTGGCCGACCAGCCGGCCGGGATCGACTGGCCCGAGGTGCCCGAAGATACGGCGGCGGGGCTGTGCTATACGTCCGGCACCACCGGCCACCCGAAGGGCGCGCTTTACACGCATCGCTCCACGGTGCTGCACGCGCTGACCGTGCCCTTGTCGCAGACCACCAGCTTCCGCGCGGGGCGGCGGATCATGCCGGTGGTGCCGATGTTCCACGTCAACGCGTGGGGGTTACCCTACAACGCGCCGCTGACCGGGATGACCCTCGTCATGCCGGGGCCGAACCTCGACGGCCCCGGCCTGTTTTCGTTGATGGATGCCGAAAGGGTCTATTCCGGCTGGGGCGTGCCCACCGTCTGGGCCGGGCTGCTGTCCGAGATCGAGGCGCAGGGCCGCGTGCCCGAGGGCTTTGCCGACCTCGTGGTCGGCGGGTCGGCCGCGCCGCGCGCGATGATCGAGGCCTACGAGGCGCGCGGCGTCACCGTCAGCCAGGCCTGGGGCATGACGGAAATGAGCCCCATCGGCACCCATGGCGTGCTGCCCCCCCGCATGCAGGACGCGCCCGAGCAGACGCGCATCGACATGAAATGCAACGCCGGGCGGCGCCTGTTCGGCGTGGACTTCAAGATCGTCGACGACGACGGCCGTCGCCAGCCGCATGACGGGCAGACCACGGGAGAGCTTTACGTACGCGGCAACACGGTGATCTCGGAATACTTCGAGAACCCCGGCGCCACGCGCGCCGCGATGGACGGCGAAGGCTGGTTCGGCACGGGCGACGTGGCGTCCGTCGATCCCCACGGGCTGCTGACGATCCGCGACCGCGCCAAGGACCTCGTGAAATCGGGTGGTGAGTGGATCAGCTCCATCGACCTGGAAAACGCGGCCACCTCGCACCCGGCGATCCACGCCTGCGCGGTGATCGCGATCCCGCACCCCAAGTGGGACGAACGCCCCGTCCTCGTCGCCGTGCCCGCGGGCGAGGACCGCCCGGCGCTTGAGGATCTGCACGCCCACATGGCCCCGCATTTCGCCAAGTGGCAGATGCCCGACGACGTGATCTACGTCGACGACCTGCCGCTGACGGCCACCGGCAAGATCTCCAAGCTCACACTGCGTGAACGGTTCGCCGATTACGTCCTGCCCGAACTGCGCGAGGCCACGTGATGGCACAGTCCGCAGACCTCGATCTGGACGCGCTGGACAGATGGCTGACGGCGCATCTACCCGGCTTCGCCGGCCCGGTCAAGGCGCGCAAGATCCCCGGCGGGCAATCCAACCCGACGTTCTGGCTGGATACGCCGGGCAAGGCCTACGTCCTGCGCCGCAAGCCCCCGGGCACCCTTCTGAAATCCGCCCATGCCGTGGACCGCGAGTTCCGCGTGCAGCGCGCCCTGGCCGGCACCGAGGTGCCCGTGGCGCGCATGCACGTGCTGTGCGAGGACGATTCCGTCATCGGGTCGGCGTTCTACGTCATGGACGCGGTCACCGGGCGCACCTTCGACGACCCGCGCCTGCCCGAGGTGCCCCGGGACCAACGCGGCGCGGTGATCGACGAGATGAACCGCGTGCTCGCCGCCATCCACGAGGTCGACCTCGAGGCGACGGGACTGGGTGATTTCGGCCCGCGCGGGAACTATTTCCAGCGCCAGCTGGACCGGTGGACGAAGCAGTATCACGCCACGCGGACCGAGGATCTGCCGGAGATGACCGCGCTGATCGACTGGCTTGGCGCCGCGATGCCCGAGGATGACGGCCAGCGCGGGTTGGTCCACGGCGATTTCCGCATCGACAACCTGCTGTTCGCCCCCGACAGCGCAGCCTGCCGCGCCGTGCTGGACTGGGAACTGTCGACCATCGGCCACCCCTATGCCGACCTTGCCGGCGTCATCATGCAATGGTCGATGCCCGCCGGCGCGGACGGCCGCGGGCTGGCCGGCGTGGACCGCGCGGCGGAAGGCCTGTGGAGCGACGCGGCGTTCATCGACAGTTACTGCACGCGGCGGGGGCTGGACGGCATACCGGATTTCGGCTTCTACCTCGCCTTTGCGCATTTCCGCATGGCGGCAATCCTGCAGGGGGTGAAGAAACGCGCCCTCGACGGCAACGCGTCGGACCCCGAGCGCGGCCTGCGGCTGGGCGCGCATGTACCCGATTTCGCGCGCGGCGGTCTCGCCGCGGCGGAGCGCGAATCATGACCGCCCGCGATGATCCCCGCGACGGCGAGGACATCTACCCGCTGCAAGCCCACCTCGGCTTCGAGCTGACGGACTGGGCGCCCGATTTCGCGCGGGTGGAGCTGCCCCTGCGGCCGGTCCTGATGAACCGGCAGGGGCTGCCGCACGGCGGCGTGCATGCCACGCTGCTGGACAGCGCGATGGGCTACGCCGGCTGCTACACGGGCGACCCCGACCGCCGGCAGATGGCACTGACGCTGTCTTTGACCGTCAACTACCTGGGCCAGGCCGGCGGCACGCGGCTGATCGCGGAAGGCCGGCGAACGGGCGGCGGGCGCAAGACCTACTTCGCCGAAGGGTCGGTGCGCGACGACGACGGCGCGCTCGTGGCCACGGCGACGGGGGTGTTCCGCTACCGCGGCTGAGGCTCAGGCGATGATCTCGAACCGGGTGACGTCCACCAGCCCGCGGTCGGTGATCTTGAGGCTGGGGATCACCGGAAGCGCGAGGAACGCCAGCTGCAGGAACGGCTCGTCCAGCGTCACGCCAAGGCTGCTGGCGGCGGCGTGCAGCTCCTTCAGCGCGTCGCGCACCACCTCGAAGGGCTCGGGGCTCATCAGCCCGGCCACGGGCAGCGCGAGTTCGGCGAGCACGGCACCGTCACGCACCACGGCAAAGCCGCCCTCGATCTCGCCCAGCCGGTTGGCGGCGACCGCCATGTCGGCGTAATCGGCGCCCACCACGGCGATGTTGTGATGATCGTGACAGACGGTGGATGCAATGGCCCCGGCCCGCAGCCCGAAGCCCCTGACGAACCCGGTGGCGATGTTGCCGTTGCGGCCGTGGCGTTCGATCACCGCGATGCGGACCAGGTCGCGCGCGGGATCGGGGCGCTTGTCGCCATCCTGCACGGCGATCCGTTCATGCAGGTGATCGGTCAGGATCTGCCCCTCTCGGATCCCGATCACGTCGGTTTCCGCCTTGTTCGACGTGCTGCGGAAATCCTTGGCCGCAACGCGTGGCGCCTTGACCGAGCCGCGCCCCACCGGCGCGACGGGATCCCTGGCGGCGAAGGCCGCGTCGTCGGCCAGGACGCCGTTGCAGAACACCATCCCGGCGCGGCAGTCCTCAAGGCTGTCCAGTACCACGATGTCGGCGCGCCGCCCGGCCGCGATCAACCCGCGATCCTTGAGACCGAACGCCTCGGCCGCCGACAGGGTGGCCGCGCGGTAGGCCGCCAGCGGCGGCGCGCCCAGCGCGATCGCGGTGCGGATCATGTGGTCGAGGTGCCCCTGCTCGGCGATGTCGAGCGGGTTGCGGTCATCGGTGCACATTGCGAGGTAGGGCGAATTCCGCTCGGTCAGCAACGGCGCCAGCGCGTGCAGGTCCTTCGACACCGACCCCTCGCGGATCAGGATGCGCAGCCCCTTGCGCAGTTTCTCCTGCGCTTCGTCGGCGGTGGTCGCCTCGTGCTCGGTGGCAATGCCCGCGGCGATGTAGGCGTTCAGGTCGCGCCCCGACAACAGCGGCGCGTGCCCGTCGATGTGCCCGCCGGCGAACTCCATCAGCTTGGCCATGCAGCCCGGGTCGCGGTGGATCACGCCGGGATAGTTCATGAATTCCGCCAGCCCGATGCCCGAGGGATGCCCGCGCAGCGCCGCCAGATCGGCGGCCTCGATCCGCGCACCGGCGGTTTCCATTTCGGTCGATGGCACGCAGGACGACAGCTGCACCCGGATATCCATCAGGGTGTGTTCGCTTGCGCGCTGGAAGTAGCGGATGCCGTCGGCCCCCACCACGTTCGCGATTTCGTGGGGGTCGCAGATCGCCGTGGTCACACCACGGGGCGCGACGCAGCGGTCGAACTCCTGCGGGGTGACGAGCGAGCTTTCGATGTGCAGGTGCGTGTCGATGAACCCGGGCACGAGGATACGGCCCGCAACGTCGATCACCGTTCGTCCATCATAGGTTTCGCCGATACCGGCGATGCGCCCGCCGGCCCCGATGGCCACGTCGCCCGCGATCATCTCGCCGGTGACCGGGCTGAACACCTCACCGCCGCGCAAGACGGTCTCGGCCGGGACCTCGCCCCGCCCCTGCGCGATCAGGGTTTCCAGTTGATCCTGCGACAGTGTCATCGGCCGCCTCCCGTTTGCCCGCATTGAAAGTCTAGGCATGCGGCGCGGGATTGGCCATATGCCCGGGCCGTCGGCAGGGAATTGCGACGGCACCCTTGACCTTCCAGTGACTGGAACCCTTATCTGCGTTGCAGCAACGCGACGAAAGGCCGTTTCATGGCATCGACAGACCGCATGACTTTCGAGGTTCAGGGGCTGAGCTGCGCCGGCTGCGCGGGCCGGGCCGAACGCGCGCTGGGCGCGGTGCCCGGCATTCGCGACGCCACGGTGAACTTCGCCAATCGCACCGCGCAGGTCGCCCCCGCCGATATCGACCCGCGGGCCGTGTCCGAGGCCCTGGACGAGGCGGGCTATCCCGCCGCCGAGGACACGGTGACCCTGCGGATCGAGGGGATGCATTGTGCGTCCTGCATCGGCAAGGTCGAGCAGGCGCTGACCGCCATGCCGGGTGTCCTGGACGCCTCCGTGAACCTGGCCGCCGAAACGGCGAAGGTCCGCATCCTGTCGGGCGCCGCCGACCCGGCCGAACTGGCCCGTGCGGTGACCGACGCGGGCTATCCCGCACACCCCGAAAGCGGCGGCACCCGCGACCGCGCCGAGACCCGCCAGGCCGAGATCGCCGGGGCGCGCCGGTCCATGCTGATCGCCGCCGCGCTCACCCTGCCGGTCTTCGTCATGGAGATGGGCAGCCATTTCATCCCCGGCATGGCCGAGCTCATCGACGACACGCTGGGGCGCCGGAACGGCTGGTTCATCCAGTTCGTGCTGACGACGCTCGTGCTGGCATGGCCCGGGCGCGGGTTCTTCGCCGTCGGCGGGCCCGCCCTGCTGCGCGGGGCACCGGACATGAACAGCCTCGTGGCGATGGGCACGAGCGCCGCCTGGCTCTATTCGACGGTCGCGCTGTTCGCGCCCGCCCTGTTGCCCGAGGGGACGCGCGCGGTGTATTTCGAGGCCGCGGCGGTCATCGTCACCCTGATCCTGCTGGGCCGCTGGCTGGAGGCCCGCGCCAAGGGCCGCACCGGCGCCGCGATCCAGAAGCTGGTCGGGCTGCAGCCGCGCACCGCGCGCGTGGAACGCGACGGCACGGTCGGGGAACGCCCGCTGGACGAGATCGTGGTGGGCGACATCATCCACGTCCGCCCGGGCGAGAAGATCGCCGTTGACGGCGAGGTGACGGGCGGCCGGTCCTACGTCGACGAAAGCATGATCTCGGGCGAACCGGTGCCGGTGGCCAAGGCCGAGGGCGACACGGTCGTTGGCGGCACCATCAACGGCGAGGGGGCACTGACGTTCCGCGCCACGAAGGTGGGCCGCGACACGGTGCTCGCGCAGATCATCGAGATGGTCGAGCAGGCGCAGGGCGCCAAGCTGCCGGTGCAGGCCCTGGCCGACAGGGTGGTCGCGGTCTTCGTGCCGGCCGTCATCGCGGCGGCGCTGGCCACGGTGATCGCGTGGCTGATCTTCGGTCCGGCACCCGCGCTGACCTTTGCGCTGGTCGCCGGGGTCTCGGTGCTGATCGTGGCCTGCCCCTGCGCGATGGGTCTGGCCACGCCGACCTCGATCATGGTGGGCACGGGCCGCGCGGCCGAGATGGGCGTTCTGTTCCGCAAGGGCGATGCGCTGCAGCGGCTCGACGGCGCGCGGCTCGTGGCCTTCGACAAGACCGGCACGCTGACCGAGGGCGCGCCGCGCGTGACCGACATCGCGATGGCCGAAGGGGCGGACCGGGACGATGTCCTGCGCCTGGTGGCCGCCGCGGAGTCGAAATCGGAACACCCGCTGGCGCGCGCCATCGCGGCGGAAGCCGCCGATATGACGCTGCCCGATGTGACCGCCTTCAAGGCGATCACCGGACACGGGCTGAGCGCGCAGGTCGACGGGCACGAGATCCGCGTGGGCGCCCGGCGGCTGATGGCGGATGAAGGCATCGACACCGCGCCGCTGTCGGACCGGGCGCAATCCTTTGCCGCCGGTGGTCAGACGCCGGTGTTCGCGGCCGTCGACGGCGCGCTGGTGGCGGTTTTCGCCATCGCCGACCCAGTCAAGCCGTCGAGCGCCGATGCCATCGCCGCCCTGCGCGCATCGGGGCGCGAGGTCGCCATGATCACCGGCGACACCGAGGCGACCGCGCACGCCATCGCCCGCCAGCTGGGAATCGATCACGTCCGCGCCGAGGTGCCGCCCGAGGGCAAGGCCAAGGCCGTGCGCAGGCTGCGCGACGGGGCCGGCGCGATCACTTTCGTCGGCGATGGCATCAACGACGCGCCCGCGCTGGCCGAGGCCGACAGCGGCGTTGCCGTTGGCACCGGCACCGACGTGGCGATCGAAACCGCCGACGTGGTGCTGATGTCGGGTGACCTCGGCGGCGTGGTCAACGCGCTGGACGTCTCTCGCCGGACCATGCGCAACATCCGGCAGAACCTGTTCTGGGCGTTCGCCTACAACACCGCGCTGATCCCGGTGGCCGCCGGCGTGCTCTACCCGGTGTCGGGAACGCTGCTGTCGCCCATGCTGGCGGCCGGCGCGATGGCGCTGTCGTCCGTCTTCGTGCTGGGCAACGCGCTGAGGCTGCGGCGGCTGGCCCCGGCCATGGCGCCGGGCGCGGACGCGCCCGACGGCGCCGCGCCCGCCGCGGCACCACGGTTGAAGGAGGCGACATGACCATCGGCGAGATCGCGGACCGCACGGGCCTGCCGGCCAAGACCATCCGGTACTACGAGGACATCGGCCTGATCCGTCCCGCGCGTGATTCCAGCGGATACCGCGTGTTCGCGGAAACCGATTTCCACAAGCTGGCCTTCCTCGGCCGCGCGCGGGCGCTTGGCTTCTCGATCGGGGATTGCCGCACCCTTCTCGCGCTCTACGAGGACGAGAACCGGGCCAGCGCGGATGTCAAACGGCTGGCGCAGCAGCACCTGGAGACCGTCGAGGGGAAGATCGCCCTGCTCGAGGCCATGCGCGACACGCTGCGCGACCTGATCCACTCCTGCGCCGGCGACAGCCGGCCCGACTGCCCGATCCTCAAGGACCTGGCGAAGGACTGACGCCCGCCAACCCGCCAGGCTTTCGGCGCAACGGGCGCCGGCGGCCCTGCAACGGGTCACATCTCGCGGCCCGCCCTGAACTCGCCCCAGCGCATGACGGCGTTGGCGCCCAGCCATGTCAGCGGGCGTGGCGGCAGCGGTTTCGGCGCGGGCTGGGCCATCACCTCGTCCAGCAGCGCCGACCCGCGCCCCGAGGCCAGATCGGCCGTCAGCATCCCGTGCAGCGTGCCCTTTGCGGTGCCCAGCCCGTTCTGGCAGCACGCGGAGAAAAGCCCCTCCTCGACCTCGCCCAGCGCCGGAACGCCGTTCCGGCTCAGGCAGAGACGCCCGCCCCAGCGATACTGCATCTCAACCCCGTCCAGCATGGGAAACCGGGCGGCGAAGGCGCGGTCGTGGGCCCGGCCGACGCGTGCGATCCGCGCTTCGGAAACCTCCATCGCGGGATCGCAGGTGAAGCGATTGCGCACCACGATCCGGTCGCCCCCCTGCCCCGCGATGCGCCGGACGGTCGTGCCCATCGGGTCCGCCGGCGTGACACCCCACCGCGGCTGTCCGCCCAGCCGCCGGACCTCGTCACCGGTCAACGCGCGCGTCATCGACGCGTAGGTGAAGACATGCAGCAACCGCCCGCGGAAGTGGCCGAAGCTTTCGGCGTGGCCGTTGACGGCCAGGATCACGCGGGGCGCGGTCACCCGGCCCGTCGGCGTTTCCGCCACCCAGTCACCATGGCGGGCGAGGCGCACGACGGGGCTGTCCTCGTGGATCCGCACGCGGTTGGAGGCCAGACCGGCGGCCACACCGCGCACGAACAGCGCCGGCTGGATCATCGCCGTGCCGGGGGTGTGCACGCCGCTGCTGTAGTAACCGGTTCCGGTCATCTCGTGCATCTGTGCGGCGTCGAGCCACGCGTGCGCCTCGCCCATCCGGTCCAGGTGCGCGGCATAGTCCCGGTTGTGCCGGTCGCCCTTTTCCGTCGCGGCGGCATTGGTCTTGCCCGAGCGGGTGAACGCCTCGTCGCCCAGCTCGAACTCGGCGGCCATCCCGGCGGCAAAATCGATGGCCGCGCGGTTCGCGCGGGTCTGCGCGCGGTCGCTGTCCACCGCGCCGCCGTAATCGTCGGAGGACAGGTCGTGCGGCAGGTCGATCATGAATCCGGTGTTGCGCCCGGCCGGCCCCTGCCCGATGCGCCGCGCCTCGAGCAGCACGATCCGGTCGCCAGGATACAGCTGTGCCAGCCGACGCGCGGCCGCCAGCCCGGCGAAGCCGCCGCCGACGATCAGCCAGTCGGCCGTGGTGGGCCCGTCGAGTGCCCCGGCCGGCGCCGGCGGGGGCAGGATCTCGTTCCAGGCGGCGGGGCCGGGATCGACCGGCAGGCGGGAGACCGTGGTCGCACCCATCGGATCAATGCTCCTGGTTGAGGGCGTCGGCCGCCGGGATCTCGCGCTCGCGCCGGGCGATGTAGTCCTGCAGCGCCTCGTCCACGGCCGGGTCCAGCTTCGGTTCCTCGTAGGTTTCCAGCAACTGGCGGGCGTGGGCGAGCGCGCGCGCGGTGATTTCCCGCGCGCCCTCGGCCTGCCATTGCTCGAAGGCGTTGTTGTCGAACAGCTCGGGCATGAAGAACGCGCGCTGGAAGTTCTCCAGCGTGTGCGGGTGCCCCAGGTAATGCCCGCCGGGACCGACATCCGCCACCGCCGCGACCGCCTCGTCGAAATCGTCCCAGCGGATGCCGGAGGCGAGCCGGTGGGCCATCGCGCATTGCTCGGCGTCGACCACGAACTTGGCCATCGAACAGTGCATCCCCGCCTCGTTCCACCCGGCGGCGTGCCACATGTAGTTGGTTCCGGCCATCTGCAACGCCATGAGCGTGCTGGCGGATTCGTAGCCCGCCTGCGCGTCGAACGTCTTGGCCCCGCCGAGCGTCGTGGAGCTGCGCCACGGCACGCCGTAATGCCGTGCCATCTGCCCGATCATCAGGTTCATCAGGCTGATCTCGGGCGTGCCGGCCATCGGCGCACCGGATTTCATCGACACCGTCGACAGGTAGTGGCCGTAGATCGCCGGCGCGCCGCGGCGGATGATCTGGGTGTAGGCCAGCGCGCTCAGCGCCTCGGCGTTGAGCTGGGCGACGGTGGGCGCGACCGAGGCCGGCGTGTTGGCACCGCCCAGCACGAAGGGCGAGCACAGCACCGGCTGGTTGCGCCGGGCGAAGGCGCGCATGGCCCCCAGCATGGTTTCGTCCCAGACCAGCGGCGAGTTGCCGTTGCAGTTTCCGGTGACGACCGGGTGGTCCTCCATGTGGTCCGCGCCGAAGAGGATCGCGCACATCTCCAGCACGTCCTCGGCGTTGCGGGGGCTGGTGGTCATGCCCATGAAGGTCTTGTCGGAATGCTTCATGGACGAATAGGTGATGCGCAGGTGCCGCTGGCTGATCGGGTGGTCGTAGGGTTCCACGATGTGGTGCGCGCTCGAATGCAGCCCCGGCAGCATGTGCGCCAGCCGGTGGAAATCCGCGAGGTCGGCCAGCGTCGGGTTGCGGCGCACGTCGTCGAGATCGCGCAGGTAGGGCGCGCCGGTCATCGGCACGAAGATCGCGTGGTTGCCGCCGAAGGGCAGGCTCTTGGCCGGGTCGCGCGCGTGCAGCGTGAAGGTTTCGGGGATCGTCGCGATCAGGTCGCGCACGAGACCGCGATCGGGATAGACGGTCTCGCCCTCCACCCGGGCGCCGGCGCCGCGCCAGTCCTCCAGCGCGACCGGGTCGCGGAACACCACGCCGACGTTTTCGAGAATGTGCATCGAGGCCGCGTCGATCCGCGCGATCTGCTCGGGCGTCATCGGCTCGACCAGCGGCAGGCGCCGCGCGAGCGCGGGAAGCATGGCGATGTCGCGGGTCTGGCGGCTGGCCTTGCGGGCGCCGCGCCCGCGGCGGGCGGGTTTCGTCTCGGTCACGGTCATCCACTCCTCCTGCACCGGGCTCGCCCATCAGCCCTTGGGGCTGATGAGCGTGCGCCGGGCGCGCGTCATTCCAGGTTGTCCCCGTCCGCGGGGTCGGTCAGGTCGATCCAGATCGTCTTGATTTCCGTGAACTGGTCGTGGGCGTGTATCCCGTTGTCGCGCCCGCCGAAGCCGGACTGCTTCATGCCGCCGAAGGGCGTGGTGATGTCGCCCTCGCCGTAGCAGTTGACCGTGACCGTGCCCGCGCGGATGTCGCGCGCGGCGCGGAGCGCGCGGCGGGCGTTCGCGGAAAACACGCTGGCCGTCAGCCCGTAATCGGTGTCGTTGGCCAGCGCGATCGCCTCGGCATCGCTGGCCACGGGGATGACCGACAATACGGGGCCGAAGATCTCCTCCCGCGCGCGGGGGTCGTCGGCGGCCACCTCGTAGACCGTGGGCGGCACGAAAGGCCCTTCCGCCGCGCCGCCGGCCAGCGCCTGCCCGGTCAGATAGGCCTGCACCTTCTCGCAATGCGCGGGATCGACCAGCGCGCCCAGGTGGTTCGCGGGATCGAGCGGATCACCGGTGCGCCAGTCGCGCAGCCGCGCAAGGATGCGCTCCAGCAGCGGGGCCTTCACCGCCTCGTGCACGATGAGGCGGCTGTTGGCGCTGCAGTTCTCGCCCATGTTCCAGAAGGCGGCACCCACCACGTGCCCGGCGACATGGTCGAGGTTCTCGGCGTCCTTCAGCACAACCGCCGGGTTCTTGCCGCCGCATTCCAGCACCACCTTCTTGAGGTTGCTGTCGGCCGAATAGCGCAGGAACCGCCGGCCGGTTTCCGTGGACCCGGTAAAGCTGACCATGTCCACGTCGCCGTGCAACCCCAGGGGTTCGCCCACCTGCGGGCCGTCGCCGGGCAGTACCTGCAGCACGCCGCGCGGCACGCCGGCCATGTGGGCCAGTTCGGCCACGCGCAGCGCAGTCAGCGGGGTCTGCTCGGCAGGCTTGACGATCACCGAGTTGCCGGCGGCCAGCGCCGGGCCGATTTTCCACGCCAGCATCATCAGCGGGAAGTTCCACGGCAGCACGGCGCCGACCACGCCGACGGGTTCGCGCACGATCATGCTGACCGCGTCGTCGCCCGACGGCCCGGTCTGGTCGTAGATCTTGTCGATCAACTCGGCGTGCCACTTGAGGGTGTTGATCGTCTCGGGCACGTCGATCAGTTCGCAATCGCGGATGGGCTTGCCGGAATCGAGGCTTTCCATCACCGCCAGCTCGTGCCGCCGGCGGGTGATGTACTTGCACAGCTTGATGAGAACGTCCTTTCGCTCCGACGGGTGCGCGCGCGCCCAGTCGCCCCGCTCGAACGCCTCGCGCGCTTTCTGAACGGCGAAATCCACGTCGGTGTTGTCCGCCGTGCTCAGGGTCGTGAGCACCTTGCCGCTCGCGGGATTGCGGGTGTCCATCGCCGGGCCGTTGCCGCTGCGGAACTTTCCCTCGACGAATGGCGCGGCGGGCAGATCGAGATCGGCGGCGATGGCCGCGTATTCCTCGCGGGTGAGAAGATCGGTCATTGCGCCTCTCCTGTGATGTCGGCCACGGCGCGGTTCATGGTGCGGATCACTTCCTCCAGCGCGCGCTTGTCATCCTTGTTGAGCGGGTGCAGCGGCCGCCGCGGCGGGCCGGCGGGGATGCCGCGCAGGGTCAGGCCGTGCTTGATGCACTGGATGAACTTGCCGCCCTGTTCCAGCACGCGCATCAGCGGCATCATCGCCTTCATGATCCGGCGGCCCTTGTCGAAGTCGCCTTCGAGCGCGCAGGCCTCGTACAGCGCGATGTGTGCTTCGGGCGCGAAGTTCGAGCCCGCGCAGACCCAGCCGCGCGCGCCCCAGGCGAAGAATTCCAGCGCCTGGTCGTCCATGCCGCACAACAGCCCGATGTGGGGATAATCGCGCGCCAGCAGGTGCACGCGGTTGATGTCGCCCGAGCTTTCCTTGATCGCGGCGAAATTGGGCGAGCGGCCCAGCCGGTCGAGGCACGCCTCGTCCATCATGGCGCCCATCCGGTCGGGGTAGTTGTAGAGGATGACCGGCAGGTTCGCCGCGCGGTCCACCGCCAGCGCGTGAAGCGCGATCTCGCGCCCCGTGGGGCAGGCGTAGGGCGGCGTGGCGATCAGGATCGCGTCGGCGCCGGCGGCCTTGGCGGCCTCGGCATAGGCAATGCTGTCCTCGGTGCGCATGGCGCCGGTGCCGATGACCAGCGGCACGCGCCCCTTCACCAGACCGGCCATCTCGCCCATCATCTCGACGCGTTCCTGTGGCGTCTGGGCGTAGTATTCGCCGGTTGTACCGGCAAGGATCAGCCCGTGCACCCCCGCCCCGATCAGGTGTTCGACCGTGTCGGCCAGGGCCGCGCGGTCGAGGCTGAAATCCTCTTGGTAGGGGGTGACGACGGGCGTCCAGATACCTTCAAAGCGCATCCCGACGTTCCTTCATCGCAACCACGTCGACGGGCAAGGGATCGGGCGACACGAACCGTTCGAGCCGGTCGCGCGACAGGTCCCAGTGTTCCAGCGTGAGTTCCACGGCGAGGCTGGGTTCCTGCCGCTCGATCGCCGTGATCATCGCGTCGTGCTGTTCGCAGGCCTTCGCCACGCGCAGCTTCTCGTCGGCGGAGGCGGGGCGATAGAACGTCTGGCTCAGCCGGGTGTGGTCGATCAGCATCCGCTTGAGGCTGGGCAGCAGGTAAGGGTTGTGGGCCATCTCGCCGATCTGCAGGTGGAACCGATGGTTCAGGATCGCCGCCTCGCCCGCGTCACCCTTGGCCGTGGCGGCGCGGAAGCCGTCCTGGATCCGTGCAAGCGTCGCGATCTCGTCGCTGCGCCGGTTCTCGGCCGCCAGCCGCGCGATGTTGGCATAGACCAGGGGCGCTGTCTGGAAGAACATCCGCATGGTGGCGATGTCCATCGATGCGACCTTGGCCGTGCGGTTCTGGGCACGCACGAGGTACCCTTCGCCTCCGAGCCGCTGGAATATTTCGCGCATCGGCGTGCGCGAGATGCCGTATTCCTTGCAAAGCTGTGTCTCGTCGAGGTCCGCGCCCGGCGCGATGTCCTGCCGCAGTATGCGCATGCGCAGGTCTTCGAGGCAGTCTGTCTTGCGGTCGGTCGTCATGGCAACTCCTTTCGAATACATGACGTATACAATCGGTATTCAAATGTCGAGTCCCGAACGCGACCGACCCCGCACGAAAAACGCCGCCGGCCCGCAGGCCGGCGGCGCATCATTCATGTCAATCCCGCAGTCGGGTTGTCAGGCGGCCTTCGCGGCGGGCGCCTCGGGCGTCTCGGCGGGCTCCTGCGGCACCAGCGCGGCGTGCAGCGCCCCGATCGCGGCGTCATGCGACTCCCGCGGCACGGCGAACTGCACGTCCACGGAACGCGTCGTCTGGTGCGCGCCCAGAACCTCGATATCCGCCGCGGCCAGCGCCTTCAGACCTTCGCCCAGGACGTTGAGGCCCTTCAGGTCGCGCCCGATGACCGAAGCGATGGACATCGGCCGCACCGCCAGCTCGGCATTCGGGTAGAGCGTGTTCAGGTCCTTCTCGACACGGCGCACGGCGCGCAGGGGCGCGTCGACGTAGTGCGTGATCGTGTTGGCGTTCGAGGTCTTCGAGACGATGCGCACACCGTGCCGCGTCAGCACCTCGAGGATGGCCGCGTCGTAGCCCTTCACGCCGACCATGTCCTGCTCGAACAGCTCCAGCGCGCGGACATCGAGGCCGGTGACGATCTCGGCACCCGGCGTGTCGGCCGGGCAATCGTCGATCAGCGTGCCGGGGTCGTGCGGCTCGAAGGCGTTGGTCACGCGCAGCGGCACGTCCGAGTGGCGCAGCGTCTTGGCCGCCTTGGGGTGGATGGCCTCCATCCCGAGGTTGGACAGCTGGTCGGCCACGTCGTAGTTGGTGTGCCCCAGCTTGCGCACGCGCCCGCCGCTGACCAGCTTCGGGTCGGCCGACGAGAGGTGGAACTCCTTGTGGATGATCGCCTCGCGCGCGGCCGTCAGGGCTGCGATACGGCTGAAGGTGACCTCGGAATAGCCGCGGTCGAATTCGCGCATCAGGCCCTCCGCGCACTGCGCGTAGCCGGTGACGATCGGCAGTTCGGTTTCCAGGTCGACGCCGTCGAACCCGTCGCGGATGCGTGCGTCGAGGTCGAGTTCGCGCTCGTCGCGCCAGCCCGACAGGTCCACGAACCGTGCGTTCACGCCCTCGCGGCGCAGCGCGAGAACGGCGACATAGGCCGAGTGCGCCTCGCCCAGCGCCGACAGCAGTTCGCGGGTCAACATCATGTGCTGCGACAGCCGGAAATGGCCGTAGGAACACAGGCGCTGAAGGTCCATCAGGCAGCTTCGCACACCTTCGACGCGGTCGCGCACGAAGTCGTCGGCATCGCTGCGATCGGCCTGGTGGGCCAGGATGTCCTGGTGGGCCGCGCGCATGGCATGGCCGACCTCGGACAGCGCGTCGAGCCAGCCGTGATCGTCCTCCTCGTTGGCGAAGCGGGCGTAGACGCCCGGCTCGTCCGTCTTCTTGTGTTCCAGCAGCTTGTCGGTGATCCCGCCGAAGGCGGACACGACGAAGATGCGGTTGTAGGTTTCCTTGTCCGTGTCACGGACGAACAGCGTTTTCAGCAGCTCGTCCAGCCGCGACATCGAGGTGCCGCCGATCTTTTCCACGGTATGGTTCTGAAAATCCAACTGTGTCTCACCCGGTCAGGCGCGCTGCCGGGCGCCTCTGCTCATTTCATGTCGTCCGGCGCGGCATAGGAGCCATCCTCGCGGTGGACCTCCCTGCCGGTGACCGGCGGGTTGAAGACGCACGCCATGACGAGTTCCTCGTCGGCACGCAGGGTGTGACGGTCGTGCTCGTTGAGCGCGTACATCGTCCCCGGCTTGATCGCGTGCGTCTCGCCTGTGGCGTGGTCGGTGATCGACCCCTTGCCCTGGACGCAGTAGACGTTTTCGAGGTGGTTCTTGTACTCGAATGTGTGCTCGGAGCCGGCCTCGAGGAAGGTGATGTGGAACGAAAAGCCCATCCCGTCATCGGCCAGCAACATGCGTACCGAGGTCCAGTGCGCGTCGGAGACCGCGCCACCCTGTTCCACCACGTCGTCGAAATCACGTACGATCATCGGGTCACTCCGCCGCGAACTTGGCCTGGGCCGTCACGTCGCGCGCGGCGTCCAGAAGAATGTTGAGACCCTTGCGGAAGGTTTCCTTCGGGGTGGTCAGCGGCGCGAGCACCTTGACCACCTGGTCGTCGGATCCCGAGGTCTCGATCACCAGTCCCTTCTCGAAGGCGCGGCCGCAGATCGCCTCGGCCAGCTCTCCGGTGCCCACGTCCACGCCGCGCATCATGCCGCGGCCCTTCAGGAAGGCGCCCGGCACCATCTGGGCCAGTTGCTCCAGCGACTGCTCGAGCATGTCGGCCTTTTCACCGATTTCCTTCTGGAAGCTGTCGTCGGACCAGAATTTCTCGATCGCGACGCGCGCGGTGACGAAGGCGTGCGTGTTGCCGCGGAACGTCCCGTTGTGCTCGGCCGGGCCGAAGATGTCGTACTCGGGGCGCACCAGCGTCAGCGCCATCGGCAGGCCGAAGCCGGAAACCGATTTCGCCATGGTCACGATGTCGGGCATGATGCCCATCTCCTCGAACGAGAAGAAGCTGCCCGTGCGGCCGCACCCGGCCTGGATGTCGTCCACGATCAGCAGGGCCCCGTGTTCGTGGGCCAGCTCGGCCACGCGCTTGATCCATTCCGGATCCGCCGCATTCAGGCCGCCCTCGCCCTGAACGGTTTCCAGCATGATCGCGGCCGGCGCGTCCATGCCGCTGGACCCGTCGGTCAGCATCGCCTCGAGTAACTTCGTCGTGTCGCAGCCCGAACCCATGTACCCGTCGAAGGGCATGCGGGTGACACCGTCCAGCGTCGTGCCGGCACCCCCGCGGTGATAGCCGTTGGCCGTGGCCGACAACGCACCCAGGGTGACGCCGTGGAAACCGTTGGTGAAGGCGATGATGTTGTTGCGCCCAGTGACCTTGCGGGCGATCTTCATCGCGGCCTCGACGGCGTTGGCGCCGGTGGGGCCGGTGAACATCACGCGGTGATCCATGTCGCGCGGCTTGAGGATGTGCTCCTCGAAAGCGTTCAGGAAGCCCGCCTTGGTCTCGGTGTGCAGGTCAAGGCCGTGCGCGATGCCGTCGCCGGCGATGTGATCCATCAGCGCGGCCTTCATGTCCGGGTCGTTGTGCCCGTAGTTCAGCGAGGAACACCCCGCCAGAAAGTCGATGTAGCTGCGCCCGTCGGCATCCGTCATCTCGGAGCCCTGGGCCTTGGTGAAGACCGACTGCATCCCGCGGCAGTAGCTGCGCGCTTCGGATTCGCGACGGTCGAAGATTGCGATTTCGGCTGACGTGTCAGTCGACATGATTATTCCTCGTTCTGGGAGAGTTAAGGCGCGGCGCGGGCGGCCCGGTGTCAGGCGGCGCGCTCGAGCGCCTTGGCGAATTCGATGGTCACCATGTGCTCGGTGGCGTGGCGACCGTCGAAGTGATCCTCGCGGGTATAGTGCGGCTCGCTGCGCAGCTTGCCGCCCTGTGCGCGGGCGAAGCGCCCGAACAGGGCCCAGGAGGCATCGTTGGAAATCGTGATCGTCGTCTGCAGGCGCGTGACGCCCTCGCAGGCATCGCGGGCGAACAACTCGGACAGCATGCGCGTGCCCAGCCCCCGGCCACGTGCCTTCTCGGACACGGCGACCTGCCAGACGAAAAGCGTCTCGGGATCCTGCGGCATGACGTAGGCCGAGATCCAGCCGACCGGTTCGCCGTCGATCTCCGCAAGCACGCAGGTGTCGCGGAAGTGATCGCACTGGATGAGGTTGCAGTACATCGAGTTCTCGTCGAGCGGATGGCACGCCGCGATCAGGTCCCAGATGGCGGAGCCGTCTTCGCGGTCGGGTTTGCGCAAGACGATCGGCGAGTCGGTTTTCGATCCCTGAATGCTATGCACTGTCACAGGTCCCTTGTTGCTTCGTTGAGCATAGTATAAGGGGCGCGCATAATTTTTCAATAGGCTAAGTAATATTCTTCCCCGACCCGCGATAGCGCGCTATTTACGTATTAATGTCCTTAGTATGGTTCACGATACTGCCCGGAAACTGCTTCATTCGGACTAAGGCTTTGTGCGCCACCGGGTTCGGCACCGGTCGCGTCGAGGATTGCGCCCGGCGCGGAATACGCTAAATTGTTGCGGTCTCGCCGAGGAGCACGCCATGGACCGCACAGATGTCAGCCTTATCGCCCTGCGGCGCATCCTGCGCGCCACCGAGATGTACGCCCGTGACCTCGCGCGCGAGGCGGGGTTGACCTCGGTCCAGTTACGGGTGCTTCAGATCGTCTCGGAAAAGGGCCACGCGACCCCGACCGAGCTGTCGACCCGGATGGGGGTCACGCAGGCCACCGTGTCCGCGCTGATCAAGAAGCTGGAGCGCAAGGGGCTGCTCACGCGCACGCGGTCGGAACGTGACCGGCGCCAGACCCGGCTGGAGATCACCGAGGACGGCCGTCACAAGGTCAAGGCCGCGCCCGACGCGCTGCAACAGCGCTACGTCAAGCAGTTCGAGGCGCTGGACGACTGGGAACAGGCGATGATCGTCGCGGTTCTCGAGAAGGTCGCGGCCATGCTCGACGCCGAGGAGATCGACGCCGCGCCGGTGCTTGCCGTCGGCGACATCGACCGGTCACACTGACCCCGGTTGCTTCAAAAGGCCGGGGCGGGCCGACCGTTCGGCCCACCCCGGCAGGCCCCGCCGTCAGGGACGCTCGGCGGCGGTGTCCTCGGTTTCCTCGGCGAGCTTCGCGTCCTCGCGCATCTCCAGCCACATCGCGTTGAGCACCGCGAACATCGCGGCCAGCGGCAGGCCGAGGAGCCATGCGAAATACCACATTTCTTGCCCTCCTTGTCAGTAGCTGTGGCCCGAGCCGGTCACGTCCGCCTCGGTCACCTTGCCCCAGAGTACCTTGTAGACCCATGCCGTGTAGGCCAGGATCAGCGGCATGAAGATCACCGTCATCACGAGCATGACGAACAGCGTCAGGTGAGACGACGAACTGTCCCAGACGGTCAGCGAACTGTCGGGGTCAACCGTCGACGGCAGGATGAACGGGAACATCGTCAGCCCGACCGACGAGATGATCCCGAGGATCCCCATCTTGGACCAAAGCAGCGTGGACACCTCGCGACCCGCCCGCAGGCCCAGAACGGCCAGCGCGATACCGGCAAAGCCCATCACGGGGGCCACCACGATCCACGGCCGCTCGGCATAGGCCGACAGCCACGAGCCGCCGCGCACGACCTCGGAATGCAGCGGGTTCGACGGCCCGTCGCGAACGACCTCGCCGGCGAACTGGAACCCATCGATGCCGACGGCCAGCCAAAGACCCGCCAGCGCGTATCCGGCCGCGGCCACGATGCCCGCCCATGTGCCGTAACGCCGGGCGCGTTCGGCCACAGGCGCCTCGGCCTTGAGCGACAGCCACGCCGCGCCGTGCATCAGCAGCATCGCCAGCGACACCACGCCCGCCAGCAGCGCGAAGGGTCGCAACAGCCCGAGGAACTTGGTGTGAAAGGCGCCGTCGTACATCGGGAACAGATTGTCGGTCAGGTGGAACGGCACCCCGAGCAGGACATTGCCCACCGCCACGCCGAACAGCAGCGCGGGCACCGCGCCGCCGACGAACAGCGCCCAGTCCCAGCCCTCGCGCCAGCGCGCGGAGTCGCGCTTGGAGCGGTACTTGAAGGCCACCGGCCGCAGGATCAGCGCAGCGAGCACGACGAACATCGCCAGATAGAAGCCCGAGAAGCTGACGGCATAGAGCGGTGGCCAGGCGGCGAAGATCGCGCCGCCGCCCAGGATGAACCAGACCTGGTTGCCCTCCCAGACCGGGCCGACCGTGTTGATGGCGATGCGGCGCTCGACATCCGTTCGGGCCACGAAGGGCAGAAGCGCCCCCACCCCCATGTCGAAGCCGTCGGTCAGCGCGAAGCCGATCAGCAGGACACCAAGGAGCGCCCACCAGATCACGCGCAGGATTTCGAAGTCTATGAGTTCATGCAGGATCATTTCTCTCACTCCGCAGGGGTTGCGCCGGGCAGGTTGCCGTCATGGGTGCGCAGGCGGTGTTCGTGGCGTGCCATCCAGGCTTCGGTTTCCTCCACGTCCTCGGCCGGGCCGCGGCGGATATATTTCAGCATCAGCCCCATCTCGATGACGAAAAGGACGGTGTAGAACGTCACGAAGCCCGCCAGCGTGATCGCGAGGTCCGCCACGCTCAGGTGGCTGGCCGACAGCGCGGTGGGCAGCACCCCGTCCACCGTCCACGGCTGGCGGCCGTACTCGGCCACGAACCAACCCAGTTCGGCCGCGATCCACGGCGCGGGGATGATGATGACCGCCAGCCACAGCGCCGGCCGCGGATAGCGCATGCCCCTGAACGAGGTCTGGACGAAGAAATAGGCCATGACAGCGATGAAACCGAAGCCCAGCCCGACCATGATGCGGAACGCCCAGAACAGCGGCCCGACGCCGGGGATCGTGTCCTCGGCCGCCTTGGCGATCTGGGCATCCGTGGCCTCGCGCGGGTCGTCCACGTACTGCTTGAGCAGGAATGCGTAGCCGAGGTCGTCCGAGTTGCGCTCGAACTCGGCGCGGACGGCGTCGGGCGCATCACCCCGCGCGTCGCGGATCGTCATCAGCGCGTCATAGGCCAGGATGCCGTCGCGGATCTTCTCCCGCGATTCGGCGACCAGCTCGTTGATGCCGGGGATCTCCTGCGTCAGCGACCGGGTGCCGATCAGCCCCATGACCCACGGAACCTCGACCTTGTAGTGCGTCTCGCGCGCCTCGGTGTCGGGAAAGCCCACGGCGGTGAACGGCGCGGGGGCCTCGTGGGTTTCCCACATGCCCTCCATCGCGGCCAGCTTCATCTTCTGGGTGTGCGTGGCCGAATAACCCGATTCATCGCCAAGCACCACGACCGACAGCGCCGCCGCCAGCCCGAAGCTCGACGCCACGGTGATCGAGCGCCGCGCCAGCTCCATGTGCCGGCCCTTGAGCATGTACCACGCCGACACGCCCATGACGAACACGGCCGCGGTGACGTAGCCCGCGCTGACGGTGTGCACGAACTTGGCCTGCGCCACCTCGTTGAAGACCACGTCGAAGAAGCTCGTCATTTCCATGCGCATGGTGTCGGGGTTGAACACCGCGCCCACGGGGTTCTGCATCCAGCCGTTGGCGATCAGGATCCACAGCGCCGACAGGTTCGAGCCGATCGCCACCAGCCAGGTGACCGTCAGGTGGCCGACCTTGCTGAGCTTGTCCCAGCCGAAGAAGAACAGCCCGACGAAGGTCGCCTCGAGGAAGAAGGCCATCAGCCCCTCGACGGCCAGCGGGGCGCCGAAGATATCGCCGACGTAGTGGCTGTAGTAGCTCCAGTTCATGCCGAACTGGAATTCCATGGTAATGCCCGTGGCCACGCCCAGAACGAAGTTGATGCCGAACAGCGTGCCCCAGAACTTGGTCATCTGCCGCCAGATCGGGCGGTTCGTCATGACATAGACCGTCTCCATGATCGCCACGAGGACCGACAGGCCCAGCGTCAGCGGCACGAAGAGGAAGTGATACATGGCCGTCATGGCGAATTGCAGCCGTGACAGCTCGACAACATCCAGTTCCATCTTACCGGCTCCTCGGTTTGCCCCCGGATCAAAAGATGCTTTCAGGAAACATCATTTTGATTCCCTAACGCAGACCGCAGCACCCCGATTTGATCCGGATCAAATATATTCTGAATTTTTGATGTAACTTTACAAGCTGACCACGCGATCCGCCGCCCCGCGCTCCTCGGCGCGGTGCGAGGCCATGACGATGGCCGCCTGTGGCAGGGCACCGCGCAGCCCGTCCAGCACGGCCCGGGCCGTTGCGCTGTCCAACCCTTCCGTAGGCTCGTCCAGCAATAGCACCTTCGGCTGCCGCAGAAGCGCGCGCGCCAGGACGAGGCGACGCGATTCGCCGCCCGACAGGCCCGCGCCACCTTCGCCAAGCCGGGCGTCGAGCCCGCCGCGATCCTCGATGACCCGGCGCAGCGAAACCGCCTCGAGCGCCTGCATGGCCTCGGCCCGGGACACTTCTGCACGCGCAAGCGCAAGGTTGTCGAACACCGTGCCCGAGATCAGCGCACTGCGCTGCGGCACGAAGGCCAGAACGCGTCGCAGTTCCGTTTCGGGCCAATCCCCGACAGCGCATCCGAGCACGCGCACCGCCCCCGCCTCCACCGGCAACAGCGCCGCCACCTGCGCGAGCAGCGTGCTCTTGCCTGCCCCGCTCGGGGCGCTCAGGGCCACGGTTTCGCCCGCCGCCACGTCGAAGCTGACACCGGAATACACGGCGTGCCGGGCGCCCGCCCGCCGGAAGGAAAGGCCCCGCACGCGCAGGGCCGGCGCGTTGCCGTCCGTTGGCGGGCGCGCGTGCACCCCGGTTTCGGCCGCGGGCGCCGGCCCGCCCAGAACGCGCTGCGCGGCCACCCGGATCCGCCCCGCCTCGGCAACGCCCCGGCGCAGCGGCAGAACGGTCTCGGCCAGCGCCAGGGCAACGAAAAAGCCGATGGCCGCTGCCGCGGGGTCAAGCCCCCCGGCCACGACCGCCGCGCCGGCCATGGCAAGCGCCGCGGCGCAGATTGCCGCCACGAGACCTGACAACATCAGCCCGCCGGCCCGCTCGGCGCGGTCGAGCGCTGCCTGGGCGGCTCTCGCCCGCGTGTCGGTCTCCGCGATCCGCGCCAGCCGCTCCTGCACCCGACCGTGCACCAGCAGGTCGGCGCGCCCGCGCAGCATGTCGATGGCGCCCCGCCGCAGGGCCTGAAGCGCATCCTCCGCCCGGGCCGAGGGCGCCAGTGTCACGATGGCCAACCACACGAGCACGGCACCGCCGCCCAGCAGGTATCCCGCGGTCACGGCCCCGGCAACGGCCGGCATCACGAGCCACCACAGCGCCGCGAAGGCGCCAAGGTGGACAAGCACCCCGGCCAGCACCGGCAAGGCAAGACGCAGCACGATCCCGTCAAGCGCGTCCACGTCCGCCGTGATCCGCGACAGCGCAAGGCTGCCGCGCAGCCGCTGCATCGCCTCGAAGCCCGACCGGGCCTGTCGGCGCAGCAGATGCACACGCAGCGCCGACAGCGCCCGCAATGTCGCATCATGGGTCAACAGACGCTCGCCGTAACGCGCGCCGGCCCTGCCGAGCGCGAGAAAGCGGATGGCGGCACTGGGGCGAAACACGTCGAAGGCGATGCCGATGCCCGCCAGGCCAGCCAGCCCGGTGGCGGTGATGAACCAACCCGACACGCCAAGCAGTGCCGCGCCCATGGCCAGCACGCAGATCGAAAGCGCCGCGCCGCGCCACATCGCCCGGGGGGCGGCCGACCAGATGAGGCGTAAGGCTTGCCACATCTGCCTCATTCCGCGCCCTCCATCCGGATAACGCGATCCATCGCGCCGGCCAGGTCGGTGTCGTGGGTGGCCACGATGACCGTCACGCCGTCATCCGCCAGCCTGCGCAGGACAGCGGCAATGTCCGACGCGGTCGCGGGGTCCAGATCCGCCGTCGGCTCGTCGGCCAGCACGACGTCCGCGCGCGCCATGATCGCCCGGGCCAGCAGCAGGCGGCGCGCCTCACCGCCCGAGACGCCGGCGCCGGTTTCGCCCAGGCGCGTCTCCAGGCCCTCGGGCAGGCGGGCCACGACGTGATCGGCGCGGGCGGCCCGTAACGCCCCGGACGGGTCGCCCCCGGTCCGGCGCACGTCGAGGAAGGCGCGCAGCGTCTCGTCGGGGAAATGCACCGTTTGCGGCACCCATGTCAGCCGGGCGCGCCAGGCATCGGCCGTCGCGTCGTCGAGCGTCCGGCCTGCCACCTCGACCCGCCCTGAATCGACCGGGCGCAGCCCGGCGATCGCGGCCAGTGCGGTCGATTTTCCCGATCCGCTTTGACCGGCCAGCGCCACGGCGTCACCCGGCTCAACGGCGATGTCGGGCAGGTGCAGCACCCGGTCGCCCTGCCGCACGCGAACGCCCTGCATCACGACCGTCGCCGGCCCGTCCAGCGGGGCCGCCGGCCCCCCGGTGCCGAGGCAGGTGGCAGATGCGCCCGCCTCGAGCTCGGCCAGTTCCCCCGCCACGGACAACGCCGCAGCCCGGTCGTGCCAGGCCGCGGCCAGGTCGCGCAGCGGCTGGAAGAACTCGGGCGCCAGCAACAGGATGAACACGCCCCCGCCCAATGTCAGCGGCGTGGCCCAGGCGCCCACCGTGATCTCGCCCAGAAGCGAGAACCCCGTGTAGACGGCCACCATCGCCACGCCGAGCGCCGCGAACAGCTCCAGCACGGTGGACGACAGGAAGGCCACGCGCAGCACCGCCATGGTGCGCTGGCGCAGCCCCTCGGCGCGCGCCTCGAAATCCGAAACGGACCGCTCCGTCGCGTTCAGCAGACGGATGTCGGTCAGCGCGGCCAGGCGATCCATCAGAAGCGTGTTCATGTCGCCGATCTCGACCATCTGCCTTGTGCTGGCCTCGCGCGCGGCGAAGCCGACCAGCGCCATGAACAGCGGGATCAGCGGGCCGGCCACCAGCAGCACGAGGCCCGCGATCCACGACACCGACAGTGTCAGCACAAGGAACAGGCCAGGGATCACGGCAACCTGCGCGAAAGCCACGCGATAGCGCGTGAGGTAGGGCACCAGCATCGGCAGCTTCTGCGCGGCCAGCGCCGCGACGGACGCCGACGCCGCCGGCGCGTCCGCACGCCGTGCCTCGCGCGCGAGCAGCGCCGCGCGCTCCTCGGCAACCAGCCGGTCGGCGGCCCGGAAGGCCACGCCGGCACCCAGGTGGTCAAGCACCGCGCGCAGAAGGCCGACGCCCAGGAACAGGGCGGCGGCGCCGAAGCCCGGCACGGGCTCTGGCTGCACCCAGCCGTGCACGGCCCAGGCCACGGCCAGCGCCTGGCCCGCCCAGAGCGCGCGCGCCAGCACGGCCAGCGCGGCGGCCCGCCGGGTGGCGGTGGCCGCCCGCGCCTCCATCGCGCCAAGCCGCTGCTTGGCCGGATCGCCTGTTTCGCCTTGCGTCATGGGTCGTCCCGGGAACGCCGGCGCATTGCGCCGGCCATCTTTGTCGCGCAGCGCAAACAAATGCCCGAACGGGCCGGCGCGTCAACGCCCGAAACGCCGGCGCGCGCCCATGTCGCTGCGCACCGGCGTGCGGGCGCTCACGTCCGCGCCTCGAACCGGTCGAGCGGGATCTTCAGAAATGCCCGGCCGTTGTCCTCGGGCTCCGGCAGCCGGCCGCCGCGGATGTTGACCTGCAACGCCGCCATTATGAGCCTGGGAAGCGGCAGGGTCGCGTCCCGCGCATCGCGCACGGCGCGGTACTCGGCCTCCGAGGGCGCATCCCTGAGGTGGACGTTATCGGCCTTGTGCTCGGCGACCGTCGCCTCGCAGGCCGCCGCGCGCCCCTCGGGGGCGTAGTCGTGGCCCACGAAGACGCGTGTCTCGTCGGGCAGCGCGAGGATGCGCTGGATCGAGTCGTAGAGCGCCCTGGAACTGCCGCCGGGAAAATCCGCCCGGCTGGTGCCGGAATCGGGCATCATCAGCGTGTCGTGCACGAAGGCGGCATCGCCCGCGACATAGGTGACCGAGGCCAGCGTGTGGCCCGGCGAGAAGATCACGCGCACCGGGATCTCGCCCACCATGAACTCGTCGCCGTCGGCAAACAACCTGTCCCACTGCGACCCGTCGGTCGGGAAATCATCCGGCAGGTTGTAGATCTCCTTCCACAGCGCCTGCACCTCGGTGACGCGTTCGCCGATCGCGGTCGGCGCGCCGAGTTGCGCCTTCAGCCACGGCGCGGCCGAGAAATGATCGGCGTGCGGATGGGTGTCGAGGATCCAGGTGATCTCGATCCCGCTGTCGTTCACGTGGTCGAGGATTTCCTGCGCGCTGGTCGTGGCGGTGGCGCCGGCCTGCGCGTCGAAGTTCAGCACCGGGTCCACGATGGCGCCCTTCATGGTCGCGGGGTCGTGGAACACGTACTGCCAGCTGCCTGTCGGCTGGTCCCAGAAGGGTTTGACGATGGGGTGATGGGTCATCTCGGGGGCCTTTCCTGTGGCCCCGGCGCGCCGCAACGCGCCGGGGTGTCTTGCGTGGGCGGGGGCGTGGCTTACAGTTGGCGGGTGGAAAAGTACCAGTCCACCGTGTCGTAACCTTCGGCGGCGCGCGTCTCGGCGCCTTCGGCGGTGGCCGGCGGCGGCACGATCACCGCGTCGCCCGGTTTCCAGTTCTCGGGCATCGCACACTGGTTGGCGTCGGCCGTCTGCAGCGCCACGAGCAGGCGATGGATCTCGTCCACGGACCGGCCCGCGTTCATCGGGTAGTAGACCATGGCGCGCAGCACGCCCTCGGGGTCGATGATGAAGGTCGCGCGCACGGCCGCCGTGTCGGAGGCGCCCGGCTGGATCATGCCGTAGGCCTGTGCCACCTTCATGTTGAGATCGGCGATGATCGGGAAGGTGATCTCGACGCCGAACTTCTCCTTGATGTTCAGCATCCAGGCGATGTGGCTGTAGTGGCTGTCGATCGACAGGCCCAGCAGCTCGGCGCCCAGCGCGCTGAACTCGTCCTGCTTCCGGGCGAAGCCGATGAACTCGGTCGTGCACACGGGCGTGAAGTCCGCCGGGTGCGAGAACAGGATCAGCCACTTGCCCTTGTAATCCTCGAGCGTCTTGCGGCCGTCGGTGGTCGGGGCGTCGAAGGCCGGGGCGGGTTCGTTCAGCCGCGGCATGGCGGGGCTCTGGTTCGTCTCGGTCATGTCGTTCTCCATCCGGTTTCTTGCGATGCCGTAGACATAGGCGACCCGTTGTTATATTTGAAATGAATTAAAAGACTTACAGTGATAGGAAATTCCTATGTCCATGCCGGGTATCAGCCTGCGCCAGATCGGTTTCCTCGTGGCGCTGTCGGACGAGTTGAACTTTTCGCGCGCCGCGGAAGCCTGCAATGTCACCCAGCCCACGCTGTCGGCGGGCCTGCGTGAACTCGAGGGCACACTCGGCGTGCAGCTGGCCGAACGCACGCGGCGCAGTGTCATCATGACACCGGTGGGCCGGGAGATCGCCGAGCGCGGCCGCCGCCTGCTGATCGGCGCGCAGGACATCGAAACGCTCGCCGCCGAACAGAGCAAGCCGCATGCCGGCGACCTGACGCTGGGCGCGATACCCACCATAGGCCCCTTCCTGCTGCCGCGCGCTTTGCCGCGGATCCGCGACGCCTTTCCGAACCTGCGGCTGTTCCTGCGCGAGGAAATGACCGAGTCGCTGCTGGACGGGCTGCATGGCGGCCGCCTTGACGCCGTGGTGATCGCGCAGCCCTTCGAGATCGGCAACCTGGAAACGGCCTTCATGTTCGATGACGGCTATCATCTTGCCGCGCCACCCTCACAGGCAGAGGTGCCCGACGGCGCAGTGACCGGCGAGGTGCTGACGGGCAAACGGCTGATGCTGCTGGAAAAGGGTCACTGCCTGCAACGGCATGCCCTGTCGGCCTATCCCGGCGCCGACATCCGGCCCGACGAAAGCTTTTCGGCCACCAGCCTGTCCACGCTGATCGCCATGGTATCCGAGGGGCTGGGCATCACGCTTCTGCCGGACCTATCGATCGACGCCGGCGCGGCGCGCGGCAGCCAGCTTCGCCTGGCCCCGCTGGCGGACGCCTGTCCGCGCCACGTTGTCATGGCGTGGCGCAAGACATCGGCGCGCGCGGGGCTGTTCCGGGATCTTGCTGCGCTTCTGACACAAAGCCGAGATGCCATGCGCACCGCCTGACACGTCGTGACGGGCGATGCGCGTTTTGGCGGGCATCCCCGGGTTTCACGCATCGCGGCGTTTCCCGCCCGCGGGATCACACGGCCAGTTTCTTCTGCTGCGCGAACGGGCTGAGGCCAAGCCATGACTGCATGGTGTCGGCAAGCTCGGTATGCCCCACCATCGAAACCGATCCGTCGTCCACGGCGCGCGCGACCGTCCTGAGCCCCAGCCAGATCTCTGTCATCGTCCTGAGATCCGAGTTGATGAAAAGATCGACATCGAACCCCGGATCGACATGGCACAGATCCACCGTTCGGTCAGGTTCCACGATAAGCCACCAGTTGCGCTGTGACGGCGGCAATTCGGGATAGATGAATTCGAAAACGGTCTGCCTGGCGGGAACCGGGTCCGTGTCGAGGTTGCGCCGCATGTCCCACATAAGCAACTCGGGATCGAGGTTTTCGAGCGTCGGTTCGGCCTCCACCCATTTTTGCCCCCACATGCCAATGGCCTCGATGACCGGCTGCAGATCCCGGCCGGCCTGCGTCAGCCGGTAGGCGTCGAAATCCTGCGTCTGCGGCAACGGTTCGCGCACGACGATCCCGGCCGCCTCGAGTTCGCGGAGGCGTTTCGACAGCAGGGCCGGCGACATGCGCGGCACGCCGCGGCGCAATTCGTTGAAGCGGGTGGAGCCGGCGACAAGCTCTCGCAGCAAGACCATCGTCCACCGCGTGCAAAGGACTTCCGCCGCCATCGCGACAGGGCAGAACTGTTGGTAACTCGCGTTCGTCATCCTGGGCGCCCTCCCTCGGCGTTCCGCGAGCCTACCAAGGCGGCATGCGCGCCGGCCAGTTCAGAGTCTGTATCAGCCGGGGTTCAGTTCGTGAACTGGCCGAGCCGCGCCCGGCAAGTGCAGTCTGCCTGTACCGGGTCGCATCGTTTGCGACCGACGCAACACCGAGCCAGGGGAGCCAGCCATGCCACTTGTGGACATTCAACTGATCGATGGCGTTTTCGGCGCCGACGAGAAGCGACGCATGATCGAGGAGGTCACGGAGACGATGGTCCGCATCGAGGGCGAGGCCATGCGCAACGTGACCTAGGTCCGCGTCCAGGAGATCGCGAGCGGGGCCTGGGGGATCGGCGGCAAGCCAATGACCGCCGCCGACGTCAAGAAAGCGAGGGCACAGCCCGCGTAATCCCCGCACGCGGCCCGTCGACGCCGGGCCGCGCAGATCCATCCAACCGAACCGGGAAGGAGCACACCTTGACGACATCAACGGCCGAACAGCTGAGCGCGGTTTCACTCTATGAACGCCTGGGCGCGTCCGCCGGGATCAGGCGGATCGTCGACGGGATGGTAGACGCACATCTGCAGAACCCGGTCATCCGGGCACGGTTCCAGCCGTATATCGATGACCCCGAGCACGTGGAGGAAATCAAGCAGCACATCTGCACGTTCTTCGCCGTGCACACGGGTGGGCCCGGCACCTATGGCGGGCGCAGCATGACGCAGACGCATCGCGGCATGAACATCGACGCGGCGGAATACATGGCCGCAATCGACGATACACTCGCCACGATGGAGGGGCTGGGCCATGACCAAGAGACGCGGAACGAGGTTCTGGCAATCCTCTATCCGCTGAAATCCGAAATCCTTCACGTTTAGGAGAAGGGGCCGGGCCCCGCCAGCAGGCAGAAGAAGGCTGAGAAGCCATGGACAACACGATCGAGACAAGACGGTTCGAACGCCCCGACGAGGCGCTCGACATGCAGGAAATGGGCGGCATCAACATCGTCAGGATGCGGGACGGCACCGCCGGCATGTACGCGGTTTTCGAGCCCGGATGGACCTGGGAGAACGATGAAAAGCCGCTGCTCGGCTCGCCCGATTCATGCCCCATGCGCCACACGGGCTATTGCATCGCCGGCCGGCTGATGGTGCGCATGGTTGAAACCGGCGCCGAAACGCTGATCGAGACCGGCGATTTCTTCGAGATTCCGCCCGGTCATGACGCCTGCGTCGATGGCTCGGAACGCGTCGAGATGATCCTGTTCGAGGGGCCTGCCCACGAACACTGAGCGACCGGCGCGTCTCGGCCCGGCGCTGGCCCATTACGGCTACGGCGGCCGCGCATCGGACCGGGCCACATCGCAGGCTCAAAGCACACGCCGGCGCGCCAGAAGCAGGATGAGATAGCTGCCACCCCGGACGGACGCGAAAGACACGGCGGCCAGCACGAACTTGACCAGCGCATCCAGAAGCGCCCCCGGCGCAATCCCTATCAGGGCAATGAACGACAGGGCAAAAGCTTGGCGTCGCCCCAGCCGAAGCAACACGCCCAGAACTCCGGGACCGCCCGCGACCGCGAGGCCGGCACCGATCTCGTGGATCGGGCCGCCGACAAGCACAGCCGTGCCGACCAGTGCGAATGTGGCCCCGGCGCTCATCCCCGGGATGTCAGGGCCGGGCGACGTGCGTGATCACCAGCAAGAGGAACAGCGCGGGCAACCAAACGTGCTGAAGGCGCGGGGACAGGAAGGCGCCGCGCTCCAGGCAAGCGCGTATTTTTTTCGTCAGGTCACTCGGTCTTTCAGATGGTTAGCGGCCTCGGCGTGATGGCATTTTTCGTGATCTCCAAGCAAATTTTTTCGCACGTGGTAGCCAGGGCATGTCTCGATCACCACGCCCCCTGAACCCCCGGGCCTGGAAATTTGCCCGAAGCACCGGTCATTAGCCTCTGTCGTGGCGCGCCTCCGGCAGGCGCGGCACGTTCTCGTGTTTCATGGAGTTGCACAGCAGCCATGGATACACGGGCGCCACCATACAAGCCGCAACGGCATTACTATGCCTTCGGGGGCGCCGTTTTTGTCAGGCCGCCGTATAGCACTTCAGAAATCGAGGTTCTCGACGCTCAGCGCGTTGGACTGGATGAACTCCCGCCGCGGCTCGACCACGTCGCCCATCAGCTTGGTGAACAGGTCGTCGGCCTCGGCGACATCGTCGATCTTGACCTGAAGCAGCGTGCGCGCCTCGGGGTCGAGCGTGGTTTCCCACAACTGGTCCGGGTTCATCTCGCCCAGGCCCTTGTAGCGTTGCAGGGTCAGGCCCTTCTCGCCTTCCTTCAGGATCGCGTCGAGAAGGCCCAGCGGCCCGTGGATCAACTGGCTGCGGTCCTTTCGCACCAGGGTGGCCGGGGTTTCGTATATCTCTCGCAGGGAGCCGGTCATCTGGCCGATCATCCGCGCCTCGCCGCCGCGCAGGATGGGCCCGTCGAGCGTGCGGGCCTCTTCCACTCCGCGCACCACGCGGGTCAGGCGAATGCCGTGGTCCTGCGTGGGCCGCCCCTGCCAGCCGCGCTCGTATTCCACCGCGATCATGTCCAGCCGCGCGGCCACGGCATCGGCCACGCCCTGCAGGTCGGCATCGGCACGGCCCGGCAGGAAGGCCTCGGCGATCGCTGCCTGCTCCAGGATATGACGGGGATAGTGCGTCGGGAACGCCTCGAGGATGCGGCGGGCCTGGCGTGCCTCTTCCACGACGCGCACGAGGTCCGCACCGATGATCTCCTCGCCCGAGCCGAGCCGCAGAACGGCCTCCTCGGTGCCCTGCTGGATGAGGTAGTCCTCGAGTGCCGGTTCGTCCTTGAGATAGACCTCTGACTTGCCGCGCGAGACCTTGTAGAGCGGCGGCTGCGCGATGTAGAGGTGCCCCTGCTCGATGATCTGGGGCATCTGGCGGTAGAAGAACGTCAGAAGCAACGTCCGTATGTGCGCGCCGTCCACGTCGGCGTCCGTCATGATGACGATCTTGTTGTAGCGCAGTTTCGATATATCGAACTCGTCACGCCCGATCCCCGTGCCCAGCGCCATGACCAGGTTGCCGATCTCCTGGCTGGACAGCATCCGGTCGAAGCGCGCGCGCTCCACGTTCAGGATCTTGCCGCGCAGCGGCAGCACCGCCTGTGTGGCCCGGTCACGGCCGGTCTGGGCCGACCCGCCGGCGCTGTCACCCTCGACCAGGAACAGCTCGGTCTTGGCCGGGTCCTTTTCCGAACAGTCCTTGAGCTTGCCGGCAAGGTAATTGACGTCCATCGCCGTCTTGCGCCGCGTCAGCTCGCGCGCCTTGCGTGCCGCCTCGCGGGCCTGGGCGGCCTCGATGATCTTGCCGACGATGGTCTTGGCCTCGTTCGGGTGCTCCTCGAACCACTCCGACAGCCGTTCGCCCAGGAGGCCCTCGACCGCCGGCCGCACCTCGGAGCTGACGAGCTTGTCCTTGGTCTGCGAGCTGAACTTGGGATCGGGCACCTTGACCGACAGAACGCAGGTCAGCCCCTCGCGGGCGTCGTCGCCGGTGAAGCTGACCTTTTCCTTCTTGGCGATCCCGCTGTCCTGCGCGTATTTCTGGATCGTCCGGGTCAGCGCCCCGCGGAAACCGGCCATGTGGGTGCCCCCGTCGCGCTGCGGGATGTTGTTGGTGAATGGCAGCACGGTTTCATGGTAGCTGTCGTTCCACCACATCGCGACCTCGACCGAGATGCCGTCGCGCTCACCCTCGACGAAGATCGGGTCCTGTAGCATCGGGGTCTTGTGCCGGTCCAGGTACTTGACGAATTCGCGCACGCCACCGTCGTAATGCAGGTCGGCCTCGAGCGGCTCCTCCGGGCGTTCGTCGCGCAGCACGATCCGCACGCCCGAGTTCAGGAACGCCAGTTCGCGCAGGCGCCGCTCCAGGGTCTCGAAGTTGTAGTCGAGATTCGAGAACGTGTCGGTGGAGGCCAGGAAGCGCACCTGCGTGCCGGTGCGGTCGCCGGCGTCGTCCACGACATGCAGGTGCTCCACCGTCTCGCCATGCTCGAACCGGGCAAGGTGTTCCTTGCCGGCCCGCCAGATCCGCAGTTCCAGCCAGTCGGACAGGGCGTTGACCACCGAGACCCCCACCCCGTGCAGGCCGCCCGATACCTTGTAGGAGTTCTGGTCGAACTTCCCGCCGGCGTGCAGTTGCGTCATGATGACCTCGGCGGCCGAGACGCCTTCGTCCTCGTGGATTTCCACCGGAACGCCGCGTCCGTTGTCGGTGACCGAGACACTGTCGTCGCGATGGATCGTCACCGTCACCGCGTCGGCGTGACCGGCCAGTGCCTCGTCGATGCCGTTGTCCACGACCTCGTATACCATGTGGTGCAGGCCGGAGCCGTCGTCGGTGTCTCCGATATACATGCCGGGGCGCTTGCGAACAGCTTCCAACCCCTTGAGAACCCGTATGGATTCTGCGCCGTATGCATCTTCGCTGCGGGCGGCTTCGGACATTCGGACCTTCCTTGAGATTTTCGCCATCTTATACGATCCGTGGGGCAGAATGTCACGCGAATACGCTACATTTTGCGCGCACACGGGCGATGCCGCGCCTAGCTGAAGGGGATGATCAGCGCCACCGCGATCAGCAGGGCGCCCGAGATCACGTTCGTCCGGCGCAGCGCCGCCGGAGAGGTCATCAGGCCGCGGATCCGGTCCACGAAAAGCGCAAGCCCCAGGTTGCCCACCAGCGGGATCGCGAAGGACAGTGCGACGATCACGGCGATGTCGGCGGGGGTGATGGCGCCCAGGTCGAAGAACCCGGGCAACACCCCCATGTAGAAAAGGATCGCCTTCGGGTTCCCCAGGATCGCGGCGAGCCCGGCCATGAACCCCGCCCACATGCCCGGCCGCGTCAGCCGGCTGTCGGCGGTGATCGTCGCGTCGGCGTGCCGGATCAGCATCGCGCCCATCCCGAGGAATACCAGCGAAGCCACGACGCGGAGTGCCGTCATGAACCCGGAGAAAACCGAGACGATCCAGCTGACGCCGAGGATGGCAAGAAACGGCCAGAGCACGTCGCCCACCACCACGCCCAGCGCCAGCGGCCAGGCGGCATGGAACCCGCCAGACAGCGACCGGGCCAGCATCGCCACCCAGACCGGCCCGGGCGTCAGGAACAGCACGAGAAGCGCGCCGGCATAAAGCGCGGCATCGCCCGCCGAGATCGTCATTGCGCCTCCGGCAGGCTTAACGTGCCATCCGGATCGAGCGGCCAGAACGGGTTGAACGCCAGTTCCCAGACATGGCCGTCAGGATCGGCGAAATACCCCGCGTAACCGCCCCAGAATGCCTTTTGCGGGGCCTTGAGCGCCGTTGCCCCGGCCGCAAGCGCAGCCGCGTAGGCGGCATCGACCTCCGCTTCGCTGGCGAAATTCTGCGCAAGGCTCGCGGCGCCGGTGCCGAGGTCTGCCCCGGCACGGCCCTGGTCCGCCGCGAGATCCGCACGCCCGAACAGGCCAAGAACCTGCCCCTGCAGTTGGAAGAACACGATGCTTTCCTGCACGATTGCCGGGGTCCAGCCCAGCGCCTCGTAGAAGGCCCGCGCGCGCTCAAGGTCCGCGACGCCGAGGGTGATCACGCTTACGCGCTGCGGCAGGGTCATGGGTCCACCTCCTCGATGCGGCTTTCGCCGTTGGTTTCAGTCACATGCAGATGCTGGGCCCGGTCACCCAGCTCCGCGAACAGCTCCGGCCCGGTCGCGGTCATCCACGCCTGCGCGCCCAGCGCGCAGACCTCATCGTATAGCGCGGCGCGACGATCCGCGTCGAGATGCGCCGCCACCTCGTCCAGCAGCACGATCGGCGGGGCGCCGAAATCCTGCGCCAGCGCGCGCGCGTTGGCCAGGATCAGCGACACCAGCAGCGCCTTCTGCTCCCCGGTGGAACAGTCGCGCGCCGGCAGGCCCTTGGCGGCATAGGCGGCGTGCAGGTCCGCCCGGTGCGGCCCGACCAGAGTGCGGCCGGCGGCCATGTCGCGGAACCGGCTTTCGGAAAGGGCCCCTGCCAACTCCGGCTCGGAGTGCGGGGCCGGCCCGTCGGCCGCCGCGAGGTCAAGCTCGGCCGCCGGAAAGGCGGTTTCCGCGTCCCGTGCGGCGGCCGCGAGGCGGGCCAGCGCGGACCGCCGGTTGGCCTGGATTTCCGCGCCGGCACGGCCCATCTGCGCCTCCAGCGCCGTGTACCAGTGCGCGTCGCGCACCTCTTCGCGCAACAGACGGTTGCGTTCGCGCATCGCCTTTTCGTAGGTCAGCGTCGCCTCGGCATGTCCGGGGTGGAAACTCAGCGTCATCCGGTCGAGGAACCTGCGTCGCCCCTCGGCGCCCTCGATCCAGAGCCTGTCCATCGACGGGATCAGCCACAACACCCGCGCGATACGGCCCAGCGCCACCTGCGCGGCCGGCTTGCCGTCGATGGCCACCTGCCGCGGCGCCCCACCCTCGGACCGGATTTCCAACTCGTGGCTGCGGTCGGGCGCGTGCAGTATGCCCCCGACCTTCCAGCCCGGCGCATCCGGGCGTCGCGCCATGTCCCCGGCCGCGGCGCGCCGCAGGCCCCGGCCCGGCGAGAACAGCGAAACGGCCTCGAGGATATTCGTCTTTCCCGCGCCGTTCGGCCCGAAGATCGCCACGGGCCGCGCATCCGGCTCAAGCCGTGCCGCCCGGTGCGAGCGGAAATGCGACAGGCTCAGCGCGGACAGGTGGAGGCCGGACATTCACCACCCTTCATCTTGCCGGAAATACTCTCGCCTAAGACGGCCGGCGAAACCGGTTTCGCGGGTCTTCACACCCGCATGGGCATCACGACGTAAACGGCCGTCGTGTCGTTGCCTTCGCGCATCAGCGTGGGATCCCCCGAGGAGTTGAACAGGAACACCGCGTTCTCGCGGTCCACCTGGCTGGCGATCTCCAGAAGGTACTTGGCATTGAACCCGATCTCGAGCTTCTCGTCGCCATAGGCGACGGCCAGCTCCTCTTCGGCGGCGCCGCTGTCGGGCGCGTTGACCGACAGGACCAGCCGGTCCTCGTCAAGGGACAGCTTAACCGCGCGCGACCGTTCCGAGCTGACCGTGGCGACCCGGTCGACGGCGGATGCGAATTCGCTGGCGTCCACCTCCATGCGCTTCGTGTTGCCCTGCGGGATCACGCGGCTGTAATCGGGGAACGTGCCGTCGATCACCTTCGAGGTCAGCGTGATGTCGGGCGTGGCGAAGCGCACCTTCGTATCGCTTACCGAAACGGCGATCTGCATCTCGTCGTCTTCCAGCAGCTTGCGCAACTCGCCCACCGTCTTGCGGGGCACGATCACGCCGGGCATCTCGCCCGCGCCCTCGGGCAGGTCGGCGTCGATCCGCGCCAAGCGGTGGCCGTCGGTGGCCACGCAGCGCAGGACCTTGCCGCCCTCGGCCTCGGCGACGTGCATGTAGACACCGTTGAGGTAATAGCGCGTCTCCTCGGTCGAGATCGCGAACTTCGACTTGTCGAACAGCCGCCGCAGCACGGGCGCCGGCGCGCTGAAGTTGCTGGCGTATTCCGAGGAGGCCATCACCGGGAAGTCCTCCTTCGGCAACGTGGCGAGCTGGAAGTTCGAACGCCCGGCGGAAACCGTCAGCCGCCCCGACGCCCCGTCGTCGGCCAGTGTGACGAGCGCGCCATCGGGCAGCTTGCGCACGATTTCGTGCAAGGTCACCGCCGGCACCGTGGTGGCGCCGGCACGCTCGACCTGTGCCGCGGCCTTGTCCACCACCTCGACATCGAGGTCCGTCGCCCGGAAATGCACCCCGTCGCCCTCGGCCTCGATCAGCACGTTGGCAAGGATCGGGATCGTGTTGCGCCGCTCGACCACCGATTGCGCCTGGGACACGGCCTTGAGCAGCGTGCCGCGTTCGATGCTGAATTTCATGCCCTCGCTCCTTCTCCGCGGCCGGTCTGGCGCCGGGATCGGCAAGGTAGCAACTTCCCCTTGCGGCTCAAGACCTTTCTTGAACTGTCAACGGCGTTGCCCGGCCCTCGAAGGTCGCGGCCCCGGCTTGGCCCGCTCAGGCCTCCAGCGCGCGCCGCAGCAGCTCAAGGTCCTCGGCGATCTGGCCGTCCTGCTGGCGCAGGTCGTCGATACGCTTGACGCCGTGCATCACCGTCGTGTGGTCGCGTCCGCCGAACCGCCGCCCGATCTCGGGAAGCGAGCGGCTGGTCAGCTGCTTGCACAGGTACATCGCCACCTGCCGCGGCCGCGCGAAGCTGCGCAGGCGCTTGGGCCCGATCATGTCGGACAGGCGGATGTTGTAATGCTCGGCGACCTGGCGCTGGATCTCCTCGATATTGATCTTGCGCTCCGAGGCGCGCAGCACGTCGGCCAGACAGTCCTGCGTCAGCTCGAGCGTGATCTCGTGGCCCACCAGCGACGCAAAGGCGAAGAGCCGTGTCAGCGCCCCTTCGAGGACGCGCACATTCGTGCTGATGCGGTGGGCGAGGAATTCCAGAACGCCCGAGTCGATCTTCAGGCCGGGATAGGTCTGCTGGTACTGGTCGACCTTCGATTGCAGGATGCCCAGCCGCAATTCGTAGTCGGTCGGATGCAGGTCCACGACGAGGCCGCATTGCAGGCGCGACTTGATGCGATCCTCGAGATTGGCGATCTCGCCCGGCGCGCGGTCACCCGAGATGACGATCTGCTTGTTCTGGTCCACCAGCGCGTTGAAGGTATGAAAGAACTCCTCCTGCGTGCTGTCCTTGCCCGCGATGAACTGCACGTCGTCCACCATCAGCACGTCGACCGAGCGGAACATTTCCTTGAAGTCCATCATCTTCTTGTCGCGCAGGGCCTGGACGAACCGGTACATGAACTGTTCGGCCGACAGGTAGACCACGTTCAATTCGGACCGGCGCGTGCGCAGGTCCCAGGCGATCGCGTGCATCAGATGCGTCTTGCCCAGGCCGACGCCGCCGTAAAGGAAAAGCGGGTTGAACGTCACCGGGCCGCCTTCCGACACCCGCTTGGCCGCGGCGTGGGCCAGCTCGTTGGGCTTGCCGACCACGAAGGTCTCGAACGTGAAACGATCGTCGAGCGGCGCGGTGGGAACCTGCGTCTCGCCCACCGTCGCCTGCTGCGGCTTCTCCGCCCGCCCGGCCCGGGGTTCGTCCGCCGTCTCGGGCACACGTTCCTTCACGCGGAACCCGATGCGGCGCACGTCGGGCGCGATCGTGTTGACGTGATACCGGATCAGGTCACCGAAGTTCTGCGAAACGTAGTTCCCCACGAAACTGGTCGGCACGAAGAACGTCGCGATGCCCTCGGAGACGTCGGCCAGTTCAAGGGGCTCGATCCACGTGCTGTAGTTGTTCTGCCCCACACTTTTCAGAAGCTCCTGTTTCAGACGGCCCCATTGCTCTTTTTTCATCCTTCCCTGTTCCACGCTCGCCTACATCCTGTCCCGCGTTCCGGACGCATCATGCGTCACCCATTCCCGGATCCACGCAACCGGCATGCGGACAAAGGCCAGCTGCCTCCATTGCTGCAGGCAGCAACGGAACCCAACGGCAAATCGCCGTTCTTGACCTTCGACCAGGTTCGGCATGATGCCGGCCGTCCCCTTGCCGGGCATCACCGAGAGCGCCGTCCCGTGCATACTTGTCGGACGTGGGCGTCACAGGATGGGTCGCGGATCAGCCCCGAACCCGTCTCGCGCAACAGCCGCCTGTCCCCCCAAGCGTGAATCGCAGGGCTTAAGCTAGCAACAGGCCGCGCGGGGCGGCAACTCAACTTCTGGCTTGACTCTGGAAAGCGGGGAAAAGAATCCCGGGCGTCGTTTTCAGGTCACGCCACGAAAAAAGGCGCCCCGCGAAGGGCGCCCTTGGCATTCACTTGGCATTCAATGGCTTACGCGGATCCGCTCAGCCGAGCGCCTTCACCCTGGCGGCGAGGCGCGACATCTTGCGGGCGGCCGTGTTCTTGTGGAACACGCCCTTGGAGACGCCGCGCATCAGTTCCGGCTGGGCCGCGCGCAGGGCGTTCATCGCCGCCTCCTTGTCGCCGGCCTTGATCGCTTCTTCGACCTTGCGGATGTGCGTGCGGATACGCGAGCGCCGCGCCTTGTTGATCGCCAGACGGTTCTGGTTCTGCCGGGCGCGCTTCCTTGCCTGAGGCGAATTTGCCATGTTCTTCAAACCCTTGCTTCGTTCGGTCCATCGGTATTCTGCACGTCCTCGATGCCCGAACGGGCGCCGCTTTCACGGCCGGTTCTTGCCTGGGCGGGCATCACGCGCATGTCTGGCGCCCGCCTATACGTGATGTCGCGGGATTTGCAAACAGGAATCTGAGGGGCGCACGTATTCCGCGCACACCGGCAAAGTGATTCGCGCCAAGGTTGCGTCAGCGTGTCGCGTCACTTGTCGCGGAACTGCGCCTCGCGCTTCTCCATGAAGGCCGACATGCCTTCCTTCTGGTCTTCCGTGGCGAAGAGGGAATGGAACACGCGGCGCTCGAACAGAAGGCCCTCACGCAGGCTCGTTTCCTCGGCACGGTTGACGGCCTCCTTGACGGCCATGACCGTGATCATCGACTTCTCGGCGATCTTGTCGGCGGCGGAACGGGTCTCTTCCATCAGTTTCTTGGCAGGCACCACCCGGCTGACCAGGCCGGCGCGCTCGGCCTCTTGCGCATCCATGAAGCGGCCCGTGAGGTTCATGTCCATCGCCTTGGACTTTCCGATCGCCCGCGTCAGCCGCTGGGTGCCCCCGAGCCCCGCCATGACGCCGAGGTTGATCTCCGGCTGGCCGAACTTCGCCGTGTCCGAGCAGATGATGAAATCGCACATCATCGCCAGCTCGCAGCCGCCGCCCAGCGCATAGCCCGACACGGCGGCGATGATCGGTTTGCGCACGCGCATGATCGCTTCGCTTTCGGGGGTGAAGAGGTCCCCGGCGAAGGCATCGACGAAAGACTTTTCGCTCATCATCTTGATGTCGGCACCGCCGGCAAAGGCCTTGTCGGACCCCGTAATGATGATGCAGCGCACCTTCTCGTTCTTCTGGGCCTCGCCCAGCGCCTGCGCCAGTTCCGTCAGGAGCTGGTCGTTCAGCGCGTTCATCGCGTCGGGCCGGTTCAGCTTGATGAGGGCGACGTGGTCTTCTACTTCGACGATGATCGTCTCATAGGCCATGAATTCTGCTTTCGCTGGTTTCGCTCAAAGCCGATTCCTTACCATTGTGGCGAGGCGGATCAACCTATCTTTGGCAGCGCGGACAGTAGAAGCTTGACCGGGCCGACTGAACGATCCGCGCCACCGTCCCGGCGCACCCTTCCCTGCGGCACGGCGCGCCCTCGCGACCGTAGACGTCGAAGCTGTGCTGGAAGTAGCCGAGTTCTCCGTCGGCCTGCCGGTAATCGCGCAACGACGATCCGCCGGCATCGATGGCATCGTGCAGCACCGCGCGGATCGCCGGTACCAGCCCGGCAATGCGCCGTGCCGAAACGCGGTCACACCGGCGTTTCGGCGAGACGCCGGCGCGGAACAGCGCCTCGCAGACATAGATGTTGCCCAGCCCCGCAACGGTGCGCTGATCCAGCAACGCCGCCTTGACGGTCGTCCGCCGCCCGCGCAGCGCCGCGATCAGCCCCGCCTCGCTGAAGGCATTGCCCAGCGGCTCCGGCCCGAGCCGGGCCAGCAGCCAATGCGCGTCGGTGGCGCCGGTGGGGATCAGGTCCATCGCCCCGAAACGGCGCGGGTCGTTGAAGGTGATCCGCGCGCCGCTGTCCATGTCCAGAACGACGTGATCGTGACGTTCCGGGGCTGGATGCTCGTGAACGAACCGGCCGAGCGGATCGCCGGAAACGAGGATACGGCCGGACATGCCCAGATGCACCAGCAGCGTTTCGCCCGACGACAAATCGGCCAGCAGGTATTTCGACCGCCGCCGCAGCGCCAGCACCCGCACGCCGGCCAGGCGGACTGCCATCCCCACCGGCAGGGGCCAGCGCAGGTCGGGCCGGTTGACGCAAGCCCGCACGATCACCGCCCCCTCCGCGACCGGGGCGAGGGCGCGGCGGACTGTCTCGACCTCTGGCAATTCGGGCATTGCGTCCTCTCTTGTGGGTTCGCGCGCATTGTGTCCGGCCCCGGGCGCCCTATAAGAAGGTCCAGAACAAGGAACGGCAACCCCGATGCACGACAAGTCCACCCATTTCGGTTTCCAGACGGTGCCCGAGTCGGAAAAGGCCGGGCGCGTCCGCGGCGTGTTCGGCAGCGTGGCGACGAAATACGACCTCATGAACGACGCCATGAGCTTCGGCATCCACCGGCTGTGGAAGGACGCGATGATGGACTGGCTTGCGCCCCGGCCCGGCCAGCACCTTCTCGATGTGGCCGGCGGCACGGGCGACATCGCCTTTCGCTTCCTCAAGCGCGCGGGCCGGGGCCACGCCACTGTCCTGGACCTGACCGAGGCAATGCTGGACGCCGGGCGGCAAAGGGCGGAAGCCGAACAGCTCGGTGGCAGCATCGACTGGGTGGTGGGCGACGCGATGGCGCTGCCCTTCGCCGACTCCAGCTTCGAAGTCTACACGATCAGCTTCGGAATCCGGAACGTTACCCGCCCGGAGCAGGCTCTGGCCGAAGCGTTCCGCGTGCTTCGGCCCGGCGGTCGCTTGATGGTCCTCGAGTTCAGCCAGGTGCCCAATGACCTGCTGCGCTGGGCCTACGACCTGTACAGTTTCCACATCATCCCGCGGATGGGTCAGGTCATCGCGCGCGACCGCGAGAGTTACCAGTACCTTGTCGAATCGATCCGCCAGTTTCCCGATCAGGACGGATTTGCCGCGATGATCCGCGACGCGGGCTTCGATCAGGTGAAATACCGCAACCTGACGATGGGCGTGGCCTGTCTGCATTCCGGCTGGAAGATCTGAATGCGCGGCCCCCACAATATCTGGCGGCTGATACGCACCGGCGCCACGCTGGAACGCACCGGCGCGATGCGGGTAATCATGGATGCCTTCGAGGCCCCTGCGCCAGTGCGTGTGACGATGCGCGCCCTGGCCTGGCCGTTCAAGTGGCTCGGCGTGAAGGGCGACCCGGACATGCCGCCGGCCACCCGCGCGTTGACCGCGCTGGGCCCGGCCTACATCAAGTTCGGCCAGATCCTGTCGACGCGACCCGACGTCGTGGGCGAGCAACTGGCGCAACAGTTGCGCGTGCTGCAGGACAAGCTGGCCCCCTTTCCGATCGAGCAGGCCAAGGAAAGCATCCACCACGAGCTGGGCCAGCCGGTCGACGCGCTGTTTTCCGAGTTCAGCCCGCCGATCGCGGCGGCCTCCATCGCGCAGGTTCACAAGGCCCGGGACATCGGGACGGGCGAACCGCTGGCCGTGAAGGTTCTGCGGCCGGGGATCGAACGCGCCTTCCGCAAGGATATCGACGCCTTTTACCTTGCCGCGCGGATGATCGAGTTGCTGTCGCCCGCGTCACGCCGTTTGCGACCCACCGACGTGATCGCGCATTTCGAGGGCGTGGTCATGGGCGAACTCGACCTGCGGCTCGAGTCGTCGTCGGCATCGGAATTCGCGGCGAACACCGAAGAGGACGAGGGCTTTGAACTGCCGCGCGTGAAATGGAACCTGTCGGCGCGGCGGGTCATGACGCTTGGCTGGGCCGACGGCGTGCCGCTGGGCGACAACGATGCGCTCGATGCCGCGGGTCATGACCGTGCCCGGCTGGCCGAACGCGTGCTGCAGCTGTTCCTGAGCCACGCGCTGCGCGACGGCTACTTTCACGCCGACATGCACCAGGGCAACCTGAAGGTGTCGGCGCGCGGCGACATCATCGCCTATGATTTCGGCATCATGGGCCATATCGACGAATACACGCGCCGGGTCTACGCCGAGATCCTCTACGGGTTCATCAAGCGCGACTACCGCCGGGTGGCCGAGGTCCATTTCGAAGCCGGCTACGTCCCCGCCGACCAGGACGTGACCGAATTCGCCCGCGCCCTGCGCGCCGTCGGCGAGCCGATCTTCGGCATGGATGCCAGCCACATCTCGATGGGCAATCTGCTGAGCTATCTCTTCGAGGTCACCGAACGCTTCGGGATGGAAACGCGTACCGAGCTGATCCTGCTACAGCGCACCATGGTGGTGGTGGAAGGCGTGGCGCGCTCGCTGAGCCCGCAGATCAACATCTGGCAGGTCGCACGGCCGGTGGTCGAGGACTACATCCGCAAGAACGTCGGCCCGCGCGCCGCCGTGCGCGACCTTGCCAATACGGCCGCGGTCTTGTCGCGGTACGGTCCGCGTTTGCCCGGCCTGGTCGAGGCGGCGCTGATCCGGCAGTCGGAGACGCAGAGCTCGCCACGCCGAAGCAATGCCACGGCAACCGCGGGCTGGATCGTCGCGGGCGCCGCGGCCGGATCCGGCCTGACCACGCTGTGGTTCCTGCTGGCCTGACGCAGATATTGCGGAAAGGCACCGAGCGGCCGGTGGCCCCGACAATTGGGTTGTTGTTGCGCGGCGCAATCGGATAGGGTCTGTGCAGGTTCTCCAAGGGGCTCGGGGGCAAGGTGATTTCGAGAACGAACGTTTTTGCGGTTGCGGCGCTGGCTGCAGGCATGGTGGCGCCTGCGCAGGCTCAGGATCTGCGGACGCTCAACACCAATGCGTACGGCACGCACGGTGGCCTGATCGACATGCCGACGGCGGAAATGGCCCCCGAGGGCGAAATCACGACAACCGTTTCGCACGGCGCCGATGCGACACGGACGACCGTCACCTTCCAGGCCACGCCCCGGCTGAGCGCCTCGTTTCGCTACTCGGGGCTGACCGGGCTGCGGCAGCGGACCAACAAGGGCCTGCTGCGGCTTTTCACGACATACTATGACCGCAGCTTCGACCTGCGGTTCCGGTTTCTCGACGAGACGGCGAACCGCCCGGCGGTGGCCGTGGGATTCCGCGATTTCGTCGGCACCGCGCTCTACGGGAGCGAATACATCGTCGCCACGAAATCGATCGGCGAGGACCTGCGCCTGACCGGCGGTATAGGCTGGGGGCGGTTGGGCAGTCACGGCGCCTTCGGCAGCACCGGCAGCCGGCCGAACACGATCCTGGGGTTGGGCGGCGTGCCGACCTACGACCAATGGTTCCGCGGGGACGTTTCGGCCTTCGCGGGCGCAAGTTACGACCTGACCGACCGGCTGAGCTTCCAACTGGAATATTCCTCGGACGGCTACGACCGGGAAGTGCGCGACGGGCTGCTGGACCGCGAATCGTCGCTGAATGTCGGCGTCGACTACAAGATCGGCGAGGCGTTCCGCCTGAGCGCCTATTCGCTTTACGGCGACGAGCTGGGCGTTAGCCTGTCGTGGACCATGAACACCAAGGAGCCGTCGGTGCGCGGCGGCTACGAACGCGCGCCCCTTCCGGTGGCGGTGCGCGAAGAGGCGGCGATCGCCGATCTCGGCTGGACCCTCGAAGATGGAACCCGGGACACGATCCGCGGCCGCGTGGCCAAGACCCTGGCCAAGGAAGAAATCGAACTCCACGCCTTCGATCTCAGGGCCCGCAGCGCCCGGGTCGCGATCCGCAATCCCACCTATGGCATGGCGCCGCAGGCGGTGGGACGCACCGCGCGTGTCCTCACCCGCACGCTGCCGGCCTCGGTGGAAACCCTTACGATCGTGCAGGTCGTGAACGGTATCCCCAGCAGCACGATCACTTTCGCCCGCTCCGATCTCGAGAAGCTGGAAAACGCACCGGCGCGCGATATCCTTGCGGCGGCCGAATTCCGCGACGGCTACACGCTCGGGCGGGACCTTCCGCTTCAAGAGGACGCTTTCCCGCGCTTCTATTATTCCGTCGGCCCATACGTGAAGCCGGGCCTGTTCGACCCGGGCGAGCCGCTGCGCGCGGACGCCGGGGTGCGCGTGAAGGGCGACTACCAGATCGCGCCGGGGTGGGTCGCCTCCGGCTCGGTGTCGCTCAAGTTGCTGGGCAACCTCGACGAAACGCCCGGCCCGCGGCCGGGGCAGGCCAAGGCCCCGCAGGTGCGTTCGAACATCGGCCTCTACGTGGGCGAGGAAGACCCGAAGATCGACCGGCTGACGATCGCCAACTACGCCAAGCCCACGCGCAACACCTACAGCCGCGTGACCGCCGGGTACCTCGAATCCATGTATGCCGGGGTTTCGGGCGAACTGCTTTGGAAGCCCGTGGACAGCAGCCTCGCCATCGGGGCCGAGGTCAACTACGTCGAACCGCGCGACTTCGACCAGCTGTTCGATCTGCGTACGCGGAACACGCCGGGCGGACAAATCCCGCATGTCTCGGGGCACCTGTCCGCCTATTACGATCTGGGAAACGGGTTCCACACCCGGGTCGACGCGGGACGCTACCTCGCCGGGGACTGGGGCGCGACGCTGGCCCTCGACCGCGAATTCGCCAATGGGTGGCGCGTCGGGGTTTTCGCCACGAAGACCGAGATCTCGTCGGACGATTTCGGCGAGGGCTCGTTCGACAAGGGAATCAGGGTCACGCTGCCGATCGCCTGGGGAACCGGGAAACCGACAACGCAGAAATTCTCGTCAACGCTTCGGCCCGTCGCGCGGGACGGGGGCCAGCGCGTTCACGTGAACGGACGTCTGTATGACACGGTGCGCGGCACCCACCGCCCGGAGATGGCCAAGACCTGGGGGAAATTCTGGAGATGAACGTCAGGGCGCTTCTGATCACCGGAGCGGTGACCGCCGGGCTTGCACTTGCCGGCTGCACGAACAACCCCAGCCGCAAGGCGACAGCATTGACCGTCGGCAAGCAGATCCTTCAGCCGGGCGGGAAGAAGGACACGTCCGAAACCTACGTCCAGCGCGTCTCGCGCGAGGCGGCGACGGCACTCGAGAACACGGACTTGCCGGTTGGCACGGTTCTTCTGCCCGCCCGCGACACCGGGGCCGTCCTCGTCCGAATCGAAACGAACGGCCCCTACGGGACCTGGGGCACCGGTGACAGAAGCTCGATCACGATGCGCGACGGCATGATAACGGCCACGCGCGGTCTCGGCGACGATCTGATGTCGTCCGACATCGACGGCGTCCTGTCGTTGGTGGCGCAGAAGTCGGAGGGCACCGCCGAACGTGTTCAGCGCTTTCTGGATGGCGAGAACAAGATCTACGAAGTCAGAACCCGCTGCCGGATCTCGGTTCAGGGGTCTGCAACGCGCGGCCCGACAATGGTTCGGGAAGCCTGCCGCGGCGACGACGTGGCGTTCGAGAACAGGTATGCCGTGAACACGGCCGGGCAGATTGTCGAATCCAAGCAGTGGATCAACGCGCGCAATGGCCATGCGGTCGTGAAGCGCCTGCGCTGACGGCGGAACAATCAAGCTGACAGTTTGGCCAAACAAGAAAAAGGCGGCCGGAGGGCCGCCTTTCCTGTTGGTTCGAACCAGTCAGGGCATCCCGGGATGCCGCACCGACTTCAGTTGCCGGTCGTCGTCGTGGTGGTCGTCGTGCCGGTGCCGTCCGAGTCGTCCAGCGTCGACACGAGGATCAGGCCGACCGCGGCGCCAGCTGCGATCATCTGTTCCTGGTCCATGCCGTTGCCCTGCGTCGAGACGAACGGATCCGTGGCGATTTCTTCGGCGTCTTCCGCGGCAACGGGGGCTGCAGCGGCAAAGCCGAGTGCAGCAGCTGCTGCAACAATCGAAAACTTCTTCATTTCATTTCTCCAAACCGGTTTTCGGATGCCTGCGGCAACCACAGGTACGCGTGGAATATTGCATAGATCATTGCCGAAAAAAAGAAGTCTTTTCCCGACCATGGCGGAATCACGCCCTGCGGACACACAGGCGGCAATGGGTGCAACATACTGATATTTCTTGTTTTCTCGCGGTGCCGTGCAGTTTCCACCCATGATGCCCCACGATTCCGCGCGCAGCGTGGCCCATGCGCAACATCACGAGCGGGTTCGCCATGCCACCGCCCGGCCCGCCCCGGCACGCGACTGCGCTGGCGGATACATGGCCACTCATCGCTGCTGTTCCGGCGATCGAAGGGCGCTGACCTCGCCGGCCGGGACCGTCGCGCCGTTCTCGAAAACGAGAATCGTCTGCCCGTTCTCTTTTCGGGCCTCAACCACCGGCTGATAGGTTTCGACAGCGTGCGTGGCCAGTTTCTCCTCTCCCGCATAGGATTCGATATCGAGCAGATACGACCCCACCGGAAGACGTTGGCCCGCCTGATCCGTGCCGGTCCAGGTGTAGACGCCGGACTCTGGCCGGATATCCTGTCGCGACACCGCCCTGCCATCTGCATCACGCACGACCAGCTCGGCACGATCCGCCTTTGGCTCCACGGTTATCCGGGCTTGCACCGGTGTCCCGTCGAAGGGAACCGGGGCCGGACTGCGTGCGGTCATGCCGATCACCGCGGAAAGCTCTGCGATACCCTGCGCCTGTATCTGCGCGCCGAGCGAACGGAGAAGATCGTTCGTCTGCACCTGCTGCTCGACCGTTGAAAACGCGGCCAACTGCGCGGCGAATTCCTGCGATTCCATCGGGTTGAGCGGGTCCTGGTTCTGCATTTGCGTGGTGAGCATTTTCAGGAAGGTCTCGAAATCCGCGCTCAGCCCGTTGCGGGCAGCAGCCTCCGAAGGGCCGGCTGGCCGGGTCGTCGCGGTCGCGGAGTCTGGCGGTTGCGTTTCCATGTGCGCCCCTTTTCGATGGCTAGAGCCGGATATCCATCCGGTCGGTATGGAGGAAGGTTCGGGTGGCCGGCTCGCCACCCGCGGTCTCCAGCGGGTTCATCGCCTCCGCCGGGTGGCTTTCATTGCCCTCGCCCCGGCCATGGGCATTCCGTTGATCCGCAGACCGCTCGCTGAACGAGAAACTGCTGTGCTCGTACCCCATGTCCCGGAATTCCTGCGCCAGAAGGGCCGCATGGCGTCGCATCAATTCAAGCGTTTCGGGACGCTCCGCCGCGAGGTTGACCGAAACCGTCCCTTCCCCGAGTGTCATGGAAATAGTGACCCGCCCCAGTTCGGCCGGCTGAAGCATGACGTCGACGGCCTTGCCGCCCGACTGCTGGATGATCTCGGCGAATTGATGGACGATCTGCTGCGCGACTTCCGGCCGCTGGAACACCATCGGTGCCCCAGCTTTCACGCCGCCAAGCGGTGACGGCATCCGTTGGTCCGCCGGTGAAAGCGCGTCCGCCACAGCATCCGTCCCGGCCGCGTGCGGGCTCACGGGTTCCGCCCCGGCCAGGGGCCCTTGCACCTGCGAAAGGCCGGCGACCAGCTGTCTTGCCGGTTGGGCCGGGTTGGCCGAAACGGTTTCCCGGCCCGAATCAGTCATGGTGTTCGGAGATCGCGGGCCGTCATCACCGGCAATGCTCCCTTCTCGGGCGGTGCGCAACGGGTCGGTCGGCGCGCCGGATTTCCTGAACGCAGGGGGCATCCCGTCACCATGACCGCGAGCGGTGTCCGATCCGTGCTGCGTCGGGGGATTCACCCCTGCAGATGGTGCATGCGACGCCGACTGCCCCGGCAGTGCCCCCTCGCGCACGCGTGCAACGTCGCCGTGGACAGCCTCCATTCCGGCCGGCTGCACTGACGCAGGCGCACCTTGCGCCATATGCGGACCGACTGCATCTTCTCTTGAAGACGGCGGCGGCAATCCGGCGCGCAACAATTCTGCCGCCGACCGTCCGCTTGGCACCGTAACAGGCTCTCCTGACCGAGGTGTGTTTTCCGGTGTGGTGCCAAGGTCGGGCTTGCCGCTGTCAGGTCCGGCCTGCGTTCCGTGGCGCACGTGGCTTGCATTGACGTTCGGCCGCTGACCGGCCGGGAATCCCTTCGGGCCAGCCGGCGGATCTGGCGGCCGGGCCATACCTCCCCGTCCATTGTCCGTAGCGGCATGCGGTGCTTCGGATGTTCGGGGTTTCTGCGGGTCGTGCGTTGGCGCATGTCCGGTTGCGGGTGGCCCGGCGGTTCCCGTCGCGACGTCCCCGTTCCGTTTCTTGCTCTGACTTTCGCCGGGGCTGCTCTCCCCCGTTTCGCTTCCACGCTCCGCGGTTTCGCCCTCCGGCTCGCGACCGCCAGCGCGGGAGGGTTGGGGCCGTTCCTCGAGCGCCCCCCCGTCCTGGCCGGTGTCACCGGACGGGGAACGGCCCACCATCCGGCCGAACGCATCGGGGTCGATCGGCTTGTCCCGTTCTTGCGATGTCGGCGTGACACGTTCCGGTCCGGTCACCGACCGCATGTCTTGCAGCGTTGGGTCAATCATGACGGCTCCGCCTTCGATCTTCGGCACTGCCAACGATGACAGGAGACGGTTACCGCTTCTTTACCGGCTTCGGGTCAAATCGGATGAAATCGCTGGAACGAGAGGTGACGTGATGACGGGCGACTTGCAACTCACGCCGGGAATGCCGGCTTCGGGGGCAACGAAACGCGGCGCGCGGCCACAGCAGGCCGCCCGAATGCTCGAGGCCAGTTTCATCGCCGAAATGCTCAAGGCAACAGGTTTCGGAGACGCCGAAGCATTCGGCGGGGGCGCCATTGGCGGGCAGTTCGCGTCGTTCCACAGACAGGCCGTCGCCCGGAAGATGGCGGAGAACGGGGGGCTCGGACTGGCCCCGATATTCCAAGATTCACTGAAGGAGATGGAACATGACCGGTGACACGGCCCAGCACCTCATCACGCGCCTGGATGAAATTCTCGATGCCGAGCGCGCCGCGCTGTTGCGCGGGGATATTCAGACACTCGAACGCCACGTCGAGGAAAAGGAAGCCCTGATCGCCGCGCTGAACGCCCTCGCGCCGACCGAAGCACAAGACCTGCCCGCACTTCAAGACAAGGCCAGGCACAACCAGGCTCTCTACGAAGGCGCGCTCGATGGTCTCAAGCGGGTGGCCCGCCGCATCGCAGCCTTCCGTCGCATCCGCGAATCGCTCGAGACCTACGACGAAGCGGGACGCCGCCGAACCATCCGCGGAACCATCGACACGACAGTCGAGAAACGCGCCTAGGTTTGACTCAAATCCGAAATAGAGACCGGAAAGGACTTAGCACTCCCTTAGCAGTTGAAGCCCCATCGTCGCCTCGCACCCAGTGACGGGTGGCGCGGCAGGGCCGATACCCGCGCCGCGGTCGTCAGAACGGCGCCCGAGGCCGTCCCCGACGGGGGCGGGACGTACACAGGCGCAAAAGCGCCGCAGGCTAAAGGAACAAGGCTTATGTCCAGCATTCTGACCAACAACAGCGCGATGGTCGCGCTGCAAACCCTGAAATCGGTCAACACGGACCTCGCGAAGACCCAGGACATGATCTCAACGGGCAAGGAAATCTCGACTGCCAAGGACAACGCATCGCTCTTCGCGATCTCCAAGGTCATGGAGTCCGACGTTTCCGGGTTCAAGGCGATCTCCGAAAGCCTCTCGCTTGGGGAATCGAGCGTCGCGGTGGCCCGGAATGCAGCGGAAACCACGACCGACCTGCTCAACCAGATGAAGGAGAAGATCGTCGCCGCCCAGGGTGACAACGTCGACCGCAGCAAGCTGCAAAGCGACGTGGCCGCCCTGCGCGACCAGATCAATTCGGTGGTCGGTTCGGCACAGTTCAACGGGCTCAATCTCGTCGACGGCAGCACCGGCAGCACCGATGTCCTCGCCTCGCTCGACCGCGACGCATCGGGCAACGTCACCTCGTCCTCGATCACGGTCAACGCCCAGGACCTGTCGACCGGCGGCTACACCGCGGCGGCGGCCTTCGCCGGGTCAACCGGCGTCTCTGCGGACCAAGGCGACAGTTTCGGCTTCTCGATGGATGCCAATGGCGGCACGAGCGACAACGGCACCATCGCGATCGACGATTCCGTCCTGTCGGCGGGCGACAAGCTGACCGTTCAACTCGGAAACGATACGGCCTCATACACCGTGACGTCCGAGGACATGGCATCGACCACGACTGCCGACGTGGTTTCCGTGGGCCTCAAGACCGCGATCGAGGAATCGGGCGCCAACGTCACCGTCGACTACGACTCGGGAACCGCGGGCCAGATCGTGGTGACCAACGCGGATGCGACCAATTCGCTTTCGGTGAGCGGCCAGTACACCAACGCCGGGTCCGGTGGCCTGGGCACGCTGGCCAGCATCGATGTCTCGACGTCCGGCGGCGCAAACAGTGCGCTGGCCAACATCGAAAGCCTGATCCAGACCTCGATCGACGCTGCCGCGTCCTTCGGCAAGGATCAGGCACGGATCTCCACGCAGTCGGACTTCGTCTCCAAACTGACGGATTCGATGGAGTCCGGAATCGGCAGCCTTGTCGATGCAAACATGGAGGAAACCTCGGCCCGGCTTCAGGCGTTGCAGACCCAGCAGCAGCTGGCCACCCAGTCGCTGTCGATCGCCAACCAGGCGCCGCAGTCCATCCTGGCACTGTTCCGGTAACCTGAGGATCGGGGGAACCGCGCGTTCCCCCGAACCACGCCGGGCCTTCACCCAATCCAAACCAGAAAGGTCGCCACGTGAACGCGATGCATTCCGCGCAACAGGCCTACGGCCAGGCCGGGCGCTCCACCCGTACCCCGCGCGCCACCGAATACGAAGCCTTCGCCCGCGTCACCCGCCGCCTGCAGCAAGCCGAAAACGGGCCCCGGACAACGTTCGGCGACCTTGCGGCCGCGGTACACGACAACCGGCGCCTGTGGTCCATACTGGCTGCCGATCTGGCCGGTCACGGCAACGGGTTGCCCGAAGAGCTGCGCGCGCGCCTGCTGTCGCTGGCGCGCTTCACCGACGACCACAGCGCGAGAGTCCTGGGCGGCACCGCCTCCGCGAGTGTCCTCATCGAGGTGAACACCGCCGTGATGCAGGGGCTGCGGGACCGGGGGGCAACGGCATGAGCGGGCTGGTCCTGAAACTCGGGCCGCGCGAGCGCGTGCTGATAAACGGCGCCGTTGTCGAAAACGGAGAGCGGCGCGCCCGCTTCTCCATCGTCACCCCGGACGCCAACATCCTTCGACTGCGCGACGCGATCCACCCCGAGGAGGCCAACACGCCTGTCCGGCGGGTGTGCTACGCCACGCAGCTCGTCCTGTCGGGCGACACGACGCCCGAAAACGCCCGGATGCAGCTCCTGCGGCGGATCGAGGAACTCAGCCAGGTTCTCACCGATGCGGACAGCCGCGCACATCTCGCGCGGGCCACCGACGCGTTGCTCGAAGGGCAGTTCTATCAGGTCCTGAAATGTCTGCGCGCCCTGATCCCCCGTGAAGACCGGCTCCTGGCCCACGGCGCAAGGTGAGCTTTCAGCCTGTCATACCCGCAAGCGGCCTTGCCGGGTGGCGGTTTCTCCAACAAACCGGTGCACGGCAGATGGAGGCCCACGCCAATACGCCCGCGATCACGCGCGACACCGAGTATTTCGAGCACACCATCGGGACCGTGCGCCATGCCAAGGACCTTGTCGCAGACCGAAGGCTGTTGCGCGTGGCGCTCGGCGCCTTCGGGCTGGAGGCCGATCTGGATAACCGTTTCTTCATCCGCCGGATCCTCGAGGAAGGAACGCAGGCACGGGACGCACTGGCCAACAGGCTGTCCGATGACCGTTACAGGCGCTTCGCCGATGCCTTCGGATTCGCCGGCGGCGGAGCACCACGTACGGCGAAACAGGGATTCGGCGCGGAAATAACGGCCCTCTACCGGCGGCAAGGCTTCGAAACGGCCGTCGGCACGCAGGACGAGGCGATGCGTCTTGCGATGAACGCAGACCGCGAGTTCGCGAGGATCGCGAACGAGGATGCCACCGAGACCGCGCGTTGGTACCGGATACTGGGCACGCCGCCGCTGCGGAAGGTGTTCGAGACAGCCCTCGGCCTGCCGGAGAGCTTCGGTCAACTGGATCTCGACCGGCAGCTCGAAACCTTCCGTGCACGGGCCGACCGTCATCTCGGGCTGCAGAGCCTGGATGCGCTCGAAGACGAGGAAACGCGCTCGGGGATCCTGGAGAGGTTCGTGGTCCGCAACCAGCTCGACGGGGTTTCCGGTGGCGCAGACAGCGGCGCCATCGCGCTGACCCTGCTTCAGGCGCCTTCGCGCGCGCCCTGAAACGACGTCCCCGGAACGGGCGCTGTCCGCTCTTGCGCGGCCGCGCCGCCACCGGCGCGGGATTGACCTGCCTGCCTTGCCGTGCCGACGGCACCGGCCCGCCTGAGGATCATCGCCAGCCGGTCGAAACTGTTCTCGACCGACACACGCTCGGTGTCCGCCAGATAGCTGTCAAGCTCCGGCCAGGCACGCACCGCCATGTCGAGCTCGGGGTCGCGCCCCTCTGCATAAAGCCCTGCCTTGACCATGGTCTCGGCGCGGTCATGAACACCGAGAAGATGCCTCGCCTTACTTATGAGTTCGTTTTCGGCGGCATTCGCGGCCCCGGGAAGGCTGCGCGAAACAGAGCGCAGCAGGTCCACCGCCGGGTATCGCCCACGCTCGGCAATGCCGCGATCCAGCACGACGTGCCCGTCGAGAACCCCGCGCAAGATGTCGGCCACGGGTTCGTCCATGTCCGAGGCCGGGACCAGTACGCTGAAAAGGCCCGTGATGTCGCCCGCCGTCCCGCTGCCCGGCCCGGCGCGTTCACAAAGCGCAGTGATCACATGCGCCGTAGACGCGGGATAACCGCGAAGCGCCGGCAACTCGCCCGCCGCTGTCGCGATCTCGCGGTGCGCCTCGGCGAATCGCGTGATCGAATCCACGAGGAACAGCACGTGCCGGCCTTGGTCGCGAAAGTGCTCGGCAACGCTCATCGCCGTCCATGCGCAACGTCTGCGCACAAGCGGTGACCGGTCCGACGTTGCGGCGACCACCACGGCGCGCCGCATGCCCTCGGGGCCCAGCGCCCTTTCCGTGAAATCCCGCAACTCGCGCCCTCGTTCCCCGACAAGCGCAACCACCACCACGTCCGCGTCCATGTTGCGCGCGAAGGTCGAAAGAAGGCTCGATTTGCCCACGCCCGAGCCCGCGAAAAGACCGACCCTCTGGCCTCGGACCACCGGCAGGAGGGTGTTGAAGGCGGCCATCCCCGTGGAAAGCCGTTCGCCCAGCGCCCGGCGGTCCGCCGGTTCCGGCGGATCCGCCCGCAGGGGTCGCGGGCAGCGGCCGCGCAACAGCGGCCGCCCGTCGAGGGGCCGGCCGAACGGATCGATCACGCGCCCGACCCAGTTGTCCGACGGCGCGATCCCGAGCGGGCCGAGAAGCTGTGCACCGTCGCCCAGCGCGACCCCGGCAGGCGGAGAATCGGGCAGCATCAAAAGAGCACCGTGATCCAGTTGGACCGCCTCGCCAGAGAGCCACCCGCCGGAACTCCGCCGCACCCGGAGCCGGTCGCCCAGCCGTGCGCGCCCCTCGAGGCCGGAGATGCGCAGCGCGTCACCCTCCACGGCACAAACCCGCCCCAAGGGGCGATCCACCGCCAGTGTCGCGATCTCAGCCTGCAGGTTGGCAAGGTCGTCCCGGCCCATCGTGCGCTCCGCTCATTTCCTGAAAACGGTTTCTAAAGGAATCACGGTTAAGCCTTGATTGAAGCCAATCGAGGGAGAAGCCCCGATGTTCGAGAACCTGCAAGTCTTCCGAACGGCGCATGCGATGGCGGTCCACGCCGGCACGCGCCAGGCCGTCGTCGCGCGGAACATGGCCAACGCCGACACCCCGGGCTATGCCGCCCGCGACATCCCGGCGTTCAAGGACATGGTCGATGGGACAACGCGCCCCTTCGCCCTGCGCGCCACGCGGGCCGGGCACCTCACGGACAGCGCCGGGACACTGTCTGCGACCGTCATACGGCGCGACGATCAGCCGACGAACCCGAACGGCAATGGCGTCACGCTCGAGGACGAGATGCTCAAGGCCGTCGCGGTCAAGCGCCAGCACGACCGCGCGATCGCGATCTACAAGTCTTCACTCAATATTCTGCGCACCGCCGTCGGACACCGATAGGAGGCTCTCGATGAGCGAATTCAAGAACGCCCTTTCGGTCTCCGCCAGCGGCCTCGGCGCACAGGCGCAACGCCTGCGTCACCTGTCGGAGAACATCGCCAACGCCGACACGCCCGGCTATCGCCGCAAGACCGTTTCGTTCGAATCCCAGGTCGGCACGGGGGACACTCCGGGACGCGTGCGCACCGGCCCGGTCACCCTCGACCGGAGCGAACTCACCCGGATTTACGATCCCGGCCACCCGATGGCCGACGCAAGCGGCCATTACCTCGGGTCCAACGTCAACCTGATGATCGAGATCGCCGACGCCCGCGAAGCCCAGCGCAGCTACGAGGCCAACCTGAAGATGTTCGAACAGACCCGAAAGATGTCGTCGGGCCTGCTCGACCTCCTCCGCCGGTAACAGGAGACACGACATGACCATCGCATCCGTCAATGCCGCCAAGGCTTACGCCGCCGCACGGCCGACGACCGAACCCGATGCCGGAAAAGGCCAGGAAGGTCTGTCGGGCCTTGCCAAGGACTTCGCCGCGACCCTGCGGAACGGCGAGGAAACGGCCCAGGCGGCGATGACCGGCAGCGTCGACCCCCACGCACTGGTGCAGGCGCTTGCACAGACGGAACTGGCCGTGGAAACCGCCGTGACCGTGCGCGACAAGGTCGTGAAGGCCTACCAGGACATCCTGCGGATGCCCGTGTGAGCAATGATGGACGAGGTCGTCTTCTTCGACACCCTCCGCCAGGGACTCTGGACCGCCGTTCTGGTCTCGTTTCCCATCCTGATGGTGGCGCTCCTGGCGGGCCTCCTCGTCGGGCTGTTCCAGGCATTGACCTCGATCCAGGAACTCACGCTGACCTTCGTGCCCAAGCTCGGGGCCATCGTGCTCGTGTTCTGGGTCTCCATGGGCTTCATGACCCAGACGCTGGTCGCCTTCTTCCAGGACCGGCTGATCCCCTTGATCACAGGAGGCTGAAATGGAAATCGCAGGCTATGCCACGCTGACCCGGCAAGCCGGGCTACTGCGCGAGATGCAGGTGGTGGCCAACAACATCGCGAACGCCGCGACGACCGGCTACCGCCAGGAAGGGCTCGTTTTCGCCGAACACGTGCAGCGGCTCGACAACGCGCCCTCCCTGTCGATGGCGACGGCCAATGCGCGCAGCACGTCCATGGCGCAGGGGACCCTCACCAAGACCGGCGGCTCCCTCGATTTCGCGATCGAGGGCGAAGCCTTCTTTCTCGTCGAAACCCCGGCGGGTGAGCGGCTCACACGGGCCGGCAGTTTCGCACTGACCGCGGCGGGCGATATCGTCAACAATGACGGGCACCGCTTGCTGGACGCCGGCGGCGCGCCGGTCTTCGTGCCACCCGGCGCCACCGACCTCGGGTTGGCAGCGGATGGCACGCTGAGCGCGCAGGGCCGGCCATTGGCACAGATCGCGCTCGTCCGGCCGGTCGACCCGGTTGGGCTGGTGCGCGAAGACGGCGTCATGTTCCGCTCCGAGGCAGGTATCGCCCCGGCCGACGACGCCCGGGTTGTCCAGGGGTTCCTGGAGGCCTCCAACGTCGATCCGGTCGGGCAGATGGCCCGGATGATCGAGGTGCAGCGCGCCTACGAGATGGGGCAGAGCTTCCTCGACGCCGAGAACGAACGGCTGCGCGGTGCCCTCAAGACATTCTTCCGTTAACGAAAGGAGCAGCCGATGCGCGCCCTGAAAATCGCCGCCACAGGAATGGCCGCGCAACAGATGCGGGTCGAAACGATTTCCAACAACCTCGCCAACATGTCGACAACGGGCTACAACGCGCGCCGGGCCGAGTTTTCGGACCTGCACTACCAGCAATATGCCCGGGCCGGGACCGTAAGCGCCTCGAACGGGGCCGTCCTGCCGACCGGCGTTCAGCTTGGCCTGGGCGTGCGGCCTGCCGCCGTCTCGGTTCAGCTCTCGCAGGGCTCGCTCACCCAGACCAACGGGGACCTCGACGTCGCGATCGACGGTGCGGGTTATCTCGAGGTCGAACTGCCCTCCGGTCAGCTCGCCTATACCCGCGACGGGTCACTCAAGCGTTCCGCCGAGGGCGTGATCGTGACCTCCGACGGCCACGCGCTCTCCGACGAGATCGTCATACCCGACGACGCGCGGCGCCTGTCGATCAATGCCGACGGCGAGGTCTATGTCTATTTCCGGGACGCGGCCGAGGCCCAGCTGATCGGCCAGATCGGCCTGACCGGTTTCACCAACCCCAAGGGCCTCGAAGCATTGGGCAGCAACCTGTTCGCCGAAACCGAAGCCTCCGGCCCCCCACTTGTCGGCACGGCGGGCGAGGACGGTCTCGGCACGTTGCGCCAGGGGTACCTCGAGGACAGCTCGGTCGACCCCGTCCGCGAGGTCACCGAACTGGTCGAGGCGCAGCGCGGCTACGAGCTCAACTCCAAGGTCATCTCGGCGGCCGACCAGATGCTCGGCGCGACGACGCAGGTCCGTTGATGACATCGCGTTTGCTCGGCTTGACGGCGCTTTGCCTGCTGGTGGCGTGTACCGCCGCGGCCGACACCGTGCTCGCGGCCCGCACGATCCGCGCGCAGGCGGTGATCTCGCCCGCCGATGTCGTGGTCAAGAACATCGAAATCGCGGGCGCGGCCACGTCGGTCGACCAGGTCGTCGGCAAGGAAGCCCGCGTCGCGCTTTACGCCGGGCGTCCGGTTCGCCCGCGTGACATCGGGCCGCCCGCCATCATCGAGCGTAACCAGATCGTCCCCATCGTCTTCGAGAGCGAGGGTCTGCACATCTCGGCAGAGGGCCGGTCGCTGTCGCGGGCCGGTCCGGGCGAAAGGGTGCGCGTGATGAACCTTTCCTCCCGCACCACACTGTTCGGCACCGTCGAGCCGGATGGCACGGTACGGGTGTCTCGACAGGGCCTGGGGAGATGACATTGCATAAGCTTGTGCTCTTTATCACGCTTGCCTTCGTGCTGGCCGCCTGTGCGCGCGTGGATCACCTGGGCCGCCCCCCCGGCTTCACGCCCACGACAGGCTCGGCCGAGCAGACGGCAATGTTCCATCCGGGGATGCCCAGAACGGTCGACCGCCGTGAGGCTGCCGATCACGCGTCTCTTTGGCGGCGCGGGCGCGATTCGCTTCTCGGCGATCGGCGCGCGAGGCGCCGCGGCGATATCCTTACAGTCGTCATAGAAATCGACGAGCAAGCCGAGATCTCGAATTCGACATCGCGTTCGCGCTCCGGCTCGGAAAGCCTCGGCATCCCGCAGCTATTCGGTCTGCCGCAGCGCATCGACCCTGACCTGCCCGACGGTGCGACACTCGGCAACGCAGTTTCGGTGGAATCCTCCAGCGCCTCGGACGGCGACGGGTCGGTGAAGCGCAACGAAAAGCTGACCCTGCGGATCGCCGCCACGATCACGCGGGTTCTGCCAAACGGGGTGCTGGCCATAGAGGGATTGCAGGAGGTGCGGGTGAACTTCGAGATCCGCGAACTCCTCGTGTCCGGGTACGTTCGGCCCGAGGATATCTCGCGCCAGAACGAGATCACCTACGACAAGATCGCCTCGGCCCGGATCTCCTACGGCGGGCGCGGCCATATCAGCGACGTGCAGCAGCCCCGCCCCGGCCAGCAGGTGCTCGACATGATCCTGCCATTCTGAGAGGCGCCCATGATCCGAAGACTACTTCCAGTTCTTCTCGTGCTGGCCGGCATCGGCGGCGGCGTATCCGCTGGCTTCGCGCTGCGCCCGGCGCCCGAGACGGCAACGAACGCAGACGCCTGTGCTTGTGCCGGGCAGGTCGATACCCGGGCAGACACAGGCCGAAAGGCCGCGCCCGAGACCTCTGGCCGCAAGGCCGACCGCGAATACGTCAAGTTGAACAACCAGTTCGTCGTCCCCCTCATGGAAGACGACATGGTGACGGGGCTTGTCGTCCTGTCGCTGAGCGTCGAGGTTGCCGCCGGGCTCACCGAGACCGTCTACAAACGCGAACCCAAGCTGCGCGATGCCTTCCTGCGCGTGCTGTTCGACCATGCCAACATGGGCGGTTTCCGCGGCGCCTTCACCGACAACAACAAGCTCGACATCCTGCGCGGCGCGCTCAACGACGCTGCGCTCGCGGTGATCGGCGAGTCGGTCACGGATGTGCTGATTCTCGATATCGCGAGACAGGACGTCTGACTGCACGCGCAGGCGTTCACCGGTCGGACCAACTTCGTATCACGGCAAGACGTTGCTGTTCCTCCGCCCGGCGCCGCCGGATGTCACGGGCGGCGTCACGTTCCATTTGCTCCGCGAGTCGCTCCGCCGCGACCTTGCGGCCGTTCGCGGCGCGCAGCGCGGCAATGTGCTTCTCCTTTTGCGCGAGCACCGCGGCCAGCCTGGAGTTGAGTTCGGCGCGCCGGCGCGCCACCCATCCTTGCCAGAGCACATCGGCACCGATCGCGCGCGCGGCGGTGGCCGTGGTATCGTGCCAGTGAGCATCAAGCTGGCCGAGGTCCTCCCTCAGCGCGGCCTCCTCGCGCAGGGTTTCATGCATCCGCGCCTGCTCCATCTCGTACAGCGCGCCAGCGAGACGGACGATATCGCTCACGGCGCGCGTCTCCGGCCTGCGGTGCTCCCGCGGCGCATGGCCTCGGCGAAGCGGATCGCCGCGGCCACCGCGCGGTAGTGAGCGGGGTCGATTTCCTCACCGATCCGCGTGGTGTCATGCAGCGCGCGCGCTGTCGGCGGGTCGCGGCGCAGCGGCACGCCACTTTCCTCGGCAAGTTCGCGAATCGCGCGGGCAATGTGATCGACGCCCTTGGCCACGCAGACAGGCGCGGTGCCCGGCTCACGGCTCCAGCGCAGGGCGACGGCATAGTGGGTCGGGTTGACGATGACCACATCGGCTTCGGGCACCTCGGCCATCATGCGCGACGCCGCGACCTCCTGCCCGCGCTGTCGCCGCTCCTGCTTCATGTGCGGATCACCCTCGTGCTGCTTGTGCTCTTCCTTCACTTCGCGGTGCGACATCCGGTTGCGCCGCATGTGGTCGTGGTATTGCCAGATATAGTCGATCGCCCCGATGCCGATGGCGATCACGACGACGACCCCCATGAACTCGATCATCATGCGCCCCATCAGTGCCGCGGCCGGCGCCGGCCCGGCGTGCAACGCGCCGGCCATGTCCGAGAACCGGTAGACGAGGAACGCGAAGAGCAGCACCGAGTACAGCATCAGTTTCGCGGCACTCTTGGCGAATTCGAAAAGACCCGACGGCCCGTACTTGTTCTTCGCGTTGCTGACCGGGCTGATGCGTGACAGCTTGGGTGCAAGCTTCGTGGGCGCCACCACGAAACTCCGTTGCGCCAGAACGGACGCCAGGGCGAGACCGGCAGGGATCAGGAACCAGCCGGCCAGCGCCACCGATACTGCGCCGACCAAGCCACCGAGCAACGCGGTGCCCGGGTCATGGAACAACCTGTCGGACAGCGCATCGGATCGGTCGATCAGGGCCATGAGCCGGATGCCCAGGTGTTCCACCGAGGCGGGTCCGATCGCCAGTGCCGCCAGCAGGAACCCGGCGTAGGCGGCCGCCGTGTTCAGATCGGCCGAGCGCGCGACCTCGCCCTTCCTGCGCGCCTCTTCCAGCTTGTGGCGCGTGGGCTCATGCGACTTGTCGGTTTCGTCCTCGCCACCGGTCATGGTCCGCCGCCGAACGGATCCGCCAGAAAGCCGCGCATCGCCTCGAACCACAGGGTCAGCATCGCCGGCGCCAGAAGGAGCAGCAGGACAAGACCTGCGGCGGTTATGGCCGGGGCACCCACGAAGACAACCATCAACTGGGGCATGGCACGGTTAATGATGCCCAGCGCCAGATTGTAGAGAACCGAGACGATGACGAAGGGAGCCGCCAGCGTGAAGGCCAGGGCGAAGGCCGCCGCGACCTGCTGCACGCCCCAGTCGGCCACGTCCGCCGGATCTGGCATCGCGCCCACGGGCAGCGCGTCATAGGTTCGGATCAGGGTCTCGGCGACATGAACGTGCAGGCCCAGGATCATCGCCAGCGACAGCCCCGCAACCGTCAGGAGATGCCCGATCGCCGGCAGGGGCGCGGCCCCGGCCGCGCCGAGGATCTGCGCAAGCGACGTGGCCTGCGCCGCGATCGACCCTGCCGTCTGAAGCGCGAGAAGAAACAGCCGAAGCCCGATCCCGAGGATCAGGCCCGCCGCGGTCTCGGTCAGGACGAGCCAGGCCCAGCCGGCATCCGCCGCGACCGCGCCGTGAAAGCCAGTGCCAACGCCAGCTTGATGCGCACGGGCACCGAACGTCCGCCGAAACCGGGGAAGAGTGACATGACGGGCCCCACCCGCAGGAAGACGACGAAATACAGCCACAGGACCTCTTGCACCGGCGCGAGCAGGGCGGCAGACCCGGTCATGCTGCCACGGTCCCGACAAGCGCCGGTTTCGCATCGAGGCCGATCTCCTCGAAAGAAAGCACCGGGTTCGAAATCCGGCGCGCGAACAGGACCGTCCGCAGGAAGCGGCGCCGCGGCGTGGAGGTCACGAGCGCAGGATATATCCCCTGTTCGGCGGCCTTCTCGATCTGTTCGGAAACCCCGGACGTCAGCGTGCCGAAGACCTCGGGCGGAAGCGCCACGTCGGGGTTTGCCCGGTCACCGCCGACCTGGTAGGTGGAAAAGGTATCCTCCCATTCGGGCGCGAGCTGGATCAGCGGCAGGGTTCCGTCCTCGCGCTGCAACTGCGCGACCAGCTGGAACCCCAGGCGTTGGCGAACGTGTTCGCAGATCGCTTCGGGCTGGGAATGGCTTTGCCTTGCCTCCGCGGCGGCCTCCATGATGAGCGGCAGGTTGCGGATCGAGACCTGTTCGTCGAGCAGCATCCGCAGAACGGCATGCAACAGGTCCGGCGGGAGCCGGTCCGGGATCATTTCATCGAGCAGCTTGCGGTTCGCCTCGGCGCGCGTGGGGTCGGACAGGTTGACCAACTCGTCGAGCAACCGCCGCATCACCTTCATTGTCAGCAACCGGCCGAGGTTCTTCTTGATCGTTTCCAGCAGATGCGTGGCCAGCACCTCTCCCGGGCTGATCGTCGTCGCCCCCGAGAGCGCCGCCGCGTCCCGCGAGTTTTCGGCGATCCAGCGCGCCGGTGCACCGTAGACGGGCTCCTCGACGGCCTCACCGGGCGGCGGATCGTCATTTGCCTCCGACTCGAGCATCAGAACCTGTTCAGGGCGCAGGACGGCGCGGGCCTGCTCCACGCCCTGGATGCGGATCACGTAGGTGCCCGAGGCCAGCGACGGATCGTCCGTCAACCTGATTTCCGGCAGGACCAGCCCGAAGGTGGTGGCCACGTGATTGCGCATGTTCGAAATCCGTGCATCGAGCCCCGTACCCGGATCGAGCACCATGTTGACCAGGTCCGGCGCGAACTCGACGTGGATGTCGTCCAACTCCAGAATGTCGCCCATGGACGGCCGCGCCGCATCCGAAGGTTGCTCGGGGGTGTCTCCCGCTTGGTTCTCCGCACCGGTGTGATCACGCCGGTAGATCATCAGTGCCGCGGCACCGAGCCCCACCCCTCCGAGCGTGAAGGGAAGGAACGGAAGCCCCGGCACAAGGCCGAAAAGCACCATCAGCACGGCGACCGTCGCCATCGCGGCCGGGTGCCGGCCCAGCTGCCCGGCGATCGCCAGGTCGGTGGCCCCCGTCGTGCCACCGCGCGCCAGGAGCAGTGCCGAGGCGATGGAGATGACCACCGCCGGGATCTGCGTCACCAACCCGTCTCCGACGGTCAGGATCGCGTATGTCTCAAAGGCGGTCGACAGTGCCATGCCGTGCACGACCGTGCCCATGATGAGCCCCATGACGAGGTTCAGAAGCGTGATCAGCAGGCCCGCGATCGCATCGCCCTTCACGAATTTGGAGGCCCCGTCGAGCGAGCCGAAAAAGGTGGTCTCCTGTTGCTCTGTCTCGCGCCGGGCCTTGGCCTCGGCATGGTCAATGGCGCCGGCGGACATGTCGCTGTCGATCGCCAGCTGCTTGCCCGGCATGCCGTCGAGCGCGAAACGCGCACCGACTTCGGCCATACGCGCCGCGCCCTTGGTGATGACCATGAAATTCACGATCAAAAGGACCCCGAAGACAACGAGGCCGAGGAAGACGCTGCCGCCCATCACGAACTGCGCGAATCCCTGGATGACATCGCCCGCCGCATTCGTTCCCGTGTGCCCTTCGCCGATGATCAGCTTGGTTGACGACACGTTGAGCGACAGCCGCAACATCAACGAGGCCAGGAGCACCGTGGGGAAAGCCGAGAAGTCCAGGGGCCGCTCGATGAAAAGCGTCACCGTGAAGATGAGGATCGCAAGTGCGAACGACCCGGCAAGCCCGACATCGAGCACCCATGGCGGCATCGGCAGGATCATCATCACGATCACGGCCATCAGGGCCAGAGCCAGCAGGACGGTCGGCTGGAACACGGCGCGCGCGGAGAGCTTGAGCATGTTTCAGAATCCCTCGCCGCGTTGGTCCAGCTTGATCAGCGCCCGGGCCGGGGTATCGGTCAGGGAAACCAGCGAGCCCGGGGCCGATGCGCCGTTGCCGTCTTGTAACAGGGGGAACCGGTTCGCCGACGCTGAGAGCCCGGAAGAGGGTGTCACCGCAGGAGAACCGACTTCCGGCGCGGCCGGTCTTTCCGCCAGCGCCCGCCTGATCGACTGGAAACGCGCCTTGTAGCGGCGGGCGTGTTCGGGGGTTCTGGAGTGATAGGCCCCCGCCGCGGCAGGCCAGCTTCCGGTTTCCCGGTAGAGACGCGCCAGAAACGCCGCCGCGTACCGCGCGTTGGCTGCCGGTTCGAGCATCTGATCGACCGACGTGAAGGCGTGGCCGTGCCAGCGGTAGTTGATCTGGAAACATCCCACGTCGAAGTTCCGTGCGCCGTTCTTGCGGTGCGCGCGGAGGTAGGCACTCGCGGCGTCGCGCGTCTCGAACCACCGGCCCTGACCGCGCATATTCACGGCCCACGGCCAGGGCATGAGTTCATCGCCGCGCCTGCGCCCGGTCTCGGTGCGCGTGATTGCGTGCATGACGTCGATCGGAACACCGGACTCCGCGGATGCGTTTTCCGCGGCGCGGTCGCAAAGGGCCGGCTGTTTCGCGTGCGCCACCGGCGCGGCAAGCAGTCCCGTCAGGAGCAACAGGGAAAGCATCCCCGGCCGCGCGCCCGTTGCCTTGTCGATTGCACGAGCGAGCGGGACACGTGTGCCCGCGAAAAGAGCCTGTTTTGCATTCTGCAGGGCCTGCATTGGGTCTTACTCGCGAAAGCGCATTCTGTCGCTGGCCCAATCGATAGGCCGTATTTCTTGCGATTCGGTAAGTGTCGGCCGGGTCGGAGCCTGACGCGTCATTCGGTGGAGGCTTCGGGCGAAATGCGCGTGCGCAACAGCGCCTCCATGCTGGCCCGCGTGGCACCCGCATCCTCGATCAGGTGACGTTTCCGCGCCAGAGCGCCGTTCTGTGTTGCTCCGGCAGAAACGTCGTCGGCGCCGGGATCCCCTGTTGCCAACCGTGCAATGCGAGCGAGCACTTCGTTCTCGCTATCGCGCAGGGCGGACCAATCGCCGCCGAGCCACGCTTCGCGCTCGGCTTTCCGTGGTTCTCCCAGCGCTTGGTAATAGGCATGCGCGGCGCCATGCTCCCCCGCCATGCTTCTGGCCCGGGCCCGCAGCTTGTTTGCGGCATCTCCGGAGAGACCCAACAAAGCCGCCTCCGCCTGGCGCGGCAACCGCAACTGCAGGAACCGCTCCGCGCGCAAAAGCCGTTGCTCACGTCGCGCGGCCCCCTCCGCCTCTGTTTCCAGGTAGCGCGCCGCGGGTTTCGTGAAGCCGAGTTCCAGCAGACGACGGGCCGCGGCATTGGCCGCTTGCGGCGCCGGCATCTCACCGCCTTCGGGATGACGAGCTGCTGCAAACCGCAGGAAAGTCACGTCGTCAGCGGTTTCGGCCATAAGTGCCAGCAACTCCGACGGCACGCCGTCGGAAGCAAGCGCACCCCGACGCGTTTCGATCCGGTCCAGATGCGCGTAGGCTTCTTCGAAAGCCCCCGACGCCGCAGCGGCAAGGATCTGGGCGCGTTCGAGGTCTCGTCCAAGCGGCGTGCCCCGATGCTCTGTGGCGAGCGCGGCGGCGAGTTGCGCGGTTTCGTATGAGATGGCTGCATCTCGCGCAAGTCGGCTCTCGATCCTGCGCAGAACGGCACGCGCCGACGCTGGCTTGCCCGCCCTTGCAACATCGTCAAGTTGCGACTCGGCGACTTCGTGCTCGTTGTCCGCCAGGGCGATCTCGGCGTGAACCAGTCTCGCTCGTGCATGCGCTTCGGCGGGCGCGCGATCCAGTATTCGCAACACGTCGCGCGCACTGGCCTTGCGATCGGCGTTCATGAAGCGGTCCGCCAGCATGCCGCCAAGATACGGGCGAAGGTGCTGCGGCAGCCCGCTGAGGGTGCGCAACACCGCGTCCGTATCGATCGCCCGGCCACGCGGCAGACGTTCGTGTGACAGAACCGACCAGAACGCGGCCGGCGAGTCGCACGACAGCTGGTCGGCCAGGATGTTTTCCGCCCCGGCGTGCCCGTCCTCCATGATCCGCGCGAGGGCGGTCAGCACGGAATGCGTTCGCGCAGGCAACTCCACGAAACGCAAGGCCTGCCCGGCCTCCGCCCCGAAACCGAAATGCAGGTAGAATCGCGCGAGCGCGAGCGCGGTGTCCGGCGAGGTCTCCCCGAGTTCCCCGGTCAACTGCGCGCGCAGGCGGCCCAGCTGATTGCCGAACCCGCCGTCATCGGCCCATTCCCCGATGGCAAGTTCTTCCGCGTCGAGACAGAACTCGCCGTCACGGGTCTGTTCCGTTTCCGGGTAGCGTGCGCGGAAATCCCGGTCCACGGTGCTTTGGGCCTTGAGATTCGCAAGCCCCGCCGGCGTGCGCCGATCCGGCGGCTCGGGAACGGAGGGCTTCATCTCCTTTGCCGACGCGTCGGGAGCGCGGCCCTGGGGTGACCGCTCCGGCACCTGGTCATCGACTGCGGGCTTTTCTTTCGCCTGCGTCCGGTCGAGCGGCGTCAGCAGCCCCTGAGACGCCGCGCGCGCCAGATTGCGCAACAGGCGGTCGCGCGCCACCGAAAGGCGACCAGCGGTTGCAGGCGCATTGCCGGTCGCGTCAGGCTCCCCTGGCGGGACCAGGCGTTCGAGCGCCAGTTCGGTCGGCCCACCGGAACTGGTCGATTGCGCTCCGGTCGGATCATTCCCCTTGCCATCTGCACGCTCGCTGCCTTGATCAACGGGTGACGGGCTCTCGAAAGCGTCCCGGGAAGGCCGCGCCGGGCGTTCCGCCCGCTCCGCCTCGCCCTCCTCGGGTGACTCGATGTCTATGACCAGAAACGACTCCCCGTACCAGAACCCGTTCACGGTGCAATCACAGGCAAGGGACAGCTGGATGGTCCCGGTTTCGGCATCCACCGACAACCCCGAAAGGCGGGTTCTGGGGATGCGGGAAAACACCTCGCTGGTGTCGAAAACAAGATCCTGCCGGGCAAGGCTGAGTTCCCTGCCATCGCCTGTGGGAGAAAGCTGCCAGTCCATCCGAGAGGGCAGATCGAACACCAGACGCGAGAACCGCTCGTGCTCTCCGGAGCGCACGGTCACGGTCTGAGCCAGGGCAGGAGACCCGCAGGCGAGGATGGACAGCGCCAGCAGCCGGAAAACCCAAGAGGTCATGCAGCCTCCTGCTTGACGCTTTTCAACGCATCCTCGAGTTCGGAGAACGCGGGACGGTAGTGCGACGGCGTGTTCTGGCGGCCGACCTCGATACACAGGTTGGTCGAGTGATTGTGCAGGTTCGCAACCAGGACCTCGCGGATCAGCTGGTAGAAATGCCCGTCCTCCTCGACCACGGCCTTGAGCTTACCGGCGAAAGGTCCGACCAGGCCGTAGGCCAGGAACACCCCGAGAAAGGTTCCGACGAGCGCGCCGCCGATCATCTTGCCGAGGATCTCGGGCGGCTGGTCGATGGACGCCATCGTCTTGATGACCCCGAGGACCGCCGCCACGATTCCGAGGGCGGGCAATCCGTCCGCCATGGTCTGCAAGGCGTGACTGGAATGCAGCGCGTGCGCGAGGTTTCCCTCCATGCGCTTTTCAAGCACTTCCTCCACCTGCATCGGATCGTCATAATTCATGGATGCGGACCGCAGCGTGTCGCAGATCAGCGACACGGCCTCGTCGTCGGCTTGTATCTTGGGATAGCGACCGAAGATCGGGGACTGATGCGGCGCCTCGACATGTTCCTCGATCGCCACCGGGTTCTGACGTGCGAGCCGGATGAGTGCGAAAAGAAGGCACAGCAGGTCGCGGTAATCCCCGGGCTTCCACTTCGGCCCCCTGAAGACCTTTCCGATGTCCTTCGCCGTCTGCTTGACGGCGGGAATGTCATTGCTGATGAGAAACGCCCCGACAGCCGCGCCGCCGATGATCATCATCTCGAAGGGGAGGGCCTGCAGTATGATTCCGAACTTGCCGCCGGCCGCGAGATAGCCGCCGAAGACCATGGCGAAGATAACCAGGATACCGATAAATCCGAGCATCTGCGTTTCATCCCCTTTTTCGAGCGGAAGTCTGGCACCGGTGCGTTAAGAAACGCTGAGCCTTCGTGCTTCATTCCCTGGGCACGTTGGCGTTGCGTCCGGCGAGAACCACGCTGAAGCTGTGCGCGGCCGCAGGGCTCAGGCCGGCCATGATCTCGGCCGCGGCATCCGGGCGCATGCGCCCGAGGAATCCGGCGGCGAAGGCCGGGTCCATTTCCTCGAAGAGCGCGGCGGCCTGCTTGGGCTTCATGTTCTCGTAGACTTTCGTGAGGCGGTCGAGATCGTCGGCCGATGCCGATTCGGCGAGCGCAATGGTGTCGCGCAGCTCCGCCTCGGCCGCCTCGAGGGCCGCGAGTTTTCGGGAAACCTCCCTGTCAGCGACACGCAGGGCCTGCATCCGGTCGCGCAGCTCCGCCTCGCGCGTTTCGAGACGGGTTTCCCGTGCCTCGAACGCCTCGAGCAAGGCTCGCATGTCGTCGGGCGTCTCACAGGCTTCGGGGCCGTTCGCGCGGGTCTCGCCAGTCTGCGGGCCTGTCGCGGTCTCCTGCGCAAATGCCTGCCCGGCATCGTGCCCGATCCGCAGCACGGCCGAGCCGACCAGCAACAGGCCCACCGTGACGAGCGTGCCACGACCGGGTGGACCCGGCCGCCCCGATGTTGCCCGCCGCCGTATCATCGAACAGCCGCCCGGTCAGCACCGCGCGCGTGCTGGAACACAGCGCCCCCTTGATCCCCGGCATCATCCGCCGCGGTTTGACCGGGCTCTTCCGGCAGGTCATGCATGGAGGCCACCAGCAGCTCCAGCCGCTTGGCGACGTTCTCGGCGCGGTCCGTCAGACCGTCCAGCGACCGCGTGGATTCATTTGCTGTGGTCTGCGCGGCCTCGAGTGTCTTCGTCAGATCATCGACCTGGGCCGATAGCACGGCGACCGCACCGCCAACGCCGTTCTCGAGATCGTTGAACCGGCTCAACCGTCGCGCCAGCACATAGCAGTACACACCGGCGCCGAGCGCCCCGGCAACAAGAAGGATGTCGGCAATCAGTTCCATTTTCTGTCCTCAGTTCAGAACGAATTCCATGATCAGGAGGTCGCGAACACGCTCCGGCCCCGTCACGATCTGGACGCGCCGCAACATCTGGGCGCGCAGGCGCACCAGGGCCGAGTTGTCCTCCAGATCCTGCACCTCGAGGGCGCGCAGGTAACTGTTGAGCACATCGACGACGCGCGGCATCAGGCGTGTGACCTCGGCCTTGTACGCGCTCGGCACTTCGAGTTGTGCCTGAAACCGCAGGTGCTGGCCCGCGTCGGAGCCGCTTGGGGAAATCACCAGCGGCCGGAGGGGAACGAAGGCCACGTCCCCCAGTTCGACCACTGCCTTTTCCGGCTTCTCGGCCTTGTCGCTGCCCGTTGCATCCTTCACCGCGGCGTCGAAGGGAAGCATGCCGGAAAAGGCTATGTAGAATCCAGAAATCGCACCCGACAGAGCAAGGAAAAGCGACACGAACAAAAGCCGTTTCGAGCCCTTGGTCGCCCCTGCATCTTCGGCATCGGCAGCATCCGCCATGCTTTGGCCCCTCCGTTGCGTACCGGGACACTATAGGCCGGCATTGGCTAACCGATTGTTAAGCGGAATCGCCGAAACATCACCGCACCGCCCGGTAGAAAACCGCAGCGCAGGAGGGCAGAAGGTGCAGCAGATCACGACCGTGTGGAGGACGCTGGACATGCGTCGCCGCGGCATCGTCATCGCCGCAACGGTGGCCGCTTTCGTGGCGGTTCTCTTGCTGGCTCGCATGGCGGCATCGCCGAGCATGAACTTGCTGTATTCCGGTCTGCAAGGGGGCGCGGCCGGTGAAGTCGTGGCTGCCCTCGAAAAGCGTGGCGTCGCCTACGAGATCAGGGGCAACTCGATCTTCGTGGATGCCGCACGGCGCGACAAGCTGCGCATGACGCTTGCGGGAGAGGGGCTGCCCCGGAATTCCACCAAGGGCTACGAATTGCTCGATGGGCTGTCAGGCTTCGGAACCACGTCGCAGATGTTCGATGCCGCGTACTGGCGTGCCAAGGAGGGCGAGCTCGCCCGCACGATCCTGTCGACCCCGTCGGTTGAATCGGCGCGGGTGCACATCGCGACGACCGGGTCCAACCCCTTCCAGCGCGACGTGGAACCAAGCGCCTCGGTGGCCATCACGACCGCGCCCGGCGGCATTTCCCATGCCCAGGCGCGCGCCCTGAAATACCTGGTCGCTTCCGCGGTCGCCGGTCTTGCGCCCGTGGATGTCTCCGTGATCGACGGTGTCGGTGGTCTCGTCGGCACCGGCCAGGACGTGCCCGCGAACTCCGGGACGGACCGCTCCGACGCGATTCGCGAAAGGGTGCTGCGGCTGCTCGAGGCCCGGGTCGGGCGCGGCAACGCCGTGGTCGAGGTCAGCCTCGATGTCGTCAAGCAGGCCGAGACGATTCGCGAGCGGCGTATCGACCCGGACAGCCGGGTCGCCATCAGCACCGATACCGAGGAGCGGACCAATTCCGCGTCCGATCAGGGCGGTGGCCAGGTGACTGTGGCCTCCAACCTGCCGGATGGCGACGCCGAGGCAGGCGAGACATCCACGACCGAAGGCAGCGAAACCCGTGAACGGGTGAATTACGAGGTGTCCGAGGTCGAGCGCGAAGTGACACGACAGCCGGGTGCGTTGAAAAGGCTGACCGTCGCCGTTCTTGTCAACGGAACCACCCGGGTGACGGATGCGGGGGATGAGGTTTTCGAGCCGCGCACCGAAGAGGAACTCGCGGCTTTGCGCGAGCTCGTCGCCTCGGCGGTTGGATACGACGAGTCGCGTGGCGATGTCATCACGTTGAAGACCATGGCATTCGAACCCGCGGAACCCGCCGGCACCGCGGCTGAACCCTCTCTCGTGCAACGTGCCGGAGTCGACGTCATGTCCCTCGTCCAGACGGCCGTCCTCGCACTTGTGGCCCTGCTGCTCGGTGTCTTCGTGCTCCGCCCGTTGCTTTCACGGCCAGCGCAGGATGTCTCCCGGCTCGCTCCGCCGGGATCGGTGACGCGCCAGGGCTCTGACACGGCCGAAACCGGTGAATTCAACACGCCGGAGGCCCTGACGGGCGAGGTCGAATCCGGCGAATTCCCGGAAACACCCATGCAGGTCATCGCGGGCCCCGATGATGACGCAACCCCCGCCGGCCAAGGAACGCCGGCCGAGGTTGCTTCCGGGGCCGACGATGCGGTCGCGCGCCTTCGCGAACTGATCGGTGAACGCCAGGAGGAAACCGTCGAGATCCTGCGCACCTGGCTGGAAGGCGGAGAGGAGGGCGCCCGATGACCCTGGCCCGGCTACTCGAGGATTTCGGAGCCGTGCCGGCGAGCACGGCCGCGTCCGGGAACGAAACCGATTTGGAGGAATACCGGCTCGAGGCCTTCGAGGAAGGGTACCGCGCCGGCTGGGATGACTCCGCGGCCGCCCAGGCACAAAGGGAAGACCACGTGGCGGCCGACCTTGCAGCAAACCTGCAACGGCTTTCCTTCACCTATCATGAGGCGCACGCACACATCCTGGAATCGATCGGCCCCTTGATGACGGAAATGGCAGAAACGGTCCTGCCACGTCTCGCGCATGAAACGCTCGGGGCGCGGATCGTCGAAATCGCCCAGTCGGCGATACGCGAGACGCCGGGCGCGCCGGTCGTGATCGTCATATCCGACACCGATCGGGCCGCGCTCGAAAAGGCCTTGCCCGATGATCCCGGGTTCCCGGTTTCGATCCGGGAGGACCCGGATCTACCGTCCGGCCAAGTCGGCCTGAATCTTGGAAATTCCGAACTCGAGATCGACCTTGACGCGGTGCTGGCCGGAATCCAGCACGCCGTCTCCGACTTTTTCTCGGAGCAGCAGGAGCAAACAGCATGACCGACGATGCAAACGGCAGCACGGTTCAGTCTGGCACCGGAACCGGCAACGCCTTCTCCAACGTGCCGATCGAGATCACCATCTCGGTCGGAAAGGCCCGGCCCCTCATCCGGGACCTTATCCAGATGGGCAAGGACACTGTCCTGCCGCTCGACAGCGGCGTCGAAGACCCGGTTGAACTCTATGTCGGCGAGCGGCTCATCGCACGCGGTGAACTCGAGGAACTCGGCGAAGAGCAGAAAGGCCAGCTCGCCGTGCGCCTGACCGAGGTCGCGGATCTGAGAAACGGCCTGGAATGAGGTTGCGTTGCCCCGCTGCTGCATGGGTCGCCGCGATCGTCCTGGTCGTTTCAGCCGATCCCGCCGCCGCACAGGAGATATCGCTGTCGCTGGGCGAGGGTGAGTCCCTTACCGCGCGCAGCATCCAGTTGATCCTGCTGATCACCGTGCTGAGCCTCGCACCCGGGCTTGCCATCATGATCACGTGCTTCCCCTTCATCGTGACCGTGCTGGCAATCCTGCGGCAGGGCATCGGGCTGCAGCAATCACCGCCAAATATGCTGATCATCAGCCTTGCACTGTTCCTTACCTATTTCGTCATGGAGCCCGCCTTCAGCGCGGCGTGGCGCGACGGAATCGATCCGTTGATCAACGAAACGATCGATGTCGAGACGGCCGTCCAACGGTCGCTGGCACCGTTCCGCGCATTCATGGCCACGCGCATCGATACCGAAACCTTCGTGTCGATGGCTGCGCTGCGCCCGGGGCAGGAGGACGTCGCGCTGTCACCCGACGCTCCCTTGTCGCTTCTTCTTCCCAGCTTCCTGCTCTCCGAGATCGCACGGGCATTCCAGATCGGATTCCTCGTATTCCTTCCCTTCCTGATCATAGACCTCGTCGTCGCTGCGATCCTCATGTCCATGGGCATGATGATGGTGCCCCCGGCCATCGTGTCGCTTCCCTTCAAGCTGGCCTTCTTCGTGGTCGCCGACGGGTGGCGTCTCATCGCCGACAGCCTCGTGCGCGGGTATTTCTGAACGCGCCCGGGTCAGTGCGCGAAGCCCGCTTCCGCCCGAACCCGGAACGGCGGACGCAGCATGACACCCTTGTCTCGGATGCCACGGGCGAAGTGCAATGGCCACGCCCCGGTTCTCGCCTGTTGAAAAATGGACGCCGGAACTCCGAATGACACGGCAAAGCAATGGCGCGAACTTCCCGCGGGAAGTGGGGGAACGGATTTCCCGGTCAGCGCACCACGAATTCGGCGTGGAGTGCGCCTGCGGCCTTGATGCTCTTGAGGATGTCGATCATGTCGCGTGGCGCGACGCCCAGCGCGTTCAGCCCGGCGATGACCTCCGAGAGTGACGTGCCCGCCGGAACCTCGGCCAGACCAATGCCTTCATCTTCCTCGATCTCTGCCTCGGTGCGTGGCACGATCACCGTTTCCCCCTCCGAAAACGGGTTTGGCTGCACCACCACGGGCGCCTCGCGAACCCGCAAGGTCAGGTTACCCTGCGATACCGCGACACGCGATATCCGCACGTCCGCCCCCATGACAATGGTGCCGGATCTCTGGTCGACGACGACCCGGGCCTTCCGTTCCGGTGTCACACGGATGTTCTCAACCCGGCCCAGGGCATGTGCGGGTGAGGCCGCCTTCGTCGCGGGAATGTCCAGCCTAACCGTTCCGGCATCCAGCATCCGCGCGACCGGCGCGCCGAAATCCCGATTGATCGCCGTCTCGATGCGCTGAGCGGTGGTGAAATCGGGCTCGCGCAACGCCATCCGGAGCGTCTTGAGCGAACCGAAGTCGAAATCGATCTCGCGCTCGACCCTCGCGCCCGCGGGAATGACGCCGGAAGTCGGAACGCCCTGCACGACCGACTCGGCGTCACCTTCAGCGGACGCTCCACCGGCGATGATCGTCCCCTGGGCCACCGCGTAGATGTCGCCATCGGCCGCATTCAGCGGGGTCATCACGAGGGTACCGCCAAGCAGGCTCTCGGCATCGCCGATCGCGGAAACGGTGACATCCACGCGGCTGCCGGCGCGGGCGAAGGCGGGCAAACTCCCGGTGACGACAACCGCTGCCACGTTCTTGGGGCGGAATTCCTCGCCGGTGACGTTGACGCCCAGCCGTTCGAGGATGTTTGACAGGATCTCCTCGGTGAACGGCGCGTTCCGGATACCGTCGCCCGTTCCGTTGAGGCCGACAACAAGCCCGTAGCCGACCAGGTCGTTGCCGCGGACACCTTCGAATTCCACGAGATCCTTGATCCGGATCCGGCTGGCCTCGGCGGGCTGCAGGAACAGACCGGCCAGAGCCCCAAGGCAAGCGACAATCCGCACCACCATCATGTCAGGAAACTCGCCAGGTTGAGGTGCGATGTCCGCGCGGTGACCGAATAGAGCGTTTCCAGCTGCAGGCGCACCGATTCAAGCTCCGTCGCCGTTTGGAAGGGATCGACCGCCAACAACTCGTTGCGCGCCAGGACAAGACTTGATTTCTCGGATGCGATGCGGCTGAGCGATTGCTCTATGCGGCTTTCGGTGACGCCGATATCGGCACGCAGACCGGTCATTGCGCCTTCGGCGCCGATGAGCGCTTCGCCGGCGCCCTGCATCAGTGTCTGACGCTGGGCCGTCGTCAGGGTCAGGCTGCTGTCGCTGGCCAGCGCGGCGGTGACGGAGGCTTCGAGCGCAGATCGTATGGCCGGGTCGTCGGCGCGGACGTCAAGCGTGACCGACTCTCCGTGTCCCAGCCGGATGGGCGATACAGGGTCGCTGGCCCCTTGGTAAACCTGGGTCTCGAACCCGCCGCCAGGCGCGTGGAAGAAATCCGACAGTGCCGACTGGATGGCCGGAACGGAGGTCAGCCCAGCCACGGCGCCACGCGCGGCGTTCATTATGTCTTCCGGCTGTGGCAGCGGGGTCGTTGCAACATCGTCGCCCGCGAAGAGCGAACGGCCCGCGATGTCGCCGTTCAGGGCCGCAACAAACGCGTCCAGTTTCCCGCGCGCTTCGGCAGAGGCTGCCTCCAACGCCGCGCCGCCGGCGGGATTGCCCGCCGTCACGGCGGCGGTGGCAAGTGCGCCAAGCCCCGACTGGACGTTGCCCACGGCCAATTGCATCGCACCGGCAAGGACGCGGGCCTCCGAAGCCGCCGTTTCGCGCGCCGTGGCCAACTTGATGTCGTGCTCGACGGCCGCGAGGTGGCTGTAGTCACCGCCGAGGGACACCGCCACATCCGAGACACGCCCACTTGCCATTTCCTTTGAAAGCACCGCAAGCTGGTCGGAAAGCTGCGCGTTCTGGCGGCGCAACGCGAAAACCTGGGCGAGATCGCCGAGCGAAACCATTGTCACGGGTCAAATCCTAAGAAGAGTTTGCATCATTTCGTCGATCGTCTGCACCATGCGCGCGTTCGCGCCGTAGGCACGTTCGATGAGCATGAGGCGCTGCATCTCGGCGTCGGTATCGACCCCGTCTTGAAGTTCGGCCTCGGCCAGTCCGGATTGCGTGCCCCGCGCATGGCTCAACGCCTGCTCGGAATGCACCACCCGTTGTCCGGCCCATGACGCCAGCGCGCCGGCATGTCCGGAGGCGGTGCGCGGCTCGGCGCCGAGGCCGGCGATACCGAGTGGCCGGTCCGCCGAAAGGGCATCGCTGTAACCGTGCAACAGGGCGGCATCACCCGGCGAACCGGGCGCGGCGGCCCCGAGCCCGTCGCGAATCTTCCACAGCGCTCCGCCCCGTGCCGGGTCGATCGCCGAATTGACTTCGATCCGCCCCGCGATCCCGGTTTCATCCGCAGGGTCGAATGCCGCCCCCCGGTCCGTGAACAGCCCCGGTGCACCAGCTGCGCGCGACGGGTCAAGGCCGGCCGACTGGAAACGCTCGATCAGATCGCGGGCAACGGCATCGACGTGTTCCTGGGCCTGGACGGCCGACACGTCCCGGCGTTCGAAGAGCGCGCCAAGCTTGCCACCGCCCATCGCGCTGCGCTCACCCTCTGTCCCGGCCGCGACACCGTTGACCGTCAGCCGGGATAGATGTCCGCCAGCCTGGGTCATGTGCGCCGTGATGACCCCGGTCGGCGAGAACCCGAGCCTCGCCGCCGGGCCATCGACCAACTGCGTGCCGCCCGGCGTCATGAGCGCGACGGCGCCCGCGTCGCGCTGGATCGTGTGTACCGGCACATGGACGGCGATTCGGTCGATTACCTTTTGCCGCTGATCCATCAGGGAGGCGGCTTCCCGTCCGTTGCGCTTGGCCGACATGATCGTCGCGTTGAGGTCCTCGACCTGCTGCAGGTCCCGGTTGATCGATTCGACGGCCGTACCGATCGCCCTGTCGGCGTCCATGCGTGCCGCCTGGACCTTGTCCGAGATCTCGCGAATCTTTCCCGCCAGTTCGACCGCGCGAAGGCGCACCCTGTCCAGCCTTTCCGCGAGGTCCGGCCGGCTGCCGGCGGATACAAGGCTGTCTTCCAGGGCGGCGACCCGTGCACTCAGCGATGCCGGTTCGTCGGGCGAACCAATGACCCTGTCCAGGTCCCTGAACAGGCCTGACCGTGTCTCGGCCGCGGCCAAGGTACTGTCGGCGAGCCGCCGGTCACCGATAAGGGCCGCGTCCACGTGACGCCGCACGCCCAGAACCCGCACGCCGCCACTTGTTCCCTCACGCATCGTCGTGAGTTCCAGTTGCCTGCGCCCGTATCCTTCCGTTCGCATGTTCGCGAGGTTGGCCGAGACAACGTCAGCCGCGCGGCCGTTGCTTTTCAGCCCGCTCAGGGCGTTTTGCATTGCACCTGTCAGGGACATGGGTTCACCTTCATGAATGTTGGCCGCATCTTCGGGCTCCTCAAGCGCGCGTCATCGCTTGATGTTCGTGGTTTCCTGCAACATCTCGTCCACGGTCTGGATCACCTTGGCGTTCGAGGAATAGGCCCGCTGGGTCTGGATCATGTCGGTCAGTTCACGCGCCACATCGGTCGCGGATTCCTCGCGCGCGAAGGAAACGACGTCGCCGGTGGGTCCGTCACCCGCGTCCCACAGGAAAAACGAGCCGCTTTCGGGCGACGGTTGATAGGTCTGCTGGTCCAGTGCGACCATGCCGTTCGGATTGGGCAGGTCGACAAGCGGAACCTGGTAGATCACGCGCGTGATCCCCGTGTCGAAGGTGGCATGAACGAAACCATTCTCGTCCACCTCCACCGACGTCATGTTGCCCACCGGCGATCCGTCCTTCGAAATCGAGAGTGGCGCGAAGCTGTCCGATAGCTGGGTCAACCCCTCGGACGTCCCCAGTTGGCCGATCTTCAGCTCCATCGGCCCGCCTGCGACATTCACGACGATCTCGCCGGTGGCGGCATCATAGGCCCCGCCGCTCACAGGCGTGACGGATGCCAGGGTGCCACCGTCGCTTCGGGAGTCATTGAACGTCAAGGTGTATTCACCAATGACGGCCCCGCCTTGCGCGGAATCCCGGATGACCATGGTCCATTCGTTCGACGAACCACTTGCCGGCACTGTCGGCGTGAACTCGATACTCAGGGTCTCGGACTTGCCAAGGTTGTCGAAATATTCCACGGAAAGCGGCTGGGTCGCCGCGGCGGATCCGGCACTTGTCTCCGTCGCCGGGAGGTTCACGCCGAGATTGACCTCGGTCGTGGGTTCGCCGGTCAGCTGGTTGACATTGATCTGCACCGGCTCCAGCCCCGCCGCGGTGTCGCGCGGAAATTCCGGGATCGCGCCGTCGGGGTTGGCGGGCCACCCCATCAAGACGAGCCCGGATTCGGTTTTCAGGAAGCCGTCGGCATCGGTCCGGAACGACCCGGTTGTCGTCAGATACATCTGGCTGGCGCCATTGCCGGCCTCGACCTGGCTGCTTTGCGTGACGGGCAGCATGCCGCGGCCACGCACGGCCAGATCGGTGGGGCTGGAGGACGTGACGAGCGAGCCGCGCTCATCGACCAGACGCTCGGACGTCGAGCGGACCCCGCCGGCCGAGTAGCTGCCGCCGCTACCTGAAAGGACCATCGACTGGAAATCCGTCTTGACCCGTTTGTAGCCGTATGTACCAGAATTCGCGATGTTGTCTGAAATCGCCGCAAGGCGGGACGAATTGGCGTTCAACCCGGCCACGCCGGCATTCAGGGAAGAGGAAATCGACATTGGGCACGCCTTTCTGCTGTATCTCCGCGGTTCGGGACACAGGTTTACAGGCGTTCCTTTAACGCGGACCTAACCGCAAACATCCGCCTTTTTCACCGGGCGTCACTTCGCAAGAGCACGATCTCCAGGCGGTTGTTGCGGATGGCCATCCGGTTCTTTGCCGCGGGCTCCCGGTCGGCGTGGCCGGTAACGCGCCGGATTCTTTCCGGCTCCAGTCCGCCTGCGCGCAGAAGATCGCGCATCGTGCCGGCGCGCTTCATCGACAAAGGCCAGACAGGGTTGTTCGCGATGACGATAGGCCGTGCCCGTGTATGGGCCTCGACCGATACGCGATTGGTCACCAGCCCGGCGGCGTCGACGACGATCGCGGAGAGTTGTCGCAGAAGCTTCGTCGGTCGCTCCGTGCCTTCATTGAACAGGCGCGCGTCGGCCAGATCGAAGAGTTCGATCACCAGCCCCTCGTCGGTGACGCGCGTGAGGATGTGCCTTTGCAACTCCCGGGAAACAAGGCTTTCGCCCGATTGCGCCATCAACCGTTCCTCGACGCGGCGAATCTTGTCGGCAAGCGCCCGTCCGTCCGGTCCCTTCTCGGCGTGGTCGCGGGTTCCGCTGGGGCCGCGCGCCTTTTCGTCTTCCGTGGGCTGATGGCTGGTCGCACCGGTGCCGTTTCGCGCAAGAACGTCCTCCGAAAACACGCTCTCGCCCGAGAAGTCGCCGTCGCCGCCGCCAGATACACGGTGTATGGGAATCGTCGGGCTGAAATAGTCCGCGATCCCCTTGCGTTGCTTTTCCGTCGTCGCGTTGAGCAGCCACATCAAGAGAAAGAATGCCATCATCGCCGTGACGAAATCGGCGTATGCGACTTTCCAGGCGCCACCGTGATGCCCGTCTGCGGCGACAACCTTCTTCTTCTTGATGATGACCGGCGCAACATTTCCGTGCGCACCCATCTCACCACCTGTTCACTCACCCGCATACAGCGCTAGCAGACGGGCATTACCGGTGGCTTAACGTCGGTCGCGCGATGTGCACGGCCCTCGCAACCGGTCAGGCCGGCGCGCGAGGCGCGCCGTATCTGTCCAGTGCCGTGCGGCAGCCACGATCCACCGCGGCGTGCAGGGCCAGCGTGAAGACCGCCAGAACGATCAGCGCCGCGAACATCAGGTCGATCTTCGCGCGCCCGTTGGCCAGCAGCATAAGATAGCCCAGTCCCCTGGATGCCCCGACCCATTCGCCGATGATCGCGCCGATCGGCGCGTAAACCGCCGCGAGCCGCAGACCCGATGCAAAGCCCGGCAGGGCCGCGGGAATGCGGATGTGCCACATCACCCGCGCCGGACGCGCGCGCATGACCTGCGCCATGTCCAGCCACGCCTGCGGCGTGCGCATCAGTGCGTCGAAGAAGGCGGATGTGACGGGGAAATATATGATCAGCAAGGCCATCGCGATCTTGGACCAAAGCCCGTAGCCCAACCAGAGCGTGAGCACGGGCGCAAGCGCGAAGACCGGGATCGCCTGGCTGAAGACCAGCATCGGGCGCACCAATGCCCGCGCGACGGGCGACGCAGCCAGCCCCACCGCCGATACGCCACCCAGAACCGCACCGAGGCCGAGACCGATAAGAACCTCCGCGGCCGTGACGATCGTGTGTTCGGCGAGAACGGCGCGGCTTTCCCAAAGGGTCCGGGCAACAAGCATCGGCCCCGGCAGTATGAACTTCGGCAGCCCGGTTGCCGTGACCAGGAGTTGCCACAGCCCCACGGCCAGCAGCGTGACAGCGGCGATACGGACGATACGCCTCATGCCGCCTCCATGAGTTGCCGCAACAGGGCACCTTGCGTGGAAAGTGTCTCGGGGGCGTCCAAGGGCCTCGGAGGGTCCGCTTCGGGCGGCGAGACGGCCGTCATGCCTGCCTGCGTCATCAGGAGGATCTTGTGCCCCAGGCGCGCGGCCTCTGCGACGTCATGCGTTACCAGAAGCACCGTGCGGCCTTCGAGCACGTCGAACGTCATGTCCTGCATGCGCGCCCGTGTCCGGGCATCGAGCGCCGAAAACGGCTCGTCCAGCAGTACCACCGGCCTGTCTTCCATCAGCGTGCGCGCCAGCGCCACGCGCTGCCGCTGCCCGCCCGACAGTGTCTCGGGCCGGCGCCGCTCGAAGTCCTTGAGGCCCACGCGCCGCAAAACCTCGCGCGCGCGGGCGTGGTCCGGTCTTTCGCCGCGCAGCCGCGCGCCCAATGTCACGTTGCCGATGACATCCAGCCACGGCATGACCAGATCGTCCTGGGCCATCATCATGACCCGCGGCGGCAGCGGGTGCCCGTCCGAGGCCGTGATCTCGCCGTCGAATTCGAACTCGGCGCCAAGCCCCGCGATGAGACGCAGGATCGTCGATTTCCCGACACCGGACGGCCCCAGAAGACAGGTCCAGCGGCCGGCTTGGGCCTCGACTTCCACGGGACCGAACAAGTGCCCACCATCGACGCAGACAATCCCGGAAAACCGCAGGGCGGGCGGGATGCTCACGAGTGCAATCCCATGTCCCAGAAGCCGATCTCGAGGCGGGTTGCCGTCTCGAACCTGTGGCACAGGGCCGGCCAACGCGGGCTCTGCGCGGGGGCGTCGCCAAGCCGGCGGGCCACCGCGCGGTCCAGCAGTGCGCCGGTCTCCCCGCAAAGTGCCTGGTAGTTGTCGCCACCGTAGACGCCGATCCAATCGGCGTAGGGACCACCGCCGCCCGCGGCCGCAAGGCGCGCACCGATCTCGCCATACCCCAGGACGCAGGGCGCCAGCGCCGCCAGAAGGTCAAGAAAATCGCCGGAATGCCCGGCATCGAGCACGTAGCGGGTGTAGGCGATGTTTTCCGGCCTCTCTGGCGCCTCCCGAAGCGTCGCCTCATCCAGACCCTCGCGCGCGCAGGTCTCGATATGCAGCGCGATCTCGTCCTCCAGCAGCCCGCGCAGGACACCGCTGCACCAGCGCATCTCGTCAGGGTGCTCGGTCTTGGTCACGGCCAGTGCCCAGGCGCGCGAGAAATGCAGCAGGAAGATGTAATCCTGCACCAGATACCCCAGGAAAGCCTCGCGCGGCAGGGTGCCGTCCGCCAGCCCCGCCACGAAGGCGTGCCGGGTGTAAGCCGTCCAGCTGTCCCCGGCCGCGGCGCGCCAAAGCGGGAAAGTATGGCCGTAGTCAGTCATGCGCGCCCAGGTCCACGGCCAGTTCCGAAACCGGACGGGTCTTTTCAAGCAGCCCGGCGTTTTTCAGGAACGTATCAAACCGGGCATAACGGCCTTCGTCCAGCGCCTCGGGCCGCAGGGCGAAGCGCGGAATCGTGTCGGCCCAGGCCTTTTCGTTCAGTTCGTCCTGCAGTTCCTTCGAAGTGGCCGAGAAGATCTCCCAGCTTTCCTGCGGGTGGTTGACGATGAACTGGGTGGCCTTCTCGGTCGCTGCCATGAACCGGCGCAGCGTGTCTTCGTTCATGCGCTCGGGGTTCGCCACGTAAATCAACTCGTCATAAGGCGGCAATCCCTCTTCCTCGAGGTAGAAGCAGCGGCCGGGCACGCCGTCTATCTCCATCTGGTTCAGTTCGAAGTTGCGGTAGGCGCCAATAACCGCGTCGACCTGTTCGGACATCAGCGACGGGGCCAGCGACCAGTTGACGTTGACCAGCTCGACGTCGTCCAGGGTCAGCCCGCCGCGTTCGAGGATGGCCGACAGCAGCGCTTCCTCCACGCCGGCAACCGAGAAGCCGATCTTGCGCCCCTCCAGGTCCGATATCTCCTGGACCGGACCGTCATCCAGCACCAGAAGACAGTTGAGGGGCGTGGCAATCAGCGTGCCCACGCGTATCAGCGGCATCTCCTCTGCCACCTGAAGATGCAGTTGCGGCTGGTAGGAAATCGCGAGATCGGCCTTGCCGGCGGCGACCATCTTGGGCGGATCGGCCGGGTCGGCCGGCGCAACCACCTCAACATCAAGCCCCTCGTCGGCGAAATACCCGTTTTCCTGCGCGATGACGATCGGGCCGTGGTCAGGGTTCACGAACCAGTCGAGCATCAGGGTCAGCTCGTCCTGGGCAAGGGCCGGCGCCGCGCACAGCAGCCCGGCCAGAAATGCGAATACTCTCATCTCGATGCCTCCTTGGCGGGTCGATTCGGGACGGCGTGCCGCCCCGGCATTGTCAACGGGATCCGGGCTGAGGACGTCGTTGCGCCGCCGGCGATGAGCCGACCACGCGGCACCGGCGCGGTGCCTGTGAACGAGCGACAGGTGAGGTATCTCATCGCGCTTCCCCTCGCCGGCATCAGTACTGCGGAGGAAAAGACGGGCCAACCGTGGCGCGCGATCTGTCTCCGTTCCCTACGCCGGTTCTGGCCGGATCAGGTTCGATGGGTTCGCTTGCGCATCTCAGCCCTGCGGGGCACCCCAACGGATAGGCGACAGATAGCAGCCGGATCGGGTGGCGACAAGGGAAGCTGTGACGAAACACCCCCACAAGGCCACGGTGCAACGGCATCGGATCCGATCAAGGGGCTGTGGTGCCGCAAGAGGGATTCGAACCCCCGACCCCAACATTACGAATGTCGTGCTCTACCTGCTGAGCTATTGCGGCCTCGTGGAGCGGGCGTATAGCACCGGCCCATGCCCGGCGAAAGCCCTATTTTCAGGTGCCGGACCTGTCCGACGGCTCGGCGGTGTCGTCGACGATCTCGGCCTCGACGATCTCGGACTCGTCCTTGTCGGGCGCGGTCGCCTCGCCGCCGCCGGGCGCGGTTTCCTCGGCGCTCTTGTCCTCGAGCGAGCCGACGATCAGCGGCAGCATCTCCACCCCCGTCGGCATGGTCACCCCGGAGGCCGGGGGCGTCTGCCACGCCAGCGTGTCGAAGGCACCGCAGTTCTCGCAGGTCGGCGCCCAATCCGCATGGATGTGGTGACACTTGGTGCAGACCCACTGCGGCCCGCGCGGCGCCGACAGCGCCCGCGCCAGCCAGCCCTTGACCACCGAATCCGGGGAGCCCTCGCCGCGTTCGATGGCCGCCATCAGGGTCAGCGCGCGGGCGTCCGGATCCACCTCGGCCAAGTCGCCCAGCGCGCGGCGCGCGGCCGGGAAATCCTCGTTGGCGATGTGGAGTTCGGCGCGCAGCATCCGCGATTCCCTGTGATCGGGATGCACCTTCAGCAGTTTCTCGAACCGCTTCAGCCGCTTCTCGGGCGTCTCGTCGGGTTCGATCTCGGCGAAGGCCGCCGCCAGATCGGGGTGCGGCTGGACCTCCCATGCCTTCAGGATCACGCGGGTGGCATAGCGTTTCTTGTTCTGGTCGATATATCCTCGCGCGGCCATGCACGCGGCCGGGACGAGGTCGGGCGACAGGCGGTTGGCCTCGATCGCGGCCTCGCGCGCCTCGATGTCCTGGCCCTCCTCGGCCACCTCGCGGGCCTGCGACAGGGCAAGCACGGCGTCCCGGCGCCGGTGCACGTCACGCGGCAGCGTGCCGTGGCGCAGCTTGGCATCAAGGGTCTCGCGGGCACCGGACCAGTCCTCGTGCTCGGCCTGAAGGCGCAGCAGGGTGTCCTGTGTCTCCTCGTGGCCGGGCTTCAGCCCGAAGGCCGTCTTGGCCAGTTTCAGGGCCGTGTCCGTGTCGCCGTCCGAGAGTTTCTGCTTCAGGATGCCGCGCACGCCCACGAACCGCGTGCGCTCGTCGCGCAGCAGGCGCTTGTAGACGGCCTCGGCCTTGCGGCGGTCCCCCGACATCTCGGCGGCCTGCGCCGTGATCAGGTTCGTCAGCTCGGGTTTCTTCAGGTACCGCTCGGCGCGGTTGGCCTTGGCGATCGCCGTCTCGCCCTCGCCCGACGCCAGCGCCATCATGCCTTCCGACAGCGCGCGGTAGCCCTTGTCCTGCCGGCTGCGGTCGAAATAGCGCGACAGCGCCGTTTCATCCCCGTTGATGAACCGTAGCAGCGCAACAACGAGGCCGGCCAGCTTTATGAACAGCCAGACCGCCAGAACGAGAAGGACCAGGAGGATCACGGCGGTCAGCGGGGTCAGGTTCAGCTCCTGGCCGGCCGCGGCGATGCGCACCCCGCCTTCCAGTTCCATCAGATACCATGCACCCACGGTCGCGCCGGCGACGAGGACGATGAAAACCAGTATCTTGAGCAATGACCACAGCATCCGATGCGCCCCCGCGTTATCCGTTTATCCTGCCACCGAGCTTCTCGGCCGCGTTGACGGCCTCCAGCCGGCGCGTGGCCTGTCCGGCCCACTCGGAAAGGGCCGCGCGCCCGGGTTCCGGCAGGGCCTCGATCTCGGCCAGCGCATCGTTGAGCCGGCCGTCGCGCACGGCCGCTTCGGCACGCGACAGGATTGCATCCGGGTCATCCCCTTCGCGCGGCTCAAGGCTCCGCATCCCCAGCTGTGCCCGCAGAAGGCCGATCAGCCCGCCGGTCTCGCCCGCTTCTGCCATCGCGCGCCGCGAGGCCGAGAGCGCCTCGCGCGCGGCGGAGGGAAAGCGCTCCTGAAGGACGTTCTGCGGCACGACACCTTCCCGGGCCGCCCGTGATAGCGCCTCGGGGATCTCGACCCCCGTGTCCTCGAGGTCTTTCAGGGCAGAGGCGAAGGGCGCACCGGACTCCAGCGCCGTTTGCACGCGGGTCAGCGCGGCCCGGCGCAACGCGGCCCGGGCCGACTGTCTTGCCGATTCCTCTTGCTCGGCGGCCTCCGATGTCAGCCTGTCGAGCGTTTCCCCATGTTGCGCAAGCTTGTCCTCCAACGCGGCGATCCTGTCACGCAATTCCCGCGGCACACCGGGTGAGGGCGAGGTGCCGTTCGCGCTTTCCAGCGACGCCACGCGGTCCGTCAGCTCTTCCTGGGTTTGCCCGAGCGAGTCCAGCCGTTGCGCTGCCTCGTTCAACGACTCCCGAAGGGCCTGCACCGCCTCGTTCGCGTCACCGGCGTCGGCCGCGGATTCCACTGTGTCGAGCCTGTCTTGCACGTCGTTCAGGGATTCCGCCTGTTGATCAAGCCGTTCGGATACCTCGGTGCGCAAATCTGCGACACCCTCGTCGGGGAAAAGCCACCCGCCCGGCTCAGCGAGCCGTGCCGCCGCGAAACCGAGGGCGGCCGCGACAACGCCGCCAGCCAGAAGCGGCAAAACCCCGGGGCGACTGTGGCCTGTACCGGCTGCGTCTGACGCGGGCGCAGCGGCCTCGCGGTCCCCCGCGCCCACTGAAGCCATCGTTGGCGTCGCTGACGGTTCCCCGGCGGCATGCTCGCCCGGAGCTTCCCCAGTATCTCCCGCGTCCGGCGGGGTACCCGTTTCAGCCTCACCGCCATTCGCCGGCGTCTCTTCCGGGGTTTCATGAAGCGCGGCAGCGTCGTCCGTTTCGCCACTCGGTTGCGCCGAACGGTCCACCGCATCCGCCGACGTTTCCGGGGTCTCCTCGGCTGCGGAAGAAGCTTCGCCTTGCCCTGCCGCCCCCGACCTCATTTCTTCCGTGTCGGTCTTTTCCGTCTTTTTTTCCCCGGTCGCCGGGTCTGTCTCCTCGGCCGGGGACTCGGGCGCGGTATCCTCGGTGGGGCCGTTCCGTTCGTCGCGGTCGGACGTTTTCGAAGATTTCCGTTTTTGCGCCACGTCGCTGCCCTTTCGAATCCTGCACCGATCACCTTCGCGATCGACCTTACTTGGCCCCGGTATCGCCCTCAAGCCGCTTGGCCCTTCGCACGAGTTCCTCGGTCAGGTCCAGCACGGCCTCGGCGTCCGGGCGCCGTGCCACATCCACGCGATGCGGCTGACACGCGGCCACTGCGGCGGCCGCGTTCCGGCTGATCGCTGCGACCAACAAAGGCGCCCGAAACGGTCCCTGGTCGCAAAGGATGGTTCCCGTTCGCGGCGAGAAAAGGGGCAGAACCACCGGTGTCATGGCGTTCAAGACCGCCCTTGCTTCGGGCGCAAGGCGGCAGGCCGTCTGCTGGTAGACGACGTGTTCACGCACCGAAACGCCGCCATTGCGCAGCCACTCGGCGAGATTTCCGGCCACGTGTTCGCCGCGCATGTGCAGGCAGGACGCGCGCACGCCGTCCTCGATTATCCGGTCGGCAAGGGCCCGGGCATCCGCCCCGGCCGACACGGGCCTCAACCCGATCGCCTGTGCCGCGCGTGCCGTCGCATCGCCAACGGTATAGCATGCCAACCCGGCGCGACCGCCCAACTCGGCATAGGCCGCAACCCCGTTGCGCGAGGTGAAGACAAGGCGGCAATCCCCCGGGATCTCCGGCAACGGCCCACGGACCACTATTTCCATGACGGGCGAGGTCAGCACGACGGCGCCCTGCCCGACCCGCGCCCGGACCCGCTCGGCGAAGTCCGTCGCCGCCGGCGCCGGCCGGGTGATCAGGACGGTGGGCACCATGTGGGATGAGGCGTTGTTTGCATGCCCGGCCGGTGTTACCTGCCATCAGGGTTTCATGCAATGGACACGCGGATGGGCGAAGGTCTTACCGTCCTGGGATTGGAGAGCAGTTGTGACGACACGGCGGCGGCCGTGGTGCATCACGCAGAAGGACAATCCCCCGAAATCCTGTCCTCGGTCGTTTTCGGTCAGGCGGAGTTGCACGATGCATTCGGCGGTGTCGTCCCCGAGATCGCGGCCCGTGCCCATGCCGAAAAGCTTGATGTCTGTGCTGCCGAGGCCCTGAAACGGGCCGACATGCGGTTGGGCGCCGCCGATGCCATCGCCGTCACGGCCGGGCCGGGCCTGATCGGTGGCGTGATCTCCGGTGTCATGTGTGCCAAGGGCCTTGCCGCCGGGGCAGGCCTGCCGCTCGTTGGCGTCAACCACCTTGCCGGGCACGCCCTGACGCCGCGGCTGACAGACGGGCTCGACTATCCCTATCTCATGCTTCTGGTGTCCGGCGGGCATTGCCAGTTCCTGATCGTGCGGGGCTGCAATGAGTTCAAGCGCCTCGGCGGCACCATCGACGATGCCCCCGGCGAGGCCTTCGACAAGGTCGCGCGCCTGCTCGGCCTGCCGCAGCCGGGCGGCCCGGCGGTGGAGGCCGAGGCAGCGCGCGGCGACCCGGAGCGTTTCAGCTTTCCGCGGCCCCTGTTGGACCGGCCGGGTTGCGACATGTCGTTCTCCGGACTGAAGACCGCGCTCCTGCGTGCGCGCGACGAGGTGATGCGGCGGCGGGGCGGCCTAGGCACGCGCGACCGTGCCGATCTGTGCGCCGGCTTCCAGGCGGCGGTCCGCGAGGTTATGAGGGAAAAGACGCGACGGGCGCTCGATGCCTATTTCGCGGAACATCCCCCGCAGCCGGCTCTGGCGGTCGCCGGTGGCGTGGCCGCCAACACACCCCTTCGCGAGGCGCTCAAGACATTGACCGAGGGCCTGGATACCCGTTTCGTCGCGCCACCATTGCCGCTGTGCACGGACAACGCGGCCATGATCGCCTATGCTGGGATCGAGTTGTTCCGCGCGGGCCACCGCGACGACATGAGCCTCGCCGCCCGCCCGCGGTGGCCACTCGACACGGCGCAGGCGGCCATGCTGGGACACGGAAAGAAAGGGGCCAAGGCATGATCACGGTGCTCGGCGCCGGCGCCTTCGGGACGGCGCTTGCCATCTCGCTTTCCCGCAGCGGTCCGGTCACGCTATGGGCCAGGGACGGGGATCACGCTTCCGAAATGGCCTTGACGCGGGACAACGCGCGGCGTTTGCCCGGCGTCACGCTGCCGGAAACCATCACCGTGACACCGGATCTCGGGTCACTCGCGCCGGGATCGCCCGTCTTGCTCGCGGTGCCGATGCAGCAGTTGCGCGGACTTCTCAAGGAATTCGGCGCGGCGCTGGGAAACAGCAGGCCGGTGGCCTGTTGCAAGGGCATGGAACTCGAGACCGGCCTTGGCCCCTGCCGCATCATCGAGGAACTCGTGCCCGGCGCGCAGCCCGCGATCCTGACCGGGCCGAGCTTCGCCGGCGACATCGCGCGGGGACTTCCGACGGCGCTGACTCTGGCCTGCGCCGAGCCGGAACTCGGACGGGAGCTTCAACAGGAACTGACGACACCCAATATCCGCGTCTACCGCACGACGGATACGATCGGAGCGGAGCTCGGCGGCGCGTTGAAGAACGTCATCGCCATCGCCTGCGGCGCGGCAATGGGGGCCGGGCTGGGCGAAAGCGCACGCGCGGCCCTGATGACGCGCGGCTTTGCCGAGATGAACCGGATGGCGGTCGCTCTCGGCGCCCGGGCCGACACGCTCGCCGGCCTGTCGGGGTTCGGTGATCTTGTCCTGACCTGCACGTCGGAACAATCGCGCAACACCCGGTTCGGCATGGCATTGGGCCGAGAGGAGGCCTTCGATGCGGGCATCACCGTGGAAGGGTCGGCAACGGCGCGCGCCGTGGAAACCCGCGCGGCCGCCCTCGGGCTCGAGATGCCCATCACCCAGGCGGTCTCCGGGCTGATCGACCGCCGCCTCGGCGTCGGCGAGGCCATGGAAATGCTTCTGTCGCGCCCGCTGCGGGAGGAATGACAAGCGCCCCGCCACTTGTCCTGCAAGCCTTGCCTAGGCAAGCGCAGGCGGCGCGTGCTAGGAATGGGGGAAGGGATGTCCGGCGGGGCCGCTGCGTGATGAGATATTGGCTGTTCAAGTCCGAACCGTCCACCTGGAGCTGGCAAGACCAGGTGGCAAAGGGTGAGGTCGGGGAGGAATGGGACGGCGTGCGCAATTACCAGGCCCGCAACTTCATGCGCGAGATGGCGGTGGGTGACCGCGGATTTTTTTATCACAGCCAGTCCGAGAAGGCCGTCGTGGGGCGCGTCGAGGTCATCGCCGAGGCACACCCCGATTCCACCACCGACGACGCACGATGGGAATGCGTGGACGTCAAGGCGCTTGACTCGCTGCGGGAACCGGTTTCGCTCGAAGCGATCAAGGCGGACGGACGGCTTGACGACATGGTGCTGGTCAGGAACCCGCGCCTGTCCGTCCAGCCGGTCACCGAAGAGGAATGGCGCATCATCTGCGAACTGGGCGGCGTCACGCCCTGAAGCGCCCCGATCGCCAATCGGAGACACCCCCTGTGGCGACGACGGCCCATGACCTGGTGCGACACAGATACTGCGTGCCCACGGCATCACCGCTCGGGCACGGACACAGCTGCAACCGATGAACGGAGGGCCGGCACCCGGCCGAAACCCTCCGTTACCCCACGTGCTCCCAACTCACCACACGTGTTCCAACTCGGTTCCGGCCGTCCTGGCCAGTTGCATTCACCCTACCGCAAGCGCCCGCTTGGTCAAAGCGCGGAATACGCTGGATTCGGTTCAAAACGCGCGTATCGGCGTCGCGCCCCTGCCGTCTTCGCCTGGCGCACCGACTTGTGCCGATGGCCTCCGGGAGCGTCCGGCGGAGTGGCTGTCGTCCGCCTCAATACCTGTAGTGTTCGGGTTTGTAGGGGCCTTCTGGCTTGACGCCGATGTAGTCGGCCTGCTCGGGGCTCATCTCGGTGAGGCGCACGCCGATCTTCTCGAGGTGGAGCTTGGCGACCTTCTCGTCGAGGTGCTTGGGCAGGATGTAGACCTCGTTGCCGTATTGCTCGCCCTTCGTCCACAGTTCGATCTGCGCCAGCATCTGGTTGGTGAAGCTCGCCGACATCACGAAGCTGGGGTGGCCCGTGGCGTTGCCGAGGTTCAGCAGGCGGCCCTCCGACAGAAGGATGATCCGGTTGCCCGTGGGCATCTCGATCATGTCCACCTGGTCCTTG
>NZ_PHNT01000039.1 GCF_002834145.1 Roseovarius salinarum | reverse complement strand
TATCAGACAACCTTGGGCTGCAGAGACCACAACCGTGCAGTCTTCGCTACCCGCTCACACCTTCGATGCCGCCTGCGTAACCCGTCTCGGCGCCGCGAGGGGGCGCGCGGTGAATAATGCGGGGTGAAGGCAGCATTCTCGAAGCCAAGTGACAGGCCGCCACACCCGGCAAACAAGTCGACCATGCTGTAGACGCGAGGCCTCGGAACCACGCTTTTCGCAGCCAGTTCACCTGCCTTCAACGTCTCTTCTTGCGTGGTCGGAATCTCCAGCATGCTCTACCTCGCGCTCCCCCGGCCTTTCTTGGTGTCACGAGTAGCACATGTGGTCGGGGTTGTCCAGGCCGAACCGAGATGTGGTATCTTCAAACCTTTCGCATCAAGCTCGACATGCAAGATGGACCTGCAAGCTGATATGGTCAGCTCCCCCTGCATCGCGTAATTCAAATCATCGTCTTGTGAAGGATGCCAGTGATCTACTCTCGCCGGATGTCGAGCGCCTTATTGGATCTCGTGGCGCAAGACTATCTATTCCATCCCTGAAGCAAACTCTCGGATACGCGATACGTGATACTCGAATTCGTCACGATCAAGAGTATTCATGAGAAAAACAGCGTTACAGCAGAGCATCTTTTGGCCGTTTATGTCCCTGATACCTACTGCGCATCCACTTGCCCACGACTTTTCCAAAATGTCTTTGAGCTTGGCCGCCGCTGGCACACGGGAAGTAACTTTTGTCAAAGGCTTCCAAACGCGCACTAAAGTGTTTACTTCATCTGATCCGGGCTCCTCCTCCATGTAGACTTTTGAATTATCATCTTCAGGGACGGCTATGCAAAGACGCCCGGTACCTTCTTCGGGGACAATAACCTGCCCTGTTTCTCGAGCGCGCGCGTTCAGCATCATTAGGTAGGCCGGCGCATCGGACACCCGTTCCAGAACTGCTGAACCGTTCAAAAGAATTTCGTCGGTCGACCTGAGATCACGATCATAGCTGCGTTTCCCAATGGAAAACTGCGCAGCCTGGCCGCGTGCGGCCAGTTCGCTGGCGCTGAGGGTTGCGTCGAGCTTCCTTCGATCGTTTTTCGCTTTCCCAGCTGCTCGAGAAAGGCCTCGAAACGCCCCAATGAAAAGTCTCGTTAGAAAAGCGACCTTGGGTCCTGCCGAGAGGCTCTCGATAGCCTGCTCATCCTGCGCGAGTAGGATAGCGAGCGCAGCGCGAGCGCCAATAGACTTCTCATCCGAGAAGGGAGGTAGATCGCGTTGCGCAGACAGTACTTCCTCGACCACCTCGATCCATTTGTGTACTCCGCCGTGCACTTCGCCGCTGGCTGTTACCCGTCCAGAGAACTCATCCAGCAAGGCACGACGATCGAAGCCCCTTGTCGCCCGGTGTGCAAGCGCCAGCGACATCATCTCGCTCCAAATAAGTCTCTCGTGCTCGCTCGCCTCAGGGTGCACCGAGTCCAGAACCGACGTAGCGATCGATTTCCAGCCGTCATCTCCATATCGTGGATCAATAGACGAAACGCCTCGCGAGAGCTCTCCGGTGAGAAGTTCATCGAGCAAGACTAGGTTCCAGCCGGCAAGCGCATCGAGCTTACCGCGATCCGCCAACTCTACCGGGAGCTCGAGCATTTCCGGCTTTTTCTCTACTTCTCCTAACGGCACCGCCGAAACGCACAATGGTAGCAGGTCATTCGGAATGTCGGGGAACGAAAGGTAAGTCGCCTGAAAATCGCGGAGCTGATCATCCGATGAAAAGTGAGCGGAAGTAACCTGCGTGACACGTGGCGGAGTCCGGAAGAACACAATGTCGCCAGATTCGGTGATGTCTGAAGGTGAAACGATCTCTAGAATAACGCAGTGATCCTCGTCGCCTTGGGATAAAGCCCAACTTGGCACCACTCGCCGAAAACCGAAAACGGCTTCTCTCCCGCCCGCTTGGCCGGCCTCCTGCTCTCCGAGCCAGTTCGCCGCGACAAACCCACTCGAAAGCGACTTCGCCAACGCTGGCTTGGTCACTGGGACGAGCAACGGTCCATTGTCAAAGAGGTCTACGCCGTTGCCGGATTGCATTTGTCTTCTCCATCCCAAAAGGGGGAGTCTTCGGAAGGCTCGTGCCACGAAACCTTTCCGAGAATCCCTTCGACGTGGTTCTTGTTTTTCCCATGGCCGTCATATCGGCAGACTTTAAGAGTCGGTTTGGGCATGATCGCGAGCGCACTCGGCAATGCGTCTTCCGCACTGACTCCACAAAGCCCGACAAGAAGTTCATGCCTAGCCCTTGTCGACATAACATAGGCGGACATGCGTTCGTTCATCATTCCCGAGCCGTCAATGTCTGACTTCTCCAACCCGACGTAGAAGACGACATCGAACTCCAGCCCCTTCGCGGATCGTTCGTGGACGACTGTTATCGTATCCACTGCTTCGAAATCGAGCTGCTCATCTAGGTTTGCCCCACCGGCACTCGTGTAATACTGCGTGTTGAATTTTTCAGATACTCGGCTCTTTAACTTGTTGAAAGTACGCTTAACATCGCCGCTCGAGCCGTGAACGATAACGCCGACTTGCTTTCCTGGCGATAGAGCGATCTTACGCGCCAAGAATTCGAACATCTCGGTCTCACTTGTGAACAGACCGACTGATGGCTTTTCTCCTTCGCGATCGGGAAGAGTCGATGCGCCACTGGTTCTTGAGACCTGAAAATACCTAGAAAATAGCGCGATCTCTCTTGAGTTTCTGTAGTTCTTTGAAAGGTAAAGGATCCGAGATGTGTCTCGGGCGATGCCGAGATGCCGCGCAATATTCTTAACGCTGGAGTTCTTGTCAGCTGAAAGCCTCTGGTTGTCGTCGGCGAAGACCGTGATCCTCGGCTCTCGGCCCTTCTTTTGAAGGAGCTTCATCAACCTTCCCATAGCGAAGTACATTGCCTCAGGGAAATCTTGGCCTTCGTCGATAACGAGATGCCCCCAGTCGAGCCTAGACAGTCTTGCTGGATCATCTATGGAAGAGGCGCGATCAAGCATTTCTTCCCAGTCGTGGGCCCATCTATCGTCTGGGAGAGATGGAGCCCTACCCAGGCCAGCCTTTCTCCACCAACGCGCGACCCAACTATGCATCGTTAGGACAGGCACCTTCGGGGCAACACCGTCACGCGCCTCCGAGTATCTCCTCAAGACCTTGTTGTACATGATTACCGTTGGAGTTTGGCCAAGACCCTCAAGCCTCTGCGCCCTGTGAAATGCCATTACGGTCTTCCCCGTGAACCGCCCCGGGTTTCCGAGAGGCTTCTTTGTTCAAAACCTACGCGGCTTTTTCAAGGGTGTTCATCTGTGCGTAGAACGCCTCCTCCACTTCTTGCGGCGGC
>NZ_PHNT01000038.1 GCF_002834145.1 Roseovarius salinarum | reverse complement strand
CGGCGCGCATCCCGGCGCGCGGCCTCGCGGTCGCCCTCGGTGGCGGCGCGGCGCGCGGCACGGACGGCCCGCCGGTAGGCGCGGGTGGCCGCCAGAGCCGTGTCGAACGCGGGGACCGGAAAGCGCGCCGCGGCCCTGTCCGGCCCGGCGAGGCGGGCAAGAACGGCGTCGGCGGACACCGCCGGCGGCCATTGCGGGGACAGCCCGCAGCCGAAACGGATTTCCGCGATTTCGGGGTCGAAGCGCATGTCTGGCAACCCAGCCGGGGCACATTGCCCGGGGGGCACCATACCACCGCCGCGCAGCCGGTCCACCGGGAACGGTCAGGCAGGGGCCGCGCCGGCCATCCCCGGCCGACCTGCCCTGCTCAGTCCTCCTGCGGGATCACCCGCAGCCCGAGCTCCATCAACTGGTCGCTGGTCGGCTCGGAGGGCGCGTTCATCATCAGGTCCTCGGCCCGCTGGTTCATCGGGAACATGATGACCTCGCGGATGTTGGCCTCGTCGGCCAGCAGCATCACGATCCGGTCGATGCCCGCGGCACAGCCGCCGTGCGGCGGCGCGCCGTAGCGGAAGGCGTTGACCAGGCCCCCGAAGCGGCGGTGCACCTCCTCGGCATCATAGCCGGCCGTCTCGAACGCCTTGATCATCACGTCGAGCTTGTGGTTGCGGATCGCCCCCGAAAGGATCTCGTAGCCGTTGCACGACAGGTCGTACTGGTAGCCCAGAACCTCCAGCGGATCGCCGTCCAGCGCCGCGGCCCCGCCCTGCGGCATCGAGAACGGGTTGTGGCTGAAATCCACCTGCCCGGTCTCGTCATCCTTTTCGAACATGGGGAAATCCACGACCCAGCAGAAGGCGAAGCGATCCTGCTCGGTCAGCCCCAGCTCAGCGCCGATGACGTCGCGGGCCTTGGCGGCCACGGGTTCGAACCCCGCGGGCTTGCCGCCGAGGAAGAAGGCCGCGTCGCCCTTGCCCAGGCCCAGCTGCTGGCGGATCGCCTCGGTCCGCTCGGGGCCGATGTTCTTCGCCAGCGGGCCGGCCGCTTCGATGCCGGCCTCGCCGTCGCGCCAGAAGATGTAGCCCATGCCCGGCAGACCCTCCTTCTGCGCGAAGGCGTTCATGCGGTCGCAGAACTTGCGGCTCCCGCCGCCGGGCGCGGGGATCGCGCGCACCTCGTTGCCCTCGTGCTCGAGCATCTTCGCGAAGATCGCGAAGCCCGAGCCGCGGAAATGCTCCGACACGTCGGCCATCTTGACGGGATTGCGCAGGTCGGGCTTGTCGGTGCCGTACCACAGCGCCGCGTCGGCATAGCTGATCTGCGGCCAGTGTTTGTCGACCTTGTGACCGCCGCCGAATTCCTCGAACACCCCGTCGATCACCGGCTGCATGGTGTCGAAGATGTCCTGCTGGGTGACGAAGCTCATCTCCATGTCCAGCTGGTAGAAGTCGGTGGGCGCGCGGTCGGCGCGCGGGTCCTCGTCGCGAAAGCACGGCGCGATCTGGAAATACCGGTCGAAGCCCGACACCATGATGAGCTGCTTGAACAGCTGCGGGGCCTGCGGCAGCGCATAGAACTTGCCCGGGTGCAACCGCGACGGCACGAGGAAGTCACGCGCGCCCTCGGGCGAGGAGGCGGTGATGATCGGCGTCTGGTATTCGCGGAAGCCAGCCTCCCACATGCGCCGGCGCATCGACGCGATGACGTCCGACCGAAGGGTCATGTTGCGCTGCATGTGGTCCCGCCGCAGGTCGAGGTAGCGGTGGCGCAGGCGCGTCTCCTCGGGGTATTCCTGATCGCCGAAGACCATCAGCGGCAGTTCCAGCGAGTCGCCCAGCACCTCGATGTCGCGGATGTAGACCTCGATCTCGCCCGTGGGCAGCTTGGGGTTGATCAGGCTCTCGGCGCGGGCCTTCACCTCCCCGTCGATACGGATGCACCATTCGCTTCTTACCCGTTCCACCGCGTCGAAAACGGGGCTGTCCGGGTCGGCCAGCACCTGGGTCACGCCGAAATGGTCGCGCAGGTCCACGAACAGGACGCCGCCGTGGTCGCGGATGCGATGCACCCAGCCGGACAGGCGCACGGCTTCGCCCACGTTGGATTTCGTCAGCTCGGCGCAGGTGTGGCTGCGGAATGGGTGCATGGTGTCCTCTCTGGGGCCGGGTCGGAGCGCGGCTGCGCGTGCGCGCCGATACACCTTGCCGGGCGAGCAAAGTCAAGGGCCGGTCGTGCGCCCGCGGGCGGGGCGCGAAACCGTTTACAGGTCTCGGGATTTGCGCAAGAATACCTATCTAGATATTAACTCTTGATATCGCACGGGGCTTCGGACGCGATTAGCATCACCTTGAGACGCGCAGAGACAGCGCAAGTTAGGGGGTGAATGATGTGGGCAAAGGCTCTGGACCGGCTCCTGACGCATTTGATCCGTCAGGGCGAACTGACCGTCACGTTCCCGGACGGGACGAAGCGGCGCTATGGCCATGCCGCCGCCGGGCCGAGTGCGGCCGTCACGCTGCATGACCCGTCGCTGCCGCGCCGCATCGTGCTGTCGCCCGATCTGGCCGTCGGCGAGGGCTACATGGACGGCCAGCTGACGATCGAGGACGACGACCTGCGCGGGTTCCTGACACTCGCCATCCGCAACATCGCGGTTCAGGAACCGCCCTGGTTCCGGCGCCCGCTGGAAATGGGGCGTCACCTGTTGCGGTATCTCAACCAGTTCAACCCGGCGAGCCGCGCGCGCGCCAACGCCGCGCATCACTACGACCTGTCGGGCGATCTCTACGACCTGTTCCTCGACGCCGACCGGCAGTATTCGTGCGGCTATTTCGCGCGCCCGGACATGACCCTTGACGAGGCACAGGAGGCCAAGAAACACCACATCGCCGGCAAGCTCCTGATCGAGCCGGGAATGCGCGTGCTGGACATCGGCTGCGGCTGGGGCGGCATGGGGCTGACGCTGGCGCGCGACTACGGCGCCGAGGTCACGGGCGTCACCCTGTCGGAAGAACAGCACGCCATGGCCAACCGGCGCGCCGAGAAGGCCGGGCTGGCCGACAAGGCCGGATTCCACCTGATGGATTACCGCGACGTCGAGGGCACGTTCGATCGCGTGGTTTCGGTCGGCATGTTCGAACATGTGGGCGTGCCGCATTACCGCGAGTATTTCTCGAACGTCGAGGATCGGCTGGCGCCGGACGGCATCGCTTTGATTCACACGATCGGGCGGGCGGCGCCGCCGGGCACGACCAGCCCGTGGATCACCAAGTACATCTTTCCCGGCGGCTACGTCCCGGCGCTGTCGGAAACCATGGCCGCGGTGGAGGAGCAGGACCTCTATACCACCGACATCGAGATCTGGCGCCTGCACTACGCCGAAACGCTGCGCCACTGGCATGACCGGTTCACGGCCAACATCGACCGCGCCCGCGACCTGTACGACGAACGCTTCTGCCGGATGTGGCGGTACTACCTTCTCGCCTGCGAGCTGACCTTCCGCTACAACAAGCAGGTCGTGTTCCAGATCCAGCTTTCGCCGGTGCAGGACGCGGTGCCGTTGACACGCGACTATCTTTACCGCGACGAAGAGAGCGCCCGCCAGCACGCCGCCGAGTAGGGCATGTCACATCACCAGCCGCGCGGGGATGAGCCCACGCAGGGAATTGCCCGCGTAAAGGCGGCGTGCCGCGCGCAGGTCATCCAGGCGCAGGCGCGCCTCGCGGGCCCGGCCTTGCGCCAGCACCTCTTCACGCAGGACACCGGGCAACAGCCCGCATTCCAGCGGTGGGGTCAGCATCCCGTCGCCGGGGTCGGCGAAGATGTTGGTGATCGTGCCCTCGCAAACCTCGCCGTCCGCGTTCAGGAACACCCATTCGTCGACGCCCTCGGGCAGCGCGGCGCGGGCGCGGTCGTACAGCCCCCGCCGGGTCGTCTTGACCCTGAGCCACGGATCCCCGGCCCTCAGCGGTTGGGGCCAGAGCCCCAGGGTCCAGACGCGCCCCTCGCGCAATGGCGTGTAGGGTTGCGCCGTCGCCTCCGCCTGCCCGTCCGCGGCCACGGTCAGCCGCGCGCGCCGCGGCCCGCCCGAGCGCGGCAACGCGTCCAGCGCGGCCTCGACGCCGCGCGGCGCGATGCCCAGCCG
>NZ_PHNT01000037.1 GCF_002834145.1 Roseovarius salinarum | reverse complement strand
AGCTTCTCGGCAGAACTCCAGCGGCGCCGGCGGCCGCCATCCGTGATGATCTCAACTTCGGACATGAGCACATGCTTAGGGATATCCCTAAGCCTCCTGGTTCAGGCCCACGTGTCCGGTCGAAAATGGGGCCAGTTCACGTTCCCGCAATGAGGTGGACGAGTAACCGCAGTCAAAAGAAAGCTGGTTGATGAGCATGTGTGCGAACGTGTGGATCATCACGAAAACAGGGTTGGCGTTGAAACCCATCCGCGGCGGCAAGTCGGCATCCTCCGCGGCTCGGAGTTGTGCGGACGAGAACGCATCTATCTCAGCCCTGTTGCGATCCAGCCAAGCTTTCACGGCCTCGGCCTTGAACTGTATGAAGATGCCCTCACCGGATACCTCGATTGCCGGAAGCCAATCTACAGAATTTGTCCCGAAGTCTGGTGGAACCATTCTGTTGGATGCACCCACGTCGCGTCTCTGAAAGCCACGGAAGACACGCACCTCGCGAAGTCGTTCAACTTGAACGATCCGCTCGAGAAGGTTGTTCAGTCCAAATTCTCTCGGCGGCTCATGCGAAATGGTTATAAGGCTCTTGCCTTTGAAGCCGTGAGGAGACGCAAGAACTGGAAACTCTTCATTCATCACGTCCTTTTGGTCAAAATCTTCGGCGGGATCCTGCGAGGAACTCGCCGCTTCCCCAGCGGTAATCCTTGAAAGAAAAACCTCGAGAACATCTTCGAAATCAGCGCCGTGGCCCTCGGCGATTTCTTCAAGATCTTCCTTGAATTCGCTCGGAACGTCTTCGATTGAAATTTGCCCCCTTGCGAGCTGTCTTGTCGCCATTTTCACCCAAGATTGAAAATACGAGTCATGGATTAGTCTTTCGGAAAGGGCGCTTCCTTTGGTCGCTTGGGCGATATCGAGCGCTGAAATGACAGAGGAGTAGTGTAGAGCGCTGGACCCCCTCGGTTCCATCGACATACGCAATGGTTTTCCGTCTTCATCCGTACATCCCGAGTTACCTTCGCCGGGTTGGTACCCTTTGCATGTCTGCGGCAGTGTGCCCTCGCTAATGCCCCCAAGGGATCTCGCCGCCCCACAAGAGCATTTGATGTACATGCTTTGGAAGTCTCCGCCCCGCCGGCCACTCACTGCGAAAGACAGCACGCTTGCTTCTCGTGAACAGCTCCCGGTTTCAGCCTGCTGTGCACCCCGGTGAGCCCAGTAGTACCAGTCGATTTCGTCGAGGTGGCCATTGTCGCAGACGGCGACAAAACGCATGGGAACAAGGACTCGCTTCTTGCACGCAGGTTCCCCGCAACGCGGCACCGGGAGCTGGCCCTGTTCGTCTTTCTTGTCCTTCTGGGTGGACCAGAATGTCATCTTCCGGCAGCCGGGGCAGAAGTGCCATCTCGGGAACCGCGTTGCCGATACCGCGAAGCCGGGTTTCTTTAAATGGTTTACGCCTCGCAGCCTACTGACCAACGAATGAAGTTCAACTTCCTCTAGATTTCGCCCCGTGGGCCATCGATGGGTTCCTCTTATGAAAAATGACTGGCCATCGATCTCGCATAGTGCACCGACCCCGAAGGGCGATACGACCTGTGTCCGTCTAAGGGATTTCGTGCTCATGGTCTCAGACTCTTAACGCTAGTTCGCTATCGACATGACGCATCGACTGGAGAGTATGCCAGCCCACACCGTCCACGAGCTTGTCCTCGAACCGGCGCAACAACGCTGGATCCTGCTGAGAAGGGGCGACAACGTAGGTGAGGCCCGAATGGGATTTGCGCCAATTCACCCATTGCTCGGTGAGGCGATCTAATTCCGACGCTAGTCGCAAGCGAATGTCGTGGTCCGCGGTTTCGGGGTACGCCGCCTGTAGCCTTTTAAGCAATGTAGCGAGGATTTTCTTGGCCTTCGCTTCCGATGGGTCGAAACGCCGGGCGCCCTGATTATCCTTGAGGCCAGTTCCATGGCGAACCGCGGTTACGAGCGCTGCATGCAACGCACGCTTGATTGCCGGCAACGATCCTGGCGTCACACTCGTTGGCTCCACGAAGCTGTAGAAGCGCTCGTGGAAGTTGCGGAAGGCCTCATAGTGAGATCGGTCGCGCGGCTTGCTTGGAGAAAAACAAGTGATCACGAGGCCCGGGACCTTGCCACGGCCCACTCGGCTGGACGCTTGGATATATTCGGCAGTAAGTTTCGGCTGGCCGTTGACGAGCATCAAGCCAAGCCGATCGATGTCCACGCCGACAGAGATTATGCTCGTGCAAGGTACGATGTCCACCGCAGGAGAAGCCGCTGGATCATGTCGCTGTCCTAGCTTCTGCCGCGCGACAGGGATCGGTACTTCGGCATGCGCCTTAAGTTCAAGTACGTCGAAGTCCGTGTTTCTCTCCACGTCCTCCGCCTCGGCGTAGACCTTGAGCCTCGCTGGTATCTCATCTCGCGTCGCGTTGACGATACGTCCCAGTTCACGCTTACTGTTGTGATAGGCGACGAGGGACCAGTAGGCATCTAACTCATCTACAGTAAGCTGGCCCTCTAGCTCGCTCACGGACTGCAGGATGGCGGCAATTGCCCACGAAACGGCGACAGTACTACGAAGCCCTTGGCCCATTAGACCTACGTAGAGGCGTGAATGATTAGTGTTTCCTACATCCATGCGGGCGAAGAACGTGTCCTCCGCGCGTATTCCGGGTGAGGGGAAAACTATGCCTTTTCGGCCATATGTTCTACGGCACTGCACTGACGCGTTTCGGATAGTAGCGGTGGCTGCGATGACCTTTGGCGTTGCGCTACCCGTCGAACGGACTACAGTCTCGAACGCCGCTTCATAGATTCCTGCGAGCGTTCCTAGTGGTCCCGAAATTAGGTGCAATTCATCTTGGACAATAAGAGACGGCGATCGAGTCTTTGTAGCCGCACCAAGGAGCCTGCCACCTTGCTCTTTCCAGGGTATCATCGCGAACTTGTCGATCGTCCCAAGTAGGAAAGACGTCGGGTTTCTGATGATCTGATCGTCGACAACGTAGGTGGGCAGGCCATCATGGAAATCACAGCCTTCCTCCGGACACCGAATGCGGAAAGACGAATCCGAAGCGAGAAAACCGTAGAAGGACAAGTCAACATCCCCGCTCGGTAGCTGCTTTTTTTCGGACGGAACGAGAAGCGTTCCACAGCAAGGACAGCTTTCGATTGGGAAGGGGTTGGACGCGCGCGGGTGCTCGGTCTCATAGAGCCAGCTGCACCATTGGAGTGCGCCGCCTGACTTCCACTTGCCATCGTACGCGGGGGAATTCACCTTATTTGGACTGACCTCGCCGCCAACGAATAGGCCGATCGAGAACTCGGTTTCGCCAAGGGAGTTATCTCCTGCGTCCCGAAGAGCTCGTCGGAGCATCTCAAGCGCACAGACCATGCCTGAGGTTCGCTGGAACTGATCCGATGTCAGAAAGCGATAGGTATATCTATTGATGACGCCGGTACCTGCGCCGGCTTCGCCATGCACTAGTCTACGTCTCACAAGTTCGAATGCTGCCGCGAGCAGGTATGCCTCGGTCTTGCCACCCCCGGTAGGAAACCAGATCACGTCAACAGACTCGCGGTCCTCGTGGTTCTCGTCGACGAGGGAAGGCAAGATTTGCAGCATGAAGGCGAGCTGGAATGGGCGCCATGCGGGCCGTGTGTTGGCGAAGTAGTCGATCGGGCCGGTCTCGGCCTCGCCGAGCTCGAATGGACCTTGTCGCCCGTCTTCTCTCGACCTACCACTTGCCCTAGCGAAATGCGACATTGACATAAGCATGGCGCGGTTGGCCAAGGTGAATGCCTTAAACGTTGGCCCGCCTTGGGCTAACAGTCGGGCGCCTTCCCTCATTCTAGCCGCACTCTTGATGCAGCGTTCGATTATTCTCTCGGCGTCCTTTTCAAGCCCCGCCGGCACTTCAAGCTCTTTTTGCGCTTCAATCCACTGCTCGTAGAACGAGATAAACCTTTCTACACGTTCAGAAAGTTCTCTTGGCTCCATAGTGCCCGACGCGAGCATCGACACGTTGAAGAGCCCATCGTCATCGAAAGGATCTCCTCCATCGCGAGCAACAAGTTCATCAAAGCGGGGCCTCCAAACGTGGGCTTTCGGCAAGGAGCTTGTTACAACGCGCCGACATGTTCCATCAGCGTCCAGCTCCCAGTCCGCCGCGATTCCGTGCCCGACCGCGAAAGCCGCTTGATCTCGATAAATGACCCGAAGTTCTCGTTCTTCCTCGCCTAGCGGTAGGTAGTCACCTGCTGGATATGGCTCGAAACATCCATCGACAGAAACAGCGCTGATCCGAGCTTGGAATATAGTTTGAACCGCCCCGGGTTTCCGAGAGGGTAAAACTCTCAGAGGATGACCGTTATGGAATCGAAGAAGAAGCACACCCCGACATACACGGCCGAGTTCCGCGAGCG
>NZ_PHNT01000036.1 GCF_002834145.1 Roseovarius salinarum | reverse complement strand
CCGCACTCAGCATCTTCGCCATCATCGCCACCACCGCCACCGCATCGCTGGCCGCCCCCGCCGCCGAGCGGATCGCCGGCGACCTCGACGTCAACGACCGCAAGACGATGAACCAGATCGCCGGTGACCTCGACGTCAACGACCGCAAGACCATGAACCAGATCGCGGGCGACCTCGACGTCAACGACCGCAAGACGATGAACCAGATCGCGGGTGACCTCGACGTCAACGACCGCAAGACGATGAACCAGATCGCCGGTGACCTCGACGTCAATGACCGCAAGAGCATGAACCAGATCGCGGCGGGCGACCTCGACCCCAACGACCGCAAGGATCTGCCGATCCTCGGCTGACCCTGGCAATCGTGCCCCGGATACTGCAAGGCAGGCGTCACGAAAGGGCGCCCGCCGTTCATTCTCCGCTCACCACGCCCGCCGGACCCGAGCGCAGCGCCGTCAACCGGCTGACGGGCCGGCGTGCGCGTGTCGGTCGTATCGTCTCGGAACCGGGCTTGACGCGGGCACATGGTCAGGCTCGCCACCGACGGCAGCTCGGATCGCCTTCTGCGAAAAATTCCGAGAGCGTGGCGACGGCTGGACCAGCTTCGAGACAGGACGCGTCGCAGGTGGCACTGACCGGTCCGGCCAGCTTGCCAAAGCGGGAGGTTCAAGCCGCGTGTGCGGTCTGGGTCGCACCCGAAAACGCTTGATCGGACCACGACAACCGACGACCGTCTTGCCCGTATACACCCAACCTGAAAAAAGCGGGAGTCCGCATGTCCAGCCCAATTTCGGTCGTTATTCCAGCGCGCAACGAGGCGCCCACCATCGGCGCGGTGATCGATCGCACCACCCGCGCCTCGGGCGTGGGCGAGGTGATCGTGGTCGACAACGCTTCTGACGATGCCACTGCGACCGCCGCGCACGTTGCCGGTGCGCGTGTGGTCTTCGAACCCACGCCCGGATTTGGCAATGCGCTACGCGCAGGCTTTCGCGCGGCGCAGAATAACTGGGTTGCGAAAGTCGACGCGGATCTCGAGGACATGGCCGAGGACATGATCGCGAGGTTGGCGGCGGCCCGCGCGCCGGGGGTCGGGCTGGTCAAGGGGCGCTGGAACGATCCCGACGATGACATGCCGATGACCCGCTTGCTCATCAAGCCGGCGATCCGGCAGATATTTCCCGACCTGTCGCATCTCGATGCGCCCAATTCCGGACTCTACCTTTTCGACCGGAGCCGCATATCGCTCGAGGGACTGGCGACAACCTATGCCGCAGACATCGACGTCATGGTGCGCATGCATCTGGCTGGCGCGGTGATCGCCGAGACGTGGATCGGTGAAATACGCAACAACCCTCGCGATACCGGTCATTACAACGCGATAGCCGACGTCATCCTGGCGTTTTTCCTTGATCATCATGCGCGGCAGCAGTCCGGCGGATAACCTCCTGTTTGGGTTAGGCCACGGCTCACGCGCCCTTGAAGCCGCAGTCGGCCTCAAGCTCCAGCGCACGCTCTTCTGCGCGTTTGCGGGCCCATTCGCGGCGCTTGCGTCCTACCTGCGCCAATACCATGCCTGCCAGGATGATCGCCCCGCCGGGCACGAGTCCCGGGCCGGGATCCTCTCCCAGAAGCACCATGGCGATCAGGATCGCGGCCAGCGGCGAGACCGAGGTCGCGAGCGACACGTCGCCCGATCGCGCATTCTTCAGCGCGATGTTCCAGGCGAACTGTCCCATTAGGATCACGATTCCCGCATAAACCCACGTCCATTGAAGGACCACAGGCTTGAACACGTCCCGGAAATGATCGGGTCCGTAGAGATATATCGCCGCGACGAAATAGATTGCCGTGCCCAACGCCGTTCGGTAGATCGAGAAAACGCCAAGCGGCACCCCCTTGAGCCCCGCGCGCGTGATGATGGTCGACGCGATGAACGACAGCGTGGCACCGGCGGCCGCCAGTTCGCCGACGCCCAGTGAAAACGCCGCGCCATTTTCCTTGAGTGCGATCATCAGCACGGCGCCCGCCAGTGCCACCAGCCCGCCGACCAGCGCCCAGCGATCCAGCCGTTCGCCCAGGAACGCGGCCGCGGCCAGCAGGAACAGCGGCGGCTCGATCCGGCCGATGAGAACCACGTTGGTCACCGTGGTGTTCTCGAGCGCGTAAAAGAACAGCCCCGGCGTCAGCGCCGAGGAGAGGATGGCAGAGACCGTCAGAAGCACCCAATCGCGGGGCGTCAGCGCGCGCAATGTCTTCAGTCGCCAGTCGCGGTGGAAAATCACGAGCATCGGCACCATCGACATCAGAGAACCAAGGAACAGAAGGTTGCAGAAGGTGATCGCGTTGCGTCCGTCCACCGGATGTTTCGCGCCGATCTCGACCAGCAGCGTGACGATCGAGTTGGACGAGGCGTAGATCACCACCGCGACCCAAGCGAGGATGGCCCCCATCAGGACCGGGGTGGGGGACAAGGGGGTGCGCGGGCTATCGGGCATCTGCCATGCTTTCCTGTCAGGACGTGGACCACCCGAAGCGATTGCATGCACGCCCCTGCCGGGCAAGATTGCCCGAGCCGCGATGACGACGGCGTGATCCGCACCCCGCACCGGGCTCACCGGATCGTCAGCGGATGTCATCGACAGGTCAATTGTGCCGTCGTTCAGCGTCGGCATAGTGGCGTCAGAGACAGTCGTCGCGTTTCGGAGCACGCCATGACATATGCACAGCCGCAGCGGGATCCCGGTTTCGTCACCGTTTTCGACGACACATACGACCAGCCCGATTGCCGGGCATATTTCCGGGGCATGGACATGCGCGGCTATCGCAATCAGCAACACGCGGCGCCCATGTTCCGCGCCGGATTGGCAGAGTTGTGCCGCGTGCGCGGCCTGCGTCGTCCGCACATCGTGGATTTCGCAAGCAGCTACGGGGTGGTTACCGCTCTCATGAAGCACCGGCTGAGCCTCGAAGACCTTTTCGCGCGATACCGCACGAAGGAAATCGCGGACATGCCGACGCGCGCGCTCATCGCGGCGGATTCGGCCTGGCTGGCCGCGCGGCGGGATCCGGCCTGGCACGCGTGGGTGACTGCGATCGAGGTGGCACCGCGCGCCGCGGCCTACGGGCGCGCGGCAGGGTTGTTCGACGCGGCCTTTGTTGAAAACCTCAACCTGTCGCCACCGTCAGCCGCGCTGGCCACCGCGCTCTCGCAAACCGACATCATCGTCGAATGCGGTAGCGTCGCCCAGCTCATGCCGCAAGCGCTCGACCGGATGCTGACTGCGGCCGCTCCGCGCCGGCCCTGGGTGATGGCCTCGCCCGTGCGCGGCAACGAGACCGCCGAGGCGCAGGCGGTTCTGGAGCGCCACGGCCTTCTCGTTGAGACCGCGGGCGGCCCGTTCGTTCACCGCCGCTGCGAGGACAATGCCGAAGCCGAGCGGGCGGCCGCACAGGCGCGCGCTGCCGGACACGACACCCGCGGGCTTGAGGACGAAGGCTTCCTGATGGCCCGCTTGCTGATTGCCCGTCCGCATGATGAGGCCACCGGCGATATCATCGGAACGCCGTCTTGGGGGGTTGATCCCCCGCCTGCTGCGACCGTGTGACGAGCCATCACCCTTTCAACTCGCTCATTATCAACCCCGACATACCTGCCTGCGGGTGATAACGCACGTGCGAGTCCCGATGTTCCCGCGGAACGGGAAGGCCCGTTCCAGAAACGCGACCGACATGAGACGAGAGCTGATCAGCGTCCGATTGCCGAGGTTCGGGTCCGTGTCAGCCCCTGAAATCGACGGCTCCAAGACGCAGCGGATGCTACGGCATCCAGGTTGTTGGTCGACCTCCAGGCGGCTCCTCGGCGCGCTCACCGACGCCGAACATCTCTTCACTATCAGTTTATCGGCGCGTGCAATCGTTTCTGACGCTGTTACGGTCATGCAATCGACGTTCATACCGGAGATCAAGAAGCATATGACCGCCCGCCACAAACGTCACCGCGACGCCGATACCGCCCCGTGCTTTGACGCCACGGCATCCGATGACATCGGGGATGCGCTCGATGCGCGTCTGGCGCGGCTTTTCCCCGGCGGGCTGCCCAACATTTACCGCACGATGGCGCGCAACTACCGTGTGCTCGCCGGGCTGGTCGCGCTGAAGGAGCATCTGGGCTGTGGCGCGTTGTCGGAGGTCGAGCGGTGCCTTGTTGCGCTTGAGGTCGCCAATGCCGCCGAGTGTGACTACTGTGAAGCGGCACTGTGTCACTACTCCTCGGAGACGCTCGGCGTGCCGCGCGAACTCCTTGAACAGACATGCGGCGGCGGACTGCCCACGCAACGGCGTCTCGCCCTTGTCGTGTCGGCCACACGCGCGCTGTTGCGCACGCACGGCAAGCTGGGCCGCGCCGAGCGCGCCGAGTACGAGGCCGCGGGACTGGGCTTCGAGCAGCTCCTCGAGATCATCGGGGTCATCGGGGAATACACCATGGCGACCTATTCCGCCAATCTCGACCGCACGCGCATCGATCCGGATTACCGCGACGGCTGATCATCCCGTCCCGGTCGGCAGACGCACGCGGAACACGGTGCCCTCCGGCCCGCTGCGCACGACCGCGAGCGCGCCACCGTGGTTCCGGCACAGGTCGGCCGCGATCGCGAGGCCAAGGCCGGTGCCGCGTGCCCCGGCCTGGATTTCCTTGCCCAGTTGATCGCGCACCTCTTCCGATAGTGTCCCACCGAATGGTGTAAGAGCGCCGACCTTCGGTAAGGCCCGAGCCTGATCAGGACGCCACAGCTGGCAACCTGACGTTGGGATTGTCGTTGACGCGGGCGAGGGTTTCAAGGCTCATGTATC
>NZ_PHNT01000035.1 GCF_002834145.1 Roseovarius salinarum | reverse complement strand
CGACACCGGCGGCGAAACCCTGGCCCGCGCCATGACGCTCATCGAGACGGCCAAGATGAACGACCTCGACCCGCAAGCCTACCTGGCCGATGTCCTTGACCGCATCCACGATCACAAGATCAACCGCCTCTGTCACATCCCGGAAGGTAGTGTGGCCGTTTCTTGAACAGTTCCGGTTTGATTTTGTACCAGTCCTTCATCGCCTGCAAGGGCGACCTACTGCGCAAGGCTGATTGTGGGAGTTGCTGGTTGTAGAGCCAGACATAGCGGTGCAGCGTGGCCTCCAGCTCCTCGCCTGATCGGAAGTGATGGCTTTGGAGCACCTCCTCGATCCGACCGTTGAACCGTTCGACCATGCCGTTTGTCTGAGGTGATTTTGGCGGGGTCAGGCGGTGCTCGATGTCCAGGTCGGCACAGAGCTTGTCGAACTCGTGCTCGCCCGTCGCAGCACGCTTGCGCAGGCCGAAGAGGCGATCGGTGAACTCTTTTCCATTGTCCGTGAGAACCGTGCGGATGCGGATCGGGCAGGCACGTTCCAGGTCTCGCAGGAAGCGCCGAGCATTCGCCGCAGTCTTTGCCTTGAAGATGCGGATGAAAACCCATCGCGTCGCGCGGTCGATGGCCACGAAGAGGTAGCGCCGCGACGTCTCGTCGGCCATCTGGGGCAGATACTTCACATCGATGTGGATATAGCCGGGCTCGTAAGCCTTGAAGCCGCTGTGCTTGGGCCGCGCCGCCTTTGCCTGCAGATCACGCAGGTTCCCCACCCCATGCCTGCGAAGGCAGCGATCGAGCCCCGAGCGCGAGACGTGCGGGTTCAGGAACTCCCGCACCACCGTCAGCAGGTCATCCAGCGAGACCAGCAGCGTCTTGCGCAGCGCCACGGCCACGGCTTCCTGAGCGGGCGTCAGCGTGGTCTGTAGACGGTGTGGCGTATGGCTGCGATCTTCAACGCTATCACGCTTGCGCCACTTCCAAACAGTTTGCTCTGTCGTCCCGTGGCGCTCCGCAAGAACCCAAGCAGGCTCATCGCTGGCATGTATCGCCGCCCTGATCTTCGGCGTCGTGGTTGCCTGACTATGAAGCTTGATCAGCATGTCGCTCTCCCGTCCCGCGCCTCGGTCACAACCCAGCGTGCCATGAAAAGCGCGGATCGACGAGGGGCTATGTGATCATCCGGGATGGAACACATATACCATTCACTATACTCTCTAAATGAAAGTAAAAGCTTTCCTCGGCAAAAGCCCACAGGAACAAGAGAAACTTCTCTCTCATTCTCGATAAAGTACCTAAAGAAACCCTCCGCCACCCCCGGAAAGCCGGGGTTCATGAAGTCATCCAGAACAATCAACCCACCATGTGAGACTGAGCGATCACAGATCGAGATGTCATTAACCACATCCTTCGCTTGATGCGATCCATCAACATGGCAAAAGCGAATGGGTGACCAATCCTGTTGATACGTTTCGATCGGTATGGCATCAGATCTCGACTTCCGCACCTCTACGCCGTCACTGGCGCCCGTCCTTAGCAAATTCTCTTGCACCAATTCACGTGAGGTTGTCTCAATGTAGAACGGGTCAATTCTGATAACCTTCTCGCTCGGCTGCCGAAATCTTTGCATGAGAGCAAGAAAATGTCCAGTGGCGACACCTATTTCCATGAGATTTCCCTCCAAACCACTTTCGGTCTGTGAGCTCATGATGTACATTAATAGACTAGCTTGCTCTCCATGCAGATAGCTTGGAATTGCACTTCTGATGTCATCGTAGTCATCTAAGAAATAGGGCATTGATAAACTCTTTCTCAATTTATGGACAATTCGGCATCATGATGCGCTACGCAGCGGCTTGTTGCGGTCATCCAGGCGTTCTGATCATCGTTCGCTGATGCGATACATTCGATGGAATGCAATAGCGAGTCATGGGACAGGTGCCTTCAGGGCAGCTCAGCCAGTAGCTCACCGACGCTCGGAACGGTCATCAGCTGGCGGAAAATCGCTTCATCCAGAGCAAACTCACGCGCACTTGTTGGTCGCCTTAAATACGCTCCAAAAACTTCCGAGCCAAGACTGACATCATTTCCAAAGAACCTTCCAATTAGGCAATGATAGCTCACTATCAATCTTGAATTCATGGATCTCCGGCAAGATTTGTTCACAAATTATCTTGATATGCGGCTTGTTAAGCTCCGACTCCGTATAGGCATCGAAGTTGTAGACGCCGTCGTAAAACTCATTCTTCTCGAGGTTTGACCGCGCATTCTCAAGAGTCCATCTATAGTCGTCTACAAGCAGAGCGCCTCCATCCTTCAACAACATTGCGCACACCATCAACGGCGCTGCATCCACATTAAGGGTATGGTGCCCGTCAAAGAAAATTATATCAAACTTACCGGACTTCCGCGCTCTATTCAAAAGGTGTACCAGGCTAAATAGGTACGATCCGCTGCGATCATTGCCAATGAACTCATGGCGATCGAGCTTGACACCATCCTTGCGCAATGCACTTTGATGCATCTCACAGACATCGTGAAAATCCAAGCCAATGTAAGAATAACCGTGCTTCTCTATGAGGCGATGACGCCGAAGCTTAGGATCAGGTCCAAGCCCAACCTCCAAGAAGCGACGCCCTTCACCCTCAGATATAAGATACTCAATGCGTTCGTCTTTTCCCATCTCTACAACTTCCTCAGACTTCACGTTTTTCATTGAGCCTCCTCCGTTTCATATAAATTTTAGAATTGCGCCCCAACAGCACGCTGCTCATAATGCGGCCGTTCAATCTTTTAGTTACCTGCACCCCGCACCCAAAGTCAATGCATAATTAACGCGAAATCGCGAGTGCAGCTTCCCTCTGCCGCCGGAGTCAAAACCTGCTGGAGGCGACTAGGGTCAGGACCCGTTGATCTCCGCTGGGCTGCGTGATTCACCGACCGAAAAGCGAGCGGTGTACATGTCTGACCTCTTCTGGCTGAGCGACGCGCAAATGGCGCGTCTTGAGCCCGATTTTCCAAAGTCCCACGGCAAGCCGCGCGTCGATGATCGACGTGTTCTGAGCGGGATTATCTTCATCAATCGCAATGGGTTGCGTTGGCGTGACGCGCCTGCGGAGTACGGCCCGCACAAGACACTCTACAACCGTTGGAAGGGGTGGAGCGACAAGGGGATCTTCGCGCAGATCATGGCCGGCCTGGCCGCCGAGCATGGCGAGGAGAAGACGGTGATGAACGACGCCACTTATCTGAAGGCACACCGGACCGCGACCAGCCTGGCCGCCAAAAAGGGGGGGCGCGGACGCCTGATTGGCCGAACCAAGGGCGGCATGAACACCAAGCTGCACGCCATCTGCGACAGCCGGGGACGTCCGCTCAACCTGTTCGTCACGGCAGGACAAGTCAGCGACTACATCGGTGCGCAAGCCTTGTTGGGCAGCCTGCCAAATGTTGAATGGCTGCTCGGGGACCTTGGCTACGACGCCGACTGGCTCAGAGAAGCATTGAAAAACAAAGGGATACGCGCCTGCATCCCCGGCCGGAAACAGCGGAAGACACCCGTCAAGTATGACAAGCGCCGCTACAAACGCAGAAACCGGATCGAAATCATGTTCGGCAGGCTCAAGGACTGGCGGCGTGTGGCAACCCGCTACGACCGCTGTCCAAAGGTCTTCCTCTCCGCCATCGCCCTCGCTGCGATAGTCATCTATTGGCTATGAGTCCTGAGCCTAGGGCGGGATATAGTCCATGTCAGATGGAAACTTTCCGATGCGTCGAGCTGCCAAGGTAACAAAATCATTTCCCAAGCTTAACGCGCAGACGCCGTAAGGCGGTGTCAGCAAACCGTGTTGGTTCCTGCTTTGTTCTTGCGGGCCAGTAGGGTAGGTGTCACATCCCGGAAGGTAGTATGGCCGTTTCCTGAACAGCTCTGGCTTGAGTTTGTGCCAGTCTTTCGTCACCTGCAAGGGCGTCTTGCTGCCCAGGGCTGATTGCGGCAGCTGCTGGTTGTAGAGCCAGACGTAGCGGTGCAGCGTGCTCTCCAGCTCCTCGCCGGATCGGAAATGGTGGCTTTGCAGAACCTCCTCGATCCGGCCGTTGAAACGCTCGACCATGCCATTGGTACGGGGTGATTTCGGCGGGGTCAGGCGGTGCTCGATCCCGAGATCGGTGCAAAGCGTGTCGAACTCGTGCTCGCCCGTCGCCGCGCGTTTGCGCAGGCCGAAGAGGCGATCGGTGAACTCCTTGCCGTTGTCGGTGAGGATCGTGCGGATCCGCATCGGGCAGGCGCGCTCCAGGTCGCGCAAAAAGCGCCGCGCATTGGCCGCGGTCTTGGCCTTGAAGATGCGGATGAAGACCCACCGAGTGGCCCGGTCTATCGCCACGAACAGATACCGGCGCGAGTTTTCATCAGCCATCTGAGGCAGATACTTCACGTCGATGTGGATGTAGCCCGGCTCGTAGGCCTTGAAGGCGCTGCGCTTCGGCTGGGGTGTCCTGGCCTTGAGATCCCGCAGGTTGCCGACACCGTGCCGACGCAGACAGCGATCCAGCCCTGAGCGCGAGGCATTCGGGTTCAGGAACTCGCGCACCACCGCCAGCAGGTCGTCCAGCGACACCAGCAGGGTCTTGCGCAGAGCAACGGCGACGGCCTCCTGCGCGGGCGTCAACGTCGTCTGCAATCGGTGCGGCGTGTGGCTGCGGTCGTCCACGCTGTCGCGGTTGCGCCACTTCCACACGGTTTGCTCGGAGGTCCCGTGGCGCTCGGCAACGATCCAGGCCGGTTCATCGCTCGCCTAGATGGCCGCCCTGATCTTCGGTGTGGTCGTGGCCTGGCTGTGAAGCTTGATCAGCATGCCGATCTCCCGTCTCGCACCTCGTTCAGAACAGATCGTGCCATGAAAAGCGCTGATCGACGAGGGGCTATGTGATCATCCGGGATGGAACAGATAATCTTGAAAGTCGCGGTTACGTTCTTTTGAAGGATTATAAACTCTTTCGAGAACTTGCGGATGAGAGAGCTGGCAAGTCTTGGTTTGCACAGTCTGGACTTGTTTTTCTGCGGGACCCGACCAAATTGCAATTGTAATCATCAGAACGCTCCTCCAATCCACGCTCTAAGAATGCTAATTTGGAGGGCTAGCTGTTACATCTAGGTCATGTTGACAAAAGATGGAGCCAGAGGCGGATTGAACCGCCCCGGGTTTCCGAGAGGGTAAAACTCTCAGAGGATGACCGTTATGGAATCGAAGAAGAAGCACACCCCGACATACACGGCCGAGTTCCGCGAGCGCG
>NZ_PHNT01000034.1 GCF_002834145.1 Roseovarius salinarum | reverse complement strand
GCCCGAAGGCACGCGCCGGTCCGCCTCCGCCGGCGATGCGCCCGAACCCCGGGCCGCCGCGCCCGCTGGCCGCGCGGCGCGGCTGCGGGCCCGCGCCGCGCGCCTGCGCGGCGATGTCATCGACGCGCCAGCGCGCAAGCGCATGGAAGAGGGCGTGGAAGAGGATACCGACTGACCGCCCTCTCCCGCAGCATCAAACCCGCGTTGCAAGCGCGGGCCGAACCGGTTAAATCGCGCGTCCATGACCCTTGCCCGCGCGCCCGGGCCTTCGTGACACGAGAAAGGACGACCCGCCCATGAGCGATCCCCTGCGCCTCGGAATTGCCGGACTGGGCACCGTGGGAACCGGTGTCGTGCGGATCGTGCGGCAGAAGGCCAACCTGCTGGCCGAGCGCGCCGGCCGGCCGGTCACCATCAGCGCCGTCTCGGCACGCACCCGCGACAAGGACCGCGGCGTGTCGCTGGCCACCTACGACTGGGAAGATGATCCCGTCGCGCTGGCGCGGCGCGACGACGTGGACGTCCTGGTGGAACTCATGGGCGGCTCCGACGGGCCCGCCAAGGCCGCGACCGAGGCCGCCATCGCGGCCGGCAAGGACGTGGTAACCGCCAACAAGGCGATGCTGGCCCACCACGGGCAGGCGCTGGCCGAGGCCGCCGAGGCCGCCGGCCGCGTGATCCGTTTCGAGGCCGCGGTCGCCGGCGGCATCCCCGTCGTCAAGGCGCTGACCGAGGGGCTGGCGGGCAACGAGATGACCCGCGTCATGGGCGTGATGAACGGCACCTGCAACTACATCCTGACGCGGATGCAATCGGCCGGGCTGCCCTACGAAACCGTCTTCGAGGAGGCACAACAGCTGGGCTACCTCGAGGCCGACCCGCAACTCGACGTGGGCGGCATCGACGCGGGCCACAAGCTGGCCCTGCTGGCCGCCATCGCCTACGGCACGCGGGTGGATTTCGAGGCGGTGGAACTCGAGGGAATCGAGCGCATCACCATCGAGGACATCCGCCACGCCGCCGACATGGGCTTCCGCATCAAGCTGCTGGGCGTGGCGCAGATGACCGGCCGCGGGCTGGAGCAGCGCATGTCGCCCTGCCTGGTGCCCGCCGAAAGCCCGCTGGGCCAGCTCGAGGGCGGCACCAACATGGTCGTGCTCGAGGGCGACCAGGTCGAGCAGATCGTGCTGCGCGGCCCCGGCGCGGGCGAAGGCCCCACCGCGAGCGCCGTGATGGGCGACGTGATGGACATCGCGCGCGGCGCCCGCCTGCCCACCTTCGGCACGCCCGCCGCCGCGCTGGCCGCGGCCGCCCCGGCCCGCACCGCCACGCCCGCGCCCTACTACCTGCGCATGGCGCTGGACGACAAGCCGGGCGCGCTGGCCAAGGTGGCCGCGGAACTGGGCGAGGCGGGGGTGTCCATCGACCGGATGCGCCAGTACCGCCACGACGACTCGACCGCGCCGGTTCTCATCGTCACGCACAAGACCACGCGCGGCGCCATCGAATCCGCGCTGGCGGCGATGGAGCGGCTCGACGTGGTTGCCGGAACGCCCGTGGCCCTGCGCATCGAGCAGGTCTGACCGCGCGCCGCACCCGCGCGCCCTTGTGCGCCGCGGGGCGGGCGGATAATGCTGGCAACGGCGCCCGCAGCTTTCCATACAGAGGATTTTCCAGATGACCGACCCCGTGCATTTCGACGACCGCATGCTTTCGCTGGGGCTCGCGCGCGTCTCCGAGGCTGCGGCGATGGCCAGCGCCGACCTGATCGGGCGCGGCGACGAAAAGGCCGCGGACCAGGCGGCGGTCAACGCGATGCGCGACCAGCTCAACATGCTGCCGATCGCGGGCCGCGTCGTCATCGGCGAGGGCGAGCGCGACGAGGCGCCGATGCTCTACATCGGCGAAGAAGTCGGCACCGGCCAGGGCCCCGGCGTCGACATCGCGCTCGACCCGCTCGAGGGCACGACGCTGACCGCCAAGGCGATGCCCAACGCGCTGACCGTCATCGCGATGGCACCGCGCGGCACGCTGCTGCATGCGCCCGACGTCTACATGGACAAGCTGGCCGTCGGCCCGGGCTATCCGGCCGACGTCGTCTCGCTCGAGATGTCGCCGCAGGAGCGGGTTGAGGCCCTGGCGAAGGCCAAGGGCTGCAAGCCCGCCGAGATCACGGTCTGCATCCTCGAACGCCCCCGCCACCAGGAGATGATCGCGGGCGTGCGCGAAACCGGCGCCGCGATCCGGCTCATCACCGACGGCGACGTGGCCGGCGTGATGCATTGCGCCGAATCCGAGGCCACCGGCATCGACATGTACATGGGCGTGGGCGGCGCCCCCGAGGGCGTGCTGGCGGCCAGTGCGCTCAAGTGCATGGGCGGGCAGATCTGGGGCCGGCTCCAGTTCCGCAACGACGACGAACGCGCCCGCGCCGAAAAGGCCGGCATCACCGACCTTGACCGCGCCTATGCGCTCGACGACATGGCGACCGCCGACGTCATCTTCGCCGCCACGGGCGTGACCGACGGCTCGATCCTGCGCGGCACCAAGCGCCGCCCCGGCATCGTCGAGACCGAAACGATCCTCATGCGCTCCAAGACCGGCTCGGTGCGGCGGATGCAGTACCGCACGCCCCACAGCTGAGCGTCGATGCCGGTCGCAACGCTGCTCCTCGTGGATTTCCAGTCGGGGTTCGACGCGCCCGACTGGGGCGCCCGCAACAATCCGCGCGCCGAGGCGAACGCCGCGGCCCTTCTCGCGCGCTGGCGCGACGACCGCGCGCCGCGCGTCCACGTCCGCCATGTCAGCCGCACGCCGGGCAGCCCGCTGAGCCACGCGGCCGGCGGCGTGGCGTTCAAGCCCGGGCTACGGCCCGCGCCCGGCGAGCCGGTGATCGAAAAGACGGTCAACGCCGCGTTCATCGGCACCTCGCTGGCCGAGGATCTGGCGGCCGACGGCTGCGAGGCGCTGGTGATCTGCGGCCTGACCACGCCGCATTGCGTCTCCACGACCGTCCGGATGGCGGCCAACCTCGGCTTCGCCGTGACGCTGGCGCACGACGCCTGCGCGGCCTTCGCCACCAACGCCGACACCGGCTGGTCCGACGATCCCGCGCCGCCCGACCCGCAGGCGGTGCACGCGGCCGCGGTGTCGCACCTTCACGGCGAATTCTGCACGGCTCGCGCCACCGACGCCATCCTCGCCGCGCGGCCATGACCGCGTTCCTGGGTGTCGAGACCTCGCTGACCGGGCGGCGCTGGATCGGCCCGGACGTCGAGACGGACCGGCTGGCCGAGGCGATGGCACAGCAAACCGCCCTGCCCCGCCCTGTCTGCCAGACCCTGGCGCGCCGCGGCGTGCCGCCCGAGGAGGCCGAGGCCTTCCTCGCGCCGCAACTGCGGGACCTTCTGCCCGACCCGCGCGGGCTCAAGGACATGGAGGCCGCGGCAACCCGGTTCCTCGGCGCGGTTGCCCGCGACCAGCGCATCGCCGTCTTCGCCGATTACGACGTGGACGGCGGCGCCAGCGCCGCGCTGCTGATCGACTGGCTGCGCCAGATGGGCCGGCAGGCCACGCTCTACGTGCCCGACCGCATCGACGAGGGGTTCGGCCCCAACGTGCCGGCGATGACCGAACTGGCCGGCGGCCACGACCTGATCGTCTGCGTGGACTGCGGCACGCTCAGCCACGAGGCGCTGGCGGCCGCGGCGGGGACGGACGTGATCGTGCTCGATCATCACCTGGGCGACGAGGTGCTGCCGCCCGCGCACGCGGTGGTGAACCCGAACCGGCAGGACGAAACGGGCGAACTTGGCCACCTGTGCGCCGCCGCGGTCGTGTTCCTGATGCTCGTGGAGGCGGGCCGCCAACTGCGCGCCGCGGGAAAACCCGGCCCCGACCTGATGCGCATGCTCGACCTCGTGGCGCTGGCCACCGTGGCGGACGTGGCGCCGCTGACGGGCGTGAACCGCGCCTTCGTGCGGCAGGGCCTGAAGGTCATGGCGCGCCGCGCGCGCCCCGGGCTGCGGGCGCTGGCCGACGTGGCCCGCCTCGACAGCGCGCCCAACGCCCATCACCTGGGTTTTCTTCTGGGGCCGCGGGTGAACGCGGGCGGGCGCATCGGACGCGCCGACCTGGGCGCGCGGTTGCTGGCCTGCGCGGACCTGCACGAGGCGCAGGCGATGGCCGGCCGCCTTGACCAGCTCAACACCGAGAGGCGCGAGATCGAGATGGCGGTCCGCGCCGCGGCGATGGAACAGGCCGAGGCACGCGGGCTCGACGCCCCGCTGGTCTGGGCCGCCGGCGAAGGCTGGCACCCCGGCGTGGTCGGCATCGTCGCCAGCCGCCTGAAGGAGGCCACGGGCCGGCCCGCGGTGGTCATCGGTCTCGACGGCGACGAGGGCAAGGGCTCGGGCCGGTCCGTGCGCGGCGTGGATCTCGGCGCAAGCGTCCAGAAACTCGCGGCCGAAGGGCTGCTGCTGAAGGGCGGCGGTCACCGCATGGCCGCCGGGCTGACGGTGGCGCGCGACCGGCTGGAAACGGCGATGGTGCGGCTGACCGAGCTGCTGGCCCGGCAGGGCGCCGGCGCGACCGGCCCGGCGGACATGGTTCTGGACGGGCTGCTGATGCCGGGCGCGGCCAGCCCCGAGCTGATCGAGGCGATCGAGGCCGCCGGCCCCTTCGGCGCCGGCGCCCCCGCCCCCCGCTTCGCGTTCTGCGATGTCGTCATCGGGCATGCATCGCGGGTGGGCGACGGCCACCTCCGGCTGCGCTTCGGCGACGGGCTGGGCGCGCAGATGGACGCCATCGCCTTCGGTGCCTACGACGGCCCCCTGGGGCCCGCGCTGCAGGCGCACGGCGGCGCGCGCTTTCACCTCGCCGGCCGGCTGGAGATGAACACATGGGGGGGGCGCCAACGCGTGCAGCTGCGCCTCGACGACGCCGCCCCGGCCACCTGAATCGGGATGCCACACGCCACCGCGCCGCCCCGCGCAGGCGGGGCGAAATTTTTGAAGAATCCCTCTTGCACCGTCCCGGCGATTTGCCTAGGAAGCGCCTCACACGATGACCGGGGCCCGTTCGTCTATCGGTTAGGACGCCAGGTTTTCAACCTGGAAAGAGGGGTTCGATTCCCCTACGGGCTGCCATTCCAACGAAAAACGCTTATATTTCAGTCGCTTGTACTCTGACCTGGACCACGACCACCGGCCCGTGGTCCATCTCCCAAGGTTGGAAGCCTCCTCGAAGCCGACGCCGCGGCGCCCCGACGCTGGAATTTTTTGGTGTAGACGCCGGCGGTTTTCGCCTCAGTCCAGCCAAACGATGACATGAGTTCGTATTCCGTTGCACCGTTCGCGGCCATGATTTCGGCGACACCTTTCCGGATGCCGTGCTGTGAGCGTTTCGCCTTGCCGTCTGCGCCGACAAGACCAGCAGCTTCAACCCACTTCCGGACCCGGTTGTCCAAGCTGCCGGACGATGCGAACGGTCTACCGTATTCCGTGGCGAGGTACGTGTCGCGTGACTCGTGATTCTCAAGTTCTTCAGCGAGCATGTCGTCGAGGGGTATGGAGACAAACGCGGAACCGCGCTTGCGTGGCTGCCATTCGATGTGACGAACGCCGTCATGAACCACTTCATTCCCCGGTCCGAGGAAAGGCGCATCGCCAATCCTGCCGTGCGTTGCGTACGCGAGGCAGAACCACAACCGGGCCATGGTTCCCGGGCCGTGCGCCATCAGAAACTTCTCTACGTCCTGTGCCGACCAGGATGTCGCGCCGCCTTTCGGTCTGTGCTCGGACTTCACGCCGAATACCGGGCTGTTCAAGGGATACCCTCGATCCTGCCCCCATTTATATGCCGCACGAAGTGCTTTCAGGCATGTCTCTGCGGCGCCGGTTTTGCCACCGAATCCATCCCTTATATGAATAAAGGCCTCCCGCGGCAGGTCTGCATCGAGTGAGCCCATGCGGTCGCCATCCGGATCCTTCGTCTCGCACGCCTGGGTGAGCCCTGTGCGTCGGCTGGACAATGTCAAGCGCGACAGGTTGCCGGCCTCGACCTGGTGTTCCATCCACTTCAGGAAATCGTCGCACAGCGCATCCAGCGTGCCACGTTTCGCGCGAACCGGCTTTACAGTTTCAAGCACCTCTCCGGCCCTGGCCGCGTAGTAGTGCTCGTGAAACCCGGGTTCGCCCGGGCCGACTGGTAATCGGATCTTCTTGTTCGGCTGCCTTTCGACACGCACACGCCAGCGTAGCGTGCCGGCAGCCGTCCGATCCTTGAGCAGCCTGACCTGAGACCCGACTTTCCTCCAGCCTTAGGAAGAATCCGTCGGTTGATTACTGGCCTCATGCGGCCTTGGTTTCCAGTTTCGATTTCATTGCAAACTCCTGC
>NZ_PHNT01000033.1 GCF_002834145.1 Roseovarius salinarum | reverse complement strand
CAGCCCTTGGCGGCAGGCCACCCGCGGTGGTCTACTGGCACGAAAATGAAATCAACCAACCCGATGAACAGGTACAACGAGTAGCTTAAATGACGCCAAATCCTGTCCAAGAGATGGGGAGTTGCTCAATGCACAAGCGCGCGTTGTCGCAGAAGACTGCAAAGCTCATGGTCTTCAAGCTCGCTCAGGCCACCGCAAAGACGTGGTCGCGCCTGAAGGCAGCGAACCAGTTGCGTTTGGTCATTGAAGGCGTCACATTCACCGACAGTTTCGCCGCAGACGACGCTGAAAACCGCGCCGGTTGATCAGCCGCGCCACCCAGATTCCAGCATAGCCCCCTATCCGACGAGCTCGCCCAACGACGACATCTTGAAACCCTCGCGCACGTGAACGACAATCCCAACGTTAGGTTGCCCGCCGCGGCGTCCTGATCGGAACCCGGGCCGTCACGAAGGGTGGCGATCCTATAACAAGCTGTGGGACACTTTCATAAATGGAGAGCAGTGCTATGAGATCAATGATTTACACTCCGTTCGCTGTTGATTTGCATGACCAGCCCGATATTTCGCGAGAGCCGCCCCGCCCAATGGAGCACCGAAGCGAGGCATACGATCAGAGCTTCGACAGCAAGACCCTTATCTACGATACGGTACAGCTCAACGGTGACTCCGCATTAGCTATAGGACCGCCGTTGTTATCGCTTTCGCAGCTGGTTGAGACCGCTATGTTTTTGACTGATGGTGGCAAAGTCATGACCTCGCAATATATGAAGCGGGATCGTCTAGGGCTTTTTTCACTCAAAAGAACATATAACACCAGCTCTATAAAAATGAAATTTGCTGGAATTGAGAAGTCAGCACGAATACAAACATCGCTGACGCATCTATTTTCCGGACGGAAGGTGATGTTTACCTTATCTCGCAATAATAATTTGCAATGGATTGAAGACTGGGCACGTTTTTATGCCGTCCATCACGGTATAGATGGCGTTCTATTCTATGATAACTTTTCCGACTTTTACTCGTCAGAGGATATTCTGCGCCGCCTAGAGAAAGTGGCTGGACTCAAGCAGATAGTAGTTGTCAACTGGCCCTATAAATATGGCCCCAAGGGAGCGCCAGGCTTTTGGGATTCCGATTTCTGCCAATATGGGGTCATGGAGCACGCTAAAAGACTTTTTCTAGGAGATGCCGATCTTGTTTTAAATTGTGATGTTGATGAGATTATTATTGCGCAGGACGGCATTTCTCTTGCAGAGCATCTTGCTCAAAGCTCAAGGCCAATTATGCAGTTTCCCGGATTCTGGATTAGAGGGCCCAGAGATGTGATTTTCGATCCCAAAAGGTCTGAGGCATTTCGCCATCGGGATTTCATCTACGCCGATGAGCCCACCAATCTTGCTTGCAAGCCCAAATGGGCTTTGCGGCCCAAAGATATTGATCTGAACAAACAGTGGAAGGTGCATAGCATAGAGGGAGCAGGAAATCGCTTCCTGCAGGATCACTTTTTACTTCGGCATTATGCTGCATTAATTGTGCCCAATCTTGGGCGAGTTGAAAAGGCGAATCGACGCCTTCAAGCGGCAGCCTCCGACGGCCGGAAGACGCGAATAGATGATGTATTGCAGAAGTACGCAATTCCGATTTGGTCGGATGAGGAAATCTTTTACGCACAGGACCCATAAACTTGCTTGAGGCACCGGGGTCGGCGTGATTCAAGTTCCCAAACAGCGGGGGCATGATGAGCGAGCACTTCTGGCTGACCGAGGAGCAGATGGAGCGGCTGCGACCGTTCTTCCCGAAGTCGCGTGGCAAGCCGCGGGTCGATGAACGGCGGGTTCTGAGCGGGATAATCTACATTCAGAAGAGCGGGTTACAGTGGAAGGACGCACCTTCCATCTGCGGGCGGGCCAAGACGCTCTACAGCCGGTTCGTGCGGTGGTCGCGCATGGGCGTGTTCGCACGGATCTTCGCGGAGTTGGCCCGGCCGGGGGCGCACGGCGGCACGATCATGATCGACAGTACCCACCTCAAGGCACATCGCACGGCGGCCAGCCTCTCAAAAGGGGGACTCGCCCGCGGGCCATCGGACGGACGAAAGGCGGGCTAAACTCGAAGCTGCACATGGTCTGCGACAGTCTCGGCCGACCGCTGACGTTCTTACTGTAGCCGGGCCAGATGAGCGACGCGAAGGGCGCCTTGGCCCTGCTGACCGCCCTGCCGCCGGCCAAACGGCTGCTGGCCGACAGGGGCTACGACGCCGACTGGTTCCGCCAAGTCCTTGACGACAAGGGCATCGCGGCTTGCATCCCGGCACGCCGCGGACGGAAGAAACCGGCCAGGCACGATGCCGTGCTCTACAAGCAGCGGCACCGGATCGAAAACTTGTTCGCCCGTCTGAAGGACTGGCGCCGGATCGCCACCCGGTAGGACAGATGCGGCGAGCTTTTCCTGTCAGCCATCTGCATCGCCTTGGCGGTCATCTACTGGTTGTGAGTCCTGATCCTAGCACTGGAAGCATGACCGCACCTCGTATCCGATCGAGAGCACGTTCGCCACCTTCAGACACCGAACGAAGCGCATCAAAGGCTGCCTCAGCCGCAAGACCGGCCTCGCCATGGCGTTCAAGCTGTTGATGTCGCGCATAAGAAGTGGCGTAAACTTGACGGGGACAAACGACAGCTGGAGGTCATAAGCGGTGTTGAGTTCCGCGACGCCATCTGCCACCTTCAGAGCGCCGCCTAATCACGCGTTACCAACTTTTGCGCATATCTCAGCCACAAGAGACCAGACATGTTCACCGCGCATTTATCGAATCGTAAACCTCGCCAACCGACAAACATCAAAAAGCTTTGAACCTAGCGCATTGTCGGTCTGGTTTCCATCTCTAAGATGAGCACTGGCGCAGGACGGTGGTGTTGACGCCAATCGGCGGGGTACTTACAGACAAGAAAGGTGATGGATTCTGCCTGTTATCCGTTTAAGGTGGGAGTAGAGACTTTGATACCGAGTGCAGAATCAGACGTAAAAGTTGGCCTCGTGGTTCCCAGCTTCGGTTACGCGAGCTTGCTGCCGGAAATGGCGTCGAGCATTCTGGCCCAGCAATGTGATGTTGGATTTCGTGCGGTTCTGGTGGATGACGGGGATCCCGATCCGACACTTGTGGAACTGTGCGAGTATTACGCCGCCGCAGAACCCGATGTGTTTCATTACCTGCGCCCTCGCCGGAACGGCGGACTTTCCGCCACACGCAACCGCGGCATTGAGTACCTGCTGGAATACTACCCGAGCATCGAGATGGTGATGTTCCCAGATGCTGATGACCGGATGTTGGCGGCGTTCATCCAGAAAAGCTATGAGCGTTTCGTCACGGCGCGCTCGGAAGCAGATTCGCAGGGCCAGAAACTGGGATGGGTTTTCGAACATCCCAACATTTTTGGCGAACCTGGGCGCATGACGCGACTGACCCGGCATTCCACCTTGTGGAACATGGTCGGCGCGACTCAGATGCCCTCATCTGCGCTGTCGGCAGAGATGTATCGCGAAGGTCTTCGCTATGACGAAACCCTTGTCTGGGGCGGCGAGGATTGGGAGTTTTCCATCCGCGCCCTGAACGCGGGGTTCACGGGGGTGTATTCGTCCGACCAGGGGTTTCACTGGCGCAGGCGACCCGGCAGCATGTCGTCAAGCCAACAGCAAAACAAGGCACGTGGTCACAATCGGACCTTCATCAAGCTCAGCAATAAGCCGATGTTCCAGCGCGATTACGTCTGGGCGCGTCTGCAGCAGGAAAACCCGTCTTTCTGCGTCTTGTCGCCAGGGGGGTTCAGCACGGCCAACTCTGTTTCCGGCCTAGCGGATCTGGTGAACGGCGCGCCAAACCCGGCATCTTTCGCTCAGCTTGGGGCGCAACTGAACAATTCGCTGGTGCATCCGACAGATCCCTGCCCACAAAGCTATTACGTCGTCGACCGCGATGGATCGGGGGCGCCGCTTGCACCTGCCGAACACCTGAGCAGCATCCTGTTATGGAGCGAGTATCTCATGGCGCGGGGGTTTTCCGTGTCCCATGTGGTCGCGGATGCGGCCAGTGTCCCTCGCAGTCCGGTGCTGGCACGGGGTGTGAGACGAGATGCCATGCCGTTCCTGATGGCTATCCCGCATCAGCATTTCCTGACGCTGCTGGCGGGCCGCACCCCCCCGCCGGATCAGCGTGTCACCCTGACTTGGCCCGCCCCCGTGTTCGAAAAGAAGGGCCTCCTTGGCGCCTTGCGGGACAAATTCCCGCGCAGGGCCAACCGACCAAAGGGGACCAGACAACAATTGGACGGCATTCTGGCGTCACTGAACGCGGTTGGCTACGCCTACAAGCGGTCGCCGCGTTTCGGGTCGCAAGTCTGGAAGCCCCAGGGCCTGACATGGCGCGAGATGCCGGGACACCTGACGGAAGTTCCCCAGCAACGGCTGCATGACACCGGGCGGTTGGATCGCAAGATCATCTTGTGCAGTAACCAAGATGTTCCCACCCTGCGCGAGGATCTTGAAGAGTGCCAAGGGCCGTCGATCGACGTGATGATCGACCTCGGCAAGTCAGAAGGCCCGGTCAGGCCGGCATTCGCCGCTCTTCAACGCCGCAGGATTGTCGGCGACGTCTTCTTACTGGAAAACCGCAGGGTCGACGATATATCGCTGCGGGAATACGGACTTAATATCCTAGGGCTGTATGGCGAGGTCCTTCACTGGAGAGGCCTCGCACATGTCAATGATCTGGGACGGCTGGGAAAGCTCGGAGTCTCGAACCGCCTCGTTCTAAAGGTCGGTGACATTGAAACATCCTTTCAGAACTTCAATTCCGCCTTCAAGTGTTTCGATTCATACAATATCGCTCCGCCGCTTGACGACGAAGAAAATGCTATCGCGGCCCTTCAGGCGCGTGGCGTACCCAGAAAGTCGATCACCTTCGGAAATCCGTTCGAAGAAACAAACGCCATCTAGGCTAATCTTGGGAAACCAGTCAGATGAAATATAGATATTCCCCGAAAATCCTTTTCATTGGCATGACGGAAGGCGCCCCGGACTGGGCGAGAACGGTGTTCCGTGCCTCGACAGATCTTTACTGGGTGTCCCGGAACAGTTCAGAGCTGGGCATCGTCGATGACGAAGGCCGCGCCAGCACGCTGACCGACCCCTTGACCGGCCCCACCATCATCGTAACCGCCAATGATGACGACCCCGAACTGGTCGACGCGGTGCAGGCCATATGGCGCGACGCTGGGCTGGAGCCACCACAGGCCCTGCCCGCCCCGGCGCAGGGCGAAGAGCCGGGCAAGCTGACCAATGCGCTGATGACGATCCAGGCGCGACTTGTCCAGGATGCGGCGCGCCGGAACGTATCGCTGCTTAAACAAGTTGCCGCGCTGCGGCAATCCTCGGAAGATCTGAACCTGGCATTGGCCCACTTGATCAAGAAAATGAAGGGCGATGAAGGCACGGCTAAGGCCGTTTACGAGCCCGTGCCCCATGGCGATGGCGTCGTGTTGCCCCCGTCCAAGACCTTGCGCCAACGGATCCCGATCTCTGTCGTGCCTCAGCTGATCGGCGGGCTGTCCTGCTATGTGACAACGGACAAGTCGGCCGCGCTGACGATGCAGGTCTGGTCCGAAGAAAGGCAGCAGGTGATCTACGAACACAGGTTCGACGCAAGCCCGGGCCTATCGGTTCTTTTTCTTCCCTTTGGAAGCCCGTTGAAATTCAACGCCAAATTGCTGGATCTCCTGGTGACTAACGAGGGGTCAGGCGAGGTCATGCTTGGCACGGCACTGTGTGAAAGTCCCGAAGAGCGCGCACAAATCGATGGTGCGCCAGACCTCGAAAGCCATCACGCCCTGCGGCTGGATCTGTGGTCGCATTCAGATACCAAGGCCGGGACTCATCCGCTTCCCGGGTTCCGGGTATCGCGCACTCTGTCAAACCACTACTTGGCCGAATTCAAGAAACGCACGCCAGAGTTTTCCGATCGCAACTGGCTGAACCTGCCGAAGGAAGGGGGGTTGCTTGTCCATCCCCTGCCCAACACAACGGCGATTGCGTCACTGGAGGAGTTTCCGGTTTCGGGTCGCCTTTGCAAGGTTAGCTGCGATGTTATGGCCCGCCATGTGGCAAAGTCGACAATCCTCGCCTGTGTCAGCGTGACCAGGAAAGCGGTCGATCCGGATACGCTAGAAGAGGTCAACGAATACGCGAGCGGCAGCGCGGCAGAGCGTTTCGAGGAAATTGCGCGAACGGAGTGGATCCCGGTTGTGCCAGGCACACAAAAGGATTTTTCCCTTTCTTTGGACGTTTCAGATTGCCACCTAAAAGACTGTCACCTAAATCTGATGACAACTACGTCAGGGGAATCGACATCGCACGCGCATTTTATCTTCAAGGAAGTTGCGCTGACCATTGAACAAGACCTATCGTAAGATGGAGGGGCTTCGTATACCATTGGTTGATGCCATAATCACAGTGCATGGCATCGGTCCGGTGTTCGTTGATACCGTCCTCAGCATCGTGCAACAGCGCACCACATCGTTTCGCCTGCGGTGCTTGGTGGTAGTCGATGGGTGCCCCGAGATGGAAGACACCTATCCCCTTCTGATGGATCTTGCCGCGTCATCAGAGTTCGAACTAGAGGTTCTTTTCCAGAAGAACACCGGCGTAGCGTGTGCCCGCAACCGCGGGATTCGGCATTTCTTGGAAATGGAAGAACAGGCGGATTACATTTTCTTCATGGATGGCGACGACATTGCCCCACCTAATTTTTTGCAGGCCGGTGTAGACACGCTGGAAACCGCAGAACCCATCCCTGGGATCACCGCCAGGCCGGGATGGGCCTATGCGGACCAGTTCCATTTCGGGGACAACTCGCACTGGGTGCAGTACCCGCAGGAACTATGGGGCGCCCGTTTTGCGCTGAGCAACCTGTCACAACCGTCATCGCTTCTGAAGATGGACCTGCTGAGGGACGGCGTCAGGTTCGACCCGGATTTCAATGTCGGGATCGAGGACTGGGAGTTTTGGTGCGCGGCCGTCGAAGCGGGCTATTATGGTGTGCGCATTCCGAACACGATCATGCGCTACCGGCGTCTTCTCGGGGCCCGATCCAGTTTCAACCGCAGCAATGACGACCTGACCAAATTTCGGCTGACAAAGAAATATGCGCTTGACAAGTACGAGACCATTATTCGGGATCATCACCTGTACCCGCGGGTCGGACAGGCCTGCCAAGAAGGGGGGCAGGCCACGGCCGCCGCGTCGCAGTCGCGCACGGCTGTTCTGACCTTGGATGAGGCCGGCATTTCAAAGCTGTGGGCCAACGTCACGATGTTGCGGCGATCAAACCGCGAAACCGTGTTCGACACGCCTTATGTCCCGGATCTTCTTGCCTATTCCACCACGTCGGAGCGGCTTCCGCCAGATCTTGCCTTCATGGCGGAACATCTGTTCGGATGGCATAAGGCGCTTGCGGCGTTGGAGGTCAAGGGACTGGACGGCGCCCCCTGCCTGTTGTTCGCCCCCAGGCGCCTTGACCCGCTTGATGCTACGTCAACGCCCCATTTCGCGGACTTCGATCCTTTTAACGAAAGCCATGAAAAGCTGGAAATCCAGCCGACGTTTCCCAACACGTTTAGTCCAGAGGCCCTGCACGCCTTGGATCAGCTTATGTCGGCGCGGGTTAACGCGCCGCTCCGCAGGGGGCATCTGACACGCCGACTGGTGGGAGACAAGTTTGCAGATCCCTGGATCTTCTTTCGAGAAACACTGGGCTTTCTGCCCTACTTTCCTGAACCAAACCTGGCGGACGCGGTCGAAAAGGTCGTGTTTATTGTTCCAGAATGCGATCTGAGGGATGAGGGCACAGTTACCCACATCGACGCCCTTGCCAGGGATGCAGAGTTTCAGGACGCTGCACGCCACCTGCTTGTCATCCGGTCCGCAACATCGCGGGGCGTCGAAATGCCCGCAGGTCTCCAAGACCTGTTCGGCAGGGGTAATATTCACCGGCTGTTCAGCATCCGCCCGGATGCGCATCGTGCCTTGACGAGCAAGTTCTACAACGGAACGCAGATCAACTTGGTCGACGAGGAATGGTCACGCTACGCGATGGGCTGCCTTTCCTGGTTCGACAAGATCGTCAATATCGGGCACGAGAAGACAACTTTCGCCCTATCGCCCTTGCGTAAGGTGAAGGCCACGACAAACATTTATATCCCCAGGAACCAGGTATCCGAACTGGATGAAATCGAACGGCTGTGCATGTTGTTGGGTGTTTACGATGAAATCCGCAACCCTTCGGATGCTTGGCGGGATCTTGCGATCGGCCTTGGCGTCACGCCAAAGTTGTTTAAAGGTCTAGGCAAAGAGTGATCTCAGCTCCCCCAAATTCGGGCACTGAACTGATGCGGAGGTTGCTGTCGGTTGTTGCCTTGAACTTCCTGTTTCTCTTTGTACGTCGTCAGATAATTTGGGACGCTTGAGCGCTTTCCGGACTGGAGGGTCTGGCTCACCGCTGATTGAAGTTATGCGTTTTCAGTTTCGTGGCGCAAGCGCCGCGTGAGCATGGTTTTTCGTTTGATCTCCTCTCGCTGTTTCAGGATCTGGTCACCCCGGCCGTAGTAGACATCGGCCGGCGTCAGGTTTCCGAGGCTCTCATGGTACCGGCGGGTGTTGTAGTATTCGACGAATGCGCCGACCTGGCGTTCGAGGTCGCCCGGCAGGAAGTAATGCTCGAGCAGCACGCGATTATTCGCTTCGCGCACCTTCGGTTTATGGTCTGGTGCCAGCGCTCGATCTTGCCCTGGGTCTGTGGGTGGTACGGCGCACCGCGGACGTGGTCCATGCCCTTGTCGTTGAACTGGCCCCATTTTCGACCGGACACGTGGGCCTGAACCAGGAGGCTTAGGGATATCCCTAAGCATGTGCTCATGTCCGAAGTTGAGATCATCACGGATGGCGGCCGCCGGCGCCGCTGGAGTTCTGCCGAGAAGCT
>NZ_PHNT01000032.1 GCF_002834145.1 Roseovarius salinarum | reverse complement strand
GCGCTCGCGGAACTCGGCCGTGTATGTCGGGGTGTGCTTCTTCTTCGATTCCATAACGGTCATCCTCTGAGAGTTTTACCCTCTCGGAAACCCGGGGCGGTTCAGATCCGGTGCTGCGCGCAGTTGCTGATGGCTTCATTGCCGCCCATGCTACGCTTTCTCAGGCGGCAGACGACCTGGACAAAGCCGTGAAAAGGAAGGCTAAGTCCCATCCTGTCGCGCGCCGCCTGATGACCATCCCCGGCGTTGGCCCGGTCAATGCGCTCAGCTTCATTGCCCTCGTCGATGATCCGAAGCGATTTAGCCGGACATCGGATGTAGGCGCTTTCCTCGGGTTGACACCAAAACGGCATCAGTCCGGCGAGATCGACTGGTCGAGACGGGTCTCGAAATGCGGCGACAGCGCAATGCGTGGTCTGCTGTTCGAGGCGGCGTCCTGCGTGATCTGTCAGGTCAAACGCTTCTCGCCCCTCAAAAGCGGGGCCGTGCGCCTGGCCGGGCGGCGCGGGTTCCGCAAGGCGGCGGTCGCCACCGCCCGCAAGATCGCCGTGCTGATGGTGACGCTGTGGAAGAGCGAAACCGACTACCAATGGACAAATGAGGCCAGCGCCTGACCTGAGTTCCCGCCCCGGAAGCGGGGAGCGCAGTCCCGACGGGACGGAGGGCGATCGATCTCACTGTAGAGTATGGGCTGGCCAGGCGCCACACCCCGCTCAAGACATTGGAGACGATCCGCCGCCGGAAACCATCATGAGGCGCTCAATGCGACCTTGCAGAGAATCATGACCCCGGACGGACAAGCCGCTCACCCGCTTGACAAGGCCGCAATCAGAGAACGCTCTACAATCGCTGGATCAGGTGGAGCCGGATGGGTGTGTTCGCCCGGATCATGGAGGGCCTCGCCGCCGAGCAGGCGGATTGCCGGACCATCATGATCGATGCGACCTATCTGAAGGCGCACCGCACGGCCTCGAGCCGGCAGGCTCAAAAGGGGGGGCGCGGACGCCTGATTGGTCGGACGAAAGGTGGCATGAACACCAAGCTTCATGCCGTCACCGACCGCGAGGGCCGCCCCGTCCGCCTCTTCGTGACCGCCGGCCAGGTCAGCGACTACAAGGGGGCGCTCGCGCTACAGAGCCAGTTGCCTCATGCAAACTGGCTGATCGCCGACCGCGGCTACGACGCCGACTGGTTCCGAGACGCCTTGCAGGACAAGGGAATTCGACCCTGCATCCTGCGCACAGGACCCATAAACTTGCTTGAGGCACCGGGGTCGGCGTGATTCAAGCTCCCACACAGCGGGACATGATGAGCGAGCACTTCTGGCTGACCGAGGAGCAGATGGAGCGGCTGCGACCGTTCTTCCTGAAGTCCCGCGACAAGCCTCTCCGATACGACAAGCGGCGATACAAGCGCCGCAACCGCATCGAGATCATGTTCGGCAGGCTCAAGGATTGGCGACGTGTGGCAACACGCTATGATCGCTGCCCCAAGGTCTTCCTCTCCGCCATCGACCGTGAAACGTTTGGCGGGCATCCGGAGCGGGAGGTGGCTCATCTCCAGCGCCGCGGTCACGCGCCCATTTCTCTGCCGATTCCGAAAACACCCCCGATGATTGATCTGGGGCAAATCATTGCCCGGCCCGATGGGGCAAGGTGCTGGCGCGGTTCGGCAATGGGGGCAGGATGAGCAGGAAAGGGATCGCGCTGGCGATGCAGCGTGGCGTGGCCTTCACGGTCGTTGTCTTGTCGCTCGTGGGTTTCGCGGTGTCCGGCGTGGCGGGGGCGGCGGGGCTGCTGCTGGCGGTTGTCGTCTACGCGTGGTTCCCCACCCCCGAGGACCGGCTGGACGGATGGCGCTACGACCGGCTTCCGGCGGTCATCATGCCCGACTGGCTGGGCTTCATTGCCGGGGGCGTGCTGATCGCCCTGCCAGTCTGGGGCGCCGGCGGGGCCGGTTTGCATGTTTCGGCGTGGTTGACCTGGCCAATGGCCGCGGTGTTCCTCGTGCTGCCGGTGATCGGCTGGAGCTACGCCTGTTTCCAGGTGCGGATCGGCGAGACCGGGCTGCATGTCGAGGACGGATGGGGCCAGGACGAGATCCCCTTTGCGGAAATCGAACGGATCGTTCCGTGGCGCCGGGGCCCGGCACGCTGGCTTCGGTGGGCGGCACCGGTCGCGTTGTTCGCCGGTCAGCCCGGCTCGGCCGGCGCGATGATGCTGGCGCGCGACAGCACGGGCTTCGCGATCCTCCGACGCGACGGGCGACGGTTGCCCGTGCCGGCAAGCGCCTTCGACCGGGGCGCGCGGGCGATCCTGACCGCCTGCGCGCGCCATGGCGTGCCGGTCGCCGGGGGGCTGTCGCGCTACGCGCCGGATCTCCGGCGAATGCAGGACGATGCGCATGCCAAGGACGCGGGGGAGACGCACGCATGAAACGAGTCATTTGCCATGTCCGTGCCTGGCTGGTCGTTGGGCTTCTGGCCATCGGGGCGGCGCCGGGGGCGGCCGACGAGTGGACGGCCCACACGCTGGGCAATGTCGAGTTCGCGGTGCCGGCGGACTGGGAGGTCGTGCAACATCGGCGTGGAAGCAAATATTTCATCGAAAGCCCGGACCACCAGTTTACTCTCTTTGTGCAATGGTGGGCGCCGGACGCGCCTTCGGAAGGCCCCTCGGGGATTGTCCGGCAAGAGGCGCGGCGGATCGCCGGCCAGCGGGCGGAATTCACGCATTTCGATTTTGACGCCACCGGCCGCCTTCTCGAAATCGCTTTCCCGGAAAGGAATGCCAAGGGCGAACGGTTCCTTTTCCAGCTGTGGTCGACCCCTATGGGCGGGCCGGTCGTCCCGCTCGCCGAACACAAGCGGATGCTCGACGCGCTCCTCTCGCGCCTCGTTTATGACGGCGTGCCGGCCACGACCGGTGGGGGCGGGATGGCGACGGGGACCGGCGGCGAAGTCTATCACGACGCGCAGGGCGGCTTCAGCCTGTCGCTGCCTCCCGGCTGGTCGGCGACGGCCGTCGACACGTCGTGGCTACGACAGGTCGTTTTCGCGCCCGCGGATCGTCGGCGGCTGGTTCTCGTTGCCTCGGTGCGGGGCGATACGCCCGACGCCGCGAAGGCGCGGCAGACGGCGTTCGTCGACGTGATCTTCCGCGACGTGTTCGATCCCGGTTTCATCGAGGACGAAGTCCATACCCGGATCGACGGGCGTGCCGTTCACGCCGTGGCGTATTCTGCGAAGGTCGACACCGTCAACGGCATTCGCTTGCCCTATGACCGGGCACGGACCTGGATTTACCTGATCGGTGAGGGCGCGCACCGCCTCGTCGCGGTCACCATCGACGAGCAGCCCCGAACAGAGGACACCGGGCCGCGGTTGACGGCGCAGATGGTACGCACGATCCGCTTCGGGGCCGATGCCGAGGCCCCCGCCCGGGCGGTGCCGACCATGTCGTGGCGGGCGGACGGTGACCCAGTTACCGCCGGGCTGGACAGCAAGCGTGCCGTCCGCAACGGCCCGCCGCGTGCCACCGCGTTCCGGTTGAGCCGGCCCATGCGCCTTGACAGGATCACGACCTTTCACTGGAACAACGGCCGGGGCGCCGCGCCGGGCACGATCGCGCTGCGCGACGACAAGGGCCGCGTCCACGGCCCGTGGCCGGCGCGGGGCCGGGCGGGGCAGGGTGGCGTGACGGACGCCTACTGGGACGCCACGCCGCACCGGGTGCTGCCGGCCGGGAAATACACGATCCTGGATTCCGATCGGCGAACCTGGGCAACGAATGCGGACGTGGACAACCGCGGTATCTTCGAGGTGGCATTGCAACCCGTCCGCAAAGTCGCGCGCCCGGATGCCAGCGATACCGCGGAAAAATCCCGCGCCGGAAAAGACGCCGGGACCGAGCGGGCGACATCTCCCACACGGGCCCCGTCGCGTTCGGCGCAGGCCGAGCCTCCTGCGGCCGAACTGCCGGCGCCGGGCGCGGGCGATCACCCGGCGTCGGTCCCGACACTCGATCCCGCGCAAAGCGGCGCGGAGTCCGCGCCGCCGCAAGAGCCGGGCGCGCGCCCCGACGCGGCCCCGCCGGCCGCGCGCGTGATCTTCGACGGGCAGAGCCTGAAGGGCGTGGTGCCCTTCGCCTTCAACGGCGTTGATTTCGAAACCGCGGCGACGCTGTCCGACGGGGCGTTGCAGTTGGGTTTCCCGCGCGGCCTGGGATGGGCGAAGCTGGGCATCGCCACCCCGGATGCGGCCGTCGAGGTCCCCCGCGCGGGCGCCGAAACCGCCCTGCGGATCACTGCCACGATCGACGCCGACGCCAGCACCGGCGTCACGCTGGCGCTGGCGCCGCACGGGGCCGCGTCCGAAAACCCGTCGGAGGTCAGCGGGCTGCGGGTGAAGCTGGAGAACCTCGGCGGCACCCGCGGCAAGGTGACGGTCAGGACGAAGGCGCCGAACGAAACCCTGCGCGGGCGCTTCCGCTGGCCCGCGGGCGAGACGCGGTTCCATGTCGTCCTGCGGCCGGACAAGGTGCTGGAGGTGCGGCGCGACGACGGCGCCCAGCTGGCCCGGCTGCCGCTGCCCAAGGACATGCGCGGGCAGGCGTTGGCGTTGCAGGCCTACCTGCAGGTCAACGGCAAGAACGACGCGGGGCGGTTGACCCTGCGCCGCGTGGCCGTGGAGCGCGTGGCCCTCGATCCGCCGCCCGATCTCGGCACCCGCGTGACCGCGCCGCGGTCGGTGGCGTTGTTCGACGGCAAGGCGCTGGCGCCGGTCTGGGCGCCGGCCACGCAGAAGCCGGAGCGGTTCCACCGCTTCGCGCGCATCGCGCACGACGGGCTGCGCATCGAATGGGACGCCGAGGACGACCAGTCATGGCACGGCATCGCCATGCCCGAGGCCGCGATCTGGCTCGACCGGCTGCACGGCACGGGCGAGACGCGGATCGAGATCGACCTCGACGGCGCGGCGACCGAAGGCGTCGGGATCGGGCTGCAGGGGCACCGCGTGCGACTCGGCAACCGGATGTCGAACGGCGCCTACAAGCTGGAGCTGACGCGGGCGGCCGACGGCAGCTACACCGCGCTGAGCGCGCTCCGCGCGGCCGAGGACGAAGGCCTCCGCTCGACCGGCCTGGCGGCGATCCCCGACCGGATCACGCTGGTGCTCACGGCGGCAGGCGTGCGGGTCGAGGGCAAGGGCATGCCCCCGGGAACGCTGGACTTCCCGCAGGCGCGGCCGGGGGCAGGGCTGCGGATGCAGGTGCGCGCCCTGCCCACGCCCGAGGACACGGCGGCGCTGACGCTGCGCGGGGTTCGGCTTGACCATCATTCCGGGCCGCTGCCGCCGGCACGCCGGCCCGCGCCGGGGATCACGCCGCTGCCAAGAACGGTCCTGTTCGACGGCCGGGCCGGGCGTGGCTGGATCCGGCAGCCGACCGACGGCACCCACGAAGGGGCGAGCTTCGCTGCGGGACGCGACGGCCTTACCCTGACCCGGCAGGAGGACGGGGACCGGATCGCGCTGGTCAGCGCCGCGCCGGTGGCCGTGCTCGACGACCGGCTGGCGCGCACCGCCCACGAGGTCGCGCTCGACCTCGACCCGGCGCCCGGGCTGGCGGCGCGGATCTGGCTGCACGCGGACCCGGAGCGCTATGCAAAGTCGGCGCTGGCGGCGCTGACGCTGCGGCGTCCGGCCGAGGGGCCGCGCGCCGGCGCGCTCGAGATCCGGTTCCACACCGGGAACTTCCATTACGGCACCTGGCGGCGCGTCATCGCGGCGCGTGATCTGCCGCGGGACTGGGACGGCACCGTGCGGCTGCGGCTGCGCGAGGGGCGGATCACGGCCCTTCTGGGCGAGACGCCCGTCATCCACGCCCTGAACCGCAAGATCGAACGGGGCCGCCGGTATCACCTGACCCTCACGCCCGGCGGCCCCGAAAGGGACGCGGGGCAGGTGACCCTGCGCCGGGTCACGGCGGGCTGGGTCACGCCCGACGGGATGACCGCGCTCGACCGCGCATTCCTTGTCGACACTCAGGATTTCGACCCCGACCGGTTCCTCGACCTTCTGGCCGGACCGGCCCGAGACGCAAAGGCACAGCCATGATGTTACCCACCAAGCGATCCCTGCTCTGGCCCCTCGTCGCCGCGCTGGTCTTCGCGGCCACTCCGCCCGGCGCACAGGAAGGCGATGACCTGTTGGACCTGTTCGAAGCGCTTCCCGAGCAGCCCTCCGTTCGCGAAGGGACATACGACATCGATCGCAACAAGAGGCCGGACTACTGGAACGCTTGGCTCGACAGGTTCGAGGAGCGGGCCGGGACTTTATGGGAACAAGGCTATCCCAAGCCTCAAGAGACGAACTTGCTCCACTACAACAGCACGACATTGCAACACCTTGAAATGAAGTTGAGCAAGATTGACGACCCTTGCGAGCAGGCCGTCCTCGCCAAGCTTTATTTGGATGCAAACCAGGACGACGTCATGCCGGCCGCCAAGCTGGGGCTGGACATCCTGACGACCATTGTAGTGCCTAACCACTTTGACATCTCGAAAGGAGCAAAGGACCTTCTTGTTGACCCGACAAAGGGCTTGTCCGAGTTGAAGGTCGCCTCGAAGGTACACAACGCGGTGAACATCGGGCAAGCTTTGAACGCTTTTGCGCGTGGCGAAATGGAAGGACAGAAAGCAGCGCAACTCGGGCGGTGGGCATTGAACGTCTACGAGAAGGCCCGCTCGGAAGCTTGGGATCCAGGGCGGATCAAGCAGGAACGCAAAGAACGTCTTGCGCGGAATGAGGAACTCCAAAATGAAATCCAGGCGTTACTTGCCGAAATGGACGAGCGGGCTCGCAAACATGAAAAGCAGTACGAAGCGCGTATCGAAGAGATCGATCGACAACTGGATAAGGACCTGCAGGCAATAAGGGCGGGCCGGGCCGCGAGCGACGAGGAAAAGCGCCGCCTCGAAAGACTGCGGGATCCGGATTTTGTCGTACCGGGAACCTTGGGATATCAGCCCGGCGTCGACGTCAAGGGACGCCCCTCGATCGAAGAGATGCGGCAACGGTACCTCGCCGACGCACAGAACCAATATGAACGCGCGCGCGCCGGCGCGGAACTTCTTGCCCAGTCGCTTCGCATGAAGGAAATGGCAAGCCTCGAAGTGGAACTGCGCATCCTCGGCAAGCAAATCCAGGAAAAGATGGCCAAGCGCTTGGGGCAAATGGCGCGCATGCACGCAGAGGAGCAAGCACTCAAGGAATTTTCCGCCCCGGTCCTGGCCGGCGATTGCGAAAAGTTGCGCGACGGATATGTCGACCCGGTCTCGACCGTGGCGAGGCTGCCGTACGGCAAGCTGAACATCTTTCTCGACCACATCGGCGCGCGCCCGTCCGGGTCCTTCTACGACTGCCTGTGCCGCGAGGCGCGGTATGGCAGCCCGCAAACGCGCCAATTCTTCCATCCGGGCAGCCTGGAGGATTCCTCGCCCGCCTGCGAACGGCCCGGCCCGCCCTGCGTGGTTGCCGGCTGGGGGTGCGGTCGGCACCCGCTGCCATCGGGTGCCGGGATCTGGCAGACCTGTGCCGAGCGCACCGGAGAGGGGATACCCGACGCAATCGAGGCCGCGGTCGAAGCACGTGGGGCGGAAGGGCCATAGCGTGCGGTGGCCGGGGCCGTGTGCGGTGCCTGGCCGGGGACCGTGACGCCGGATCCCGGGTTCTCGGGCGTGCGGCGGCCCCGTCCAAGTCAATGGGTGGGGAAACCCTCCGGCGGACGAGGCGCGTCGGCGCCGGTATCGGCCGTCCCGAACCCTTCGTAAGCGCCAGCTGGGCCCTACGGTCTTTTCAGCTTGACGGCTGGAAGTTCCAGGGTAGCGGGTCGTCGATCCGGCTTTTCGGATGGCCGGTGGCGATCGCCTCGAGGGTGGCCTTGAGGTAGGCGAAGGGCTCGAGGTTGTTCAACTTGGCGGTCTCGATCAGCGACGCGATGCGGCCCCAGGCCTTGCCGCCCTCGTCGTGACCGGCGAACAAGGCGTTTTTCCGGTTCAGTGCGATCGGGCGGATCAGGTTTTCCACGCTGTTGGAGTCGATCTCGACGCGGCCGTCATGGAGGAAGGTCTGCAGGCCATCCCAGTGGCGATGGACATAGGCCAGCTTCTCGCCGAGCCGGGATTTCGCCGACACGCGCAGTCGCTGCTCCTGCAGCCAGTCGCCGAACGCTGCAACCAGCTCAGCCGTTCGTGCGTGTCTGGCGGAGAGCCTTTGTCCGGGGGCGCAGCCGCGGATGTCAGCCTCGACCTTGTAGAACTCGGCGATGCGGCGCAGGCCCTCGGCGGTGATCGTCAAGCCGCAGGCGTGCCTCCGGCACGACGCCGTCGCGGTCGAAGACCTCCTTGAGCTTGCGCCGGGCGTGGGCCCAGCAGTGGGCCACACGGATCGGCTCGCCACCCGTGCGGGAGGGACGTGTCAGGCGGTTGTAGCCCTGGTAGCCGTCGAGCTGGAGTATACCGTCAAAGCCGGCCAGGAAGGTTTCGGCGTTCCTCCCACCCCGGCCAGGCGCGTAGGAGAACACCACCCCCGGCGGGTCATTGCCGCCCCAACCTCGTTCATCGCGCGCCAGGGCCCAGAGGTAGCCGGTCGTCGTGTCGAAGACGCGCCTCCGTCGCGATGTCCGCCCCCGCCCGGGATCGAGGACCGGCGCGCTGGTCTCGTCCATGAACAGATGTTCGGAGCTCTTCAGATGTTCGGCCAGCCGGTCGACGACGGGCCGCAGGTGGAAGCCCGCTACGCCCACCCAGTCGGCGAGCGTGCCGCGGTCGATGCTGACGCCTGACCGCGCGAGCATCTGGCTCTGCCTATACAACGGCAGATGATCCGCGTACTTTCTGACGAGGACGTGGGCGATGGTGCCCTCGGTGGGTAGCCCACCCTCGATCAGCGCCGCAGGCGCGGGCGCCTGGATGACGCCGTCGGTGCAGGTGCGGCAGGCATACCGCGGACGCACGGTGACGAGCACGCGCAGTTGTGCGGGCACAATGTCAAGCCGCTCGGTGCGATCCTCGCCGATCTTGTGCATGTCGCCGCAGCCGCGTCGCCATTGTCGCTCGGACCATGTATGATGGTGTGGATACGCCCTCCCGCAACCGCCGGGTCTCGTCGATACTGTCGGGGCAGACGGCAGAGGAGGTAGACCATGGAAACGGCATCCATCATCGCCATCGATCTGGCGAAGAACGTATTT
>NZ_PHNT01000031.1 GCF_002834145.1 Roseovarius salinarum | reverse complement strand
GCGCGCGCACCGCGCCCCCGGCCGAGTGGCGGCTGACGGGCCGGCCCGGCGCGTGGCACCTGGCCGCGGCCGGGTGACACGAGGCCTGTGGCCGGCGCGGCCGCGGCGGGCTAACCTGACGCGACCCGCCGATTCCCGCCCGAGGCGCCCCATGCTCCGGCTCTGCCTTCTCGCCCTTGTCCTGCACCTCGCCGCGGCCGCGGCCGGGGCCGCGCCCGTGCGCTACGCGCTCGATCCCGCGCGCTCGCACGTCGGTTTCACCTATGCCACGGGCGACAGCACGCACGACGGCGAGATGCCGGTGGACAGCGCCGAGCTCCGGCTGGACCTCGACAACCTTCCCGCCAGCCGGATCAGGGTCGTCCTCGACGCGCGCCGCGCGCGCACCGGGTTCTTCGTGGCCACGCGGATCCTGAAGGGGCCGCGAATGCTGGACGTGGCCAACCACCCCGAGGTGCGGTTCCGCTCCACCCGCATCACCGGCCGGCCCGGCGCGGCGCAGGTCCGGGGCCGGCTGACGGTGCGCGGGGTCACCCGGCCCGTCACCCTGCGCGCCCGCATCTACCGCCAGCGCGGCACCGCGCCGGGCCAGCGCGATCACCTTCTCCTGCAGCTCGAGGGCACGATCAGCCGCGCGGCCTTCGGGGCAACGGCGTTCCCCCGGCTGGTCGACGACCGGGTCGGGCTCAACGTGCGCGCGGTGATCGACCGCGCCGCCACCCCCTGACCGGGCGGCGCGTCAGCCCGCCGGGGGATGGATGTATTGCCGCGCCGTGGCCTGCCTCTCGGCCCAGTCGAGGCCGAATTCGTCCGCCAGCGCCCGCGCCTCGGCCTCGCGGCGTTCGGCATCCGCCCCCGCCGCCGCGCGCACCAGCAGGTAGGAAATCAGCCAGCTCGCCGCGTTGCGCAGGTCGGGGTGGTCCGGCTCGGCCACGAAGGCCGCGCGCAGTTTCTCCAGCGCCTCTCGCAGCAGGGGCTCGGCCCTATCGGCGCGCCCGGCCTCCAGCCACTTCGACCCGGTGTTCATCGCGCCAAAGGCGATCCGGGCATCGCCCGGGGGCAGAACCTGTCGGTTGATCCGGAGCGAGGCCTCGTAAAGCCGCGCCGCCGCCGCGCCGCGCCCCTGCGTGTGCCGCACGCCTGCGAGGTTGTTCAGGCTCGCCGCCACCGGCGCCACCCACCGCCCGTGCAGCCGGCGCTGCAGGGCCAGCCCCCGCTGCGTCACCTTGATCGCCTCGGGCAGGTGGTCCCCCTCCCCGGCCCGCGCCATGGCGTGCAGGATATGGCCCAGCTGATCGTAGCTTTCGGCGAGGGCCGCGCTGCCGGGCCGGTGCGCCTCGTGCAGCTTCACCGCCGCGCGCATATCGGCCATCGCGCCCGGCCGGTCGCCCGCTTCCAGCCGATGCATCGCAAGGTTGTGCCGCGCCACCGCATACTTCGGATGGTCCGCGCCATGGAGGCTCTCGGCAAGCTCGGCCCCCGCCTCGGCCAGTGCCAGCCCGCCCGCGTAATCGGCGAGGGCGTTCAGGAACACCGCGGCCTGGTTCAGCAGGAAATCCAGCGCCGCCCCCCGCGGCGCCTCGCCCGTGTCCCAGAGCGCGAGCACATGCGGCGTCAGCCGGCGGCAGAGGGGCCAGTTGGTGCTGTCCTGCACGTCATACGGATATACCGCCGCCAGCAGCGCGGTGGCGCGGGCCGGCTGCGTGGCGCGGCCCAGATACCGCCGCCCCACCAGCTGGGTCACGCGGTGCATGCGGAACAGGCCCTCTCGCGTCGGGTCATCCTCGATCAGCGCCTTGAGCCGCACCTCGCGCCAGACGGCCGTCAGCCGCGCCTCGTCGCGGGAGATCGCCCGCACCCGCCACAGCAGCGGCCGGTACCATTTCCCGAACCGCGGCCTGCCCCGCAGCCACCCCAGCGCGTCGAACGCATCGCGCGAAATCTCGTCGGGCGCGAACCACACCAGTATGCCCATGAGCGCGCGGGCATCGGGCGACAGGCTCTGCAGGGTGAGCCGGACCACCGCCCCGGTGGAGCGGTCATAGTCATCCGACGCCGGGTCGCGTTCCTCCAGCAGGCGGTTGAGCCGGGCCAGGTAGTCCGCGGCGCCGCGTCCGGGGTTGGCGGCCAGCCATTCGCCTGCCTGCACCAGCGCCAGCGGCAGGTATCCCACCGCCTTGGCCAGGTCGGCGTGCCCCGCGTCCGCACGGCCGGCCTCCTGTTCCAGCAGCGCGACGGCGTTGTCGGGTGACAGCAGCCCGGCCGGCCGGGTCTCGAACCCCTCGGCCGGCCAGTCGGGGTGGCGGCTCGTCACGAGGACGTGCAGCTTGCGGCCATCGGGCAGCCAGGGTTTGAGCACCTCGGGGCTTTCCACGTTGTCGAAGACGACCAGCCAGCTTTCGGTCTTGGTCCGCTCGGCGATCATCTCCAGCGCGTGGTGCGCGCGGGCCGTGACCTCGACCGGCGCGTTGTCGCGCTCCAGCCGGTCGGCAAGGCCGGCCAGATCGCCCATCAGCTGCGCCTCGCTCGACGCGCGGATCAGTTCGGCCCGGTCGTAGCGATCCCGGTAGACGGCCATGTAGTGGCGTGCCAGCGTCGTCTTGCCGACGCCGCCGCCGCCGGTGACGGTCGCCACCGGCAGGATCGCCCCCTGCCCGCCGGTCTCCAGCATGGCGCGGACCTCCCGGACATCCTCGTCGCGACCGACGACCTTGCGGGCGTTGAGGCGCCCGGGGCGCTCGAACTCGCGCCGCAGCTTTTCCTGCCGGCGTTTTTCGCGCCGGTCGGACGCCAACTTGACAAGGCCGATCAGGCCACCGCCGCCCAGGATCACAATAAGCGCGGCAATGCCGCCGATCACGTCCCACATGAATGTCACTCGGAGGAATTCGCCTCACCACACACACAACCACATCGCGAAGAATTTGCCCACCCGGCGCGCGGTGCGTTGACCGCGCCCGCGCGCCGGCCGGGCACCGACGTGGCACCGAACCGGGTTTCGGCGCGATTTCAGGGGGTTAACCCGAGTCGCCCTCGGCCTCCGCCTGCTCCTCCTGCTCGGCCGCCCATTCCTGCGCGGCGGCGACGGCGACGGAGGTCGCGGTGGGCTGGAGCCCGAGGTAGGCGCCGGTCTCGTCCACCGGCACGCCGGGCCGGCGCGTCATCCGCCAGCCGGCGTAGACGGTGATCGCCGCGAACACCACCGCGAGGAACAGCCAGAAGCCGTCGGGCCCGGTCATCTCCATCATCTGGCCGGTCACCATCGGCCCGAAGATGGCGCCCAGCCCGTAGGCGAAGACCAGCCCGCCCGAGGCGGCGGCCATGTCCTCGGCCTCGAGGTAGTCGTTGGTGTAGGCGATGAAGAGCGCGTAGAGCGGGTTGGCCACCCCGCCCACGACAAAGGCCAGCGCGACGAAGACCTCGAAGCGCCCGCCCCAGAGGAACCCCGCCAGCGTGGCCACCGCCCCGATGGCCGCCAGCGCGAGGATCAGCACCCGCCGGTCCATGCGGTCCGACAGCCAGCCCACCGGCATCTGCCAGACCAGCGAGCCGGTGAAGATCGCGGCCACGAAGACGGTGATCTGCGCGACGGTGAAATCGGCCGCCGCGCCGTAGACCGAGGCCATGCCGAACTGCGCGGCGAACGCTCCGCCCAGCAGCAGCGTGCCGATGCTGGCCAGCGGCGAGTTGCGGTAAAGTTGCAGCAGGCTCATGGGCTTGGCCGTTTCGAAGGCGGGCGTGGGGTTGATCGACAGCAGCACCGGCGCGAACGAAAGCGACACCAGGATCGAGGGGATCACGAACAGGAAGTAGCCCGAGGCGTCGCCGAGGTTCATCAACCCCTGCGCCGCGATCATGCCCGCCATCTGCGCGACCATGTAGGCCGACAGCACCGTGCCGCGCGTCTGGTTGCTGGCGGCGTTGTTGAGCCAGCTTTCGGCGGTCACGTAGACCCCCGACAGGCAGAAGCCCAGCACCACGCGGATCGCCGTCCAGCTGACCGGGTCGGTCAGGATCGGAAAGGCGATCAGCCCCGCCGAGATGAAGGACCCCAGCGCGGCGAAGACCCGCACGTGGCCCACCCGCCGGATCATGTCGGGCGCGATCCGGCTGCCCAGCAGGAAGCCCAGGAAATAGCCCGAGGTGATGACCGACAGCTCCAGCGTGCCGAAACCCTCGAGCGCACCGCGCACACCCATGAGCGTGGCCTGCATGCCGTTGCCGATCATGATCAGGAGCATGCCCAGCAGAAGGGCCCAGACGGTGGCGAGAACCTGAAGCATCGCGTGAGCCCTTCGTGCAGGTGGCCGCCCGCGGCGGCAGGGGGGATGTCGTTCGCGCCGCTAGCACCGCCTGTCGGCCCGCGTCAAACGCGTTCGCGACATCGTGCCGGAAATCGGCGCACGCGTCCTGCAAGCCCTCTGGCCCTTGCGGCCTTTGGGCATTAAACGGGGGCGGACCCGACCCCGGCAAAGGCGCGACGCGAACATGGCACGGCATCTGATCACCTCGGCGATCCCCTACATCAACGGCATCAAGCACCTGGGCAACCTCGTGGGCAGCCAGCTGCCGGCGGATCTCTATGCCCGGTACATGCGCGCGCGCGGCCACGAGGTGCTGTTCCTGTGCGCGACCGACGAGCACGGCACGCCCGCCGAGCTGGCCGCGGCCAAGGCGGGCAAGCCGGTGCCCGAGTACTGCGCCGAGATGTGGCAGGTGCAAAAGGACCTGTCGGACGGCTTCGGCCTGAGCTTCGATCACTTCGGCCGCTCGTCGAGCCCGCAGAACACCGCGCTCACCCAGCATTTCGCCGGCAAGCTGTGGGAGAACGGGCTGATCGAGGAGGTGACCGAGAAACAGGTCTATTCCCGTGCCGACGGCCGCTTCCTGCCCGACCGCTACATCGAGGGCACCTGCCCCAACTGCGGCTACGAGAAGGCCCGCGGCGACCAGTGCGAGAACTGTACCAAGCAGCTCGACCCGACCGACCTGATCGACGCGCGCAGCGCGATCTCGGGGGCCACCGACCTGGAGGTGCGCGAGACAAAGCACCTTTACCTGCGGCAGTCGAAGATGCGCGACAAGCTCGACGCCTGGATCGACTCCAAGACCGACTGGCCCCTCTTGACGACCTCGATCGCCAAGAAGTGGCTGCACGACGAGGGCGGGCTGCGCGACCGCGGCATAACCCGGGACCTCGACTGGGGCGTTCCCGCGCAGTTCGACGGCGCACCGTGGTCGGGGATGGAGGGCAAGGTCTTCTACGTCTGGTTCGACGCGCCGATCGAATACATCGCCTGCGCCGCCGAATGGGCCGAGGCCCGCGGGCTGGACGCGGCCGCCTGGCGGCGCTGGTGGCGCACCGACGAGGGGGCGGAGGACGTGCGCTATACCCAGTTCATGGGCAAGGACAACGTGCCCTTCCACACATTGTCTTTCCCGGCCACGCTGATGGGATCGGGCGAGCCGTGGAAGCTGGTGGATTACATCAAGTCGTTCAACTACCTCAACTACGACGGCGGGCAGTTCTCCACATCCCAGGGCCGCGGCGTGTTCATGGACCAGGCGCTGGAGATCCTTCCGGCCGACTACTGGCGCTGGTGGCTGCTGAGCCATGCGCCCGAGGGCGGCGATGCCGAGTTCACATGGGAAAACTTCCAGACCGGCGTCAACAAGGACCTCGCCGACGTGCTGGGCAACTTCGTCAGCCGCGTCACCAAGTTCTGCCGCTCCAAGTTCGGCGAGGCCGTGCCCGGGGGCGGCGACCCCGGCGCGCGAGAGGCCGCGCTGACCGAAACGCTGGAGACGCGCATCGCCGCCTACGCCGCGCACATGGAGGCCATCGAGGTGCGCAAGGCCGCCATGGAACTGCGCGCCATCTGGGTGGCGGGCAACGAGTACCTGCAGGAGGCCGCGCCCTGGGCCACCTACAAGGAAGCCCCGGACACGGCGGCGATGCAGATCCGGTTGGCGCTGAACCTGATCCGGGTCCACGCGGTGCTGTCGGCGCCTTTCATTCCCGGCGCGGCGCGCCGGATGCTGGACGCGCTGAACACCGGCGACGAAAGCTGGCCCGACGACGTGCCCGCCGCGCTGGGCGCCCTGCCCGCGGGCCATGCCTTCAGCGTGCCCGACGTGCTGTTCGCCAAGATCACAGACGACGACCGCGACGCCTGGCGGGACAGGTTCGCCGGCACGCGGGACTGAGCGCGGACCGGGCGGTATCCGTCGCCGTCCCGGGGGCGCTGCCCCCTCTTGGCCTTCGGCCAATTCACCCCCGGAGTATTTCGGGCAAGATGAAGGGGCGTGCCCAGAACGGGCCTTGGCAAGGCCGGGGCCGGGGCGTATAGGGGCGCCCTGCAACGAAAGGAGCCCCCAGACCATGCCGGGCAGTGCCAACCTGAACCTGATGATCAAGGCCGCGCGCCGCGCGGGCCGCTCGCTCGTCAAGGACTTCCGCGAGGTCGAGAACCTGCAGGTGTCGATGAAGGGGGCCGGCGACTTCGTCAGCCGTGCCGACATCGCCGCCGAGAAGATCCTCAAGGAGGAGTTGCGCGGCGCGCGCCCCACCTACGGCTGGCTGGCCGAGGAGGAGGGCGGCGAGGACGGCGAGGACCCCACCCGCCGATGGCTCGTGGACCCGCTGGACGGGACCACCAACTTCCTTCACGGGTTGCCGCATTTCGCCGTGTCCATCGCGCTGGAGCACAAGGGGCGCGTCGTGGCCGGCGTGATCTTCGACCCCGCCAAGGACGAGATGTTCTTCGCCGAGAAGGGCGAGGGCGCGTGGCTCAACGAAAGCCGCCTGCGGGTTTCGGGGCGCGGGAAGATGATCGAGGCGATCTTCGCCACCGGCGTGCCCTTCGGCGGGCGGGCCGACCTGCCCGAAACACTGCGCGACCTGGGCCGCCTGATGCCCGCCTGCGCGGGGGTGCGGCGCTGGGGCTCGGCCGCGCTGGACCTGGCCTATGTCGCCGCCGGGCGGTACGAGGGTTTCTGGGAACGCGGGCTGAACGCCTGGGACCTGGCGGCGGGGCTGGTCATCCTGCGCGAGGCCGGGGGACTCGCGGAGGCGATGGAACCGGGCGCGAGCATCCTCGACAGCGGCACGGTGATCGGCGCCAACGAGGCCATCTTCGACAAGTTCGCCAGGACGATCCGGGGCCGGTGAGCGCGCGCGGCGCCGCTGGCGGCGTGCGACGCGGGGCGCCGGTGGCGCGTCAGCGGTCCGACGGGTGGGTGACGCCGTCCACCCACGCGATCGGCTCCAGCTCGCGCGGGTTGACACCCTCCAGGCAGCCCGCGTTCACGCCGTACTCATCTGGGTTCGAACGGCGGCGGTGGTGGGTGTAGATGCCGCAGACCTTGCAGAAGTAATGCCGTGCGGTGCAGGTGCCCCATTGGTAGAGCGCGAGATGCGCGCCGCCCTTCACCACCTCCACCCCGTCCAGCGGCGCCGTCACCGCGGCCGCACCCCGCCTGCGGCAGAAGCTGCAGTCGCACCGCCGCGCCGTGGCCAGCCCGCCGGGCGCCAGCGTCACCCGCAGCTCCACCGCACCGCAGTGGCAGGTCGCGGTGCGCACCTTCATTTCCGACGTCCAGAGCGCGGCACATGCGTGCGCCCGATGCGGTAGCTGGCGCCGGGGTGCGGCGGATGGCCGTGCGTGCGCCGCCAGTAGCGCGCCCCGCCACGCCGCAACAGCACCGGCAGCGTCAGCACCGCGCCGATGACGAAGCCGCCGGCGTGCGCCCAGTAGGCCACGCCGCCGGCATTTGCGTCCGCGCCCACGCCGCTGACGAGCTGGAACAGGAACCACAGCCCCAGCATGATCCACGCCGGGACCGCGACGACGGTGACGAAGAAGAACAGGATCACCAGCACGTCCACCCGCGCCTGCGGGTAAAGCAGCAGGTAGCCGCCCATCACCCCCGCGATGGCGCCCGAGGCCCCCACGGTGGGCACCGTCGACATCGGGCCGGCCATGACGTGGCCCAGCCCCGCGCCCACGCCGCAGGCCAGGTAGAAGGCGACAAAGCCAAGATGCCCCATCTCGTCCTCGAGGTTGTCGCCGAAGATCCACAGGAACAGCATGTTGCCGCCCAGGTGCAGCAGCCCGCCGTGCAGGAACATCGAGGTCACGAGGCTGTGGTAGGCGCCGTATTCGGTGACCAGCCGCGGGATGATCGCCCATTCGTAGAAGAACTGGTTGAGCGCCCGCGGGTCCGCGAAGAGCGGCCAGTACGACACGAACACGAGGATGTTGGCCGCAATGAGGGCGTAGGTCACGTAGGGCGTCCGCCCCGAGGGGTTGTGATCGCGGATCGGGATCATGGTGCATAGCTAGCGTGAATCGCGGGCATCGGAAAGGCCAGAGATCGGGCGCGTGCGCCCCTGGTCGAAGGCGCATGATCCGGGTCGCCTTCGCCGGCGCGCCGGGCTTGAACAGGACGCAAAGCAATGCAGCCCGCCCATGTTCGAGACCCTCGCCACCCTTCTCGTGTTCCTGTTTCCGCTGGCCTACAGCCCCGGGCCCGTCAACATGGTCTTTGCCGCCAACGGCGCGCGCTTCGGTCCGCGCACCACGCTGCCGGCAAGCCTGGGCTGCCACCTGGCCACCTGGCTCGTGACCGCGGCCATCGGGGCGGGCTTCCTGGGCGCCCTCGACGCAACGCCGCACCTGTTCGTCGCGCTCAAGGCCGCAGGCGCGCTCTACGGCCTGTGGCTCGCGTGGCGGCTGTTCCGCGCCGGCACGATCGACGGCGCCGGCGGGGCGAAACCGGCCTCGTTCGGTGACGGGGTCGTCCTGCTGGTGTTAAACCCCAAGGCTCATGTCATCATCGCGCTGATGTTCACGCAGGTCCTGCCGATCGCCGGGATTGACCAGGGCACCGCTGTCATCGCCGTGACCACGGTCTTCACGCTCAACAACCTGATCGCCTTCACGGCCTGGATGGCCCTTGCCTGAAGGCCGGGCGCCGCGCTGCACCGCGCGGTGCCCGGCCCTGTTCAGGCCATGCCGCCCAGAAGCGCGGCATTGCCGCCCGAGGCCGTCGTGTCAACGCAGACATGCCGTTCGTGAACGACGTGGCCGGTGTCGGGCTGGCCGGTGATCAGCGGCAGGATCGGCCCGTCGCGCCGCGACAGCGCCTGCGCATAGGCCCGCGCCGTCCCGGCGTCACCCCAGTACAGCGCGCCCGAGAACCCGGTCAGCTCGGTCAGGGCCTCGGGCGGCAGCGCGCCGTTGGCCAGAACCGCGCGACCGCCGAGCTTGCAGACGGCCCTGGCCTGCGCGCTGGCGGTGTCCTCGCCGGGTCCAAGGCAAAGGAGCGGCGGGCGCACATGGGTCGTCAACCGGTTGGATTCACCCGTCGGCCCCGGCAGGACGAGGCCCTGGCGTTTCTCGTCGGTCTCCCCGCCGGCACGGTCGATCAGGTCCTGCATCACGTCCACGGGCATCGGGGCGGCCCAGTCATCGCCCTCGCCCGCGGCCGGATTGGCGGTGAAGCGCGCGAGGTAATGCGGCCCGCCGGCCTTCGGCCCGGTGCCCGACAGCCCCTCGCCGCCGAAGGGCTGGCTGCCCACGATCGCACCGATCTGGTTGCGGTTGACGTAAAGGTTGCCCGCGTGGATCCGCTCGGTGACATGCTGCACGCGGTCGTCGATGCGGGTCTGCAAGCCGAAGGTCAGACCGTAGCCGGTGCCGTTGATCGCGGCGATCACGCGGTCGAGCTCCTCGGCGCGATAGGTGGCCAGGTGCAGCACGGGGCCGAAGACCTCGCGCTCGAGGTCATCGATCCCGTTCACCCGGATCAGCGTCGGCCCGACGAAGGTCCCCTGTTCGGGCGCGGCGATCTCGTGCAGCACACGGCCCTCGGCGCGGGCCTTGCCGATGTAATCGGCGATGTCGGCGCGCGCCTCCGCGTCGATCACGGGCCCGCAATCGGTGGACAGGTGCCAGGGGTCACCGACCATGTAGGCATCCATCGCCCCCGTTAGCATCTTCGTGAAGCTCTCGGCGATGTCCTCCTGGACGTAAAGACAGCGCAGGGCCGAACACCGCTGGCCGGCCGACTGGAAGGCCGATTCCATGATGGCCTGCACCGCCTGTTCGGGCAGCGCCGTGGAGTCCACGATCATGGCGTTCAAACCGCCCGTCTCGGCGATCAGAGGTGCACCGGGGGCAAGGTTCTCGGCCATCGCGCTTCGGATCTTGCGCGCGGTGTCGGTCGAGCCGGTGAAGGCCACGCCGTCCACCCGCGCGTCCGAGGTCAGCGCCGCGCCCACCTCGCCCGCGCCGGGCAGAAGCTGCAGGACCTCGCGCGGCACGCCGGCCTCGTGCATGAGGCGCACGGCGATGTGGGCGATGATCGGGCTCTGTTCGGCGGGCTTGGCCAGCACCGCGTTGCCCGCCGCCAGCGCCGCGCTGACCTGGCCGGTGAAGATCGCCAACGGGAAGTTCCATGGGCTGATGCAGGTGAAGGTGCCAACCGGCGCGGCCCCGGGCGCGTTGGCCGCATAGTAACGCAGGAAGTCCACCGCCTCGCGCAGTTCCGCCACGGAATCGAGCACGGACTTGCCCGCCTCCCGCGCGATGGCGGCGAACAGCTCGCCGTAGTTCTCCTCGTAAAGATCCGCCACACGGTTGAGCACCTCGGCGCGCTCCGCGGCCGGTGCCTGCCAGACGCGCGCGGCCTCCAGCGCCGTGTCGATGTCGGCGGCGCTGGCATAGGCGACGGTGCCGGGATCGTCCCCTGCATCGGCCGGGTTGCCCGAGGGTTGCGGCGCTTCGGGCCGCGCCTCGCCCGCCAGCACCGGGGCGGCGGCCCATTTCGTCTTGGCGAAGGGGCCGCGCGCGGCCTCTATCGCGTCAAGCGTGGGCTGATGGGCCAGGTCGAAGCCCCTGGAATTGCGCCGCTCGGGCAGGAAAAGCTCCGGCCCGGTGGGCAGGTGGGGACGGTCGTCGTGGATGGCCTCGAAGGGGTCGCGGGCGACCTCCTCGGGCGGCACCTCCTCGTCGACGATCTGGTTGACGAAGCTGGAGTTCGCGCCGTTCTCCAGCAGCCGGCGCACGAGATAGGCCAGCAAATCGCGGTGCGCGCCCACCGGCGCGTAGATGCGGCAGCGCGTGCCCTCCTCCTGCCGGAGCAACCCGTGCAGGGACTCGCCCATGCCGTGCAGCCGCTGGAACTCGAACACGGAGGTGTCGTCGGCCATGTCCAGGACGGCGGCGGCGGTATGGGCATTGTGCGTGGCGAACTGCGGGTAGATCCGGTCGGTCATGTTCAGCAGCTTGCGCGCGCAGGCGATGAAGCTGATGTCGCTGGCGGGCTTGGCGGTGAAGACGGGAAAGCCGTCCACGCCGGTGACCTGCGCGTGCTTGATCTCGGTATCCCAGTAGGCGCCCTTGACCAGCCGCACCATGATCCGGCGGTCCAGCCGCGTGGCCAGGTCGTGCAGGTAGTCCAGCACCGGTGCCGCGCGTTGACCATAGGCCTGCACCACCACGCCGAAGCCGCCCCAGCCCGCCAGTTCGGGATCGGCCAGCACCGTCTCGATCACGTCGAGCGACAGCGCCAGCCGGTCCGCTTCCTCGGCGTCGATGTTGAGCCCCATGTTGGCCGCCCGCGCCTGTCGCGAGAGATCCTGCAGGCGGGGCACGAGGACGGTCATCACGGTTTCGCGCTGTGCCACCTCGTAGCGCGGGTGCAGCGCGGAAAGCTTGACGGAAATGCCGGGGTTGTCGCGGATGTCGTCCGCGGTGCAGGCACCGGAAATGGCGCGGATCGCATCCGCATAGGCGTTCTTGTAGCGCAGCGCATCCCCGTCGGTGCGCGCGGCCTCGCCCAGCATGTCGTAGGAATAGCTGTAGCCCTGCGCCTCCTGCCGGGCGGCGCGGCGCATGGCGCTCTCGATCGTTTCGCCAAGAACGAACTGCCGGCCCATCTCCTTCATCGCGCGTCCCACGGCGGTGCGGATCACCGGCTCGCCCAGCCGCTTGACCGCGCCGCGCAGCGTTCCCACCAGGCCGGGCTCGCGGTCCTCCAGCACCTTTCCCGTCAGCATCAGCGCCCAGGTGGAGGCGTTGACCAGAGGAGAGGTCGAATGCCCCATGTGCCGCCCCCAGTCGCTGGGCGCGATCTTGTCCTCGATCAGCGCGTCGATGGTTTCGGCATCGGGCACGCGCAGCAGCGCCTCGGCCAGGCACATCAGCGCGATGCCCTCGTCGGTGGAAAGCCCGTACTCGGCCAGGAAAACCTCCATGAGCCCCGCGCTGGACTGCCCGCGGATCGAGCGCACCAGCGATGCGGCGCGCTCCGAGATGCGGGCGCGGTCAGCCTCGCTCAACCCGGCGGTGGCGGTCAGCGACGCCAGCGTCTCGTCCTCGTCGGCATAGGTCATCAGGTCGATGCGGCGGCGCAGGTCGGTGTCGTACGGCATGGGGTCTCGCCTCCTCCCGGAAAACGGTGTGTTGACCCATGATACCACCCTGCGGCAAGGTGTTTGTCCCGAATGATCGGTTTTCGCAGTCCAGGTGACCTGCAAAAGGAGGCACAGCAATGCAAATGGACCGCCCCGAGCTCGACGGTTTCGACCGCGCGATTCTGCGCGTCCTCGCCGCCGACGGGCGCATCAGCGTCACCGAGCTGGCCCAGCGCATCGGGCTTTCGAAGTCGCCCACGCAGACGCGGCTGCGCCGTCTCGAACGCGCGGGCGTCATCACGGGCTACCGCGCGCTGTTCGACCCGATCCGGCTGGGCCTCGACCACGTCAGTTTCGTCGAGGTGCGCCTGCACGACACCCGCGAGGCCGCGCTGGCCGAATTCAACGCCGCGGCGCTGAAGATCCCCGAGATCGAACAGGTCCACCTCATCGCGGGCAACTTCGACTACCTGCTCAAGATCCGCACGCAGTCGATGCATGATTACCGCCGCGTGCTGGCCGAAACGATCTCGACCCTGCCGCATGTCGCCAACACCTCGACCTACGTGGCGATGCAGGCGGTCAAGGAAAACGCGCTCGCAGATGTGATTTGACGCGAGGTCAATACGCGCCACACTCGGGATATGAAACGCCGCGCGACTTTCTTGCTGTGCCTGCTCGCCACCCCGGCGCTGTCGGCGCAATGCCCCGACCCGCCGGATCACGCCAAGGCGTTGACCGAACTGATCGAGACCGCGCAGGAGGCACCGAACGAGCGCGCCGCGCGCCGCGCCTTCAACGAGATGTGGGCGCTCTGGACGGACGCGCCGGACCGGCACGCGCAGGAGCTGCTGAACGAGGGCATGGAACGGCGCGAGGTCGGGGACCTGAGCGGCGCCATCAAGGCCTTCGACGCGCTGGTCGCGTATTGCCCGGACTACGCCGAAGGCTACAATCAGCGCGCCTTTATCAACTTCAAGCGGCAGGACTACGCCGACGCCCTGCCCGACCTGAACCGCGCGATCGAACTGTCGCCGCGCCACATCGGCGCGCTGTCGGGCCGCGCGCTGACGCTCCTGGCCCTGGGCCGGCAGGCCGAGGCGACCGTCACGATGCGCCGCGCGCTGGAGCTCAACCCGTGGCTGCCCGAACGCCACCTGCTGCCGCAGATCGAAACCCCCGGCAAGGATCTCTGACGCAACACGCCCCCCAACCGTCACGCGCTTTACAGCCCGCCCACAGCCGGTATGGTCCACCCCGCGTGCCCGCGTGGTGGAATGGTAGACACAGGAGACTTAAAATCTCCAGGCCCGGAGGGGCCGTGCCGGTTCGAGTCCGGCCGCGGGTACCATACCCCAAGTTAAGCCACTGTTTTTCCTCAGCTTTATCACCGGATGAAGCGAGCGTAGTACATGGCGGAGCACAAAACTGCACCTTACACATTTGTTAAGTCGGGCGTATTCTACTTCAGCAGGCGGGTTCCGAAGGATCTTGAGCACCACTACTATTCTTCGCGAATCTCGTTTTCTCTGAAGACGCGATCGAGGTCTGTTGCGGCCTCGCGAGCGAGACATGCGGCGCGTCAGTTGGATGATTTCTGGTACCATCTTCGGATCCAGGACAACGACCTCCCAGGCAAGCACATTCTTCGCACGAAGGTTGTCGGTGCTTATCCAAGTGCGACGGCGTGTGCTTCCAGCCCCGCCACGGTGACGCTATCGGAGGCGATTGGCATATACGTACGTCTTAAGGGGCATGGCCGGCCTGCCAGCTTTCGAGAATTTGCGGAGCGCTTTTGCGGCTATGTCATTGATGTCTGCGGCGACAAGGACATCATGTCTTACACCAAAGCAGACGCGAACGCGGTCCGGGATGCCTTGATCGAACGCCAACTGGCGGGCAGCACCATAGCCAGGGTCTTGGGGGCTGTACGGGCGGTCATCAACTTCGCCGCCAGCGAGATCGGCGTGGAGATGGTCAATCCATTCGGCAAGGTCTACTACGACAGGACAGCCGGGACCTCAGAGCGCAAGCCGTTGCCTCTTGATACAATACGTCAACTTCAGGCGGCTTCGCGTGAACTGGACGATGAGGTGCGCTGGTTACTCGCGCTGGTCTCGGATACCGGCATGCGTCTCGCCGAAGCTGCAGGGCTTCTCAGGGAGGATCTGCGGGTGGATGCGCCAATCCCTCACGTGGTCATCCAGGAGCATCCTTGGCGGCGATTGAAGACCAAGGGGAGCGCGAGGACTGTGCCACTGGTGGGCGCCTCGTACTGGGCCGCGAATCGTGTTCTGGCACACGAGACGGGCAGCGAGTTTGCGTTCCCAAGATACAACACGGACGAGGCAACGAAGGCAAATGCCGCGAGTACTGCGCTCAACAAATGGATGAAATCCTTCGTTCCCGCGGGCTGCACTTTGCACAGCTTCCGGCATTCCATGCGAGATCGTTTGCGGGGTGTCGAGTGTCCAGCCGACATTGTCGACCAGATCGGGGGCTGGCAGACCGAGGGAGTTGGACAGAGTTACGGCAAAGGGTATCCGCTCCAAGTTCTGGCCAAATGGATGCAGGCTGCAGCCTAACGGAAGGCCATGTACTACGCTCGCTTCATCCGGTGATAAAGCTGAGGAAAAACAGTGGCTTAACTTGGGGTATGGTACCCGCGGCCGGAGTTTTGCATTCCCGACGAAGGTGGTGTGGCCACCGTTGCTCCCAGCAAAATAAGGATATTGGCAGGTCGAGTCCCGGTCAACAGGCACCATGTGGTCTACGGTATGGTCTACGG
>NZ_PHNT01000030.1:338-19001 GCF_002834145.1 Roseovarius salinarum | reverse complement strand
CGTAGGCCTGGAAATCACCGAAATACTTCGTGATCGCAGCCGTCAACGTCGTCTTGCCGTGGTCAACGTGACCAATCGTCCCGATGTTCACGTGCGGTTTCGAACGGTCAAACTTTTCCTTTGCCATCGTGGCCTCCTTGTCTTTTCGGATGGCGGGGTGAACCCCGCCCTACGGTTGATGGGCAGGGCGGGGTGCACCCCGCCACCCGGTGTTATGCGTACTTCGCCTGGATCTCGTCCGAGATGTTCTGCGGCACCGGTTCGTAATGCGAGAACTGCATCGTGAACTGGGCGCGGCCCGATGACATCGAGCGGAGCGTGTTGATGTAGCCGAACATGTTCGCCAGCGGCACGTGCGCGTCGATGACGATCGCGTTGCCGCGCGGCTCCTGGCCCTGAACCTGCCCGCGCCGCGAGGTCAGGTCGCCGATGATGGACCCGGTGTATTCCTCCGGCGTCACCACCTCGACCTTCATGACCGGCTCGAGCAGCTTGGCGCCCGCCTTCCGCAGGCCCTCGCGCATGCACATCCGGCTGGCGATCTCGAAGGCCATGACCGACGAGTCCACGTCGTGATACTTGCCGTCCACCAGCGCGACCTTGAAGTCGATCACGGGGAAACCGGCGAGCGGGCCGGATTCCATAACCGACTCGATGCCCTTCTCGACACCCGGGATGTACTCTTTCGGCACGTTACCGCCGACGATCCGGGATTCGAAACTGTAGCCCTCGCCGGGCTCGGTCGGCGCGATTTCCAGCTGGACCTCGGCGAACTGCCCCGAACCGCCCGTCTGCTTCTTGTGCGTGTAGGTGTGCAGGATCTGGTTCGAGATCGTTTCGCGATAGGCCACCTGCGGCGCACCGATGTTCGCGTCCACCTTGAATTCGCGCTTGAGGCGGTCGATCAGGATGTCGAGGTGAAGCTCGCCCATGCCCTTCATGATGGTCTGACCCGATTCCAGATCGGTTTCGACCTTGAAGGACGGGTCCTCGGCAGCGAGCCGCTGCAGGCCCTGGCTCATCTTCTCCTGGTCGGCCTTCGACTTGGGCTCGACGGCGATCTCGATCACCGGATCGGGGAACGTCATGGTTTCCAGCACGACCGGCTTGGCGGGGTCGCACAGCGTGTCGCCGGTGGTCGTCTCCTTCAGGCCCGCCAGCGCGATGATGTCGCCGGAGCCTGCCCAGTCGATCTCCTCGCGGGAGTTGGAGTGCATCATCATCATGCGCCCGATGCGCTCGCGGCGGCCCTTGGTCGCGTTGAGCACGTTGCCGCCCTTTTCCATGATGCCGGAGTAGATCCGGGTGAAGGTCAGCGAGCCCACGAAGGGGTCGTTCATGATCTTGAAGGCCAGCCCGGCGAACGGCTGATCGTCACCCGGCCTGCGTTCGATGTTGCGCGTCTCGGTCTCGTCGTCCGGCGCGAAACCCATGTAGGGCGGCACGTCGAGCGGACCGGGCAGATAGTCGATCACGGCGTTCAGGAGCGGCTGGACACCCTTGTTCTTGAACGCCGAGCCGCCGAGGATCGGCACGAAGGCCAGCTCCAGCGTGCCCTTGCGGATCAGCTCGCGCAGCTTGGGCTCGTCGGGCTCCTCGCCCTCGAGATAGGCTTCCATGGCCTCGTCATCGACCTCGACGGCGATCTCGATCAGCTCGCCGCGCATCTCCTCGGCCTTGTCCCTGAGCTCGTCGCGGATGTCCTGGATCACCCAGGTCGCACCCAGGTCTTCGCCCTTCCAGACCCACTCCTTCATGGTGACCAGGTCGACGATGCCTTCCAGCTTGTCCTCGGCCCCGATGGGCATCTGGATCGGCGCCGGCGTCGCGCCGGTGCGGTCCTTGATCATCTCGACGCAGTTGAAGAAGTCCGCGCCCAGCTTGTCCATCTTGTTGACGAAAACGATCCGCGGCACCTGGTACCGGTCGGCCTGGCGCCAGACGGTTTCCGTCTGCGGCTCGACGCCGGCGTTGGCATCCAGCACGGCGACCGCACCGTCGAGCACGGCAAGGCTGCGCTCCACCTCGATGGTGAAGTCCACGTGCCCGGGGGTGTCGATGATGTTGAAGCGGAACTTCGCCTCCTCGGGGGTGTCGCCGTAGATGCCGGTCGGGGTCTTGCCATCCTCGGTGCGGAACCAGAAGGTCGTGGTCGCGGCCGATGTGATGGTGATGCCACGCTCCTGCTCCTGGCTCATCCAGTCCATCGTCGCGGCGCCGTCATGCACCTCGCCGATCTTGTGGGACTTGCCGGTATAGAACAGGACCCGCTCGGTGCAGGTGGTCTTGCCGGCGTCGATGTGGGCCATGATGCCGAAGTTGCGATAGCGGTCGAGGGAATATTCGCGTGCCATGGGTCAGATGCCTTTGGAAGGTTACCAGCGGTAGTGGCTGAAGGCCTTGTTCGCCTCGGCCATCTTGTGAGTGTCTTCGCGCTTCTTCACGGCGGAACCCCGGCTGTTCACAGCATCCAGAAGCTCCCCGGCGAGGCGTTCTTCCATCGTGTTCTCGTTACGGGCGCGGCTGGCGTTGATCAGCCAGCGGATGGCCAGCGCCTCGCGGCGCTCGGGGCGCACCTCGACGGGCACCTGGTAGGTGGCCCCGCCAACGCGGCGCGAGCGGACCTCGACGGACGGCTTGATGTTGTCGATCGCCTCGTGGAAGATCTCCACCGGCGCGCGCTTGACCTTGTTCTCCACCCGGTCAAGGGCGCTGTAGACGATCTTTTCCGCGACCGACTTCTTGCCGTCGATCATCAGGTTGTTCATGAACTTCGACAGGACCCGGTCGCCGTACTTGGCGTCGGGCAGGATCTCGCGCTTTTCAGCGGCGTGACGACGGGACATTCTTCAAAATCCTCTTATTTCGGACGCTTGGCGCCGTATTTCGAGCGACGTTGCTTGCGATCCTTGACGCCCTGCGTGTCGAGCACACCGCGCAGGATGTGGTAACGCACGCCGGGAAGGTCCTTGACACGGCCGCCGCGGATCAGGACCACCGAGTGCTCCTGGAGGTTGTGCTTCTCGCCGGGGATGTAGCTGATGACCTCGTAGCCGTTCGTCAGGCGCACCTTGGCAACCTTCCGCATGGCCGAGTTCGGCTTCTTCGGCGTCGTCGTGTAGACCCGCGTGCAGACCCCGCGCTTCTGCGGGCACCCCTGCAGGTGCATGGACTTCTGGGACCTTACTTTCGGCTGCCGCGGCTTGCGGATCAGCTGCTGAATCGTTGGCATTCCGGTTCTTTCCCCGTCTCTCAACACATGTGTCTGCACGCCCCGGGCGTGCGGGTTAATGGCTCACGTCTCGCGCGTCCGCAAAACGTAAAAACCGCCATCGTATCCTGCTCGATCAGGCACGACGCGGTGGGCCTCCAGAGGATCGGGGCAGAGCGCCCGGATCTTGACCACTTCAGTTATGATATCGGCGACGGGACACACCCCGGACGCCAAGCTGTCGCGCGTATAGGGGGAGTCGCGGGGGTTGTCAACAGTGGCCGGCGGATCTTGCGACTTGGCCTGTCTGTGTCATTATCCGGCAAGCAAGCCGCGCCAGATCAAAAGACCGGAGCAGCCGAATGCAAGCCAGCGACATGCAAGTCATCGGGGTCTGCCGATTTTCCTATCCGGCGATCGGCGGGTTCAAGATCGAGCACGAGACGACCGAGGAACGGGAGGCCTTCCTGTACGCGCCCGAGCGGCTCGAGGAAAGGTTCCGAACCTTCGAAAGCTTCACACTGCCCGCGTTGCAGGCACAGTCCGACCCCGATTTCACTTTCCTTGTCGTGATCGGCCAGAGGATGCCCCCGGACGCCGAGGCAAGGCTGCGCGCGCTGCTGGCCGACATGCCGCAGGCGGTGATACAGGCACGCCCGCCCGAGCGGCACCGCACCGCGATGTTCAAGGCGATCGAGGCGGTGCGCGAGGATCGAGGCGTGCCCAGCCTGCAGTTCCGCATGGACGACGACGACGCGGTCAGCGTTCGTTTCGTGGAACGCCTGCGCGCCGCCGCCGACCGCGTGCGTCCGCTGATCCGGCAGGAACGCTTCGTCGCTTTCGATTTCAACCACGGCCACGTCGCGCGCCCCGGCCCCGAGGGCATCTCGGCCCAGCCGGTTGTCAAACCCGTTTGGACGCCGGCGCTGGGCATGTCCGTCAAACCCTGGGCGCGGCGCGGCATTCTGAACTTCGGCCACCAGAAGCTTCCCGAACTCATGCCGGTGCTGACCCTGCCTGATCCGGACATGTTCGTTCGCGGGCACAACACCTTCAACGGCTCGCGACAACGCCCCGGGATCAAGCCGCTGGACCTGCCGTTGCTCGACTCCGGGGGAGAGGCCGTTTTCCGCCGCGCGTTCAACATCGAGCCCGATCATGTCCGCACCCTCTGGCGTGAGCCCTTGCCGTCCTGAAGCCCGTCAACGCAGGCGCGGCCGCAGCGCGGCGTGCCGCGCGCGACCAAGCCGCGCCTCGCGGTAGAGCATGAACAGGCCGCTGCCCACGACGATGGCCGCGCCCAGCAGCGTGACCGGCTCGGGCCATTCGCCGAAAGCCGCCCAGCCCAGAACAAGCGCCCAGAGCAGACCGGTATAGCGGAAAGGCGAGACGAAGCTGACCTCGCCCACGCGCATTACCATGATGGAAAACAGGTAGCCGCCGATCACCATCGTGCCTGCCGCCAGCGTCAGGCCGCCGGCGCGCAGGTCCATCGGCGCCCACTCAACGGTCATGCTTGCCAGCCCGAAGAACACCATCACCGCGACCGAGGTGGTCAGCGTGACCAGCATCGACGGCGTACCCGCCGACAAACGCCGGGTTGTCAGGTCGCGCAGTGTCACGCACCCCACCGCCGCCAGCACGTAAAGCGAATAGATCGTGAACCCTTCGGTGCCCGGCCGCACGATCAGCAGCACGCCGACGAAACCCGCGAGAATGGCGCCGACCCTGCGCCAGCCCACGGGTTCACGCATGAACACCGCGGCGGCGAGCGTGATCGTCAGCGGCAGCGCCTGCAGGATCGCCGTCACGTTGGCCAGCGGCATCTCGAACAGCGCCGTCAGGAAAAAATACGCCGCCCCTATCTCCGTCAGCATCCGCAAGGCGATGAAGCCGCGGTCGCGCCGGGAAACCCGTGCGCGCAGCGCGCCGTTCCACAAGGCAATCGCCGCCACCGCCACCGTGGTGATGACGCCACGCAGGAACAGCAGCTGGAACAACGGCACCTCGCCGGCCAGCATTTTCATGAAGGTGTCGTTCAGCGTGAAGGCCGCCATCGAGGCCATCATCAGCAGCGCACCGGTCAGGTTGTCTGATCGTGCCATGGGATGCCAGTTCGTCGCGCACCGCGCATTAGACACCGATTTGAAGCGCCGGCAATGAAAAAGGGCCCCGCGCCGTCGCGCGGGGCCCCTGTCCGCCCGGACAGCAAGGCGATTATTCGTCGCGGTCTTCCGGCGTGTCCACGAGCGTGTCCGCCCCTTCGTCGCTGCCCGGCTCCTGTTCGGGGGCCGCAAGCGCGGCCGCCGCTTCCGCCTCTTCGCGGCGCGCCTCGATCACGACGTTGTCGCGGCTCTGCGCCACCTGACGGACCTGCTGGGTCGCCCCGCCGGTCCCCGCCGGGATCAGCCGGCCGACGATGACGTTTTCCTTCAGGCCCTGCAGCTTGTCGACCTTGCCCTGAACGCTGGCCTCGGTCAGCACGCGGGTGGTCTCCTGGAAGGAGGCGGCAGAGATGAAGCTGCGCGTCTGCAGCGATGCCTTGGTGATACCCAGCAGGATCGGCTCGCCCTGCGCAGGGCGGCCACCCTTGGCGATCGCCTTCTCGTTGGCGGCGTCGAACTCCTGCTTGTCCACGTGCTCGCCCTTGAGCAGCGTGGTTTCGCCGGAGTCGAGCACCTCCCACTTCTGCAGCATCTGGCGCACGACGACCTCGATGTGCTTGTCGTTGATCTTGACGCCCTGCAGGCGATAGACCTCCTGCACCTCGTTGATCATGTAGTCCGCCAGCGCCTCGACACCGAGGATCGACAGGATGTCGTGCGGCGCCGGGTTGCCGTCCATGATGTAGTCGCCCTTCTGGATGTAATCGCCCTCCTGCACCGGGATGTGCTTGCCCTTGGGGATCATGTACTCCCGGCGTTCCTGGCTTTCGTCCACGGGCTCGATCGTGACGCGGCGCTTGTTCTTGTAGTCCTTCCCGAAGCGCACGTAGCCGTCGATCTCGGCGATGATCGCGTGGTCCTTGGGCCGGCGTGCCTCGAACAGTTCGGCCACCCGCGGCAGGCCGCCGGTGATGTCCTTGGTCTTGGCGCCCTCGCGCGGGATCCGCGCGACCACATCGCCGGCCTCGATCTTCTGGCCGTCCTCGACCGACAGGATCGCGTCCACCGACATCGGGTAGGTGACCGGGTTGCCCACGTCGTTGCGCACCGGCTCGCCGGTCTCCGGATCGACGATCAGGATCTCGGGCTTGAGCTCGTTGCCCTTGGGCGCGGCGCGCCAGTCCGAGACGATGCGCTGGGTCATGCCCGTCGCGTCGTCGGTTTCCTCGCGCACCGACACGCCGGTGGTGAGGTCGACGAACTTCGCGGTCCCCGCCTTCTCGGCCAGGATCGGCAGCGTGTAGGGATCCCACTCGAACAGCTTGTCGCCGCGCGCGATGGTGTCGCCCTGCTTGACGAACAGCTTGGTGCCGTATCCCACCTTGTAGCTGGCCAGTTCGACGCCGTTCTCGCCCATGATCCGCAGTTTCATGTTGCGGCCCATGACCAGGGTCTCGCCGGATGCATTCTCCAGCGTCTGAGGGTTCTCGAAGTCGATCGTGCCTTCCTGGCCCGCTTCCTGGAACGACTGCTGGCCACCTGTGGCGACCCCGCCGATGTGGAAGGTCCGCATCGTCAGCTGCGTGCCCGGCTCGCCGATGGACTGTGCGGCGATGATTCCGACGGCCTCGCCGGTGTTGACCATCGTGCCGCGCGCAAGGTCGCGGCCGTAGCACATGGCGCAGACGCCGTCCTCGCTGTCGCAGGTCAGCGGCGAGCGGATGCGCGCCGATTGCACCGCGGCCTCCTCGATCGCGTCGGCGGTGCGCTCGTCGATCAGCTCGCCTTCCGAAACCAGGACTTCCTGCGTGGTGGGGTTGACGATCTCGTCGGCGGCCACGCGGCCCAGCACGCGCTCGCCCAGCGTCGCCACGACCTCGCCGTCGTTGACGGCGGCCTCGACGGTGATCGCGCGGTCGGTGCCGCAGTCATGCTCGCGCACGATGCAATCCTGCGCCACGTCGACGAGACGCCGGGTCAGGTAGCCCGAGTTCGCCGTCTTCAACGCGGTGTCCGAAAGGCCCTTCCGTGCGCCGTGGGTGGAGTTGAAGTACTCCAGCACGGTCAGACCTTCCTTGAAGTTCGAGATGATCGGCGTCTCGATAATGTCGCCGTTGGGCTTGGCCATCAGGCCGCGCATGCCGCCCAGCTGCTTCATCTGCGTGACCGAGCCCCGCGCGCCCGAATGGGCCATCATGTAGATGCTGTTGGGCTCGACCTCGGCGCCGCCGTCATCGAACTTCGACGACGAGATCGTTCCCATCATCGCCTCGGTGACCTGGTCGTTGCACTTGGACCACGCATCGACGACCTTGTTGTACTTCTCGCCCTGGGTGATCAGCCCGTCCATGTACTGCTGTTCGAAGTCCTTCACCTGCTGGCGGGTTTCTTCGACGATGCCCCACTTGTCATCGGGGATCACCATGTCGTCCTTGCCGAAGCTGATACCGGCGTTGAACGCTTCGCGGAAGCCCGTGGACATGATCTGGTCGCAGAAGATCACCGATTCCTTCTGCCCGCAGTAGCGGTAGACGGTGTCGATCACGTTCTGCACTTCCTTCTTGCGAAGCAGCTTGTTGACCAGCTCGAAGGGGGCCTTGGCGTTCATGGGCAGCAGCGCGCCCAGGCGCACGCGGCCCGGAGTCGTCTCGTACCGCCTGACGACCTCGTTGCCTTCCTCGTCGATCTGCTTGATGCGGCACTCGATCTTGGCGTGCATGTGCACCTCGCCGGCCTCCAGCGCGTGCTGCACCTCCTCGACCGAGGAAAAGACCATGCCCTCGCCCTTCATGCCCTCGCGCATGAGCGAAATGTAGTAGAGGCCCAGGATCATGTCCTGGCTGGGCACGATGATCGGCGCGCCGTTGGCGGGCGACAGCACGTTGTTCGTGGACATCATCAGAACCCGCGCCTCGAGTTGCGCCTCGAGGCTCAGCGGCACGTGCACGGCCATCTGGTCGCCGTCGAAGTCCGCGTTGAAGGCCGAGCAGACCAGCGGGTGAAGCTGGATCGCCTTGCCCTCGATCAGCACGGGCTCGAACGCCTGGATGCCCAGGCGGTGCAGGGTCGGCGCGCGGTTGAGCAGCACCGGGTGTTCGCGGATCACCTCGTCGAGGATGTCCCAGACCTCGGGCCGCTCCTTTTCCACCAGCTTCTTGGCCTGCTTGACGGTGGACGACATGCCCTTCGCCTCGAGCCGCGAGTAGATGAAGGGCTTGAACAATTCCAGCGCCATCTTCTTCGGCAACCCGCACTGGTGCAGCTTGAGCTCGGGGCCGGTCACGATGACCGAGCGCCCCGAGAAGTCCACGCGCTTGCCCAGCAGGTTCTGGCGGAACCGGCCCTGCTTGCCCTTGAGCATGTCCGAGAGCGATTTCAGCGGACGCTTGTTCGCGCCGGTGATGACCCGGCCGCGGCGGCCGTTGTCGAACAGCGCATCGACCGATTCCTGCAGCATCCGCTTTTCGTTGCGCACGATGATGTCGGGCGCACGCAACTCGATCAGCCGCTTGAGGCGGTTGTTGCGGTTGATGACCCGGCGGTAGAGATCGTTGAGGTCCGAGGTCGCGAACCGGCCGCCGTCCAGCGGCACCAGGGGGCGCAGCTCGGGCGGGATCACCGGGATCACGGTCATGATCATCCACTCGGGCCGGTTGCCCGACTCCAGGAAGCTCTCGACGACCTTGAGCCGCTTGATGATCTTCTTCGGCTTGAGTTCGCCGGTGGCCTCGGCCAGGTCGGCGCGCAGGTTCTCGGCCTCGCTTTCAAGGTCGATCTGGGCCAGCATCTCGCGGATCGCCTCGGCGCCGATGTTGGCGGTGAAGGCATCCATACCGTACTGGTCCTGCGCGTCCATGAACTCTTCCTCGGTCAGCATCTGGCCATAGCTCAGATCGGTCAGACCGGGTTCGATCACCACGTAGTTCTCGAAATAGAGCACGCGCTCGAGGTCGCGCAGCGTCATGTCCAGCATCAGGCCGATGCGCGAGGGCAGCGACTTGAGAAACCAGATGTGCGCGCAGGGTGCGGCCAGCTCGATGTGGCCCATGCGCTCGCGCCGGACCTTCTGGAGCGTGACCTCGACACCGCACTTCTCGCAGACAACACCGCGGTACTTCATGCGCTTGTACTTGCCGCACAGGCACTCGTAGTCCTTGATCGGCCCGAAGATCCGGGCGCAGAACAGGCCGTCGCGCTCCGGCTTGAACGTGCGGTAGTTGATCGTTTCGGGCTTCTTGATCTCGCCATACGACCAGCTGAGGATGCGCTCGGGCGAGGCGAGGCTGACCTTGATCTCGTCGAAGATCTTGGCCGGTGCGTTCGGGTTGAACGGGTTGTTCGTCAGTTCCTGGTTCATCTTGATACCTCGAATATCCTGCGTCGGGAGAGGAGGGCGTGGCGGGGTGAACCCCGCCCTGCCCGGAGCGCCGTCGAGCGGAGATCACCCCGCCCTTCGGCTCACTCGTCCTCCTCCACGTCCAGGAGTTCCATGTTGAGCCCGAGCCCGCGGACTTCCTTCACCAGCACGTTGAAGCTTTCGGGCACGCCGGCCTCGAAGGTGTCCTCGCCCTTGACGATCGACTCGTAGACCTTCGTGCGGCCCGCGACGTCGTCGGACTTCACCGTCAGCATCTCCTGCAGGGTGTAGGCCGCGCCGTAGGCTTCCAGCGCCCAGACCTCCATCTCGCCGAAACGCTGGCCGCCGAACTGCGCCTTGCCGCCCAGCGGCTGCTGGGTGACCAGGCTGTAGGGGCCGGTGGAGCGCGCGTGGATCTTGTCGTCCACCAGGTGGTGCAGCTTCAGCAGGTACTTGATGCCGACCGTCACGGGGCGGCTGAACTGCTCGCCCGTGCGCCCGTCGAAAAGCACCGACTGCCCGGACTGGTCAAAGCCCGCGCGTTCCAGCGCGTCGTTGACATCGGCCTCCTTGGCGCCGTCGAAGACCGGCGTGGCGATGGGCACGCCGTTGGTGACGTTGCCCGCGGCCTCGATCAGCTGCGGCTCGTCCATGCCGGCAATGCCTTCCTCGTAGACCTCGTCGCCATAGGCGATCTTCATGGCCTCGCGCACCGGCGTCATGTCGCCCGACCGGCGATACTCCTGCAGCGCCTCGTCGACCTTGATGCCGAGCCCGCGCGACGCCCAGCCCATGTGGGTCTCCAGGATCTGGCCCACGTTCATCCGGCTGGGCACGCCCAGCGGGTTGAGGCAGAAATCCACCGGCGTGCCGTCCTCGAGGAACGGCATGTCCTCCATCGGAACGACCTTCGAGATCACGCCCTTGTTGCCGTGCCGGCCGGCCATCTTGTCACCCGGCTGCAGCTTGCGCTTCACCGCGATGAAGACCTTGACCATCTTCATCACGCCCGGCGGCAGGTCATCGCCACGGCGCACCTTCTCGACCTTGTCCTCGAAACGGGCGTCGAGCGTGCGTTTCTGGCTTTCGTACTGCTCGTTGAGGGCCTCGACGACCTGCGCGTCCTGCTCGTCCTTGAGCGCGAGCTGCCACCACTGGCCCTTGGTCAGCGACTCCAGCAGCTCCTCGGTGATCTCCGAGTTCGCCTTGACGCCCTTGGGGCCCTTGACCGCGGTCTTGCCCAGCAGGAGCGACTTGAGGCGGGCATAGATGTTGCGATCGAGGATCGCCAGCTCGTCGTCGCGGTCGCGGGCAAGGCGTTCGACTTCCTCGCGCTCGATCTGCAACGCGCGCTCGTCCTTTTCCACGCCGTGGCGGTTGAAGACGCGCACCTCGACGACGGTGCCGAAATCGCCCGGCTTCACCCGCAGCGACGTGTCGCGCACGTCCGACGCCTTTTCCCCGAAGATCGCGCGCAGCAGCTTCTCTTCCGGGGTCATCGGGCTTTCGCCCTTGGGCGTGATCTTGCCCACCAGGATGTCGCCGGGCTCCACGTCGGCGCCGATGTAGACGATGCCGGCCTCGTCGAGGTTGCGCAGCGCCTCCTCGCCCACGTTGGGAATGTCGCGGGTGATCTCTTCCGGGCCGAGCTTCGTGTCGCGCGCGGCGACCTCGAATTCCTCGATGTGCACGGAGGTGAACACGTCATCGCGCGCCACCCGTTCCGAGATCAGGATCGAGTCCTCGAAGTTGTAGCCGTTCCACGGCATGAACGCGGTCACCACGTTCTTGCCCAGCGCCAGTTCGCCCAGATCGGTCGAGGGGCCATCGGCGATGACCTCGCCCTTCTCGACGCTCTGGCCCACCGTCACCAGCGGACGCTGGTTGATGCAGGTGTTCTGGTTGCTGCGCTGGAACTTGCGCATGCGGTAGATGTCCACGCCGGGGTCGCCCACCTCGAGGTCCTCGGTGGCGCGCACGACGATCCGGGTGCCGTCGACCTGGTCGATGACGCCCGCGCGCCTGGCCATGATCGAGGCCCCCGAATCGCGGGCGACGACGCCCTCGATGCCGGTCCCCACCAGCGGCGCCTCGGACCGCAGCGTCGGCACGGCCTGCCGCTGCATGTTCGAGCCCATCAGCGCGCGGTTGGCGTCATCGTTTTCCAGGAACGGGATCAGCGAGGCCGCCACCGACACCAGCTGCTTGGGGCTGACGTCGATCAGGTCCACCGTCTCGTTCGGCGCGAGCATGTATTCGCCCGCCTGCCGCGTGCTCACCAGATCGTTCACGAAGCGGCCCGCGTCGTCGAGCTTGGCGTTGGCCTGGGCGACGGTATGGCGCATCTCCTCGGTGGCCGACATGTACTGGACCTCGTCGGTCACCTGCCCGTTCTCGACCCGGCGGTACGGCGTCTCGATGAAGCCGTACTTGTTGACCCGTGCGAAGGTCGCCAGGCTGTTGATCAGGCCGATGTTCGGGCCTTCCGGCGTCTCGATCGGGCACATGCGGCCGTAGTGGGTCGGGTGAACGTCGCGCACCTCGAAACCCGCGCGCTCGCGCGTCAGGCCGCCCGGCCCGAGCGCCGAGAGGCGCCGCTTGTGCGTGACCTCGCTGAGCGGGTTGGTCTGGTCCATGAACTGCGACAGCTGGGACGAGCCGAAGAATTCGCGCACCGCCGCCGCCGCCGGCTTGGCATTTATCAGGTCCTGCGGCATGACCGTGTCGATCTCGACGCCCGACATGCGCTCCTTGATCGCGCGCTCCATGCGCAGCAGGCCGACGCGGTACTGGTTCTCCATCAGTTCGCCGACCGACCGGACGCGGCGGTTTCCGAGGTGGTCGATATCGTCCACTTCGCCGCGGCCGTCGCGCAGTTCCACCAGTGCCTTGATGCAGGCCACGATATCCTCGCGCCGAAGGGTGCGCTGGGTATCCTCGGCATCAAGGTTCAGACGCATGTTCATCTTCACACGACCCACGGCCGACAGGTCATAGCGTTCGGCGTCGAAGAACAGGGAATCGAACAGCGCCGAGGCCGCTTCCTCGGTCGGCGGCTCGCCTGGGCGCATCACGCGATAGATGTCCATGAGCGCGGTTTCGCGGTTCATGTTCTTGTCCATCGCCATCGTGTTGCGGATGTAGGGGCCGACGTTCACGTTATCGATGTCGAGCACCGGGATATCGGTGATGCCCGCGTCCAGCAGTTCCTGAAGGGTGCCGCCGGTTATCTCGCCGTCCTTGTCGTGTTCCAGCGTGAGTTCGTCGCCGGCCTCGACATAGATCGCGCCGGTTTCCTCGTTGATGATGTCGCGCGCCACGTACTTGCCGACGATCTGGTCGAAGGGCACGAGGATCTCGTCGACGGAGCCCTCGTCGATGAGCTTCTTGACCGCGCGCGGCGTGACCTTCTTGCCGGCCTCGGCGATGACCTCGCCCGTCTTGGCGTCGACAAGGTCATAGGCGGGGCGCGTGCCGCGCACACGCTCGGGGAAGAACTTGGTGACCCAGCCCTTCTTCTTTTTCAGCTTGTAGTCGACCGTGTCGTAGTAGGCATTCATGATGCCTTCCTGATCGAGGCCGAGCGCATAGAGCAGGGTCGTCACCGGGAGTTTCCGGCGCCGGTCGATGCGGCAATAGACGATGTCCTTGGCGTCGAACTCGAAATCGAGCCACGAGCCGCGGTAGGGGATGATGCGGCAGGCGAAGAGCAGCTTGCCCGAGCTGTGGGTCTTGCCCTTGTCGTGGTCGAAGAAGACACCCGGCGACCGGTGCATCTGGCTGACGATCACCCGCTCGGTGCCGTTGACGATGAAGGTGCCGTGCGGCGTCATCAGGGGCATGTCACCCATGAAGACGTCCTGCTCCTTGATGTCCTTCACGGACTTGGACCCGGTGTCGTCGTCGACGTCGAACACGATGAGCCGCAGCGTGACCTTGAGCGGCGCCGCGTAGGTCATGTCGCGCTGCATGCACTCCTCGACGTCGTATTTCGGCTTCTCCAGCTCGTAGTCGACGAATTCGATGACGCTGGTCTCGTTGAAATCGCTGATCGGGAAAACCGACTGGAAAACGCCCTTGATCCCCTCGCCGTCCTGCGGCTCCGGCTGGTCGCCGGAATGGAGGAAAAGATCGTATGAGGATTTCTGGACCTCGATGAGGTTGGGCATGTCCAGCACTTCGCGAATCTTGCCGAAGTACCGGCGCAAACGCTTCTGGCCGAGGTAGGTGTTAGCCATTTTCGATGTCACCTTTCGTTTCTCACCGGCCACGCGCGCTGTCGGGCCCCAGCGCCGCGGCCAACCGAGATAGCGGGTTGCGATCCATTCCCGGCCCCTGTCCCACCAGGGGCCTCCCGATCGCGAGAACCTCGCCTGAGACAACCCCTGCGTCACAAGGGGCTGTCCGAGACAGGTTCGGCTGGGCCCGGGGAAACCGGACCCAGCCACGTCTGCTCACCGGGCGAAGCCGGATGTCGTCACTTCAGCTCGATTTCCGCGCCAGCGTCTTCGAGCTTCTTCTTGATGTCCTCGGCCTCTTCCTTGTCGACGCCTTCCTTGACGGGCTTGCCGCCGGCCTCGACCAGTTCCTTGGCTTCCTTCAGGCCCAGGCCCGTGATGCCGCGAACTTCCTTGATCACGTTGATCTTCGAGGAGCCGGCCGACTTCAGGATGACGTCGAATTCCGTCTGTTCTTCGGCTTCCTCGGCCGCTTCGCCACCGGCGGGGCCGGCCATCATCACGGCGCCGCCCGAGGCGGGCTCGATGCCGTATTCGTCCTTCAGGATGGTTTTCAGTTCCTGCGCCTCGAGAAGCGTCAGACCAACGATCTCTTCGGCAAGTTTCTTCAGATCAGCCATTTTGACTCTTTCCGTTTTTCAGATGTGTTCCAACGTCGGGCAATCAACCCCACGCCGATCCGTTCCAGTTGCTTACGCGGCTTCGGCCTTCTCTTCGATGGTCGAAAGGATGCTCGCGATGTTCGAAGCAGGGGCGCCAATCGCACCGGCGACGTTCGAGGCGGGTGCGCCGAGCATGCCCGCGAGCTGAGCCAGAAGCTCCTCGCGCGAGGGCATGTCGGAAACCGCCTTGACACCGGCCCGGTCCAGGTGATCCGACCCCATCGCCCCGCCAAGGATCTCGAACTTCTTGTTGTCCTTGGCGAAACCCTCGGCCACCTTGGCTGCTGCCACGGGGTCCTCGGAGAAGGTCAGAACGGTCATGCCCTGAAGGAATTCGGCGATGCTTTCGCAGGGCCGGCCCTCGAGGGCGATCTTGGCGAGCCTGTTCTTGGCGACGCGGACGGATGCATCGGCCGCGCGGGCGCGCGCACGAAGATCCTGCATCTCGGCAACTGTCAGGCCGGCGTAGTGGGCGACCACGACGACGCCAGAGCTTTCGAAGATCTGGCCGAGTTCCTCGACCACTTTCTCTTTCTGGGCTCTATCCACAGTTTCACTCCAGTTCTGGGGGTTCCCCCCCGGCTCGGTTGTGCCACCCCGGCGGGGCGGCGTTCGGGTCCAATTTCAGGGTCCCGAGGCCAAGATCACCCCGAAAGCGATGGCCGCCTTCGTTGAAATCCCATCTCGTTCCCCATCTCAGGAAGGAATTATAGGGCGTTGGCCCAACCCTCCATCTCGGACAGGACGAGGCCGCAACCGGCCCCGCCATTCGGCCCGGCCCCGCGAACGGGACCGCACCAAATCCTTATTGTTCGGACGCGGCGTTGCCCACGTCCACGCTGACGCCCGGCCCCATGGTCGAGGTCAGCGAGATCTTCTTGACGTAGGTGCCCTTGGCGCCCGCCGGCTTGGCCTTGTTCACGGCGGCGATGAAGGCACGCACGTTCTCGGCCAGCTTGCTCTCGTCGAACGACGCCTTGCCGACGCCCGCGTGCACCACGCCGGCCTTCTCGGCCTTGAACTGGACCTGACCGGCCTTGGCATCCTTCACCGCCTGGGCCACGTCCATGGTCACGGTGCCGACCTTGGGGTTCGGCATCAGGTTGCGCGGGCCCAGGATCTTGCCCAGGCGCCCCACCACCGGCATCATGTCGGGGGTGGCGATGCAGCGCTCGAAGTTGATCTCGCCGCCCTGGATCGTTTCCATCAGGTCCTCGGCGCCGACGATGTCCGCGCCGGCCTCCTGCGCTTCCTCGGCCTTCTGTCCGCGGGCAAACACGGCAACGCGCACGTCCTTGCCAGTGCCGTTCGGCAGGCCGACGACGCCACGCACCATCTGGTCGGCATGGCGCGGATCGACCCCGAGATTCACAGCGATCTCGACGGTTTCGTCGAAGTTTGCCGTTGCGTTCTGCTTGATCACCGAGACGGCCTCCTCGACAGAGACGTCACTCTTGCCGGAGACGGCCTCGCGGGCAGCGCGGGTACGTTTTCCAAGCTTTGCCATCTTACTTCACCTCGATGCCCATGGACTTCGCGCTGCCCAGGATGATCTTCATCGCGGACTCCATGTCGGTGGCGTTCAGGTCGCGCCATTTCGCTTCCGCGATCTCGCGCACCTGCTTGGTCGTCACCGTCCCGGCGGTGGCGCGGCCCGGCGTGGTCGCGCCCGACTTCAGCTTCGCCGCCTTCTTGAGATAGTAGGACGCCGGCGGCGTCTTGATTTCCATCTCGAAGGACTTGTCCTGGTAATAGGTGATCAGCGTGGGGCAGGGCGCGCCCTGCTCCATCTCCTGCGTCTTGGCGTTGAACGCCTTGCAGAATTCCATGATGTTGATGCCGCGCTGACCCAGCGCCGGGCCGACGGGCGGGCTGGGGTTCGCCTGGCCGGCAGGCACCTGCAGCTTCATGGTGCCGGCAAGTTTCTTGGCCATCTGGCCTCTCCTTCTTTCCAACAGCCTGCCGACGCGTCGACGGGCCTTTGCGTTGCCGTGGTCCGGCGCGGCGTCGCGACGCCCCGACCTCCCACATCGTCATCCCGGTCGCCCGGGCATTTCCGGGGGGCGCCGTGACGACGCCCCGCGCACGTCAGGCCTGCTTGGTAACCTGCGTGTATTCCAGCTCGACCGGCGTCTCCCGGCCGAAGATCGAGACCATCACCTTCAGGCGCTGGTTGTCGTCGTCCACCTCGGCGACCATGCCATCGAAATCCTCGAACGGGCCGTCGTTCACCTTGACCTTCTCGCCCACCTCGAAGGAAATCAGGGTCCGCGGCGCCTCTTCGCCCTCCTGGACGCGGTTGAGGATCGCGTTGACCTCGGCATCGCGCATGGGCATCGGCCGCCCCTGCGGGCCAAGGAACCCCGTCACGCGGTTGATCGAGTTGATAAGGTGATATCCCCGGTCCGACATCTCCATGCGCACGAGCACGTAGCCGGGCATGAAGCGGCGCTCGGTCGTGACCTTCTTGCCACGGCGCACCTCGATCACCTCCTCGGTGGGCACGAGCACTTCCTCGATCTCGTCCTCGAGGCCGTTCTCGGCGACCGATTGCCTGATCTGCTCGGCGACCTTCTTCTCGAAGTTCGAGAGAACGCTGACCGAGTACCACCGCTTCGCCATAAGGCCAAAACCCCCGTCTCAACCGGCGCCAAAGGCCGAAAATCCATTTCACCACAGGCCTTTGCCCGACCACCCCAAAACAAAAATCGGCGCGCAACACGAATCGCCGCGCGCCATGTCCGGGAAGTGGCGTGTGGCCTAGCGCCAATTCCGGGCGGATTCAAGGGGGCGGGGGCGTTTTTGCCCGTTCAGCCGAACAGCGACAGGACGCCCTCGAGGCCGCTGCGGATCACCAGATCCACCAGCGCGAAGAACGTCGCCGTCAGGGCGGCCATGATGAAGACCATGACCGTGGTCAACAGGACTTCGCGCCGGGTCGGCCAGACGACCTTGGCCACTTCCGCGCGGACCTGCTGGATGAACTGCAAAGGGTTCGGGCTTGCCATGCTTGCGCCAACCTCGGATAGGGATCTGCTGCGCGCGACATACGCGGGCCACGTGGCGAATTCAAGACGCGATTCGGATCGCAGGGCGCAGCGCCGACCTGAAGGAAAGTGGCAGGGGCAGCAGGGCTCGAACCCGCGACCTACGGTTTTGGAGACCGTCGCTCTACCAGCTGAGCTATACCCCTGTGGCCACGCGCCGACTTAAGGCACCTTTCCTCGGGAATCAAGCGCCCGCACGGCATTTCTTGGCGCGACCGGCAAGATCGTCGTCGCGCGCCCGTGAGGCGCCGCGACCGCCCGGTCGCGAAGGTTTGGACTGCGGCGTGATCGCGAACCCGGTAACCTTGATTCACCTGCCCAAGCAACACCAGCCGGAAGGAGACGACATGACGCGCCGTGCCCGCCCGCCCCGCCTTTCCCGCCTGCCACTCGTCGCGGCGGCTGCGCTGGCGGCGGGCCCCGCCGTTGCGGCGCCGGGCGCCGTCACGGCATGGGATCCCGTCGCTGTCCCGAACGAACGGGTTGCGCCGGATCGACCGTCGGCCATCATTCACGCCCGCCCGCCGCTGCCGTTGCGGATGCGCTGCCCGGACCCCGCCGCCCCCAGGCGCCTGACGTGAAATCCACGTACCAAAGAAAAGGGGCGCCCGGCCGGGGCGCCCCTTGAAAGCCGCGGCAGGGCCGCGCTCACTCGATGATTTTTGAGACGACGCCTGCGCCGACGGTGCGGCCGCCCTCGCGGATGGCGAAGCGCAGGCCGTCCTCCATGGCGATGGGCGCGATCAGCTCGACCGAGAACGACACGTTGTCGCCCGGCATCACCATCTCCGTGCCCTCCTTCAGCGTCACCGTCCCCGTCACGTCCGTCGTGCGGAAGTAGAACTGCGGACGGTAGTTGGCGAAGAACGGCGTGTGACGACCGCCCTCCTCCTTCGTCAGGATGTAGGCCTCCGCCTCGAACTTCGTGTGCGGCGTCACGGACTTCGGCTTGCACAGAACCTGCCCGCGCTCCACGTCGTCGCGGTTGATGCCGCGCAGAAGCGCGCCGATGTTGTCGCCCGCCTCGCCCGAATCGAGCAGCT
>NZ_PHNT01000030.1:0-216 GCF_002834145.1 Roseovarius salinarum | reverse complement strand
CGACACGGCCCGTCACCACCGTGCCGCGGCCCGAGATCGAGAAAACGTCCTCGATCGGCATCAGGAACGGCTGGTCCTTCGGACGCTCCGGCGTCGGGATGTAGTCGTCCACCGCGGCCATCAGCTCCTTGACCTTCTCCTCGCCGATCTCGGGCGTGTTGCCCTCCATCGCCGCAAGCGCCGAGCCGGCAACGATCGGAATGTCGTCGCCCGGGA